>NZ_CDCA01000036.1:785-486161 GCF_000820185.1 Aeromonas tecta
GAGGCCTTGGCCTCCCGTTTGCACTGCTTCAAATCGATTTTTTAGCGTGCCAGCTTGGTCAACACCCGCTTAAGCAGACGAATACGCGGCTCTATGCTGTCCAGCAGCAGGAACTCGCTCTCCGAGTGGAAGCCGCCCCCCATGGGGCCAAAGCCATCAAGCGACGGTACCCCGGCGGCCGCGGTGAAGTTCGCATCCGAGCCGCCGCCCGCCTCTAGCCAGTTGAAGGGGATCCCCTCCTCCTGCCCGGCGGCCTCCACCAGCGCCATCAGCGCCTGGGTATCTGCGTTCGGGCGCATGGCCGGCTTGAAGGTCTGGCGCTCCACCTCGACCCGGCAACCGGCCAGGAAGGGATTCTTGGCCATGAAGCCGAGCCGGTCGTTCACGGCGGCGGCTTCCTCATTGCTCCAGAAGCGCAAGTCGACGATGGCTTCGGCAAAGTCCGGCACCACGTTGACCCCGGTGCCACCCTGCACCACCCCCACGTTCATGGTGGTGCCGGTCTCCATGTTCACCTGCTCATTGATGGCCAGCACCCAGTTCGCGAGTTCGGTGATGGCGGAAACGCCTTCGGCCAATGCAGAGCCCGCGTGGGAGGCCTTGCCGTGGAAACGGATGCGGTACTTGGCGTTGCCCTTGCGGGCGCTGATGAGATCCCCGCTCGGGCGAGCCGCCTCGGCCACCAGCACACAGGTGCTCGAGGTGGCTTTTTCCACCAGCCACTCCTTGGACCAGGGGGAGCCTATCTCCTCGTCGCAGTTGCAGCACACCAGCACCCGGAGCTTGGCCAGCACAGCCGGATCCATGCCCTTGAGCGCATACCAGGTGGAGAGCAGGCCGCTCTTCATGTCCGACACACCGGGGCCGAAGGCCTGATTGCCCTCGACTTTAAGCGGCCGCTTGGCGGCGGTCCCTTCCGGGAACACCGTATCCATGTGGCCCACCAGCATCACGTCGTAGTGAGTGGCGCCTGGGGCATTGGTGATCTCGAGGCAGGGACCGCACTCGTCGGCGAACTGGTGGCGCACCACCTGCCAGCCGATGGCCTGGTACTTCTCGGTCATGATGTCGGCGACCCTGGCGACCCCGGCCGGGGTGCGGGTGCCGCAATCGAGATTGATCAGCGGCGCGAGGTCCGCCAGATAGGCGTCCAGGGAAAAGTCGTTGCGTGAATCTGTCATCATCGTCTCCATGTCGTGGGAAGGCAGGCCTCCCATCCAATAGCCGAGTGAAAAGAGCGGACGGCCAGAGCCGTCCGCCAGCTGATTACATAAACAGCAGATAGTTGAGCGCCAGCGCCGTCACCAAGGCGCCGGCCATGGGCACGCTGGTGCGCTTCACCACCACGAAGGGGGAGACCTTGGCGATGCCGGCGCAGGCGATGAGCACGGCGGCGATAGGGGAGATGCTGCGGCCGATACTGGAGGCGAGCTGCATCGGCAGCAACATGGTCACCGCCGGTACCCCGAACTTGGCCGCCACCGCGGGGGCCAGGGTGGAGAAGCTCAGGAAGGCGGCGTTGCCGGAGCCCATGATGACCGCGGCCACCATGATGAGGCCCACCATCACCAGCGTCATCAGGCCGCTGCCGATACCGGCATTGCTGGCGGAATGCAGCAGGGTATCGATGGCGCCGATGGCCTTGAGGGACTCGGCGAACAGTTCGGCGCAGACGATGAGCGCCACTACGGGGCCGAACACCTTGCCCATGCCGTCGAGGAAGCTCGAGAGCCCCGCAAAGGAGGTGCGCACCGAGCGGCTACGCAGCAGCTCGCACAGCATGCCGATGAACACCGACAGCAGCATGGCCACCTCCACGCTCATCTTGATGTTATCCACCAGGAGCTTGGAGAAGGTCATCATCAGCACGAAGGGGATGATGGGCAGCAGGGCATACCAGGTCGGCGCCTTCACCTCGTCGGTGCCCTGCTCGTCGAGCTCCGCGTGATCGCCGCGGTGCTGGGCGGGATCCCAGCCATCCTTGCGGTCACAGTGACGCTGCCAGAAGAAGTGCAGCACCATGGTCACCAGCAGCATGGGGGCCACCAGCCAGATCTGGTAATCCACGAAGTAGCTGGTCGGATCCATGCCGGACTGGCCGGCGGAGAAGATGGCGTTGGTCTGGGTCGGGCCAATCTCGAACGCCTGAGAGGTGGCGATGACGCCACAGGCGGAGGCCGGGCTGATGCCGAGGTTGCGCATCACCGGGTACATGGTGACCATCAGCAACAGACCGAGGCCGGTGGCGGAGGTGACGAACAGGGAGACGAACACCGCCACCAGATAGCAGATGGCCAGCATCAGGTAGCTGGACTGGATGCCCGCCACCGGTTTGACCGCTACCCGCACCAGGGCCTGGGAGGCTCCGATGTGGGACATGTAGGTGGCAAAGCCCGCCACCGCCATGATGGTGAGGCCAAGCCCCGCCGCCCGGTAGGAGAAGATCCCCTTGAACACCTCGAACAAGTCGAACAGGGCAAACCCGGTGCTCTTGTCGGCGGGCAGGATGGGATGCAGCCCGAGCCAGTAGGCCAGGGTGAACAGGCTCATCCCCGCCAGCGCCAGCACGGCCTGCGGGTTGTAGTCCTTGACGATGCCGTAGACCACGGCCATCAGCACGAACAAGACGAATAAGAGTTCCAAAATGCGCTCCTGATAAGGTTATCGAGGTGCGAAATCTAGTGGCGAGGCCGGGCTTTCCCATTGATCCCTATCAATAAAGATGACTTGAACAGATACTTACAGCACAAAATTCCACTTAAATCACAAAAAATAGACTTTAAAACCACTTTATAGCCACTAGAATTCCGTTACGTAGCAGCCAAGCCAACAACCTCAACTTTTTTTGCTTTGGATCAACATCCAGCGCAGTTGAACTGGCCAAGATGCCCATCGACACAACGCGACCATTTCGCACCGGAGAGAGTTATGACAAACCTGGCCACCGTAGAGAGCACCCATTGCGACTACAAGCTGTGGGACATCCTCATCGAGTCTGCAAAGGAGCGCACCACCATTCGCTACTCCAAGCTGGCCAAACAGGCCGGGCTGGAGGGCAGCCAGGACGAGCTGCGCACCCTGCTGCAGCGCATCCGCATGTATTGCACCGAGCACGAGCTGCCGACCCTCTCCGCCATAGTCGTGGACGACGTGGGCAAGTACGCCGGCCTCTCCTCCAGCCTGCCCAACGCCCCCTGGGAGCGTGCCCGGGTATTCGATTACCAGTGGCCCCTCTCGCCATAAGCCAAAAAACCGAGCATAGATCCTACAAAACGCGCCCACCGGCGCGTTTTGTGTTTTCAGGGCCGTCTCAAGGCAGCTGAACGGACGGCAGAAAAACGCTGGCGGCGGGGCGTCGCCGTTGCCATCACGGGATCGGAATGCCAGAATCGGGGCTTCGCGTGTTGTCACGCCTTTGTATTTCGGGCTCAGGCCCCGCGATTAAGGATCCCCATGGCCACCACCCTCTATGGCATCAAGAACTGCGACACCATCAAGAAGGCCCGCAAGTGGCTGGACGAGGCAGGCGTCGACTACCGTTTTCACGATCACCGCGCCGATGGGCTAGAGCCAACGCAGCTGGATCTGTGGCTCGAACGCCTCGGCTGGGAAGCCCTGCTCAACACCCGGGGCACCACCTTTCGCGCCCTGCCGGACGAAGACAAGCAGGGACTCGACAACGGCAAGGCCCGCGCCCTGCTGCTGGCCCAGCCCGCCATGATCAAGCGCCCGCTGCTGGACAAGGACGGCGAGCTGCACCTGGGCTTCAAGGCCGATCACTATCAATCCCTCTTCCCTCGTTAAACTTTTCTGTTAAGGAACGCCGATGTCGGATGTCATCGCACTGGCCAAGGATCTGATCCGCCGCCCCTCAGTTACCCCCCTGGACGAGGGGTGCCAGACCCTGATGGCGGCGCGCCTCGAGCGTCTGGGCTTCGTCATCGAGCCCATGGTGTTTGAAGATACCACCAACCTGTGGGCTCGCCGTGGCAGCGAAGGCCCGCTGTTCTGCTTCGCCGGTCACACCGACGTGGTGCCGGCCGGGCCGCTCGACAAGTGGCACACCCCGCCGTTCGAGCCGACCATCCAGGACGGCGTGCTGTACGGCCGCGGCGCCGCCGATATGAAAGGCTCCTTGGCCGCCATGGTGGTGGCCACCGAGCGCTTCGTGGCCCAGCATCCGGATCATTCGGGCTCCATTGCGTTTCTTATCACCTCCGATGAAGAGGGTCCCTTTATCAACGGCACCACCCGGGTGATCGACACCCTCGAGGCGAGAGACGAGAAGATCCGCTGGTGCATCGTCGGCGAGCCCTCCTCCACCCAGGAAGTGGGTGACGTGGTGAAAAATGGCCGCCGCGGCTCCATCACCGGCGATCTGCTGGTGCGCGGAGTGCAGGGCCACGTGGCCTATCCCCATCTGGCGGACAACCCCATCCACCGCGCGGCGCCCGCCCTGACCGAGCTGGCCGCCACCGTCTGGGACGAGGGCAACGCCTTCTTCCCCCCCACCAGCTTCCAGATTGCGAACATCCAGGGGGGCACCGGCGCTTCCAACGTCATCCCGGGCGAGCTGCAGGTGCAGTTCAACTTCCGCTTCAGCACCGAGCTGACCGATATAGAGATCCGCCAGCGGGTCGAAGCCCTGCTCGATCGCCATGGTCTCGACTATGCGCTGAACTGGACTCTGTCCGGCCAGCCCTTCCTGACCGGCACCGGCGCCCTGCTGGAGGCAGCAGTCGGGGCCATCGAGAGTGTCAATGGCCAGCGCCCGGCCCTGCTGACCACCGGTGGCACCTCTGACGGGCGCTTTATCGCCCCCACCGGTGCCGAAGTCATCGAGCTCGGGCCCGTCAACGCCACCATCCACAAGGTGAACGAGTGTGTGAAGGCGAGCGATCTCGATCTGCTGGCCGACATGTACCAAGGGGTGCTGGAGCGGTTGCTGCCATGACTCAGGATCAACTGCTGGGGCTGGACGAGAGCCACCTCATCCTGGTGGGGCGCGGCCCCCATCGCCTGACCGTCGCCACCGCGGCGGCCTTCAACGACATGCAAGTGGCCGCCGCCTACGCCGGTCACAATCTACAGCCCGCCTCCAGCTGGCGCGGCTTCGATCGTCAGCTCGCCATCTGGAACGGCAAGTGGCGCGGCGAACGTCCGCTGCTGGACGCGGCGGGCCAGCCGCTCGACGCGCTGCAACTCAGCGAGACCGAGCGGCTGCACGCCATCCTGCGCTGGAGTGCCCTGCCCGGCACCAGCCGCCATCACTGGGGCACGGATCTGGACATCTACGATCCGGACTGTCTGCCTGCCGCCACCAAGCTGGCGCTGGAGCCCTGGGAATATGAGGAGAACGGCTGGTTTAGCGACCTGAGCGACTGGCTCGGCGATCACATGAACGACTTCGGCTTCTTCCTGCCCTACGCCAAGCCGGCGGGGGAGAGCGATGGCGTCGCCTACGAACCCTGGCACATCAGCTTCGCGCTGGAAGCCGAGGAACAGCAACTTGATCCGGATGCACTGGCGCTTTGCCTGCAGCAGGCGGATATTGAAGGCAAGTCGACCGTACTGGCCCATCTCGACGAGATCATGGCCCGTTATGTCACCCCCTGTCTCGACGCGAGGAATCGCTCATGAAGACGGGGTATATTGAAGGTAAATTGACCATGCTGACCCGGCTCGACGAGCTCCTGGTCAGTGTTGACGTCACCCCCTGCCGCGACGAGAGGAGAAACTCATGAGTCTGTGGTTATGGATAGGCCTGCCGCTGCTGTTCCTGCTCGGCCTGTTTCTCAATGCCATCAAGGACATGAAACGGCTCGAGAAGCAGTTGCCCAAATACCGGGACAAGATCCGCGAAGTCAAAGACGACGAAGACGACTAAAGGCGACTAAATCCCGCGCAGGGGCCCGCTGGCGCCCCATTGCCCTCCTCCCCGGGGA
The DNA here is from genome assembly GCF_000820185.1 of Aeromonas tecta. Classification (GTDB taxonomy): domain Bacteria; phylum Pseudomonadota; class Gammaproteobacteria; order Enterobacterales; family Aeromonadaceae; genus Aeromonas; species Aeromonas tecta. Next base: position 6,731 of record NZ_CDCA01000036.1, read on the forward strand.
GGGCAACCTTATTCCCCCACTCCCCCTTTTTGCTCCCCTGATCGACATTTTCGCAGACCCTGGCCGCCACACTTCACTGCTCTTTTTTGACCAGGAAGCCGCGGCGGACCTGGCCAGAAAAACAGCACGTAAAATGTAAAAAACTGCAAATTAATGCACAATTAAGCCACACAAGGCGACCCAAACTGCATATAATGTGCCTGTTTTGCATTCTGCTATTATTTTGCATTCTGCTATAAGGAGCTCGCCTTTGGATGCCACCACCATCAACAATTTCTTCTTTATCGGTGCCTTGTTGGTGGGATGCAGTGTCCTGTTAAGCGCGCTCTCCTCCCGTGTCGGTATCCCCATTCTGGTTATCTTCCTCGCCGTCGGCATGCTGGCCGGTGAGGATGGTCCTGGTGGCATCCATTTTGCCGATTATTCGGTCGCCTACCTGGTGGGCAACCTGGCGCTCGCCATCATCTTGCTCGACGGCGGCATGCGCACCCGGGTCTCCTCCTTTCGGGTCGCACTCTGGCCCGCCTTGTCGCTCGCGACCGTCGGGGTGGCCATCACCACCGGCCTGACCGGCCTCGCCGCCGCCTGGCTATTTGATCTCAACCTGATGCAGGGCATGCTCATCGGCGCCATCGTCGGCTCCACCGATGCGGCGGCGGTGTTCTCCCTGCTCGGCGGGCGCAGCCTGAACGAGCGGGTCAGCGCCACCCTGGAGATAGAGTCCGGTAGCAACGATCCCATGGCGGTGTTTCTCACCGTCACCCTGATCGAGGTGCTGGCGACCCAGCAGCAGGGGCTGGACTGGACCTTCCTGCTGCTGCAACTGGTCAAGCAATTTGGGCTCGGCGCCGGCCTCGGCCTTGGCGGCGGCTGGTTGCTGTGGCGCCTCATTAACAGCGCCAAGCTGGCCCCCGGCCTCTATCCCCTGCTCACCGTCAGCGGCGGCCTGCTGATCTTCGCCATCACCACGGCGGTGGGGGGCAGCGGCATTCTCGCCATCTACCTCACCGGCCTGCTGATCGGCAACCTCTCCCTGCGCAGCCGCAGCTCCACGCTGGCGGTGCTGGACGGGCTGACCTGGCTCAGCCAGATCGGCATGTTCCTGGTGCTGGGGCTGCTCGTCACCCCGAGCAACCTGCTGCCCATCGCCCTGCCCGCACTGGCGCTGGCGATGTGGATGATCCTGTTTGCCCGCCCGGTGTCAGTCTGGATTGGCTTGCTGCCGTTTAAAAACTTCGCCCCACGCGAGCGCTGGTTCATCTCCTGGGTGGGGCTGCGCGGCGCCGTGCCCATCATCCTGGCGGTCTTCCCCATGATGGCCGGGCTACCCAACGCCCAGCTCTACTTCAACGTTGCCTTCTTCGTGGTGCTGGTCTCCCTCATCCTGCAGGGCAGCTCGCTGCCGCTGGCATCGAAGCTGGCACGGGTCGAGGTGCCGGCGCCGCCCTCTCCCATCACCCGCTCCGGGCTCGAGATCGATCTCGACAGCCAGTGGGAAACCTTCGTCTATCGCCTGAGCGCCGAGAAGTGGTGCATCGGCTCCCCCCTGCGGGAACTGCGGATGCCGGAGGGCACTCGCATCTGCGCGCTGTTCCGGGGTCAGGAGCTGCTGCACCCCTCGGGTAGTACCCGCTTGCAGTCCGATGACATCCTCTGCGTCATCGGCCACGAGCGCGATCTCCCCGCCCTCGGCCAGCTGTTCAGCCAGGCGCCCGAGCAGGATCTGGGCCCGCGCTTCTTCGGTGACTTCCTGCTGGAGGCGGCCGCCAAGCTGGTGGATCTCGCCCCGCTCTATGGGCTGGATGTGAGCGAGGCGGCGGATCAGACACTCGGTGACTTTATCGCTGGCCAGTTGGGCGATAATCTGGTGGTCGGTGACCACTTCGCCTGGCAGGGTCTGCTCTGGACGGTGGCGGAAATGGAAGAGGGTGAACCGCGCAAGATAGGGGTACGCTTCCTGGAAGAAGATCCGGTTTAAGGCGCCTGTCTGGTCCGCTTAAATCACCGCCGCCAAGAGCCTGCTGCCGACACGGGGTGAATAGCGGCGCAGTCACCGCTCTTTGTAGTGATAATAAGGTTCAAAGCAGCACATCTTTCTGATCCACGGATTTTCGCAAGACGGTGGACAGGTTTTTAGCGAGAAGGGAGTCGATTATGCCTTACCAAACCCTGTTGTCAGGTCTCACCCCTCCCTCGCCCAAACTGGGCCTGATCGAGGGCTTCTTCGGCAAAGGCTGGAGCTGGGAGGCCCGCGCCCGTTACGCCCAGTGGCTGCCCCGTCATGGCTACGGCTTCTACATCTACGCGCCAAAAGAAGATGGCTATCTGCGCAAGCACTGGGCCCAGCCCTGGCCCGCACAGCAGCTCGACGATCTGCGTCGCCTGGCCCAGCAGTGCCGCGACAACGGCCTCGCCTTCGGGGTGGGCTTAAGCCCCATGGGCGCCCATCACGACTATCCTCACAAGCGCGCCGCGCTGCTGGAGAAGGTGCGGCTCATCGACGAGGCGCTGCAACCGGACATACTGGCGGTGCTGTTTGATGACATGAAGGGGGACACCCCGGATCTCGCCCACTGGCAGCTCACCATAGCCCACGACATCGCGGCCCACAGCAAAGCCAGCCGGCTGCTGTTCTGCCCCAGCTACTACTCCACCGATCCCGTGCTGGAGAAGGTGTTCGGCGCCATGCCGCCCCACTACCTGCAGGATCTCGGTCAGGGTCTGGACAAGGGTTTTGACATCTTCTGGACCGGTCCCAAGGTCTGCTCCAGCGAGTACCCGGCGGCGCACCTCAAACAGGCCGCCGACTGGCTGCACCGCAAGCCCTTCCTGTGGGACAACTACCCGGTCAACGACGGCAGCAAGGCCAGCAGCTTCCTGCACCTGCGCGCCTTCGAGAACCGCACCGAACTCGGCGATCTGGTGGCGGGCCACGCGGTCAACCCCATGAAGCAGGCGGCGCTCTCGGTGCTGCCGCTCGCCACCCTGCCGGTGAGCTACAAGCTCGGCAAGCAGTACGATCCGGACAAGGCGCTGCACGCCTCCCTCAACGCCACCTGCGGCCCGCAGATCTCCGCCATGATCCAGGCAGACCTGCCGCTGTTCCAGGACATCGGCCTGGCCCAGCTCACCCCGGAGCAACAGACCTATCTCAAGGCTCGCTACCTGCCGTTCCAGGATCAGATCTGCGTGAGCGAGATCTTGCGCTGGCTGGCGGGGGAATATGTGTTCGATCCGGACTGTCTGACCGACTAACCAGCGCCGCCAGCCACCCACGAAAAAGGCCACCTCCCTGCCCGGCAGAGAGGTGGCCTTTTTGCATTGCTCGCGCTATCAGAAGCGGTTCACGACCTGTCACGAGAGGCAGTCAGCAAGGTGAAGAGCAGCGCAGGAACCGGAGCGTATACACATACGTGAGCCATTTGTTTCACATAGGTGAGCAGCACATGAGCCTTGATCACGGCCTCGCAGTAAGATCGTGAACAGGTTCTCAGCCGAAGGCCAGCCAGACGCCCACAAACAGCATCAGGGAGCCGGCGATGCGGTTCATCAGGGTGACGTTGCCGCTTTTGGCGAGGAAGTGGCGCAGGGTGCGGCCACCGCTCGCGTAGAGCAGCAGGCAGCTGAACTCGATGACCAGGATCAGGGTCACCAGGGCGCCTATCTGCGGCGCCATCGGCTTGGCCGCATTGATGAAGGGCGGCAACAAGGAAACCATGAAGGCCCAGCCCTTGGGGTTGGCGATGGCGGTGACAAAGCCCTGCAGTGCCAGCCCGAGCGGCTTGGTCTGCTGGCCGGCCGACAGGTCCGCCGGTATGGCCATCTTGCCCTTAGCCTGCCACATCTGGATGCCGAGCCAGACCAGGTAGGCGCCCCCCACGTATTTGAAGGCCGAGAACAGCGCCGGGTAGTTAAGCATGACGGCCGCCACCCCCACCACGGAGAGCACGGACACCAGGCCGACCCCGATGAGTTCCCCCCACATCATGTGCAGGGTACGGCGCACCCCCAGGCTCATGCCGAGGGTCATCGCCAGGGTCATGCACATGCCCGGGGTGACGGAAACGAAGAAGAACGTGGGAATAAACAGCGCCAGAATAGCGGGATCAATCCAGTGGGACACACTACACCTCCATGATAACAAGCCTTCAATCTTGCCCATCCGCCTCTTTTCACACAAGAAAAAACCTTTTCCAGCGGCGGATTTCAGTCATAACAACTCGCTCAGCCCGCCAAGGCAAGCGCCGACCGTCAGCCACTGTCACAGCGCGCCTCAAAATGGCACTTATCACCGCGCCGCGGCCATCACAGGCAAGCCCGCCTCGACATCCCCACGACAGAGCGGGCAACCCGCCACGGGTTGTCAGAAGACCGGCTGTTTTAAACGACTTTTTGGGCATTGGGCGCCATTAGGGGCTGGGCTCTATCCGCAAATATGGGTATTGTAGAGGCACGCCATTCCCCCTCACCTAGAGAACACCATGAGCCCGAAGTTCAAGAAACCCGCCTTTATCTGTCTGGGCCTGATCGCCCTGCTCTCCGCGCTCTGGCTCGACTATTACCTGCCGGAACACACCATCGCCACCATCACCGGGGTTGAGGTGAAGCGCACCGACAAGGACGGCCCCATCAGCCAGAAAAATCCGGCAGATGGCCCCACCGTGGATGTCTATTACATCTACACCGAGCGCCCCGGCGAGAAGATCCGGGTGTTCCGCAATGAAGATACCCTGTGGGGCTGGCCCTTCTACTTCAAGTTCAATGCCGCCGACGTGCAGGCCAAGGCCAAGTCCATGGAGTTCGAGAAGCGCCTGGCCATCATCACCTCCTACGGCTGGCGCGTGAACATGTTCTCCCTGTTCCCCAACGTCACCAAGATCGAGAGCACCCAACCTGACGCCTCTACCTGGAGCTTCTTCCGCTGGTTCTGGTTCGGCATCTGGGCGCTGGTGATGGGCAAGGCTGCCATCGCGACCTGGCGTTACTTCGACCGGCTGGAAGATGAGATATGAAGAAGCCGCTATGCCTCGGGGGTCACTCATGAGTGAGCCAAGCAAGACAAAATCGAGCTTCTACCGCCGGCTCTATGTCGCTCATCTGATAAGCCAAGGCACCGATACCATCCCTGCCATCATGGCAGCGACCGGTATGCCGAGGCGCACCGCCCAGGATACGCTAAGTGCCCTGGCGGAGCTCGACATCCTCTGCGGCTTCGAGCAGACCGAGGGGGCGCGCCATCTACAGGGTCACTATCGCATCAGTGACTGGGGGCCCATCAACCCGGATTGGATTGCGGCCAATCTGCCCGTCATCAAGGAAACCCTCGGCTATCCCTGAGGGTCTATCTCATCAGCTAGAGATGCAATAACGAGAGGGGAGCCATGGCTCCCCTCTCTGTTGTCTGACGGTAGATAGTTCAGCCCATCTTGTGGCTCGCCCCTATTCCGGGAACGGCTCTTCGGGCAGCGACTCCTCCATCTCCCCCTTGGTGCAATCGATAATGGAGCGTTTGGGGTTGTTGGGGTCGCGTAGCAGCAAGGGAGCCTCGCCCCGATTGTGCTTCTCCTCGTCGGTAAACTCGCTGCCATAGGCGTTGTGAGTCAGCCGTCTGGCATTGGCGATGGGGGTGTCGACAAAGAGCGCATGCACCTCGAAGGTCGACGCCGGCACGAGAAAACCGGTGATGGGCAGGCCATGCAGCTCCTGGTGGGTCTTGTACCAGGCGAAGCCATCGGTAGTCTTGTAGGGTGTGAAGGTCTTGAGCTGCGGATCTGAAGCCTCCCCGCTCTCGCTGTCGAGATAGAGATGATCCAGATCGCAGGTCGCCAGCCCCTGCCACATCCTCTCAAATGGCGTGGCACAGGCCGTCAGTTGCATACAAACCAGCAGTGCCAGCGTCTCTTTTCCCATCCCCTGCCCCCTGTCCATTCACACCCGATATCAATTAAATGCCTGCAGACGCTGCACCAGCAGATCGATAAAACCGCCCCGATCCAGCCCCAGCACCACATGGGCGTTGGCCGCATTGCCGGTCAGGCCATAGCGATCCACCACCGTCATCCCCACAGTATGCACAGCTTGCGTCTCGATGCCGACCCAGCAATCCGTCCCGTGGAACAGGGCCGGTGCCAGCAACCAGGCGATGGTGCAGGGATCGTGCAAGGGAGCACCGAGGAAACCCCACTTGGGGTCTCTGTGGTAGATCATGAAGAAATCGAGCAGCTCCGCCACGCAGCGAGCCACCGGATTGGCGATGGCGCGCACCCGCTCGATGTCCGCGTCCATCACCTGCGCCTGATGGGTCACATCCAGCCCGCACATGGTAATGGGAATACCGGATTTGAACACCATGTCGGCCGCTTCGGGATCCACATAAATGTTGAACTCCGCCGCCGGGGTCCAGTTGCCCGCCCCGGCCGCCCCGCCCATCAGCACGATGCGCCCTATCTTGGGGTGCAGCTCGGGATGGGCCGCCAGCAGCAGGGCGATATTGGTGAGCGGGCCGGTCGGCACCAGAGTGACCGGCTCCGGGCTCGCGCGCAGCGCCTTTGCCATCAGCTCAAGCGCCGTCATGGGCTGGGGGGTGAAGCCGGGATCCGGCAGCCTTGGGCCATCGAGCCCCGACTCCCCGTGCACATTGTCGGCGATGATAAGCTCGCGGGCCAAGGGCTTGGGCGCCCCCGCCGCCACCGGAATATCCTGGCGGCCGAGCAGGGTGAGGATGCGCAGGGCATTGTTGAGGGTCTTGTCCGGCGTCTGATTGCCCGCACTGGTGGTCACCGCCAGCACCCGCAGCTCGGGGCTGGCCAGCGCCAGGATGAGGGCGATGGCATCATCGTGGCCGGGATCGCAATCGAGAATGACGGGCAGTGGCATGACAGACTCCTGTACAACGGAAAAGGGAGCCATACCTTAGCAACAGGGCGTCGCTTGAACTCGGCAGACGGTCACAAAACGGACTAGGTCGGGGCGGCAACGCGCCTGTTTGCCGATAAAACCGGCAGCCGCGCCGTGCCAGATTCGCTCACCGGGGGAAAATTGGCTATCATCTGCTCCCCATTCTTCGCCAGCTCAGCACCATGTCTGCCATCGTCGACACCTTTATCGCCCCCCCTTGCCATACCGACATCGAGATCCTGCATCAGGATGCGCATCTGCTGCTGATCAACAAGCCGAGCGGCCTGCTCAGCCTCTCGGGCAAGAACCCACAGAACCTCGATTCGGTGCACTATCGGCTGGTACAGGATTTTCCCGGTTGCACCCTGGTGCATCGGCTCGACTTTGGCACCTCCGGCCTCATGGTGGTGGCCAGAAACAAGGCCATCAACGCCCTCCTGTGCCAGCAGTTCAGCCAGCGCACCGTGGCCAAGACCTACGAGGCGCTGCTCTGCGGCCATCTGGCCGAGGATGAGGGGATCATCGATGCCCCCATCGCCAAGGATCCGGCGCTGTTCCCGCTGATGAAGATCTGCGCCGCCAGCGGCAAGCCCGCCCGCTCCCGCTATCGGGTGCTGGAGCGCCTCACCCGCCAACAGGGGCAGGATGTGCCGCTGTCACTGACCCGGGTGATGCTGACGCCCGAGACCGGCCGCACCCATCAGCTGCGCATCCACTGCCAGCAGTTGGGTCATCCTATTCTCGGCTGCGATCTCTATGGCGGCCTGCTGCCACCGGGCACCGAGCGGCCCCCCAGATTGATGCTGCACGCCAGCGCCCTGGACTTCGTCCACCCAATGAGCGGCGAGCCCGTGGTAGCGAGGTGTGCCAGTCCGTTCTGATACGGCAGAAGAAATACAGGTTGGGAAAAGCAAATGGACTTAGTCCCCCCGCCGAGCGGCAAGCCCGTGGCAGCGATATATGCTGGTTATCTGTGATGCGGCAGAAGAAATGAAGGTTGGGATGCTAGAGACGGGACGAACGACGGTTACGCTGGCAAACGGCAGATAAAGATAGGGGCCGCGCTTTCGCAACGGCCCCCACCCCCCACTCGTGCTCTTGTGACAAGAGCCGCGATTAGATCAGCTTGCGGGCGGCGCCCAGCACGATCTTGATCGCATCAGATTCAGTTTTTGCCATGGTGGCCGCACTCGGGATCTCTTGCTGGGTGCGGTTGACGATGATACCCGCCACCATACCGGCACGCAGGCCCTGGCTGGCACACATGGTCAACAGGGTGGCAGACTCCATCTCGAAGTTCAGCACGCCCATGGATTGCCACTCTTTCATGGAACCCTGGAAGCGGTTAACCACACGGCCGGAGTAAGTGTCGTAACGCTCCTGACCCGGGTAGAAGGTATCGGAAGACGCGGTCACGCCCACGTGCAGCTTGGAGCCCAGCTCCTTGGCGGTCTCGACCAGTGCGGTGGTGCACTCGAAATCGGCAACGGCCGGGAATTCCATCGGTGCGAAGTGCAGGCTGGCACCGTCGAGGCGCACGGAGCCGGTGGTGACGATCACGTCGCCCACGTTCAGGTGCGGCTGGATGGCGCCGGTGGTGCCGATGCGCAGGAAGGTACGGATGCCCAGCTGAGCCAGCTCTTCCACTGCGATGGAGGTGGACGGGCCACCGATACCGGTGGAGCAAATGATGACGGCGGTGCCGCCCATCTCGCCACGCCAGGTGGTGAATTCACGATGGCTGGCCAGGTGTACCGGGTTGTCCAACAGTTCTGCGATGCGCTTCACGCGCTCGGGGTCACCAGGAACGATCGCCAGGGTGGCGCCTTGCAGATCAGCTTTCTTCAAACCCAAGTGGAAAACATCAGACATATTGGACTCCTGGTTGCGCCTCGCCACCGGGCGGCAAGGTGCAGTTAAGATGGTGCTTCGTTTACTTTCAAGCCTGCTTCCCCATCGTTTTGGGGAAGGGGGCACTATGGTCGAAAGCGCTTTCCAATTCCTTGAAGCAACTCACACTTCCACGCATTGACAGTCACTAATTCTGCGCAAAACGTTTGCTAACTTGATGAATTTAATGGAAAACGTTTTTCCATTACCCCCTCCTTCCCGGCGCTTGTCAAGCCCTCTCTCAGGGGACGCAATCAGAGCGCGATCGAGTCCACAAAGTTGCAAACCAGATACCATTGACCCCTTTTTATCTCCTCCTGTGCTGCTATGTTGACGCCCGCATACCACTTAATGGCTAATTATCGGAGTCCTCCATGGCGACATTCAAATTCTACATTCCCGCAGTCAATCTGATGGGAGCCGGCTGCCTGCAAGAGGCGGCAGCCGATATTCAGGGCTATGGCCATCGCAAGGCGCTGATCGTCACCGACCGCGTCCTCAATCAGATAGGCGTGGTGGCCCGGGTCGCCAAGCTCTTGGCGGAGCATGGCATCGAGAGCATGGTGTTCGACGAGACCAAACCCAACCCCACCATGACCAACGTGGAAGCGGGCCTGGCCATGCTCAAGGCCAACGGCTGTGACTGCGTAATTTCGCTCGGCGGTGGCTCCCCCCACGACTGCGCCAAGGGCATCGCCCTGGTGGCCGCCAACGGTGGCAGCATTCAGGATTATGAAGGGGTGGATCGCTCCGCCAAGCCGCAGTTGCCGCTGATTGCCATCAACACCACCGCCGGCACCGCCTCCGAGATGACCCGGTTTTGCATCATCACCGACGAGGCCCGTCACGTGAAGATGGCCATCGTCGACAAGCACGTCACCCCGCTGATGTCGGTCAACGACCCCGAGCTGATGCTGGCCAAGCCTGCCGGTCTCACCGCCGCCACCGGCATGGATGCCCTGACCCACGCCATCGAGGCTTATGTCTCCATCGCCGCCACCCCGGTCACCGATGCCAGCGCCATCATGGCCATCCAGCTCATCGCCAAACACCTGCGCACCGCCGTGGCACAGGGGGATGATCTGCATGCCCGCGAGCAGATGGCCTATGCCCAGTTCCTGGCCGGCATGGCGTTCAACAACGCCAGCCTCGGCTATGTGCACGCCATGGCGCACCAGCTCGGCGGCTTCTATGACCTGCCCCACGGCGTCTGCAATGCGGTGCTGCTGCCCCACGTGCAGGCCTATAACGCCCAGGTGAGCGCCGCTCGCCTCAAGGACGTGGCCCGGCACATGGGCGTGGATGTCAGCGCCATGAACGACGAGCAGGGCGCCGCCGCCGCCATCGATGCCATCAAGCAGCTGGCGCGGGATGTGAAGATCCCGGCCGGGCTGGAACAACTCGGCGTCAAGGCCGATGACTTCGATCTGCTGGCGACCAATGCGCTGAAGGATGCCTGCGGCTTCACCAACCCGAAACAGGCGAGCCACGCCGAGATCGTCGCCATCTTCCGCAGCGCCATGTAACCCTTGCGGTATTTGCCAAGGGCCGCCATGCGGCCCTTTTTATTGGTTGATGGATCAATGGCTTTTTACTTCCGCACAGGGAGTGGGTATGATTTGCCGAGCTAAAAAGACTGTATGGATGATCTGAACCCGATATGCGGATGAAACACCTGATTGCCGCGGCTCTGACCGCCCTCACCCTGTCCGGTTGCAGCCTGGTCTATCGCATCGATATTCCCCAGGGCAACTATGTGGAACAAAAACAGGTCGACAAACTGCGCCAGGGCATGACCCGCGAGCAGGTTGAATTCGTGCTGGGTTCTCCCATGCTGCGCGACGGCTTCGATCCCAACACCTGGTACTATCTCTATGAGTTCACGCCCGGGCGTGGTGACAAGGAGCGCAAGGAGCTGGCCCTGAACTTCGTTGGAGATCGGCTGGCGACGGCCACGGGCGACTTCCCGCTCCCGGCAGCCTTCACCACTCCGCTCTGATATCTCGCAAAACCGGCCAAGGCCGGTTTTGTTTTATGCGCCATTGCGGCCGATGCGTTATCAAGGTGCCGTTATCAAGGTGCAATGGCCCGTCTGTGGCGCCATGCTGAGAGACACGCATCAGCCCCAGAGGAGAGAGTCATGAGCCAAGTCCTGATCGCAGGCGCCACCGGCCTCATCGGCCGGGAGCTCGTCCGCCAGCTCGCCCCCGAGTATTCGCTGACCCTGCTCTGCCGCAAACCGGGCGCAGCGGCCCCAAACCACCACTGGCTGCCAGTCGACTTCGACCGCCTGGACGAGGTTGCGCTGCCCACCCCCATCGATATTGCCTTCTGCTGCCTTGGCACCACCCGCAAGGACGCCGGCTCCGACGCCGCCTTTCGCCGGGTCGATCTCGACTATGTGCTGGCCTTCGCCGCCCTCGCCCGTCGCCACGGTTGCCGCCGTTTTATCGTGGTCTCCAGCCTCGGCGCCAATCCCCGCTCCCCCGCCCTCTACCCCCGCACCAAGGGCGAGATGGAGCAGGCCCTGCTGGCACAGGAGTGGCAACGGCTCGCCATCCTGCGCCCCGCCATGCTGCTCGGCGATCGCCAGCCACCGCGCGCCGCCGAGCAACTCATTCAGGCCATCTACCCGCTGATAAAACCGCTGCTGCGAGGGCGATTCAGCCGCTGGCGCGCCATCGAGGCACGCCAGGTGGCCCATGCCATGCGCGTGCTCGCCCAGCAGGAGAGCGGCATTGAGACGCTGGAAAACGAGCAGTTGCTTGCGCTGTAGACACGACCCGACACGCCGACTAGCTGCTGCCCATCCAAATCCAGCAGCATGAAATAGCAAAGAGGCGCCATGGCGCCTCTTGTTTATGCTGTAAAAATGATCTCAATTAGAGCTACTCGGCATCGTCCCGCTTGCGATGCACGTCGGGCCGGCCGCCGGTGACCACGTCGGCACGGCCTTCCTCTTTCGCCTTCTCGGCCCGCTTCTTGCGCATCTCTTTCGGGTCGGCGATCAGCGGACGGTAGATCTCGATGCGATCCCCATCCTGCACCGGCTCGGCGCCCTTGACCGGACGGCTGTAGATGCCGAATTTGTTGACCGCGAGATCGATCTCCGGGTGTTTGTTCAGTATGCCGGACTGCTCGATGGCGGTCAGCACGCTGGTGCCGGGAGCAACCCGGATGCGCAGTACGGTTTGCCGCTCTGGCAGGGCATAGGCGACTTCGATATTGAGCAGATCAGACACCGTATACCACCTTGGCGCGGTTGGAGAAGGCGAGCACCATGGAGCCCACCAGATCGCGGAAGATCTGGCCAAAGGCCAGTTCGATCAGCTTGGAAGTGAACTCGAAATCGAGATCGAACTCCACCTTGCAGGCATCCACATCGAGCGGCGTGAAGGTCCACCAGCCCGCCAGGGTCTTGAAGGGACCCTCCACCAGCTCCATCTTGATCTGACGATTGGCATCGAGCAGGTTGCGGGTGGTAAAGGTCTTGGCAATGCCCGCCTTGGCCACATCGACCGAGGCCATCATGTAATCCTCGCCCGTCTCGTGGACGCGGCTACCGACACAGCCGGGCAGAAACTCGGGATAAGCGTGAACATCATTGACCAGCCTGAACATTTGTTCGGCGCTGAACATCACCAGGGCACTACGAGTAATACGGGGCATGGGCTTTCCTCATCCAATCGGCCCGATTTTACCACCTTGTCAGCCAAAATCACCGCCGAAAAGGTGCACAACACCATCCGCCGACCCATTGCTCATTTTATCACCACGCCTTGTCGCGTAGAAATCGCCCCGACCTCCCAACATCACCCCGGAACTGCTCATAAAGCCACTACTCGTATTCGAGGCTGTCCTCTTACGTTCGATTAAAACCGTCTTGCCTCCCAACATCACGCCGAAGCTGCTTATAAAACCACCGACATGGCAGTTGCATGTTTTAGCGCTGCCGCCTTATTTTCCGGTTAAAACCGCCTTGCCTCCCAAAATCATCCCGGAACTGCTCATAAAGCCACCACTCGCACCATTGTACGTTTTGCCGCTGCCGTCTCACACGGGTTAAAACCGCCCTGCCTCCCAAAATCATCCCGGAACTGCTCATAAAGCCACCACTCGAGCGGTTGCGCGTTTTACAGCCGCCGCCACCCACGTATAATGCGCCTTCATCAACATCGCCGAAGGCCCCCGTCATGAGCAAAAAGAACAGTAAAAACAAAGCCGGGTCCAGCACCATTGCACTCAACAGAGGTGCCCGCCACGAGTACTTCATCGAAGAGCGTGTGGAAGCCGGCCTGTCCCTGCAAGGGTGGGAAGTCAAATCTCTGCGGGCGGGCAAGGCCAACATCAGCGAAGCCTATGTCATCTTCCTGCAAGGCGAGGCCTTCCTGTTCGGCTCCACCTTCCTGCCGCTGAACGCCGCCTCCAGCCACGTGGTGTGTGACCCGACCCGCACCCGCAAACTGCTGCTGAGCCGCCGTGAACTCGACAAGCTCGAAAGCCTGACCGCCCGTCAGGGTTACACCATAGTGCCGCTGGCGCTCTACTGGAAAGAGTGCTGGGTCAAGGTCGAAATAGGCCTGGTGAAGGGCAAGAAAGAACACGACAAGCGGGAAGACACCAAGGCCCGTGAATGGGATCGGGAAAAAGCCCGCATCATGAAGAACAAGAACCGCGGCTGATAACAGGCCGCCGGCGCCGCCACCAAGATGAGGACGGCGCCCAATAAACCAGCAATCGACCGGCATCAGCCGGTCGATTGCCATCAACGCCTTGCCATGACAGGATTTTTGCGTACAATCGCTTTTGACAACTTGGGGCTGATTCTGGATTCGACAAGATTCACGAAACCCAAGGTGCATGCCGAGGTGCGGTAGGCCTCGTTAACAAACCGCAAAAAAATAGTCGCAAACGACGAAAACTACGCACTCGCAGCTTAATAACCTGCGCTGAGCCCTTCTACCCTAGCTTGCCTGTGTCCTAGGGAATCGGAAGGTCATCCTTCACAGGATCGTGTGGAAGTCCTGCTCGGGGCGGAAGCATTAAAACCAATCGAGCTAGTCAATGCGTGGCGTGTCTCTCCGCAGCGTGTTGGCGAATGTAAAGAGTGACTAAGCATGTAGTACCGAGGATGTAGTAATTTTGGACGGGGGTTCAAATCCCCCCAGCTCCACCAATTTAACTAGGACACCGACAGGACAACACGAGTTAAAACAGCAACTTAGCGAAACCATCGCGACAGAGGCTGGCCTGAAACAGGAACCAAAATGATCCACCGGTGATCCAAGATTTAGAAAGCCTGCAGAAATGCAGGCTTTTTTCTTTTCTCCCCTCCAAGACATAGAAAAGCCCGCTCAGTAGCGGGCCAATCCGAATCCTTCCACATCTTTACGACGCAGCAGCTTCATCGCGTAGTTTCTCTAGAATGCGCGCGATTCTATCTTCCTCCTGGGGCGTCAAATCCAATGTCTCGATAAGTTCTTCTAGTTCGGTCAGTGATGATTCCATCCAATGTCTCCCGTTCTCTCTCAACCTCTCGGCTGTGAAAATACTGTATACTCATACAGATTAATGGAAAGAAACCTACCACTTTCAGACCCATTTGGGTATCAAAAAAGGGGCCAAAGCCCCTAGATGTGATTGAGTTCAAACCTGCATCATGCGCAGAATCCGCTCTGTCAGTACCTGCTTGTTCTGCTGAGTCAGGTCAACACCGTCCAGCTCGTCCATTAAGGCGGCTAACTCTCCTTGCTGTTGGGCTGCGCTCATGCTGCCCCCTTGATCACTTTGTCCTGGGTGAGCAGGCCATCCCAGTCCTTCTTCATAGGGAGACCGCCTTTCAGATAGAGCTGATAGATGCGCACCACCACTTTCTGCAGCAACACTAGAGTAAACACGATGAACGACTCAAAGCTATGCTGCTTTTGCTAGTGCTGCTCCTCAGTGAGATACCAGTCACGGGCATAAGAGGCGGAACACCAGCGCTTGCCGAAGTGGCTTTCATTGAACAACCAACCACACGTGATTACGTGCTCAAGGAACTGAGTTACTTTTGTCAGAGGTACGCGCTCTCCTAAAGAAAAACGAAGAAGAGACGTGATCGGTGTCACTGGTCTAAATCAGCGGCCTTGTTATCCCTCCTATCAAAATGCTATCAACCGAGACCCACTCATAAGAGGTTATGATGGTAATGAACAAGGCGTTAGTTTGCGCGGGCTTAATATTATTGATGACGGGTTGTGCTCAAAACCCAAGAATTGACAGTCTTTCATCTTCCGAGAGAGCGAAGGTTGGTGAGGTAAAAATATTTAGTGGCAAACCTGATCGCTATTTCACTATTCTGGGTGAAGTTAGCGGACTATCTTGCAATAGAAACCTACATCAAGAACAAAATGTTTCCGATACTGAAGCTATGGAAGGGTTGAAAATCAAAACGGTAATGCTTGGCGGTGACGCAATAGTTAACACCCTGTGTCAGAAGAACTCAGACACTGACTGGCTTAACAACTGCTGGGCATCCGTGAAGTGCATTGGTGATGCAGCAAAACTGCAATGATTGCCAGCGTATCAAGCTAAGGGGGTAAGCCACATTTCATGTGGTTTACCCAAACACGGAGAAAACTGGGCTGGTGATGGCCCACACACCCAAGAAGCTCTCTGATCTGGCGAGCAGCATTGATGATAAACCAATCCCCCTCCGAATATGCGCGGTTATTACCAGTTATCCCGGTTGTGATTGACGGCTTGGTACACGAGGCCATTCTTATGTGCCAGCAACTCATCAATCCGACGGCGCTTTTCCTCAGACTCCAAAGTCTTGTCACGTTGAATCAGGTCAATCTTGTTGCGAACTACCCGCACCTGCTGCTGTGTGCTGCTCAGGTTGCGACGCGACTTAAGGATCCCTCCCTGTTCTTCCAGCAACTCGCTGGCTTTATCTGTCAGTCCCTCGCTACGATACTGGTCCACTGTACGCTTGAGTTGATTCACCTCGCTCAGCATCCGGTAAAACTCTTCCATGTGCTAAGTGGACTTGGCTAGCCCGGTGCCGCGATACACAGCCTTCACTAGAGGGATTTCGTCAGCACGCCAGGCAGTTGACTCTCCTGGCTTGGCGGCTCGGATCAGGCCGTCAGCTGCAGCCATCACATAGCTTCCCATAGTGCCGGTATAGCCGAACAGCAGATGCTTGGGTGACAACCCTGAAAGCTCTCCCAACTCGCACATCAGCAGGCTAGTCTGCTCGTTGTAGCGAGCCTCCGCTTTGACGGCCAGTTCCTGCGGGCCGTCGATGGGGCCACCGCGGAAATTGTCGTAGTTGAAGGCAGCCTCCACCACAGATTTGACGATCTGTGGTGTCGGGTTCAGAGCGAATGTATCCCCGAACTGCACGCCCTACTGGGCGCCAAAGGACTGCGCTAGCTCGATAAGGTCGCGCATCTCCCGCACAATCATCTTGGAGGTGGACTTACCCAGCACCACGAAGCCGGTACCGTCGATGTTCGGTACCACGTCTTGCTGATACAGAGCGGCGCTGAGGACATGCTTCCAGTCCTCCTTAGCGAGCTTTCGCCCGTGCCAGCTCACCTGCTCGGCGATATCGGTGAGACACGCCCAAAACATACTGTTCTGGGCCAGGGAACGGGTCATCTCCTTAATTTCGATGACCAGCGGCTTGTCCTGATCAACCGGCAAGCCAGCGACCAACTGGCAAGCTCGGGAGCGGATTTCAGGGCTTCGGAGGAAATACTTGGGGTAGGCGTTCAAATTGCGCCCTCCCCTAGCAGTTTATGGAACAGCTCAGTCTGCTCGGGGCTGAACTGAGGGGGATAGGTTTTATACTGTGGATGCTGGCACAGCCGCGCGGGCGTACTGCGGATAGATCTCGGGTATGTGGTTTGGTCATGGTCTGGGTCCTTTTAATCATACACAGCCGGGTGGTCTAGGTCCGGCACTGACTATGGTACCTACTATCGATAATTTCTGTCACACGCCGAAACACTATTTAATTAGACTCGATTTTCTACAAATCTATTGAGTAATAAACACAAGTAGGAAAAATCGTCTTCTCTAGACACCTAATTTTCATGAGCCATAAAAATAAAAGCCCCCGAGTAGTTATCTACTCGGGGATTTTGAGTTTCTAATGCATGTGCATGGTTTATTCAGACGACTACATTTGACTTATTTACAAAGCACGGAAAATCCCAGAGCATGAATACTTAATGCTGAAAATAATCTCATCTATGGTTTACTAAATCGTTCAATTAACTGTCCGCATCCAAATCTAAGGTCACTGGCTCACTCCGCTTACTTTTCAAGGTAGAAAGGTAAACAAGAATAGCAATCGCCACAAGCAATGCAATCGAGGCTGTATAGCGGCTCAGCTCCAACCCGCCCTTGCTAATCGGCTTATCCAAGAAATCTCCAACAACAGCCCCAAGAGGACGCGTAATGATGAAAGCAGCCCAGAATAGCAAAGTCCTAGATATCTTGGTCCACAGATAAGCAGCCACGATGACAAGCAAGATGCCACCAAACACCACCGAACTACCTGCATAACCAAAGCCAGCATTATCCGCAGTCCAATCACCTAGAGCGGTACCAAGGGTTTGCGAAAACATGATGGTAATCCAGTAGAACATCTCCGTCCTAGGTGAAGAGATCACACTGGACGATATCTCTCCCTGAGCTCGGTACCACACCCCAAACGAACCAAGTAACAAGAGGAACAGCATCAGCGAGCCACCCGCGTAACCAATCCCCAAAGAGCGGTCAGCGAAATCGGCCAGAGTCGTACCGACTGTTGTGGTTGCAATGATGGTGGTCCAGTACAGCGCCGGGTTATAGGTCTTGGCTGATATCTGGGCACTTACAGCAACAAAAAAAATGACAGCAAAGATAGCTGTGCCCACCAGATACCCAAGATCCATGGACATGGAGACTGCATCTCCACCGGTTTCACCCAGTGTCGTCGCAAGTATTTTAATGACCCAAAATGCTAGCGTGAGTTCAGGCACTTTGCTTACTGCACTACTGGTGTTATTCATCATGATTCACCATATCCTGTGGTTAGACGAATTGCCGTCCAACATAGAATGTGGAATCTTTATTAAGAAACACTTAAGTTGGATACCTCCTCAAAAAATTATTCTGCGCCTAGTTCCAACACCTATTGAGAGGTATGTGCAACTTGAGAGTTGTTTAATTTATTTCGATGATACCCAGCTATACCGTGGCTTTAGAATATTAATCACGGCCCCATCGTTTGATAACAAGACATATATCATGACTGATTTTTCTTACTAGACAGAGATTTCGGCGGCTCCGGCTTACCCCCCTTGTTCGAGGAATCAAGCGCGAGTGCATAGCGCATTGATTTCACATCAATTTTATTGTGTAGCGAAAAACTCACCACCACACAACTGATATCTTTATCAGCTTGCTTTTTGAGCCAATGTGCATAGGTTGATTAGGCGTAGTAATTACGTTAGTTTTTTGGCTCAAGACACAGAACTTGTTCAAGTCCTTATAATTTTGGAGAAATAATCAAAATGATTGCTGACAGCTCCGTACCCATTAAGTCTAAACCTATTGAGGCTGGACAGGTTCCAACTTTGACGCTGAAGCTGCTCACTGGCAGTCAAACTGATGGCGGCCGCGCAGCTGGCATCTTTACTGCCGACGACCTAATCAAAATCTTGCTGTATGTCCGCGCTGCCAGGAAGCTACCGCAGAACCTAGAACAGTTTACGAAAGAAATTGGCAGTGACAGCACAGGCATTCCTGGGCTTGAGCCTAAAGAAATCATTGATTTGTACCAAAAGATCACTGGCCATGCTAACCGCTGGACACCAGTCGAAAGTCTGGTGAAGAAGCAAGCCGCTAGCCTCGAAGTCGCATCGGAAGACATCGTTAGAATTGGTGGCCAAGTCATCAAGGCCATCAACCAGATGGATATCATAGAGCAGCTGAAAACCATCAAAGACTCGACTTTAACAATCCCAATTTCTAGTGACAAAGACACCAAAATTCAAAAGGCGTTGCCAGAAGTCATCGCGAGGTTAAAGGAAATCTGCATCAAACAGCAGGAAAAGACGCTCGAGGTGCTAAGGGCAGTGCGTGACTACAAGACCGAGATATCTGGTGGCACTCTGTCAAACAACCAAGCAGTGACGGGTCTTGAGCCAGCGATCGCAGACAAGAAAGAGCGAGCAAAGAAAGCCAATTTGGATGGTCAGATCAAAGAACTCCAAGACAGTATTGATGACCTTCAAAAGGATATCGATCAACTGAAGAAAGACTACGACAAGTATGTCGGGCTTGCATTCACTGGTGCCGCAGGTGGAATCATTGGTCTCGCCATTACAGGTGGCATTTTTGGCGACAAGGCTGAGAAGGCTCGGAAAGAGAGGAACTCAAAAATCCAGGAAAAGGATGAGAAGTCCAAAGACCTCAAGAGGAAACAGCAGGTACAGGGCATTCTCAATCAGTTTGCAACCCAATTTACAGATATTGGAATGCGATTATTGGATGCTGAGCAGTCCCTAGAGCACCTCGACTTCTTGTGGACCGACATCATCGTAAGAATTGATCAATCGGTTGATAAGTGGAAGCAAGTCAAAGACAGCGATATGTTGCTGTCCTTTGTTACTGACCTTGAAGGAATCGTCAAACCGTGGAGTGAAGTGGGCAACATGAGCACCGGGCTCGAGAAAGTCTTTGACAAGGCTTATGAAGAGTTCAAAAAAACCTACGGCTCCTAGTGAAAGCTCACCTCGATAAATTTTCGAGCACAGCCACGCTTTCCAAGCACTTTTCAAACATGCGATAAGGTCATCATCACTATGCAGCTTTCCAATTCTACAGCTAATATCCCGAACTTTGAGTCTGTGGCACATTCTGTCACAACTATTAAGCGAAGCGTTCCTGCGACAAGCGATGGAGCATATTCCTACTTTACAGATCGTCTTAAGCTCGCTGCTACTGTGGCAGACAACCTTAATCAAGAGATCAGCAACGCTCTTACCTTGCTGCCAACCTCGTTGAACAACATGAAGGCAGTCCAACCACTTCAACAAAAAAGTGGTGAGATTGACGAAGCCCAACGCACGGGCAAAATTACTACTGTGCAGGCCAACGCCGCACGGGCACAGTTGCAAGGCAAGCTGGGTACTACAGTCTCATCCACCCTCACAGACTTTGACAATGCTGCGACTAAGCTTTCTGAGTCTGCCGATCGCCTCTCAACATTTGGGAAAGAAACCGAGGTGCGACTTAAGGATGCCTTAGCCACCGAGACAGCAAACCATGAGCGCCTAAAGCAGGACGTTGATCGTGAGTCTGCTCGTCTCAAAATCCTCAAAGAGCGCTACGAAACCTTAGCTGCAGCCGTTGATGAAGCGCGGGGTGGGCCTACTGAAGACCTTGTTGGACTCCTGCCAGATGAAAAGGAGCTGTCGAGCCTTCTTGATGCTGAACCGGAGGATGCTGCGGCTCCAGAGGTTGGAGCCGCGAAGAAGGCAATCGAGCTATCCGTAAAGCAAATTAAGAAAATATTGGCGGCTGTTGACAAGACCATTAAGTTCGAGCAACTCACCCAAATGCGCGATGAAGTCTCCAAGGCGGTAACGAAGCAGACCAGTGTGGTAGAGGCCTTTCAAACAAGGCTGCGGGCGGAGAACGCGACACTAGCGCTGCTAGACACTATTGGAACTGCGGGAACGTCCATGACAGCGCTTGCTACGGAAACTACTAAGCTGTCCACAGAATTCTCTAGTTTTGTGGCAACGCTTCGGGATTTAAACAATCAGGCCGTCACGACGGATAACTTAATGGAAATCATTAACTACATGGAGTTTTATGTGAAGCAAGCTCGTGATGCTCGTAGCAAAGTCATCCTTTCTTAAATTGTTGCTCCGAACACGAGCGCTCATTGTATAAGTGCGATCGCCGTTATCACCTGACACCGGCCTCAGGCCGGTGTCTCTCTCCTCCCCCTCTTGAACAACGCCTTGAGGCTTGCAACCCCTCGTTGCCCCGTCTCCTGGTAGAACTCCGGGCTGTGCTGGATCTGGTCCCTAGTCGGTAGCCCCTTCAGTACCTCAGCACCCAAATCCTCTCCCGCAACCACTCGCCGTAGTAACTGAGCATACGCCTGCTCGAACACCAGCCGGTAGGCATCCAAGCTCAGTGTCTGCCGCTCCCAGCTTGTTGTCTTTGCTGCGAGCTCAACGGCAGGGTGTGTAAATCGGCGGGTGCGCACTTCGACCAGCGCGGTATCCAGCGTCGGCAATCCCAATGATTCGGGGGTGACCTGGCACCACTTGATAAACCTGCTGGTGCTCGGAAACCACTCTCCTCCCTGGCTGCGTGCTGTACGCATTCCCTGGCTCAGCTGATCACGACTGGTGCAGTTGGCCTCGACCAGCGCCACAGTCCATTCTCGCAATGCCCTGGCTTGCATTTCGGGATTGGGGAAGGCCCTCTGCCAAGCAGGGAAGATCACCTTGAGCTGCTCGAACAGCATGGCGACCACCTGGGTATCCTGTTCGGTTACCACTGCAGTAACCTGGCGAACCGGCACGGGCGTGATCTTGCTCGGCATGTTGGCCAGCACCTCGCTCAAGAACTACGAGCTGAACTACCGGGAAATCAGCGGCAGCACCTTGTTGTTGATAGCACAGCACCCCGAGCTCTCAGCCCACTTCACCTGGCTGACGACTGGCCAGGGTGAACTTCCGGCCATAGCCGCCTGAATGTAGAGGGACTCTCCATGAAGCAACTGACCGAAGTCCAGGTGATGGGCTTTCGCGGCTCAATACCGCCTCGCACTGCGACCCGCCGCGCTATCAAGGTCGACCACGAACATCGTGCCCTCCTGGTTGAAATGGAGCTTTAGCCATGAATGAAAACACCCTGCTAGCCCTGCTCGAAAGCCAAGAAGCTGAGGCCAACGCCAAGGCCGAGTGGATCGCTGCGTGGACTGAGGCCAGCCTCCCACTACTGCTGACCGGTGAGCTCGATACTGATGCGGCCACCCTGCTCGCCGAGGTGGATGCAGACCGGACCGCACAATTCAATCAGTCAATCTTCCCGATGGATACAGGTGGTTTTCACTGAACGACTCGCTGACCTCATCGATGACTCTCGGGGCTGTCTAACGGGGCTGCCCCTCACATTCAATCAAACATCCATTCAGTCCATCAGGACCACACAACTCTTCACCAGCCTGAAATGAGATAGATCCCTGTCGCTGATGGCATCAGGTATTCATTACTTGTCATTTCACTCTCGAGCTGGCTCATCGTACTATCGTTAAAATAATGAATTAAAATGGAATTTCATCATGAGCAATGGAGAAGGGCATGGCCGGATGGCCATTACTCTGGCGGCGCTTGGGGTAGTTTACGGTGACATCGGCACCAGTCCACTCTATGCCTTGAAGCAGAGTTTTGCGGGGCATATGGGATTGCAGCCCGGCAAAGAGGAGATCTACTCGATTGTGTCTCTCTTCTTCTGGACCCTCATGATTGTCGTGTCGCTCAAATACGTGCTGCTGGTACTCAGGGCCGACAACAAGGGCGAAGGTGGCATACTGACATTGGCCTCCCTCGCCGAGCGGCGCCTCTCTGCACGTGCTCGTACTGTGGTGATGCTGCTGGGGCTGACCGGGGTGGGGCTATTTATCGGGGATGCGGTGATCACCCCGGCGATCTCCGTGCTCTCCGCCGTAGAGGGGCTGCAAATTGTGGCCCCGGATCTTGCCCCCTTCGTGCTCCCCATCGCTCTGGTCGTGCTGGTGGTGCTGTTCGGCGTCCAGCACTACGGCACCGCCGGGATTGGGCGCTGGTTCGGGCCCATCATGCTGCTCTGGTTCATCACCCTGGCACTGCTCGGCGTGCTCGAAATAGCACAGAACCCCGCGATCCTGCGGGCCATCAATCCGCTCTATGCCGTTGATTTTCTGCTGGCCAGGCCGGGAACGGCGTTTGTCGTGCTGGGCGCCGTGGTGCTATGCGTGACCGGGGCCGAGGCACTCTATGCCGACATGGGGCACTTTGGACGTGGCGCTATCCAGCTAGCGTGGGGGAGCCTGGTGATGCCTGCCCTGTTGCTCAACTACTTCGGTCAGGGCGCCTTGCTGCTGCGTCACCCCGAGGCCATCGAGAATCCATTCTATCTGCTGGCACCATCCTGGATGACCTTGCCTCTGATTGTGATGGCAACCCTGGCGACCGTCATTGCCTCCCAGGCGGTCATTTCCGGTACTTACTCCCTGGTTCGACAGGCTATCTTGCTCGGGTTTCTGCCGCGTCAGGAGATCCGCTACACCTCTGAACACGAGAAGGGCCAGATCTATCTTCCCCTGGTCAATTGGCTGCTGTTAGGAGGGATAGTGCTGGTGATCTTCTGGTTCAAGAGTTCAAGCAATCTGGCTGCTGCGTACGGCATTGCCGTGACAGGTACCATGGTGATCACCACGCTGCTGCTCATGGTGGTTGCATTCCATCGCTGGAAACAGCCCCTCTGGCTGATTGGCTTGGTGGGAGCCCCACTGCTACTGATGGACCTGGCCTTCTTCAGCGCCAATACCACCAAGTTCTTATCTGGCGGTTGGTTGCCCGTCTCGTTCGCCCTGTTGGCCATCATGGTGATGACCACCTGGAAGCGCGGACGCGAGCTGGTGCTCGACAAGCTCGAGAACAAGTCGTTGGCACTGCAGTCTTTCGTCGATGATATGCAGCTTCATCCCCCCCTGCTGGTGCCGGGTACCGCGGTTTTTCTTTCCAAGTCGAACAAGGTCGTGCCCCATGCCATTTTGCATAACCTCAAGCACAACAAGGTGCTGCATGAGCGGGTGATTTTTCTGACCATTCGGGTAAAGGATGAGCCCTGGTTGCCACCCGAGGAGCGGCTGGAGCTGGCTCAGCTCGGGCAGGGATTCTGGCAGGTCGTCGCCCATTTTGGTTATCAGGAGACACCCTCCATGAAGGAGATCTTCCAGGCTTGCACCGAGCATGACCTGGTAGTGAGGCTCAGCAATACCTCCTTCTTCCTCTCCTATGAGTACCTCATCAGCACGGATCTGCCGGGCATGGCGCGCTGGCGTGAAGGGCTATTTATCTGGATGAACCGCAACTCTTCCCGAGCAACCGACTTCTTCCAGATCCCGGCCAACCGAGTGGTGGAACTTGGTGTGCAGCTTGAGCTGTAAAGATCCCTTCAGCCCCTTGAGCAAGGCGAGTGACGAGGCGCCTGCTCAAGGGGCCATTCCGATACCGGCACAGTGCCACCACCGCTGGCTCCATGCCATAGCGATAGGACGCTAGCCACCCGCGGCCAGCACCAGCCTGCGCCAGGGCCCGGTGATCTCGCAGTGGCCCGTCTCATCGGTATTTTGCCAACCCAGCCGATGATAAAAGGCCAGCGCCGTGGTGTTGCTGGTAGCCACCTTGAGGGAGGCCGGTCTGGCATGATCCGCCAGTCCTTGCGTCAACAAGGCCCGTCCCATGCCCTGCCCGTGCCAGTCGGCCGTGACGTACAGATGATGCACAAAACTCTCTGCCCCCCAGATGGAGATAAAGCCACAGGGGGTACCACCTTGCTCGGCCACCCAGATTTGCTCGCCCCGGGTCTGCTCGGCAAAATCGCTCAATAGAAACAGAGAGGGCTCGACCCAGTCAAAGGCCTGCCGCCTCCCTTTGAGAAACAGCTGTGCCAGCGTGGGAGCATCCGTGTCTCGCATCATTCTGATCATGAAGAGATCCTTATTTTCCTTGGCCATCAATGCCCACTTTCCAATGGATCCCGCTGCCATGTCAAATAACGAGAATGGACCCAGTCGAACATAGCCATGTGTGACCTATGACTGCCTATTTTATCGCCTGAGGGGCTATACTGCCTGAGTTCCATCCATGACTGATTTGAGGTTCACTGATTTATGGATAGCAAACAGATTGAAGGCAATATCCTGGTGCCCGCTCACATTGACGACGTCTGGCGAGCCTGGACCACCGAGAGCGGTCTGCGCAGTTTTCTGGCTCCCGAGTGCCTGATGGTGCCAGAGCCCAACGGACCTTTCGAAATCTATTTCAGACCCGATGCGCCACTGGGTGAACGTGGCACCGAAGGCTGCCGGGTGATGGCGGTCATGCCCCATGACTTGCTCAGCTTCAGCTGGAATTTCCCCCCCCAATTCCCTCATATCCGCCAGCAGAAGACTCTCATCAGCCTGCGTTTCGTGCCGGAGGGTCAGGGAACCCGGCTTTATTTCCTGCAAACCGGCTGGGCCAACGATCCGGACTGGGATCAGGGCTATGCCTATTTCAAAGAAGAGTGGCTGGAGCTGAGCCTGCCTAGGTTGCAATACCGCTTCACCCACGGCCCCATCGACTGGAACAATCCGCCGGGCAAGCTGCAATTAAAATCCCTCGCACAGTAGGTTGAGCACTAGTGCTCACCCTGCGGCACAGGCCCGTCCTCTCCTGACCAGATGGGAGGCAACCGAGAGTGACTCCCTTACAGGGACTCGCTCATCCATACAAACAATGAGGTTTATTAACCAAAACAATGAGATAGACTTAAAAAGCCCTCAGGGCGGCTGATTTCATGCGATGATCGCGGCTGGTAGAAGATGCCTTCTCTGTACAGCAACGATATACACACAATAACAACCGCGCCCCAGCACCCATGCTGGGAACATGAGGTAGCCATGTTGATCGAGAAAACACTGCTTGAGCAATTCAACATCAATGAGATCGAAATCCAACGCCGAATGGAGCTGTTCAAGCTGACGCAGGCTGAGCTGGATCTGCTCGCACAGCAGCAGCCCATCATAGAGCAGCACCTCGACAGCCTCGTCGCCAAGTTTTACGACAAGCAGACCCAGTTTGACGAGATTGCCCTGCTGATCGGCGATGCCGACACCTTGCAGCGACTGCGCAACGCCCAGCGCCGCTATATCCAGGAGCTGTTCTCCGGCCACTACGACAACGCCTATGTCAACAGCCGGCTGCGTATCGGTCTGGTGCACAAGCGGATCGGGGTCGAGCCCAAGCTGTACCTCTCCGCCAGCTGTACCCTCAAGTACCTGATTGAAGATGTGTTGATCGAACACATGGCCAATCAATCGGAAGTCCCCCAGGTGCTGCGGGCCCTCGACAAGCTGATCAGTTTCGATACAGCACTGGTGTTCGATACCTATATCGGCACCCTACTGAGCGCGGTGGAAAATGCCAAGAAGCGGATGGAGACCTATGCTCGCGAGCTGGAGGAGAAGTCCAAGATCCTGAGCGCCCATGCGGAGCGCGATCCCCTCACCGAGCTGTACAACAAGCGGGCGATGCAGCGCACCATCATGCGTGAACTCAATGCCGCCATACGCCGCAAGAACTACCTGTCGGTGATCTACATCGACGTCAACAAGTTCAAGTTCATCAATGACACCTTCGGTCATGCGAAAGGTGACGAGGTCCTGCAAACCCTGGGACAGGCGATCACCGAGAGCTGCCGCACCTCGGACTTCCCATGCCGGATCGGCGGGGACGAGTTTTGTGTGATCCTGCCGGAGGCGAGCAGGGCCACCGCCTTGCACATCAGCGATCGCATCGAGGCGGCCTTCACCACCCCTACCCGGAGTACTCCATCAGCATCGGCATCTGTGTGACCGGCAATGAAAAATTTGTCAGTGCCAACGAGCTGATCGAAGGGGCCGACAAAGCGATGTACGAAGCCAAACAGCACTCCTGAGTGCGCCAGACTTACGCCTAGAAAGCACAATGCCGCTCACCCTGAGGTGAACGGCATTGTCAGGTAGCAGAGGGTTTCCCGCAGAGGGGTCGCGTTACTCTTCTTCCACCTCGTCAAACAGCGGGTGATAAAGCACCTCGCCCTGCAGGCCTTCGAGACCACCGGGTTGCAGCTCCATCGCCATGAAACAATCGGCCGGCACCTCGTAGATGCAGTTCAGACCGAAATCGCTGGCAGGCCGGAAGCCAAAACGGCTGTAGTAAGCCGGATCGCCCAGCACCACCACCGCCTTCCAGTCCATCTCCAGCGCCGTATCGAGCCCCTCTCGTACCAGATCCGAGCCGATGCCCTGTCCCTGCCAATCCGGATGCACCGCGACCGGCGCCAGACCGAGCCAGGGGCCGTCCTGTCCGTTAATGGTGATCGGGCTCAGCAACAGGTGTCCCATGAACTCGTACTCTTCCTCTTCGACCATGGTCACCACGGCGGCGCCACACTCGCGCAGGCGATTGACCAGCTCGGCCTCGTCGCTACGGCCAAAGGCGGCGCTCACCAGCTCATAGACCGGCAACATGTCGCCGGGGCGCTCGGTTCTCAGCATACAGCGTTACTCCTCGTACAGCAGAGCAGGCATTATTTCACAGAAGCAGCGGCGGGTTTGAATGCCTTTCGTTGAAAATGGGAGGGCGAGCTCAGGAAAACGCGTTACGCGCTCATAAAATACCGTCAGAACGCCCTCATCACGGCGCTGGCATGAGGGCGCTAGCGCTCACCTGTACGCTCGACTATGTGCTCACGAAGCAAGCGCAGCAGGTAGGCGAGCCCCCGCTCACCGCGCTCCTTGAGCAGTGCGCCCCCCCGATGCGAGGGCTGCAAAATACTGCCGCCCTCCAGCCAGCAGAGCGGATGATAACGGGCCACCAGCTCGGTCCCTGCCAGCCACCGCGTCTCGCTGCCCGTGCGCCCGTCGTCCATCATAAAGAGCGCCAGCTCCAGCACGCCGCCATATTCTCCTCGGGCCCAGGGGCCATGCAGGATGATCACCGCCACATGGGGATCCTCTAGCCAGGGCGCCAACCCGGCCAGCATGCCATCCGCCAGGACGGGGCTGCGATCCAGCCGCCAGTAGCTCACCTCAGCGGGATGGCTATCCGTCCCCTTGCGCCGCCCACAGTAGTGCATGCCGAGCTTGGCCATCACCCGGCCGGAGGCCAGATTGTCAGGCATGTGACGGGCACTGAGTGCCGGCAGCCGTTGCTGCTCGAAGG
The DNA here is from genome assembly GCF_000820185.1 of Aeromonas tecta. Taxonomy (GTDB): domain Bacteria; phylum Pseudomonadota; class Gammaproteobacteria; order Enterobacterales; family Aeromonadaceae; genus Aeromonas; species Aeromonas tecta. Next base: position 34,537 of record NZ_CDCA01000036.1, read on the forward strand.
CAAAGGCTCTGACCAGTCGCCCCGCCCGGGTGGCAAGTCCCCTGTTCTGCCAGGGTACTCCCACCCACCAGGCCAGCTCACCGTTCCAGTGCAGGGAAATCACCCCAAGTAAGGGCGCCGTATCTCCCTCCGATGGCAGCGTCAGGGCCCAGGTCCAGCCCATGCCCAGCGCCGTCTTGCGCTCGCTCATGGCCAGCCAGTCGCGGGCACAATCCGGCGAATAGGGATGAGGAATATTGAGGGTGTAGCGCGCAAGCGCCTCGTCCGAGCAGTAGCGCACGATGTCTGCCTCGTCGGTGGGCAGCAGTGGTCGCAGCACCAGGGCAGGCGCGTCAGCCACTGGCTGCTCGTACAAGGTGGGAATATTCAGGCGCCGACCTAGCAGCCGTTGCAGCACCAGGGCCAGATCGTCATCTGCGGCCAGGGGGAGATCCGCGCCGCGAGGCCCCAGGGTGAGCAGGCCGCTCTCCTTGGCCAGGGTCAGCAGGACCGAGGAGGCGCTGATCAGGATCCGCTGACTCGCACAGGCTTGCTCGGCGGGTGCCTGTTCCTCGTCCAGCCAGGTGGCGAGCAAGACGCTGGCCGTGAGGGTGCCATCGGGCGGACAATCTGCCCAAGGCGCAGTCAGGCGCCCGGGCTGACGTTCGGCCCGCTTGCTCAGCAGCAGTTGCCAGCGGTGCCCCTGCCCTTGCCAAGCCAGCAATACCCCCTGCCAGTGGGGCTGCCAGAGAGCCGCCTCAATCAACAATTCCATTCTTTCCTCCGTCATACCTATCGCCGACTCACACCACAGACGCTGGCCAGCCACGGCTCGGAATGCACGCGCCCGGCGCTGGTTCACAGGCGGTATCCTCGCAAAAAGGCAGGATCCTGTGAGCAAGTGGCAACCAATTGTTAATCCCTGTTTTTAGCGTGGTTAAACGGCATACCCCATGAAAAAATGCCATATGGCCAGCTTGATGAACGTCACATTAATGGCGCCCCTCCCTTTCTATCATTTCCCCATCATGCATCCGCCAGCGCGGTCATGACAGCCAATGCATAACAAGAGATAACATCATGCAGCACACCAGTCCCCTCAAAACGGTCGTGGTCAGTACCCTGGCTACCGCCCTGCTGATCTTCGTGGCCCAGTATCTGATTGGGAAGCAAGAGATCAAGATAGGCATCGCCATCATTCCCATCCTGCCCATGCTTTTTGCCGTCATCATCGGCATGGCCGTCTCGGCCAAACCCATCAAGGATCGCATCCCCGGCTGGAAGACGCTCTTTACCGCCAAGGAAGAGGGTTTTTGCGGCAAGATGGTGGGCTTTAGCCTGCTGATCCTCGGCACCCAGTATGCCGGCATGATCATCCCCAACCTGAAAATGATCCTGAGTGTCGGGGTGCCGCTGTTCCTGCAGGAAATCGGCAACCTGCTGCCCATCTTCATCGCCATCCCGCTGGCGGTGAAGTTCGGCTTCGGTCGCCGCGCCATCGGGGCCTGCTCCTCCATCAGCCGTGAGCCTTCCATCGCGGTCATTCAGGGCAAATTCGGTACCGGCTCTCAGGAGTACATCGGCGTGCTCGCCATCTACCTGTGCGGTTCCGTCATCGGCACCCTCTGGTTCAGCGTGCTCGGTAGCATTGCCCCCCTCACCGGTCTGCACCCGCTGGCCCTGGCCGCCGGCTCTGGCGTCGGTTCTGGCTCCATGCTGAGCGCCGCCTCCGGTGCCCTCATCAACGGCCTGGACGAGGCACTGGCCCAGCAGGTACTGAGTATCGCCGCCGCCTCCAACCTGCTCTCCTCCGCCCTCGGTGCGCTCTCCCTGACCTATCTGGGACTGCCACTCGCCGAGAAGATCTTCGCCCTCTCTTCCAAAGGAGAACAGGTATGAAAAGCATCGTGATGGATATGCGCTTCGTCTTTCTGGCGATCCTGCTGGCCATGTTTACCCAGACCCTGACCACCGGCCTGCCGCTCTGGCTGATGGGGGACAGCTTCGTCGCCATGTCGCTGGTGGTGTTCGTCTCCCTGGTCGCCAAGCGCTACCTGCCCTCCTCCCTGCCGACCTTTGCCTATGCCACCATCATCGGCATTCTCATCTGCCTGCCGGAGACCCCGGTGCGCGGCCTGTTTATTGACGCGGTGGCGAAGATCTCCTTCCTCTCCTGCTGCGTGCCACTGCTGGCCTTCGCCGGCCTCTCCGTCGGCGGTCAGCTCGAAGAGCTCAAGAAGATGTCGTGGAAGGTGATCCTCATCTTCATGATCGTCTCCACCTGCTGCTTCTTCGGCGCCTCGCTGGTTGCCCAACTCGGCTTCTCCATTCAAGGGATCATCTGATGCACAACTACCACATCGAACCTGACCTGCTTGCCCTACGTGACTTCAGCCACGAGGTGCGCCACCACCTGCACCGCATCCCGGAATACTCGGGCGCCGAGTTCAAGACCTCGGCCTACTGCCGCGCGCTGATGGAAGAGTTTGGCTACCAGATCACCGACTACCCCGGCTTCACCGGTTTTCATGGCGATCTGAACATAGACCCCAGCCTGCCCACCATCGCGTTTCGCGCCGACATGGACGGCCTCGAGATGCACGACATGAGCGAGGTGGCCTTCAAATCCACTCACGAGGGGATGGCCCACAACTGCGGCCACGACTCCCACATGGCGATCGCGCTGACCACAGCCCGGTTCCTGGCTGCTCACCAGGAGCGGCTGCAATACAACGTGCGCATCATCTTCCAGATGGCGGAAGAGGACATGCGGGTACCGGGCGCCGAGAAGATGGTAGAGCTCGGCTGCATGAAGGGGGTGGACGAGATCTACGCGCTGCACAACGACGGCGCCATGGAGACCGGCACCATCAAGTTCAATCAGGGGGTCATGTCTTCCTGGGGCTCGGCCTGGACGCTGGAGGTGCGCGGCATCTCCGCCCACGGCTCGACCCCTCACAAGGGGCTGGATGCCATCCGCGAGGCGGTGCGCATCATCGAGGACATGGATTATATCGTCGCCAAGCGCACCAGTCCGTTCAGCCCGGCGGTGTTTGGCTGCGGCATGATCAACGGCGGCACCATCCCCAATGCGGTGGCCGATCACGTGCAGGCCCGTGGCACCATCCGCGCCATGGACGCCGAGACCGATCAGATCCTGAAAAACAGCTTCAAGGACATAGTCTCTCAAAGCGAGCTGCGCGGCTTCAAGACCAGCATGGTTTATGCCGGTTACCCGGCGGTGGAGAACCACGCAGCGGCCTGCCAACGCCTGCAACAGGCCGCCGCCAGTGTGCTGCCCGCCGAGGGCATCAACGGTCAGGGCCAGCCCATGACCGGTAGCGAGGATTTCAGCTACATGATCAACGCCACCCCGGGCCGCAAGGGCGCCATGTTCTTCCTCGGCAGCGGCTGCCAGGCCAAGGGGATCTGCAACTACCTGCATGCGAATCCCTACTACCTGGACGACGACTGCCTGCTGATCGGCGCCCAGATCTTTGTCAATCTGGCGACCCAGGCGGATTAAGCAGCGTCATCGACAAGGGGGGTGAGAAAGAGCGCATTCCCCGGCTCACTGGATGACGACATCTGCCGTTCAGTATCCGGATCGTCGTCAATCTGATGACCCAGGCATATTAAACACTGCCATAAAGCGAAAAGAGAGGCCAATGGCCTCTCTTTTTTCTATTCAAGGCAGTGATTATATCCACTGTAAGGCTGCCACCCTCACAGCCAGGGCAGGGTCGCCGGATTGATCGCCAGCGGCTGATTGATAAGCGACAGTTGCACCGTCTCCCGGCTCACGTGCGGCGCATAGAGATGGATGAAGTCATACATGTAGTCGCGCAGGTGAACGTGCCGGCGCAGGCAGACATGGGCCACGCTCGAGGCGATCAGATGATCGATGTTGAGCGCAACGAGATTCTCTTTGTCCCCCTCGTCGAAGGCGGCGGAGGCGATTACCCCCACCCCCATGCCGAGGCGCACATAGTGCTTGATGATGTCGGTGTCGGTGGCGGTCAGCACGATGCGCGGGCTGAGGCCGTGACGGCCGAACGCCTTGTCCATCTTGGAGCGACCGGTGAAGCCGAACACATAGGTGATAAGGGGATAACGGGCCAGATCCGCCATGGAGAGCGGCTGGCACGCGAGCAACGGGTGACCGTGAGGCACCACCACGCTACGCCCCCAGCGATAGCAGGGCACGGTCGCCAGCTCGTCGAACAGGTGCATGGACTCGGTGGCGATGGCCATCTCCACATCGCCGTTTTGCACCATCTGGGCGAGCTGGGCCGGCGCGCCCTGATGCAGATGAATACTGACCTCGGGGTAGCGGCGCGAGAAGGCGGTGATCACCGCCGGCAACTTGTAGCGCGCCATGGTGTGGGTGGTGGCGATGCGCAGCACCCCGCTGGTGGCGAGCTGCTCGCTCGCCGAGAGCTGGCCTAGCTGGTCGACCTGAGCCACCACCCCCTTGGCCAGCTCCATCACCTGTTCCCCCATGGGGGTCAGGCCAATCAGGTTCTTGCCCTTGCGGGTGAACAGCGCCAGTCCCAGCTCATCTTCCAGCATCTTCATCTGTTTGCTGAGGGTCGGTTGGGAGGTATAGAGCTTCTCCGCCGTCGCCGAGATGTTGAAGTTGTTCTTCACTATCTCGGTGAAGTTCTTGAGCCGGGCGATGTTCATCAGGGGGCCAGCCGCTCGATGTGCCAGCCTTCCCCTTCCCGGCTGTAGTAGAAGCGATCGTGCAACCGATGCTCGCCTCCCTGCCAAAACTCCACGGTGTCGATGACGACTCTGTAGCCGCCCCAGAAGCTCGGTAGCGGCACCTCACCATTGGCGAACTTCTGCTTGAGCTCGAGGAACTTGGCCTCCAGCACGCCGCGGGCCGAGATGCGCGACGACTGCTGGGAGACCCAGGCCGCGATCTGGCTGTCTTTCGGGCGGCTGTGGAAGTACTTCATCACCTCCAGGGCGCCGAGTTTTTCCACCCGGCCGGTGACATGCACCTGGCGGTCCAGGGTGTGCCAGGGAAAATGCAGGCTGATGCGGGGATTGCCGTCCAGCTGCGTCGCCTTGCGGCTGCCCATGTTGGTGTAAAACACCATGCCCTGGGCATCGTAGTGTTTGAGCAGCACGGTGCGCTGCCAGGGCTGCCCCTCGGCATCCACGGTCGCTATCACCATGGCGGTCGGATCGGAGAGGCGCGCCTCGCACGCTTGGGCCAGCCACTTCTCGAACAGATCCAGTGGCAAGGCCGGCAGATCGGCCCGGTGCAACCCGCCTTTGTTGTATTCACGGCGCAGGTCGGCAACATCCATCATCTTGATTTTCCTTCTCTCTTTGCCGCCGAGGCGGCTATGCATTGAGGTATTGTGCGACGAGCCGGCCATGGGTACAAGCCCGGGTCAACGCGAATGCAGGGGCCAAAAAAATGAAGGGAGGCCTTGGCCTCCCTCGGGTGCAGTGAAACCCGGCGCACTCACTGCTCGCGCACCGGCGCCGGTGGGCAGTGCGCCAGCATGCGCTGGTTGTACTCGGCGGCATAGCTGCTGAGTTTGGCGTGTTGTTCCTTTTGCTCGGGCCTTATCACATCCCCCAAGCCATCAAGGTAGCGCACGCCGCAGCGCGCCTTGGCCTCCCCTTGCGCCTCGGCCGGGATGCCGGGCGCCACCTCACCGCGCCCCGCCCGCACGATCAACCGGTAATCCTGCAGAGCCAGACTCTGCTCCACCGCCTGCTCCAGTGTGCCGGCATCCGCCTGACAACCCGCCAGCAGCGTCAGCAACAGGGCGTAACCGGCTCTCATGCCTGTCTCCGTTGCCAGCCCAGCAGGGCCAGGGCCAGGGTCCAGAGGCCGAGTGCACCGCCACCGCCGCCACCGCTCTCCTCCACCCGCTGGGTAACAGACAACTTGACCGGGCTGATGGCGAAGAACAGATTGTCGCTGCAGGCCACTTTCAAGCGGCCGGTGCCCTCGTCGCCGGCGGGAATGGTCACATTCGCCGATCCCGAGTTGGGCAGGCTGCTGGCGAGCAGCGTCCAGCTCACCCCTTCGTCCCGGGTCATGGACAACTCCACCTTGCTGCAGTTGATAGGCGCGGCATCGGTGCCCGCCACATCCCAGCCGATGCTCTGGGTATGACCCGATGCCAGCGGTGTCACCAGCGGGCTGGTCAGGCGGAACGCCTTGCCGGTATTGACCACCTGGATCCGCATCTCATCGCTGGCGACCCCGCCCTTGCCATCACGCGCCGTGAGGCGGAAATTGAGATCCCGGTTGGTGGTGGGCCAAGCCTCCCCCTTCGCCAGGGTGTTGGTCAGCAAAGAAGGCAGGCTGGGCAGGGTGCGCTCCGCTGTGCTGGTCGGCGCCACGAAGCGAAACAGCGGACGAGTGCCATCGTCCACCATGCTGGCCAGGCTGAAAGACTCGGTACCCAGATCGATCTGCTCCCAGGTGTAGGTCAGCGGATCGTTATCCAGATCGGCTCCGGCGCCCTTGAGCACGAACGGCGTGTTGGCCGGGATAGCATAGTCGCTGCCGGCAGCGACCTGGGGCGCGTTGTTGGTCAGGCCCAGGCTGATACCGCAATTGGGCACAGTCGCCATGTGCGCCCGCATCTGCTCGATGGACTTGCTGTGGAAGTAGGGCTGGCTGTTGGCTTGCAGATTCTCTTCACCGCAGATGCCGGCATAGGCCATGATGGAGCTGCCACTGCCCGGCTCCCAGGCCTGGCCAGCGGAGCGGTTGCCACCGCCGCAGCTGCCGGTGGTGCCGTTGAAGGTGTGCTCGGCGCCGAACTGGTGGCCGATCTCGTGGGATACATAGTCGATAAAGAAAGCATCCCCCACCGGGTTGGGGGAGCCCGTCATCCCGGCCGATCGTTCACTGCCCCCGCACAGGGAATTCAATTGGGCCAAGCCACCGCCCCCGGTGTTGACCACGTGGCCGATGTCGAAGAGACCCAGCTTGGCGCCCGCCTGAGTCAGGGCGGCTTGCTGCACGATGACGTTGGCATCGATGTCGCTGTCATTGTTCTTGAACGGATCATTGGCGGTATCGGTGAAGATGATGGTGTCGTTGCCGCTGGCGAGCTGGAACTCGGCGGCGACATCACGCTGGTACACCTCGTTCACCCGGTTGAGCATGGTGGTGATGGCCGCCAGCCCGGCCGCGACTGTGCCGCCGTGGTACTGGGTGTACTCCCCCGCCGCCGAGACGGCTATCACGTAGCGCTTGCGCAGGTTGCCATCCACCAGCACCTGGCGCGACAGCTTCCTGGCAGCGCCGCCGATCACCTTGTCCGCTTCTTCTTCCAGCCGACTGTGGGCATCCTGCTGGTAGTAGATGGCGTAGCCTTCGCCATTGCGCAGAGGATCGACGAACACCATCTTGCCCTCATGGCTGAATATGGCGTGGAAACCCTGCGGCCCGAGATCGAAGCGGCCCGTGTCGGTCGGCGATAATTTGTTCTGCCCTTTAAAGGTTCGAATATCGGGATATTTTGCCGCCAGGTCTGCAGGCAGCAGATCATAGGGCTCAAGGGTGAAAATAACCTCATTGCCGTCCGGCAGAGGCAGGGTCAGCTCGCGTTCCCCGGCCTGCAGAGCGGCGAAGTGATCGGCGGGGACGGTGGCAACCCGATATTGGCTGGCACGGACCTCGTAGCCATCCGCCGCGCCGCCGCGTGCCAGCACGGTGTTCCACTCCTTGGCGGCGAGGCCGGAGGAAGCCAGCAGACCGGCCACCATCAGGGCCAGCGGGGAATATGTCATCAACTGCATCTTTTTTTATTCCTTTTTAATGCGTTAACCCGAACTGCTTTGGCATCATTTTCCTACTACGGCGATAAGTCCAGCGCCTTCCGCGGTACATTCCCCGAATGGGGACGGTTGCACCAACGCGGTCTAGCCCCTATCATTGCGCGGATTTGTCCGTTTCAGAACCCCCTCCGCGATGGGGCCGGTTCATCCCTTTTTGGCCAAGGTTAATCTCATGCTTAAGTCCCCACTGTTGCCCCGTTCCGGGGATCTAGTCGTTGCCATCGTTGACGATGTATTGGCTCAGGGTCTCACCCTCGACCGAGCCTATGCCCGCCACTTCTCCGGTATCGAGCTCAAACCGCAAGAACAGGCAAGGATTGCCCTGGTCACCGGCGATCTGTTGCGCCGCCTCAGCCTCTATTGTGCCCTGACCGGCATCCAGGTGCGTCAGGCCGCCAAGAACGTCTGGCCGCTGCTGCACAGCTGGCACGCCTTCCACAAGATAGCTCAGTCCAATCACCCGACGCTGGATCGTTTCAACGAAGAAGCCTTCCGCCGCCGCCTCGCCGAAGCCAAGAAGAATCCGGTGCTGATGGACGGTTGCCCGAGCTGGCTGGAAAAGCTGGGTAGCGAGCAGCTCGGCGACGCCTGGCCTGCCGAGCGCGCCGCCCTGGCCTGGATGCCCAAGCGCTATCTGCGGGTCAATACCCTCAAGGGTACCCGCGAAGAGCTGCAAGCCGTGCTGGCCAAGGAACATGTCTCTACTATTCCGGTCGAAGGTGTCGCCACCGCCCTGCAGGTCACCACTGACGCCGCGCTGTTTCGTACCAAGGCGTTCGCCGATGGCTGGTTCGAGCAGCAGGATGCCGGCTCCCAGCTGGTCGCTGCGGCGCTGGAAGTCACCCCTGGCATGCGCGTCATCGATGCCTGCGCCGGTGCCGGTGGCAAGACCCTGCACATCGCCGCCATGATGAGCGGCAAGGGCCGCCTGCTGGCGATGGACGTGGAAGAGTGGAAGCTGGAGAACCTCAAGCAGCGTGCCCGCCGCGCCGGTGCCCACAACGTGGAGACCCGCGTCATCGAGAGCAGCAAGACAGTCAAGCGCCTCAAGGGCACCGCCGACCGGGTGCTGCTGGATGTGCCCTGCTCCGGTTTGGGCGTACTCAAGCGCAATCCGGATGCCAAGTGGCGCGACACCGCCGAGCGCCTGCCGGTGCTGGTTGCCCTGCAAGAAGAGATCCTGCAGCGCTACAGCCAGATGGTGAAGGTCGGTGGTCTGCTGGTCTATGCAACCTGCTCCATCCTGCCCCAGGAGAACCGCCAGCAGGTGGACAAATTCCTGGCCGCCAATGACAACTACCGGTTGCGCGACGATCACACCGTCAGCCCATCCGAGACCGGCTTCGACGGTTTCTACATGGCGCGCATTGAGCGCATCGGCTGATCTTGTCAGACGGAATAAAAAAGGGGGAGCCATTGGCTCCCCCTTTTGCTTGATGCTGCTGCGACCTTATTCGGCGGCAGCCTCATCTTGTTTGTGCTTGGCGGCCACTTCCTTGATCAGGGTCTGCAGCTCACCTGCCTGGAACATCTCGATCATGATGTCGCAGCCACCGACCAGCTCCCCTTCCACCCACAGCTGGGGGAAAGTAGGCCAGTTGGCAAACTTCGGCAACTCGGCACGGATGTCCGGGTTTTGCAGGATGTCGACGTAAGCAAAGGGCTCACCGCAGGACATCATGGCCTGGGAAGCCTGGGCAGAGAAACCGCAGCTCGGAAGCTTGGGGGATCCCTTCATGTACAGGATGATGGGATTATCAGCCAGTTGCTGTTTGATCTTTTCGATAGTTTCCATAGATGCCTCACTAGAGCGATTTCGGCGGCCATTCTACTGCAAACCGGGCAGACCACAAACTGGCAAACCGTGCGAAGTGCAAGAAGAGATGGGTCAATAAGCGGCAGCTTGATCCAAGTCATGGCGAGAATCAAGAGTTGTTAGCCCATCTTTGATACTGCTACAATCGATGGGCTTTGGGCCATCCGGCCCCCAATTTTAACAACAATTCTTTTCAAAATAGAAAAGAGTCAGCAATGTCTTGCAACCGTCGCTTTCGCACGGTCCAGCCAATGGAGAGTAGAAAATGGCATTCGAACTTCCCGCTCTGCCCTATGCAATCAATGCACTGGAACCGCACATCTCCCAGGAAACCCTGGAATACCATCACGGCAAGCACCACAACACCTACGTGGTCAACCTGAACAACCTGGTGCCGGGTACCGAGTTTGAAGGCAAGTCTCTGGAAGAGATCATCAAGACCTCCACCGGTGGTGTCTTCAACAACGCCGCCCAGATCTGGAACCACACCTTCTACTGGCACTGCCTCTCCCCGAACGGCGGTGGCGAGCCGACTGGCGCCCTGGCCGATGCCATTAACAAGGCATTCGGCTCCTTCGCCGAATTCAAGGATGCGTTCACCAAGTCTGCCATCGGCAACTTCGGCTCTAGCTGGACCTGGTTGGTGAAAAAGGCCGATGGCTCCCTGGCCATCGTCAACACCTCCAACGCCGGCTGCCCGCTGACCGAAGCCGGGACTACCCCGCTGCTGACCGTCGACCTGTGGGAGCACGCCTACTACATCGATTTCCGCAACATGCGTCCGAAGTACATGGAAACCTTCTGGACCCTGGTCAACTGGGAATTCGTTGCCAAAAACCTGGCTGCCTAATCAGCCTTGTCTTGCCAAAACGCCCCGCATCGCGGGGCGTTTTTTTATGGCCGCTCGCCAACAAGAAGGGCGCCCACTGGCGCCCTTTTTATTCACATGCAGCTAACGCTTACTGGTCTATCTCGTCCAGATATTCGTCCAGATTGCTGTCATCTTGCTGGCCCTTCTGCTGCTTGAGCTCAGGCTGGCGACCACTCACCTTGCCATCGTTGTACTGCAGATAGAAGTCCTTGGTCAGGGCATAAGGGTCGAGCGCGTTGTCGATGATCCGCTCCTGATCGATCAGCTTGGAGCGCGTCCCCAATCCATCCAGCGCCCAGTGCACCACCCGCAACGGGAAGGTCAGCAAGGCATAGGGGAAGTAGATGGTATCGATGGTATCCCCCACCAACTCACGGGTGGTGGTCGGGCCGTAAATCGGCACCATCACATAGGCACCGTCGCCGATGTCCGCCTTGCCGAGGACGGTATCCATCTCCAGCATGTTGCGCTCGAGGCCGGCATGCTTGGCCACATCGAAGATCCCGAGCAGGCCTATGGTGGTGTTGATGGTGAAGCGGCCCAGGTTGGTACCCGCTCCCGGCAGATCCCCCACCAGCAGGTGGTTGACCATGCTGCTCGGCTCATCGAAGTTTTCCACCAGATTGTCGATGCCGTCCTTCACTCCCTGCGGCACATAGCGGGCATAGCCGTGCACTACGGGACGTGCCACATAGGGTTCCAGCACATCGTAGTTGACCGCCCACATGGCACGGTTGGCACCCTGGAAGGGGTCACGAGAATCACTGGCCGTGCTGGTCGCCTCGGGGCGATGAGGGGTTTCTTCGAGATCCAGGCTCTCTGGGCCCGGCTTGGGAGGGCCACCCGCACAGCCCCCCAATAGCAGCGCCACTGCCAATGCTCCTGAACGCAGATACATATGAAAGTCCTAAGCTTTTTATTGTGAATCAGTATGAATTATAGGTGGCCCGCCCCGTCCTGGGGTCGGGCCAAAGGAGTATTAGAGGGCGTGATCGATGCGGATGTCAATCGGCGCTGTCGGAATAGAGGTGGTGGGAACTGTGACGGAGACCCCTTCGAAGGCCCCCTCTTTGTTCATGACGTTGCCACCACGAGACAAGCGTGCCTTGAATTGCAGCTCGGGATACGCCGCCAGCTTGCTGCCTTCCATCATGGCATCACCGTCCCCGAGGGACAGGGTCAGCGGGAAGCCGGGTCCCGGGATGCGTTTGACGGCAATCGGCATGGGTGGGCCATTGGGGATCACCGCAAACACGAACAGGTGGGCATCTTCCGGCAGCTGAATACCCGGCGCCAGGGTGATGTGGAGCGGAAACTCCCCCTCTTTCACCGTCAGTGCCTGAGCCGGAGCCTGTGTACCGGCCTGCTCGCCTTGTGCAGTCGGTGCCGCGGTCACGGCGATGCCGCGCTGGCGCAGTTGCTGCTCGGCATACTCGATGGAACGCTCCACCATGGTCCTGCGGGTCGACCCCTGCTCCAGCAGCGGCAGCATCGCCTGCCAGCGACTCAGCGCGGTCTGGAAGTCCTCTTTTTGCAATGCCATGAAGGCATAGACAGAGCGCGCCTCGATATTGGCAGGATCCTGGGCGATGGCCGCCTGCAGCAGCTGATCGGCCTGGGCTTCCGCTCCCGTCATCATCAGCGCCTGGGCATAGGGCACCGCCACCATGGCTTTTTGCGGAGCCAGATCATAGGCCCGCTCCAGCGCCTCGCGCGCCATCTCGGGATCGTTGCCATCCAGAGTCAGCCGCCCCAGCAGCAGCCAGCCACGATAGTCGTTCGGCTCATCTTTGAGGCGAGTGCGCAACGCCAGCGTGAAGTCCAGCAGATCCTGCTCGGTCACCTCGCTGTTGCGCTCCACCAGGATGCGATTACTGAGCTCACCCAGTCGGCTGCTGGCATCCTGCCAGCGCTGCACCTCTTGCCAGGCACCCAGCTTGTAGTAGAGACCGAGGCTCACCACCACCAGCACCAGCACCCCCGGGATCCACACCAGACTCTTGCCACCACGGGCGGTCTGCTCCACGTCGGGAATGTCGTCGAGCAGGCTGCGCTGCAGCTCCACCAGAGATTCCGACTCCTCCGCCAGCACGCCCTGATCACGCTCCTCACCTATCTCCAGCACCCGCTGGCGATAGAGTTGCTTGTTGAGCGCCGAGCGGCTGATGCTGTGGCTGCCCTCGCCGCGCCACAGCGGCAGGATCAGGGCCAGACTCACCAACACCAGTAGGGCCGCGATCACTATCCAAAATGCGGTCATTGTTTCTCTTCCTCGTTGAGCAGGGCGGCCAGCCGGGCCTGCTCTGCGGCGCTCAGGGCGCCCTCAGTCTGCTTGGCGGCGGGGGGACGACGGCGACTGCGTGCCACCAGGGTCACGACACCGATGACGATGACCAGCAAGGGGCCGAGCCAGAGGATCAGGGTCGAGGCCATCAGCGGCGGATCATACAAGATGAAGTTGCCGTAGCGGGCCACCATGTAGTCCACCACCTGCTGTTTGTCCTTGCCCTCGCGCACCATCTGGTAGGTCTTGTCACGCAAGTCCTTGGCGAGGCCGGCGTTGGAGTCGGCGATGTCCTGGTTCTGACACTTGGGACAGCGCAGCTCCTTGGTCAGCTCGCGGAACGTCTGCTCCTGGGCATCGCTGTCGAAGGTATAAACGTCGATGGCGGCGCGAGCCTGACCGGCACCAAACAGTCCCGCCAACAGCAGCAGGGAAGCAATAAGCGTTTTCATCGGTCGCTCCCTTATTTCATGGCGTCATAGATGGGTTTGAGGGTCGAGGCCCAGACGTCGGGATTCACATCCCCCACGTGGCGATAGCGGATGATGCCCTGGCTGTCGATGAAGAAGGTCTCGGGGGCGCCGTAGACGCCGAGATCCAGCCCCAGCATGCCATCGGGATCGTAGAGGTTGACCTGATAAGGGTTGCCAAGCTCCGCCAGCCACTTGATGGCCTTGTCACGCTCGTCCTTGTAGTTCATGCCGACGATATAGATGCCCTGCCCCGCCAGTTGCTTGAGGTAGGTGTGCTCGCCATAGCAGGTCGGGCACCAGGTCGCCCAGACGTTGAGCAGCATGGGGCGTCCCTTGAGGATGCTCCTGTCATGCTGCTTGTTGAGGTCATAAATGTCCTGCAGGGTGAACACTGGCACCTCCTTGTCCACCATCACGGATTCGAGCTTGGTCGGATCGGAATAGAGCCCCTTGAACAGGAACACGGCGCCCATCAGGAAGATGATAAACGGCAGCAGAAATAACCAGGTTTTACGGCTCATGCCTTGGATCCCTCTGCACGGCAGCCATGAAGGCAGCACTTCTCATCAAAAAAGGTCAGAAACAAACACGTTTTACGATGATTCACGGCTTGGATCCCTCTGCACGGCAACCATGAAGGCAGCGCTTGTCATCAAAAAAGGTCAGAAACAAACCGGTTTTACGATGATTCATGGCTTGGATTCCTCTTCTCTGCGACCGAAACGATAGCGCTTGTCCAGCATCGCCAGCACGCCGCCGATGGCCATGAAGACGCCGCCGAACCAGATCCAGCGCACGAATGGCTTGTAGTAGATCCGCACCGCCCAGGCACCGTTGTCGAGCTGCTCGCCAAGGGCCGCATAGAGATCCCGGGTGATGCCCGCATCGATGGCCGCTTCGGTCATCGGCATGCGGCTCACCTTGTACATCCGCTTCTCGGGCTTGAGCAGAGCGACCTGCTTGCCGTCTTTATGCACTTCCAGCACGCCCTTGAAGCCGTCGTAGTTGGGGCCGTTCTTCTCCTTGATGCCGGTGAAGACAAACTCGTAGTCGGCGAACTGCACCCGATCGCCGGCCTGCATGCGCAAGTCCTTCTCGATGCTGTAGTTCTGGGTGCAGGCGATGCCGATGATGCTGACCGCCAGTCCCACGTGACCGAGGATCATGGCCCAGTGGCTGTTGCCGAGCTTGCGTACCCCGGTGGCGAAGCTGTGCTTGTGGGTGGCGCGCACCCAGGTCTCCTGCACGCTGGTGATGATGATCCAGGTCCCCAGACCAATACCGAGCGCGGCCCAGGGTTTGAACTCCCCGGCCAGCAGCAGCGGTAGCAGGAAGGCGGCGGCCAGGCTCAGCACCAGCGCCAATACCACCTTGAGTTTGAGCTCACCCAGCTCCTGGCGACGCCAGCGGAACAAGGGGCCCAGCCCCATCAACAAGGCGAAGGGGATGATGAGCCAGCTGTAGATGTGGTTGAAGAAGGGGGTACCGATGGAGATGCTGCCGAGCCCCAGCTCCTTGTGCACCAGCGGCAACAGGGTGCCGAGCAGCACGGTCAAGAGACCCGCCACCAGCAGGATGTTGTTGCCAAGCAGCAGGGTCTCGCGGCTCCACAGCTCATGCTTGCCGTGGCTCTTGACCTGGGAGCCCTTGAAGGCGAACAGCAGCAAGGAGGAGCCGATCACCGCCAGCAGGAAGCCGAGGATGAACAGACCGCGGGTCGGATCGGAGGCGAAGGCATGCACCGACACCAGCACCCCGGAGCGCACCAGGAAGGTACCGAGCAGACTCAAGGAAAACGCAGACAGCGCCAACAGCACAGTCCAGGCCTTGAAGCTGGCGCGCTTCTCGCTCACTGACAGCGAATGCAGCAGCGCCGTGCCCGCCAGCCAGGGCATGAAGGAGGCGTTTTCTACCGGATCCCAGAACCACCAACCGCCCCAGCCGAGCTCGTAATAGGCCCACCAGGAGCCAAGCACTATGCCGAGCGTCAGGAACACCCAGGCCGCCATGGTCCAGGGGCGCGACCAGCGCGCCCAGGTGGCATCGAGCCGACCCGTCATCAGGGAGGCGATGGCGAAGGCAAAGGCCACCGAGAAGCCCACATAGCCCATGTAGAGCATGGGCGGATGGAAGATGAGACCGGGATCCTGCAACAGCGGGTTCAAGTCGCGCCCATCCACCGGGAAGTACGGCAGGGTGCGAGTGAAGGGATCCGAGGTGAACAGCACGAAGGCGGTGAAGCCGACCGAGATGAGGCCCAGCACGCCGAGCACCCGCGCCACCGCATCGAGCGGCAGGCGACGGCTGAACAGCGCCACGGCGGCGGTCCAGCCGCCCAGGGTCAGAACCCACAGCAGCAGAGAGCCCTCGTGGGCACCCCATACCGCCGAGATGCGATAGGCAAGGGGCAGCAGGCTGTTGGAGTTGGTGGCCACATACTGCACGGTGAAGTCGTTGTCCACAAAGGCCCAAGTCAGGCAGAGGAATGACAACAGCAGCAGCAGGAACTGGGTATAGGCCAGCGGGCGGGCCGCGGACATCATGCCAAGGCGGCCCAATTTGGCGCCAAGCAGCGGGTAGCTGCCCAGCAGTAGCGCGCTGGCAAACGCCAGGATCAGTGCGAATTGCCCTAATTCAGGGATCATGAACGATTTCCTTTCGATGGCGCTGCCGCAGCAAGGGCAAGCTGCGGTGAACAGGGGGCGAGCACAACCGGGATCATTGCTGAACCCCCTTCAACTGCGCCTCGGTGTATTCCGGTTTGAAGTGCATGCCGTTGGTGGCATCGGCCACTTCCGGCGGCATGTAGTTCTCATCGTGCTTGGCCAGCACCTCGAAAGCGGCGACCGTGCTGGCATCCTTGAGAGTGCCCTGCGCGACTATGCCCTGCCCCTCGCGGAACAGGTCCGGCAGTATGCCGTCAAATTCCACCGTCACCAGATGGCCGCCATTGTCCACCAGCTTGAAGGAGACTTTAAGACTCTGGGGATCCCGCGCCACCGAGCCCGGTACCACCAGGCCGCCGATGCGCAGACGTTGTCCCTCTTCCGGCTTGATCTTGTCCGGCCCCTTGCCTTCCACCAGCTCGCTTGGGGTATAGAAGAGGTCGATGTTCTGGCTGAGGGCATAGAGCACCAGGCCGGTCACGGTGGCGAGGCCGAGGCTTATCGCCAGTATGATGGTGAGGCGTTGTTTGCGTCTCGGGGTCATAGGGTGTTCTCCATCTGCTGGGCCGCCTTGCGACGCGCCTCGCGTACCTGCTTGCTGCGCAATTCATTGAGCAGGCTGCGGGTTTTCAACCGGGTGGAAATGACGATGCCGACCAGGCAGAGCCCGGTCAGACCGAAGGAGAGCCAGACATAGAAGGCGTAGCCACCCATCGCCATGAAATCACTGAATGAGGCAAAGTGCATGCTTACTTCTCCTGCCTGGCAAGATCGATGACCCAGGGGCGATGCCACTCTCGCATCAGCAGCTCATTTCTAAACCGCATCAGAGTCAGGGCGCCGAGGAAGGTTGCAAACGCCAGGATCATGATGAGCAGGGGCCACAACATCTCGGGGGAGATGGAGGGTTTGTCGAACTTGGTGATGGAGGCGCCCTGATGCAGGGTATTCCACCACTCGACCGAGTAATGGATGATGGGCAGGTTGATCACCCCCACCAGCGCCAAGATGCCGGCGGCGCGCCCCGCTACCACCTTGTCACTGAAGGCGTTGTAGAGCGCGATGACACCCAAGTAGAGGAACAGCAAGATAAGCTCGGAGGTGAGACGGGCATCCCAGACCCACCAGGTGCCCCACATGGGCTTGCCCCAGGCGGCGCCGGTGAAGAGCGCGATGAAGGTAAACACCGCGCCCACAGGGGCAACGGCGGCCACCGTCATGTCGGCCATGCGCAGCTGCCACACCAGGCCAATGAAGGCCGCCACCGCCATGGTGGAGTAGGCCCCCATGGAGAGGATGGCGGCGGGCACATGGATGTAGATGATCCTGAAAGAGTCCCCCTGCTGATAGTCCGAGGGGGCAAACGCCAACCCCCAGACGGTGCCTATGATGAAGGCGAGCAGACTGATTACCGCAAACCAGGGCAGCAAGGACCCGGCAAGCCGATAGGCTCGCTCGGGTTTGGCATAAGGGTGCAACCATTTCCACATAGCTCACAAAACCTTTCAGTTATTAATTTTATAGTGGCGAGGCTTACCATACTCACTGCCGGAAAACATCATATCCCCCGAAAGCAGTAAGCAGCCATCCCCTTGATCTATCTCAACTATACATTCTTAAAAAAGGCCTCAAAAAGGGCTTTTTGAATAATTAATCAGTTAACGCTGACCCGCAGCGCCGCCGAGATGGCCAATGGCGTCAGGGTCAGCGCCCCGACCAGCATGGCTCCCAGGATCGCGAGCTGCCCCGCATAGGGCAACCCCATGCCGGCCGCATCGATGGCGGAGGTGGCGAAGATAAGCACCGGGATGTAGAGCGGCAGCAGCAGCAGGCTGAGCAGTACCCCCCCCTTGCGCAGGCCCGCCGTCAGCGCGACCCCGACCGCCCCGAGCAGACTCAGCACCGGGGTACCGAGTGCCAGGGTTGCCACCACCGCCAGGTAGGTGTTCATGTCCAGGGAGAGCAAGATGGCGAGCAAAGGGGAGATCAGCAGCAGCGGCAAACCGGTCAGCAGCCAGTGAGCGACCACTTTCGCCAGCGCCAGCAGCCCGAGCGGATGGGGCATCAACATCATCTGCTCGAGGGCACCGTCGCTGAAGTCATCGCGAAACAACCGCTCCAGTGACAGCATGGCCGCCAGCAACGCCGCCACCCAGATGATGCCCGGGGCGATGCGGGCCAATAGCTTGGGCTCGGGGCCGATGCCGAGCGGGAACAGGGTGATGACGATGAGGAAGAACCAGAGCGGGTTGAAGATGTCGGCGCGCTGGCGCAGGGCCATCAGCAGTTCCCGCTGGATCAGGGTCAATACGGCGCTCAGCATTGCGTTGTTCCTGCCATCAGCTGGATGAGAACGGAGGTTTTCAGGGTGATCTGTAGCAGATCCTGTTTGGCGCTCGGCATCGACTCACTCCTGCAATAAGGGGGTCAGGGAGAGCGTCTGCAGGCGCCCCTGCATCAGGGTCAAGTCCTGATGAGTGGTGAGAACAACCATGCCGCCTCGCTCTGCATGGGTCAGGAACAACCGCTCAAGCACCTTGACCCCCTGCTTGTCGATGGCGGTAAAGGGCTCATCCAGGATCCAGAGTGCGGGCCTGTCCGACAGCCAGAGCCGTGCCAGTGCCACGCGCCGCTGCTGACCGGCCGAGAGCTGGCCAGCGGGATAGTCCTCAAAACCGGCGAGACCGACCTGTGCCAGCACCTGCCACAAGTCCACGGCAGAGGCCGCCGTACTGTGCAGCTTCTGGTAGAAATCGAGATTCTCGAGGGGGGTCAGGGTCGCCTTGACGCCGGGCTGGTGCCCCAGATAGAGCAAGTTGGCGTGATAGTCATCACGGCAACGACGGATATCCTCCCCATTCCAACACACCTCGCCGGCAAAGGGCTGGGACAACCCGGTCAGCAGCCGCAGCAGGCTGGTTTTACCTACCCCGTTGGGGCCCTCAATCTGCACCAGATCGCCAGGCGCCACCATGAAGGAGAGGTGTTCAAACAGGGTGCGATCTTCACGCACGCAGCTCAGATTGTTGGCTTGAAGCAGCATGAGGATTTAATCAGTAAAAAGAGGCGGTCTGCATGTTAACACAGGATCTGAGAGCGTCTTTTCAAAGATGCCAATAATCAACAGGATTTGTGGGGGAGATCGCGTCAGGGGACGGAATTTTATGGCAGGGAAAACAGGGGAAGCGGGTGCCTCCCCTTTGGCTCATCGGCTGGGATCAGGAACGCCCCTTGCGCAATGAGATCAGCAACTCGGCTTCGGCCTGCGGCAACTCGCATTCGCTCATGACCTCGTCGAGATCGGCGCCCAGCTCCACCATCTTGGCGGCACGGCTGTAAAGGCGACGCTCCGGATCCTGCAGCGTCAGCTCCTGCTGGCGATCGTGGATCTGCTGCATGGCCCCCTCTGTCGACTGTAGGCGCTGGCCCATGCCGATGGCGCCGGTGTGCAGCTCCATCATCTGCTTGCGCAGACTCTCGAGCTGCTCTTGCAGCGTCGTTATCCTGGCCTCGGACTCTCGTTTGCTCCGGCGGCTGCCAAATACCCCGACCAGGGCCAGCACCAGCGCCAACAAGGACAACCCCAAGGCTGCGAGTTCAATCATCAAACCATCACCTTCCTATCGCAGGGAATCCATACTGTCATCCTGCTCTTTATATCACCATCACAGGGAACCGATATCGTCCCACTCTTCGTCTGACAGCAATTTGTTGAGATCCACCAGGATCAGCAGCTGGCCATCACGGTTGCTCACCCCCTGGATGAACTTGGCGCTCTCCTCGGTGCCCACCGCCGGCGCGGCATCGATCTCGGAGGAGCGCAGATAGACCACCTCGGCCACGCTGTCGACCATGATGCCGATCACCTGCTTCTCCGCCTCGATGATGACGATACGGGAGTTCTCGCTCACATCCCCGGCCGGCAGGCCGAAGCGGGAACGGGTGTCGATCACGGTCACCACGTTGCCACGCAGGTTGATGATGCCCAGCACATAGTCGGGTGCGCCCGGTACCGGTGCTATCTCGGTGTAGCGCAACACCTCCTGCACCTGCATCACGTTGATGCCATAGGTCTCGTTTTCCAGCTGGAAGGTCACCCACTGCAGCACTTCATCTTCGGCCAGATTCTGTGCAATATTGCGCTTTTCTGTCATGTTCTTAATCCTTTGATGAACCCGTCAACGGGTAAAATTAGCAATAAAACCACCGGAGTGCCGATGTTATCAGCGACCTTCTATGTTCACGCCACGCCCCAACAGCAGTAGCAGCTCTTTGACGTGCAGCAGGGCACACATCTTCTCCTTGACCATACCCGCCAGCCAGGGGCGTTTGCCCTCCTGATGACGCCATTTGACCTGATCCCGGCGCAGCAGTTCGGTGCCCTTCAACTGATGACAGGCGAGCCCCCAGAGAGACTCTCCCAACATGATCAAATACTTGTAGTCGGTGACATCCAGCGTCTTGTCCGGCATCACCCAGAGCGCCGTGTCCACCACGTTCATCTTCTGATCCCGGGACGCCATGATGCCACGATACCAGGCCGGCTGGCCGAACAGTGAGGTCACCTCTCCCAGCTGATGAATGCCCCCAAGCTCGGTCAGAGGTACCGCAAAGGTCACCCCGGCCACATCGAAGAAGAGTGCCTGAAACTCGTTGCCGGTGTCCAGATTCTCCCATTGAGAGGGCGTCGGAGCCACCGCGGGTGCCAGTGCCACCTCGGGCTCGGTGAGCAGCAAGGTCGCGGGCTCGGCGATCTCGGGAATGGCTTGAGTCAGCGCCCAGTCGTTGATCTCGACCGTCTCAGTCGCCGCGACCTCGATCTGCAAAAGCTCGGCGTGACTCTCCTCATGGCTCAGGGCATCCATCTCGAACTGCACCTGACCCACCTGGGCGAGCAGCTCGCTCAGCTGCTCGAGCCGCGTGTCGGTTTCGAGGTAGGGCTGCGCCAGCACCTCGGATGGCGCGGCGACGTGCACCTGCCGCTGCAGTGGCAAGGCAGCAACCGGCGCCTCGTCATCCAGCTCCTCCCGCAGCAGGGCATCGTCCAGCAACAGGGAGTTGAAATAATCATCCATGGCCCGAACCTGGGTGGTCTCTCTCATGGCTTCACCTCATGGGTCCGTTGGCGCTCCTCAGCATCGAGGTAGTTGAGCAGGGTCTCGTAGGCGTAGGTGCCACGGCTGCCCGGTGCATAGATAGAAGGCGGAATATGCAGCAGGCTGGCATCCCGGAACTTGGTATCGATGGGAATGACCGCATTCCACACCGCCTCGCCATACTGCTCCTTAATGGATTGCAGGGTCATCAGCGAGGCGCGGGTACGCTTGTCAAACATGGTCGGGATGACGGTATAGCGGAACTTGTCCCGCTTGGATCGCTGCATGATCTCGAAAGTCTTCATCATCCGCTCCAGCCCCTTCAAGGCCAGGAACTCGGTCTGCACCGGCACCAAAATCCGATCGCAGGCCGCCAGGGCGTTGACCATCATCACCCCCAGTACCGGCGGGCAGTCAATCAGCACATAGTCATACTGATCCTGCACCCGCAGCAGGGCGCGCTTGAGCACCAGCCCCATCCCCTCCCGGTTGCCCATGACCCTGTCCAGGGTCGCCAGGGTAATGGAGGCAGGCAGCAGGTGCAGATTGTCGAATTTGGTCTTGAGGGTCATCCGGTTGACCAGTTCGGTGCTCGGTTTGGCCGCCTGGAACAGCTCATACAGGGTGCCCTCCAGCCGATCCGAATCGAAGTCGAAATAGGAGGTCAGGGAGGCGTGGGGGTCGGTGTCGATCAGCAGCACGCGCTGGCCACGCTGGGCCAACAGCCCTGCGAGGGAGACCACTGTGGTGGTTTTACCGACTCCACCTTTCTGATTGGCAACCGTCCAAACAATCAATGTATCAATCCTGTCTTGTTGTTATTCGTATGCCGCCATCGGGCAGTGTCACTACCCTGACATCCTCATTCTCAACCGTCTGTTGCACGGTCGGGGCCGGAGTCGCCTGTTTGACGGGCACCGCAGTCGGTACCCAGGCGAACCTTGAAATGGCGACCACCACCTTGCGATTCTGTAATCGACCCTGTTCACTGCCGTTATCGGCGAAGGGGGAAAACTCCCCATAGGCCTCGTAGGCGAGTCGCTGGGGCGCTATTCCTTTGCCGACTAGCGAGCCAAGTACGGCTTCGGCCCTGGCGGCAGACAGCGTCCAGTTGGAGCTGAAAACTTCATTGTTTATCGGCTGGTTATCGGTATAGCCCCGCACCCTGACATAGTTATCGACCGGTTTCAGAATACCTGAAAGCGTATCGAGCACCGGCGCCGCATTGCTCCCCAAAAAGGCGCTGCCGCTGTTGAACAGCAGACCCGAACTCAGCTCCACCGTCAGCCAGTTGTCATCCTTCGCTATCTTGACCACCCCGGCATCCACTAGGGCGCCCATGCGCTCTTGCAGTTGCAGATCGATAGTGGCGAGCGCCGTGCCATCTTGCTGAATGGGCGTGCCCGTGATGGGGGCGAGCGAGGGTGAGGCTGAGGCCTGGCTCTCCAGCAGAGAGGGGGCGGCCGACACCGGGTTGTTCAGCAGGGAGTCGCCCTGCCCGTCCAGCAAGCCATCGCTGCGCGGGCTGGTCTGATTGAACGCCTGCGTCATGCCATCGATGACCGCGCGATACTGCTCCTTGTTGACCATGGCCACCGAGTAGAGCACCACGAACAGGGCAAAGATCAGCGTCATGTAATCGGCATAGGAGACCAGCCAGCGATCGAGATGCTCGCGTCCTTGCAGATGCAACCGATAGCGTTTGCGCATGGTGATACCTCTATTAGTCCTGGCTGCGGGGCCCGCTCCTCAACGGCGATGCCGCCAAGGGGCTACTCCCCTTTCAGATAAGCCTGCAGCCGCCGTTCAACCTGTTGACCATTCTCACCATGGGCGATGGCCAGCAGCCCTTCCAGCGTCATTTCCTGATAGAGGCCGTAGTGGTAGTGGAATGCTCGCAGACGGTTGGCCACCGGCAGATAGATCAAGTTGGCAAAGCCGACCCCGTAGATGGTGGCGACAAAGGCGATGGCGATGCCGGCCCCCAGGGTGCTCGGCTCTTCCAGATGAAACATCGCCTGAATGAGGCCAATGACCGCGCCTATGATGCCGATGGTCGGGCTGTAGCCGCCCATGGATTCAAACACCCGGGCGGCGTGCTCGTTGCGCTCCTGCTCGATGTCGATGTCCGCCTCCAGCAAGCGGCGAATGTCCTCGATGGAGACGCCGTCCACTATCATGGTGAGGCCCTGACGGGTGAAGGGCTCGGTCTCCTCTTCCGCTTGATTCTCCAGCGCCAGCAGCCCTTGCTGACGGGCAAACTGGGCCCAGGCTTGCAGCCGCTCGGCTTGCTGTGCCAGATCCCAATGCGGCGGGAACAGCATCCAGCGCGCTTGTTTGAGCGCCGCCAGCATGTATTTGCGGGGGGTCTGCAGGATGACCGCGCCCCAGGTGCCACCGACCACGATGACGAAGGCCGGACCGTCCAGCAGGGTCAGCAGGCTGCCGCCGTGCCACCACTGGGCCACCGCGACGGCGCCCAGCGCCAGTACCAGCCCCAGCATGCCCATGCTCAGCGACCCAACTCGACCAGGATGCGCTGCGCCACCCGATCCAGCGGCAATGATTCGCTCGCGATACCGGCCTTGGCGACCGCCTGCGGCATGCCGTAGACCACGCAGGAGGCTTCATCCTGCGCCCAGATGGTGGATCCTTGATCCTTGAGCAGACGCGCCCCATCCCGTCCATCGGCGCCCATGCCGGTCAGCACGATGGCGAGCACCTTGTCGCCATAGATCTTGGCGGCCGAGGCGAAGGTGATGTCGACACAGGGCTTGTAGTTGACCTTGTCATTGCCCTCGAGGATGCGGATGCGGGCCCCGGGCCCACGTCCTTCCAGCAGCATCTGCTTGCCGCCTGGCGCCAGATAGGCATGACCGGCTTTGAGCACATCACCGTCCTCAGCCTCCTTGACCCCGATCTGGCACAGGCCGTTGAGACGGGCGGCGAAGGCGGCGGTGAAGGTCGCCGGCATATGCTGGATAAGCAAAATGGGGTGGGGGAAATCCCCAGGCAGCTTGGTCAGCACGTTTTGCAGCGCCACCGGCCCGCCGGTAGAGGTACCGATGGCCACCAGCTGGTAGCTCTTGCCGCTGCGCTTGAAGCTGGCGGGGGCGCCGGGCGCTCGGGCTGGCTCGGGCTGGCGCTCGCTGGGGCGAGCGGCGGTGCTACCAAGGGTGCCAAGCGCAGGACGTACCAGGGGCTCTGGCGCTCTGGGTTTGGCCGCCATCAGGAAGCGCTTGCGGGAAATCTCCCTGACGCGCTGTTGCAACAACCTGACCGCCTCATCCTTGTCACGGGCGATGTCTTCGAATTTCTTGGGTAGAAAATCGAGGGCACCGGCGTCCAGCGCGTCCAGGGTCGCCTTGGCACCGTCGTGGGTCAGCGAGGAGAACATCAGGATGGGAGTGGGACACTTGGCCATGATCTCGCGCACGGCGCTGATGCCGTCGAGTACCGGCATCTCTATGTCCATGGTGATGACGTCTGGCCGCAACTGCTGCGCCTTGTCTACCGCCTCCCGTCCATTCTGGGCCGTGTCGATCACCGTCATCAGGGGATCCTGATTGATGATTTCGCTGACCCTGCGGCGGAAGAAACTCGAATCGTCGACCACTAATACCTTGACTGCCATTGTTCTTTTTCTAACTCCTTGGGCCAGACCGATCAGTGACGACGTGCGTAGGCCTTGAGCAGGCTGGGCACATCCAGAATGAGGGCGATGCCACCGTCGCTGGTGATGGTGGCGCCGGCCATACCCGGGGTCCCCTGCAGCAGGTTGTCGAGCGGCTTGATCACCACCTCTTCCTGGCCGATGAGGTTATCCACCACGAAGCCGACCTGCTGGGCGCCGATCTGCACTATGACCACGTGACCCAAGTCCTGGCGCGTGGTCTTGCCGGCGCCGCGCACCAGCCACTTGTGCAGATAGAACAGCGGGATCGCCTTGTCGCGCACGATAATGGTGAGCTGACCGTCCACCATGTTGGCCTTCTTCAGGTCCAGATGGAAAATCTCGTTCACGCAGCCGAGCGGCAGGGCGAAGGTCTGCTGACCCACCTCCACCATCAGGGTTGGCAAGATGGCCAGGGTGAGTGGCACCTTGATTTCCAGCCGGGTGCCCTTGCCCCAGGTCGAATCGATGTGCACCGAGCCATTCAAGCTGACGATGCTGGTTTTCACCACATCCATGCCGACGCCACGACCGGAAATATCGGAAATCTCCGATTTGGTAGAGAAACCGGGAGCAAAAATCAGGTTATAGGCGTCGTTGTCACTCATGCGGGCCGCGCTGTCAGCATCCAGCACGCCCCGACTGACGGCGATGGACTTCAGCTTTTCCGGATCCATGCCGGCGCCGTCATCCTCGATGCAGAGCAGGATATGGTCCCCCTGCTGGGAGGCACTCAGGGTAATGGTGCCTTGACGGGGCTTGCCCGCCTTCTCGCGCACATCCGGCATCTCGACACCGTGATCGCAGGAGTTGCGCACCAGGTGAACCAGGGGATCGGCCAGGGCCTCCACCAGGTTCTTGTCGAGATCCGTATCCTCCCCGACCATGATCAGCTCAATGTCTTTCTTGAGGGTACGAGCCAGATCGCGCACCACCCGGGGGAAGCGGCCGAACACCTTCTTGATAGGTTGCATGCGGGTCTTCATGACCGCACCCTGCAGATCGGCGGTCACCACATCCAGGTTGGCCACCGCTTTGGACATCTCTTCGTCGTTGCTGGCGATGCCGAGGCTCACCAGACGATTGCGTACCAATACCAGTTCGCCCACCATGTTCATGATGACGTCCAGGGTCTTGGTATCCACCCGCACCGTGGTGTCGTTTTGCACCGCACCACTGCTCTCTGCCGGTGCCGCCTGTTTGGCTGGCGCCGGAGCCGCTTTGGCGGCAGCAGGCGCTACGGGCGCGGGTTTGACCGGCGCCGGACTGGCGGCGATCGGGGCACTGGGCGCAGTCACAGGGGCGGGAGCTGGCGCAGCAGGAGCCGCAGCCGCCATGCTGTGCTGTGGCGCCTGGCCGCGACCGTGCAATTCGTCAAGCAGACGCTCGAACTCATCGTCATCGATGAGTGCGTCCACCTCTTTTTGTACCGATTGCAGCGGGCTCAAGTCCGGCGCGCCGCCGTGCTGGCCCTGCCCGTGCAGCTGATCGAGCAGCGCCTCGAACTCGTCGTCGGTGATGTCGCCAGAGCTGCTCAATACCGGAGCGGCGGACACCGTCGGTGCCTTGCCGGCACCGTGCAGCTCATCCAGCAGGCGCTCGAACTCATCGGCGGAGATTTCATCGATGGAGCCGCCGCCATTGACGGCGACTGGCGCGCTAGGGGCGACAACGACCGGCTCGGGGGTTGGCTCTGGCTGTGGGGGAATGGCGGCACTGGCGGTGACGGTCCGCAGCCGCTCTTCCCCTTCGGGTTTGCACAGCTCGTGCAAGTCATGGAGGAGATCGGCAGAGGCCGGACTGGTAGGTTCCCGATTCTGTACCTGGGCAAACATGACGTTGATGGCATCAAGCGCCTGCAAGATGACATCCATCAGCTCGGCGCTGAGGGTTCGCTTGCCGTTGCGCAGCATGTCGAACAGGTTCTCGGCACCGTGGCAGACATCCACCAGCTCGGTCAGGGAGAGGAAGCCGGCGCCGCCCTTGACGGTATGGAAGCCGCGGAAGATGGCATTCAACAGATTCTTGTCATCGGGCCGCTTTTCCAAGTCGACCAGTTGTTCAGACAACTGTTCCAATATTTCTGATGCTTCGACCAAAAAGTCTTGCAGTATGTCTTCATCAACTTCGAAGGCCATGCGTCACTCCATTAGAATCCCAGACTAGACAGCAGATCGTCCACATCGTCCTGACCATTGACCACATCGGATCGCGTCTCTGGGTTCATGATGGGGCCCTCTGCTTCAATGCCGCTGGCAGGTTCACTGCGCACTGAATACTCGACGGTGGCCTCACCAAACATGGTCAGCATCTCTATCAATTTTGTTTCAACTTCCTGCACCAGCTTGATGACCTTGCGGATCATCTGCCCGGTCAAGTCCTGGAAATCCTGCGCCATCAGGATCTCAGTCAGCAGTTGTCGTAACTTATCGGCATCCGTTTCCGAAGCCTTAATAAAATCATTCAGTTGATGGCACAACGCCTTGAACTGACCCAGTTCAAGATCCCGGCTCATCAAAGCATTCCAATTGGGCATCACCAGCTGGATGTTGTCATTGAGTCGATCGGCGATGGGCAGGCTCGCCTCGACCGCATCCATGGTGCGGTTGGCCGCCTTGTCCGTCATGTCGATGACATAGCTCAGACGCTCCCGGGCATCGGGGATCTCATGGGTTGCCAGGTCGGGGATACGGGGATCCAGCCGAAAATCCTGCAACGAGTTGTGTAATTGGCGGGTGAGCTGGCCAACCTTGTCAAACAGGTCAGCCGCATTGGGGGCGCACACATCGGCGAGGATGGTATCGGCCTGTTCAAATTCATCTCGCTCCAGGTGGGAAACCAGCATCCTTGCCTGCTCGAGCGAGATCATGGCACTCATTTTGGCCTTCATCCCTGCCACTCCCTAACCGATGCGTTCAAAGATTTTGTCGAGCTTCTCTTTGAGGGTGGCGGCGGTGAACGGCTTGACGATATAGCCATTGACCCCTGCCTGAGCGGCTTCGATGATCTGCTCGCGCTTCGCTTCGGCAGTCACCATCAGCACCGGCAGGTGCTTGAGTTTGTCATCGAGGCGGATGGCTTTGAGCAGGTCGATGCCCTGCATGCCAGGCATGTTCCAGTCGGTGACCACAAACTGGTAGTCGCCGTTTTTCAGCATCGGCAGTGCCGTGTTGCCGTCGTCTGCTTCATGGGTATTGTTATATCCCAGGTCACGCAGCAAGTTCTTGATAATCCGGCGCATCGTAGAAAAGTCATCGACGATGAGGATTTTCATGTTCTTGTCCAAAATTCCCTCCTAAATAGCCGTTTAAACGGCTCACTTACATGATGCAGATCGCAGGTTTTATGGTGCGGATTATGCCTTAGAGTTGCGTTCCAGTGTAGCCAGTACAACCACTTATAAATTCCAATCTCTCAAGCGCGCGCGCAGTCGGTGCATGGCCTGGCTGTGGATCTGGCTCACGCGAGACTCGCTCACGCTCAATACCTCACCGATCTCACGCAAGTTCAGCTCTTCGTCGTAATAAAGCGAAAGCACCAGTGCCTCCCGTTCAGGCAGACGGGAGATATGCTCGGCCAAGGCGCCCTGGAAGCGTTCCGCCGCCAGATCGTCAAAGCCGCCATGACCGCAGGCGTCATCGGGATGCCCTATCACATCCTCGCTGACCCCCAGATCCTCGATGCCGATGATCTTGCCGCAGGAGACATCCTGCAGCATGGCATGGTACTCACCGAGCGAAACCCCCATCTGGCTGGCCACCTCGGTGTCTCTGGCATCGCGCCCGTGCACCTGCTCCACGTTCTCGATGGCCTCGGCGATGGCCCGGCTGTTGCGGTGTACCGAACGCGGCACCCAGTCGCCACGACGGATCTCGTCGAGCATGGAGCCGCGAATGCGGATCCCCGCATAGGTCTCAAAACTGGCGCCCTTGCTACCGTCAAAATTACGGGAAGCTTCGAGCAGCCCAATCATACCTGCCTGGATCAGGTCATCCAGCAAGACACTGCTTGGCAGGCGAGCCAATAAATGCTGGGCGATCCGTTTTACCAGCGGAGCGTGACGCTCCACCAGCACATAGGAATCCTGATGACGCAAGTATGCTTGGGTTTTATTCACGGGACTCTTCCTGTGCAATGACCGGCTTTTGCAACAAATTCTCTAGGAAAAATTCGAGGTGACCACCCGGTTGATTCGGGATGGGCCAGCTCGCCGCCTTGTTGGCCAGGGCGCGAAACGCCAGGGCCGCCGGTGACTTGGGGAAGGCCTCGACGATCAACTTCTGCTTGCGCACGGCGGCGCGTAGGTTGGTGTCATAAGGCACGCACGCCACCAGCTCCAGCGAGGTGTCCAGGAAACGGTCGGTGACCCGGGTCAGCTTGGCGTAGAGCTCCTGCCCTTCACGCAAGGAGCGGACCATGTTGGCCACCACCTTGAAGCGAAACACCCCGTGATCCTTGGAGAGGATCTTGATGAGGGCGTAGGCATCGGTGATGGAGGTAGGCTCATCGCACACCACCACCATGATGTCCTGCGCCGCGCGGGTGAAGCTCAGCACCATGTCGGAGATCCCCGCCGCGGTATCCACCAAGAGCACGTCGACCTGGGTCTTCATCTCGCTGAAGGCGCGGATGAGCTCGGCATGTTGTACTGGCGACAGCTCGACCATGGACTGGGTGCCCGAGGTCGCCGGCACTATCATCATGCCGTAAGGGCCCTCGACGATGATGTCGTCTATGGTGCACTCCCCCGCCAGCACGTGGGACAGGTTGCGGTGTACCCGCAGCCCCAGCATGACGTCGACGTTGGCCAGACCCAGGTCGGCATCCAGTACCAGCACCCGTTTGCCCTGGGCGGCCATGGCGCCTGCCACGTTCAGGGTGACGTTGGTCTTGCCCACGCCCCCCTTGCCTCCCGACACGGCGATCACTTTCACTCGATTGTTTTGACGCATTTTGCGCAGACCACTCGCCTGATCCATATACATGTTACTCATAAAACTCCGAATCTTCGGCTTCGCCAAAACCTGAACCCCAGAAGTAAGGGTCTTCTGTTTCTCGCTCCAGCGAGCCCATGGCCGCGCCGACCAGCAGCGCCGCATTGGCAACTTGGATATCTTCCGGCACGCGCTGTCCATCGGTGATATAGCTGATGGGCAGGGCATTCTGGATGCATACGTTAATCACTTCACCCAGATTCAGGCTCTCGTCCAGCTTGGTCAGGATACAGCCGGACAGCGGGATGCGTCGGAAGTGATCCACCGCCTCCTGCATCACCCGCCGCTGGGAAGTGGCGGACATGACCAGATAACTGCGAATGCGCACCTTGGCATTCTTGACCAGGGTATCGAGTTGCTCGGTCAGACGAATATCCCGCTGACCCACCCCGGCGGTATCGATGAGCACCAAGCGGCGGTTACGGAACTGATAGAGCGCATTGGCCAGCTCCTCGGCATCCCGCACCTGACGCACCGGGCAGCCCATGATGCGACCATAGGTCTGCAACTGCTCATGGGCACCGATCCGGTAGTTGTCGGTGGTGATGAGCGCCACCTGCTCGGCCCCGTATTTCATGGCAAAGCGCGCCGCCAGCTTGGCGATAGTGGTGGTCTTGCCCACCCCGGTCGGGCCGAGCAGCGCCACGGCGCCGCCCTGGCGCAAGATATCGTCTTCGCTGATCTTGAGCTGAGCCGTCAGTACCTCGGCCAGCTGGGCCATGGCCTGATGAATGGGCATGTCTTCCGGGATGAGACCCGCAAGCTGATCGGCGAAGGCGTCATCGAAGCCCATCTTCTTGAGCTCCTTGATGAGCAGCGCCCGCATCGGCTCACGGCGCTCCACCTCCTGCCACATCAGGCCTGAGATCTGGTGCTCGAGCAGCTTGCGGATGCTGGCCATCTCCTTGCGCATCCCTTCCATCTCCTGATCCCGTTGGGGAGCCTGAGCGGGACGCGGACCGGCCGCAGGACGGGCCTTGGGCTTGGCAGGCTCTGGGGGGGCACCCCACTGACCCTGCTCGGCCAGGGTTCTGGGCGCCGCATTGGCAGAGACCAGACCCGCTGACTGATTACCACCTCTTTCCCCTGCCGGGTTGGCCGGGTTCAGTTTCTGCTGGCGGGCCAGCAAGGCCGCCAGGGTATCGGCATAGTATTCGTTCTGCTCTTTGGCAGGAGCGGCAGGGCGCGTCATCTGCTTGCCTGCAGACGAGATATTGACGCTCTCATCGTTCAACTGACGGCGAACCGGCGCGTCTTTGGGGCCGGGGACCTGGGACTGATAGTCGACTGCGGCAACTATCTCCACCCCACCGGTGACCTTCTTGTTGGACATGATGACAGCATCCGGTCCGAGCGTCTCCTTGACCTCGGCCAGCGCCGTTCGCATGTCTTTGGCAAAAAACCGCTTAATCTTCACCCGTCATCTCCGCTAACTAGCCCTGTCCTACCGCACTGACGATGCGGATTTGCTTGTCATCAGGCACTTCCTGATAAGACAGAACGCGCAACCCAGGAATGGCATTCTTGACAAACTTCGCCAGGGTATTACGCAATATCCCCGATGTCAGAAGCACGGCCGGCTGGCCTTCCAGTTCTTGTCGTTGAGTGGCTTCCACCAGGGAGCGTTGCATCCGCTCCGCCAGTCCCGGTTCGATACCGGCGCCATCTCCTCCACCTGCTTGCAGGGATTGATGCAATATGCGTTCCAATTCTGGCGAAAGGGTGATCACCGGCAGTTCGGGTTCGGGGCCGGCAATCTCCTGCACGATCAACCGACGCAGGGCGATACGGCAAGCCGCCGTCAGCACTTCCGGATCCGGGCTGCGGGGCGCATATTCCACGAGGGTCTGCAGGATAGTGCGCATATCGCGAATTGGCACGCCTTCATTGAGGAGATTTTGCAATACCTTGACCAGGTTCCCCATGCTGATCACCTCGGGCACCAGCCCTTCCACCAGCTTGCTCTGATGTTTGCCTATCATGTCCAGCAGTTGCTGTACCTCGTCATGGCCGAGCAGCAAAGAGGCATGGTTGGAGAGAATTTGACTGAGGTGAGTGGCCACCACGGTGGCGGCATCCACCACTGTGTAGCCCAGGGTCTGGGCATGGGAGACCTGATCCTTGGCAACCCACACCGCCTCCAGTCCGAACGCGGGATCCTGGGTCGTTATGCCCTGGATCTGGCCGAACACCTGGCCCGGATTGATGGCCATCTCCTTGTCGTGATAGACGGTGGCCTCGCCGGTACTCACCCCCATCAACGTGATGCGATATTGATTGGGGGCGAGATCCAGGTTGTCGCGAATGTGCACCGCGGGTACCAGGAAGCCGAACTCCTGGGAGAGCTTCTTGCGCACTCCCTTGATCCGGTTGAGCAGCTCGCCACCCTGGCTCTTGTCCACCAGCGGGATCAGCTGATAACCCACCTCCAGCCCGATGATGTCCACCGGCATCACATCATCCCAGCTCAAGTCTTTCTGCTCGTGGGGCTGATCGCTCACCGCCGGCAACAATTCGCCCTTTGCCACCTTGGCGGCACGTTGTTTCTCACGGCGCAGCAGCCACCAGGCCCCGACCGCCGCGATGGCCCCCAGGCTCAGAAACGCCAGATGGGGCATGCCGGGCACGCTGCCCATCATCAACAGGATGCCGGCGGAGATCACCAGCGCCTTGGGATTTTCGAACAACTGACCGAGCACCGCCGTGCCCATGTCCTGATCGGTATTTTGACGGGTCACTATGATGGCGGCCGCGATGGAGAGCAGCAGCGAGGGGATCTGGGCCACCAGGCCGTCACCGATGGCGAGCAGGGTATAGATCTGGGCCGCTTCGCTAAAGGTGAGCTGGTGCTGCACCATGCCGATGATGAAGCCACCGATGATGTTGATGAAGAGGATCATGATGCCGGCGATGGCATCCCCCTTCACGAATTTGGAGGCACCGTCCATCGAGCCGTAGAAGTCCGCTTCCTGAGTCACGTCCTGGCGGCGCTTCTTGGCCTCTTCCTGATTGATGAGGCCGGCGTTCAAGTCCGCATCGATGGCCATCTGTTTGCCGGGCATGGCATCTAAGGTGAAGCGGGCGCTCACCTCGGAGATCCGGCCCGCACCCTTGGTGACCACCACGAAGTTGATGATAACCAGGATCATGAAGACGATGATACCGACCGCATAGTTGCCGCCGATCACCACGTTGCCGAAGGACTCGATCACGTGGCCGGCCGCCGCGCTGCCGTTATGGCCTTCCAGCAGCACCACCCGGGTGGAGGCGACGTTGAGCGCGAGCCGCAGCAGGGTCGCTATCAGCAAGACGGTGGGGAAAGCGGCAAAGTCCAGCGGCCGGCGGGTATAAACGGCCACCAGCAGCACCACGATGGAGAGGGCGATATTGAAGGAGAACAGGATATCCAGCATCAGCGGCGGGATCGGCAGCACCACCATGGCCAGAGAGGCGAGCACCAGCAACGGAGTCCCGACCCCCTTGGTCAGCAACCATCTGTGCTCTTTGATACGGCCCAGTCCAGCCTTGAATCCCATCGTTTCTCTCAATTAAAAACCGCCAGTGGCGGATTAAAGCAAATATCACGCCAATAACCCAAAGTATTGATATTAATGGGTTTTATTTTTAACGTGTCAGAAGTCCGTCATTGCAGGCCCTAGGCGCATACATCAG
Source organism: Aeromonas tecta (assembly GCF_000820185.1). Taxonomy (GTDB): domain Bacteria; phylum Pseudomonadota; class Gammaproteobacteria; order Enterobacterales; family Aeromonadaceae; genus Aeromonas; species Aeromonas tecta. The sequence goes on from NZ_CDCA01000036.1 coordinate 67,885, forward strand.
CAGGGTACAAGCCAGGCAAGGTGCGGCGCTTTAGGTGCGGCCCTTATTTGCGAAATTCGGGGGGGATGGGCAAGTCCTTGGCAAACGGGGTCGGCCGGCGGCCACGACCACGGCGGAACTTCTTGAGCTGATACACATAGGCCAGCACCTGGGCCACGGCGGCAAACAGCCCCTCCGGGATCTCGTGCCCAATCTCGGTGGCGTGGTAGATGGCACGGGTGAGCTCCGGCGCCGGCATGATGGGGATCTCGTATTCCCGCGCGATCTCCCGGATCTTCATCGCCACCTCGTCCGCGCCCTTGGCCAGCACCTTGGGAGCGGCGCCGGGCTTGCTCGCATCGTATTTCAGCGCCACCGAGTAGTGGGTCGGGTTGGTGATAATCACGTCCGCCTTGGGCACATCCCCCATCATGCGGCGCATCGCCATCTGCATCTGCAGCTGGCGGATCTTGCTCTTGACCTCGGGTTTACCCTCGCTGTCCTTGAATTCGTCCTTGATCTCCTGCTTGGTCATCTTGAGCTGCCGGGTGTGATTCCAGGTCTGGAACGGCACATCGATGGCGACGATGGGGATGAGGGAGCAGCAGAGGATGATCAGCATCCACAACAGCAGGTCCAGCGCGTCTATGATGCCGCCGGGGAAGCCTTCGAGGGAGAGATTAAGTAGATGATTAAACTGGCTAGATAACATCCGCCACGCGAACAAGCTGATAAATACAACTTTTGCGATAGATTTAACCAGCTCCACCAGGGACTGTACCCCGAACATCCTCTTCAGACCATTCAAGGGGCTCAGTTTGCTCCACTTCGGCAGCATGGCCTCGGAGGAAAAATTCATTCCGCCAAGCAGGGTATTGCCGACGAAGGCGGCGATGGCCACCAGCGAAAACAGCAGGCCGAGCGGCTTCACCAGCTCCCACAGCAGGGTCGGCAACATGGCACCCATGGCATTGGGGTCGAAGGCCTGATCCCGGTCCAGGGTAAAGCCGACGGTAAGCACCTTGATCATGGCGCCGGCCAGACTCTCTTTGAGCATCAACAAACCAAACACGGTCGCCAGCAGCACGCTCGCGGTACCCAGCTCCTTGGAGCGTGCAATCTGCCCTTTTTCCCGGGCCTGTTGCAGTCGTTTGCCCGTGGGTTGTTCGGTACGTTCCTGATCGGTATCAGCCATGCTGACCTCCGATTGGATAGATGCTCATCCAGCCAAAGGCCTGACATGGCGGTAGCTGACCGGGTTGTTCGGTGCCATGTGCCTGATCGGTATCAGCCATACAGGCCACCGACGGTCGGGAGACACTCATCCAGCCAAAGGCCTGACACGGCGGCAGCAAGCCACCGCCACACAGGATGCGGATCAGCTCAGCGCCGAGGGTCTGGCGGCCATCAACCATTCTGGCCACCGAAACACTGCACGTTGATAAGCTCGCAGCTAGTCTCCTGCACCCGCTCCCAGATGGCCTCGAAGTGCCCCATGAAGCCGCCGATGGTGAGCCAGAGGATAAACAGGCCCGACATCATGCTGACCGCGAAGCCGATGCTGAAGATGTTAAGCTGGGGCGCGGCCCGGGTCATGACCCCGAACGCAAAGTTGATGAGCAGCAGGGCGATGATGGCCGACAGCGCCATCACCAGGGAGGCCTGATACATGACGCCGAGGAAGCTTATCAGGCTGCGAATGGCGGGCAGGGTCAAGCCGCTGTCGGAGACCGGCAGGGTCTCGAAGCTCAGCACCACCATCTTGATCATCAACAGATGACCGTCCACCGCCAGGAACACCAGGGTCGCCAGCATCAGGTAGAACTGCCCCACCACGGGGGCAGACTGGCCATTCATGGGATCCACCAGGGTGGCAAAGCCCAGGCTGGTCTGCATGGCGATGATCTGGCCCGCCATCACGAAGCTCTCCAGCAGAAACTGGGTCATCAGGCCCAGCGCCACGCCGATGAGCAGTTGCTGCCCCAGCACCAGAAAACTGCCGACGGAGAACAGCTCGACCTTGGGCATGGGGGGCAGCAGGGGGGCGATGATGAAGGTGATGGCCAGCGCCAACCCCATGCGCACGCGCGCCGGGGCCAACCGGCTGCCAAACACCGCCATCACCATCAGCAGGCTGCTGACCCGCGCCAGCGGCCAGAGAATGGAAGATAGCCACTCCATGATCATCGCCGTGGTGTAGGTCATGCCCTCACCTCACGGCCATGGGATGCCGGCATGGAGACTGCCGACCTCTGACTCACCCCACTACCTCGGGGATCTGCGGATAAAACGCCATCGGCTGACACTCACCCAGAACCTTTACCATCGGCACCATCATCCGACTACCTCGGGGATCTGGCTGACCATCAGCAGGAAGAAGTCCATCAGGCTCTGCAGACCCCAGTGGGCGCCCGCCCCCAGCGCCAGCAGGGTGACGATGAGACGGGGCAGGAAGCTTAAAGTTTGTTCGTTGATGGAGGTGGCGGCCTGGAAGATGGCGACCAGCAGCCCCACCATCAGGCTCGGCAAGATCACGGCGCACACCATGATGGTCACCAGCCAGAGTGCCTCGCGAAACACATCGACAAAGGTTTCCGGACTCATGTTATCGGCTCCTTGCCATTGACCGGCTTGGCCAGCGCCCAGCCCGGCGCTGCTGGCGAGCGACAGAAGCCGCGTCCAACCGCCCACCATGGCACACCGCATCAGCTGGAACGGTAAGGAGCGCGATATTGGAGAAGCCCAGCATCATCCGGCGCCCAGCCCGAAGCTGTTGGCAAGGGATCCCAGGATCAGGTTCCAACCGTCCACCATGACGAACAGCATCAGTTTGAAGGGGAGCGATACCAGCATGGGGGACAACATCATCATCCCCATGGCCATCAGGATACTGGCGACCACCAGATCGATGACCAGGAACGGCAGGAACAGCATGAAACCAATCTGGAAGGCGGTCTTGAGCTCGCTGGTGACGAAGGCCGGGATCAGCACTCGCAGCGGTACGTCCGCCGGCTTGTCCACCTGCACGTTCGCTATCTCCATGAAGGTGTTGAGATCCTTGACCCGGGTCTGGGCCAGCATGAACTGGTGAATGGGCAGTTCGGCCTTCTCCAGCGCCTCCTTGGCCCCTATGGTTTCCGCCAGATAGGGCTGCAACGCCTCGTCGTTGATACGATCCAGCACCGGCGACATGATGAAGAAGGACATGAACAGGGCGATGCCGATCAGCACCTGGTTGGAGGGGCTCTGCTGCAGACCGATAGCCTGGCGCAAGATGCCGAGCACCACGATGATCCGGGTGAAGGAGGTCATCATGATCACCATGGCCGGCAGGAAGGAGAGCGCGGTCATCAGCGCCAGCACCTGCAGGGTCAGGCTGTATTCCTGACTGCCATCCGCCATGGTCTTGACGGTGAGCGCCGACATGCCGTCCTGGGCCAGGGCCAGTGGCGATAACAGCAGCAGAGAGGAGAGCAGGCCCAGCCGCCACCAGCCGTTAGATTTTTTCATGCTTGCCCATCAGTTTGCCGAGTTGCTGGGAGAACGCCTGGGACTGGCTCTCGTCCAGCGGCTGCTCCAGGCGATAGAGGAAGTTGACCTGCTGCGGCGTCACCCCGATGAGCAACTGCTGCTCGCCCACCTTGACCACCAGCAGCTTCTCCTTGTACCCCACCGGCAGACTGGCGATGACCTTCATCTGGCCGCCCCCCATCACCTGGGTGAGCTTGCTCTTCTTGAGCAGAAAACCCAGCACCAGGATGAGGCCGATCACCATCAGGCTGGAGAGCAACCAGGAGGTGATGCTGGGGGGATTGACGCCGGCCTCGGCCAGCGCTGGGGCGGCGAACAATATCAGGGCGAGAGCGCGGATCATTTGAGCTTCTTGATCCTTTCGGCCTGACTGATGATGACATCGGTCAACGCAATGGTTCTGGTCATTTGAGTTTCTTGATCCGTTCAATCTGGCTGATCACATCGGTCAATCGGATGCCGAACTTGTCGTTCACCACCACTACCTCGCCGTGGGCGATCAGGGTGCCGTTGACCAGCACGTCCAGTGGCTCGCCGGCGACCCGATCCAGCTCCACCACCGAGCCCTGGTTGAGCTGCAGCAGGTTGCGGATGCTGATCTGGCTGCGGCCCACTTCCATGGCGATGGTCACCGGGATATCCAGAATGGTATCCAGCTTGCGGCGCTCCTCGGCGCTGATGGGAGCGTCGTCTTTGAGCTCCTCCAGCGGGGCGGGCTTGGCCTCGGCCGTCACCTGTTCTTCCAGCGCAGCCGCCCAGGCATCAGCCATCAAATCCTGCTCGTCATCGGTTCCGCTCATCTTGCTTCCTTATGCTACTTCGTGACCCGCGTCTGACACGACGGGCCTATTAGGAGTGTTTGTCTTCGATGCTGCGCTCGAGCTCTTCCAGCTCGGCCTCACCATCGATGCGTACGCCGCCACGGGTCACCAGATGCATCTCTGTCTTGACCCCGTCAGGGCGCTTGAGTTTGTCGACTATCTTGAGCGCCACGTTCTCCTTGGTGCGCCCCATCTTGGCGTGGAAGGTGGGCAAATCCTCCACATAGACCAGCAGATTCTCCGGCATCTCCACCGGGATGATGTCACCGGGCTTGAGCTCCATCAGATCCCGCAGGGTCAGCTCGGTTTCCAGCAACTTGGCCTTGAGCTCCACCTTGACGTCCATGATCTCGTCGCGCAGCGCCTTGCTCCAGCGCACGTCGGTGTCGCCCTTGTCGCTCTGCACCCCGGCATCGAGCAACTCGCGGATGGGTTCGAGCATGGAGTAGGGCATGGCCACATGGAAGTCGCCGCCGCCGCCATCGAGTTCGATGTGGAAGGAGCTCACCACTATCACCTCGGTCGGGCTGACGATGTTCGCCATGGCCGGGTTGACCTCGGAGTCGAGATATTCGAAGCCCACGTCCATCACCGGCGCCCAGGCGTCCTTGTAATCCTCGAACACCAGCTTGAGCAGCATCTGGATGATGCGCCGCTCGGTGGGGGTGAACTCGCGGCCCTCGATCTTGGCGTGGTAGCGCCCGTCACCGCCGAAGAAGTTCTCCACCAGGATGAACACCAGGCGGGCCTCCATGGTGATCAGCGCCGTCCCCTTGAGCGGACGGAAACGCACCATGTTCAGGCTGGTCGGCACGAACAGGGTGTGTACGTACTCGCCGAATTTCAGCATCTGCACGCCGTTGATGGAGACCTCGGCGGTACGCCGCATCATGTTGAACAGGCTGATGCGCATGTGGCGGGCGAACCGTTCGTTCACCAGCTCCAGCGTCGGCATGCGGCCACGGACGATGCGGTCCTGGGAGGAAAAATCAAACTGGGCAATGCCGGGATCCCCGGCCGCACCTAGCTCTTCCTCTTCGACATCATCGACACCGTGCAACAGGGCATCAATTTCGTCCTGACTTAACAGATCGCTCACGCTTCACCTTTCATTGCATGACAAAGCCGGTAAACAGCACTTGTTCTATTACGGGGGAAGAGACCAGGTCATTGAGCACCCGGCGACACTCTTCCAGTGAATCCTGGCGCAGCTTCTCCTTGCCCTCGAAGGTCATCAGCTGCTCGGCAGTGGCCGCGCTGAAGACGCGCAGCAGGGTCCCTTCAATCAGGGGGATATTCTGTTTGGCCAGCGCCTCGTCGGCAGCGCCGCGCACCAGCAGCTGGATCTTGATCTGTACCAGTCGATCCCGCTGCCCGCCCGCGACGTTGAACACGAAGGGGCGCGGCATGCCCACATAGAGCGAAGGTTGGGGCGCATTGTCTGCGGGCTTGGCCTCGGCCGTTTCGGCCGCCGGTTTATCGCCGCCTGCCAACATAAACCAGGCACCGGCCCCGCCGCCGCCCAGCACGATGACGGCCAGGGCGACTATCATGATCAGCTTCTTTTTCTTGGCTGCCGCCGGATCCTTCAGCGTCAGTTCGTTATCGTCTGCCATCCCTTGTCCACCCTAGTCTCAAACTTGTTCGGTATCATAAACTTACTCAGGCAGGCATCAAGCATAGAAATCAATTCCGGCATCGTTTGCCGATTCCACCAGCAGACTCATGGTCCTGGTCGTGCCTTCCCCCTCCCCCTGGCCGTTGCCAGCGAAGGATCCGCTCCCCTGCTGACCCCGTTGATCCTGACCCGTGAAGGTCGATTGCCCCTGGGACTGTTGTGACTGTTGTCCCTGTTGCTGGACCTGAGTCTGGCCGAGCTGGATCCCCTGCCCTGCCAGCATGTCGCGCAGCCTCGGCATAGCTTGCTCCAACATCTCCCGGGTCTGGCCATGCTGCACCACGAAGTGGACGTTGGCCTGGCTGTCTGCGCCCATCTGGATCTGGATCTTCATCTTGCCAAGGCCGAGGGGATCGAGCTGGATCTCCGCCTGCTGCAACTTGTCCGCCAGCATCAGGTTCACCTTCTGGTGCAACTGCTCCGGCGCCTCCGGGGTGGCCAGGCGCAGGTGCGGCAGGCTCTGGGGCTCGCGTCTGGCAGCCAGCTCTGCCGCGGGTCTGCTCTCAGTGCCTTGGATTGGCTGCTGGGCATGCGCCGCTGAAGGGCTTGCCTCCGTCTGCTCGGCCACTTTCGCCTCGGACACCAGGTTATTGCCAAACTCAGTCTGCCTGGATTTCACCTCGGGCAGATCCTGCCCGGCGGCGACCTTGACGGCCACCGCCGGCTCGGCCTCCATCTGCTCGATACCGGCTGACAGCGCCGTCAGCGAGGCCTGTGGCCCCTGCGATTCGTGGCTCGCCAGTATCTGTTGTGGCGCCGCAATCACCGGAGCCGGATCCGCGGCCACGGGGGTTGCATTGCTGGTCGCGCCGGCATCGGGTTTGCTCGCGCCAGCGGCCTGCGCCGGCTTGGATGCGGGCTCCTGCGCAGCCGGGCGAGGCTCGCTGCCATCCTCACTGACAGTCGCTGCCTCCGTGCTGGCGTCAACGCCGCCATTGACGCCACTTTCCATCCTGACCAGCCCCTCACCAAAGGCCTTGGCCGCACTGGCCTGCGCGGTATGAGGAGCAGAGGTGAGTGCGCCATTGCTGGCTGGCTCTGACGTTATCTGTTGCTGGGGGTTATCGCTCAGCTGGGCTGCCGCGCTCTGTGGCAAGGCAGTTTGCGCGCTAGCCACCACCTTGGCCAACAGGGCAGCGCGCTCTTCGCCAGACAAGGGCGGCGCCGTCGGTTTCGACGATGCGGACTTGGGATCGAGCGGCTTGTCTGCGGCGATGGCTTCTTCTTCCGGCTGGCTCACCGGCAGAGCATCGACTGACACCGGGGTGACTGGCGCAGAAATGGCCTGGGCTCCCTTGCCGGGTTCACTCACGCCAGTTGCCTTGTCCGGATGAGCGGGCGCCTCGGTGCTGATCCCTTCACCCATTTGTTGCAACAACGCCTGCTGCGCGGCGGCCTCTCGTCCTGCGGCGCCCGGCGCTGGGGCTGGGGCCTGCTTGCTGGCATCGGTCAACCCTATCGGCTGCGACTCGGGCGGCAAACTGTTGCCGTCGGTGATGGCGGCCGGGCTCTGGGCCCAGCTCACTGCGGGAGGGGCAACCAGGGTGACATCCTGCCTGAGCGAAGCCTGCAACTGCTGCAAGAAATCCGCAGGGGGAAGGCCGGACTCGCCGGCCTGGCGCTTGGCCGCAGAGTCTTGCTCGGCCGAGGGCTCATCCAGCGCGGTCGCCAAAGATTTGGCATCCGCCCCCGCAACCGGGCTCGGCTCGTCATCCCCTTGACTGGCAGAGGGGCCGTTATCGGTGCGCTGCGCCTTGGCCATGGCATCGGCAAACGCAGCCTTGACCTCGTCCAGCGAAGGCAGTTCCGCACCCTCGCCCACGCCAAGGGTCGCCCCTGAGGACAATCTGGGGTCGGCGGACGTGGTCTGAGTGGCGGTGGCCTTGATCAACTGGGTCTGTATCATGCTGGGTCCCGGGAATCCTGTGCTGTTGCCGTCCCTGAACGGGCGGCATCCAGGCTATGCGGCGTCATTGGTCAGACTAAAGCAAGTTACAGGCCAGAATGGTGATAGCGGCGCTGGATGGCGTAATCATCCAGCATCTTCTGCTCCTGACGCTGGGCTTTCTGGCGTACCTTGTCGGCCTTCTTGTCCAGCAAGAGTTCGAGGGCCTTGCGCCGCTGCTGGGCCTCCAGCCATTGGGTACGGCACAGCGCCAGCGCCTCGCGCACCTGCAACACCCCTTGGTACTGTTGGGTCGCCGCGTTTTCCAGCTTGTTGATGAAGGCGTGATACTGGCTGTTCTGCTGGGGGGTGATCCCCTGCAAGCCGCGATCCGTCCATTGCTGGTGATAGATCTGGCGGTACTGGTTGAGCGCCTCTTGCTGATCCATGAACAGCTTCAAGTCCTGCTGCGCCTTGGCCAGCGCCAACGCGGCCTGCTGCTCGGCCTCTACCAGCCTGGTCGCCAGCAATTCCAGTCCTTTACTCATCCATCGGCTCCCGGTTCATCTCATCAGCGCATCAGTGGCATGGCCACCAGTTGCAGGGATTGCAGCCCTTCATCGTAGTGAATGACCTCACGCATGCCCTGTTGCAAGAACTGATCCAGATAGGGTTTCTGGATGATGGCCCTATCGATGCGAGGATCGGAGCCCTGACTGTAGGCGCCGATGGTGATGAGATCCCGGTTCTGCTGGTAGAGGGAGTAAAACTGCTTGAAGGTGCGCGCCAGCTCCATGTGCTCCGGCGAGGTGACCATGGGCATGACCCGGCTGATGGACTTTTCGATGTCGATGGCCGGATAGTGACCCGCATCTGCCAGCTCCCGCGCCAGAACGATGTGGCCGTCGAGGATGGCCCGCGCCGCATCGGCGATGGGATCCTGCAGATCGTCCCCCTCGGTCAGCACGGTGAAAAACGCCGTGATGGAGCCCTGGCCGTGGTTGCCGTTCCCCGCCCGCTCCACCAGCGCCGGTAATTTGGCAAACACCGAGGGCGGGTAGCCCTTGGTCGCCGGCGGCTCGCCCACCGCCAGCGCAATCTCGCGCTGGGCCTGGGCGTAACGGGTGAGGGAATCCATCAGCAGCAGCACGTTGAGGCCTTGCTCACGGAAATACTCGGCGATGGCCAGCGCCGTCTCACAGCCCTTGAGCCGCATGAGCGGCGAGGCATCGGCCGGCGCGGCCACCACCACGGCGCGCTCGCGACCCTCCTCCCCCAGGATCTCTTCGATAAACTCTTTCACCTCCCGGCCCCGCTCGCCGATGAGGCCGACCACCACCACATCCGCCACCGAGCCACGGGTCATCATGCCAAGCAACACCGACTTGCCGACGCCGGAGCCGGCAAACAACCCCATGCGCTGGCCCTGCCCCACGGTGAGTACCGCATTGATGGCACGCACCCCCACATCCATGGGCTGATTGATGGGACGGCGCGAGAGCGGGTTGATGCGATGCTGGGCAAACTGCACCGTCTGGGAAGAGATGATGGGGCCGAGCCCGTCCAGCGGTTGACCGATGCCGTCGATGACCCGGCCGAGCAGGTTCATCCCCACCGGAATGCCGTGATCCTCGGTGATGGGCACCACCCGGGCGCCGGGGATGACCCCCTTGAGCTGTTCGCTCGGCATCAAAAACAGCCGATCGCCGGAGAAACCCACCACTTCGGCCTCGAGCCAACCGCCCTGAGTATCGATTCGGCACAGGGCACCGATGGCGGCGCGGCAGCCGATGGCCTCCAGCGTCAGCCCCACCACCCGGGTCAACTTGCCCGCGACCGGTGGAATGGGCGCGACATCGAGCACCCGATAGCCTTGCAGCCGCTTGAGCAAGGACGCTGTCATCGCGCCTCCAGAGATAAATGGATAAAAGGTGGGCACATGCCGTTACTCGGCATTGCCACGCAGGGAGATGCCACACGGCAGCGCGATGTCCCGATACAGGACCTGGGCACAAGGCTACTCGGCATTGTCGCGCAGGAAATTGCGCAGCAGCTGATCGATGCGTCCCGACAGGGTCAGATCGATGCTGGAGAGCTCGGTGGCCAGCTGCAGGTCGCCGGGAGAGAGGGTGGGTTCACTGCGAAGGCGCCAGTGACGCTTGGCACACTCCTCGGCGCCGAACGCCTGCTCGACCCGGGCCACATCATCCGGGTGCAGCATCAGGGTGACCCCTTGCTCGGCGGCGGGCAGCAGGGAGAGCCCCTGCTTGAGCGCTTCGAGCAGCAGGCGGGGTGAGGTTTCGGCCTCGTGCCGAATGAGCGCGCGGGCGAGCTGCTGCACCAGGGCTATGAGCTGTTGCTCCACCGCCTCATTCTGTTCGCTGAGCGGGTTGGCCAACCGGTCGGCCAGGGTCTGCCAGTGGGCCATCTGCTGCTCCACCTGCTCGCGGCCCATGGCGAGCCCTTCCTCCTTGCCCTGCTCGAGGCCGGTCTGGTGACCTTGCTGCAAGCCTTCCAGCTTGCCCTCTTCCAGCCCCTTGGCAAAGCCGGCTTCCCGGCCCTCGCTCATGCCCTCTTCCCAGGCCGCCTGGCGAATGGCTTCCAGCTCTTCGGCGGTGATGCTGGGGGCAGGCTCCTCTTCGGGCTCCACGACCGGCGCCTCGGCTTCCTGCTCCTGTTGATACCAGTCAGGAGCGAGCCCCAGGGCATTGCTCTCGACCTCGGAGAGCACTTCCATTTCGGGCCAGCCCCAGGTCTCGACCTGATTGCCATCCACCTCGGGTCTGACGTAACCGCGCAGCTTGTTATTCTGATTATTCATGCTTTTACAGCATCCTTTGCTACTGGCTTAGATTAATACAACAGGTTCTCGCCGTCGGTGTGCCTGGATTAGAGGAACTCCTCGCCACCACCGGCCCCCAGCATGATCTCGCCCGCATCCGCCAGACGGCGTGCGATGGACAGGATCTCCTTCTGGGCAGCCTCCACCTCGGAGACCCGGATTGGCCCCATGGCCTCCAGATCGTCCGCCAGCATCTCGGCGGCCCGCTTGGACATGTTCTTGAACACCTTCTCGCGCATCTGATCGTCCGAGCCCTTGAGGGCCCGTTGCAGCAAGTCGCCCGGCACTTCCCGCAGCAGGGTCTGGATGCCGCGATCGTCCACGTCGATCAGGTTCTCGAACACGAACATCAGATCCTGGATCTGCTGGCTCATCTCTTCGTCCGAGTCGCGGATGGAGTCCATCAGCTGGCCTTCGATGTTGGTATCCAGGTAGTTCATGATGTTGGCGGCGGCCTTGAGGCCACCCATCTTGGCGGCCTGGGCACCGGCGGCGCCGGCGAACTGCTTCTCCATGATGTCGTTCAATTCTTGCAGTGCCGCCGGTTGCACCTCTTCCAGGTTGGCGATCCGCATCACCAGATCCAGGCGCACCTGCTCCGGGAACTGGCTCAGGATCTCGGCGGACTGCTCCGGCTCCAGGTAGGACAGCACGATCGTCTGGATCTGCGGGTGTTCGTTCTGGATGATGCTGGCCACCTGGCGCGCATCCATCCACTTGAGGGAGTCGAGGCCGCGCGCCCCTGAACCCAGGATGATCTGATCCACCAGGTTGCTGGCCTTGTCTTCGCCAAGCGCCGCCACCAGAGCCTTGCGCACGAAGTCTTCGCTGCCGATGCCGATGTTGGTGTACTTCTGGATGTCGTCGATAAATTGACGATGCACCGCCGCCACCCGGTCGTGACTAAAATCCGACATCGAGGCCATCGACATGCCGAGCCGCTGCACTTGCTTGGGCTCCAGATGGCGGAAGATCTGGGCGGCATCTTCCTCGTTGAGGCTCAGCATCAACACCGCTGCCATCTCCATCCCGGCCATCTGGTCCAGGATCTGGCGCTGCACGTCGGTAATGTCATTACCGGTGACTTGGGTCTTCTTGTCTTCAGGCATCTCTGTTTGTTACCCATTCTTTAATGACCTGAGCGGCCAGATCCGGTTCATTCGCCACCAGCGCACGTACCGCCTTGAGCAAGTCTTCGTCGCGGTGCAGATCCGGCAGTTTCAGATGACCGTCACGCACCCCGAACACGGGTTCGGCTTCCGCTTGTGCCGCCAGCAGGCTGAGCTCGTCATCGCCACCCAGCACTATGCTGTTGTCCAGATCCAGCTCCCCTTCCGGTCTCGCATCCGGGTAGAGCAGGCGCTTGAGCATGGGCCGCACCACGGTCACGATCAGCACTATGATAACCAGCACCGAGGCGGCGATGCGCACCGCGCGCCAGAACCAGGCCTGCTCGTAGATAGGGATGTCGGCCATGGCCTCCAGTTCGGGACGATTGAACGGGATGGCGACCACTTCCAGGGTATCGCCACGGGTCACGTCAAAACCGAGGCCGCCGCTGAGCAGACGGCGCAGGGTATCGAGTTCGGCCTGGCTGCGGGGCTCCCGGGTGACGGCGCCCTCGGCGCCAGGAGTCGCTTTGTAATCCACCGCCACCGACACCGTCATGCGGCGAATACCGCCCTGCTGGCGCCGGATATGGCTGACGGTGGTGTCCAGTTCGAAGTTGCGGGTCGCCTCTTTGCGGGAGCGGCCACTGGAAGCGGACTCGGCATCGGCGCCGGTCGCCTGCTGGGGAATGGAGGACGCCGCGGGCGGCTGGTTGGAGAGCGCCCCAGGCACACCGCCATTACTGCCCGTCCCGCTGTTGTCTTCCACCGTCATCTCGGAGCGCACGGCGGGCAGATCGGGGTTATAGGTCTTGCGGGTCTGCTCCTGCTGGGAGAAGTCGAGGGAGAGATCCACCTCTGCCGTGTAGTTGTCGGCGCCCAATACGGGGATCAGGATGGCGTCAATTTTTTGTTTGTATTCCAGCTCCTGCTTCTGCTGCATCGCAAACTCTTTACGGGTCTGGGCAGAGAGCGGATCCTGGGAGCCGGAGTTGAGCAGCCGACCGTTCTGATCGGTGACGGTGACCCGGGTCGGCTCCAGGCCGTGCACGGCGGAAGCGACCATGTCGACGATGGAATCCACTTCCCCCTGGCCGAGGGCGCTGCCCTTGAGGCTCAGCACCACGGTCGCGCTCGGTTTGCGCTCGTTGCGGGCGAACACGTTGTCTTTGGGAATGGCCAGCAGCACCTGGGCCTTAGCCACGTTCTGGAACTGCTCGATGGCGCTCGCCAGCTGACGCTCGCGGCTGAGCTTGAGTCGCTCGCCCTCCATGCGTTGGCTGACGCCGAAGCTGGAGTCCTTGAGCAGGATGGACTCGCCATCGTTGCTGACATCGGTGTTGCCCGCCAGCCCAGCCCGGGTCAGGCGCAGGCGGATGTCGGCATAGTTCTCGGCACTGACCAGCACGCTCTTGCCATCCACCTGATAGGGGATCTTCTGCTGATCGAGGTAGTCGAGGGTGGAGACCAGCTCCTGGGTGTTGAAGGTGCCAAGAGGACGCATCTCCGGCTCCTTGCCCCACAGCAGGATGAACACGGCGATGGCCAGACAGATGGTCAACCCCAGGATCAGGGTGATCTGGCGCAGCACGTCGGTGTTGGACAGGAACCCCAGCGCCGAGCTCTTCTGCTCGTGCTCATCGAGCGTTGCCGCCCCTTCGTTGTTGATCAGCAGGTCGCCGTTTTGATCAGTAGCCACGGATTATGTCCTTGTTGCTGACATGTTCATGATGCGCAGTCGCCATGGTGTATTAAATTCCACGTTTAAACCGGCATGTTCATGATGGTCTTGTAGGCATCGACCATCTTGTTGCGCACCTGCACCGTTGCCTCGAAGGCGATGGAGGATTTCTGCCCGGCGATCATCACCTCGGACAGGTCCACCGACTTGTCACCCATGTCGAAGCGGGTACGCAGATCGTTGGCGCTGCCCTGCAGCTCGTTGACATTGCCGAGTGCCTGTTGCAACAGCTGGCCAAAATCCGATGTGACCTGACGACCGGGCTGGGTCAGCGGCGTGGCGCCGGCTTCGACCTTGAGCGCCTGCATCTCTTGCATCAGGCTGCTTGCACTTATTTCCATCTTCCATCCCCAGACAAATCATTGACGCTGACAGGCAATAAGCAATTAGGGTGCCAACCAGAGCAGTTCACCGGGAAATGACGCGGGCAAGGCCGCCAAAAACTGCGCAGCAACCCGGCAGAAGGCGGCGCCCGCCCTCAAGGGCGGCCAGGTATCAAGCATAGAGATGGGAAGGGGCCGCTCACGCCAGCAGCAGCCGCAGGTAGCTGAGGTGAAGATCGTAGTGCTCGCCGGCGGGCAGTTTGACCAGCACCTCATCATGCAGATAGTGCGCCCTGGCGCTCGCCTGCTCGGGAGCGATCAGTCCTACTTCCACCAGCTTGGCGACGATGGCGACCGCCAGGGCCATGGTGGCTGCCTCTGGCTGTCCCCAGCCAAAGCCGCCCTCATGCGCGAACAGCTCGGGCCTGGGCGCGAGGGGCGCAACCTGATCGCCCCAGACCCAGAAGGCCGCGGGGACGCCCTCCTGTAGACGCAGATAGATGCTCTGCCGATCCCACTCCCGGCGCTGGGCCGCCATCACATCCTGTTCGGGCTCATGGGCCATATCCTCTCCTTGTCCTGCGACCTTGTCAGCGTGCGCCCATAAAAAAGAGGGCCCAAGGCCCTCTTTTTACTGCAAGTCGCATCATTTAAACAGACAGTATTTCAATCTGATAGCAGAAAAAATACGGCCCCTTATGCCAGGTGCTCATCACTTGTTCAAATCAGCATCCAGCCAATATTTGGAACCCGAGATATTGGCATCGAGCAGCAAGCCCTTCTCGCCAATCTGGTAGATGGCCATGCCGCCATTGTACTTGGCGGTGAGCTCCGCGCTCTCCTTGCCGGCCACGGCCCCCACCTCGGAGGTGGCTTCCCAGCCCTGATTGACGAAGGCATCGAAGCGAGCCTTGTCCTCAAACAGGATCACCTGCTGGTAGAACTTGCCGCCGAGCCCAGCGGCGAGGCCGGCGCCGAACATCTTCATATAGGTGTGCTTGCCCGTCTTGCGGTTGACCGCCACCCCTGAGCCCTGGTTGGTGTGGATCATCAGAGAGAACTTGCGCGAATCGAACACCGCGTAGCCATAAGCTTTGTCAAATAGCAGCTTTGCAGAGGATTGTTCGTTAAAAAGCCGCACCAGGGCGGTGTCGGCCATGGTGTCGAGGGCGGTGCGCGCCTCGGCCGCCGTCTTGGGCTCCAGCATGGTGTTGAGCTCCTTGTCCGCCGCGGTCAGCCACTCCTTGCCGGTAGCCGCGCTCTCTTCCGTCCAGGCACCCGTCTTGTTGTAGGCATCGGCACCCCAGGTAGAGACTGACTCCCAGGTCGCCTTGGAGAAATCGGTGATGCCCTTCCACGCCTCCTTGCTGGTGTCGCTCACCGCGGTGCCCAGCTCGGACGCCGCTTCCTTCAACTTCGCCCAGTCGGCGTGACTGGGGGTAGACGCCAGCACCAGGGCGGCGGCAATCAGCCAGAGTCGGCTCTTCATGATGTACTCCTTTTGCTCGTCAGCGGATGCTTACCCTATCAGATTTAAGCCGATGCGCAGAAGTGCTGAATTAATTCTCATACAGCACCAGTCAATGACTCATGCCGACGGGTCAGCATTGGCTTCCCCGCCGTGGCTGGCGCGACGCCCTGCCACATTGCCTGGTGTTAGTTGAGGGGTTTGCCCTGCTCATCCACCACCCGCTCGCCATCTTCCTTGGCGAAGGCCCCTCGCTGCGGGTCTGGCAGGATCTCCAGCACGACTTCCGAGGGGCGGCACAGCCTGGTGCCGAGCGGAGTCACCACGATGGGCCTGTTGATCAGCATGGGGTGTGCCAGCATGGCCGCGACCAGCTCTTCATCGCTGAAACGATCCTCGGCCAGCCCGAGTGCCTCATAGGGCGGCACGTTCTGGCGCAGCAGCGCGCGCGCAGGCATGTCCATGGCGACCAGCAGCGCCTTCAACTCCGCCTTGGAAGGCGGCGTCTCGAGATAGTGAATGATGTTGGGTTCGATGCCCGCATTGCGGATCAGCCCCAGGGTATTGCGGGACGTGCCGCACTCCGGGTTGTGATAGATGGTGATGGCGCTCATTGCCGCTCTCTCATGATTCAAGTGGATAGACATCGTTAGCGACGCAGGCCCGCTTCATACCAGGGTTTGCTGGCATTGACGATGCGCACCACCAGCAGCATGACCGGCACCTCGATCAGCACCCCGACCACGGTGGCCAGCGCGGCGCCGGAATGGAAACCAAACAGGCTGATGGCGGCGGCGACCGCCAGCTCGAAGAAGTTGGAGGCGCCGATCAAGGCTGAGGGGCCGGCCACCGAGTGCTGCTCCCCGACCTTGCGGTTGAGCCAGTAGGCCAGCCCCGAGTTGAACAGTACCTGGATAAGGATGGGCACCGCCAGCAGGGCGATCACCAAGGGTTGTTCGATGATGGCATTGCCCTGGAAGGCAAACAGCAGCACCAGAGTCAGCAACAGTGCCGCCATCGACCAGGGCTGAATGCGCGCCATGGCCGCCTCGAAGCTCGCCCGCCCCCGGCGCAGCAGGGCTTTGCGCAGCAGCTGGGCGATGATCACCGGAATGACGATATAAAGCACCACCGAGGTGAGCAGGGTATCCCAGGGCACCACTATGCTGGAGACCCCGAGCAATAGCGCCACCAGCGGGGCAAACGCAAACACCATGATGAGGTCGTTCACCGCGACCTGTGACAGGGTGAAATAGGGATCGCCCTGAGTGAGGCGGCTCCAGACAAACACCATGGCGGTACAGGGCGCCGCCGCCAGCAGGATCAGGCCCGCCACATAGCTGTCCAGCTGATCCGCAGGCAACCAGTCGGCGAACAGTCCCCGAATGAACAACCAGCCAAGGAAGGCCATGGAGAAGGGCTTGACCAGCCAGTTGATGAAGAGGGTGACTCCAATGCCCTTCAGATGACCGCGCATCCGATGCAGGGCGCCGAAGTCTATCTTGAGCAACATGGGGATGATCATCACCCAGATGAGCAGCCCCACCGGCAGGTTGACCCTGGCAATCTCCATGGCACCTATGGCCTGGAACAGGGCGGGTAACCCCTGACCCAGGCCGATCCCCACCAGGATGCAGAGTGCGACCCAGGCGCTGAGGTAACGTTCAAAAAAGCCGATGGCCGGCAAGGCCTTGGCATCAGATGCAACAGACATGTGGACTCCAGAGACCAGCAAACGCGATGAGGGGGATCACGGCTTGTCGCAGCAGGGGGGCGTGGGGAGCGCGCCCGTCGACACGGGGCCTGTGAGACCGCAGGCTTCAGGGTGCCCGGCGCAGCACTCTTCGGTGAGATAGCCGATGAGCCCGACCATCAAGCCAATGTTGGCGCGGTAGCGCAAGAAGCGTCCCTCCTGCTCCACCGCAAGCAAACCGGCATGCAGCATGGCCTTGAGGTGAAACGACAGGGTATTGGCGGCGAGCTCCAGACTGCTGGCCAGCTCCCCCGCCACCATGCCATCGGGCCCCGCCTTGACCAGCAAGCGCCAGACGTCCAGCCGGATCCCGGATGAGAGTGATTCAAAGACCTTGGTGGCCACTGCTTTGTCCATGTCGTTCCTCATACCTGTCTCGAACTTTCATTTCGACTATACAAGAATCATTGAAATGATCAATGTGTCATCATTTTTTTCAGCTGCTCCGCCCCGCCATCAATCAGACCCACCTCCTGTTCACGCCCCCAGACGGCATGCCTGCGAGCGGGTGGCGACGACGCTATCTACTGATATCTCAACGGGATGCGAGCCAACATGGCAGATGGACAGGCCCGGCGAACGCAGCCTCAAAACGGTCACAGGGCGGCGGCTGCGACGGGGCAATCTTGCCCCGCCAGAGATATTGTTCGGTTATGCCCTCGCAGCTGTATAGTTTTTGGTTAGCCATTCCGGTAAAATCCGCGCCCTTATAAGAGAGCCACCTAAGAGTGATTGAGCGATGTCCAACACAAAACAGGCCCCCAAAGTAGGATTCGTCTCCTTGGGTTGCCCCAAAAACCTGGTCGATTCCGAGCGCATCCTGACCCAGCTGCGTACCGAAGGGTACGACGTGGTGCCCAGCTATGACGATGCGGAACTGGTGGTGGTCAACACCTGCGGTTTCATCGACAGCGCGGTACAAGAGTCGCTGGAAGCCATCGGCGAAGCCCTTGCCGAAAATGGCAAGGTAATAGTCACCGGCTGTCTCGGCGCCAAGGTCGATCAGATCCGCGAGATCCACCCCAAGGTGCTCGAAATTACCGGTCCTCACGCCTATGAAGAGGTGCTCGGTCACGTCCACAAATACGTGGCCAAACCGACCCACAACCCCTTCACCAGCCTGGTACCGGCCCATGGCGTCAAACTGACCCCGCGCCACTACGCCTATCTGAAGATTTCCGAAGGCTGCAACCACCGCTGCACCTTCTGCATCATCCCCTCCATGCGCGGGGATCTGGTGAGCCGTCCCATCGGCGAGGTGCTGGCCGAGGCCAAGCGCCTGAAAGAGGCCGGCGTCAAAGAGATACTGGTGATCTCCCAGGACACCTCCGCCTACGGCGTGGACGTCAAACACCGCACCGGTTTCTACGACGGCATGCCGGTCAAGACCAGCATGGTGGCCCTGTGTGAAGAGCTGGCCAAGCTCGACATCTGGGTACGTCTGCACTACGTCTACCCCTACCCGCACGTGGATGACATCATCCCGCTGATGCGCGATGGCAAGGTGCTGCCCTACCTCGACATCCCGCTGCAACACGCCAGCCCGCGTATCCTCAAGCTGATGAAGCGCCCGGGCACCGTCGAGCGCACCCTGGAGCGCATCCTGAAGTGGCGCGAGATCTGCCCCGAGATCACCCTGCGTTCCACCTTCATCGTCGGCTTCCCCGGCGAGACCGAAGAAGAGTTCCAGATGCTGCTGGACTTCATCGACAAGGCCGAGCTGGACCGCGTCGGCTGCTTCAAATACAGCCCGGTCGAGGGTGCCAAGGCCAACGAGCTGCCGGATCCAGTGCCGGAAGACATCCAGGAAGAGCGGTTCCAGCGCTTCATGGAGCTGCAACAGCAGGTCTCCATCCGCAAGCTGGCCCGCAAGGTCGGCAAGGAGATGACAGTGCTCATCGACGAGGTGGACGAAGAGGGTGCCACCGGCCGCTCTTTCGCCGATGCCCCCGAAATTGATGGCCTGGTCTACCTCAATGGTGAAACCGGCCTCAAGCCCGGCGACATGGTCAAGGTACGCATCGATGAAGCGGACGAATATGACCTCTGGGCCAGCCTGGTAGGCTAACCCCGCCATCAAGCAAGGCACCGGCCAACCGGTGCCTCTTAAAAGCCAGTCAGTGAACGCTGACTGGCTTTTTTATTGCGCGCGCCAGGTGGCAGGCCATGACACCGGCAGATTGCACGACTCGGCAAACGGCGGTTATGTCTGCGTCCTCCCCCATCAGCACCCCAACCTCGCCCCAGTGAGCCAGATCACGTCTTGAGCCAAATATCAGCGTCTTGTTTCAAGTACAAAAAAAAGCCCGCCACAAGAATAAAAATTGAGCACGATCCAGTTCACAGTATCGTCTTTGAACTGTCATAAAGGGTGACTTGGTGTTTCCTGAGAATTAATGCAACTATATAATTTTAAAGGTTTAAAAATACAATTTGACGATAATGACGAGGCGGCGCAGGTTTTTACGATATCGACGAAATGAAGAGTTGTTGTTTTCCTGTTAATTCTGCTTTTCTAAGGGCGTTGGATGACACAACTACAAGGGTGAAAAAACCCGACCAACATAGAGGGCCGATATCCAAGCATGCGATTTCGGCGCTCCATTCCAAACATGGAAGACCAATAAGAAAGGACAAAATATGCTTGCCAAAGTATCCAAAATCGCTACCTCCGTCATGCTGGGAACCCTGATGCTCGGTGCCGCCGGTACCGCCATGGCCGCCGAAAACAAAACGGTGCTGACCCTGGTTGCACAGCAGGAAACCGCATGGGTCAAGAACTTCAACCCCTTCCTGCAGGCCGGTCTGCTGCACACTACCCGTCACTTCATCTATGAGCCGTTGGTTATCTTCAACGATATGCAGGGTGGCAAACCCGTCTATCGTCTGGCTACCAACTATGCCTTCAGCGATGATCTGAAATCAGTCACCTTCGATCTGCGTGACGGGGTCAAGTGGTCAGATGGCGAAGCCTTCACCGCCGACGACGTCATCTTCTCCTTCAATCTGGTCAAGGCCAACAAGGCGCTGGATGAGCGCTCCATCTGGACTCAGATCAAGAGCATCGAGAAGCTGGGTGAACACAAGATCAAGTTCGACCTGACCGAGGTCAACACCAACGTCGTCAACGACATCGTGCTGGTGCCCATCGTGCCTGAGCACCAGTGGAAGTCCGTCAAGGATCCGGTGGCGTTCACCAACGACAAACCGGTCGGTACCGGTCCCTTCACCGAAGTGGACAACTTCTCCGCCCAGCTCTATACCCAGTGCCGCAACCCGCACTACTGGGATAACGCCAACCTCTCCATCGACTGCATCCGCATGCCGCAGATGGCCACCAACGACCAGGTCCTGGCCGCGGTGATGAAGGGTGACGTTGACTGGTTCGGCTCCTTCGTACCGGACATCGAGCGCCTCTACGTTGGCAACGATCCGAAGAACAACAAGTACTGGTTCCCCGCCTCCGGCACAGTGGCGTTCAACGTCAACTTCCAGACCAAGAACCCGGGCAACCACGAAGCCTTCAATGACATCAACTTCCGCCGCGCCTTCTCCATGGCGATGGACCGTCAGTCCATGGTGGACATCGCGGGCTACGGCTACCCGACCGTCAACGAATACCCGTCCGGCCTTGGCAAGGCATTCGCCTCCTGGGACAACCCGGATGTCGAGAAGAAATACGGCAAGTTCAACAAGTTCGACCTGGAAGGTGCCAAGGCACTGCTGAAAGAGGCCGGCTACAAGGACTGTGACGGCGACAAGTTCCTCGACACCCCGAGCTGCAAGAAGATCGAGTTCAAGGTGCTGGTACCGAACGGCTGGACCGACTGGGTCAACACCGTCCAGATCGGGGTTGAAGGCCTGCAGGCACTGGGCCTGAACGCCAAGACCTCTACTCCGGAAGCCACCGTCTGGACCGAGAACCTGATCACCGGTGACTTCGATGTCGCCCTGCAGGGTTACTTTGCCGGTGCCAACCCGCACAAGTACTTCGAGACCGCCTTCCACTCCCGCAACATGGGTGAGCGCGGCAACCGCTTCGCGGCGCCACGCTACAAGGATCCGGCGCTGGACAAGCTGATCGATGATTTCACGCAGACCGCCGATGCGGCCAAGCAGAAAGAGATCATGTTTGCCATCCAGGAGCGCGTCGGGGCCAACCAGACCATCATCCCGGTGTTCAACAATCCGACCTGGTACGAATACAGCACCAAGCGCTTCAATGGCTGGTTCAGTGCCGACAACCCGGTCGCCAAGCCGCAACTGCACCCGGACACCCCGGAGCGTCTGCTGCACGTGTTGTCACTCAAGCCAAACAGCTAACCACCTCGGCCCCCTGCGGGGGGCCCTCTTCCCCGCCATGTCTTCCATCCCCCGTATCGCACGGGGTTGGGGGAGCTTTGCCCGGCGCGGGGCAGGCTTGCAGTAAAAGGTATCACCATGGGATTTATACTTAGACGTTTCTCCTTCTATCTGGTCGCCTTCCTGGTGGCCGCCACCATCAACTTCTTGCTACCCAGAGCCATGCCAGGGGATCCCGTCTCCGTCATGTTTGCCCGTGCTGGCGCCATGATGGAACCCGCCGCCCTGGAAGCCCTCAAAGCCACCTTCGGTTTCGTTGACGGCCCTATCGGCACCCAGTTTCTCACCTATGTGAAGAGTGTCTTCACCTGGGATCTCGGCACTTCGGTGCGTTATTACCCGCAGCCAGTGGCAGACGTTCTCGGCCGCGCCATCGGCTGGACCCTGTTCCTGGTGGGCACCTCCACCATCATCAGCTTCTCCTTCGGTTCCATCATCGGCATCTTCGCCGCCTGGTATCGGGGTGGGCGCATGGACAGCATCCTCTCGCCACTCACCCTGGTGATGCAGGCCATACCGCCGGTGGTGGTCTCCCTGCTCGCCCTCTTCCTGTTCGGGGTCAGCCTCGGCTGGTTACCCATCGGCTACGCCTACAGCCC
The DNA here is from genome assembly GCF_000820185.1 of Aeromonas tecta. GTDB lineage: Bacteria > Pseudomonadota > Gammaproteobacteria > Enterobacterales > Aeromonadaceae > Aeromonas > Aeromonas tecta. Next base: position 89,976 of record NZ_CDCA01000036.1, read on the forward strand.
GGAGATCAAGGCCGATTTCGGCTGGGAGCACATCAAGAGCATCATGCTGCACGCCATCATGCCGGTCGGCACCCTGGCCATCGTCCAGGTGGGTGGCTTCCTCATCACTATGCGCAACAACATGATCAACTTGCTGGGGGAGGATTACATCACCATGGCCAAGGCCAAGGGGCTCTCCAACAACAGGGTCATCTTCAACTACGGTGCGCGCAACGCCGTGCTGCCCAGCGTCACCGCCCTCTCCATGGCGCTCGGCTTCGTCATCGGGGGATCCCTCATCACCGAGGTCATCTTCAACTACCCGGGCCTGGGCTTGACGCTCTATCAGGGCATCCTGGCGCGCGACTACCCGCTCATTCAGGGGCAACTGCTCATCATGACCATCACCATGCTCAGTTTTAACTTCCTGGCCGACATGCTCTACGTCTTCCTGGATCCCCGTCTGCGTACAGGAGGCAAATAAGATGCGCATGCCGACCATTCTCAAGATCTTGCTGGGCAACAAGAAAGCCGCCTTCGGCCTGGCCATCGTGGTCACCTTCGTGCTGATGGCCCTGTTTGCCCCGCTGCTCGCCAGCAACGAGCCGACCAAACGGGTCGCCCGCCCCCACCAGCCCCCCAGCATGGAGCTGGTGATGGGCTCCAACCGCATGGGCCACGATCTCTGGGCCCAGTTCACCAGTGGCGCCCGCATCTCGCTGATGGTGGGCTTCGGGGCAGGCCTGCTGGTCTGCGCCCTCGCCATCAGCATCGGCATCACCGCCGGTTACTTCGGCGGGGTGATCGACGAGTGCCTCACCTTCCTGATGAACGTCATGCTGGTGATCCCGGGGCTACCGCTACTACTGGTGCTGGCGAGCTTCATCGGGGAGGCCTCCCCCATGGTGATAGCCCTCATCATAGGGCTCACCTCCTGGGCCTATGGGGCGCGCGTCATCCGCGCCCAGACCCTGGCACTGCGGGAGAAAGAGTTCGTCATCGCCGCCGAGGTGCTGGGGGAACCGGCTTGGCGCATCATCCTAGTGGAGATACTGCCCAACCTCATCTCCATCATCGGCGTGAGCTTCATCGGCTCCATCATCTACGCCATCGTCACCGAGGCGACCCTGGAGTTCCTGGGGCTCGGCGATCCGACCGTGGTCAGCTGGGGCATCATGCTCTACAACGCCCAGACCTCGAGCGCCATCCTGGTCGGCGCCTGGTGGGAGATTTTGGCGCCCTGCTTCGCCATCGCCACCCTGGGCGCGGGCCTCGCCATGCTCAACTTCGCCATCGATGAGATAGCCAACCCGCAACTGCGCTCCCACAAGGGCCTGCGCCGCTGGAAGAAACTGGCCGTTCCCGTCCCGGTCACCGCCGCTCAGGAGAAGACAGCATGAAGCCGCAACAACCCCTGCTGTCGGTACGCCAGCTGTGCGTCGACTACATCACCGAGAGCGGCGACGTGCGCGCCGTCAACTCGGTCAGCTTTGACATCATGCCAGGAGAGGTCTTTGGCCTCGCCGGCGAGTCCGGCTGCGGCAAATCCACGGTCGCCTTCTCGGTCGCCCGGTTGCACAAGCCGCCCGCCTACATCAGCGGCGGCGAGATCCTGTTCAAGGGCGAGAACATACTGACCTTCGACGACGAGCGGCTGCGCAGCTACCGCTGGCGTCAGGCCAGCGTGGTGTTCCAGTCCGCCATGAACGCGCTCAACCCCGTGCTGCGCATGGAGGAGCAGTTCTGCGACGTGCTGATCGCCCACAACCCGGGGCTGACCCGCTACGAGGCGATCAAACGGGCCCAGGAGCTACTCGCCATCGTCGACATTCACCCGAGCCGGCTGCGAGATTACCCGCACCAGTTCTCCGGTGGCATGCGCCAGCGGCTGGTGATCGCCATCGCCATGGCGCTCAACCCCGAGCTGCTCATCATGGATGAGCCGACCACGGCGCTGGACGTGGTGGTGCAGCGGGAGATCCTGCAGAAGGTCTTCGCGCTCAAGGAGAAGTTCAACTTCTCCATCCTGTTCATCACCCACGATCTGTCGCTGATGGTCGAGTTCTGCGATCGCATCGGCATCATGTATGCCGGTGAGCTGGTCGAGGTAGCGCCCTCCAAGTCGATCCTGACCGCACCGCTGCACCCCTACACCAAAGGGCTTGGCAACTCCTTCCCGCCCCTGCACGGCCCGAAAACCGTGCTGGAAGGGATCCCCGGCACCCCGCTCAACCTGTTGGAGGTGCCGGTCGGCTGCCGCTTCCAGGCCCGCTGCTCCAAGGTGCATGAGCGCTGCCGCCTGGAGTACACCGCCCTTGCCGAGATCCGGCCAGGACAACAGACCGCCTGCCATCTTTACGGCGTGGCTGAAGAACAACCGGATCTTCCGATCTATCTGGACAAGGCCGCTGGCTGTTAAGGATGTCTGTCATGCAAATCGCCCAAACCGACGCGCCCATCATCGAGGTCCAGCATCTCTACAAGGACTTCTCCGTCAACTCCAATGCCATCAAGAGTGGCAAGATGCGGGCTCTCTCCGACATCACCTTCAACCTGCACCGGGGCCGCGCCCTGGCGGTGGTGGGTGAGTCAGGCTCTGGCAAGAGCACCATCGCCAAGATCATCGCCAAGATGTACAAGCTCTCCAGCGGTCGCATCCTCTATCGCGGCCGGGATCTGGAGGAGTTCAACAAGGGCACGGCCCTGCTCGACTATCGCCAGAGCGTGCAGATGGTATGGCAAGATCCGTTCGGTTCGCTCAACCCGACCCACACCATCTACCACCACATCGCCCGCCCGCTGTTGCTGCATAGCAAGGTGCTCGACAAGAAGGATCTGCCGGACATGGTGTTCGGTCTGCTGGAGAAGGTGGGGCTGACCCCGGCCAAGGCCACCGCCGCCAAGTACCCGCATCAGCTCTCCGGCGGCCAGCGCCAGCGGGTCAACATCGCCCGCAACCTGGCGGTGGAGGCGGAAGTGGTGCTGGCGGATGAGCCGACCTCCATGCTCGACGTCTCCATTCGCATCGGCATCCTCAACCTGATGGAGCAGATGAAGAACGAGCTCGGCGTCTCCATGCTCTACATCACCCACGACATCGCCACCGCCCGCTATGTGGCGGAGGATCTCGCGGTCATGTACGTAGGCCACATGGTGGAGTGGGGCGAGGTGGACGAGATCCTGCACCACCCGCAGCACCCCTACACCCAGTTGCTCATCTCGGCGGTACCGGATCCGGAAAAAAGCATCCATGCCGCGCTGGAGGGGGGCCGCAAGGGAGAGATCCCGCTGTGGACGCCGCACTCCTACGGTTGCCCCTTCGCCGGGCGCTGCCATCAGGCCATGCCTCGCTGCAAGGAGAGCCTACCCCCCGTGACCAAGCTGGCCGACAACCATTTCGTGCGTTGCTACCTGCACGAGTGATCCCGGCCAGTGCCTGAGACGGGCGCCATGCGTTGCCCGCCCGCATCAATCGGGCCTCTTCGCGAGGCCCATTCACTGCCTCGCCCATGCTGGCAGACCAAGGGAGTAAGAGCTTGATGGAACTCTTGATCAATCAAGTAGGTTACGATTGTGACGGACACAAAGTGGCCCTGCTGCAGAGCGGCGCCGACGTCGACCTCAGTGGCCATGTGCGGCTGCTGCGCCTCGAGGATGGCCAGATCCTGTTCGAGACCCCGCTGGAGGCCGCCGGCCAGGTGCCAGGCTGGCAGGGCCGTACCTTCTGGCGCGCCGACTTCAGTGCCTTCAAGCGCAGCGGCCACTATCGGCTGGAAGCCATCACCACCCAAGAGGGCTGCGCGGCAGAGCGCGTCACCCGCTCCGCCCGCTTTGCCATCGGCCCCCAGTTGCTGAGCCGCAACTGCCTCTCCGATGTCATTCACTATTTCAAGGGCCAGCGCGCCAGCGGCGCCTTCGAGCGGGCCGACCGCAATGCCCGTATCTATGGCAGCGAGCAACGGCGGGATGTGCACGGCGGCTGGTTCGATGCCAGCGGCGACATGAGCAAGTATTTGAGCCACCTCTCCTACGCCAATTACCTCAATCCCCAGCAGACCCCCATGGTGGTCTGGGCCCTGTTCAAGTGCCGGGATCTCTTGGCAACGCGCACCGACATCGACGGCCTGAACCTGTGCAAGCGGCTCAACGACGAGGCGCTGCACGGCGCCGATTTCCTCTGCCGGATGCAAGATGAGCGTGGCTTCTTCTACATGACCCTGTTTGACAAGTGGAGCAAGGATCCCGAGCAGCGTGAGCTGTGCGCCTACGCCACCCAGCAGGGGCTCAAGTCCAGTGACTGGCAGGCCGGTTTTCGGCAAGGGGGCGGCATGGCCATCGCCGCCCTCGCCCGTGCCGCCCGTGAATCCATGGCCGGTGACTTCGATGCCAGCCGCTATGCCCATGCGGCCAGCAGCGGCTACCTGCACCTGCGCGAGCACAACCTTGCCTACCTGGATGACGGGGTCGAGAACATCATCGACGACTACTGCACCCTGCTCGCCGCCGTCGAGCTGACCAACACCCTGGGAGACGCATGGCTGGGCGAGGCCAGAGACAGAGCTAGCCGACTCTGCGCCCGGCAGCGCCCTCACCCCGAGATCGGCCATTATTGGTCGGCCAATGACGATGGCTCGCGCCCCTACTACCACGCCGCCGAGGCCGGCCTGCCGGTGCTGGCACTGCTGGAGTATCTGTCGGTTGAGCCGGATCAGAGCCGCCAGGCCGCCGTGCTCGCTGTGGTACAACAGGCGCTGGCCGCCGAGCTGGCCCTCGCCGCCCAAGCAGGCAACCCCTTCACCCTCGCCCGTCAGTATGTGAAAGGGGTGGACGAGGATCCCAGAGTCAGCTTCTTCATGCCCCACAACAACGAATCTGGCTACTGGTGGCAGGGAGAGAACGCTCGATTGGCCTCCCTAGCCGCCATGACATTTTCCGCTGCACAGCTGCTGCCACGGCAGCGCAAACCGCTGATGCACTTTGGCCAGCGCCAGCTCGACTGGATCTTGGGGCAGAACCCCTTCAACGCCTGCATGCTGGCGGGGCATGGCATCAACAATCCGAGCTACACCGCCGGTTATCCCAATGCCCTCGGCGGGATCTGCAATGGCATCACCGCCGGTTTTGATGATGAGGCCGATGTGGCCTTCATCCCCGAGCAGTACAAAGACCGGCTGGATCAGAACTGGCGCTGGGGGGAGCAGTGGACCCCCCACGCAGCCTGGTTTGCGCTGGCCATCTGCTGGCAGAGCGCCTTGGGAGGTTCCCATGATTGAGACGTACAAGGATCGGCTCGATCATAACTGGCACTGGGGAGAGCAGTGGATCCTCCATGCAGTCCGCCTGGTTTGCCCTGACCATCAGCTGGCAGAGCGCCCTGGGAGGTTCCCATGATTGAGACGTACAAGGATCGGCTCGATCAGAACTGGCACTGGGGAGAGCAGTGGATCCTCCATGCAGTCCGCCTGGTTTGCCCTGGCCATCAGCTGGCAGAGCACTCTGGGGGCTCAGCATGATTGAGTATTGGGTCGGCGTGGACGGCGGAGGCACCCATACCCGCGCCCGCATTCGGGATCGGGCGGGGAAACTGCTGGGTGAGGGCCGCACGGCGGGCTCCAACCTGGAGCTAGGCATCCCGCTCGCCCATCGTCATGTGCTGGCGGCCATCGATCAGGCCCGCGCCGCAGCCGGTCTTGGCAAAGAAGCTGAGCAGCAGATGGGGGTCGGGCTGGCGCTGGCCTCCGCCGAGCTCGCCGACTGCTACCACGCCCTGCTGGCCATGCCCTTCCCCTTCGCGAGCGTGCGGCTCACTTCGGATGCCTTCGGTGCCTGCCTCGGCGCCTTCAGCGGTCGGGAGGGGGCCATCCTCATCGCCGGCACCGGCTCGGCCGGGCTCATCTATCAAGATGGTCAGCTGCGCACCTGCTCCGGTCGCGGTTTTCCCATCTCGGATCTCGGCAGCGGCGCCTGGCTCGGGCTGCGCGCCCTGCAACAGGCACTGCTCTGCCACGACGGTATCCTGCCCCCCAGCCTGCTCGCCGTGCGCCTGCTCGATCACTTCAAACGGGATCAGGCCGAGGTGGTGCGCTGGGCGGCCAGGGCCATACCGGCGGACTATGGCCGCTTCACCCCCTGGGTGTTTGACGCCGCCAGCGACGGCGACGAGCTGGCCTGCCAACTGCTGGATGAAACCTGCGGCCAGTTGCAAACCCTGCTGGAAGGGATACAACAGCTTGGCGCGCACCGGATTGCCCTGTTGGGCGGGGTCGGTACCCGTCTCGCCCCCCGTCTGTCACACCTCAACCTGGTGAGCCCAACAGCCGATGCCCTGGAAGGTGCCATCCTGTTTGCCCAGTCCGAGAGGTACCCATGTCTGCATTCCTGAGTCCTGTCCAACACCCTGGAAAGGATCCCATTTCATTCGCCCAATCAGAGGAATAACCATGTCTACACCCCTGATCCATACCCAGATCGACCGGCGTGACGGTGATGATGTCTGGTTCCGCTTCAGCCTGAGCCAGCTGCCGGCCACCCCCTGGAAGCTGCACTTCTGCCTGGCCCGTCACATAGACCCGACTTCGGTCGAGGGCGGCGAGCTGGAGCGCCAGAGCGGCAGCTACAAGGTGCTTGTCCCTTTGGACGGCGCCGACGAGCTGCGTTTTTGCTGCCGCAACACCCCCATCAAACGCTACTCCGATCTGCCGCAGGGCTTCTTCCTGAGCCTGACCGAGAGCAGCGGCGCCCCCCAGTTGCTGCCGGTCACCCTGGCCGGCCAGCAGCTCGATCTGCCACCGCTTCAGCACGCCACGCCGGAGCTGCCCGAGGTCGAACCGGTCAACGGGCTGGTGCCCCTGCCAGCCAATATAGTGCTGACCGAGGGCAACTTCCGGCTGGCGGAGCGGGCCCATGTCAGTGGCCCGGGTTCACTGACCGGCCTGCTGGCCCATTTCAACGAGCTGACCAGCCTGGCGCTGGCGCAAGATCACGACGCCGAGATCCGGCTGCTTGAGGCTCCCCTCCCCCCCGAGGCCTATCAACTTTCCATCACGCCGACAGGGATCGTCATTCAGGCCGCTGGGGAAGCGGGCTGGCGCCATGGTCTGGTGAGCCTGGCCCAGTGGGCCTTGCAACATGGCGAGAGCCTGCCCTGCCTCGAGCTGACGGACGCGCCGCGTTTTGGCTTTCGCGGCATCTTCCTCGACTGCGCCCGCCACTTCCACTCCATCGCCACCATCAAGCGGCTGCTCAAGCAGATGAGCCTCTACAAGTTCAACCGCTTCCATTGGCACCTGACCGATGACGAAGGCTGGCGTCTGGAGATCAAGGCCTTCCCCCAGCTGACCGAAGTGGCGGCCTGGCGCGGTCATGGTCTGGCGGTCGGCCCCCAGCTCAGCGGCGGCGCCGAGCCTTATGGCGGCTACTACACCCAGAGCGAGGTGCGCGAGCTGGTGGCGTACGCCGCCGGCCTTGGCATCAGCATCATCCCGGAAATAGACATCCCCGGTCACTGCCATGCGGCCATCAAGGCGCTGCCGGGGTTGTTGCAAGAAGAGGCGGATCACTCCCGCTACCTGTCGGTGCAATATTTTGACGACAACGTGCTCAACCCCGCCCTGCCCGGCACCTATGAATTCCTGAACAAGGTGATGGACGAGGTGTGCGAGCTGTTCCCGGGGGAGCAGGTTCACATGGGCGGGGATGAGGTGCCCAACGGCGTCTGGACCGACAGCCCCGCCTGCCAGCAACTGATGCAGCGAGAGGGCTATCAGGATTGCCGGGAACTGCAGGGCCACCTGCTGCGCCACTGCCAGCAATACCTGGCGGCCAGGGGCAAGAAGATGCTGGGTTGGGAGGAGATACTGCACGGCGACAAGGTGAGCCGGGATGCCACCATCTTCGCCTGGACCAATTTCCAGGCCGGGCTCGATGCCGCGACCGCGGGCTATCCCGTGGTGATGGCGCCGGCCCAGCAACTCTATCTGGATCAGGCCTATAACCAGGACATCCACGAGCCCGGTCTCTACTGGGCCGGCCCCGTCAGCCTGGAGCAGGTCTACGCCTGCGATCCGGCCCCCATCGATTTCCATGCCAACGATAACATCCTGGGGGTGCTCAGCCCCTTATGGTCGGAACTGGTGACCTCTCGTGACCGTCTCGACTATATGTTGTTCCCGCGCCTGTTGGCCACGGCCGAGGTGGCCTGGAGTGCTCCCGCCCGCAAGGACTGGGAGCAGTTCGTCGCCCGTCTGCCTGGTCAGTTGCAGATCCTCGATCAGTTGCAGGTGCGTTACCGGGTGCCGCAGAGGTAGTGTTGTCTTTCTCTTTTTGGCGACCTTTTGGTCGCCATTTTTTTACCATCAAACAACAAAAATCCAACCTAGCCCCTACTTTTCATCCGCCTTTATTGGCAAAATAAGGCCCCCGATGAGGCCAGGCGAAGCGCACAACGTCGATGCCCCATCCGGCTCAACCACAATAACAATCAGCACGAACATCGGAGCTTATCAGTATGGCCAGCAGAGACGTCCAGACACAGGACAGCGAAGTGGAGTTCCCTGCCGACGTACAGTTGGTCTCGACCACAGACCTGCGTGGCGTCATCACCTATGCCAACCCCGCCTTCTGCCAGATCGCCGGCTACCGGGTCGATGAACTGGTCGGCCAGAACCATAACCTGGTGCGCCACCCCGACATGCCCAAGGCGGCCTTTGCCGATCTGTGGGATCGTCTCAAGGAGGGTAATCCCTGGCGCGGCATCGTGAAAAACCGTTGCAAGGATGGTCGCCACTACTGGGTCGATGCCTATGTAACCCCCATCTACGAGCACGGCAAGATCAGCGGCTACCAGTCGGTGCGCTGCAAGCCCGAGCCCCAGATCAAGCAGGTAGCGAACCAGACCTATCAGGCCCTGCTCAAGGTCGAACGGGGCGGAGCCAGCAAGCTGCCCTCCCTGCGCCGCTTCAGACCGGTGGCGCTAAGCCTGCTGCTGTTGGCCATGCTCGGCTGGGCACTCCTGTCTCAGGGCGCCATGACGGCGCTACTGATGTTGCTGCCCCTGCTGCTCATCACCGGCGCTTACTGGCGCGAGCTCATCTCCCTGCCGCGCTACCTCAAACAGCTCGGCCAGCAATATGACAGCCTGACCCGGCTGGTCTACTCGGGGGATGCGCCTGGCGCCATCGCCGATTTCCACTTGAAGATGCTGCAGGCCCGCATTCGCACCGTACTGGGCCGGGTCAACGACGCCACCCATCCCCTGCAGACCCTGGCGACCGACTTGAAAGACTCCTCTCATCAGGCCTTCCTCGACATCAACGAGCAGGATGCCCAGACCCAGCAGATGGCCGCCGCCATGACCCAGATGGCCAGCACGGCTCACGAGATAGCACGCAACATTCAGGATACCAACGGTCAGGTGACGGAGGCGCGCAGCAGCTGCCAGCACACGGTGCAGCAGCTGGATCAGACCGAGCAGCAGATGGAGCAGCTGGCCAGGCAGGCCGAGCAGGCCTTCCACTCCGCGGTGGAACTGGCCAGCGAATCGGAGCGGATCGGCAGCCTGATGGGCGAGATCCAGGGCATAGCCGCGCAGACCAATCTGCTGGCGCTCAATGCCGCCATCGAGGCGGCGCGGGCGGGTGAGCAGGGTCGCGGCTTTGCGGTGGTGGCCGACGAGGTGCGTACCCTGTCGACCCGCACCCACAAGGCGACCGAGCAGATCCAGGGCAGCATCCACCAGATCCAGCAGACCCTGGGCCGCTGGCAGGGGATGATGCAGGAGAACCTGGCACAGACCCGCGAGTGCGCCGAGATGACCCGCCAGGGTTCGGGCAACCTGCACCTGGTGCTGGGGGAGATAGAACAGGTCACCGAGTTCTCCACCCAGATAGCCGCCGCCGCCGAACAGCAGCAGGCGGTGGTGGAGGAGATCAGTCGCAACATTCACCAGATCTCCCAGTACTCCCGCGCCAACAGCCAGAAGATGCAGGCGGTGGACGACTCCAGCCAGGAGCTGCTAAAGCGCGCCAGCGAGCTCAGGGGGCTGAGCCAGACCTTTGGCTGATCCAGTTGCCCCTGATACAGCAGAAGCGCCACAATGGCGCTTCTGCTGCTTCTGAAGAGGGTTTGACTCATGATGATGGATCCCCCGGCTAACCTGAACAAGGTCGCGCGCATCGAGGCGATCCTGGCGCTTATCCCGGCCGGTCGCGTGGTGAGCTATGGCCAGGTCGCCGATTTGGCAGGCCTGCCCGGTCGGGCGCGACTGGTCGGCAAGGTGCTGCGGGAGACCGACAAGACGCTGCCCTGGCATAGAGTGCTGGGCGCTGGCGGCACCATCTCACTGCCCAAGGGCTCGGCTGGGTTTGATGAACAGACGGGGCGGTTACAGGAAGAGGGGGTGCCGGTGGTCGGCGGGCGGGTCAAGATGCGGGAGTGGCAGTGGCAGCCCGACTTGGCCGAGCTGCTTTATCTGATCCCTTTCTAGGGGCTCCTTTGCCGACGGCTCCCATGCTAGTCACTGAGGAGTGGGCCCAGGATCTCGTCGCTTCGCACCTGCACCGGGATGGTTTCATCTTCCCGTTGCAGCAATACCAGCAGACTCTGCTTGTCCACTTCCAGCACGTAGGCCGTTCCTTCTCGCGTCAGGCAGGTCATGCCTGGCCGGATTTCGTGTATCTCCATGACAACCTCCGTGTCTTGCGCTGCCATCCATGCAGCCTCTTCAGTATATCGCCATCTCCCAATAAAAAGGCCCCTGTGCGGGGCCTCTTTCGTCATTGTGTGAGCAATGGCAAGTCAGGATTTCTTGGCTTTGGCCAGGCTCTCCTGCCATTTTCCGTTGTCGTAGTGGGCGGTCCAGCCCGTTGCCTTGCCGTTGACCTCGGTCATCACGTACTGCTCCTTGGTCTTACGACTGAAGCGCACCACGGATGCGTTACCGTCAGGATCTGACGCCGGGGCATCGGCCAGGTACTGATGCTTGGGCGAGAGCCGGTCACGGAAACGCTTGAGCTCCTCAACCAGTGGCGCACGAGTCTCACGGGATTTCGGGAAGTTGCTGGCGGCGAGGAACAGGCCGGCGGCGCCGTCACGCAGCACGAAGTGCGCATCGGACTGGGTGCATTTGAGCTCTGGCAACGGCACCGGATCTTCCTTCGGTGGCGCGATATCACCGTTTTTGAGGATCTTGCGGGTGTTCTTGCAGGTCTCGTTGGTGCAGCCCATGTACTTGCCGAAACGGCCGTTCTTGAGCTGCATCTCGCTGCCACAACGGTCGCAATCGATGCTCGGCCCTTCATAGCCCTTGAGCTTGAACTGACCCTGTTCGATTTCGTAACCGTCGCAGTCGGGGTTGCGGCCACAGACGTGCAGCTTGCGGCTATCGTCGATGATGTAGGCATCCATGGCGGTGCCACAGATGGTGCAGCGGTGCTTGGCACGCAGCGCCTCGGTTTCGGCCTCGTCACCGTCGGTGGCGGAGACAAACTCGTCGGCGCTGACCAGGTTGATGGTCTTCTTGCAGCGCTCTTTCGGTGGCAGCGCATAGCCGGAACAACCGAGGAAGACGCCGGTGGTGGCGGTACGGATCCCCATCTTGCGGCCGCAATCCGGGCAGTCGATGTCGGTCAGCACCATCTGATTGGAACGCATGCCTCCCTCTTCCGCCGGCTTGTCGGCCTGCTCCAGCTCCTGGGTAAACTCGGCGTAGAAGGCGTCGAGCACCTTCTTCCACTCCAGGCTGCCTTCGGCGACGGCATCGAGCTTGTCTTCCATCTTGGCGGTGAACTCGTAGTTCATCAGCTCGACGAAGTTCTCCACCAGACGGTCGGTGACGATCTCACCCATCTTCTCGGCGAAGAAGCGGCGGCTCTCGACCCGCACGTAACCCCGGTCCACGATGGTGGAGATGATGGAGGCATAGGTAGACGGGCGGCCGATGCCACGTTTTTCCAGCTCGCGTACCAGCGCCGCTTCGGTGAAGCGGGCGGGCGGCTTGGTGAAGTGCTGACGGGGATCCAGCTTGACCAGTTTCAGGATCTCGCCAACTGTCACCGCCGGCAGCTGGTTGTCTTCGCCCTTGCGACCCATGGGTGGCAGCGCCTTGGTCCAACCGGCGAAGCGCAGGGTGCGGCCACGGGCCTTGAGCTCGAACTCGCCGGCCTTGACGGTCAGGGTGGAGGAGTCGTACTGAGCCGGGGTCATCTGACAGGCGACGAACTGACGCCAGATGAGCTCATAGAGCCGCATTGCGTCCGGCTCCATCCCTTCCAGCAGCTCGGCGGTAACCAGCACGCTGGAGGGACGGATCGCCTCGTGCGCTTCCTGGGCACCGGCCTTGGAGCCATAGAGTATCGGTTCGGCGGGCAGGTAAGCCGCGCCATACTGCTCACCGATGTATTCACGCACCGCCTCGACCGCCTCTTTGCTGAGGTTAGTGGAGTCGGTACGCATGTAGGTGATGTAACCCGCTTCATACAGGCGCTGAGCCATCATCATGGTCTTCTTCACCCCGAAGCTCAGCCGGGTAGAGGCCGCCTGTTGCAAGGTGGAGGTGATAAAGGGCGCAGACGGCTTGGAGCCGGTCGGCTTGTCTTCCCGGTTCACTACTTTGTAGTCGACCCCTTCCAGGGCGGCCACGGCGGCGAAGGTCTCGGCCTGGGTGACCGGCTTGAAGTCGGCGCCGTTACGGCTGACCACTTCCATGCGCAGGTCGGCGTTGTCGCCGGTCAGCAGATCGGCGTTGAGATCCCAGAACTCCACCGGTACGAACGCCTTGATCTCGCGCTCTTTATCGACGATGAGGCGCACCGCAACGGACTGTACCCGACCGGCGGAGAGACCGCGGGCCAGCTTCTTCCACAGCAGCGGGGAGACCATGTAACCCACCACCCGATCGAGGAAGCGACGGGCCTGCTGGGCATTGACGCGATGGATGTTCAGCTCGGACGGCTGGGCGAAGGCTTCCTGGATCGCGGTCTTGGTGATCTCGTTGAACACCACCCGCTTGTAGCGGCTGTCGTCACCGCCAATGATCTCGCGCAGGTGCCAGGCTATCGCCTCTCCCTCTCTATCCAAGTCGGTTGCGAGATAGATGGTGTCAGCCTTGGCGGCCAGACTCTGCAACTCGCTGACCACTTTTTCCTTGCCGGGCAAAATCTGGTAGTTGGCCTGCCAGCCTGCGGTCGGATTGATCCCCATCCTGGAGAACAGGGCGTTGCGATCCTTGGCAGCCTTCTCGGATTCGCTGAGCTTGATGCCGCGAATGACAGGTTTTTTGGGCTCATTGCTGGCACTGCCGCTGGTCGGCAGGTCGCGAATATGACCGACGCTGGATTTCACCACGTAGTCCTTGCCCAAATATTTGTTGATAGTCTTGGCCTTGGCCGGAGACTCCACTATGACCAGTGATTTGCCCATGCTGTAACTATTATCCTCATTGCACCCGTCGGGGTTGGTGTGCGGTTTTGTGGGGCTGTATAAGAGATTTGACGCTAAAAAGCAATCTTGGAGGCAAATTTGCTTGACCAGCCCGCACCGCATTGTCTCTTTATTTATTAATGCGAAGCCTGTGCGCGGGAAGCAACCGCTTTTTTGTTTTTATGCTATATCCCCCCCTTTTTTAGATTGGAAGTGACATATCCAACCGCCCTTGTTACATAAAAAACCAGCTTAGTTATCAGCTTGTTACGAAGCATGAAATCTCTTTATAATGGCCACATACCGCAGCTTTGTGCGCGGAAGGAACCGCTCTCCCTATAAAAATCGAAAGGATGTCATCATGAAGCACTTCGAGGTCAACTTCGACGGTCTGGTCGGCCCCACCCACAACTATGCCGGCCTCTCCTATGGCAACGTGGCCTCCCAGAGCAACGCCAAGGAAGCGTCCAATCCCAAGGAAGCCGCCAAGCAGGGTCTGCGCAAGATGAAGGCGCTGACCGAGCTCGGCATGGTGCAAGGGGTGCTGGCCCCCCAGGAGCGGCCCGATCTCGCCACCCTGCGTCGCCTCGGTTTTACCGGCTCAGATGCCAGCGTCTTGGCTCAGGCTGCCAAACAGGCCCCCGCCGTGCTGGCCGCCTGCTTCTCCGCCTCCAGCATGTGGACCGCCAACGCCGCCACCGTCTCGCCGAGCGCCGATACCCAGGATGGCCGCATTCACTTTACCCCCGCCAACCTGACCAACAAGTTCCACCGCTCCCTCGAGCCCGAGGTAACGGGTCGCATCCTGCGCGCCGTGTTCAATAACGATCGCCACTTCAGCCACCACCAGCATCTGCCGGAAAACGATCACTTCGGTGACGAGGGCGCCGCCAACCACACCCGGTTGTGCCGCGCCTACGGTGAGGCCGGGGTCGAGTTGTTTGTCTATGGCCGCAGCGCCTTCGACGTCTCCCAGCCCGCCCCCAAGCGCTACCCGGCCCGTCAGACCCTGGAAGCGAGCCAGGCTATCGCCCGCCTGCACGGCCTAGGGGATGAAAGCGCCGTCTTTATCCAGCAGAACCCGGATGTGATCGATCAGGGGGTGTTCCACAACGATGTGATCGCAGTGGGCAACCAGAACGTCTTGTTCTTCCACCAGCAAGCCTTCCTCAACACCGCCTCGGCGCTGGCGGAAGTGTGCGCCAAGTTCGGTGAGGGGGAGCTGCACTTTATCGAGGTGCCGACCGCCGAGGTGTCGGTGCAGGATGCGGTGAAGTCCTATCTGTTCAACACCCAGATCCTGACCCTGCCGAGCGGCGAGATGGCGATCATCGCCCCGACCGAGTGCCGTGACAATCCGGCAGTATCCGCCTACCTGGCCAAGCTGGTGGCCCTAGGCACCCCGATCAAGGGGGTGCATTTCATGGACGTGAAGCAGAGCATGCGCAACGGCGGCGGCCCCGCCTGCCTGCGGCTACGAGTCGCCATGAACGACGCCGAACTCGCGGCGGTCAACCCGGCCTGCCTCATCAACGATGGTCAGTTTGCCCGGCTGGATCAGTGGGTGGATAAACACTACCGCGACAGCCTGGCGCTGGACGATCTGCGCGATCCGGCCCTGGTGCTGGAGACCCGTACCGCACTGGACGAGCTGACCCAGATCCTGAAATTGGGCTCCGTTTATCCCTTCCAACGCTAAGAGTGTTAATAACGGCGCAACCGTGATTTCGCCATAGAAAAGGCCGGACTTAGTCCGGCCTTTTTCATTTCAACGAGCAGATCCTGGCAGTTACCGCCAGGAGCTCTGTTGCCACAACCGACCAAGCCCCGCTTCCAGCGCCTGGGCGCCCTGCTGGCCCAGCCTCTGGGTCAGGCTCTTGGGTTTGCGGTAGCTGATGCCTATCACCTTGTGGTGGCTGGATTGGGCCAGCAGGTACTCATCGCTGGTGCAGAGCGTATCCACCAGCCCCAGGCTCTTGGCCTGGCTCGCCAGCCAATGCTCGCCCGTGGTGACCTGATCGATGTCGAGGCTGGGTCTGTGCTCAGCCACGAATGCCTTGAAGCTGTCGTGGATGGCGCCGAGCTCCTCACGGAACTTCTCCCGGCCCAGATCATCGTTCTCACCAAACATGGTGATGGTGCGCTTGTACTGGCCCGCGGTGTGCATCTCGAACTCGATATCGTGCTTTTTGAGCAGCTTGTTGAAGTTGGGCAACTGGGCAATCACCCCGATGGAGCCGACGATGGCGAAGGGGGCTGCCAGGATCTGATCCGCCACGCAGGCCATCATGTAACCGCCGCTCGCCGCCACCTTGTCGATGGCCACGGTCAGCTTGATGTCCCGATCGCGCAGGCGTTGCAGCTGGGATGCTGCGAGGCCATAGCCATGCACCACGCCGCCGCCGGACTCGAGCCGCAGCAGCACCTCATCGCCGGGCTGGGCGACGCCTATCACAGCGCTCACCTCTTCCCGCAGGGAACTCACCTCTTTGGCGTCCATGCTGCCGTGAAAATCGATCACAAACAGGCGGCTGCGCTCGTCCTCTGCCTTGGCGCGCGCCTTGTGCTCGGCCTTGCGTGCCTTCTCGAGCTGCTTGCGCTGCGCCTTGCCGGCCAGCGCTGCCTGCAGCTGATCCCGTCCCCGCTCCAGCTCGCTGGAGAGATCGGTCACCACCAGCTCCCCCTTGCGAGCCTTGGGCTGACGGCTGCTGACCAGCATCAGGATGACGGCGCCGATGGCCAGCAGGAAGGTGAGAGTCTTGGCCAGAAACAGGCCGTATTCGGTCAAAAATGCCACGTGAAGCTCCGCTCAATGTTCGACTATGGGTCGGTTTTTTCACATTCTATGGAGTTTGCAGTGCGTGCGCAAAAACTCTGTCGCCGGGCCGGATAAAACCGCATCAGCAGTCACAACCCCTCTATTTTCTTCACATTTTTGCCGTCTCATACTGGTCAAGGGCGGGGCCGGATCAGTACACTGCCGTTTCGTTACTGCGCACCTATGCCACGAATTTGTTAACAGGAGTCCACATGCTCGATTATCAGGCCCCCCGCGATCTGCTCAAGGACAAGGTCATTCTGGTGACGGGCGCCGGTGACGGTATCGGACGCGAGGCGGCGCTCACCTATGCGGCCCACGGCGCCACCGTGATCCTGCTCGGTCGCACCAGCGCCAAACTCGAGGCGGTCTATGACCAGATCGAGGCCGCGGGTCATCCCCTGCCCGCCATAGTGCCGGTGGATCTGAAAGGCGCGACCAAGAGCCACTACCTTGGCATGGCCGAGACCTTCGCCCAGCAGTTCGGCCGCCTCGACGGCGTGCTGTTCAACGCCGGTCTACTCGGCACCCTGTCGCCGTTCGAGCACATTCAGGAGCAGGAGTGGGACGAGGTGATGCAGGTCAACGTCAAATCCGAGTTCCTGCTGACTCAGGCGCTGCTGCCGCTCATTCGCCAGACTGCGAAGCAGCACGGCGATGCTTCCATCGTCTACACCTCGTCCAGTGTAGGTCGCAAGGGCCGCGCCTACTGGGGCACCTACGCCATCTCCAAGTTCGCCATCGAGGGCATGATGGAGGTGCTGGCAGACGAGCTGGAAAACACCGCGGTGCGGGTCAACACCCTCAACCCCGGCGGCACTCGCACCAAGATGCGGGCCAGCGCCTTCCCAGGGGAAGACCCCCAGTTGCTGAAAACTCCGGCCGACCTGATGCCGCTCTATCTCTATCTGATGGGAGCCGACAGCAAGGGGCAGACCGGCCAGACTTTTGTTGCTCAACCTAAATAAATCAACAAACTAACCAGATAGGGTTAAATTGAATAAGGGTGCCAGCGGCACCCTGTTGAATCCCTTTAGCACCCCACAGGTTGAACTATGTTTCGTCCCAAGAGCACGTTTGAGCAATGGCGGATCTTTCAGGCCGTGGTGGACTGTGGCGGTTATGCCCAGGCCGCCGAGGCGCTGAACAAGAGCCAATCGTCCCTCAATCATGCGGTGGCCAAGCTGCAACAGAGTCTGGGGGTGGCGCTGCTGGAGGTGCGGGGACGCAAGGCGGTGTTGACGCCGGCGGGGGAGATCTTCCTCAAGCGGGCCCGCCAGCTCAGCCAGCAGATGGAAGAGCTGGAAAACCTGGCCAACAATCTGGAGCGGCAGTGGGAGCCGCAGATCAATCTGTATGTCTCTGTGCTGCAACCCAGGGAGCGGCTCTACCGCGCGCTGGCGCACTTTTATCCCCGCAGCCGGGGTTGCCGCATCAATCTGCACGAACGGATCCATTGCCACTTCAATGCGCTGCAGGTGGGGGATTTGATGCTCTCCGAACACCTGCCCCACGATCGCACCGGCCTGCCGCTGGATGAAGTCTGTCTGCTGCCCCTGTGCGCGGCAGCCCACCCCCTCGCCAGCCAGAGCGATGCCATCAAGGCCGAGCAACTGGGCAGTTATAACCAGATAAGCCTGCATCCCCCCATTCATCGCTCGGTCGACTGGAACGATGCGGACGATACCGGCTGGAAGGCGACTCACTACCACGAGGTACTCAGCATGCTGCGCCTCGGCCTCGGCTACGCCTGGTTGCCGCGCCATCTGGTGCAGGCGGAACTCGCCAGTGGCGAGCTGGTGGCACTCAATCTGGAAGGGGGCAGCGAGCGCTACCTCTACACCTACCTGCTCACCCCGTCAGTCGAGGCACTGGGACCGGCGGCCGAGTTGCTGCTGCGCTGCCTGCGCAACGAATACCAGGCCATCGAAGAGAAGTAAGTTTCAGCCCGTTCAGGCAGTATCATCTGCTGCCTGAAAGGGAAATTTCAGAACAAAACTCCACCAAACTCTACACGTTGGGCACCCGCCAGCAGGCGGCCAGCGCGGCCAGCGCCAGCACAGTCGCCACCATGAAGACCCCGTGAAAACTCCAGATCTCCGCCACTATGCCGGCGATAGCGCCCGCCATGATGGAGCCGGTGCGAATACTGTTGGCAAACAGGGTAGTCGCGACCCCGGCCCGGCCCGGCATCAGATCCTGGAAATAGGACATGCCGATACCGGCGACGATACCGATGAAGATGGCATTGAGCAGTTGCAGCCCGATCAGCGCCGTCTGGCTCGACAGGGTCACCAGCCCCACGTAGAAACCGACCCCGGCCAGCACCGCCAGCAACATCATGGGCCGCTTGCCAAAACGCCGGGTGTAGTAGCCCGCCAGCAGCATGAAGGGGATCTCCAGCGCCGCCGCCGTGCCCATCAGAATGCCCGCCAGCTTCTCTTCCAGCCCCAGCTCGCGGGTGATGTAGAGCGGCATGTTGATGAGATACATGCTGTTGCAGGTCCACATCAGGGTGGAGGCGATGAACAGCGCCCGTACGGAAGGATCCTTCCAACTGCTGACCCGCTCCCCATTCCCGCTGGACTTGGGCAGCGGCAGGGAGGGCAGCCAGCGCCAGACCACGAAGGCGCAGATGAGGTAGGCAAAGGCCGAGGCGAGATACATCACCTCGAAGCCATAGCCGATGGCGAGCGCGAAGGCGGCTGGCGGCCCTATCACCCAGGCGAGGGAGAACTGGGCCCGCAACACCGAGCTGAACATGTCGGCCCGCTTGTTGCGGCTGTCGGCATATTCCCGTGCCAGGGCAAACAGCTGGGGACTGGCGGTGGCGGTCAGGCTGGCCAGTACCACCCCCAGGCTCACCAGCAGCCAGTAGTTGCGATTCCAAGCAAACAGCAGGGAGAGCACTATGCCGGCGAAACAGCAACGCAGGATCAGCTGTTTGCGATCCCCCTTGCTGTCGGAGCGATGGCCGAGCCATTGGCTGATGAGGATGCCGATCACCGCGTTGACGGTGTAGAACAGCCCCACCAGGAAGGGGCGAACCTGCACCTCTTCGGCCAGAAACAGGCTCAAGGTCGGCACCTGTAGCGCCACCGCGACCCCGGTCATAAAGGTCACGGCCAGGAAAGAGAGGGATACGGGATCCGGCCTCTTGCGGGCGGCAGTCAATAAACTCATAGAGATACCATCGATAGGAAAGGTAAAAAGAAGCCAGGATCCGGCGACTGTATAAAATGACGGCGCTCATTTTATGTCACTATCAACAGCTATCTCAAGGCTTGCGAGCCCGCGTTCAAGTTCGTACATTGGTAGCCCATCTGGCCAGTACAAGGATTTCACATGTTTGATTTTGATCAGGAGATTGATCGTCGCGATACCATGAGCCTGAAATGGGACAAGTACAAGGATCAAGACGTGCTACCCATGTGGGTCGCCGACACCGACTTCGCCTCCCCGCCCGCCGTGATTGAGGCCCTGACCCAACGGGTGGCCCACGGCATCTTCGGCTACTCCCGTCCCTCCCCGCGCTTGATCGAACTCATCCAGACCCGGCTGCAGCAGCGCTACGACTGGACCATAGCGCCCGAGTGGATCGTCTTCCTGCCCGGGGTGGTGCCAGGTCTGAACCTCGCCTGCAAGGCCTGGAGCCAGCATGGCCGCGGCATCATCACCCCCAAACCTGTCTACTACCCCTTCCTGCAGGCGCCGGGTTTCAATGACCGCCCCCTGCTCACCGTGCCCATGATTGAGGAGGCCGGACGCTGGGTGCTGGATTTGGAAGAACTCGAGCGTCAGGCCCCTTCTGCCGATCTGTTGCTGCTGTGCAACCCGCACAACCCCGGTGGCACCGTCTTCACCCGTGAGGAGCTGCTGGCCATCGACGCCATCGCCGAGCGCCACAATCTGGTGATCTGCTCGGACGAGATCCACTGCGATCTGCTGCTGGACAAACAGGCTCACCACATTCCCTACGGCGCCCTCAGCCCGGCGGCGGCCGAGCGCTGCGCCGTGATGATGGCGCCGAGCAAGACCTTCAACATCGCAGGCCTGTGCTGCTCCTTCGCCGTGGTACCCAACGCCAGGCTGCGGCTAAAGTTGCAGCAGGCGATGCGCGGCATCAGTGCCGACGTCAACCTGCTGGGCTTCGTGGCAGCGGAAGCGGCCTACGAGGGTGGTGATGAGTGGCTCAACGAGCAGATCGCCTACCTGAGCGCCAATCTAGGGTTGATAGAGCAGGCGGTCGCCCGCTGGCCCGGCGTCACGCTGGCGAAAAATCAGGCCACCTACCTCGCCTGGATTGATGTAAGTGGGCTCGGGCTGGACGATCCCATTGCCTTCTTCGAGCAGGCAGGGGTGGGTCTCTCCTCCGGCGCCCAATTTGGCGATGGTCAGTTCGTGCGACTCAACTTCGGCTGCACCAGAGCCCGGCTGGTTGAGGCACTGAGCCGCATGGAGCACGCCATCACCAAGACCCGTCTCTGATAAACGCAGAGCGCCGCGCGGCTGCGGGTCAGCCGCGCCCATACATTGACCGGAATGGCCAAAGCCATTTTGGCTCACATCTGGTATAGATAAGATGTGACTCATGACGGGATGGGCCGAGCCCATCCCTTTTTATCCGCCATTGATCCGGTTCACTATGTACCCACTAGCCCTGCGCCACTTCTCACGCCTGTTACGTATCGCCCTGCCTTGGCTCGCGGCGGGACTGGCGCTGCCTCTGTCTGCCGCCCCGACCTACATTACCATCGGCACGGGAGCGCTGAACGGTGTCTACTACCCGACCGGTGGGGCCATCTGCCGCCTGCTCAATGAAGAGAGTGACCAGCATGGCGTGCACTGCACCGTGCAGAGCACCTCGGGCTCCCTCGCCAACCTGGCCGACTTGGCCAAGGGAGAAGTCCAGCTGGCCCTGGTGCAATCGGATGTGTTGTATCACGCGGCCCATGGCAGCGGCCCCTTCACCGGTCAGGCACCCGATGACCAGCTGCGTAGCCTGTTCAGGCTGCACCAGGAGTCGCTGACCCTGCTCGCCAGCGCCACCAGCAACATCAATACCCTGGCCGACATCGAAGGCAAGCGGGTCGATCTCGGCGGTCCCAACTCGGGCGACAGAGTCACCAGCCGGGCACTGCTCGATGCCATGGGCTGGCAGGAGAGCAGCTTCGCACCGACCCCTGCCACATCGGCTGGCAATCGGCTGGAGGGACTCTGCAACGGCACCCTGGATGCCGCCTTGATCGTCGCGGGACACCCCAATCAGGGGATTGGCGATCTGACCGGCCGCTGCAAGGCGCGTCTGATCCCCATCGAAGGGGAGCAGATCGACCAACTGCTCAAGCAGCATCCCTATTATCAGCGCAGCCGCATCGGCGCCAACCTCTACCCGGGCCAGACCAGCGGTATCAACACCT
This sequence comes from Aeromonas tecta, assembly GCF_000820185.1. Taxonomy (GTDB): domain Bacteria; phylum Pseudomonadota; class Gammaproteobacteria; order Enterobacterales; family Aeromonadaceae; genus Aeromonas; species Aeromonas tecta. The sequence goes on from NZ_CDCA01000036.1 coordinate 111,609, forward strand.
TTGCCGTGACCGCCGAGCTGGTGGCACTGGCCAGCCTACCCGCGGACGAGGTACGTACCATTCGCGACGTCCTGAGTTCCCGCCTCAAACAATTCACCCGCCTGCACCCGGCGCTGACCACCCTCACCCCCGAGACCATGCAGACCGACAACATAGTTCCGCCCCATCCAGGCATGCAGGATGCGCCCCCCGCGTCCACCCTGGTGCCCGGCGCCCTCGCCCCCTCGGGCGCCGCGGCAACGGATCCATCGGCCGCATCCACTGGCGACACTGGGGCCCCCTCTGTGGAAGGCTCTCCTGCCACGACGAATCCAGAGGCGGCAGGCGCCACCCTGCCGGCGGCGTCGGGCGCGGCAACAACCGACCCGGATGCCGCCAAGGTGTTGGAAGGAGCGGCGGTAGGCCAGGGTGATGCGCAAAGCGGCGCAAGCACAGTCGCTACCTCCTCTGCGGCTACCACGACCGAGCCGGTGGCGCCAGCGCCGAACCAGCCGAGCGGTGCCTTGCCGACCCAGGCCCCAGCCGCCCAGTAACCTGAGTGAGCGTAAGAAACGAGAGAGGCCACCCCAGGGTGGCCTCTCTCATGCCGCATGGGGGCGCCTACCGACGCGTTGCGGGAAGAAAGCGCTCAGTTCTCAGCCCTCAACTCTTGGCACTCGACAACTGATCCGGGCGCTGGATCTCCTCTTCCACCCAATGCAGCAGCTGCTTGATAGCGCGCGACAGCACCTGATTCTGGCGCACCACGTAGCCCAAGCTGGTGGCGGGGAAGTCGGTCAGCCGGGTCACAGGCGCACCGAGCTTGAGCCTGGGATGCAAGGAGAAGTCCGGCACTATGGCGACCCCGAATCCCGCCTCGGCCCAGTCGAGCTGCGCATCCACGCTGCCCACCTCCATGATGCGGCAAGGCGGTAATCCCAGGAGCGGCAAGGAGGGGTCGATCAGCGCCCGGGTGCGGGTGTCATGACCCAGCAAGATGAGGGTGGGCTCATCGAGGGGATCGCTCTCTCCCGCCTTGTGACGCGCCTGCCAACGTGCCAGCCCGTGGCCGAGGGTGCACCAGGTCACCTGCTGCAACTCGGTGTAGGACAAGGGCTCACTGCGCTTTTGCGCCATCACGAAGCCCAGATCCGCCCGCCCCGTCTTGACCAGTTCAGCCGCCTGATCCGAGGTGGTGTTGAACAGGGTGAGATCGATGCCCGGAAAGGCCTGCTTGAAGCGCTGGAACGGCTGGATCAGCAAGAGGCGCGACAAAATGTCACTGGCGGCGATGGCCAGGGTGCCCTGACTGTGCTGGTTCAGCGCATTGAGATCGGACTGGCACAGCTGCAGCTCCGCGATGGCGCGCTCGGCGCTTTGCAGCAGCCGCTCGCCGGCCTGGGTGAGCCGAAACGGGCTGCGCTCGATGAGCTTGACCCGGGTCGCCTGCTCCAGGTTCTTGAGGTGCAGGCTGACATTGGGCTGGGTCATGTGCAGCTCGGTGGCGGTCTGGCCGAAGTGCTGCAAACGGGCCAGAGTGACGAAGGTGTTTAACCAGTGAATATCCAACATGGGGTAACTCTCAGCCGCGGCAGACGCGGTATGGCGCGCCTTGGCGGGGGATTGCCGATAAATTGGCCATGATTATATGACTTCCTTATCGGAATTATAAAGATAATTAATTTTTCTAATCCACCCCAGCCTCCTAGGATGAACGCCTAACGTCTTAGGAGAATGAGTCATGTCGTCTATCGTAGTCGTAGGTGCTAACTGGGGTGATGAAGGCAAAGGCCGCATCGTCGATTATCTGGCAGGTGAATCCGCCGCCAGCATCCGCTTCCAGGGCGGCAACAACGCCGGCCACACCGTGGTCAACGATCTCGGCACCTTCAAGCTGCACCAGCTGCCGAGCGGCGTGTTCAACCCGGATTGCCTGGTTGTACTCGGCCCTGGCATGGTCATCAGCCCCGAGCCCCTCACCAAAGAGCTGGCCGAAGTGAAAGCCGCTGGCGTGACTCCCAAGCTCGCCATCTCCGACCGTGCCACCTTCTGCCTGCCGATCCACGCGCTGGAAGATACCCTGGAAGAAGTCCGTCTAGGCGACGGTGCCTACGGCTCCACCCGTCAGGGCATTGCCCCGGCTTACGGTGATCGGGTCATGAAAAAGGCCATCCTGGTGGGCTGGCTGAAACAGCCGGACGTGCTGGTCGAGCGCATTCAGTTCTTCCTCGACTGGAAACTGCCGCAGCTCAAAGCCCTCTACCCGAGCTTCGAGTTCAGCCAGACCGCCCAGGAAATGGCCGACTGGCTGCTGGAAGTCTCCACCCCGTGGCGTGATGCCATCTGCAACGTCAGCGAGCCCCTCAAGGCCATCCAGGCCCAGGGCGGCACTCTGCTGTTCGAAGCCCAGCTCGGCGCTGGTCGTGACCTCATCTACGGTGAGTACCCCTGGGTGACCTCCTCCCACGTCTCTGGCGCCTACGCCGGGATCGGTGGCGGCCTGCCGGCCCTGCGCCCTGAGCGCGTCATCGCCGTGGCCAAGGCGTTCAGTACCTCTGTGGGTACCGGCACCCTGATCACCGCCATGGAGAACCAGGAAGAGTTCCGCAAGTTTGCCAACGAGTTCGGCGCCACCACCGGCCGTCCCCGTGACATCGGCTACTTCGATGCGGTCGCCACCAAACAGGGTCTGGAAATCCAGGCTGCCAACGAGATCGCCCTGACCAAGCTGGACTGCCTGTCTGGCATGCCGGACTTGAAGATCTGCGTGGCCTACGAAGGCGCCAACACCGAGAACCCGATCTGGCCGCAGACCGCCGGTCTCAAGCCGGTGTACGAGTCCATGGAAGCCTGGAGCGAAGAGATCTCCCACATCCGCAAGTTTGAAGACTTGCCGACCGCTGCACAGCACTATGTGCTGCGTATCGAAGCCCTGCTGGGTGTTCCTGTGCCCATGGTCTCCGTTGGCCCGGGCCGCGATCAGATGATCCTGCGCTAAGCAGCAGAATCTTCTCGCAGCAAGATGTCAGAACCGGCCTCCTCGAGGCCGGTTTTTTTATGGGCTCCCGGTTGATGGACGCCCGGTATGCTCATTGACCCTCTTCCCCCTTCCTCAATAAAGTAGATACCTATCTGCTCACCATTTACCGCTAATGGCACAAGGTTGAGCAGTACTGTGAATTCCTGCCTGACTCCTCTCGCTAGACTGATCCCTCATCCATCGAAGAGCACCACCATGAAGATTGCCACCCGATCCACCCTGACAGCCCTGCTGTGCGCGGCCGCCCTACCCGCCGGCGCCATGACCCTCAGCAGCACCGACATCCACGAAGGCCAGCTGATGGACAAGTCCCTCAGCTTTAACGGCTTTGGCTGCAAGGGGGGGAATCGCTCGCCCCAGCTGAGCTGGCGGGATCTGCCAGCCGGCACCCAGAGCGTGGCCATCACCGCCTATGATCCCGATGCCCCCACCGGCAGCGGTTGGTGGCACTGGCTGGTGGTCAACCTGCCCGTCAGCCAGAATTCCCTCGCCAGCAATGCCTCCGGCACGCTCAAGCAAGGGTTAGAACTTAGGACCGACTTTGGCAACCAGGGCTATGGCGGCCCCTGCCCACCCGCCGGCCACGGCATGCATCGCTACCAGTTCACCGCCTGGGCCCTGCCCGAGGCGACCCTGGCGGTCAAGGCAGACACCCCGCCCGCCATGGTAGGCTACATGCTCAACGCCACGGCGCTCGGCAAGGCGACCCTGACCGCCACCTTCGTCACCCCCAAGGAGTAAGCCGATGAGCACCCCGTTGCTGCAACAGAGCCGTTATCTCGGGATCCGCCAGCAACCTCTTCACCGGGTGCTCATCTATGCGCCGACCGTCATCTGGGTACAGCAAGGGTACAAGCAGCTGTGGTGGCAGGAGCGGCGCCTGTCGTTTGACAAGGAGAGCTGGTTGCTGATCCCTGCCGGCCACCAGCTCACCTTCGTCAACCAGCCAGAGCAGGGCAAGTTCAGCTCCCACGCCCTGACCCTGCTGGCCCCGCCGCCGGCTGAGTGGCTGGCGGATACCGGCGCGCCCCTGCTCCCTGAGCCCAGACAAAGGGTCACTCCAGGACTCGCCTACTGCCACGAGCTCATCTGCGCCATGGGAGAACGCCGCCTAAGTAGCGCCGCCCAGATCCAACTGCTGCACGGCTTCTATGCAGAGCTTCGAGCGGAAGGCGCCCTTGGCCTGTTGTTTCCCGCCAGCACCATGAGCCTGGGGGAGCGGCTAGCCCGTTTTCTCAGCGTGGAGCCCGGCGCCGATCACAGCCTGGAGCGGTTGGCCCCCCACTTTGCCATGAGCCGCGCCTCCCTGGTGCGCAAGCTGGCCGCCGAGGGGCGCAGCTTCCGGCAGCTGCTGACCCAGGTACGCATGAGCCATGCCCTCACCCTGCTGCAGCGAGGACTGAGCCCGCTGGAGGCCGCCCTTGCCTGCGGTTACGATGCCCCCAGCCGCTTCGCCGCCCGTTTCAAGCAGGAGTTCGGCCTGACCCCTCATCAGTATCTACGTACCTGCCCCACGTCCGAGCCATCCCCACAAGTAAATAGTTACTAAAAATATACTCTAAGTAACATCATGTAACCTGGTGATCCACCTCACACACTCCCGTCTGAAGACTGTGATTCAGCTCCAATCTTTCCTGTCTTCTTGCCATACAATGGCATCCGCAAACGTTTTCACTAAAAAACAGATAAAAAATACTTACCTCAACCTACAAAACAGTAATTGGAGCGAGACATGTTTCGTAAAAGTTTACTTTCCGTCGCCCTCGGCGTCGCCCTGTTTGGCCTGACCGCCTGCAACGGCAATGATTCCAGCGCCCCGACCACAGTCACCCCGACCCTGGCGAGCCAGTATCAAGACGTGATCGATCGCAGCGGCACCCCGCTCCAGTTCCGAGATTTTGACAGCTACTCCAATCTCAAATACAACCCACTGCTGGATCTCGGTGCCTGGCACGGCTTCCTGCTGCCCGCCAGCGAGCACGAATGGGGTGGTTTCACCGGCCCCATGGTGATCGCCGAGGAGTACAGCCTGTTCTTCGCAAGCGAGCTGGACAAGCTGACCCTGAGCGACGAGAGCGGCCGTCAATACCCGCTCACCGCCGCCAGCAAGCACGATATCCATGCCATCCCGGGTGCGCTCATTCAGCGCTTCGAGTTCGAACCCTTCACCCTGGAGCTGGAGCTGCGCTACGGCGATGCCCGCACGGCGCTGGTTCGCACCCGCCTCATCAACAACCAGGACGCACCGCTGACCTTGAACCTCAGCTGGCAAGGTGAGCTGCTCAAGCAGTGGGATGCCAAGAAAACGGTGGCCGAACAGTACCCGGATTGGACTCGCACCATCAGCCAGAACGAGCAGGGCATAGAATTCCAGTTCGGCGAGCTGCGCAGCACCTGGAACATCATGCAAGGCGGCAGCGCCCGTTATCGTATCGATCGCACTCTGCCAACCCGCACCACCCTGGATGAGAAGGCGCTCGGCTATCTGAGCGAGGCCAGCCTCACCCTGGCAGCCAAAGGCCAGCAGGATCTGTTCACCCTGCAGAGCTATGTGCACTCGAGCGATGAGGCGAGCCGCTTCGAGCAGAGCCGCCAGGCCCTGCTGGCCAATCCCGCCAGCTATTTCGATGACTCCATTCGCCGCTGGGAAGGGTACCTCGAGCGCGGTCTCTCCAATCAGGGGATCGGCGAATCCGAGCGGCGCATCGCGGTCAAGGCGATGGAGACCCTCAACGGCAACTGGCGCTCGCCGGCCGGCGCCATCCTGCACGACGGGGTGACCCCGTCCAACACCGCCCGCTGGTTCGACGGCGTCTGGGCCTGGGACAGCTGGAAGCACGCCTACGCCATGGCCCACTTCAACCCGGAAGTGGCCAAGAACAACGTGCGTGCCATGTATGACTACCAAATTCAGCCAGACGATCCGGTGCGCCCCCAGGACGCCGGCATGGTGATCGACGCAGTCTTCTACAACAAGCTGTCCGATCGGGGCGGTGATGGCGGCAACTGGAACGAGCGCGACACCAAGCCACCCCTCTCCGCCTGGGCCATCTGGGAAATTTACAGCGCGACCAAGGACAAGGCCTTCATCGCCGAGATGTATCCGAAACTCCAGGCCTACCACGACTGGTGGTACCGAGCGCGGGACAACAACCGCAACGGCATCATCGAATACGGCGCAACCAAGCACGTCGAGCACAATGACGAGTTGGGCAATATCACCTTCAAGGTGCAGTACGCCAGCGTGCCGGCCGGGCTCGATCTCTCCAGCTGCACCACCGAGGGGGATGGTTGGTACGCCTGCGCGGGCATGCCGCTCTACCAGCAGGTACTCACCGTCGGCGGTTACAGCGACATGGACATCGGTGCCCAGCACGGCGCCGGCTGGGAGTCCGGCATGGACAACGCCGCCCGCTTCGGCTTTATCGAGCAAGATCAGCTGCAGCGCTACGCCGACAAGACCTATGGCGGTGACATTGCCAAGGCGCGCCAGGACTGGAACGTCGCCTTCTTCGAGAACCACGAGGACGACGGCAGCCTCATCGGCTTCTCCATCGATCAGGAGTCGGTGGAGCTGAACGCCTTCCTCGCCAAGGAGAAGCGCATACTGGCGGACATGGCAGATCTGCTCGGCAAGCTCGATGAGGCGAGCCGCTATCGCGAGGGAGCCACCCAGCTCGCCGGTTACATCAATACCTGCCTGTTCGATGAGGCCTCCGGCTTCTATTACGATCGCCAGATCCATCAGGGAGACGTGGCGGACGGCAACGGCTGCGTCGGCAAGCTGCTGACCGCCCGTGGCCGTGGCCCGGAAGGCTGGAGCCCGCTCTGGGCCGAGGTGGCGGATAAAGAAAAGGCCGCGCGGGTGCGCGAGGTGATGTTGAGCAGTCAGGAGTTCAACACCAAGGTGCCGCTCGGCACGGCGGCCCTGACCAACCCGGCCTATGACCCCAACATCTACTGGCGCGGCCGGGTCTGGCTGGATCAGTTCTACTTCGGGGTGAAGGGGCTGGAGAACTACGGCTATCGCAGCGATGCCCAGATGCTGGTCAACAAGCTGTTTGCCAATGCCGAGGGGCTGGCGGGCAGTGGCCCCATCCGCGAGAACTACAACCCGGAAACCGGTGCCATGCAGGGGGCCAGCAATTTCAGCTGGAGCTCGGCCCACCTCTATATGCTCTATCGCAACTTCCTTAAAAAGGAGGGTTAACACCTTCTCAGCGGTGATGAGCCAACAAAAAGGCCTCCATGATGGAGGCCTTTTTTATCAGCAGGCTTTGGCTTACTTGACCGTTACTGCTTATTTAACTGTCACTCTGGCAAACTTGCGCTTGCCGACCTGATAGACGGCGGTACCGGCACCGATGAGTGCCTTGCCATCGTCCAGCTTGTCGCCGTCAACTTTGACCGCGCCCTGCTTGATCATGCGCAGCGCTTCTGAGGTGGTATCAACCAAGCCGGCATCTTTGAGCAGATTGGCAATGGGCAGGCCTTCCCCTTCCAGCGCCAGCTCGACTTCCGGCATCTCATCCGGGATGGCGTTCTTGGAGAAGCGCTGGGTGAAGTCTTCGTGGGCCGCCTCGGCCGCAGCTTCGTCGTGGTAGCGGGTGATGATCTCTTTGGCCAGCCAGATCTTCACGTCGCGCGGGTTCAGGGTACCGGCGGCAATGCCAGCCTTGAAGCCTTCGATCTCGCTGAGGGGGCGGAAGGAGAGCAGCTCGTAGTAGTTCCACATCAGGTCATCGGTGATGGACATGATCTTGCCGAACATCTCGCCCGGGGCATCGTGCACGCCGATGTAGTTGGCGGCAGACTTGGACATCTTCTTGACGCCGTCCAGACCCACCAGCAGCGGCATCATCAGCACACACTGGGTCGCCATGCCGGCATCTTTTTGCAGCTCACGGCCCATCAGCAGGTTGAACTTCTGATCGGTACCGCCGAGCTCCACGTCCGCCTTCAGCGCGACCGAGTCATAGCCTTGCAGCAGCGGGTAGAGGAATTCGTGAATGGCGATGGACTGGCCGCCGGAGTAGCGCTTCTTGAAGTCGTCGCGCTCCATCATGCGGGCCACGGTCTGCTTGGCCGCCAGCTTGATCATGCCGGTCGCGCCCAGCTCTTTGAGCCAGGTGGAGTTGTACTCGATGCGGGTCTTGGCGGGATCCAAAATCTTGAACGCCTGCTCCGCATAGGTGAGGGCGTTGTGCTTGATGGCCTCTTCGGAGAGCGGCGGACGGGTGGCGTTCTTGCCGGAGGGATCACCCACCATGGCGGTGAAGTCACCGATCAGCAGGATGATCTCGTGCCCCAAATCCTGGAAGGTCTTCAGCTTGTTGAGGATCACGGTGTGGCCGAGGTGAATGTCGGGAGCCGTCGGGTCCATCCCCAGCTTGATGCGCAGGGGGCGCCCTTCCTTCAACTTAGCGACAAGTTCTTCTTCCACCAGAATTTCTTCCGCTCCGCGCTTGATCTCGGCTAGCGCCACCTCGAGCTGGGACATTTTTTGACTCTCCAATCACGATTCCACAGGGCCAAACATATTACTGGAATGGCGGGCCAATTGGAAAGGCTGTAAAATCCGACGTTCTTTCTCCTCTCGACCCGTCTGCCTCGATGATTATTTGGAACGCCTTCAACTCTCTTCCTACCTGGCACCGCAAGATGGTGCTGATCTTGAGCATCATGGTGATGATGCTGGCAGCCTGGCCCAGCGAGCAGGCGGTGGCCACTCGGGTCAATGATGACGAGCCCCTCGCCGATGCCTCGCCCCTCGATGACGGTGAGGCGCAGCCTCAGGCCCTGGCACAGAAGTCCGCCAAGCCGAGCTATGTCACCAAGCAGGTGAAGGTGCGCGCGGGTGACAACATGCAGGTCATCTTCCAGCGCCTTGGCCTTAGCGCCAGCGATCTCTACCTCATCGCCCAGCTCGAGGCCACCAACCCGCTGCGTACCCTGCAGCCGGGCCAGGAGCTCACCTTCAAGCTCACCAAGAGCGGCGATCTGCAGAGCCTCTATTACCCTCACAGCCTGGAGCAGGCGCTGAAGGTGAGTCGCAAGGCCGAGGGCTTCGTCGCCAAACCGGTCAAACTCGAACTCGACACCCGTGAGCAGGTGGCCAAAGGCGAAATTCGCTCCAGCTTCTGGGGCGCCGCCGCCGAAGCGGGCATGACCGAGGATCAGATCATGGATCTCGCCGCCATCTTCGGCTGGGACATCGACTTCGCCCAGGACTTGCAACCGGGAGACAGCTTCCGGGTGGTCTATCAGGACAAATATCAGGATGACGAGCGGGTCGCCTCCGGCGACATCCTGGCCGCCGAGTTCATCAACCAGGGCGCCATCTACCGCGCCGTGCTGAACGAGGATGGCAACTACTACACGCCGGAGGGCAAGGCGATGCGCAAGAGCTTCCTGCGCGCGCCGGTCAACTTCAAATACATCAGCTCCAACTTCAACCCGCGTCGCCTGCACCCGGTCACCGGCAAGGTGCGCCCCCACAACGGCATCGACTACGTGGCGCCGGTGGGCACCCCCATCATGGCCGCGGGCGGCGGCAGCGTGGTGGCGGCCGGTTACAACCAGTTCAACGGCAACTACGTCTTCATCAAGCACGCCGGCAACTTTGTGACCAAGTACCTGCACCTCTCCAAGCGCACGGTGAACAAGGGCCAGCGGGTCAAGCAGGGTCAGACCATAGGTCTGCTGGGCGGCACCGGCCGGGTCACGGGCCCGCACCTGCACTATGAATTTGTGGTGGGCGGCGTGCACAAGAACCCGCGTACCCTCAATCTGCCTCAGGCGGAGACCCTGAGCGGACGGGAGCTGGCGAACTTCAGGGCCATGGCCATGCCGCAGCTCGCGAAGCTCGGCAGCAGCGAGCTGCAGCTGGCGCAGCATAAACAGGACGGTGGCAACATCTAACTCGCCACCAGGGAGTGGGGAATGAAGGAGCGTGATATCGAGCTGATATCGGGCACTGGCATATGCTCTGGTATCGATGCAGGCCTCCTGCCTCTACCCTTGGTTTCGCACGCATGTTCTCAACAAGCAGGGGCATATCATGACTGAGCGATATATCGGATTGATGTCGGGGACCAGCCTCGATGGCATAGACGCCGTGCTGATCGAAACGGACGGGGATACGCTGCGGGTCGAGGCGGCCCTCTGTCACCCCTGGCCGAGCGACACCGCCCGCGAGCTGCACGCCCTCTGCACCCCAGGTGAGAACGAAATCGATCGCATGGGCGTGGCCGACAACCTGGTGGCACGGGAATTTGCCGCCGCCACTCAGGCCCTGCTCACCAAGGCCGGGCTTGGCCCCGCCGACATTCGCGCCATCGGCTCCCACGGCCAGACCATCCGTCATCGCCCCCACTTGGGCTTCACCCTGCAAATAGGTAATGCCGCCCTCTTGGCGGCGCTCACCGGCATCGACGTGATAGCCGATTTTCGCACCGCTGACATGGCCCTCGGCGGCCAGGGTGCCCCCCTGGTACCCGCCTTCCATCAGGCGCTGTTCGCCAAGCCGGGCGCCCTGCGGGTGGTGCTGAACCTCGGCGGCATCGCCAATATCTCGGTGCTGCCGGGCCACTCAGCTGGGGTTTATGGCTTCGACACCGGCCCCGCCAACACCCTGCTCGACGGCTGGTATCGCCGTCATCACCCCCAAGGTGGCGACTATGATACGGGCGGCCGCTGGGCGGCCAGCGGCGCCCCTATCCCTGAACTGCTTGCCAGACTGCTGGCCCATCCCTACTTCGCCGCCCCCTGGCCCAAGAGTACCGGGCGGGAGATGTTTACCCTCGAATGGCTGGGCGGCGAGCTGGCGGACAGTGCCTATGCCCCGGTGGATGTGCAACGCACCCTGCAGGCGCTGACTTGCCACAGCGTCGCTCGCCAGTTGCCAGCGCTGGACAAGACCCATGGCCAGGCAGAGCTCTTTGTCTGTGGTGGCGGCGCCCATAACGCCCCCCTGCTGGCAGAACTCGCTACTCTGCTGCCCCAGTGGAATATCGCCAGCACGGCAGAGCTGGGGCTCGCCCCCGACTGGGTGGAAGGGGCCGCCTTCGCCTGGCTGGCGCAGCGCTTTATTCGGCATGAACCGGGCAACTTGCCTGCGGTCACGGGCGCCAGTCGCCCAGCGGTTCTGGGTGCTCTCTATCCCGCTTGAGCAATAACGACCGCTGTATTAAGCAAGAAGGGCAACCTGCCCTCCGATACAGCGGCGCCAGCCGCCCAGCGGTTCTCGGCGCCCTCTATCCCGCCTGACGATTATCGAGACCCTATAATAAAGCCCGATCAGGCTGTGCCTGCTCGGGCTTTATATTGATGGCGGAATAAATACCGAACATCATCAGGTACTATCCCTATTTCCTATGCCTTATTCACCACCAGCTACTGGATATATTCCCCAAGCTCGGCCGCCCGCTCTTTAAACATCGAATAATCCGCAGCATGCCGGCTTTTTGCCACCGTAATCCACTGCACACCGGTCTCATCGGTGTGAGCGAACTCGACACGGAACTCATATTTCGCACTCGATATCAGTGCCATCAAGGCCCCCGCCAGGAAGCCGACCATGGGTAGAAAGAAGACGAGAAGAGCACTTTTTGCCTGCTCTTCAGTGGGGATGAAATAGAACAACACGCTGGAGGTTACCAGGCCCAGCAACATCATCTTGCGCAGGTGATCTTTCCAGGTCAGCGCCCTCACCTCTACACCCTTTATTTTATTCAGGTCATAGTCGTCATTGTTTATCTGCAATCTGTTATCCGACGGCCGGATGGAAATAGCACACGCCATTCTAATTACCCCTGAGCGCTGAACGCGCACACCTCAATATGTCTCTTGTCACAAGATGCCCACCACGCAGGCGCTGATTAACATGGGATTAGTGAGCCGTCGTATCGGTACTGAGTCGACAATCATTACCCATACGAGTCACACAGAGCGGATAGTACCGAATGGCGCCAAATTACCAAGCAGATTGAAGGGAAAAAGCGACCTGGATCAGATTAGTGGCGCCGCCCCCATACTGGCTTATCTCGCCCATCCAAGCGCATTCGCTGCGCCATAGCTTTATAGCAGTGTCCGATATGAAAACGCCTCCCCATTCACTGGCGGGAGGCGCGTTCCGTTCATATGACGGATGGCAAGCGCTGATGGCAAACCAGAGAGGCGTCTTCAGGCAGACGCCTTATTTGCCGCAGCGCCCCTAAAATGCGCCTCTCAGGAAGCGGATCACCTGCCGCTTGACCGGCGCACACAGGGGCGGCTTGGGGGGCACCAGGTTGATCTGGGAACGACCGACCCGGGCTTCGCAGCGCAGCAGGATCTGGATGTAGTGGGCGTTGTGACGATGAATAAACTGGGAGGCCTGATAGGCCCATGGCTTGGGAATGCCCCAGAGGGTGCTGGCGACGGCCCCGACGATGCAGAAGAAGGCAGGCTCGCGAATGCCCATCTTGACCCCGTTCTCCAATGCTTCCTTGAAGGAGTGGGAGTGCGCCAGGCAGGTCATGACGTTGACCATAAAGGCCACATAATCGTCCTCCCCACCGGTGCCTTCCCGCGCCAACAGTTCGGCACCGGGTTGATACCCAAACTGGTAGCCGATGTTTTCCAGCACGGCGTTGCGCTGGCGGATCACCTTGGCATAGAACATCAGCATGGCGGTGCAATCGAGCACCCGGCAGAGCACCTCGTGGTGCGGGTGGGCCTTGGTGGGACGGGGTACGGTCAGCAGCGCTATCTCCTCCGAGATAGCGAGCAAGCCAATTGGCACTGCGGTGCTGATAAATGACAAATCCACCGACAGCTCGACATCCTGGCTGCTCTCCAGCTGGGCGATGATGACGTGTTCGGCGAACAGGCGGCGCTGGCGGTCGATAAAGGCGCCATAGACCAGATCCCTGAACCTCTTCTGCGGATAGGGGGTATCGAGCAGGCTCTCGATTGTTATGATGGCAGCGGAGGCGCGACCACGCAGTTGATATTCGGGGGAGATGGGAAAGTGTTTACCCAGCCGGGGCGGTGGCCGGTACGAACCCAATCGACAATACATATCACCCAGTACGAAACCCAGCATAGATCCTCCATGGTCAGCTCATGATGATCGCATCGCGATCCTGCTTGCCACCTCTGGGTCGATCTACACCGGTGCACTCAGGTTAGCCGGCAAGGGCCCCTGGCGGCACAACTAATATTATGATTAATAACGAATTAAAAAAGCGACTCAGCTCCCATTCAAGTTTTTTATTAACTTTTTAGTCAAAAAGTGTGAGCTGGGTAGGCCATGGGCTGCTCCCGGCGTAGGGATCCCGTGAACGGCGTGCAGGGCGGCTGTCATGGCGAGTACGTCATCGTCGCAATAGGCGGACGAGAAAATAGGCCACCGCGAGCAGCGGCCAGAGGGAGAACCACTGCCCTGGCAGCAGCCACAGCAAGGAGAGGGAGGCTATCGCGCCGGCCAACAGCCCCGCCAGCGACCAACGGATATGTCCGAGGGGGGCGCCCAGCCGAAAGTGGCGGTCGAGACGGGAGAGCGTCAGCAAGCCAAGGCCACCGAGTAGTATGGAGGTGCCCAGCAGCAGGGAGATGGCTCCTCCCTCGCTTCCCATGCCCATCAGGGCGGCCAGCCCCAGCAGCAGAAAGATCGGGCTGAGCAGGGCCGTCGGCAACAACACCGACCACCAGAGGAGGCCGTAGAGAAAGTGGTGGTTCATATTGCTCCCTCTATCCCCACCAGATAGACACACTGCCTGCCATTGTCATAACAGTAGATATGACACGTATAACTGTCATTGATCGATAGTTAGCACCATAAAGAGGCTATTGGGGTCGGCCCGGTAATCCCCGAATGGCTCGCAATCGATAAAGCCGTGCTTCTGATAGAGGCCGTGGGCCGGCGTGAAGAAGGCCGTGGCGCCGGTCTCCAGCTTCAGGTAGCGATAGCCCCTGCCCCGCGCGATGGCAATCAGGTGGCGCAAGATGGCCGAGCCCACCCCCTTGCCTCTGGCGGCGCCGTGTACCCGCATGGATTTGATCTCCCCGCCATCGGGTGCAAGCTCTTTGATGGCGCCGCAACCCACCAGGGTCTGCTCGTCGTAGGCGGACCAGAAGGTGATCGCCGGTGCCTTGAGCCCCTCGAGATCCAGCGCATGTTTGCTCTCTGGTGGCGAGACGGCGCGCATATCATCCAGATGCGCCTGCAAAAAAGCGGCGATCTCGGGGCCATCGAGGGGGTCGGTAACGATCTTCATAGGGTGATCTCCTTATCAAGTGGGGGCGCCAGCGCCTTGATCAGGCGGCCAAGGCGATTTGGCAAGGGCAAGATGCCAGCCCTCATTGATAGCCGATTGATACAGCCAGATCCAGTCATCCCCACCGCCTGGCCGACGATCTGGCCGCCAGTCCCTTGCCGCCGCGCCTCTGCTCGCCTCTGGGTCAGAAAATATATGCCGAATTTCATGCCCCCTATTACGCCCCTGCGCCGCCCCTAAGGGCCACTTATGCAAAAGTGTTGAATCATATTTCAGGCACGGTGTTATCAGCGCCAACAGGGGCATCGGCTAGCATATTTTCAGGCGGCGAGATAGCCCCGCAACGGGCCTAAAAATACATATCTATGCACAATAAAATCGATTAGCTGCAAGATGGTGCATAGTGTTAACGCTTTATTCACAGCGAGGCTCATGGCTGTCGAGACGAAACCCCAGCACTGGCGGCCTTGCTGCGTCGAACATGCTGCTTTAGCAGGGCAGAGCCCTCTTTTATCGTGAATCGAATGGCATTTTAGCTATATTTCAGAGCGTTGAGCCATCTCATAGAAATGAGATCCCGGTTTGCATCCCGCCCATCACCACTCCTAGAATCCTCCTGTCTGAAATGCTTAACCCAAACCAGACCTCTCTTATCCAATCCTCTTCTTATATGGATTGACACAATAACCGAGGCAGCGGTTGTCGTTTCCTGTTGCGCTTATTTCTGTGCACAGGCAATGGGCTGGCGATTGGTAAATAGAACTGCCAATCAGCCGGGCTATTTCGACAGCGGGTCGACCGTCGTGTGGCCAGGGTTAACTGTACCCATATCAATAATTACTATTAAGAAGAGGAGTAACCACCATGAGTGGCACTATTATCAAGTCCGCCAGAAATACCGAACATGCCCCCCAACAGCTGGGTCCTTATACCCAGACCGTGGCCTTCTCTCACTACAACAATATTTCAGCGCAACTGCCCGTCGATCCCAAGACCGGCAAGATGATCGGCGGTGATATCAAGGATCAGGCCAGACAGTGCCTCACCAATATCAAGGCCATCATCGAGAGCATCGGCCACGTGATGGACGACACCGTTAAAATCACCGTCTTCCTCAAAGAGATCGCCGATCTGGACGCGGTCAATGCCGTGTACGCGGAATTCTTCCCAGGCTATGTGCCGACCCGCACCGTGCTCGCCGTGGCTGCCCTGCCAATGCATGCCCTGGTGCAGATGGACGCCATCATCTCCAACGGCGAAGGCACCTTCCCGCAGGCTCCTTGCGCCCTGGTGAAACTCGCCCGCAATAGCGACAAGGCTCCCCAGAGTCCGCTCTATACCCAAACTGTCGCGTTTTCCCACTACAACAATATCGCGGCGCAGCTGCCCATCGATGTGGCATCTGGCAAGCTGGTCGAGGGCGGCATCAAGGCGCAGGCGGCCCAGTGCCTGACCCATATCAAGGCCGTGCTTGAAGGCATCGACGTGCCCTTCGATGACATCGTCAAGGTCACCATCTATCTGCAGAACCTCGCCGATATCGACGCCGTCAACGAGGTCTACCGCACCTTCTTCCCGGACTCTGCCATCGCCCGCGCAGTCGCCTACCTGCCGGCCCGCTCGGTGATTGCCGCTTCCGCCCTGCCCATGGGCGCCCTGGTGCAGATGGATGCGGTGGTCTCCCACGGTGACGGCACCCCGCCGCAACTGGTGGAAGACAGACACGGCCTGGTGATCAGCGCCCGCAATACCGACAAGGCGCCGCCCAGCGCACTGCACACCCAGACCGTTGCCTTCTCCCACTACAACCATATCGCGGGCCAGCTGCCGCTGGATCTGGCCACCGGCAAGATCCTGACCGGTTGCGTCAAGGAGCAGACCGCCCAGTGCCTCAGTCATATCAAGGCCATCGTCGAGAGCATCAACCATGTGATGGACGACATCGTCAAGGTCAATATCCAGGTGAAGAACATCGAGGATCTGGACGCGGTCAACGCCATCTATAGCCAGTACTTCCCGAGCTACCATCCCGCCCGCACCGTGATTGGCGTGAGCGAGCTGCCCGCCGGCGCTCTGGTACAGATGGATGCAGTGATGTCCAATGCGGAAAGCACCCCGCCGCAGGTTTAAGACATTGCTCTAGCAATAAAAAGACACCGGCTTAGGCCGGTGTCTTTTTACATAATTTGAAGAGACACTATTTCTTAAAATCATTATATAAAACAATTTAATATCCGACTTGGTAATGCAATTACGTTATCTTCACGAAAATCAAATCACTTCCCACCAACCCAAAACATTAACAATCTACTTTTAAAAACCGATCATGGTACGTCGATACAATGTAAAGTATTTGGATCGATGTATTTTGTTTGCGTGTTGTATTCAAACTTTAAAAACCTATCCCAACTTTCCATTTGTGAATTATCTCCGTATGACCAAGTGCATTGCTTAACACTTGTTCCATCACAGTCTAGCCTCCCCCTCCCTTGATCTTGAAGAGACCATGCTAGATAAGATGTGATAAAGTCACTAACTAATGTTAAATCGCCACCGCCATTATCACGATTATATTTTTTACCTGTCAATTCACAGGCCACTGACTTTTCAGGAATATGCATCGCTGAAATTTCCATTAGTGCTTGGAAGACCTCATGAGAATCAGACGAGATTGGTTGGTCATGCACTGACATCCTGGCCAATAAAACACCAATGATAATACCGCAGCCCAGAATGCACCCAGCACAAAGAGCTATAGGAATAGGTTTCATGATATCCACCGTATGTAATCTGTCTTTTCAATAATCGGCATGCCGTAGCCCTCACTTCCCATATCCAACACCGCTTAGAAATTTGACATATTTTTCCACTACGAACGGATGCACAAAACGAATCGTATCTTGGAAAAACAATGTTACATCACTTAGTTTTCAACGCTTTCCTTATTGTCAAAAAACGTTTAGTGACACCCAAAATGAAAAGTTAACACTGTCTTGAAAAAGCTGAGTCGTTCAGCTTTTTTCATTCAATCACATTCCTTCAACCAATAAAAAACGCCCCCCATCTTGCGATGGAGGGCGTTTTATCGTTCTGGCTATTGGGTCAAATTGACCCAACGTTCAGGAATTACAGGGATTCTGCGGTAGCAACCACGTTTTCCACGGTAAAGCCGAATTCCTTGAACAGCAGCTCGGCCGGTGCAGACTCACCGAAGGTGGTCATGCCGATGATCTTGCCGCCAAAGCCCACGTACTTGTACCAGTAGTCGGCGATGCCCGCTTCGATGGCGACACGCTTGGTCACGCTCATCGGCAGCACGGATTCCTTGTACTCGGCAGATTGTGCGTCGAACACGTCGGTAGCCGGCAGGGAAACCACACGCACGGCGCGGCCCTTGGCAGTCAGCTGCTCGTAAGCGGCCACAGCCAATTCCACTTCGGAACCGGTGGCGATCAGGATCAGCTCCGGGGTACCGGCGCAATCTTTGAGCACATAACCACCCTTGGCCACGTCGGCCAGTTGCTGGGCGGTGCGGTCCATTTGCGGCAGGTTCTGACGAGAGAAGATCAGCGCAGTCGGGCCGTCATTGCGCTCGATGGCGTGCTTCCAGGCGATGGCGGATTCTACCTGATCGCATGGGCGCCAGGTGCTCATGTTCGGGGTCAGACGCAGGGAAGCGATCTGCTCAACCGGCTGGTGAGTCGGGCCATCTTCACCCAGACCGATGGAGTCGTGGGTGTAAACGAAGATGGCCCGCTGCTTCATCAGGGCGGCCATGCGCAGGGCGTTACGGGCGTATTCCATGAACATCAGGAAGGTCGCGCCGTAAGGAATGAAACCACCGTGCAGGGCGATGCCGTTCATGATGGCGGACATGGCGAACTCGCGCACACCGTAGTGAATGTAGTTGCCGGAGGCATCTTCATTGGTCAGGGACTTGGAGCCGGACCACATGGTCAGGTTGGACGGTGCCAGATCCGCAGAGCCACCCATGAACTCGGGCAGCAGCTTGCCGAAGGCTTCCAGAGAGTTCTGGGATGCTTTACGGGTTGCGATCTTGGCCGGGTTCGCTTGCAGGGTTTCGATGATCTTGGCAGATTCAGCGGCCCAGTTAGCCGGCAGCTCACCGACGGTACGGCGCTTGAATTCGGCAGCCAGGGTCGGGTGCGCGGCTTCATAGGCGGCAAACTTGGCAGCCCAGTCGGCTTCCAGCTTGGTGCCTTTCTCTTGCGCATTCCACTCGGCGGCGATGTCAGACGGAATAACGAAGGGCGCGTGATCCCATTTCAGGAAGGCACGGGCGGCGGCGATCTCGTCGTTGCCCAGCGGTGAACCGTGGCAATCGTGGGAGCCGGACTTGTTCGGTGAACCGTAACCGATGATGGTGCGGCAGCAGATCAGGGTCGGCTTGCCGGTCTCGGCCTTGGCGGCTTCGATGGCAGCGTTGATGGCTTCCGGGCTGTGGCCGTCGACCGCAGGGATGACGTGCCAGCCGTAGGCTTCGAAACGCTTGGGGGTGTCATCGGTGAACCAGCCTTCGACGTGACCGTCGATGGAGATACCGTTGTCATCCCAGAACGCAATCAGTTTGCCCAGTTGCAGGGTACCGGCCAGAGAGCACGCCTCGTGGGAGATACCTTCCATCAGGCAGCCGTCGCCCATGAAGGCGTAGGTGTAGTGGTCAACGATGTCGTGACCCGGCTGGTTGAACTGCTCGCTCATGGCCTTCTCGGCGATCGCCATGCCTACGGCATTGGTGATGCCCTGACCCAGCGGGCCAGTGGTGGTCTCGATGCCTGGGGCATAACCGTACTCCGGGTGACCCGGGGTGCGAGAGTGCAGTTGACGGAAGTTCTTCAGGTCATCGATGGAGAGGTCGTAACCGGAGAGGTGCAGCAGGGAGTACAGCAGCATGGAGCCGTGGCCGTTAGACAGTACGAAACGGTCACGGTCGGCCCACTTGGGGTTGTTCGGGTTGTGCTTGAGGTGGCCACGCCACAGCACTTCGGCGATGTCTGCCATTCCCATGGGGGCGCCCGGGTGACCGGAGTTGGCTTTTTGAACGGCATCCATACTCAATGCGCGAATGGCATTGGCAAGCTCTTTACGAGAAGGCATCTGTATCTCCTGCGATTGCTTCATTTGATGGCCAAGATTAAGGCGCGTTATTGTCCCAGCAGGGCGGGCGCGGTGCAAATATTATCTGGGCGAATAAAGTGGCTTTGGGAGCACAATCGCTTTTCTTGCGAGGGAAAACGATTGAGCCTGGATCCCCTTGCCCCCCAAATGGGGTAATTGTGCCGCAGAGCTTGGCCCGAGCGGGTCCAGACCAAAATAGTGCTGGCAATCACCCTTTGGCCTAATTAAAATAGACGTCCAGATGTAGATACCTCTACAAAGAACCTGTCATTTTCCGGTTATGGCCGAGGCGATAACCCCACACGATTGAGAACCAAACATGGCAAAGCTGTTTACTTCCGAGTCGGTCTCCGAAGGCCATCCCGATAAAATCGCCGACCAGATCTCCGATGCGGTACTGGACGCCATCCTGGTGCAAGACACCAAGGCACGCGTCGCCTGCGAGACCCTGGTCAAGACCGGTATGGTCATGGTGGCCGGTGAAGTGACCACCTCTGCCTGGGTCGACATCGAGCAGATCGTGCGCGACACCGTGCGCGAAATCGGCTACACCCACTCCGACATGGGCTTCGATGCCGACTCCTGCGCCGTGCTCAACGCCATCGGCAAGCAGTCCCCCGACATCAACCAGGGTGTTGACCGTACCGATCCGTACGAGCAGGGCGCCGGTGACCAGGGCCTGATGTTTGGCTACGCCACCAACGAAACCGACGTGCTGATGCCAGCACCGATCACCTACTCTCACCTGCTGGTCAAACGCCAGGCCGAAGTGCGCAAGAACGGCACCCTGCCGTGGCTGCGCCCGGATGCCAAGAGCCAGCTGACCTTCGCCTACGACGACGCAGGCAAGATCCTGGGTGTGGATGCCGTGGTGCTCTCCACCCAGCATTGCGAGTCCGTCAGCCACAGCGATCTGGTGGAAGCGGTGCGCGAGGAGATCATCAAGCCGGTACTGCCGACCGAGTGGATCACCAAGGACACCAAGTTCTTCATCAACCCGACCGGCCGTTTCGTTATCGGCGGCCCCATGGGTGACTGCGGTCTGACCGGTCGCAAGATCATCGTCGACACCTACGGCGGCATGGCCCGTCACGGTGGTGGCGCCTTCTCCGGCAAGGATCCGTCCAAGGTGGATCGCTCCGCCGCCTACGCCGCCCGCTACGTGGCCAAGAACATCGTTGCCGCGGGTCTCGCGGATCGCTGTGAAGTGCAGGTCTCCTACGCCATCGGCGTGGCCGAGCCGACCTCCATCAGCGTCGAAACCTTCGGCACCGGCAAGGTTGCCGAGGAGCTGCTGGTGAAACTGGTACGCGAGCACTTCGAGCTGCGCCCGTACGGCCTCATCGAGATGCTGGATCTGAAACGCCCGATCTACCAGGCCACCGCCGCCTACGGTCACTTCGGTCGCGAAGAGTTCCCCTGGGAGAAGACCGACAAGGCCGCCCTGCTGCGCGGCGTCGCCGGTCTGTAATGTCCCAAGGCATGAGCCTGTGATAAAAGGGGAGCCTGGCTCCCCTTTTTGCTTATTCGCCGCTCGACAGGATTGCCCATGACTGCCCTCCCCTCCCCCGATACTCTGCTCGCCGCGCGAGTCGAGGCTTGCTTTTTGCAAGCCGAGGCACGCCTTGGCCGTCCCTTCCCGCGCCCGCGCATTTATCTGAACATGCGTGGCCGGGCGGCGGGGTCGGCGCGGCTGCAGACCTGGGAGCTGCGCTTCAACCCAGCGCTGTATGAAGCCAACCAGCAGGCCTTCATGGACGAGGTAGTGCCCCACGAGGTGGCGCACCTGCTGGTCTATGCGCTCTGGGGCGAGGGCCGCGGCAAGAATCGGGTGCTGCCCCACGGCAAGCAGTGGCAATCGGTGATGCGCGAGGTGTTCAACCTCGAACCCCGCACCACCCACAGCTTCGATCTCGCGGTGCTCGGCCAGCGCACCCTGCCCTATGCCTGCGCCTGCCAGCAGCATCAGCTCTCCGTTCGCCGTCACAACAAGGTGCAACGGGGTGAGGCGCGCTATCACTGCCGCCGCTGTCGCCAGCCGCTGGTGCACCAGCCTGAGACGCATTGAGCCAACGGGTGTCGCGTCCCTGTGTTAGGGTGCCCACCTTCTTCATCCACCTGTTTCATGTTCAAGGATCTTCATGTCTCGCCCTTCGCTCGCTTTCGGCCTTCCCCTGCTCTCCCTTGGCCTGACCCTGCTGGTCAGTGCGCCGCTCCAGGCACAGGAGGCCCAGACCTTCCGCGCCGCCAAGCAGGATCTCGTCAAGCTCTATCAGAGCCACCCCACCACCTTCTACTGCGGCTGCAACATCAAGTTCAGCGGCAAGAAGATGGCGCCGGACTGGGAGAGCTGCGGCTACCTGCCGCGCAAACAGGCCAATCGCGCCGCCCGCATCGAGTGGGAGCACGTGGTGCCCGCCTGGGAGTTCGGCCACCAGCTGCAGTGCTGGCAGGAAGGGGGTCGCAAGAACTGCGGCAAGAGCGATGAGTTCAACAAGATGGAGGGGGACATGCACAACCTCTTCCCCGCCATCGGCGAGGTGAACGGCGATCGCGCCAACTACCGCTTCTCCGACTGGAACGGCAAGCCGAACCAGTACGGCAAGTGCCAGATGCTGGTGGATTTCAAGGAGCGTCAGGTGCAGCCGCCCAAGGGGCCGGTCCGTGGCCAGATCGCCCGCGCCTACCTCTACATGGGGGAGCAGTACGGGCTGCGCCTGGCCGCCCAACAGCGTAAACTGTTCGAAGCCTGGGACAGGCAGTACCCGGCGGATCGCTGGGAGTGCGAGCGCAACCGCCGCATCGGCAAGCTGCAGGGCAATACCAATCCCTTTATTGAAAAGCAGTGCCAGTGACCCAATCTATCGGGGAAGGCAATAACGTCCTTCCCATGATATGAAGCGGTGCCAACTCGGTGCGACAAGCTGCCAGTGGGGCCATTTTTCGCATCCAAACCAAATTTAATCGCATTCAATAACGACTTTACGATGCAGATGGACCACAAAAAGACAGCCTGATAGCAGGTTGAACCACTTAAGCCTCAGAAAAGAGACAGATATACAGCATGCGCACTCCACGTATCTATGAGCCGGCCGCCCTGCAGGTTGGTCAGACCCTGGCCCTGTCGGAAGACGGTGCCAACCACATCGGCCGGGTGCTGCGCATGCAGCCGGGCCAGCCCCTCGAGCTGTTCAATGGCGACGGCAACCAATACCCTGCCACCATCGCCAGCGTCGACAAGAAAGCGGTGGAAGTGCACATCGATGGTTGCGATACCCAGTCGGTGGAATCGCCGCTCGCCATCCATCTCGGCCAGGTCATCAGCCGTGGCGACAAGATGGACTTCACCATCCAGAAATCGGTGGAGCTCGGCGTCACCTGCATCACCCCGTTGTTCTCCGAACGCTGCGGCGTCAAGCTGCCGGCCGACCGGCTGGAGAAAAAGCGCGAGCAGTGGCAGAAGGTGGTGATCAGCGCCTGCGAGCAGTGCGGCCGCAATGTGGTGCCAGAGGTGCGCATGCCGATGGAGCTGGATGCCTGGCTCGCGGAAGAGACCCAGGAGCTCAAGCTCAACCTGCACCCGCGCGCCGAATACAGCATCAACACCCTGCCGGTACCGGAGCACGGCGTGCGCCTGCTGATCGGCCCCGAAGGCGGCTTGTCTGCTGAGGAAATCGCCCGTACCGTGCAGGAAGAGTTCAAAGAGATGTTGCTCGGGCCGCGGGTGCTGCGCACCGAAACAGCCGCCCTGACCGCCATCTCGGCGTTGCAGTGCCGCTTTGGTGACTTAGCCTGATTGCCCGGTTCGATTCGCCGCGCGGCGGCCCATCGAACGATTGCAGCCTCACAGGGTCGATGGCACTGTGTTCATCGGCCCTAACAACCTCATCGAGCCACAGAAGGAATTTCGGATGACCATCAAACTCGGCATCGTGATGGACCCCATCTCGGCCATCAACATCAAGAAAGACTCCAGCTTCGCCATGCTGCTGGAAGCCCAACGTCGTGGCTATGAGCTGTTCTATCTGGAGATGGCGGATCTCTACATGGAGGCGGGTCGCGCCTTTGGCACCATGCGCCCGCTGCGCGTGGAGCAAAATCCGGCCAAGTGGTATGAGCTGGGCGAGGTGATCGATCAGCCGCTCTCCACACTGGATGTGATCCTGATGCGCAAGGATCCGCCCTTTGACACCGAATTTATCTACGCCACCTACATGCTGGAGCGGGCCGAGGATGAGGGCACCCTGATCGTCAACAAGCCCCAGAGCCTGCGTGACGCCAACGAGAAGCTCTACACCGCCTGGTTCGCCGAGCACACCCCGACCACGCTGGTGACCCGCCGCGCCGACAAGCTGCGCGCCTTCCACGCCGAGCACAAGGACGTGATCCTCAAACCCCTGGATGGCATGGGTGGCGCCTCCATCTTCCGCATGAAGGAGGATGATGCCAACGTCGGGGTCATCATCGAAACCCTGACCGAACATGGCAGTCAGTACTGCATGGCGCAGACCTATCTGCCTGCCATCAAGGACGGCGACAAGCGCGTGCTGGTGGTGGACGGTGAGCCCGTGCCCTACTGCCTGGCCCGCATTCCGGCGCAAGGAGAGACTCGTGGCAACCTGGCGGCCGGTGGTCGCGGTGAGGCGCGCCCCTTGAGCGAGGCCGATTGGGCTATCGCCCGCGCCGTCGGGCCGACCCTCAAGGCCAAGGGCCTGATTTTTGTGGGCCTCGACATCATCGGTGATCGACTGACCGAGATTAACGTCACCAGCCCGACCTGCATCCGCGAAATTGAGGCGGCCTTCGACGTCTCCATCACCGGCATGCTGATGGATGCCATCGAGCGTCGGCTGGGCAAGTAATTCCCATCGGGGGCCCTCGCGGCCCCCGCTACCTCCTTTGCGGATCCGTGCCCGACTTCGCGCCCCGGCCGCAAAAAGCGGTTTTGCCCGCCGCCACCAACTGCCATAATCACCCCAAACACCTTTGCACTATTTGGCCCCTATGCAAACACTGCAAAACCATTTTCTGCTCGCCATGCCGAGCCTGTCAGACCCCTATTTCGAGCGTTCCCTGGTCTACCTGTGCGAGCACAGCAGCGAGGGCGCCATGGGGTTGGTGGTCAATATCCCGCTCGACATGGAACTGGATGCCATGCTGGCCAAGCTCAAGCTGAGCCCGCCTGCCACCCCCGACATGAAGCAATCCGTGCTGCAAGGCGGCCCGGTGCATGCCGATCGCGGCTTCGTGCTGCACAGCTTCCGGCCCGGTTTCAAATCCACACTGCAGGTGAGCGACGAGATGATGGTCACCACCTCCAAGGACATCCTGGAGACGCTCGGTACCGACGAGGCGCCGAGTCACTGGCTGGTGGCACTCGGCTACGCCGGCTGGGGCGCCGGGCAGCTCGAGCAGGAGCTGGTGGCAGGATCCTGGCTGGTGATCCCGCCCAATGCGGATCTGGTGTTCAAGACCCCCATTCACCAGCGCTGGCAGCAGGCCGCCGCCAGCATCGGCGTCAATCCGCTGCACCTTTCCAGCCAGGTGGGACATAGCTAATGTGGTTCAACACGGCTCAATCCCACCAGCGCTGGCAGCAAGCCGCCGCCAGCATCGGCGTCAATCCGCTGCACCTCTCCAGCCAGGTGGGGCACAGTTAATTTCTTGCTAGGTGGGCTCTAGAGGCCCCCTTTTATCTACCCCAGTTTCGAGGAACTCCATGTCATCACGCAGCATCATGGGCTTTGACTACGGCACCAAGAGTATCGGCGTCGCCATCGGCCAGGAGCTCACGGGCACAGCCCAACCCCTTCGTTCCCTCAAGGCCAACGACGGCATTCCCAACTGGGACGAGATCGATAAATTGCTCAAGGAGTGGCAGCCGGATCTGCTCATTGTCGGCCTGCCGCTCAACATGGACGGCACCGATCAGGAGATCACTGTGCGCGCCCGCAAGTTTGGCAATCGCCTGCACGGCCGCTTCGGCAAGCCGGTGGAGTTCAAGGATGAGCGACTCACCACCACCGATGCCCGTGCCCGGCTGTTCGAGCGCGGTGGCTACAAGGCGCTGAGCAAGGACAGCGTGGACGGGGTCTCGGCCCTGCTGATCGTCGAAGCCTGGATGGAAGAGCAGTACGGCTGATCAGCCTTGCGCGGATACCATCTAACAAAACGCCGGAGCCTTGGGCTCCGGCGTTTTCATTTGGCTTGTCGACGGATCGACTTAATCGAGCTGCTGCAGGATCCGGTAGGCCGCCTCGATGCGCACCGCATTGGGGTAGTTGCGGTTCGCCAGCATGACGATGCCGATCCCCTTGGCAGGCACGAAGGCCACATAGGCACCAAAGCCATTGGTCGAGCCCGTCTTGTTAAAGAGGGTACTAGCCTTGGCCGGTGCGGGCTTGCTCAAGGGAGTCACTTGCCGGGGCTTGAGTACCATGTCGTTGCTGTTGCCGCTTTGCAGCGTCTCCAGGCTAAGGGGATAGTCATACATCTCCCAGCCCAGCCCCTGGGTCATAGGCCCCACCGAATAGGCCCCGGTGTGGGTCAGCGCTATCGCCGCCTGCAGCTGCTTGTCGCCTTGGGCGCTCATATTCGCCTCAACGAACTTGAGCAGATCCCGCGCCGAGGTCTTGATGCCGTACGCCTCGGCGGACAACATGCCGGGGTTGACCCGGATTGGCTTGTCGCCCTTGTCATAGCCAAAGGCATAGTGCGTCATGGCCGCCTCGGGCACCTTGATATAGGTGTGTTGCAGGCCGAGTTTGGGCAACAGGGTCTGCTCCATCAACTGCTCGAACGGCTGGCCCTGGCTGCGGGCCGCCAGATGGCCGAACAGGCCGATGCTGGGGTTCGAATACTGGCGATGGGTACCGGCCGGATAGGCGGGTGACCACTGCCGGTAGTAGGCCTGCATGCTGGCGGCGGAGTTCACCTCATCCGGGAACTGCAGGGGCAGGCCGCCGGCGCTGTAGGTCGCCAGCTGCCCCATGGTCACCTGGTCAAACGCACTGCCCTTGAGGGCGGGATCGCGCTTGCTCACCTTGTCATCGAGGCGAAAGTGACCGCCAGCGACCCCATAGGCCCCGAGCGTCGCAGTGAGTGTCTTGCTGACCGAACCAATCTCGAACAGAGTCTGATCGTCAACCTGAGGGCCCGCCTCCCGGTTGGCCAGCCCGTAATTGAAGAGGTGGGCCTTGCCATCTTTGAGCAGCGCCACCGCCATCCCCGGGATCTTGTGCTGGGTCATCACGGGTTTGATGGTCTCATCGACCAGTTGGCGCAGCGCCGCAGGCTCGGTGTCGGCCTGGGTCAGGCCGGCCCACAGCAGGGTCGTCACCGCCAACCAGTGGGTGCACTGTCGTGTTTGCATCGATTCATCCTCTCGTCTGTCTGAATTGCCGCATACGCGGCGAAAAAGTGACACCAGCTTAGCGCCGCTCCATGTGCCAGGTATGCGCTGGTGTGAAGTCTGGGTGAAGTCTTCAGCCTGGTCGCTGTCGCCACCACGGATCCGTCCCCGTGCCGCGCCTGCATTACCCACAAAAAAAGGGGAGCCAACGGCTCCCCTTTCTGAGGGCGACACTGTGATCGTCCACCCTGCCAAGCAAGGCCTTAGGCCTGCTTGCTCTTGGGCGGATTGTCCCAGATCCCCGCTTCCAGCTGGCTGCGAATTTCCGGGTACTTGTTGGCATCGAAGGTGGGCACCTTGCCCAGCTTGAGCTGATCGTTGTAATCCTTGGCCAGCTTGATGGCGACCCCGGACAGCAGCAGTATGGCCACCAGGTTGACGATGGCCATCATCCCCATGGAGACATCTGCCAGCGCCCACACGGTCGGCAGCTCGCCCACCGAGCCGAACATCACCATGCCCAGCACAAACATCCGAAACAGCATCAGGCCGCCCTTGTGGTTGTGCTCGAGGAACACCAGGTTGGTCTCGGCGTAGGAGTAGTTCGCCACTATGGAGGTGAAGGCGAAGAAGAAGATGGCCGCCGCGATGAAGATGTTGCCACCGCCACCGATCTGGGAGGAGAGCGCGCGCTGGGTCAGCTCCACACCGGTCACGCCTGAGCCTGGCTCAAACTGACCGGACATCAGGATGATGGCAGCGGTACAGGTACAGATGACGATGGTGTCGAGGAACACCCCCAGCATCTGTACATAACCCTGGGAAGCCGGGTGCGGCGGATAGGGGGTGGCGGTCGCGGCGGCGTTGGGCGCCGAGCCCATGCCCGCCTCGTTGGAGAACAGACCGCGCTTGATGCCGTTGATCATCGCCTGGGAAATCGCATAACCCATGGCACCGGAGCCAGCCTGCTCGATCCCAAACGCCGACTTGATGATGAGGGCGAACACCCCGGGCAGCTCGCTGATGTTCATGACCACCACGAACAGCGCCATCAGGATATAGGCCAGCGCCATGAAGGGCACCACCAGCTCGGCGAAGCGGGCGATGCCGCGAATGCCGCCGAAGATGATGAGGCCGGACAGCACCACCAGCGCCAGGCCACTGACCCAGTCAGGAATGCCGAAGGCCACGTTCATGGCCAGGCTGATGGAGTTGGCCTGCACCGCATTGAACACCAGACCGAATGCCAGCAACAGGCAGAGGGAGAAAACCACCCCCATCCAGCGCATGCCAAGACCACGCTCCATGTAATAGGCCGGACCGCCACGGTAGTTGCCGTCCTCATCCTTGACCTTGTAGAGCTGGGCCAGGGTGCTTTCCACGAAGGCGGTGGCCATGCCGATAAAGGCGATCAGCCACATCCAGAAGATGGCGCCAGGGCCCCCCAGATAGATGGCAACGGCGACGCCGGCCAGGTTGCCGGTCCCGACACGGGCCGCCAGACTGGTACACAGGGCCTGGAAGGAGGAGATGCCGGCGCTGTCGGATTTGCGGCTATTGCGCAGTACCGAGAACATGTGGCCGAAGTGGCGAACCTGGATAAACCCCAGGCGGAAAGTGAAAAAGATCCCGACCCCGATGAGCAGGTAGATGAGCACGGCTCCCCACATCAGGTCGTTAATCATTGCGATCAAGGTGTCCATAATTCTCTCGTTGTTATCACATCCATGGTCAGTCTGCGCTGACCGCTCTCTGTCCGTTTCCGAATTAGCAATGCGCTAAAGGGGCGGAATCTAGCATAGGGAGGGAGTTCAGAATAGTGATTCAGCTCACCGGAAAGACAAAAAACGAACAATCCGAGCCAATAAAGCTTCATTTAACACGCAAATTTTCAACAAAAATTGGCCCCATATCAATCGCACGACAAATTAGCCCCAAAAGAGAACTTTTTAGTCAGAGGGTGCCATGGCAGCAAATGAGGATGAAACCTCGGCGGGAGAGAGGCAAGCGTTTGCTCCGTAGCGAGCCTGAAAGCCCTGTCATGGCGCCAAACGTTTTACACGTAATAAAATTTCAAGTGGTTGACCAAGATATTTGTGTGAAGCTAATCACATAACGGAGAATCAACTAAAAAATTTGCTTTTATTCAGGCGCGGGGAAATCGTGCTGAAATCTGTAAAAGTTGTTTTTTATCAAATGCTTTCTCGCGATACCTCCCATCCGAAAAGGGGCTTGGGTGATAAGCAACCAGGCGCCCCTATTGCAGGACGCGCCACATCCGTATTAATTAGGCAGGCAATGATGATGGGCCCTGCCCATCGTGCTTTTCTGAGCCTGAGTCGCCGGGATTTTGTAATTTTATTTCAGAACTGTCTTCTCATGCCCGCAACCCCAGGGATTGCTCCCTCATATAGAGATGATATTTGCTATGGCCGATAAATTAACTCAGCTGAAAGCCCTGACCACTGTTGTTGCCGATACCGGCGACATCGAAGCCATCAAACGCTACCAGCCCATCGATGCCACCACCAACCCGTCCCTGGTGCTGAAGGCATCCGAGATCCCCGAATACGCGGCACTGATCGAAGACGCCATCAACTGGGCCAAAGCCCAGAGCCAGGACAAGGCACAGCAAATCATCGACGCGGGCGACAAGCTGGCAGTCAACATCGGTCTGGAAGTGCTGAAAATCGTTCCGGGCCGCATCTCCACCGAAGTGGATGCCCGTCTCTCCTTCGATACCGCCGCCAGCATCGCCAAGGCCCGCAAGCTGATCCGTCTCTATAACGAAGCCGGCATCGCTAATGATCGCATCCTGATCAAGCTGGCCTCCACCTGGGAAGGGATCCGCGCCGCCGAGGTGCTGGAGAAAGAAGGCATTCAGTGCAACCTGACCCTGCTGTTCTCCTTCGCCCAGGCCCGTGCCTGCGCCGAAGCCGGTGCCTTCCTGATCTCCCCGTTCGTGGGCCGTATCCTCGACTGGTACAAGGCCAAGCACAACCGTGACTACACCGCGAGCGAAGATCCGGGCGTGGTCTCCGTCACCGCCATCTACGACTACTACAAGCAGCACGACTACCAGACCGTGGTGATGGGTGCGAGCTTCCGCAACACCGGCGAGATCCTGGAACTGGCTGGCTGTGACCGCCTGACCATAGGCCCCGCTTTACTGGAAGAGCTGAGCAAGAGCGAAGGCGCCGTGGTGCGCAAGCTGAACTACACCGGCGAGCGCAAGGCCAAACCGGCTCCGATGACCGAAGCTGAGTTCCGCTGGGAACTGAACCAGGACGCCATGGCCGTCGAGAAGCTGGCCGAAGGCATTCGCATGTTTGCCGTCGATCAGGGCAAGCTGGAAGTCATGCTGGCCAGCCGCCTCTAAGGAGCGCCTCCCCTGACCCAGGCAGCGGCCTCTGACACGCAAGTGATGATGACCCACCGCCTCTGACAGGCTGCCAGCCCCGATAAAAACCGGACTCCCGCGAGGGCAGTCCGGTTTTTTTATGCGCCCTGCTCAATTGTCACGACTTCGTCACAAAAACGTTTTATTTTCAAATGCGTCGTGTTATACGAATGGTGAAAACCATAAAACCAAGGAGGGCGCCATGGAAATGTTCAGCTTCGATTTTGACGAGGTAGTTGAACTGGGTTCGCGTAGCCGCGGGACATCGGGAAAGAAACGTAAATGGCGTGAGATTGAGGCGTTGAAAGATAAACACCGCCTGCAGAAGGAGCTGCAATCCATCGATATCGCTTACGAAGGCGCGGACGAGCTGGAACTGTAATCAGACAACCGCAATTCCCCCCGCATCGCCTGCAAAAGCGCAGACGAGCTGGAACGATAAAAACAACGCCCCGGACCTGCCGGGGCGTTGTTTTTATGCAGGGTGAGCCTCAGGACGAGAGCGGCAAGGAGAGCTGCCTGGAGAGCGCCTGGAAGTGCTGGCTCACCTCGGCCCCGAACAGGGGATCGGTAATCGCCCGGTTCTGCCAGAGCTGCTCGAGGTGACGCCAGTCGTCCTCGGTCAGGGAGTCGCGCAGCTGGGGGAAGATAGTGCCCTCTTCATAGTTCATGTGCGCCTCCTGCAGCGCGATGAACTGCTCCAGCCGCGCCGTGAACTGATCCAGCGGGATGACCGCATCCAGCAGGATCATCTCCACCATCTCCTTGAGCTCGGTACCTGCCTCCAGCAGGCGGGCATGCTCCTCGTGCAGCCGGCTGGCCACCTCCCCCTCTACCACCCGATATTTCAGGTAGTAGTCATAAATCAGATCTTCCTTGGGATGGTGATACTTGTCGGACACCTCCCGCAGATAGTCCACCACATCCCGGATCAGGAAGTAGCTGATCGGCTGCTCACCGCGAATGGCGACGAGCTTGTATTTCAGCAATTGCAGCAGCTTGGTGATGTTGAGATGGTCCTGACGAAGACTGGATAACATGGGCACTCCTTGGCACGAAATGAAAAGATCCTGCCTCGAGTATACGGTCATTTAATGCGCTAACTTTGCACTCAATCAAATCTGACGCAGACAATGCCCTTCCCCAGCGATCACGCCCCGCCCCTCTTTATCGCCCCCAAAACGCCACAAAAAAACCCGCAGCGAGCCGGTGTCGGCTCGCTGCGGGTTGCTTGGGCAGCTATTTTGGCGTTATTCGCAGACCGAGAGCCAGTCGATGGGCGCCTTGCCCTGCGCCGTCAGCAGGCGGTTGGTCTCGGAGAAGTGACCGCAGCCGATAAAGCCACGGTGGGCGGAGAGCGGGCTCGGATGAGGGGCGCTCAGCACATGGTGGCGCTGCCTGTCGATAAAGCGTCCCTTCTTCTGGGCATGGGCGCCCCACAGCAAGAACACCACCCCCTCGCAGCTCGCGTTGATCTGCTCGATGACCCTGTCGGTGAAGGTCTCCCAGCCCAGATGGGCATGGGAATGCGCCATGCCCGCCTGCACCGTCAGCACGGTGTTGAGCAGCAAGACCCCTTGCTTGGCCCAAGACTCCAGAAAGCCGTGACTCGGGGTAACGAAGCCCGGCAGGTCCCGCAGCATCTCCTTATAGATGTTGACCAGCGAGGGAGGCGTGCGCACCCCTGGCAACACCGAGAAGCAGAGGCCGTGGGCCTGGCCCGGGCCGTGATAGGGATCCTGGCCCAGGATCACCACCTTGACCTGGTCCAGCTCGGTCAGCTTGAAGGCGTTGAATACCTCGGTCGCGGGGGGATAGATCACCTTGCCCGCCTCTCGTTCACTCCTGACGGTCGCCAGGGTGGTCTTGAAATAGTCCTGTTCCTTCTCGGATCCAATCACATCTGTCCAGGTCACCACGCCACTCTCCTCAAAAAATACCCATCTCGCAGCTCGTTGCTCGCGTCACCCGCATGTCGGCGCACTTGCGCCACGCGCGAGGCAATAAGGGGGCCAGAATAGGGGTCAAGGGCAGCGGACGCAACCGTAGCCCGGCCATTGATGCCCTGGCGGAGCCTCTGATGGAGGCTAGTCGGCACGTTTCGCTACGCGATAAACAGATATGTTTAGCCATATCCCATCTCTTTTATCGATAGATCTGACACCCGATCTCGCCTCCATCATTGCCGGATCTGGCCTGCACCATGCTTTTCATCACCTCAACCCCGGATCTCGGAAACAGAAAAACACCCAAAAGATGTAGTTAAATTACTAGATTTAATAAATATAAAATGCATAATTTATATATCTTACGAAATCATAAAAATGAGAGAATTTTGATTAAACTCAATAATTTAATCTATTGAGTTAGCGCCTATTCGCGTATTTTTTGATGTAGATCAATTTTCGTATTATTACCGCCGTGGTATATATGACCCCAACGAAGTAAAGGTGTAAGGCAAGCCCCCTTTAAATCACCCGTTCACCGAGGTGGTTTAAAAACATCAGGGAGATGTCCTTACCATTGAAATCCCTTCCTATGAGGAGTCATACCATGATCAAGGGCATCCAAATCACCCAGTCCGACAACGCCGCTCTGCTGAACTCTTTCTGGCTGCTGGACGAAGAAAAGCAACAGGCTCGTTGCATCTGCGCCAAGGGCGACAGCTTCGCCGCCGATCAAGAAGTCGCACTGTCTGATCTTGGCAAGTTCGAATACCGCGAACTGCCGGTGCAAAGCGAGCCAGTGGTCGAGGGTGGCCAACACCTGAACGTCAACGTGCTGAGCCGCGAGACCCTGGAAGAGGCCATCGCCAATCCGGAAAAGTACCCGCAGCTGACCATCCGTGTCTCCGGCTACGCCGTGCGTTTCAACGCCCTGACCCCAGAGCAGCAGCGTGACGTGATCACCCGCACCTTTACCAAGAGCCTGTAAGTCGCTCTGCGGTAACCTGCATCATGAAAAACGGCCCACTTGGGCCGTTTTTTTATGGCTGATGCACAGCGCTGCCGCGACATCGTCACGGCCCCGCCAGTTATCCCCGTTGATCCACCGTCTGCACCGTGGCCGGCTTGGCGAGCGCCTCCTGCATCTGCTGCTCGTCGAGTTGATCGCAGTAACGTGCCACCACCAGGGTCGCGACCCCGTTGCCGATGAGGTTGGTAAGAGCCCGTGCCTCCGACATGAAGCGATCGATCCCCAGGATCAATGCCAGCCCGGCCAGCGGCAGGTGCCCCACCGCCGAAATGGTGGCTGCCAGCACGATAAAGCCACTCCCCGTGACCCCTGCCGCCCCCTTGGAGGAGATGAGCAACACCACCAGCAGGGTGATCTGATGGAACAGATCCAGCGGCGTATTGGTCGCCTGGGCGATAAACACCGCGGCCATGGTCAGGTAGATGGAGGTGCCATCCAGGTTGAAGGAGTAACCGGTCGGGATAACCAGCCCCACCACGGATTTCTTGCAGCCAAGCGCCTCCATCTTCACCAGCATCCGTGGCAAGACGGATTCGGAAGAGGAAGTGCCCAGCACGATCAGCAGCTCTTCCTTGATATAGGCAATAAAGCGCAAGATGCTGAAACCATTCGCCTTGGCAATGCTGCCGAGTACCAGGAATATAAACAGCAGACAGGTCAGATAGAAACTGGCGATTAATTGGCCGAGCTGAACCAGCGAGCCAATGCCATATTTACCGATGGTGAATGCCATGGCGCCAAATGCCCCGACCGGTGCCAGCCGCATGATCATGTTGATGATGCCGAAAATAACCTGCGAGAAACTGTCGATCATATTGAACACCAGTTTTCCCTTCTCCCCGATATGATGCAGGGAGAAACCAAACAGTATCGCAAATAACAATACCTGCAGGATATTGCCGCTGGCAAAGGCGCCGATCACGCTGCCCGGGATCACGTCCAGCAGGAAGGCGACGATGCCCTGTGACTTGGCCTGCTCGGCATAGGCCGAGATGCTGCTGACATCCAGCGAGGCCGGGTCAACGTTCATGCCGACCCCAGGTTGCAGCAAGTTGACCACGCACAGGCCGATGAGCAGCGCCAGGGTGCTGACCACCTCGAAATAGATCAGGGCAATGGCGCCGGTCTTACCCACCGCCTTCATGCTCTCCATTCCCGCAATGCCGGTCACCACGGTGCAGAAAATAACGGGGGCGATGATCATCTTGATTAATTTTACGAAGCCATCACCCAAGGGTTTCATATCGGCGCCTAGGCTCGGATAGAAGTGCCCCAGTAATACCCCTATGGTGATGGCTAATATCACCTGGAAATAGAGGCTGCTTAATATTTTCTTGTGCATGCTCAACGTCCTGTTAATTAATTGACATGGGCGATGGCAAAAAATCTGTGCAAAGATCCGCAGCGAGATGTTTCACCATCTCACCCGGTTCATGCTATTTCGCCATTCCGACGGCTGCACTTTCACACGTTATAAGAATCAATTTAGCGACATCAATCACACAATATATTTAACATCATTAACACCACGGCAACTGTGATATAGTTGGTCGGTGATTTATTTAAGACCTTAATGAGAATATACGGATATAAAAATGCCCCGCATGGCGGGGCATTGTTCATCTCGGGATCCGGCGTGAGGATCAGGCCGAGGTGTCGAGCGGCTCAAAGCCCTTGATGAGGTCGTCGATGGCCTTCATCTGCTTGAGGAAGCCTTCCAGCTTGTCCAGCGGCAGGGCGCTCGGGCCGTCACAACGGGCCACCTTCGGATCCGGGTGGGATTCGATAAACAGACCGGCCAGGCCAACCGCCATGCCGGCACGGGCCAGCTCGGTGACCTGATCGCGACGACCACCGGAGGCCGCTCCCAGCGGATCGCGGCACTGCAGCGAATGGGTCACGTCGAAGATCACCGGATAACCGCCGGTGCTCTTCTTCATCACCCCAAGACCCAGCATGTCGACCACCAGGTTGTCATAACCGAAGTTGGCGCCGCGCTCGCACAGGATCAGGCGATCGTTGCCGCACTCCTCGAACTTGTCGGTGATGTTCTTCATCTGGCTGGGGCTCAGGAACTGCGGCTTCTTGATGTTGATGACGTTGCCGGTGCGGGCCATAGCCTCCACCAGATCGGTCTGGCGCGCCAGGAAGGCGGGCAGCTGGATCACGTCCACCACCTCGGCCACCGGCTTGGCCTGATGTACCTCGTGCAGATCAGAGATGACCGGCATGCCGAAGGTCGCTTTCAGCTCCTGGAAGATCTTCATCCCCTCTTCCAGACCCGGACCCCGGTAGGAGTGGATGGAGGAGCGGTTGGCCTTGTCCCAGCTCGCCTTGAACACGAACGGGATGCCGAGCTTGGTGGTCACTTCCACGTACTTCTCGCACACCGCCATCGCCATGTCGCGGGATTCCAGTACATTCATGCCACCAAACAACACGAATGGCTTGTCGTTGGCCACGTCGATGTCATTGACCTTGATATTCTTCTGTTCCATCTCGGCATCCTTAAGTGAAGGGGCTTAAATCCCAGTCAGTTCGCTGTGCCCTGGGCACAGCGACCACGATATTCTTCTGTTTCAATTCCCAGCCCCCCTTAAATAAAGGTGCTCTGTGAATCGAAATTAGTTCGCAGCACCTTGAGCACAGCGACTATTCCCAGCCCCCTTAATGGAGGGGCTTGGGGCTTAAATCCAGTGCGGCCAGTTGGGACTTCAGCACATCGGCCACCGGATCGTCCGGGCACTGTTCAATAAAGTATTCAAAGTCGTCGGCGGCGAAGCGGGGGCAGTCGAGCTGCTCGTAGATAAAGCCCCGATCCCGCGTCTCCTGCGGATCACCTGGCTTCATGCGCAGCAGCAACTCGCTGCAACGCAGCGCTTCTGTCATGCGCTCCTCGCGCAGCAGGGCGCCCTTGCTGACGTTCAGCAGCCGCTCGATGATTTCCCACTGGCCGGAGGGTTGCAACTGGTCATCGCTTAAGGTAGCCAGATTGCCGAGGGCACCGCGCAGCAGCAGCTCGATGCGGTGTCGGGTCAACTCATCACCGTTGAAAGGGTCCACATAGACCTCCCCCTCGCTGCCGGCGAAACTCACCAGGAAGTGGCCGGGGAAGCAGATCCCCTCCACATCCAGGCCTATCTTGCGGCCGAGCTGGATGATGAGGATGCCGAGGCTCACCGGAATGCCTTTCCTACGCGCCAGCACCTGGGCCAGATCGCAGTTGGCGCTGGTGAAGTAATCCTGCCAGTCACCGCGAAAGCCCAGGGTCTGGTAGAAACCGGCGAGCAGCTGGCGGCGTACCTCGTCACAGTTGCCTTCGGTAATAGCCTCGTCCAGCCAGGCATCCAGCTGGGTCAGCTCGGCCTCGCCAGCGCCATGGCGGCCCTGGATCTCGTTGCTGACGGAGAGCGCCAGCTCGGCCAGATCATGGGCTTCGAAGTCGGTCCATTCATCCACACGTATCATCGTCGTCATTCCTAACCGAACAGACTGGCCTGCTTTTGCAGCGCGAGTTTGGCGATAAAATAGACCCACCCCAGCACGCCAAGGAAGGCAAACCAGCGGATACCGTTGTTGCGCGCCAGGCGCAGCGCCATCATGGCCAGGAACGCCACCACCAGGATGGCGGTCAGCTTCTCGCTGAGCCAGGGGGCGGCATTGTTGAGCGGATTGAGATCCAGCACCATGCACAGCAGCACACCGGAGAGCACCACCAGGCCATTGAGCCAGCCACTCAGCTGCATGACGCCACGGCTGTAAGCGCGGCCGGCGCCAGTCTGCACCCAGTAAAAGCGCAGTATAAACATCAGCACCGCCGATGCGATCAGCATCAGATGCAGGTGCTTGAGAGCAACATACATAACCTGTCCTTGCACAATAAGGCAGGCCCTAGCCTGCCATCACTCATGGCTGAGCCAGGCACCCCAGGGTCACCCGCTCGTTATCCCCGTAATCGCGCACGGTTTCTACCTGGCGGTAGCCCTGTTGCAGCAGAAGTTGACGCACCATTTCCCCTTGCTCCCAGCCGTGCTCCAGCAACAGCCAGCCGCCGGGCGCCAGGTGCGCCGGTGCCTGCGCGACGATGAGCCGGATATCCGCCAGTCCCTGCTCGTCCGCCACCAGGGCGGAGCGCGGCTCGAAGCGCACGTCGCCCTCTGCCAGATGGGGATCCGCGCCGTCGATATAGGGCGGGTTGGAGACAATCATGTCAAAGCGCGGCGCGTCCGATAGTGGTGCAAACCAGCTGCCGTCACGCACGACTATGGGCAACCCCAGCGCCGCACTGTTGTGGCGCGCCAGCGCGGCCGCCTCCGGCATCCGGTCCACCGCCCACACCTCGGCCTCAGGCCGCTCGGATTTGAGCGCCAGCGCAATGGCGCCGGTACCGGTGCCGAGATCCAGCAGGGTGCAGGGACCGGCAGGCAGCCGCGCCAGCGCCTGCTCCACCAGCACTTCGGTGTCGGGGCGCGGGATCAGGGTCGCCGGGCTCACCTTCAGGGGCAGCGACCAGAACTCCCGCTCACCGACCAGATGGGCGATGGGCTCGCCATCGAGCCTACGGATGAGCCAGCCGTGCAGGGTGGCCTGCTGGGCGGCATCGAGCTCGCGCTCCGGCCAGATCATCAGGTAACTGCGCCGACAGCCCAGCAGATGACACAGCAGCGCATCGGCATCGGCGCGGGGGGATTCCCCCTCGGCCAATACCGTCATGATATGAGCGCGAGCCTGCTGGATCTGCATCAAGCGCACTCCATCGACATCGCTATGATGTGAGTTCGAACCCGGTGGAACTGCATCAGCCGTTATCTGCCAGAGAGGCGAGCTGATCGGCCTGGTATTCCTGCACCAGCGGGGTGATGACGCAGTCCAGATCCCCTTCCAGGATCTCCCCAAGCCGATAGAGGGTCAGGTTGATGCGGTGCTCGGACAGGCGCCCCTGGGGGTAGTTGTAGGTGCGGATACGCTCGGAGCGATCGCCCGACCCCACCAGGTTGCGGCGAGTGCTCTGCTCGGCGGCGCGGTGGCGCTCGTCCTCGGCCGCTTGCAAGCGGGCGGAGAGCACCGACATCGCCTTGGCGCGGTTCTTATGCTGGGAGCGCTCGTCCTGGCACTCCACCACTAGCCCGGTCGGCAGGTGGGTGATGCGGATGGCGGAATCGGTCTTGTTGACGTGCTGACCACCGGCCCCGGAGGCGCGGAAGGTATCTATCTTCAGGTCGTTCGCATTGATCTCGATCTGCTCGGCTTCCGGCACTTCCGGCAGCACGGCCACGGTACAGGCGGAGGTATGCACCCGGCCCTGGGATTCGGTCTCGGGCACCCGCTGCACACGGTGGCCGCCGGATTCGAACTTGAGGCGGCCGTAAACGCGCTCGCCGTCTACCTTGGCGATCACCTCCTTGTAGCCACCGTGCTCGCCGTCGTTGCAGCTGACGATGGAAATGCGCCAGCCCTGGCGTTCGGCATAGCGCGAATACATGCGGAACAGATCGCCGGCAAAAATAGCAGCCTCGTCACCACCGGCCCCGGCCCGGATCTCCAGATAGCAGTTGTTGTCATCCTTGGGATCCCGCGGCAGCAGCATCACCTGCAACGCCTGCTCCTGCTCCTCCAGCGCGGCCTTGACCAGCGGCAACTCCTCCTGCGCCATCTCGCGCAGGTCGGTGTCGGCATCCTCCAGCATCAGCTTGGTGGTCTCCAGATCCTCTTCGGCCTGGCGGAAGCGCTGGAAGGCATGAACGATATCTTCCAGCTGGGCATATTCCCGGGTCAGGGCACGGTATTTGTCCTGATCCGAGGCCACGCCGGGTTCGCCGAGCAGGGCCTGTACTTCTTCGTGGCGCTCGATGAGGCCTTCCAGCTTTCTGATCAATGACGGATTCATAAATCTTGTGTTCTCAATGGAGGAAGGGGCCGCCGGTTGGCCACCCCGGAACTATGACTCTTGTGACAACCCCAGCACCTGACGCAGCTGGGACAGTTTGTGGCTGTCTCCCTGGGCTGCGGCCTGGCGCAAGGCCTGGGTCGGTGCGTGGATCAACTTGTTGGTGAGGCGATGGGCCATGGCCTTGAGGGCCTGTTCGGCATCTTCGCCCTGCGCCAGGGCCAGCAAGGCGCGCTGCAGCTCTTCGTCGGCCACCTGTTGGGATTGGTGGCGATAATCGCGAATGAGATCGACCGAATGCTGGCTGCGATACCAGCCCATGAACTCATCGCGCTCTTCCTGCACGATGAGCTCGGCTTCGGCAGCGGCCTTCTTGCGGGTCTCGAGGTTCTGCTCGATGATGCCCTGCAAGTCGTCCACCGTGTAGAGATAGGCATCGGACAGCTCGTCCACCTCGGCCTCGATGTCCCGCGGCACCGCGATGTCCACCAGGAACATGGGCTTGCTGCGACGAGCCTTGAGGGCACGCTCCACCATGCCCTTGCCGATGATGGGTAGCGGGCTCGCGGTGGAGCTGATGACGATGTCCGCCTCGTGCAGATAATCCGGGATCTCCTCCAGGGTCATCACCTGGGCACCGAACTCCTCGGCCAGCAACTGGGCTCGCTGCAGGGTGCGGTTCGCCACCATCATGCGGGTGACGTTCTGTTCGCGCAGGTGGCGCGCCACCAGTTCGATGGTCTCGCCGGCGCCGACCAGCAGCACCTTGGTCTGGGAGAGATCGGAGAAGATGCGGCGGGCGAGGCTCACCGCGGCGAAGGCCACCGACACCGCACTGGCGCCGATCTCGGTGTCGGTGCGCACCCGTTTCGCCACCGAGAAGGATTTCTGGAACAGTCGCTCGAGCGATCCCTTCACCGCCTCGGATTGCTGGGCATGGGCGTAGGACTGCTTGATCTGCCCCAGGATCTGCGGCTCCCCCAACACCAGGGAGTCGAGGCCACAGGCGACCCGCATCAGGTGGCGCACCGCCTCTTCGTCTCTATGCTGGTAGATGGCAGAGACCACCTCGGCCGCATCCAGGCCATGGAAACGTTGCAACCAGTGCAGTACCTGCTCCCCTTCCCCCTGCTCCAGGCTGCAGTACAGCTCGGTACGGTTGCAGGTGGAGACGATCACCGCCTCGCTGACACCGGGCTGCGTCACCAGCTCACGCAAGGCGCGATCGATGCAGTCCGGGCCAAAGGCGACCCGTTCCCGCAAGGCGACACTGGCGGTGTTGTGGTTAATTCCGAGGGCAAGCAGACTCATGAGTGGGTGGCGATCGTTTCATGCACAGGGTGTAAAGGCTGCCAATTGTACGAGAAAGGGTAAGTCTTTAAAAGCGATACGGCCGCCCCTTATACTGTGGCAAATCTCATATTCGGAGCACGACCTTGTTCTTGCGTATTTTCTCCCTCATCGGCCTGCTGTTGCTGGCCGGCTGTACCACCACCTCGCCCCAGCGGGATCAGGTCAACTGGCAACAGGAACGTGCCCGTCTCGAGCAACTCACCCACTGGCAGTTGTCGGGCAAGATGGCCATCATCACCGCCCAGCAGAAGGGCAGTGCCCGCCTCAACTGGCAGCAAGATGGCGATGACTATCGTCTCAATCTCAGCAGCATCATTGGCACTCACATCCTGGAGCTCTCCCGCAACAAGGGCGAGGTGACCTTGATCGACAACGACGGCAAGCTGCACCAGAGCCAGGACGCCGAGGCGCTGATCTATCAACTCACCGGTTGGAACATTCCGGTGCAGGGACTGCCCGAATGGATCAAGGGGCTGCCGGGCCGGGCCGAGTTCGAGCTCAATCCCGACGCCAGCCTGGCCAGCGTGCGAGACGGCCAGTGGCAGATTGTCTATGGCGACTACCGGGATCAGGCGGGCTATCGCTTGCCCCACCTGCTGACCATGACCGGCCAGGGCAGCCGTCTCAAGCTGCAGATCAACCAATGGACCCTGGCTCCCTGATGGCCGCCGCTGACAAGCCGTCGCCGATGAGCGCGATCCGCTGGCCCGCTCCGGCCAAGTTGAACCTGTTTTTGCACATCAATGGCCGTCGCCCAGACGGTTATCACGAGCTGCAGACCCTGTTTATCTTCCTCAACCACGGCGACTGGCTGGAATTTAAGCCCCTCGACGATACCGACCTGCTCACCCTGAGCCCCGCCATCCCCGGCGTACCCGATGAGCAGAATCTGATCATCCGCGCCGCTCGCCTGTTGCAAGCCAGGTTGCCCAGCCCGCAAGGGGCCCACATCAAGCTGGAGAAGATCTTGCCCATGGGCGGCGGCATCGGCGGCGGCTCCTCGGACGCGGCCACCACCCTGGTAGCGCTCAATCATCTCTGGCAGGCAGGACTCAGCCAGGACGAGTTGGCCCAGCTTGGCGTGCAACTCGGCGCCGACGTGCCGGTGTTTGTGCGCGGGCGCGCCGCCTTTGCGGAAGGAGTCGGTGAGAAGCTGCAACCGGTCGAGCTGCCGAGTGCCTGGTATCTGGTACTCAAGCCCGATTGCCATGTGGCAACCGCCGCCGTATTCCAGGATCCTGACCTGCCCAGAGCCACTCCCAAGCTGACACTGCCCGATCTGCTGGATAAAAAGTGGCTGCTGGAGGCAGAGTGGAAAAACGATTGCGAATTGCTGGTGAAAAAGCGCCACCCCGAGGTTGCCAATGCGCTCGGCTGGTTGCTAGAATACGCGCCGTCAAGAATGACGGGCACTGGAGCCTGCGTCTTTGCTCAATTTGAAGACGAAGTGGCTGCTCGGAAGGTGTTGGCAGAAGTGCCGAAAGGCTGGGATGGGTTTGTCGCCAAGGGCGAGAACATATCACCACTCTTCGTCACTTTGCAACAAGTCAGTGATTGGGGTATCGCCAAGCGGTAAGGCAGCGGGTTTTGATCTCGCCATTCCTAGGTTCGAATCCTAGTACCCCAGCCATTCTCTTGGTGATTGAGATGGGCATATCGATGACGAGTCCGGGAGCGGTGAACAGAGTCATCTCGTTCATATGTCCGGGTCCACGCCAGATCCCCATCGCAATACACCGCAGACGGGTCAATGCTTATGCTGCGCCCTGCCGACTTGTGACATCGCCTGCCCGGTGGCAACCTAGGGTGGCCCGACCCGTCAACGCGACAAATCGTTTGCCCAAAGACGATACGAGTCTTGAGTCAGACTCTCCACATACTGGATGCAACCCCGAGGTTTCAAACCGTGCCTGACATGAAGCTGTTTGCTGGTAACGCAACGCCGGAACTAGCCCAGAAGATCGCAGATCGCCTGTTTATCAAACTCGGCAATGCTGCCGTAGGTCGCTTTAGCGACGGCGAGATCAGCGTACAGATCAATGAGAATGTACGTGGTGGCGATATCTTCATCATTCAATCCACCTGTGCCCCGACCAACGACAATTTGATGGAATTGATCGTCATGGTGGATGCACTGCGTCGTGCTTCAGCTGGCCGTATTACTGCCGTTATCCCCTACTTTGGTTATGCCCGTCAGGACCGCCGCGTCCGCTCCGCCCGTGTACCCATCACCGCCAAGGTTGTCGCCGACTTCCTCTCCAGCGTGGGTGTGGATCGCGTGCTGACCGTTGACCTGCATGCCGAGCAGATCCAGGGCTTCTTCGACGTCCCGGTAGACAACGTGTTCGGTAGCCCGGTGCTGCTGGAAGACATGCTGTCCAAGAACCTCGAATCCCCCGTGGTTGTATCGCCGGACATCGGCGGCGTGGTGCGTGCCCGTGCCATCGCCAAGCTGCTGGACGACACCGACATCGCCATCATCGACAAGCGTCGTCCCCGTCCGAACGTCTCCCAGGTCATGCACCTGATCGGTGACGTGGCCGGCCGCGATTGCGTCATCGTCGATGACATGATCGACACCGGTGGCACCCTGTGCAAGGCCGCAGAAGCCTTGAAAGAGCGCGGCGCCAAGCGCGTGTTCGCCTATGCGACTCACCCTGTCTTCTCCGGCACCGCCGTGGAAAACATCAAGAACTCGGTCATCGATGAGCTGATCATCACCGACTCCATCCCGCTCAGCGCGGAGATGAAAGCCATCGGCAAGGTCAAGCAACTGACCCTGTCCACCGTGCTGGCCGAAGCCATCCGTCGCATCAGCAACGAAGAGTCCATCTCTGCCATGTTTGAGCATTGATCACTCCCGTTGTAACAAAAACCGCCAATTGGCGGTTTTTGTTTTTCTAGCCTAGTTCGGCATTGCCCTGCCCCGGCAGGTTAAGGATTTACCATGAAGTGCTTGCGTCCCCTGCTGCTCCTCCCTCTCTGTTATCTGCTGTCAGCCTGTCTGCCCAGCACAGACAGTGCGCCCTTCACCCTGACCCTGGCGCACATGAACGACACCCACTCCCAGTTCGATCCGGTCAACGCCGAGCTGAAGGGAGCCATCTTTGGCAAGGAGAGTACGGATACCCTCTATACCCGCTTCGGTGGTTATCCCCGCCTGCTGACCATGGCGAAATCCTACCATGCGGAGGCGCTTGCCAAAAATCAGCCGCTGCTGTTGTTGCACGGCGGTGATGCCTGGCAGGGCAGCGGCTACTTCAAGCTCAACGAGGGGATGGCCAACGCCGAGCTGCTCAGCCAGTTCGGTTTCGATGCCATGGCCCTTGGCAACCACGAATTCGATCTCGACAATCACA
The DNA here is from genome assembly GCF_000820185.1 of Aeromonas tecta. Classification (GTDB taxonomy): domain Bacteria; phylum Pseudomonadota; class Gammaproteobacteria; order Enterobacterales; family Aeromonadaceae; genus Aeromonas; species Aeromonas tecta. The sequence continues at coordinate 155,354 of NZ_CDCA01000036.1, forward strand.
AGCTGGCCCGCTTCATCGAGGGGGTGAACTTCCCGGTGCTGGCCGCCAACCTAGAGGTCGGTGCCGACCCGGATCTGAGCCAGGCCCGCAACCTCAAGCCGTTCGTCATCTATGCCTTCGATGGCAACCACAAGAGCCCGGTCCCCGACCTTGCCCATCTGCCCCAAGGCAAACAGCTGGTCGCCGTCATGGGGCTGGTGCTGGAAGACATGGCCAACATCTCCCCCAATGTCGGCAAGTTGCGCTTTCGCAAGGAGGTCGAGGCGGCCCAGGCCACGGTCGATCTGCTGCAAGCCAAGGGGATCAACCACATCATCGCCCTGACCCACATCGGTAACGCGCGGGATCTGGCGCTGGCGGCCGAGGTGAACGGGTTGGATGCCATCGTCGGCGGCCACTCCCACAGCCTGCTCGGCGACTTCAGCAACATCGGCTGGGGCAAGACCGGCGAATATGCGGCGCTTGTCACCAACCCGGACGGGGTCGGCCTGACCTGCGTGGTACAAGCCGGCTCCTACGCCCAGGCCATCGGCCTCGCCCGGGTTAGCTTCGACGCCCAGGGCCGGGTCATCGGCTGCAAGGGCCAGAACCGGCTGCTGGCCAGCCGCGACTTCTTCGCCGATCCTGCCCGCCAGCAAGCACTGGACAAGAGCCGTACCCAGCAGGCCGGCAAGTTTGTCGATGCCCAGTCCAATCTGGTGACGGTGGATGAAGATCCGCGCCTGCGAGGCATCATCGACAGCCACTACAAACCGGCGCTGGAGCAGGCCTTCGGCCCCGTCATCGCCACCCTGCCGGCGGCGCTGCACAATGCTCGTCGCCCTGGCGACAACGGCAGTGATAGCCACGGCTCCCAGGTCGCCCCTCTGGTGGCCGAGGGCCAGTACCATTGGGCCAATACCCCGGCGGTGCAGGCCCTGACCGGTGGCCCGGTCGATTTCGCTCTGCTGGCGGTGGGCGGCGTGCGCGCCGATCTGCCCGCCGGCGAGCTGCGTGAAGGGGATGCCGCCCTCACCCTGCTGCCGTTCAAGAACCAGCTCAGCGTACTGACCCTGACCGGCACCGATGTGCGCGCCCTGCTGACCGAGACCATCACCGCTACCCTGCCCGCCAGCGCCCATGCCGGCAAGTTCCCCTACGGCGGCCATCTACGCTACACCTTCACCGAAACCCTGGCAGGCAAGCAGGGCACCCTGAGCCAGCTGCAGTGGCAGACGAGCGACGGGCAATGGCTGGATCTGGTGGATAACCAGCGCTACCGGGTGGTGATGAATGCCTACAGTGCCAATGGCAACGATGGCTGGCAGGCGTTGGCCCGCGCCCAGGCGCAGCACGCCGAGCGGCAGGATCTCGCCTGGGTGGATGACAAGCTGACCGCCTTCCCGGTGCAGCAGGTGGTGCAACGGGGCGATCAATTGCTTGCCCGTTATGCCGAAGGACACCAGCTGGACTGCAAGGCCGAGGCCGTCAACTGCGGCACGGACGCGGCCTCCTTCGTGCAATATGTGCAAGCGCAGCGCCCTGACGTAGCGGGGCAGCCCCCCGTCCTGACCGCCCTGAGCGAACCCAGCGTCACCCTGCTGCGAGCTAAATAGCCCCCTTCGCCACGACAGCATGCAAAACGGGCCCTGACAGGGCCCGTTTTGGCTGACGTTGGCCACCTGATACACGGTTATTCCCCGCAGTTGCCGAGCTTTGGTTGAGTGATCGCCAGTCGGCGGCTAGAATATGCGTCCCATTGCCCTGGGCCATCTGCCCACGGCAACTAGCGAGTGAAGACATCAAGCGTGACAACTCAAATCAAACTGATTGTCGGGCTGGGTAATCCCGGCCCCGAATATGCCAAGACCCGCCACAATGCGGGCGCCTGGTATGTGGAGCAACTGGCCCGCTGGCACAATGTCAGCCTGCGCGAAGAACCCAAGTTCTTCGGCCACACCGCCCGCATGCTGGTGGAGGGGCAGGATGTTCGGCTGCTCATCCCGAACACTTTTATGAACCTCTCCGGCAAGGCCGTGGCGGCGCTGGCCCGGTTTTACCAGATAGCGCCGGAAGAGATGCTGGTGGCCCATGACGAACTGGACCTGCCCCCCGGCATCGCCAAGTTCAAACAGGGCGGTGGTCACGGTGGTCACAATGGCCTCAAAGACATCATCGCCAGGATGGGCAATAACAATAACTTCTTCCGGCTGCGGCTGGGGATAGGTCACCCCGGCGCCAAGGAGCTGGTGGCCGGCTTCGTGCTGACCAAGGCGCCCAGCAGTGAACAGAGCCTGATCGAGGCCGCATTGGATGAATCCCTGCGCGCCACCGACATCCTGTTCAAGCAAGACATGACCAAAGCCATGAACCGCTTGCACAGCTTCAAGGCCGAGAAAGTCTGAATACAGAGTCCTGGCAAGCGTCAGGGTCACACAATATGACAGGGCTGCCCGCGCGGCCCCTCACAGCATCCATCAAGTAAGGTAACAATCCATGGGTTTTAAATGCGGTATCGTGGGCCTGCCCAATGTAGGCAAATCCACCCTGTTCAATGCGCTGACCAAGGCTGGCATCGAAGCCGCCAACTTCCCGTTCTGCACCATTGAGCCGAACACGGGTGTGGTCCCCATGCCGGATCCGCGTCTCGACCAGCTGGCGGCCATCATCAATCCGCAGCGCGTGGTGCCGACCACCATGGAATTCGTGGACATCGCCGGTCTGGTGGCGGGTGCCTCCAAGGGTGAGGGTCTGGGTAACCAGTTCCTGGCCAACATCCGCGAAACCGAGGCCATCGGCCACGTGGTGCGCTGCTTCGAAGATGACAACATCATCCACGTGGCAGGCAAGGTCTCCCCGGCCGACGACATCGAGGTGATCAACACCGAGCTGGCACTGTCGGATCTGGACGCCTGCGAGCGCGCCATCCACCGCCAATCCAAGCGCGCCAAGGGCGGCGACAAGGATGCCAAGCTGGAAGTGGAAACCCTGGAGAAGATCCGGGTAGTGCTGGAAGACGGCCAGATGATCCGTGGCATGAAGCTGGATAAAGAGGAGCTGGCCGCCGTTGCCCACCTCAACTTCCTGACCTTGAAGCCCACCATGTACATCGCCAACGTGGCGGAAGACGGTTTTGACAACAACCCCTTCCTCGACAAGGTGCGTGAAATCGCTGCCGCCGAGAACGCCGTGGTGGTTGTGGTCTGCTGCGCCATCGAGGCGGACATCGCCGAGCTGGACGACGCCGACCGCGCCGAGTTCATGGCAGACCTTGGCATCGAGGAGCCGGGCCTGAACCGGGTGATCCGTTCCGGTTACGAGCTGCTGAACCTGCAGACCTACTTCACCGCCGGGGTGAAGGAAGTGCGCGCCTGGACCATACCAGTCGGCGCCACCGCCCCGCAAGCGGCAGGCAAGATCCACACCGACTTTGAAAAAGGCTTTATTCGCGCCCAGACCATCGCCTTCGACGACTTTATCACCTACAAGGGTGAGCAAGGCGCCAAGGAAGCGGGCAAGATGCGCGCCGAAGGGAAAGACTACATCGTCAAAGATGGCGATATCATGAACTTCTTGTTCAACGTCTAACCCCATGAGAGGCCAGCATTTGCTGGCCTCTTTGCTCTGTGCCCCTGTTGCAATTCTGCTGGCAAATGTCGCAAAAAAAACCAGATTGTTGGGCTTTTGTGCAACAGCGTCCAATAACTCGCCAAACGCACCCAAATTCGGTTTTTCTGGCAAAAAAAGGGTTGACGCCCCAGAGCCAGATACGCATAATTCCGGCCGCACAGTGACGAGGCAACGACTTACTGGAAGCAAGGTTGGCTATGTAGCTCAGTTGGTTAGAGCATCGCACTCATAATGCGAGGGTCACAGGTTCGAATCCCGTCATAGCCACCATTCAAGTTGTTCAGTTGGGGTATCGCCAAGCGGTAAGGCAGCGGGTTTTGATCTCGCCATCCCTAGGTTCGAATCCTAGTACCCCAGCCATTATTTTTAGTTATCGATGTTCATCCGTCGGTAGCATGCTGAGGAACGCATTGAGAGGTTTTGATCTCATCAATGTGCCCAGGTAAAAATCCTGGTGCCCCGGCAATTTTTGAAGTTTTTTGCCTGTCGCAAGGCAGTTGAAAGACATTGTTGGGGTATCGCCAAGCGGTAAGGCAGCGGGTTTTGATCTCGCCATCCCTAGGTTCGAATCCTAGTACCCCAGCCATTTTACCTTGTAAGCGACCTTGTCGAATACAAGACGGCTATGTAGCTCAGTTGGTTAGAGCATCGCACTCATAATGCGAGGGTCACAGGTTCGAATCCCGTCATAGCCACCATTTAGTAGTTGTTCAGTTGGGGTATCGCCAAGCGGTAAGGCAGCGGGTTTTGATCTCGCCATCCCTAGGTTCGAATCCTAGTACCCCAGCCATTATTTTTAGTTATCGATGTTCATCTATCGATAGCACGCTGAGGAACGCATTGAGGGGTTTTTAACTCGCCAATGTGACCAGGTAAAACCCTGGTACTTCAGCTATTTTTGAAGGTTTTTTACCTGTCGCAAGGCAGTTGAAAGACACTGTTGGGGTATCGCCAAGCGGTAAGGCAGCGGGTTTTGATCTCGCCATCCCTAGGTTCGAATCCTAGTACCCCAGCCATTTTGCCTTGTAAACGACCTTGTCGAATACAAGATGGCTATGTAGCTCAGTTGGTTAGAGCATCGCACTCATAATGCGAGGGTCACAGGTTCGAATCCCGTCATAGCCACCATTAATATTGCGGAAGTGGCGAAATTGGTAGACGCACCAGATTTAGGTTCTGGCGCCCTAGGCGTGAGAGTTCGAGTCTCTCCTTCCGCACCATTAATAGCAGTACCAAACAAACCAGCTTAGGCTGGTTTTTTTGTACCTGAATTTTGCCACTCCTCTGATTGCTATCCCCGTCTCTTCTACCCGAGTGTCTTCCTGCCGAGGCGATACCGTATTTCCCAACCTGATGAATACCAACAAAAAAGCGGCCCGCAGGCCGCTTGTCGCTTTCTCTCTGGTCAGAACGGGAAGAACCAGGGGATGGCGATGACGCTCACCACCAGTACTAGCAGGGTAAAGGGCACGCCAATGCGCATAAAGTCCACGAACTTGTAGTTGCCGGGGCCCAGCACCAGGGTGTTGACCGGTGACGAGACCGGCGTCATAAAGGCCGCAGAAGCCGCGATGGCGATGGTCATGGCAAACGGATAGGGCGATATCCCCATCTGCTGCGCCGTGCCAAGCGCAATCGGCGCCATCAGCACTGCAGTGGCGGTGTTGGAGATAAAGAGCCCGATCACCGCGCACAGCACGAACAGGCTGGCCAGCATGACTCTGGGGCCCATGTCCCCCACCGCGGCAATCAGACCGCCGACGATGAGATCCACCCCGCCGGTCTTTTGCAGCGCCAGGGCGAAGGGCAGCATGCCGACGATCAGGATCAGGGTCGGCCAGTGAATGGACTTGTAGGCGCTCTCCATGTCGATGCAGCGAAACTTGCCCATCAGCAGGCAGGCGATAAGCGCCGCGATGACGTTGGGCACCGGGTCGGTCACCATCAGGACAATCATGACGCCGAGGCAGATCAGGGCATGGATGGCCTGACTGCGGGCCGGCGCCATCTCATCCACTTCTGCCGGCAACCCAAGCAGCAGAAAATCTCGCACTTTTGCCTGTAATTGGCGAATAAGACTCCAGTTGCCCACCACCAGCAGGCAATCACCCATCTGCAACGGCTCATCCACCAGCTTGCCGGTCAACGCCTCGCCACCGCGCCGCAGCCCCACCACGCTCAGGCCGTAGTGGGAGCGAAACGCCACCTCGCGGATGCTCTTGCCGAGCAGGCGGGATTCGGGAATGAGCGACACCTCGGCCATCCCAACCTCCCGCGCCTGATCGGAGAAGTACTCCCCGCGCAAAATCATGGGCTCGAGCCGCGCCTCGCTGCAGAACTCGCGCACATCCACCTCGGGATCGGACATGTCGATGAGCAGCACGTCTTTCGCCTGGAACTCGGTGACACCGGAGACGGTCACCATCACCCGCCGAAACTTGCGCCAACGCTCCACCCCGATGACGTTGGCGCCGTAACGGGCGCGCAGCTGCAACTCGTCCAGGGTCTGACCGATGAGGGGCGAATCGGGGCGGATCGCCAGTCGGCGGGCACGACCGGCCAGCCGGTAATCGCGGATGAGGTCGCGCATGGTGCTGCGCCCCGTCTGCTTGCCTTTGCCTTCTTCTCCTTCGCGCACCAGGGAGCCCCGCATCAGCAGCATATAGAGGATCCCGAGCCCCAAAATCAGCACCCCCATGGGCGTGAAACTGAAGAAACCGAACCCCTGAATGCCATGGCGCATCAGTTCGCTGTTGACCACCATGTTGGGGGGCGTCGCCACCAGCGTCATCATGCCGCTGATGAGGCCGGCAAACCCGAGCGGCATCATCAGCCGTCCGGCCGGGATCCCCATCCGGTTCGCGACGCTCAGCACCACCGGGATGAAGATGGCCACCACCCCGGTGCTGCTCATCACCGCCCCCAGGGTCGCCACTGCCACCATCAGCAGCACCAGCATGCGGGTCTCGCTGCTGCCCGCGACCTTGACCAGCGCGTCCCCCACCTGATAGGCGATGCCGGTGCGCACCAGTCCCTCCCCCACCACGAACAGGGCGGCAATCAGGATGACGTTTGGATCGCTGAAGCCCGCCAGTGCCTCCGGCAACGTCAGGGTGCCGCTCAGCACGAACAGGATGACAATCCCCAAGGCCACCACGTCCATGCGCACCTTGTTGGTAATAAACAGATAGATGGCACCCACCAGCATGCAGAGGACCCAGATCAACTCGGAATTCACACTCGCTCCTTTCGTTTGTCGCGCCCCAAGTGCAGGGGGACACCTTCTCCATCAGACCACAGCTTGCGCCGCCCCGATTTGTTACATGTCAATAAAGGGGGGCTCCATCATCGCACATCCGAGCCCGCATGAGGCCTGCGAAAAAGCGCAGCACAAACGGCGCGGCCACAGTGTCATTCTTTGATGCCGCGCGGGCCATGGCGGACAAAAGTCCTGCGCCACCCTCGCTTTGGCCCATAAAATGGGCCCATCTCCCTTCGTCACCGTTCAAAGGAAATGACAATGAGCATATTCGAGTGGTTCAGTATCCATCACACCCTGGTCACCATACCGCTGGGCGGTGGTTACGCCATGTCGTGGATTGAAGCCGTCGGCACCCTGTTCGGGCTGGCCTGCATCTGGTGCGCCAGCCAGGAAAAAACCATCAACTACCTGTTCGGCCTCATCAACGTCAGCCTGTTTGCCATCATCTTCTTCCAGATCCAGCTCTACGGCCTGCTGATGCTGCAGCTGTTCTTCTTCTGCGCCAACCTCTACGGCTGGTACGCCTGGACCCGCCCCGCCAACGAGCAAGGGGACAGTTTGCAGATCCGCTGGCTGAGCCGACCCAAGCTGCTGCTGACGGCGCTGGTGAGCGTCGTCGCCATCGCCCTGCTGACTCGCTACATAGACCCGGTCTTCGCCACCCTGGCCCGCACCTCGGTCGCCCTGCTCAATCTGTTTGGCGCCAATCTCGCCATCCCCGAGCCCTCCCCCGACGCCTTCCCGTTCTGGGATGCCTGCATGACGGTGCTCTCCGTGGTGGCCCAGATCCTGATGACCCGCAAATACGTGGAGAACTGGATCCTCTGGGTGCTCATCAACCTCATCAGCATCGGCGTCTATGCCGCCCAGGGTGTCTACGCCATGTCCCTCGAGTACCTGATCCTGCTATTTATCGCCGCCAACGGCACCCGCCTCTGGATGCTGGCGGCCAAACGCCCGCAGCAGGGGGCAGCCGCATGAGCCTGCTGCCCCACCTGCAGTGTCGCCCCGACCAGATAGCCGAGCGAGTCATACTGTGTGGCGACCCTGCCAGAGTCGATCGCATCGCCAGCCAGCTTAAAAGCAGTGAATTACTTGGACAGAACCGGGAGTTTCGCCTTATCAACGGCCGTCATCGGGGATTATCCATCACCGTCTGCAGCACCGGCATCGGCGGCGCCTCCGCCATCATAGCGCTGGAGGAACTGGTACAGGCCGGCGCCCAAACGCTGGTGCGGGTCGGTTCGGCGGGGGCCTTGCAGCATGAGATAACGCTCGGGGATCTGATCGTGGTGGAAGGGGCCGTGCGCCACGATGGGGGCTCACTGGCCTATCTGCCCCCCGAGTACCCGGCCTGCGCCGATCTGCGCCTGCAACTGAGCTTGCTCGAGCAGATTGCCGCCAGCGGTCATCCTCACTGGCACGGGCTGGTGCGCTCCCACGACAGCTTCTATCGGGATGACGAACAGGCGGTGTGCCGCTACTGGCATGAGCGCGGCGTGCTCGGGGCGGACATGGAGACCGCCTCCCTGCTCACGGTCGGGCGCCTTCGCAAGGTGCGGGTCGCCGCCGTGCTCTGCAACGTGGTGGCGTTCGAGCAGGATGTGCAGCAAGGGGTGAGCGATTACGCCAAGAGCGAAGCCGCCATGATGGCAGGAGAGCGGCTGGCCATCGCCGCCGCACTCCATGCCCTGGTGCAATGAGGCAAGCCTTGGCGGGGAAAGCCCCGGCCGAGGCGTTTTGTCCTATTCATGAGTCACATTCGAAGGCTCGCGGGCTGGCATCCGGCCCGGGCTCTTGCTAGCCTCTGTGCCTTCAATGCCTCTTGCAGATACCCATGCAGCAACAACCCTATCCCCTAGGCCGTTTTCAAACCGAACTCCAGGCGCTCGAACCGCGCTTTGCCAGTGCCCTTGCGGCCTGTCGCCTGCACCTGCGCCGTTACCTGCCAGGGGAGCTCATCATGCGCCAGGGGGAGCAGAGCGACTGCCTCTATCTGGTCGAGAAGGGACGAGTCTCCCTCAACAGCGCCGTCAACTCCGGGCGCCTGTTCCAGCTCGGGGAGATAGCCTGCCAGTCCCAGATCTTCGGCGAGATGGAGTTCTTCGGCGCGGCGCCGGTGCAGTGGAACGTGGTGGCCGAGACCGAGCTCGATGCCTGCGTCATCTGCGCCCACAAGCTGGCCCAACGGCTGCTGGCCGAGCCCGAGCTGGTGCTCTTCTTCGCCGCGGCCCTGGCCTGCGACTATCTCGATACCCTGGACATCACCACCAGCCGCCTGCTGCACCCTATCGCCTACAACATCGCCTATGAGCTGTGGCGCGAGCGCCAGCGCACCCCCATGCTGGGTTCGCGCAAACGGGCCCTGGAGGCGGCGCGTTTTGGCACCACGGAGCGGGTCTATCGCCGCGCCCTCAAGGAGCTGATCGAACAGGGTATCGTCGGTGAGGGCATTGATGGCCCCGTCATCGCCGATCTCGCCAAGCTGCGTGCCTATCTCGCGCGCTGACACCTATTTTTTCCACCTTTATTGGAGACGTCATGTCGATGCCAGCCCCGCAATACCCCGAGTTCACCTTCTTCAGCCGCTTCGTCGATGACATCCGGGCGGGCCGCAAGACCATCACCATCCGCGACGAGAGCGAGGCCCACTGGCAACCCGGTCAGCGCCTCTCACTGTTCACCAACCCCGAGCATCAGCCCTTCGGCGAGATCGAGGTGCTGACGGTGGCGCCGGTGGCGTTCGATGCGCTCAGCGACGAGCACGCCAGCCAGGAGAACATGACACTGGCCGAGCTCAAACAGGTGATCCGGGACATCTATCCCGAGCTGCCGCCGCTCTATGTGATTGAATTCAAGCTGATCTAACCGCGAGTCTGTGAGCGCCCTCACGGCGAGTCTCTTGCCATGGGCGGCCAGAGGCGCATAATCACTGTTTTTATATACAGTTGTTATGGAGTTCCCCATGCAAACAGCTCTCGAACCCGCCATCGCCGAGATAGTCGACGGCTTTATCGCCGCCGGCCGCCCCAGAGCCAGTGAGCTGAGCTGGCAAGCCAGACGCGAAGGTTATCTCGCCTCGGCACAGCTCGGGGGTGAGCGGGAAGAAGTTGGGGCCATAGCGGAATGGTGCGAAGCTCAGTATGCCGTTCGCCTCTATCAGCCAGCACGGGAGGCTCAGTCTTCCCTCCCCGCCCTCATCTACTTTCATGGCGGCTGCTTCGTCAGCGGGGAGTTCGAGACCCACGACCGCCAGCTGCGCATGCTGTGCAACCGCGCCAATGCCCTGGTGTTTACGGTGCACACCCGCCTCGCCCCGGAATATGTCTATCCGGCTGCCCACGACGATGCCCTGGCGGCAACCCTGGCCATCATGGCGCGTCTCGCCGAGTGGGGCGGGCACAGCGAGCGTCTGATGCTGGCCGGTGACAGCGCCGGCGGTCATCTGGCCCTGGTCACGGCGCTGCGTCTCAAGGCCATGCAAGCGCCCCAGCCTGCGGCTCTGTGCCTTCTCTATCCCATGTTGGACGCCAGCGGTGCGAGCGACAGTTATCGCGCCTATGGCGAGGATTACCTCATCACCGCCGACATGCTGCTGAGCGGCTATCACGCCTATCTGGGGCCCTGCCCATCGATCACCCCGAGGCCAGCCCGCTTCACCCCCCAGATCTTGCCGGTCTGCCTCCCACCCATATCCTCACCGCCGAATACGATCCCCTGCGCGATGAGGGAGAGGCACTCTATCGCGCCCTGCTCGCGGCCGGGGTCCAGGCAAGCTGCCAGCGCCAGCTCGGCGTCATCCACGGTTTCTTCCAGCTCGCCAAAATAAGTCCGGCGGCGCGCCAGGCCATAAATCAGGTAGCGGATTGGTTGAGACGCCTCTGAGTTGGCCTTCCCCGGCGGTTGTGCTAATAGTGTCTCCTTTGAATCGATAAGGAGCCAAAAGTGCTTGAGATAACCAGTTTGCGAGAAGCCATGATGCACGGGGTAGAGCTGTTCCAGCTGCTGCTGGAGCTCATCTCTATCGCCTGCGTGGTGATTGGCCTTGGCAAGACACTCTGGCTGGCGGCGCGGGTGCGGGATCATGCCCCCGGCTTCCCCCGCATCCGGCTCTGTTTCGGCAGCTGGCTCATCCTGGCGCTGGAGTTCCAGCTCGCCGCCGATATCCTCGCGACCACGGTATCGCCGAGCAAGGAGGAGCTGATCCAGCTCGCCATCATCGCGGTGATCCGCACCTTCCTGAACTACTTCCTCGGCAAGGAGCTCGATGCCCAGACCGAGCGCCAGCAGGAAAAACCGGCATAACTTGCCGCCACACATCTGTGCTCGTGGCAGGGCTTATATCCCCTGTGGCCACGCCGATGGGGCGGGGCCACAGGCTGTGCTAGCCGGCGAATTTATGTGCTCCCGCAGCCAGGCCAAGCGCGGATCGGACATAAACGGCTACCAGAACCTGTATATCCACACCCTTTTCAGGGTGGAAAACCCACCCGCGCAACGATGAGTCATCATCACCAACCCATTGAAAATAAATGAGTAAACAATCAGGTCCGAGCTGATTATTTATCCCGTTTGATGCAGATCCTTCCCCCTCTTACTATGTGAGTGACCTATCCATGGCTGGCTGATCGTAGCTGGCCTTTACACTGGCATAGCAATTGGGCAATTCATGATCACCACAGACGGTAATAACGCGGTCGCCTCAGTGGCCTACCGCACCAGCGAAGTCATCGCCATCTACCCCATCACCCCGAGCTCCAGCATGGCGGAGCAGGCGTCGGCCTGGTCGAGCGATCGGGGCCTGAACCTGTGGGGTGACGTGCCTCGAGTTGTCGAGATGCAGTCGGAGGGCGGGGCCATCGCCACCGTTCACGGCGCCTTGCAGACGGGCGCGCTGGCGACTTCGTTTACCTCGTCCCAGGGCCTGCTGCTGATGATCCCCAACCTCTACAAGTTGGCAGGTCAGCTCATTCCCTTCGTACTCCATGTGGCGGCGCGAACCGTCGCGACCCATGCCCTGTCCATCTTCGGCGATCACTCGGACGTGATGGCGGTGCGCCAGACCGGCTGCGCCATGCTCTGCGCCAGCAACGTGCAGGAGGCGCAGGACTTCGCCCTGATCTCCCAAGTGGCCAGCCTCAACAGCCGGCTGCCCTTCATCCACTTCTTCGACGGCTTTCGCACCTCCCACGAGATAGCCAAGATAGTGCCACTGGCGGACGACACCCTGCGTGCCCTGCTGCCGGAGGCCGCCATCAGTGCCCACCGGGCCCGTGCTCTGAGCCCGGATAACCCGGTCATTCGTGGCACCGCCGCCAACCCGGACACCTATTTCCAGTGCCGGGAGGCCACCAACCCCTGGTATGACGACGCCTACCGTCACGTGAGCGAGGCGATGGACGCCTTCGGCGTACAGACCGGCCGCCACTACCAGCCGTTCGAATACGTGGGTCATCCAGAGGCCGAGCGGGTGCTGGTGCTGATGGGTTCCGCCATCGGCACCTGTGAGGAGGTGATAGCACGGCTGCTTGAGCAAGGGGAGAAGGTGGGACTGGTGAAGGTGCGCCTCTACCGCCCCTTCAGGGCAGAGCATCTGCTGGCGGTCATCCCTGAGAGCGCCCGCAAGATTGCGGTGCTGGATCGCACCAAGGAGCCGGGCGCCCAAGCCGAGCCGCTCTATCTGGACGTAATGAGCGCGCTGGCCGAGGCGGTCAGCCGAGGCGAGCGCGCCAGCCTGCCGCGGGTCATAGGCGGCCGCTACGGCCTCTCCTCCAAGGAGTTCAACCCCGCCTGCGTGCAGGCCATCTTCGATGAACTGGCACTGGATAATCCACGGCCACGCTTCACCGTCGGCATCTTCGACGACGTCACCGGCCTCTCCCTGCCGCTGCCGACCCTCGGCTATCCGAGCCCCGACCTTGGCAACCAGCACAAGCTGGAGGCGCTGTTCTACGGCCTTGGCAGCGACGGCACCGTCTCGGCGGCCAAGAACAGCATCAAGATCCTCGGCAACCACACCGAGCTCTATCCTCAGGGCTATTTCGTCTACGACTCCAAGAAGGCGGGCGGCCTCACCGTCTCCCACCTGAGGGTGAATGAGCGGCCGGTGCAATCGGCCTACCTGGTGGACGAGGCGGACTTCATCGGCTGTCACCAGTGGCAGTTCATCGACATGTACCAGATGGCGGAGCGGCTCAAGCCGAACGGCATCTTCCTGCTCAACAGCCCCTTCGATGCCAGTGAACTGTGGCAACGGCTGCCGCAAGAGGTACAGCAGGCACTGCGCGAGAAGCGCGCCCGTCTCTATAGCATCAACGCCGCCAAGATTGCCCGGGAATGCCAGCTCGGCAGCCGCATCAATACCGTGATGCAGATGGCCTTCTTCCAGCTGACCGCCATCATACCGCCAGCAGAAGCCACCGAGTTGCTCAAGCAAGCCATCGCCAAGAGCTATGGCAACAAGAGCAGCGAACTGGTCGAGCGCAACTGGCAGGCCCTGGCCGCCACCTGCGCGGCACTGATCCCGGTGCCACTGCAAGAACTCGATCCGAGCAGCCACCAGCGCCCCCCCGTGGTGTCGGCCAAGGCCCCCGACTTCGTGCAGACCGTCACCGCCGCCATGCTGGCGGGGCTCGGCGACAGCCTGCCGGTTTCTGCCTTCCCACCCGATGGCACCTGGCCGGTGGGCACCACCCGCTGGGAGAAGCGCAACATCGCCCAGGAGGTGCCGATCTGGCAGGCGGACTTGTGCACCCAATGCAACTACTGCGTGGCCGCCTGCCCCCACTCGGCCATCCGCGCCAAGGTGGTGGATAAAGAATCGCTTGCCGATGCCCCCGCGACCCTGGATGCGCTGGATGTGAAGGCCCGCGACATGCGCGGCCAGCAATATGTGCTGCAGGTGGCGCCGGAGGATTGCACCGGCTGCAACCTCTGCGTCGAGGTCTGCCCGGCCAAGGATCGCACCGATCCGAGCCGCAAGGCGATCAACATGGAATCACGGCTCGACCACCTCGAGGCCCAGAAGGCGAACTACGACTTCTTCCTCGACTTGCCGGAGCGTACGGCAGAGCAGCTGGAGCGCATCGACATTCGCACCTCCCAGCTCATCTCGCCGCTGTTCGAATACTCCGGCGCCTGCTCCGGCTGTGGCGAGACCCCCTACATCAAGCTGCTAACCCAGCTCTATGGAGACAGGCTGCTGATCGCCAACGCCACCGGCTGCTCGTCGATCTATGGCGGCAACCTGCCCACCACCCCCTACACCACCAACGCCGAGGGCCGTGGTCCGGCCTGGGCGAACTCCCTGTTCGAGGACAACGCCGAGTTTGGCTTGGGCTTCAGGCTCACCGTCGATCAGCATCGCGATCGGGTACGCCGCCTGATGGCGGGTCTGGGTGACGCCATCCCGGCCGAACTGCAACAGGCGCTGCAAGACGCCAGCCTGCCGGTCTCCGAGCAGCGGGCCCATATCCAGCAGCTGCGCAGCCTGCTGCAGGGGCGCAGCGAACCGGGCGCGGCTGAACTCGCGCGGGACGCGGATCACCTGGTGGACAAGTCGGTCTGGCTCATCGGCGGCGATGGCTGGGCCTATGACATCGGCTTCGGCGGCCTGGATCACGTGCTGAGTCTGGGGGAGAACATCAACGTGCTGGTGCTCGACACCCAGTGCTACTCCAACACCGGCGGCCAGCAGTCCAAGGCGACGCCGCTCGGCGCCATCACCAAGTTTGGCGAGCAGGGCAAGCGCAAGGCCCGCAAGGATCTCGGCGCCAGCGTCATGATGTATGGTCACGTCTATGTGGCGCAGATCTCCCTCGGCGCCCAGATGAACCAGACGGTGAAGGCCATTCAGGAGGCGGAAGCCTATCCGGGGCCGTCCCTCATCATCGCCTACAGCCCCTGCGAGGAGCATGGTTACGATCTGGCCCAGAGTCACGAGCAGATGAAGCAGCTGACCGCCACCGGTTTCTGGCCGCTCTACCGCTACGACCCCCGTCGCAGCGAAGAGGGCAAGGCGCCGCTGGCGCTGGATTCGCGGGCGCCGACGGCTTCTCTCGCCGAGACCCTGCAGCAGGAGCCTCGCTTCAAGCGCCTCGAGCGCCAGTTGCCGGAGATCGCCACCCAGCTCTACCGGGAGGCGGAGCTGGATGCGAACCGCCGATTCGCCTGGCTGAGCCAGCTCGCCGGCAAGGAGGCTCCCACTCAGGAATGAGTGACATCCGGGTCATGAGACACTGACTAAACAAAGAGGGCTCCCCATGGGGAGCCCTCTTGCTATCTGCGATACCGCCATCAGTCCGGCTTGCTGGCCAGCTCATGGCGCTTCAAGGCCAGCAAGGTGATGAGCAGGGCGGCACTTGCGATCAACGCCATGCCGACATAGGTGGCGCCAAAACCGGGTGCCAGCTCGGCCGGGCTGAGGCTCGCCAAATTGTGGCTGCTGCCCGCCGGCAGGGCGGAGTGGAACAGCATGGCGCAGATGGCGACCCCGACCGCGCCCCCCAGCTCACGGCCGAAGTTGAACAGGGACATGCCGATGCCGCGATCTTCCCGTGGCAGCGCATTCTGCACCACCACCGAGAGGGCCGGCAGCACCAGTCCTAGGCCAAGCCCCGCGAGCCCCAGCCCCACATTGGCCCATAGATCGAAGTGAATTTGCCACAGTGCCAGCGCCGCCAGGGCGAAGCCCGTCACCACGAAACGCCGGTAGTGGCCGCTACGGCCGATCAGCTTGCCGCCGACGAAGGCGCCCGCCGTGATGCAGACCATGAAGATCACCATGTAGAGCCCGCTCTCGCTGGCCCCCATCCCCTTCTGCCACTGCATCTGCAGCGGTAGATAGACCAGCACGGCGAACATCAGCAGTTGGGAGGCCAGCGCCAGCAGCACGCTCACCAGATAGCCGGGCAGCCGCACCAGGTGGGCCGGCAGTATGGGGTCGTGAGCGCGCCGCTCCACCAGGATCAGCAGCAACAGGGCCACCGCCAGCCCGGCCGCCAGCCCGAGGGCGGGCAGACTGGTCTCCGGCGAGAGCAGCAGCAAGGTGAGGGTGGTGACGGTAATCAGCAGCCCTGCCCCCTTCCAGTCGAAGCGGCTGTGGCGACGCACATTGAGGTGGCCGAGGTTGCGATTCACCAGCCAGAGCGCGAGCGCCCCGAGCGGCAGATTGATCCAGAAGATCCAGCGCCAGCTCAGCTGCTCGCTGAAATAGCCGCCAAGCAGGGGCCCGGCGATGCTGGAGACCGCATACACCGCCGAGATGTAGCCCTGATACTTGCCCACCTCCCGCGGCGGTATGCTGTCGGCAATCACGGTGAACGCCAGGGCGATGAGTCCCCCGCCCCCCAGCCCTTGCAACACCCGTGCTGCCAGCAGGGTCGGCAGATCCTGAGCAAGAGCGCAGGCCACCGAGCCCGCCAGAAACAAGCCGATGCCGATGTTGAGCATCCGTACCCGGCCAAACAGATCGCTCAGTTTGCCGTAGACAGGCAAGGCCGCGGTGGCGGCCAGCAGGTAGGCGGTGACCACCCAGGTGAGGGCGGCGCCAGCGTTCAGCTCGGCCCCAATGATGGGTAAGGGGGTGGTGACTATGCTCTTTTCCAGCGATCCCAGGGCGATCACCAGGGCCACACTCGCGAAGATGGTTTTGGGGGACATGTCGGGGACTCGCTCATGTAAAATGCCAACAACGGCGCTACAGGGCTCATTATTGTCTCATATATCGCATGCCGATGGTTAAAAGCACTGCCCATGCCGACAGACATGATCCGGGTCGCGGCATCCCGCCGGCAGATCTGATAGGGTGGGATCTTCGCCCAAAAGGAATCAGCCCCATGACCGAGCAGTACCGCTTTGAGCAATACGACGCCCTGATCTTCGATATGGATGGCACCCTGGTGGACTCCATGCCGCTACACCTGGATGCCTGGGAGATCACCAGCGCCGAGTTTGGCCTGCCCTTCGATCGGGCAGAACTCAATGAATACGGCGGCATTCCCACCCGCAAGATAGTGGCCATACTGGCCGAGCAGCATGGGCTGAACATCGATGTCGAGGCCTTCGCCCGCCGCAAGATTGCGCTCTATCTGGAGCAGATCGACAAGGCCCGGGTCTTCCCCCAGATGTGGGATCTGGTCAAGGCGCATCACGGCAAGGTGCCCATGGGCATAGGCACAGGCTCGCCGCGCAACCAGGCGGAGCAGATCCTCAAAAGCACCGGCCTCGATGCCTACATCTCTGTGGTGGTGAGTGCCGATGATGTGACCAACCACAAGCCCCATCCCGACACCTTCCTCAAGGTCGCCGAGCAGCTGGGGGCTAACCCCGCCAACTGCCTGGTGTTTGAAGACACCCAGATCGGCATCCAGGCCGGCAAGGCCGCCGGCATGGCGACCCTGCTCGCCACCGAGGGCGAGCTGCAACCCGCCTGATCCCGGTTTTTAGCCATAAAAAACGCCCCTTTCGGGGCGTTTTTTAATATAAACCACTGCTACATGGCGTTGGTGGATTCGAAAATCTTGTCTGCCGAGGCTTCGACGAAACCCGGGTAGAGCACACCGTCTGCCTGCAGGTAGCGCCGGGCGAACTCATAGAAGCAGCTCGGGATGGCGCGCACGCCGTCACTGAAGGCGACCTCCGCCTTGTCCGCCATGGTGGAGGATTGCTCCAGCATCACCAGGGGATCGCCCTTTATCTCACCGCCCACGCCGTTCAGCACGAAACCAGCGGCTTTTAGAGCCGCATTCACCTGTTGGATAGTTTCAAAGTCCGCCAAGCGGTTGATGTTGACCGTGAAGTGGTTGGCACGGTAGCCCCAGGCCGCCATCCAAGCCGCGTACTCACTCTCTGCCAGCAGGGTCTGGTAATCGGCCCAAGAGACCTGCCAGGGCGCGCCTGCGTAGAGGAAGGCCGGGGTATCGGTCAGGTGAGCCGGCACCTGAGCCACAAGCTTGTGGATGATGGCCTGGGCGGTCTCGGAGAGCTCTTCTACCTTCAGCTCGCTGATGAACACCTTGGGGGCATCCGGATCGGTGTGCTCGAAGTGCTTGGCATAGAGCTTCTTGGCCTTGAACACATACTCGCCCTTCTCCTCATACCCCAGGGCGCGGAAGTGAGCCGCCAGTGTCTCCAACCCGAGTTTAGGCAGGTTGTAGGTCCGAAACGCCACGTGATCGTTGATGATGGGGGCGCCGCCTCCCAGCAGTTGGTGAACCTTGTGGGCACTGGGGGTGACTTGAATGTAGTTGTCCCACAGATGGCCAAACAGGGTCTCGATATCCTTTTGCATCTCTCTTTCCTTTGATTGCGGGTACAGACAAGGGCACCCTTGGATGCCCCTATTGGTTGTTAGAAGGTCAGGCCGGGGGAGAGCTGATCCGGCGGCATGACCGCCTTGCTATCTTCCACCGAGGCAACCTGAGATATGACACAGTCGTCGGCGGCAATGGGCCATCTTGTCTGCATCCCTATCTCCATGAACGATTAAAACGTCAAACCAGGGGACAGCTGATCCGGCATGGCGGCCTTGCTGTCCTCGACGGAGGCGACCGGATACGCACAGTAGTCGGCGGCGTAGTAGGCGCTCGCCCTGTGGTTGCCGGAGGCTCCGATGCCACCGAACGGCGCGGCACTGGAGGCGCCGGTGATGGGCTTGTTCCAGTTGACGATACCGGCACGGATGCGCTTGAAGAAGTGCTGCCAGTCCGCCTCGTTGTCACCGAGCAGGCCGGCCGACAGGCCGAAACTGGTGGCGTTGCCCTGATCGATGGCGGCATCGAAATCGTCATAGCGAATGAGCTGCAGCAAGGGGCCGAAGTACTCCTCATCCGGCAACGCGCTCACGGCGGTCACATCGATAATGCCCGGGGAGACGAAGCCGGTACCGGTTTTCAGGTGCTCAAGTACCAGCAGGCTCTCGCCGCCGAGGCGCTGCAGGTTCGCCTGCGCCTCGACCATGCCGAGCGCCGCTCGTTCGCTGATCATGGCGCCCATAAAGGGCTGATCCGCGGCATCGTACAGACCGACCTTGATCTGGCCGACCACCTCCACCAAGCGCTTGACCAGGGCATCCCCCTTGGCGCCGCGCTCCACGAACAGGCGGCGCGAGCAGGTGCAGCGCTGACCCGAGGTGATAAAAGCGGACTGGACGATGGCATGGACGGCGCCGTCGATATCACTCACGTCTTTGACAATGAGCGGGTTGTTACCGCCCATCTCCAGCGCCAGGATCTTGCCCGGCTGACCGGCAAACTGCTGGTGCAGGAAGTGACCGGTACGGGACGAGCCGGTGAAGAACAGACCGTCGATGTCCGGGTTACCGGCCAGCGCCTTGCCGGTTTCGACCTCACCCTGCACCAGGTTCAGTACCCCCTTGGGCAGCCCCGCCTCCTGCCAGATCTTCAGCATGGCTTCGGCCACCATGGGGGTCAGCTCGGAAGGCTTGAACACCACGGTGTTACCGGCGATCAGGGCCGGTACTATGTGACCGTTCGGCAGGTGGCCCGGGAAGTTGTAAGGGCCAAACACCGCCACCACGCCGTGAGGCTTGTGACGCACGAACGCCTTGGCGCCGGGCATGGGGTTCTCGACGGTACCGGTGCGCTCGTCATGGGCGCGGATGGAGATGGCAATCTTGCCCTGCATGGCGGCAACCTCGGTGCGGGTCTCCCACAGCGGCTTGCCAGTCTCACGGGCTATGGTCAGCGCCAGCGCCTCCTTGTGCTCGCCGAGCAGATCGGCATAGCGGCGCACCACGGCGAGACGATCGTCGAGGCTTAAGTCCGACCAATGGTAGAAGGCGCTGCGGGCGGCCTTGACGGCAGCATCCACCTGGGCGGCGCTGGCGGCCCCTCCTTGCCAGATCACTTCATTCTTGGCCGGGTCTTTTGACTCGAACGCCTTGCCTTCACCGGCAAACCACTGACCATCGATAAGTTGCACTAAAGACATAATCCATTCACTCCCTGTGGTTCACAGGCAGCCGTGGCTGCCTGCTTCAGATGCTGCGGTATCAATCGGGCCAATTATTCCAGGTCGACGACCCGTACCATGTCGCCATTCGCCACCTTGATGGCGGCCGCCATCTTGGGCGGAATGATGGCTTCGTGCTTGTCCAGATCGACCCGGATGTTGCCGTAGCAGGCGCGGTACTGATCGAAGCGGGTGTTGCACAGCAGATAGGTATGACCGCCGATGGGCTCACCCACCAGTACCCGCAGCTTCTGGCTGCGGCGCACGCTGCGGATGTGCTTCACATCGCATTCGACCGTGGGGCCCGCATCGAAGATGTCGACATAGCCGCGGTTCACGAAGCCTTCGTCCTGCAGCATCTTGATGGCGGGACGGGTCTTCTCGTGGGTCTGGCCGATGACGGCCCGCGCCTCGTTGCTCAGCAAGTTGACGTAGATCGGGTACTTGGGCATCAGCTCGGCAATGAAGCGCTTCTTGCCGATGCCGGTGAGATAGTCGACGGTGGGAAAATCCATCGAGAAGAAATGCTTTTGCAGCCACTCATAAAACGGGCTGTGACCGTCGCCATCGGAGACGCCACGCATCTCGGCGAACACGGTCTCATCGAACAGCTCCGGGTGCTCGGCCATAAACAGGAAGCGATGCTTGGAGAGCAGCCGACCGTTGAGCCCCTCGCGGGCGCATTCACGCAAGAACAGGGTGCACAGCTCGGAGTTACCGGTGTAGTCGTTGGACAGGGTGAGCGTCTCGACCACGTTGTAGATGCCGAGCTTGGGGGATGAGTGCACTACCTTGCCGATGTGATAGTTGTAAAACGGCTGGGACAGGCCGACGGCCGCATCGATGGCGCAGGTACCGACCATTTCGCCGGTCTCCAGATCCTCGGCCACGAAGAAGTAGAGGCAGTCTCCCTTGCCCGCAGGCTTGTCCAGGAAGGTCTGGGTTGAGGCATCGATCTTGCGTTGCAGCAGCTCGTCGTTCACCGGCAATGAAGTCATGCCGGTGCCGGATTCGATGGCACAGGTTTTGAGGCCGGCGAAGTCGCGCTGCTCGATAGGACGGATAACCAACATAAATGACAACTCCCTTTCATTGACGACAGGTGGGGTCCCGGCTCCTGCCGGGAGGACTCCCCACCTCAACTAGGCTCAGGCAATCTGGATCAGGCGTTAACCACCTGAGCGACCGCTTTCTCGAACCGAGCCAGACCTTCTTTGATATCCGCCTCAGGGATCACCAGCGAGGGAGCGAAACGCACCACGTTGGTACCCGCTACCAGCGCCATCAGGCCCTGATCGATGGAGGCCAGCAAGAAGTCGCGGGAGCGGCCCTTGAAGTCATCGTTCAGCACGGCGCCGAGCAGCAGGCCCTGACCACGCACTTCGCTGAAGCAGTGGTACTTGGCGTTGATGGCTTCGATACCGGCGCGGAACAGCGCTTCACGTTGTTTGACACCCGCCAGCACGGCCGGGGTATTGATGACATCGATCACCGCCTCGGCCACGGCGCACGCCAGCGGGTTGCCGCCGTAGGTGGAGCCGTGAGTGCCCACTTTCAGGTGAGCCGCGATCTCGGTGGTGGTCAGCATGGCACCGATGGGGAAACCGCCGCCGAGCGCCTTGGCGCTGGTGAGGATGTCCGGCGTGACGCCCAGTCCCATGTAGGCAAACAGGTCACCGGTACGACCGACCCCGGATTGCACCTCGTCATAGACCAGCAGGGCATTGTGCTTGTCGCACAGCTCGCGCACACCCTTGGCAAACTCGTCGGTGGGACGAATGATGCCACCCTCCCCTTGCAGCGGCTCCATCACCACGGCGCAGGTATTGTCAGAGATGACGGAGGCCAGCTCGGCCAGATCGTTATAGGTGACGTGGGTGATATCGGCCGGCTTCGGACCGAAGCCATCGGAGTAGGCAGCCTGACCGCCGACGCTGACGGTGAAGAAGGTGCGACCGTGGAAGCCCTGATGGAAGGCGATGATCTGGGTCTTGTGGGCACCGAAGGTGTCGATGGCATAGCGGCGGGCCAGCTTCAAGGCGGCTTCGTTCGCTTCGGCACCGGAGTTGCAGAAGTAGACCTTGTCGGCGAAGGTGGCGGCGACCAGCTTCTTGGCCAGGCGCAGGGCCGGCTCGTTGGTCATCACGTTGGAGAGGTGCCACAGCTTCTCACCCTGGGTTTTCAGGGCCTCGACCAGCTTGGGATGGCAATGGCCGAGGCCATTGACCGCGATCCCGCCCGCGAAGTCGACATATTCACGACCTTCCTGATCCCAGACACGTGACCCTTCACCACGCACCGGGATGATCTTGGCGGGCGCATAGTTGGGAACCATCACTTCATCAAACACTTCACGTGTCACTGCCAACAACTCTGACATATTGCTCTCCTTCGATCTGGCGACAGAATAATCCACCGCTCAAAAGTTAAATCCATGTAAACACATCGGCATTGTCACAGAAAAAAAGCTAAAAGTCTGCAACAAGCCGAGTTACAGGGAACAATGTTCGATTGCCTGTGAGATTTTAGGCAACCGCATTGCATAACGGCTCAGGGGGTGTTGGCAAGAGATAATTTGGACAGGGGGAGAGGTGAATAAAGTGTCAGAGAAAATATTTTTGACCTCCTCCCGATTCTGGGATGAGCATCACGATTTTTCAGGAATGGGCTAAAAAGTTGGCCAGTAATTGGTGGCCCTGCTCGCTCAAAATGCTTTCCGGGTGGAACTGCACGCCTTCCAGCGCCAGTGTTTTATGGCGCAGACCCATGATCTCGTCGACACTGCCGTCGGCCTGTTCGCTCCAGGCGGTGACCTCGAAACAGTCGGGCAGGCTGCTCCGCTCCACCACCAGCGAGTGGTAGCGGGTGACCCGCAGCGGATTGTTCAATCCCTTGAACACCCCCTCACCCCGATGGCGGATGAGGGAGGTCTTGCCGTGCATCACCTGACGGGCACGCACCACCCGGCCGCCGAAGGCTTGGGCGAGAGATTGATGGCCAAGACAGACACCGAGGATGGGGAGTTGGCCCGCGAAATGGCGGATGGCGGCCAGGGAGATGCCCGCCTCGTTTGGCGTGCAGGGGCCGGGGGAGATCACCAGATAGCGGGGAGCCAGCTGCGCGATGGCATCCAGGCTCAGCTCGTCGTTGCGCTTGACCACCACCTCCTGCCCCAAGGCGCCAAAATATTGCACCAGGTTCCAGGTAAAGGAGTCGTAGTTATCTATGAGCAACAGCATGGGAGGGCAACCAAGGGCAGAGGATCAACGATCCAGGTAGCGGCCCTGCTCCATTTCACGCTCGCGCTGGCATTCGGCCAGATAGATGGCAGCGGCGATGGCCGGGGTCTTGTGGTGCTTGTCGATGGCATTGGAGACCATCAGTTGCAGGGTATTGAGGTTCTTGGCCTTGCGAAACTTGCGCAGCCAGTGACCCTTGTCACCCAGTTCTTCAATCACGGAATTTGGTTCGACAGACATGCTTTCTCTTGGGGCAAACACCCGCGTTTGACATTGGAAGAAGGAATAACGAACAAGGGGTCGGGTAAAACAAAGAAAGCCAGGCAAATACCCAGCTCTCTCCTACTACACCTTCCCAGTATGTCAGGCTCGAGGAACGAAGCCGACAACATCATATACGCTGGCCAGGGTTTTTTCAGCCCTTTCACGCGCCTTTTGCGCGCCTGCGGCCAAAATTGCCTGCAGATGGGTCTCATCCTGACGCAACTCACGGAAGCGTGCCTGGATGGGCTCCAGCAGGGCGACCACAGCATCGGCGGTCTCACCCTTGAGGTGACCGTACATCTTGCCTTCGAAGTGTTGCTCCAGCTCGGGGATGGAGCGCCCGGTCACCCCGGACATCAGGGTCAGCAGGTTGGAGACGCCGGGTTTGTTTTCCGGATCGAAACGCACCACCGCTGGCTCGTCAGAATCTGTCATCGCCCGCTTGATCTTCTTGATGATCTGCTTGGGATCTTCCAGCAGGCCGATGAAGTTTGCCTCGTTGTCGTCAGACTTGGACATCTTCTTGGTCGGATCCTGCAGGCTCATCACCCGCGCGCCATCGACCGGGATGAAGGGCTCCGGCAGGCTGAACACCTCGCCGTAGAGGTTGTTGAAACGGGTGCAGATGTCGCGAGTCAGCTCCAGATGCTGCTTCTGATCGTTGCCGACCGGCACCTGATTGGCCTGATAGAGCAGGATGTCGGCCGCCATCAGTACCGGATAGCCAAACAGGCCGACGTTGACGTTGTTCTCGAAACGGGCGGACTTGTCCTTGAACTGGGTCATCCGCGACAGCTCACCCATCTGGGTGTAGCAGTTCAGGATCCAGCCAAGCTCGGCGTGCTGCGGCACGTGAGACTGGATGAAGACGGTGCTCTTGGCGGGATCTATGCCTACCGCCAGATAGAGAGCCGCGGCATCCAGACAGGCCTTGCGCAGGGCACCCGGCTCCTGGCGAGTGGTGATGGCATGCAGATCGACGATGCAGTAGAGGCAGTCAAAATCATCCTGCATGTTGACCCACTGGCGCAGGGCGCCAAGGTAGTTGCCTATGGTCAACTGGCCCGACGGTTGGGCCCCGCTCAATACGATGGGTTTAGCCATGAGTGTTCTGATCCTTGTTATTCAACCAGCAGGGCATCGAGCTGAGCAAACTGCTCGCATACCCAGTCCGGGCGGGAATCTGCAATGGGGCGGCCATAGTTATAGCCGTAGGTAAGCCCCACTACCTTCATGCTGGCGGCCTGGGCGGCCAGCACGTCATTTTCGGAGTCGCCCACCATCAGGGTGCGAGCGGGGCTGACGCCCAGTGCCTGGCAAGCATGCAACAGCGGGGCCGGGCTCGGCTTCTTCGGTTCCACACAGTTGCCACCCAGCCAGAGTGCGAAGCAATCACTGATGCCGAGGGCATCGAGGATGGGTTGCACAAAGTGACTCGGCTTGTTGGTCACCACGGCTTGCCGGTAACCGAGTTGCTGCAGGCGGCGCAGGCTCTGCTCGACCCCCTCATACATGGTCAGCCCTTCCAGCAGGCAGGCCTGGTAATGGCTGTCGAACAGCGGGCGGGCCTTGGCAAACAACTCGGGAGCACCGCGGTAATCCAGCGCGCGCTGGATCAGCTTGTCGGCGCCATTGCCGACCCAGGTGCGCACCACGGCTTCCTCCGCCTCGGCCAGCCCCAGCTCGCTGAGGGTACGGTTGACCGCCAACGCCAGCTGGGAGGCGCTGTCAATCAGGGTGCCGTCCAGATCGAACAGCACCAGATCGAATTCACGCTCAGCGTTTGACATGGCTAAGCTCCGCGCGCATCTGATCGATGACCGCCTTGTAATCTGGCTGACTGAAGATGGCAGAGCCGGCCACAAACATGTCGGCACCGGCCGCTGCGATCTCGCGGATGTTGTCCACTTTGACTCCACCGTCAATCTCGAGGCGAATGTCACGGCCGCTCTCGTCGATCAGGCGGCGCACCTGGCGCAGCTTGTCGAGGGTGCCGGGGATAAAGCTCTGACCACCGAAGCCCGGGTTGACCGACATCAGCAGGATCACGTCCAGCTTATCCATCACGTACTCGAGGCAGGAGAGCGGGGTGGCCGGGTTCAGCACCAGACCGGCCTGGCAGCCCTGCTCCTTGATGAGACCCAGGGTGCGATCCACGTGATCGGAGGCTTCCGGGTGGAAGGTGATCAGATCGGCGCCCGCTTTGGCAAAATCAGGAACGATGCGATCAACCGGCTTGACCATCAGGTGCACATCGATGAGCGCCTTGATGCCATAGTCGCGCAGGGCCTGACAGACCATGGGGCCTATGGTCAGGTTGGGGACATAGTGGTTGTCCATCACATCGAAATGCACCACGTCGGCACCGGCGGCCAGCACCTTGGCGACATCCTCACCCAGACGGGCGAAGTCGGCGGAGAGGATCGAGGGGGCAATCAGAAAGTCTTTCATCAGCGTCATCCATTGGCAGCGTGGCAGAAAAAACGGCGCGATTTTACCGTAAAAGTCAGTCGAAAACGACATGAAAACGGGTAACCGAGTTTACCGCGCCCCTTCGCCGAAAACGACCGGCAAGCGGGCCAAACAGCATTTGGCATGCCGGACCCCATCTCAAACCCTGAAACCACCGTCAGCGGTCAGCAACAGGGTCACGGAGCGGAAACGGCGGCGGCACCCTGAGGTGCCGCCAGCAAACTAACCCAGGGAGACCAATTCGGTGTCGCTGGGGTAATAACCCTGCTCGGGCGCGATGCCGGGCGGATAGAGCGCCAGCAACTCGGCCACCTTGTTGCGACCGCTGCCGTTGCGACTGATGGTACGCTTGACCAGGATCTCGTCCAGTCTGGCGCCGCGATAAAGCTCACGGGTCAGCTCGATGTCGTGATTGCTGATAAGCACCGGCACCCCCTTGTGGGCGGCGGTGTGACGCGCGAGGCGCGCCAGCAGGGCCTGATCATCCAGGGTAAAGCCGCCAGCCGAGTAGCTGGTGAAGCTGGCCGTGGTGGAGAGCGGCGCATAGGGGGGATCGCAGTAGATCACCCAGTCTTCTTGCGCCCTGGCCATGGCATCGGCGTAGCTTTCGCAGATGAAGGTGGCCTTTTGCGCCTTCTCGGCGAAGGCCCACAGCTCCTTCTCCGGGAAATAGGGTTTCTTGTAAGAACCGAACGGCACATTGAAACCGCCCTTCTTGTTGTAACGGCACAAGCCGTTGAAGCCATGACGGTTCAAGAACAAGAACAGCTGGGCCCGCTCAAACCCGGCCTCGGTCTGGTTGAACTGGGTACGCAGCCGGTAGTAGGCGGTCTTGTGGTTATGTTCGGCCACAAACAGCTTGCGCGCCTCGCGGATGAAATTGTCCGGTTTCTGCTTGAGATGGTTATAGAGACCGATCAGATCCGGATTGATGTCGTTGAGCACGTAGGCATCGTAATTGGTGTTGAGAAACACGGAGCCAGCCCCGACGAAGGGCTCCAACAACACACGCCCGGCCGGCAACCGCTCGGCTATCTCTTCGGCCAGGGAGTATTTTCCCCCGGCCCATTTTAAAAACGCGCGTGTTTTTTTCATGGAAATCCGGTGTTAAGAAGGCATTGCCCAAAAAAGGGGGAAGATTCTACCCCCTTACTGGGCGCAATGGCTATTGCTTCAACTCTTTTTGTATCTGGGCAAAGGACTTGGGCCAGGGCTGTCCCTTGAGCAAGGCAGGAGACAGCTTGCGGATAGCGGCCTTAGCCTGGGTGCTGTTGGCATAATCACCCTGTATCACCACATACCAGGGACTGCCACGGAAGCGAGTCTTGTAGACCCAGATCTTGCCCGCCAAGCCGTTTTCGGCCACAAACTTGTCGACCGCCTGGGTATTGCTCGCCCCCATCAGCTGGATGCTGTAGTGGTTCCTGGCCTTCTTGTTCAGGGTCGCGGCCGGTGTCAGTGCCACCTTGGGCGCCGCAACGGCCATGGGCTCTGCCGTTGGTGTAGCTTTGACTGCCCCATTGGCCGCAGGCACGCCGCCGAGGGTCTTGGAAGAAGTAGCTGGTTGACTGGCTGGCGTCGCCATTTGAGTAGAGGCAGCCTGGGAACTAACTCCCGTCAGCTCATCCACCACCGCCGTGGGCAACGCGCCGCTGACGTTGGGCTGCTTCATCAGCTTCTCGACCACCTCGTCGGAGATGACCACCCGGCGCCCCTCGTAGTTGGTCGACTCGGTCGTCACCGTCTCGCTCTCAACCTTCTTGGGCAGCGGCTTGGCATCGGGTTGCCAGTCTCGCGCCAGCTGATTACTGCTCTGATTCGTCGATGTGGCTCCGTCAGTGGCCTGGGCGGTGCTGGTCGCGCCAGCGTTCAGTGGATCGCTGCTAACGGGATCAGGCAGCGTCATATCTTGGGACGAAGCCTGGGTGTCATTTTTGCCCTCGTTATCGAACAGGGGCAGATAGCTCAGGGCCAGCAGGCCAGCCGCAACCAGCGCCAACACTATCGCTATCTTCTTGACGGGCAACTCGGCCTGACGTTTCTTGGGCCTTCTGTCGGTCATGATATCCTCCAATGACTGCATGATGGCGGACGGATGTCCATTTGCCGCACTCAGAATCTCTTCAACTTTCAGCTTGGACAAGAGGGCCGTCGGGATCTTGAGCGCCTTGGCCTTCTCATACAAGAAGATGCGCTGCTCCGGCGCACTCAGTGGCGCGACTTCAAGCTCGAGCGCGGGCATGGCCCGCCCCTTGAGCTGCGGCTTCTGGCTGCGACACCAGGCGTCATTGCCCGACAGCAGGATTGCCAGCTTGTGGGGGGTATCGAGGGTATCGTTATGGCGGCACAGCGCCCACAGCTCTCCGACCAATTCGGCAGGTAGCTCGTCGGCGCGTTCAATGGCCAGCAGCAGGGTCGAGGATTTCCCCTCGAGCATGCGAAAGAAGCTGTCAGCCAGCGCATCCTGCGGATTGAACAGTGGCCTGGCCACCACCTGCTGCAACAACAACTGGCGCACATCCGCCATCTTCATGGCGGCGCTGCCAATGAGGCTCACTACCCGCACGCAGTCAGGCAACTGGCCCAACAAGGATTCGCACAGGGTGCCACGACCGCTGCCGGCTTTACCGGAGAGAAAAATAAAGGGGTGATTGAATTCAATCAGGTGCAGCAGCCGGTCAACCAGCTGCCGCTGGGAAGGAAGTTTAAGTAATTTATTCGTCACGACCAGACTCAATCACCGCCATTAATTGTGCATCTGTCACATCGGCTACTACTTGGGCATGGCCAATCCCGACCGGCAATACAAGTCGCAACTTGCCTTCCAGCACCTTCTTGTCACGGCGCATATGACGAATAAAGGCGGCAAAATTCATCTCGGGCGGTGCCTGAACCGGCAGATCCGCCGCTAGCAGCAGGTTGCGGATCCGAGCAACCTGAGCCGCATCCAGATCGCCACGGGCCTCGGCCGTTATCGCCGCCAACATCATGCCAGCCGCGACCGCCTCGCCATGCAGCCAGTTACCGTAGCCTTTCTCGGCTTCGATGGCATGGCCGAAGGTGTGACCCAGATTCAGCAAGGCACGCACACCCTGCTCGGTCTCATCCTGCGTCACCACATCGGCCTTGATCTCACAGCAACGGCGAATGGCATAAGAGAGTGCGGCAGTGTCAAGCTGCTGCAGACGCACCATGTTGGCTTCGAGCCAGATGAAGAATTCAACGTCCCAAATGATGCCATACTTGATCACCTCGGCCATGCCGGCGGCAAACTCACGCGCAGGCAGGGTCTTGAGGCAGTCGGTGTCGATGATGACATGCTTGGGCTGATAGAAGGCACCCACCATGTTTTTGCCAAGGGGGTGGTTGACGGCGGTTTTGCCGCCGACGGAGGAATCTACTTGGGAGAGCAGCGTGGTAGGCACTTGAATAAACGGAATGCCACGTTGATAGCTTGCCGCAGCGAAGCCGACAACGTCACCTATCACGCCGCCCCCCAGGGCGATGAGAGTGGTATCACGCCCATGGTTGGTTTCCAGCAGGGCGGACATGATCCGCTCGAAGGTTGCCAAGGTTTTATAGGCCTCGCCATCCGGCAGGATCAGGTGCTCGACCTGAAAACCGGACAACAGCTGAATGACCTGCTCAAGATACAAGGGGGCAACGACAGTGTTGGTCACTATCATGACCCGCTTGCCCTTGATCGACTGCGTCAGCACCTCGGGGTGTTGCAACAGACCTGCAGCTATCTCAATCGGGTAGCTGCGTTCACCCAGTTCGACCTTCAACCTTTCCATGGACGTCCTCTATTGATTACATGCCAATCAACTTAACAATCTGATTGGCAACAATTTTAGCGCTCTGATCATCCGTCTGGATGACAAAGTCAGCCACTTCTTCGTACAGTGCATTGCGCTCTTGCGCCAGACGCTCCAGCACCTCACGCGGGGGCTCTTCGGTTTGCAGCAGGGGACGACGCTTGTCCCGCTGGGTACGAGCCAGCTGCTTCTCAATGGTGGTTTCGAGGTAGACCACGATGCCGCGCGCAGAGAGTTTGTTGCGAGTTTCGCGACTCATGATGGCACCACCGCCCGTAGCCAGCACGATACCCTGCTGCTCGGCGAGGTCGCCTATCACTTTCTCTTCGCGGATCCGGAAACCCTCTTCGCCTTCAACATCGAACACCCAGCCGATATCGGCACCACTGCGGCGCTCAATCTCATGATCTGAGTCGAAAAACTCCATGTGCAGTTGTTCTGCCAGATGTCTACCTATGGTGCTCTTGCCCGCACCCATGGGACCTATCAGGAAAATATTGCGTTTCTCAGCCATGTCTTTTCGTTAGTAATTACAAACTGTATGGCCCCGGTAAACAGTCGACCGGGGTACCTATGAACCTTATCTTGCGATGGATCAGGAGGGGGATTATCTCAATAGAAATCAGGACTGGCAACCGCAGCCCTTACGCCCCAACCTCATTGGGGCGTAAGGTTATATGTGTTTTACCCTCATATGTAAAGCATTCAGAGGGTGTCTGTGACTATCCGCGGGGTCACGAAAATCAGCAGTTCACGCTTCTTGTTCTCGCTGGTGGTTTTCTTGAACAGGTAGCCAAGACCGGGAATATCTCCCAGCAGCGGCACCTTGGTCACGTCGCTCTTGATGGTCTGCTGATAGATGCCACCCAGCACCAGCGTCTCACCGTTATTGACCAGCACCTGAGTGGTGATCGACTGGGCGTTGATGGAAACCGCATCACCGGTACCGGTTGGCACGGTTTCCCCCTTGGTATCCTGGGTCACGGTCAGATCCAGAATGACTCTGTTGTCAGGGGTGATCTGCGGCGTGACCTTGAGACTCAGCACCGCCTTCTTGAAGGTGACAGAGGTCGCACCACTGGACGATGATTCCACATAGGGGATCTCGGTCCCCTGTTCAATCAGCGCCGGCTTCTGGTTGGCCGTGGTCACGCGAGGACTCGCGATGATCTCGGCCTTGCTCTCCTTCTCCAGCGCCGACAACTCAAGATCCAGCAAGGTACCATTGGCGAGACGGGCAACCTGGAAGGCGAGCGTGCCCGCCGCATTGGTCACCGGCAGATTGACGTTCAGTCGATCTTCAATTTCTGGGCGAGTATTTATGCCTGTACCATTACCTGACCCGTCATTACCCTCTATGCTGCCCGAGGTACTGTTGCCATGACCATCGTTCTTGGTGACCCCCCAGCGCACCCCCAGCGCCTCGTCGAAGCCATCATCGATGGTCACCATACGAGCCTCAATCACCACCTGTTTGACCGGAATATCGAGAATATCCAGCATCCGCTTGACGTTGCTGATGACGTCAGCAGTGTCCTTGATCACCAGCACGTTGGTCCGCTCATCCACACTCACCGCCCCTCTGGGGGAGAGCAACTTGGTACTCTCGGAGGAGAGCAACGCCGCCACTTCAGCCGCCTTGGCATAGTTGATTTGCAAATATTCGGTGTAGAGCTGCGCCAGATCGGCGACCTGGTTGCGACTCTCCATCTGCTGTTTCTCACGGGCGGCTATCTCGTCTGCCGGCGCCACCAGCAGGATGTTGTTATCCAGCCGTTTGTCCAATCCCCTGACCTTGAGGATGATGTCCAGCGCCTGCTCCCAGGGCACGCCATCGAGGCGCAGGGTAATATTGCCTGAGACCGAATCCGTGGTCACCAGATTGAGATTATTAAAATCAGCGATGATCTGCAGCACGGTTCTCACCGGAATATCCTGGAAGTTCAGTGAGATAGGTTTTCCCTGATACTGCTTGGCCGTGGTGGAGGCGACGCGCTTTTTCACCTCAATGATGAACATCTTGTCGGCCTGATCGTAGCGGTAGTCAAACTGGCCGTTGACCGAGAGTTCGAACAGGGTGTCGTTGCCTTGGCGGAAGACTTCGACCTGAGATACCGGGGTCGCGAAGTCTTGCACATTGATGAGATTGAGCTGATCATCCGGGACGCGAGTGCCATGGAATTTGGCCAGTACCTTCTGACCACGACTGCTGACATCCACCGCAGCCGAGCTGTTGTCCAGTGTCACCAGAAACTCCCCCTGCCCCTCCTTGCCACGGCGAAAATCCACCCCTTTGACCGAGTTGAAATAGGCGCCCCCCGTATTCGCCTGCAAAGCGGGCAATACCGGCTTGCTCGCCGCAACAGGCACGGGAGCCGAGACGGGTTGAGATTGATACTGGGGCTGGTTCTGGGCTATCCGTTGGGTATCGATGAGAGCCGACTGGACGGCCGGCTGGCTCTTGACCAGAGCCGACTGGCTTGTAACGGGAGATGTTGCTGTGGCCGCGACCGGCTGGCTGGCTTTTTCCCCCAGTGACACCAGCAATTTGTTGCCCTGCTGATGAACCTGATAAGGCGTTAGCTGATCGAGCGCTATCTTGATGTCCAGCCCCTCTCCCTTACCTTCAACCTTGATGCTGTCCACCCCTTGTTGCTTGATCGGCAATGGATTGACCGTCAATGCCCCTACCGCACCGGGCACATGCAGCAATAGCTGATTGGGTTCATAGGATAGCCTGTCGGTAAAGCCGCTCACCGGCTCACTGAAATTCAGCTCCAACAAGAGCTGATCGGCCAACAGTGGATTCACTTTGACCTCTTGCAACGTTGCCACCGCCCACACTTGGTTGCATACGCCCAGACACAGCAGCGCCACGCCGGTCATCCTGCTTATTGTTGTTCTCATCTCTGCTCATCCCTGATCATAGTTTTGCGTCGAGATTGGCCATGGCCAGCTGAGTTTCTCGAGTGACCCAGCATCCTTTGCCATCCGGTATCGTCTCCATCAAGTCAACATGGGTATTGGTGATCTTGATGATTCGTCCCTGATCCAGCCCCATATGTTGATTCAGTCCGACACGCACGGCTTGCCCATTTGGAGTTCTGATCAACGCCCATAATTGCCCCTGTTTACCAATTGAACCCTGCATGCTCAGGCTGGCCAGTGAATAGCGCTCCAGCACCTCCTTCTCTCGATTGGCCACTATCTGGGCACAGTCGGGTTGGACCTTGGCATCCACTTTGGAGCTGGTCTCGGGTTGGGGCTCAATGAAGGGGCTGCGTTCATCACTATGTCGATAAGCCATAGGCGCAAACGGCTTTATTTCCGGCAAGGGCTCGATAGGGGTGGGCTGTCTCGCCTTGGTCTGCTGCACATACTCATCCATGTCCTCCTGCCCACCGCAGGCCGATAACAGCAGCACCGGTAACAAGACGCAGAACGCTCTCATGCTCATGGTTGCTGCCCCACACCCTTGCCGTTGTATTTGTAGGTCTTGGCCAGCATGGACATGCTGATCATTTCCCCCTGCTCCTTGCTCTGATTGAGCGTGAATGACTCCAGAATCACGATCCGTGGCAAACCGGCCATGTCGGCGGTGAACTTGCCGAGCTCGTGGTAAGTCCCCACCACTTCGATGCGCATGGGGAGCTCGGTCGAGAACTCGTGCTGAACCTCGGCTTCCCAGTTGATCCGGTTTAATTTGAGCCCGTTATCGGTGGCGATGAAGCTGATGTCATCCAGCAACCCCGCGACTTCATGGGTATTGGGTAACTGCTTGAGCTGGGCATCGACCAGATGTTCCAGCTGCACCATCTGTTTCTTATATGCCCCGAGGTTGGCAGCCAGCATCGCCTTGCTCTCGAACTGAGCCTTCAGCTCAGTCTCTTTGCCTGTTTCCTGGCGCAATGTCGTCAGGGAGCTGGCGATCACATAGTAATAAATGGCGCCACCGAGCAAGGCACAACAGAACAGAATGAAGATCCCCTTGGCCACCTTGGGCCAGCGTGCTATTTCACTCAGATCCAGTTCATTGAGCTGCTGCAGATTCATTCTTGCTCCTTAGCCGCAAGGGTCAGCGTGGCAATCTGGAACATCATGGAGAACTGGCTGAGTGCAACGGGAGCCAGATCCGCCGTGAAGATGGTGCTGAGTTGAGATTGTCCTAGCCAGCCTGAACCATCGATACGCCGCATCATGCTGGCCACCCGGCCATAGGCTTCGGTCTTAC
Organism: Aeromonas tecta; assembly: GCF_000820185.1. Lineage (GTDB taxonomy): Bacteria > Pseudomonadota > Gammaproteobacteria > Enterobacterales > Aeromonadaceae > Aeromonas > Aeromonas tecta. The sequence continues at coordinate 189,221 of NZ_CDCA01000036.1, forward strand.
CGTTGACATCGATGCGGTTGTCTTGCAGTGCAAGGGTGTTGAGATACACGCCGTTGGGTACTAGCACAGGCAACTGATTGAACAGGCGCACCGGTATATTGCGCCGCGCCTGCAGCAGCTCGATGAGCTGCATGCGATCGATAAGCTCCTTGCGCCGCTCCTTGAGCAACCGGATCTCGCCGAGCTGGGCATCGAGTATGGCCATCTCCTGCTGCAGCCGTTGATTGCGTTGTTGCTGATGGTCGATCTGCTGCGCCACCAGCCAGTCGACGGCAAACGCCAGGGACGCCGTCGCCGCCAGGAAAATACCGATCAAGGCACCAAATTGCTTCTTCTGACGCTGAGCCCTGGCCACTCGCCAAGGCAGGAGATTTATATTTGACATGGTGTGAAGCTCCGCAGTGCCAGACCCAGCGCGGCCATGTATTTGGCCCCATGAACGAGCCCCCCCTCACCCTTGGGTTTGCCGAGCAGCGCAAAGGGATCGGGATGAAATACCTCACAATGGAGCTCACTGCCGAGTTGTTCTACCAGACCTGGCAATAAGCTCCCGCCCCCCGTCAGCACCAGTCTGGGCAGTTCCTTGTTGCCCGATGAGCTGCAAAACAGCTGCACATTGCGTCGGACCTGCAGCATCAAGGTATTGAGATGAGGCATGAGCACCTCTTGCTCGTGATCGGCAGGCAGGGCGCCTTGCAGCTTGGCAAACTCGGCGTCTTCCAGAGTCATGCTGTAAAAAGAGGCCAGCGCCTGGCTGTATTGATCGCCGCCAAAGTTCTGCAAGCGGGAATAGATGACCTGTCCCCTGAGCAGGGCGGCAAACGTCATGGCGCTGGCGCCGATGTCGACGATCCCAACCGGTTTATCCGCGCTCTGCAGCTCGGGCAGGCAGGCCAGCACCGCGCGTCCCAGCGCGTGAGCCCCCACATCCACCACCTTGGTGATCATACCGGCTTCGGTCAGCGCACTGACCCGGCCATTGACGCTCTCGGTGCGAGCCGCACTGAGTAGCACCTCCTGGCGGCTCTCATCGGCCGTCAGACCGAGGATCTCAAAATCCAGGCTGACCTCATCGAGCGGGAACGGGATGATTTGCTCAGCTTCCAGCTGAACCTGGCTCTCGAGTTCGTTGTCGTTGATATTGGCATCGACCTGGATGACTTTGGTGATGACGTTGGCGCCGGTCACTGCGGTGGCGACGTGCTGACACTCCCCCTGAATAAGCCGTTTGAGTGACTTGAGGGACTGACTGACACGCTCTATGTCCTGCAGTTGATAATCGACCAGGGTGCCCTTGGGCATGGCGATCTCGGCGACGGACTCGAGATGCGGCTTGCCGGAGCGGCCACTGAGGGTGACGGCCTTGATGGTTTGACTACCAAAATCAATGCCCGCCAAGGAAAGAAGCGATCCTTTGCTAAATAGCCCAAACATATACACATCCATGCGTTATTGGGTTTTAGGACTTATTGTAGGCCACCCCATCGAGAAGATGGTGGCTTACCTCAATATAATGCTCTATCTATCAATGTCATAAAGTTTGTATCAAAAGTTGATGTAGCTCTCCTTTCCGCCCCGGCCAGCGACCCTTGGTAATTGCGTCATGGAATGCTACCCTCGCGCCTCTTCTCGAGGTCCAGGTCTGCGGACAGGAAAACCTCGAATCTGCGGGGGTAAAAAGGCTATACTCTGCGCCCGTTGGCTAATTTTAAGACGATTGGTAGTTCTTCCATGCTGAAATGGCTCGTTCGCCTGTTTATTGTGATGATGCTGGGTGCAGCGCTGGGTGTTGCCAGCCTCATCGGCATCTACTTCTACATCAAGCCCCAGTTGCCCGATGTGAGCGCACTGCGCGATATCAAGCTGGCCACCCCGATGAAGGTGTACAGCCGGGACGGGGAATTGATCTCCCAATTTGGCGAAATTCGTCGCATCCCGTTGCGTCTGGACGAAATTCCTCAGTCCATGATCGATGCGGTGCTCGCCACCGAAGATGCTCGCTTCTATGAGCATCCGGGGATCGACCCCATCGGTATCATCCGGGCCGCGACCGTCTGGGCCGTCTCCGGCCAAGCTCGCCAGGGTGCCAGTACCATCACCCAGCAGGTTGCGCGCAACTTCTTCCTGAGCAATGAAAAAACCCTGGTGCGCAAGGTCAAGGAAGTCTTCCTGGCTTGGCGCATCGAGCAGAATCTCTCCAAGGACGAGATCCTGACGCTCTATCTCAACAAGATCCCGCTCGGCTACCGGGCATTCGGGGTCGGTGCTGCCGCTCAGGTCTACTTTGGCAAAGATATCAAAGACTTGACCCTGGATCAGATCGCCATCATCGCCGGTCTGCCCAAGGCCCCCTCCATGCTCAACCCAATCCGTTCACCCGAGCGCGCCTTTGCTCGCCGCAACGTGGTGTTGGGACGGATGCTGGAGACCGGCAAGATAACGCAGGCTCAGTTTGACGAAGCCTCCAAGATGCCCGTCAAGGCCCGTTATCACGGTGCTGAGACCACCCTCAATGCTCCCTATCTGAGCGAGATGGTGCGCCAGAAGATGGTGGAGCAGTTTGGCGAAGACGCCTACACCATGGGGCTGCACGTCTATACCACCGTCACCGCCAAGCGCCAGCGCGCCGCCCATCAGGCGCTGCTGGACGGCGTGTTCGACTACGACACCCGTCATGGCTATCGCGGCCCGACCGCGCTGCTGTGGAAGGCCGGTGAGCCTGACTGGAATTACGAACAGATCATGGCTCACCTGGCCAAGCAACCCACTTACCAGCCGCTGATGGCGGCCGTGGTCACCAAGGTCGCTGACAAGAGCGCCACCTTGGTGCTCAAGAATGGCAAGCAAGCCGAGCTCGGCTGGAATGGCATCAAGTGGGCGCGTACCTTCATCACCGATGATCGTCAGAGCTATGCACCGAAATCGGCGCGAGACGTGCTGAAAGTCGGCGCCCAGATCTGGGTACGTGAGAAAGGCGAAGAGCTGCTGCTCTCCCAGATCCCTGACGTCAACGCGGCCCTGGTCGCCATGAATCCGCAGGACGGGGCCATAGAAGCGCTGGTCGGCGGTTTCAGCTTCGAGCTGTCCAAGTTCAACCGGGTCGATCAGGCGCGCCGTCAAGTCGGCTCCAACATCAAGCCCTTCCTCTATGCCACCGCGCTGGAGCAGGGTTACACCCTGGCGTCGCTGATCAACGATGCACCGATCAACCAGTGGGATCCGGCCAAGGGCCCCATGTGGCAGCCCAAGAACTCCCCGGCCATCTATGAAGGTCCCACCACCCTGCGCCTCGGCCTCGCCAAGTCCAAGAACGTGATGTCGGTGCGGCTGATGCGCGCCATCGGGCTCGATACCTACATCGACGGCCTGACCCGCTTCGGCTTCGCGCGGGATCACATCTCCGCCAACGAATCCCTGGCGCTGGGCGCTGCCGAGTTCACCCCGCTGGAAGTGGTGCGTGGCTATTCGGTGCTGGCCAACGGTGGCTTCCAGGTGACCCCTTACTTCATCACCGAAGTGACCGACAGCTTCGGCACACCGCTGTATCAGGCCAATCCGGCCGCCGCCTGCCGTGACTGCGGCGTGCTCGCCGCCGCCGGCCTCGACAGCGCCGATGCCTATGCCAATACCGTTGGTGACTGGAAAGCCCAGTGCCCGATCGATCCCGTGGTACCCAACAACATGGCGCCGCAGACCATCAGCGCCCAGAGTGCCTTCCTGGTGACCGACACCCTGACCACCGCCATCTGGGGTGGCAACGGCTGGCGTGGTACCGGCTGGCGCGCGGCCCGTGACCTCAAGCGTCACGACATTTCGGGCAAGACCGGGACCACCAACGAATCGCGGGATGCCTGGTTCTCCGGCTATACCCCGAACCTGGTCGCCACCTCCTGGATAGGGTTTGACAACCACCAGCGCGGCCTCGGCCGGGCCGAATTCGGGGGTGGCGCCGCCCAGCCCATCTGGATCGACTTCATGAAGACCGCCCTGCAACAGGTGCCTGAGCGCAAGATGCCGGTACCGGAGGGGATCATGCAGGTACGCATCGATCGCGAGACCGGCCTGCTGACCAATCGCACCGATGGCAGCACCATGGAGGAGTTCTTCAAGGAAGGCACTGAGCCGACGCGCTTCGCCAGCCAGATCTCCGATGGCAATCAGGTCTATGGCGGTGATGGCTCCAGCAGCGATGGCCCCGTCTCCACCGACGACATCTTCTAAGCAGCACCCGAAGACAAAAAAACCGGCGCCCAGGCGCCGGTTTTTTTATATGACCATCAGCACATCAAACCAGTAATGACTTAGTTAGCAGCGAGATACGAGCGGCCAGCTCATTAAAGCAGGGCCTTCGCACTGAGTAGTGGCGATAAAGCAGCGAGATGGTGCGACCCGGCACAGGGTCGACCACGGGTCGGTAGCTGACCCCCCTCTCTTCCGGATTGGCGGGCACGGCGAGCCGGGGAACCAGAGTCAGGCCACTGCCGGCCGCGACCATGTTGCGCAGCGTCTCGAGACTGGTGCCCTTGAAGCGTTGATCCTCGTCGATCCCGGCGGCAAAACAGAATCCCATCGCCTGCTCTCGCAGACAGTGGCCGTCGGCCAGCATCAGCAGTTTCTTGCCCTTGAGGTTGTGCAGCGGCACCGCCTTGGCCTGTGCCTCGGGATGGTGCTGGGGCACGGCGAGCCACATGGGCTCCTGATACAGCGGGATGGCGCCAAATCCGTCCATCCCGCCCAGCTCCGCCAAGATGATGCAATCCAGGGTCCCCTCCTCCAGCCGTTTCAGCAGCGCCTGGGTCTGCTCCTCATAGAGATAGAACTCCAACTTGGGGAAGTGCTCTCGCAAGTCCTGAATGATGTGGGGCAACAGATAGGGGCCGACGGTGGGAATGAAGCCGATGTGGATCTCGCCGGACATGGGCTCGGCAAAGTGCTGGCCTATGCTTTTCAGCTCGCGCACCTCCTTGAGCACCTTGCGGGCCTGCTGGGCCATGGCATCGCCGGCGGGGGTGAACAGCACCTTGCGGGAGGTACGCTCGATCAGGATCACTCCCAACTCATCTTCCAGCTTGCGCAGCTGACCACTTAAGGTCGGCTGGCTGACGAAACACCGCTCCGCCGCCTTGCGAAAGTGTTTCTCCTCTTCCAGCGCTACCAGGTACTCGAGATCGCGAAGGTTCATACATCCTGAATCCGGCCAACCAATGGGGCCATTAGCATGCCCAAGAACGACCGGAGGGACAAGGGATGTCCCATGGAGAAGTGATGGGGTGGATGAAAGGAAGCGGGCCTGAACGCTCGTCCAGGCCCGCTCAATGCTCCGCACAGGGATATAGTCACACCCTGAAGCGGCGCACCATCTCCTGCAGCTGGGTGGCCAGCTGATTGAGATCGTTGCAGGCTGCCGCCATCTGGGTCGCCCCGGCCACCACCTCCTCCGAGGCATGGCTGATGTTGACCACATTGCGATTGAGCTCCTCACTCACCGCCCCCTGCTCCTCGGTCGCCGTCGCTATCTGGATGTTCATCTGGGAGATGCTCTCGACCGAGCCGCTGATCTCGGTGATGGAGGCTCCCGCCTCCCGCGCCGTGCCCACGGTTGCCTGCATCAGCGCCTGACTCTGCTGCATGGTGCTGCCCGCCTGCTCCGCCCGTTGCTGAAGCTCGGAGATGATGGTGTTGATCTGGGCGGTGGAGTCCTGGGTTCGCTTCGCCAGCGTGCGTACCTCGTCCGCCACCACCGCGAATCCGCGGCCCTGCTCGCCAGCCCGGGCCGCTTCGATGGCGGCGTTGAGGGCCAGCAGGTTGGTCTGCTCGGCGATGCCGCGGATCACCTCCAGCACCATGCCGATGTTGCGGCTGTCGTCGCCTAACTGGCGGATAATCTCGGCGGTGCTCTCGATGGCGGATGCGACCTGCTCGACCCGCACGATGGAATCGTTGACGGTGTGGGCCCCCTGCTCGGCGGTGCCGCTCGCCTGAGTGGCCGCTTCCGCCGCCTCGTTGGTGTTGCGGGAGACCTCCTGTACCGTTGCCTGCATCTCGTTCATGGCCGTCGCCAGCTGATTCAGCTCATGCTGCTGACTGTTCATGCTGGTCGCCGACTGCCTGGCCACCACGCTTATCTCCTCGGCGGCCGAGCTGAGCTGCACTACCGAGCCAGACACCTCGCTGACCAGGCTGCGCAGGCGGTCCTGCATCTCGCCAAAGCCCTTGGCCAGTTGCCCCAGTTCGTCGTTGTTGAACAGGTTCAGATCGAGCCGGGTCGCCAGATCCCCGCCCGAGACCTTCTGGGTCTGGGCCAGCAACAGCATCACCGGGTTGCGGATGAGCCGCGTCAGCAGCCAGGCCACCACCACCACGAACACCACCGTGAAGAAGCCTATCAGGATGCTGAGCGTCCTGGAGTTTTCATATACCCCCTCGATGGTGGCTGTCATGTTGCGGGCAACCTTGTCGTTGATGTCCCGCAGCACCAGGGCCTGCTTGCTGACGGCGGCCAGCGCTGTCATGGTGACCCCTTCGCGCAGAGACATGACTCTGCCCATATCCCCTTGTTGCAGTGCGGCGGCAAGCTCGTCATGGGCATCGAAGTATTGCGCTGCCGCCGCCGTGAGCGCCTTGAACTCCTGCTCTTCCTGAGCCGACGTAAATGGCAGGGCCGCATAGGCCTGGGCGGAGGTGGCAAATTCCTGCTTGGCCGCCTGATAGACCTTGTCATAGCGCGCCACCCCCTCCTTATCTTCCCCGGAGATCACCATGTTCAGCTCGGCCCGACGCGAATTCAGCAGGGAGACCTCCATCTGGTTGGCGGCCTGCATGCTCGGGATCAGGTTGCCCGTGATCAGGGTCGTGTCACGAAAGAGCCCCGACAATTGCGACACCGAGAACCACGCCAGTGCGACCACCAGCACGGCCAGGGTGGCGAATCCACCGCTCAGCTTCTGACTAATTGACATGTTTTTGAACATGATGCGTATCCTTGGCGATCTGAGATGTATCTGGGTATTTCATACCCAAATGATGACTATTCACACGGAGATAAATCTAGCTGCATCTCCCTATATCGTCAGCCTAAGGCTAAGCATGAGTCCATATCGGCACGCAAAAGCACTGTTCAGACCAGATCACCTATTTATCTTATGGTTATACCTGCCTCAGCTGCGCAGCGAGATAATCGGTGAAGGCCGCGGGATCGCCCAGATAGGGAGACACGGGCAAGGAGACGAGGCGATCCCCCTGCATCAGCCCCAATGTGGGATAGCCCTGGCCGCCGAGACGACGCAGCCAGCCTTGGCTCTCGACCAGATGCTCATTCAGGTTCACCTGCTGATATGCCTGCTCGAACGCCGCGGCCGTGATGCCCTGCTCCTGTGCGAGTACCGTCAGATGAGCAAGGGAACCCACCCACAGACCGTCGCGGTAATGGGACTGCTGGATGCGATGCAGCATGGTCAAGCCATCCCCTCCCAGGGCACTCACCGCCAGGATGGCGCGAATGGGCGGCTCGGAGTCGAGCAGCAGGCCGTCCTTGAGCAGCAGTTCATCGAAGTAACGCTGCCCAAATGGCTGGCCGGTCAGGGCCTGGATCCGCTCATCGTGGGGCCGCACATAGTCGCGCAGCGCCGTCCCCATGGGCTGACGACGCTCGCCGAGCCAGAGGCCACCGGCATGCAGGGCAATCTTCAGCCCTGGGATCCGGGCCGCGGCCTCGAGCAGGGGGGCGGCGCCATAGCACCAGCCACAGAGGGGGTCATAGACGTAATGCAGGGTCGTCTCGTTCATGGGGTCACTCCAGAAAATCAAAAAGCCGGGCAACCACTGCCCGGCAAAAAAACACAGGGAACAGACTCAGGCTATTACCACTTCATCTCGCCGGTCGCGACCTTGGCTCCGATGGTCAGGCCATCGTCCAGCGGCAGCGCGGGATAGGCCTGCTTCAGTGCCTCAACCAGCTCGGCCGAGCCCTTGGCCTGGGCCAGTGCCTGCTCGAAGCGCAGAACATAGTCGCGGGTGAAGGTCACCGCCTCGGCGCCCTTGGGTTCGGTCCCGAGGAAGTGGCCAGGCACGACCCGCGCAGGTTTGAGTGCCAGTAGGTCGTTGAGAGTCTGCACCCACTGCGCCCGCGCCGCTGTCGTCTGGCTGTCCGCCATCCACACATGGGTGTTGCCATATACGGGCACGCCGCCCAGCGCCGTCTTGATGGAAGGCACCCACAGATAGGCGCTTGGGGTATTCATGGCTTTGATCTCAATCGTCTTGCCTTCCAGGGTCAGCTGGGAGGCCGTCATCACCTGGGGCACGATCAGCTGCTTGGGCGCCTGCTCGGCGAGGATGGGGCCCCAGTAGGCCAGCTTGGCATCCTTGGTCTGCTTGATATGGTCCACCACGTGTTGGCTTGCCAGGATCTTCACCTCGGGGAAGGCCGCCTTGATGGGTTCCAGGCCGAAGTAGTAGTCCGGATCCCCACCGCTGATGTAGACGGTGGTGAGCGTCTTGCCACTCTGCTTGATGAGATCAACCAGCGCCTTGCCATCATTGACCCCGAACTGGGCGTCGATGAGGATGGCCTCCTTGTCGCCGCTCACCAGCTCGGAGGAGACCGGGAAGATGGCCTTCTCGCCGGGGTTGTAAACGGTCACGGTCAGGGGTCCTGCCAGGGCGGCGCCGCTGAGCAGGGTGGTGGCCAGGGTCAGGGTACGCAGTGTGGTATTCATCGGGTGTGCCTCATTGGGTCGTTGTTCATCGAGTAAGGCTAGTTTATTGCAACCTTATCGGTACAAATACCGCATAATGAGCGCATAACTGTTGCATATATCGAGCATATTGGGGCAAAGAATGGATCGATTGACGGCATTGCGGGTATTCGTCTGCGTGGTCGAACAAGGCAGTCTGAGCGGCGCCGGGGAAAAACTGGAGATGTCGCGGGCCATGGTGTCGCGCTATCTGGCGGAGCTGGAGCGCTGGATGGGCGCTCGCCTGCTGCATCGCACCACCCGCAGGCTCAGCCTCACCGGGCCGGGGGAAGAGGCGCTGAACCGGGCAAGGGCCATGCTGACCCTGGGAGAGGAGATGGAGCAGCTCGCCAGCCGCAGTGACGAGGCCCCCAAGGGTCAGCTGCGCATCACCAGCAGCTACTCCATCTCGGAGGCCCTGCTGGTGCGAGCGGCCAACGACTACCTGGCCCGCTACCCCGGTACGGCCATCGATATCCTGCTGCTGGACAGAACCGTCAATCTGGTGGAGGAGCGCATCGATCTCGCCGTGCGCATCACCAACGATCTGGATCCCAACCTGGTGGCCCGCCGCCTCGGCACCTGTCATTCGGTGGTCTGTGCCAGCCCCGCCTATCTGGCGCGCCACGGTACCCCGCAGCAGGTGCAGGATCTGGCCCTGCACAACTGCCTCACCTACACCTATTTCGGCAAGAGCCTGTGGGAGTTTCAGGGCCCTCATGGCCCCGAGTCCGTGCCGGTGAGCGGCAACCTGAGCGCCAACATCTCCAACCTGTTGCTCAAGGCGACCCTGGATGGCGCCGGCATCAGCCTGCAGCCACGTTACTCGGTACAAGCGGAGCTCGCGAGCGGCGCCTTGGTGCCCTTGCTGACCCAGTGGCAACCCAAGCGGCTCGGCGTCTATGCCGTCTATGGCACCCGCAAGCAGATGTCTCCCCTGCTGCGCAGTTTCCTCGATTTTCTCATCGAGCGCATGGCCGGGGATCCCCTCTGGCAGGCCGATTCATAAACAGCAAAACGGGGCCAGCAGGCCCCGTTTTATGCACAGTGATTGGCTTATGCCTCGAAGCCAAACTCCTTGGCGGGAGGCGCCGGCTCTGTGATATCCGACTCCTCCAGATAGATGTCGCGATAGGCCGCGTAGATGGAGTAGTTGATGGCCGGCAGCACCACCAGCAGGCCGACCAGGAACAGCGCCGCCCCCAACAACAGCAGAGCAGCGCCAATCAGTCCCCACCAGAGGAAGGGCCACATGTTGCTCAGACAGCCCTTGAAGCTGAGCTTGGCCGCCTGCCAGACGCTCACATCATGGAAGAAGATGAGGGCCGGGGCGAAGGTGATGGCCATCAGCACGGGCACCATCAAGGCCAGCCCCAGCAGCAGGCAGAGCAGGAGTCCCTGCGCCTGTGCCACCGTCAGCGTCAGGGTTTCCGGATCCTGGGACAGCAAGCCGGTCAGATCCCACAGGTGGAGCACGGCAAAGCAGGCCAACAAGATCAGGCAGAACAGCGACAGTACCAGCAGCCCCCCCAATACCAGTGGCGTCAGCTTGTGGCGAAATCCGGCAAAGAAGTCGGCAAACTGAAGGGGCTGACCCGCATAGCCCCGCTGCGCCACCACCACCCAGCCAGCGCCCCACACCATGTACAGCAACTGAGAGATAAAACTGCCTGCCGGCAACTGCTCCAGCACAGTTCCCACCACAAACCAGAGCACTATCATGGCCACGCTGGCCCCCATGCCCTTGTTGAAGATGTCGAACCCGGTGCGGATCCAGACCCAACCCCGCCCGATGGAGTGGCGCTTGGGCTCTCGGCGCAGACTGTTGTCACTGTTCATCATCAACCTCATTGTAAAACGGACGGAAAACACCTCAGGGGACAGTCACGGTAACCATGATGGTGCCGGTATAGGTACCGGTACGAACCACCTGCCCCGGCAGCTTGGTCGGGTACAGCCTCACCTTGTAGTCGGTATTATGGGTGGCTGCAGCATAGGGTACAGCGATGGCGGTCGCGAATGGAATAGGGGTTAGAGTGCTCTGCTCCAGCATCCCCACCCCGACCCCGGCCAGGCTAGTGGTGATAAAACGATTCTGGCTGGTGAGCGCGCCTCCGAAGCTGTAGCTGAGCGGCACAGTGTAATCACTCGGGATCTGGCTGCAAGTTACACTCACATCCACAGTGGGGGGAGCATAGCCCTTGGGGACCTCGCCTTCGACGAAGGCGCTCTGGGCCACGGCACCGAGATTGATGGGGATATTGGTACCCGCCGGGAACTGGCAGGTCGGGGTCGAGGTGACGCTGATATTCATCGCCAATGTGCTGAAGGCATTGGCCGGGCTGGTATCGGGAGCACTCCCGCGACGCACAAAAAGATAAGCGACGTTACCGCTGAAGGTCTGGGTGCCCGTAACGCCTTTGAGTAGTTTGAGGGTATAGCGACCGCCGCTCACACTGATCCCACCCACCGTCAGATTGGCCACGTTGGGGATGCAGAGAGCCAGCACACCAAGAGAGGTATCGCTGAAGGGTATTGTCTGATAGCCTCCGGCTCCCGCATTGAACTCGGCTTTGAGTCCAAAATAGGTGTTGAGCTGGATGAGAGTCCCCAGAGGATCTGAGACGGTGGGCAGGCTGGTAGTGGCCTGATAATAGGTTGTCGCCAGCAACCCCACCGTGACCCCAGTACAGTTGCAAGTAGCCGAACTGGTGGTCAAGAAGGCGGTGGGGCCGCTGGTAGCTCCAGGCTGGTAGAGGGTGTTGGTGGTACTGATAGGGCCGGTAGCCACGAAGGCGCTGGTGCATTGACCATTGACGGCATGGGCTTTTGGCTGCCATAGCAGACACCCCAGCAGCAAGGCTCCCACCACCCAGAGGTTCGACCCGCCTAGCCCATCATGCCCCGCTTGTTCAGTCATGCGTGTTGCCTCCCTGCCTGCCTAGCACGAGTCCCTGCTCATGATAGAGTCCATCGTCGTCAATCCAGCGCACTCTTCCCTTATTGGCAGTCATTTCAACCAACGGAATTGGAATTTGTAGCATGCCATAGGGTGGGATCAGCCCCCCCTGTTGCCAGCTGACCTTTCTTGTCCCCGCCTCGAGCAGCACCTCGCTCAGGCTGATATGAAAGGGGCTCGGGTTGCTGACGCTGAGCCCTTGTGTCTGTGTCTGCCAACGAAGCCGGGTAACCGCCTCCGCCACCGACCCCTGCAAGCCGGGCGGGCGATAAAACAGCTTGATGCGAGTACGATAAGCGAGCTGTACTGTCCCTGCCGAGCCGGATGCCTTGGGTGGCAGCCCCAGTACATTGAGCCAGAACAAGGATTCCCGATCTCGAGGGAGCGCGCTCAGATCCGCCCCCAACACCCGCAACGCCTGCCCCTTTTCCGGCCCCAACCGCATCATGGGTGGCAGCACCAAAAAGGGTGTCGAGACCTCGGCCGGTCCCTGATTTTCATTCCCCCCATCGACCCAGGCCTGCAGCAGGCTGGGAGCCGCGCCCTGGTTGTGAACCATCACACTGACTTCGCGGGCGCCGCCATCATAGACAAGCCGGGTGCTCAGCAGGTTGAGCGCGGCCTCGCAATCTGGCCACCACAGCAGGGTGACCACGGCCAGAGAGGAAAGCAGTGAAGTTTTCATGAACCTGCTCCGGTGACCAGGCAGCGGGCGGCGACCTGCTGATAAGGTACGGCGGGATCGGGCTTGGGCACCCGATAATCCAGCCGGCAGTGCTGATCGCTCTCCTGCCCCCATTGGACATAGAGCACCGCCTGCTCACCGCGCACGAAGATAAGTCCCCCCTGGCCGACCACGGCGACCGAGCGACCGGCACCATCGACCACATCGGCCCCGAACGGCAGGACGCTGCCATCCGGCCGCGTCACCTTGAGCAGCAGCGGCTGACCGACATGGGTCTCATAGGCCAATTTGACGATGGCTCCCCGGCGCGGAGCAACCATCTGGGCGCTGCCATCTATCTCCACATCCAGCGGCAAGCCGCTCGGATCCAGGCCGATGATGTTGGTGCGATAAGGGTTGAGCCCGGCCAGCACGGCATAACCATCGGCATCCACTTCGCTGCCGATCCCGTGACTGACCCTGGCGCCCTCGGCGCCTTTGGCCTCGATCAATGCCATCGTCTCTCCTTGGGTCTGACCCAGCACCCAACCATCCTTGTGCACCAGCAGAGTGCCCTTGGCCGACGCTACATATTGGGAATAGCCCTCCCCCTGACTGGTTGAGAGGCCCAGCTGGGTTGCGGGCGTCTGATATTGCACATTGGCACCATAGCCCTGATAGCCGGCGCCACTGCCCTGGCTCTGACTGCCGTAGAGCCCATAGTAAAGCTGCCCGTCCCGGGAGCCGCCATTGAGATCCAGTCTGGCGCTGTAACCCTGCCCCTCCTGATAGGAGACGGTGCTGCTCAGACGAGGTGCACCGAGCCGATCGCCGATGGGAATACTGAGACTCAGCATATATTGATCGCCCACCCCGTCGTCCAGCGAATGGCTGGCCGAGAGCGTCAGATTACCCCAGTCAAAGCCCCGATTGTAGCCGAGCTGGAAGCTGCTGCTCTTGTCCTGGCCCCCCCAATAATCGCGACTGATGCCGTTGAAATAGAGATCCCCCCAGTCCCCTATGGGTTGATTGACGTTGAGCTGGAAGCGATTGCGCTCCTGCTGCACCTGATCGAACGTCTGCGCCTGCGCGGCGGCCACATCGCTGAGATCCAGATAACCCTCGCTGGAAAAACGGTAGGCCGCCAGGGTGAAGTAGGTCTGTGTTACATCCATCTGTTTGCTGTACGTCAGGCGATAGCTCTGCCCCGAGGACGACGGGGGCAAGTCGGAGATGGCGGGCAGATCCCGCGCCCAGGAGCCGGTGACATCGAGCGCCAGTGCGCCGTAGTCAGTGCCCACCGCGGCGCCCCCCAGCAGGGCGGCATAGTCTTCGGCGGCGATGGTGCCGCCGTACAGGGTCAGGGTGTTGGAGAAACCGCGTCTATAGGTGCCTTGCAGAAAATCCGGGCCATCGGGGCCAGCGTCATTGCGGTAACGGCCCAGGGTCAGGCTGAAGCGAGAGGTGTCATCCCGCAACATCTGCACCACGGAAGAGAACGGCAGGGTGAAGCTGCGGGTGCTGCCATCCGCCTCCGTGATGGTCACGTCCAGATCACCGGCGAAGCTGGTGGCATAGAGATCGTCGATGGCAAACGCACCGGGGGCGACCTGGGTTTCATAGATGAGGGTGCTGCCCTGACGGATGGTGACTCTGGCATTGCTCTGGGCCACGCCGCGCACCACGGGGGCAAAGCCTCGCTCGAAGTCCGGCAGCATGGCATCGTCGCTGGCCAGCTGCACGCCGGTGAAGGGCACACTGTCAAAGCTGTCTCCTGGGGTAAAATATTCCCCCAGGGTGAGCTGGGCAGTCTGCGAGGTAACATCCCGCTGGGCATAAGTGTTGAGCGTCTGGTAGCTGCCACCCTCACTGCCCTGCCATGAGCCGTTATGACGCAGGCGCCAGGCCCCCAGATTGATCCCCGTATTGAGGTTGACGCTGTTGCTGAACTGCTCGTCGGTGCCACTCTGCTTGCTGTAATAGAGGTTGGCATTGTAACCGACGAAGGCCGCATTGATCCCCTGCACCCACTGCTCCGGGCCAACATAGTCGCGCCTGACTTGACCGACGTAGGCCTGCGGCAGGCTGAGGGCACCGCTCAGGCTGGCCAGATCGAAGACGAAGCTTGCGCCCGGCACCAGAGACTCCACCTGTATGCAGTCTCTCTGGAGCTGACGCTTCACCGACTTCTGGTTTGGCAGCTTGTCCACCAGCAGTCCCCACTGTTTAGGCTGATCGGGCTGGAAGCAAAACAGCGGGATCTTGGGGTCGGGTCCGCCTCTCACCTCCACCTGCTGGCTGATCTTGTCCTTGCCATTGATGATGATGTCGAGCTGGTAATGGCCGAGCGGGATGAAATCAGCACGGGCGAAGCGAGCCAGATCGATGTTTACCCCCAGACTGTCGAGCAGTTGACTGTCAAATTCGACATCGGCAGGTGCGGTAGGTGTGGCAGCGGAAACGGCTGGCGCAGCCTCGTCAGCCAACACGATCGTTCCCCATAGCAGCAGAAACACCCATCCGCAGCCAGATCCCGCAATGCCTCTCGGATGCGAAGCTTTGACATAAGGCATTGAGTGCTGGGGATCACTGGCTATCAAGGCATCCCTCCCCTCAAGATTGGCAGAAACCCAGGGAGAGGATGAACGGCCATCCGGCTCCCGCGCCATGACACGGGATCAGTTGAACACGAATCGACCCGCTTCGCGGGCCCCATAATCATTGAGCCAGTAGAAGGTCACCGCCTTGGCATGCACAGTGCCCGACAAGCGGTCGACAGGAAAATCGAAGCTGCCTCCCGGCGCTACCATGCCACCGCTGAGATTGCTGTAAGACTTGGCCTCGGCGGTCTGCAACTCCAGATTGCTGATGCTGACGTGATAGAGACTCGGATTGCTGGCCCGCAGCGCATACCCCTCACCCTGCCTGACCAGACGCCAGTTCAGGTGATTGGCGGAGTGCTCGATGTTGCCGGCCAACCCTTCTGGCCGATAAAACAGCTTGATGCGTGAGCGAAAGGCAAGCTGAACCAGATTCTGACCCGCCTGAGTGGATTTCGCGCTAGGCGGAACTTCCAGCACATTCAGCCAGAATACCGACTCGCGATCTTGTGGCAGCCCCTGCCCGACATAAGAGAGACGCAGCGACTGGCCGCGCTGGGCCTCGATACGCGTGATGGGAGGGGTGATCAAGAAGGGAACCGCGTCGACGCCCGGGCGGATGCGGCGATCGCCGGCATCCAGCCACACCTGCACCAAGGAGGGGGTATTGCCCTTGTTGGTTAGCTCCAGAGTGACCTCACGGGCGGCGGCAGGGTAGATGACCCGGGTGCCGGAGATCTGGACGTAGCTGCTAGCCTGCCAGGAAACAAACAGCGCCATGCACCAAAGATAACGGCACAGTACTACTTGGCTAGGCCCCCAGAACCGGCTCACGGGGCGGATCTCAGTGGTAGTCCAGCGAATAGATGAGATCCGCCGAGACCAGACCTGCACCAACCGCGCCCGTGGCGACATACTGGGCGCTGTAATAGAGGGTGGCCGTCCCGGTACCGCTGAAATTGACCAGGGAGTTGTTGGTATTGGTGCGAAGGTCGATGGCCGTGCTGTTAGCCGACAGGATCTGCACCTCCACATTCTGGGCCGGGTTCTTGCCGCCCGCAGCGACCGCCTTGTTGGTCAGGTTGCCCGTGGCTTGGGCTACCCCGACATTCTCAAAGTAGGCTCGTACCGATCCCGTGACCGGGCAGCTGGTGAGCGCGAGGTTGAAGCCTGTCGCCCCTGCGGTCTGGCCTATGCTGGTCAACGCATTGGTACTGACGGTAGGCAGGGTCACGATAGCCGAGGCGCTACCACCATTGACGGCGATGGCGCAGGTACCGGCGGTCACTTCCCCGTTGATGGTAATGGTACCGTTGAAGGCCGCAACGGGGACCGATACTAGTCCGCCCATCGCGAGTGCAAGCATAACGAGAGCATTCGTCTTCATCACAACCTCCATTTACCCTGAGTGCCGCTGGCGACTGCCATGTCCCTGCCAGCGTTATATCCCTTCTCTTACAATGGGTTTCATTCAACAACCAACCACTAGTGATGTATTAGTAAATAGCACAGGCTAGTCAAACCTGCTCGCTGCCGGACAACATCTTTCTCCGACGCCCTTGTCCAGAGCGACGGACAGCCCGACGGGAATGTGGCATCATTTTCCCCCTAAAATCTCATCCACCTTCTCGATGGAGCCGCCATGCGCCGCTTGTTTTTCTTCGTTTTGCTGCTCGGCAGCACCCAGCTCTATGCCGAGCCCGGCTTCATCAGCCGGCTGCTCAATCACCCTGTGCCCGGTGGCGTGGCCGTGGTCTCGCTGGGGGATAGTGCCCAGGCCCCCAGCGCCCGTTATCAGGACAAGCCGGTGCTGGTGGTGCGGGAAGAGGGACGTCATTGGATAGCCATCGTCGGCATCCCGCTCAAGAGCGCGACCGGCCCCCATCAGCTGACGGTGAATGATGGCCGCAAGCTCAGCTTCCAGGTCGGCGACAAGCACTATCGCGAACAGCACATCAAGTTGAAGAACAGCCGTCAGGTCAATCCGCTGGCCGAGGACATGGTGCGCATCAATCGCGAACTGGCCGAACAGACCAAGGCCTATCAGACCTTCAGCCCCACCCAACCCAGCAACCTGCTGTTTGACAAACCGGTCAACGGCCCGCTCTCCAGCCCGTTTGGCCTGCGCCGCTTCTTCAACGGCGAGGAGCGCAACCCCCACTCGGGTCTGGACTTCGCGGTCGGCGCCGGCACCCCCATCAAGGCGCCGGCGGCGGGCAGGGTGATCCTGATCGGCAACTACTTCTTCAATGGCAACACGGTATTTGTTGACCACGGTCAGGGGCTGATCAGCATGTTCTGCCACATGTCCAAGATCGATGTGAAGCTGGGTCAGAGCCTGCTACGGGGCGGTATCGTCGGCCGGGTCGGTGCCACCGGTCGCGCCACTGGTCCCCACATGCACTGGAACGTCAGCCTCAACGATGCCCGTGTCGACCCCGCCATCTTTATCGGCGCCTTCAAGCCCTGATAAGACTCGCTCATGCATGCAGAAGAGGCAGCCTGGGCTGCCTCTTCTTGTTTGTTTGCGGAGTGGTCAACGCCGGCCAGCCATGGACCAAGCGCTATTTAGCTCGAACTGGCATGCAGACCCGCCTCCTTGCGCATGGCTCGCCACATCACCAGCACCAGCACTGTGCTGCAGGTCGGCAACGCCAGCCAGACTCCGGATACCCCCCACAGGGAGGAGAAGCCCCACAGGAAGCCACCGATCAACACCAGCTTGCCACCGGTGAGCAGGGAGGCGATGCGGGCCCGGTTGATGGCCTGGAAGTAAGTCGCCCCCACCAGCAGCAAACCTTCCATTGGCAGACCCCAGAAGTAGAGCCAGATGCCGAGGGTCGCCACCGGCAACAGGGCCGCGTTATCCCCTGCAAACAGATAAACCACTGCCTCAGGCCACAGATAGAGCGGGATCATGCCGCACAAGGCCACCACCATGGTTACTCCTAGCGCAAGGTTACGAATTCTCAGCACCCGCTGCCATTGCCCGGCCCCGGCGTTGAAGCTGGCGATGGGCTGGATGCCCATGGCGATCCCCTCGAAGATGAGGTAGAAGAAGGCCTCGCTGTAGCTGATGACCCCATAGGCGGCCACGTGCAGCGAACTGCCGACCGATAGCAGCGCCTTGTTGTGCAGCGCCAGCACCACCGAGAGGTAGAGGTACATCAGGAAGCTCGACACCCCGAGTCGCAGGGTCTCACCCATCAATCGCCAGTCCGGCACCAGCGTATCCCAGCGAATGCGCAACTGGCTGCGGGGGGTGAAGAAGTGCCACAGGCAGAGCCCGCCGGTCACCGCCTGGGAGAGCATGGTGGCAATGGCCGCCCCCGCCAGCCCCCAGGGGATCACCACCATCAGCAGGTAGTCGAGCAAGACGTTGAGCACGCCGCCCCCGACCAGGATCCAAGTCGTCAGACCGGGTCGTCCATCGTTGCGCAGCAGGGCAGTGAACGCCATGGAGAGCACCGCGAAGGTTCCGAGCCAGGAGTACCACTGCAGGTAGGCGAAGCCGGCATCGAAGATAACCCCCTCGGCCCCCATCCAGGCCAGCATGGCGGCGCCATAGCGGATGCCGATAAAGGCGAGCACGGCAGACGCTATCAACACCATCACCAGTGCATTGCCGACGATATGGCGTGCCTTTGCCTGCTCCCCTTTGCCGAGATAGAAGGACGCCAGCGACGAGGAGCCCATGCCAATCAAGGCCCCCACCGCGTAGAGCACGGCGCAGATGGGATAGGCCAGCATCATGCCCGCCAGCCCGTCTTGCCCCAGAATATGACCGACGAAGATGCCATCTATGGTGACATAGACGCCGGTGACCAGCATGGCGGCCACCGTCGGCGTGACATAACGCAGGAAGAGGCGAGAAAGGGGCGCCGTGCCCAGATCGAGGGTGGACATAAGATGCTCTGCAGCAGGGGAAATGAGCGGGATAATAGCCAAACAAGGCCCTGTTAGCCCGTTATTTATGTTGCGAATCATTAATATGGAAGACTTTACCCGCCCAGGCCCCTGCTTTAGGCTAGGGCGACTTCTCATGAACGGAAACGTGCGCCATGTTGCAACGCCTGCTCTGTCTGATGCTCTGTCTCAGCCTGCTCCCCTTTTTCGCCCAGGCCGATGATGCCATCACTCAGGTTGAGGAACTGCTGCAGAGCGTGCCCAAGGCCGATGCTCCTGAAAACCAGAAACTGCGGGAGAGCTACCAGCAGGCGCTGCAGTATGCCCGGGATGCCCAGCGTTACCGGGAACAGGCCAAGGCCTATCAGCAGCTCCTCATCGACTACCCCAAGGAGTCGGCTCGCCTCAAGGAGAGCCTGCACAACTACCAGCCCCAGTCCCGTCCTCCGCTCTCCTCCCTGAAAGAAGAGGCGCTGAGCCAGGCCATCAGCCTGAGCAGCAACCGCCAACTCAACCTGCGCAAGGAGCGCCAGGCAGTCACCGACGGCCTCAATCAGCTGGAGAGCACCGGCCAGGAGTATCACCTGCGGGTCGATGAGCTGCGCAAGCAGCTGCAACAGACCCGTGCCCTGCTCGATCGCCTGAGCTTTAGCAGCGAATCGGATCGTCTGCAGGAGGCCCAGCAGCTGGCGGCCAGGCTCAAGGAGCAGAGCCTGTCTGACCGGATCCAGATGCTGGAGCTGGAGCAGCTCTCCGCCCAGCAACGCAACGATCTCGGCAAGCTGAAGCTGCAAGAGCTCAACCTCGCCATCACCGATGAGGATGAGTGGCAAGCCAGCCTGCTGACCCAGCAGAACCAGTTGCGGCGGGAGAAAACCGAGCAGGCACTGGCCGAGAGCGAGCGACTGCGCAAGCAGCTCACCTCGGACTTGCCCCTGCTGCAGGAGCAGCAACAGCAGAACCAGGCGCTCTCCATCCAGCTCGGTGCGCTGGAGGATCAGATTGAGCGGGTGCAGGACGAACAGCGCGGCATCGATCAATCTCTGTCCGGCCTGAACGATCTGGTCAATTCGGTGCGCGAACAACTGGAGTGGTTGCAGATCAGCAACGCCTATGGCGAGAACCTGCGCAGCAAGCTGGCCGATCTGCCCGCCTACTTCCCGCTGGATATGCTGGAATCCGCCATCGTCAAGGCGCGCATGGCCAAGTATCAGTACGAGACCGAGCAGGATGCGCTCAAGGATCCGGCCCAGGTGCGCAACAACCTGCTCGGCAACGACGGGGTGACCCTTGACAGAGCCCAGCGCTCGGTGCTCGACAACCTGCTCAAGGCCAGACGGCAACTGCTGACTCGCCTCAACGAGGCCTCCGATACCCTGATCCAGGAGCAGACTCGCCTCAAGCTGCTCTACAGTCGCCAGAACAGCAAGATCGACGAGATCCGCGAGATCAGCGCCAGCCACCTGTTCTGGATGCCGGATGTGCGCCCCTTGAGCCCGGCCGTGCTGCTCGGCATCCCCGCCGCACTGGGACTGGCACTCGATCCCGCCAACTGGCTGCAACTGCCAAGAGCCATCGCCGACAACAGCCCCATGAGTCTGACCCTGGCCGGGATAGGTCTGCTGGTACTGGCCTGGTGCTGGGTGAAACTGGCCCGTCACCTGACCCAATACAGCCAGTACATAGCCCCGCGTATCGGCAAGGTGACCCAGGACAAATTCAGTCTCACCAGCCGGCTGCTGATGCGCTCCCTGCTCGCCGCCCTGCCCCTGCCCGCTATGGTCGTGATGGTGCACGGTCTGCTGGACAGTGCCTGGCAATATCCGTTCGCGGTGGCGGTGGCCCGCGGCCTCGGCGAGATCTGGTTCCTGCTGCTGGCATTGCTGGTCGCCCGTCATCTCACCCTGGACAACGGGATCCTGATCCTGCATTTTCGCTGGCAAAAAGAGCGGGTACAGCGGGTATGGGGCCAGTTCCGCACCCTGCTGCTGGTGCTGATCCCCTGTTTCTTCGTGCAGGGCATGGCGAGCAGCTATCAGGAGCATGCCTTCTACGACACCCTGGGTCGACTGGCCTTCACCGTCGGCGCGCTCTGGCTCTTGCTGTTCTTCGCTCGCCTCAATCGGGAGAAGCTGCCGCTCACCTGGGGCCAGGCCGACATGAGCAAGCCGCACCTGTTGCACCACTTCATCTGGAACGGCCTGATGCTGGCCCCGCTGCTGGCGGTGCTCGGCTCCCTGTTTGGCTACTTCTATACCTCCCGCATCCTGCTGCGCCAGCTCGAGCTGAGCCTGCTGATGGGGCTGGGTTGCCTGCTCGCCTACTACCTGGCCCATCGCTGGATGCTGATCCAGCGCCGCCGCCTCGCCTTCGATCGCGCCAAGCACAAGCGGGCCGAGATCCTGGCCCAGCGGGAGCGGGATGAGGATGATTTGAGCTCCGAGATCCCCGATGCGGTGGAAGAACCGGAGCTGGACTTGGACATCATCAGCGCCCAGTCGTTGGGGCTGGTGCGGACCCTGCTGATGCTGGGTTTCACCATGCTGGTGGTGGTGCAATGGTCCGATCTCAACTCGGCCTTCAGCTTCCTGAGCAACATCGAGGTGTGGCAGGTGAGTAGCAAGGTGGCCGGCATCGAGCAGCTCTCCGCCATCACCCTGCAGGATCTGATGCTGACCGCCTTCGTCTTCATCCTGACCGTGGTCACCGCCCGCAACCTGCCGGGGCTGATGGAGCTCAGCCTGCTCCAGCACCTGAGTCTCTCCCCTGGCACCGGCTTCGCCCTGACCACGGTCAGCAAGTATCTGGTGCTGCTGATTGGGGCCCTCACCGGCTTCTCCATGCTCGGCATCGACTGGTCCAAGACCCAGTGGCTGGTGGCGGCACTCTCGGTGGGACTTGGCTTCGGCCTGCAGGAAATCTTCGCGAACTTCGTCTCCGGCCTCATCATCCTGTTCGAGAAACCGATCCGGCTCGGCGACACCGTCACCATTCGCGATCTGACCGGGACAGTCACCAAGATCAAGACCCGCGCCACCACGATCGTGGACTGGGATCGAAAGGAGATCATCGTCCCCAACAAGGCCTTCATCACCGAGCAGTTCATCAACTGGTCTCTGTCTGATGCCATCACCCGGGTCAAGTTGCGCATCCGCATCGGCCTGACCCAGGAGCCCAAGCGGGTGCAGCAACTGCTGGAGCAGTGCGTGCGTGAATCCACCCTGGTGCTGGATACCCCGACCCCTGAGGTATTCCTCATCGAATTCACCGACTCGGCCCTCATCTACGAGATCCGGCTCTACGTCAACAACATGGATCACCGGATGCCGATCACCCATGAGGTCCATTCGCTGATCCTGGAAAAACTACATCAGCTGGGCATGCACCTGCCACACCAGCAGATCGATATCAGGATGAGTCGGGGCTGAGCCCAGGCAACAACAGGAGCCATACCATGCAGATCATTGCCCACAGGGGCGCCAGCGGACTGGCGCCGGAGAACACCCTCAGGGCGATGGCCCTGGCCATCGAACTCGGCGCCAGCGCCATCGAACTCGATGTACAGTGGGCCGACGGCGAGTTGTGGGTCTTCCACGACAGGCGCCTTGAGCGTTGTACCAATGGCCACGGCGTGCTCAGCGCACAGTCCCGCGCCTATTTGAGTAGCCTGGATGCCGGTCAGGGGGAGCAGATCCCGACCCTGTGGCAAGTGATGGCCCTGATTGCTGGGCGCTGCGAGCTGCACATCGAACTCAAGGGCCCCCAGACCGCCGAGCCGGTAGCGGCGCTGACCCGCCGCGCCGAGTCAGAACTTGGTTTTCGTCCGGCCCAGTGGGTCATCTCCTCCTTCCATCACCCTGAGCTGGCACACTTTGCCCAACTGCGGCCAGAGCTGCGCCTCGGCGCATTGACCGCCAACTTGCCGTTGCAGCATGCCCAGTTTGCCGAGCAGTTGGGCGCCTGGTCGCTCAATTGCGATGTGGATTTTGTCGATGCGGAGCTGGTGGCGGATGCCCACCGACGAGGGTTAAGGGTTCTGGTCTATACCGTCGATGAGGTGACCGACCGGGACACACTCGCAGCCATGGGTGTCGATGGCATCTTTACCAACCGACCAGATCGATTCAGCTGAGTATCGGCGCGGCCTGGCGGGCCATTGGGAGGTGAAAAAAAACATAAAATTCGTGCGCATCGGGATATATAAAGTGCCAGTTCGGCCGATACATAATTGGCCCATAACAATAACAGACACCACACAGATCTCAGATTGACGCTCACAAGGATGTACACATGAATCTATCCATCAAGAACAAACTGGTCCTCGCCATCGGGGCCATCATTCTGGTCATCACCGGCCTGCAGGTCTGGTACAACACCTCCCAACTGCGCAGCGAGACCCAACGGCTGATCTGGAGCTTCATCGACGACAGCTCCGCCGCCAACGTGAAGGGGATCTCCCGCTGGCTGGATGCCCGCGTCAGCATGGTGACCTCCACCAAGGAAGCCTTCGCCAAGGAAGACGAACCCATCAGCCATCTGGCCCAGTCCATGAACGCAGGCAACTTCGATCTGGTCTATGTGGGCACCAAGGATGGCAAGATGATCCAGGGCAAGCCGACCGACTTGCCGGCTGGCTATGATCCGCGCCAGCGCCCCTGGTACAAGGACGCCATGGCGGCCGGCAAGCTCGCCATCACTCCCCCCTACGCCGACGCGGCCTCGGGCAACCTCATCATCACCATCGCCGAGCCCTTCAGCCGGGGTAACACCCAGGGGGTGATCGCCGGTGACGTCTCCATCGATGGGCTGGTGCGCGATGTGCTGGCCATGAACTCCGAGGGCACCTACGCCATCCTGGTGGACAGCAATGGCACCATCATCGCCCACCCTGACAAGGCGCTGACCCTCAAGCCGGCCACCGCCCTCTCCCCCGAGCTGACGGCGGCCAAGGTCAACGAACTGGCCCATGACCACACCATCTCCGAGATGGCGATCAGCGGCAAAGCCAGCGTGTTCGATCTCACCGAGATCCCCAACACCAATTGGTACTTCGGCATCGTCGTTGACGAGGCGGTGGCCTACCAGTCCGTGTCGCGCATGGTCACCTCCGCCCTGTTGCAGGGGCTGCTGACCATCCTCATCGTCGCGGGTTTCTCCTACGTGGCCATCAACAGTTCCCTGGCACCGCTGAAAACCCTGGGAGATGCCATCGCGGATCTCTCCCGTGGCAATGGCGACTTGACCCGCCGCATCAAGATCGAGCGTGAAGACGAGGTCGGCACCGTCGCCAAGCACGTCAACACCTTCATCGAACGCATCCACGTGATGGTGCAGGACATCTCCAACTCCTCAGGTCAGCTGAACCAGCAGGCCAGGTCGTCCCACGACATGGCGGAGAAATCTAACCAGGGGCTGGCCCGCCAGCAGAACGAGATCTCCCAGATAGCGACCGCGGTGCACGAGATGTCCGCCACCGCGGTGGAAGTGGCCAGCAACGCCGAGCAGACCGCCGATGCGGCGCGCAGCAGCTCCAGCAGTTGTGAACACGGCAAGCAGGTGATCGCCCGCAACCAGCGTTCCATCACGGATCTCGCCACCCAGGTCAAGCAGGCCTCCGGCATCATCCAGGAGCTGGAGAAGAACGCGCAGGAGATCAACACCATCCTCTCCACCATCCAGGGCATCGCCGAGCAGACCAACCTGCTGGCACTGAACGCCGCCATCGAGGCGGCCCGGGCCGGTGAACAGGGTCGCGGCTTTGCTGTGGTAGCCGACGAGGTGCGGGTACTGTCCCAGCGTACCCACAGCTCCACCGTCGAGATCCGCAGCATGATAGAGACCCTGCAGCGCAATACCCAGGGCGCGGTCAGCACCATGCACGAGGGTCAGCTACTGGCGCAAAACAGCGTGGAAGATGCGAACGATGCCACCCAGGCGCTGGAGCAGATCACTACCTCCATCAACCAGATCTCCGACATGGCGACCCAGATCTCCAGTGCCGCCGAGGAGCAGCGGGCGGTGACCGACGAGGTCAGCCGCAACATCCAGGCGGTCAAGGACGTGTCTGACGAGCTGGCGGTGGATGCTGACAGCTCCCGCAATCTGTCGGCCCAGCTTAAAAATATTTCAGGTGAACTGAACAACCAGGTCGGCATGTTCCGCATCTGATCGGGTTACGAAACAAAGGGGCCATCCAGGCCCCTTTTTTCAATAAAACCTTTTTGTTTCAGTGGTTATAATCATCTTTCAACCCCCGCCCTGCTGTGATCCCGCTCTCCATTCAGGTAACATTCAGACGCATACGAGTCCCTCTCCAGTTATATTCGCATTACTTTTTTGAAGCCTTTGTGGCACAAGCACCATGCGAATAATTATTATTAAATATTTTTGATAAAAAACTTAAAAACTTTATGGGTAATACCTAAAAAGAGAGGCATTTCTCATTTTTTTGAAAGAAAACTACGTACAATCTTGGAGTTAAAACAATCAGAGCAATGATTACGGCTGATCCTGATCACTGATGGATGGCGATAATGACGGCATTTTTATCCAAGGAATGGGGTAGTTGTAATAAAAACTACCGTTGCCAAGCACTAAAACAAACCAGTTTGACTTGCATCAAGCCTGAATTTTTTTCATAGAGCAAAATCGTGCCCAGCAAATCTATCCCTAAGGAGGCAGATGTGGATATTATCAAGACCGATGTCGCCATCATCGGTGCCGGTGGTGGTGGCCTGCGTGCCGCTATCGCCATAGCAGAGGCTCACCCCGATCTGGAGATCGCCCTGATCTCCAAGGTCTATCCGATGCGCAGCCACACCGTGGCCGCAGAAGGTGGTGCCGCCGGTGTCGTCCGCGACGATGATTCCCTCGAAAACCACTTCAACGACACCGTATCCGGTGGCGACTGGTTGTGTGAGCAAGACGTCGTGGACTACTTCGTCAACAATGCCACCAACGAGATGATCCAGCTGGAGCACTGGGGTTGCCCCTGGAGCCGCAAGCCGGATGGCAAGGCGAACGTGCGCCGCTTCGGCGGGATGAAGATCCCCCGCACCTGGTTTGCCGCTGACAAATCCGGTTTCCACATTCTGCACACCCTGTTCCAGACCTCCATCAAGTACCCGAGCATCAAGCGCTTCGACGAGCACTTCTGCATGGACTTGATCGTGGAAGACGGCCGCGTGCAGGGCGTCCTGACCTTCGATATCCAGAATGGCATCACCCGCTTCATCCAGGCCAAGTCTGTCATTCTGGCCACCGGTGGCGCCGGCCGCGTGTATCGCTACAACACCAACGGTGGCATCGTCACCGGTGACGGCATGGCGCTGGCCTACCGCCACGGTGTGCCGCTGCGCGACATGGAGTTCGTCCAGTATCACCCGACCGGTCTGCCGGGCACCGGCATCCTGATGACCGAAGGTTGTCGTGGTGAGGGTGGCATCCTGGTCAACAAGGATGGCTACCGCTACCTGCAAGACTATGGCTTGGGCCCGGAGACCCCGGTCGGCCAGCCGAAGAACAAGCACATGGAGCTGGGTCCGCGCGATCGTCTCTCCCAGGCATTCTGGCAAGAGCAGCAGAAAGGCCGCGTGATCCAGGGCCCCATGGGCGACGTGGTTCACCTCGACCTGCGCCACCTCGGCGAGAAGTACCTGAAAGAGCGTCTGCCTTTCATCTGCGAACTGGCCAAGGCCTACGTGGGTGTGGATCCGGTCAAAGAGCCGATCCCGGTACGTCCGACCGCCCACTACACCATGGGTGGCATCGAGACCAACGGCCAATGCGCAACCCGCATGCCGGGTCTGTATGCCCTGGGCGAGTGTGCCTCCGTCGGTCTGCACGGCGCCAACCGCCTAGGCTCCAACTCCCTGTCCGAGATAGTGGTATTCGGCAAGGTGGCCGGTGAGCACGCCGGTGAGTTTGCCAAGACGCAAACCCACGGCAACACCCAGGCGCTGGCGGCCAAGGCCGAGCAACTGATCAAGCAACACCTCTCCTTGATGGACATCGACGGCACCGAAAACCCGGCCGATATCCGCAACGAGTTGGGTCTGTCCATGGAAGCCGGGGTCGGTATCTACCGTACCGAAGAGCTGATGCAAGGCACCATCGACAAGATCAACGAGCTGAAGGCCCGTTACAAAAAGGTCAAGATCAACGACAAGTCCTCGGTCTTCAACACCGATCTGCTGTACGCCATTGAACTCGGCTACATGCTGGACGTGGCCGAAGCCATGGCCCATTCCGCCATCAACCGCAAAGAGTCTCGTGGATCCCACCAGCGTCTTGACGGTTACGAAGAGCGGGATGACGTGAACTACCTCAAGCACTCCCTCTCCTTCTACAACCAGGAAGGCGCCCCGACCATCGATTACTCCGATGTGAAGATCACTAAATCCCAACCGGCTAAACGTGTCTATGGCTCCGAGGGTGAGCAACAAGACAAGGCTAAACTGGCAGCGGGCACTGAGTCCCAACCGGTTAAACCAGTACACGGTTCCGAGGGTGAGAAACAAGACGAGGCTAAGAAGAATGGCTGAGATGATCGAAATTGAGATCCTGCGCTACCGCCCGGAGCAGGACAACGAGCCCTGGATGCAGACCTTCCAGGTGCCTTACCTGAAAGAGATGTCCCTGCTGGACGCCCTGCAGTACATCAAGGATCAGCTGGACTCCACCCTGAGCTTCCGCTGGTCCTGCCGGATGGCGATCTGCGGCTCCTGCGGCATGATGGTCAACGGTATTCCGAAGCTGGGTTGCAAGACCTTCCTGCGGGATTACCTGCCGGGCAAGATGAAGATCGAGCCGCTCAACAACTTCCCGATCGAGCGCGATCTGGTAGTCGACATGTCCGACTTCATCGAGAAGCTGGAGAGCATCAAGCCCTACATCATCCCGTCTGAGCCGCGCAACCTGTGCGATGGAGAGTACATCCAGACCCCGGCTGACATGGCGAAGTATCACCAGTTCTCCATGTGTATCAACTGTGGTCTGTGCTACGCCGCCTGCCCGCAGTACGGCATCAACAAGAAGTTCACCGGTCCCGCAGCCCTGGCCTTGGCCTATCGCTACAACGTCGACAACCGCGACGGCGCGTCCAAAGAGCGGATGAAGATCATCAGCCAGGACGAGGGCGTCTGGGGCTGTACCTTCGTGGGTTACTGTTCCGATGTCTGTCCGAAGGGCGTGGATCCGGCCGCCGCCATCCAGCTTGGCAAGGTCGAGAGCGCCAAGGACTACATGATCGCCATGTTCAAGCCGGATTGAGACCAGGAGTGAGACCATGAACAACACCAATAGCAAACGTAAGCCCTACGTGCGCGAAATGAAGAAAGACTGGTGGCTGAAGAACGCCTTCTACACCGGTTACATGATCCGCGAAGGCACCAGTATCTTCGTCTCCATCTACGCCGTGGTGCTGATGTGGGGTCTGCTGCGACTGGTTCAGGGTCAGGAAGCGTTCAACGGCTGGCTGGAATCCCTGCAAAGCCCGATCGCCATCCTGTTCCACGTCATCGCGCTGGCAGCCTGCCTGTTCCACGCCAAGACCTGGTTCGCCCTGGCCCCCAAGGCCATGCGTATCTTCCGCGGTGAAGACCTGGTGCCGGAGAAGCCGATTGTCATCGTCCAGTATGTGGCGCTGGCGGTGGTATCCCTGCTTGTTCTGATCATCGTGGCCTGAGGAGAAAATCATGAGACGTTCTGACGAACCGATTTACTGGGGACTCTTTGGTGCAGGTGGCATGGTCGTTGCCATGCTGCTGCCGGTGATGGTGCTCATCACAGGTCTGCTGGTGCCCATGGGCATCATGGACGTGGAGACCATGAGCTACGAGCGCGTGCTCGCCTTCGCCAGCTCCTGGTGGGGTGCCTGTATCCTGCTGGTGATCATCGCCCTGCCCATCTGGCACGGCATGCACCGGATCTACCACGGTCTGCACGACCTGGGGATCCACACCACCAAGCTGCACCACTATGTGTTCTATGGCTTCGCCTTCCTGGTGTCTGCCATCACCGTCGGTCTGCTGATGGTACTGGTGTTCCAGTAATCCCATCGACCGCATCGAAAACCGGGCTCAGCGCCCGGTTTTTTTATGGCCGCCATTTAGCTGCCGCCGCCGACCTTCCCTCCTGCCTGCAAATACGCCCCAGCTGACAAATTAATATTCTAATTAGTAACAGATCAGCATCACAAAACACTGATAATTATGTCATTTTCAGAACCCTATCTTGACCCCCATCAAGTTCGCAGCACCTCGCTCCACCATAATCACCAACGATTAAATATTTTCTCATATGGAGCTATAAAATGACTGACAAGAAACGCTCGGTGACCCTGGGCAGTTATCTGGCACTGGCCTTTGCCATTGTCTTTTTTTCTGGATTATTACAATCCAATCAATGGTATGGCGTCTTTGACTTCACCACCTTGAACGGCTCGTTCGGCACAGTGGTGCAGAGTGTCAGTGACAATGGTGACGGCATCAAAACCACCATGGCCGATATCCGGGGCAAGGGGGGCAACGGCGCCCGCGACGGCTTCCTGTTCGCTCTGACCCTGATCCCCACCGTGATGTTCGCCCTCGGCATGATCAACGTGCTGGAGCACTATGGCGCGCTGGAGGCCGCCCGCAAGCTGCTGACCCCCTTGCTACGCCCGCTGATGGGGGTGCCGGGCAACACCGGCCTCGCCCTCATCGCCTCCCTGCAGAGCACCGATGCCGGCGCCGCCATGACCCGTCAGCTCAAGGATGAGCAACTAATCACTCAGCGCGAGACCGATGTGTTCACCATGTTCCAGTTCTCCGCCGGCGCCACCATAGTCAACTTCTTCTCCTCCGGCGCCGTGCTCTTCACCCTGACCCTGGCGGACGGATCTCCGGCGGTCAGCTCCTCCATCGGCCTCGCGGTGGTGGTGATGTTTGCCTTCAAGTTCGTCGGCGCCAACCTGTTTCGCCTCTATCTCAACCTGACCGAAGGCAAGTCAGACGAGCGCACCACCACTTCATCCGTCCAGGAGCAAGCCAAATGAGCCAGGCCAACGTCAAGAAACCCATCGTCACCGACATCTTCGTCGAAGGGGCCAAGAAGGGCTGGGTGATCGCCACCACCTCCACCGTGCCCAACGTGCTGATGGCCTTCGTCATCATCAAGGCGCTGCAGATCACCGGCGCCCTGGGTGCCATGGGCACCCTCTTCGCCCCCATCATGGCCGTCTTCGGCCTGCCGGGTGAAGCCGCCGCCGTACTGATCGGCGCCTGGATGTCCATGGGCGGCGCGGTTGGCGTGGTGATCACCCTGTTCGATCAGGGCATCCTGAGCGGCACCCAGATCGCCATCCTGGCGCCGGCCATCTACCTGATGGGCTCCCAGGTGCAGTACGTGGGCCGCATCCTCGGCTGCATCGGCACCGAGGGACGCTACATCCCCATCATGATCGCCATCTCGGTGTTCAATGCCCTGGGCGCCATGCTGGTGATGAACCTCATCCTCTGACCCATTCAGCCAATGGCGCTACGGCGCCTGGAGTAGCCAATGACTTTTTCTCTTAATGACTACCTGGCCGAGCTGGCCCCCCTCATCAACCTGGATTGCGGCTCCTTGCACAAGCCCGGCATCACCCGGGTCGCCGAGCTGATGGCGGCCAAATATGAAGCCATGGGTGGCTGGCACATCAAGCGGGTCGACTGCGGTGTCGCGGGCCCGGGGCTGGAGATCCGCAACCAACCGGATGCTGCGCACATCGATGTGATGCTGATAGGCCACATGGACACCGTCTTCCCCCTCGGCACCGCCGCGGCCCGTCCCATGACGAGCGATGGCGAACGGGCCTATGGCCCGGGCGTTTCCGACATGAAGTCCGGCCTGCTCAACATCGTCTATGCCCTGCGTACCCTGCCCCCTGCGGTGCGGGATCGCCTCAGCATCTGCGTCTGCATGAACCCGGACGAGGAGATTGGCTCCCTTCACTCCAGCGACTGGCTGGCGGGGGTAGCCCGCCAGGCTCGCCACGCGCTGGTGGCCGAGGCGGCTCGCGCCGATGGCTCCCTGGTTAAGGCCCGCAAGGGGATGGCGCGCTATCGCATCGATTTTAGCGGCAAGGCGGCCCACGCTGGCAACGAGCCCGAGAAGGGGCGCAGCGCCATCTCGGAGCTGGGTCACTGGATCCTGGCCATCAACGCCCTCACCGACTTTGAGAGTGGCACCACCCTCAACGTCGGCATGGTGCAGGGAGGCAATGGCGCCAACATAGTGCCGGCCGAGGCCAGTGCCGTGGTGGACGTGCGCTTCTGGGACAATCAGGCCTACCAGCAGATAGACGATCGGTTGCAAACCCTGAGTGCCCGCCCCCACCTCGATGGCGTCAGCATCAGTCTGACCCGGGAGGCCCACAAGCCCGCCATGGTGCCGTCGGAAGGCACCATGGCACTGATGGCCCTGGTGGAGGAGTGTGGTGATGAGCTGGGCTTGCCCATTCGCTGGCAAGCGGTCGGCGGTGGCTCGGATGCCAACCTGACCGCTTCTCTCGGCATCCCCACCCTGGATGGACTTGGCCCCATCGGCGCCGGTTTCCACAGCGAGGAGGAGTATCTGGATCTGGCTAGCATTGAACCCCGCATAGCCTTGCTGCAGCGGCTGCTGACCCGGTTGGCGGGCTGAACCTACGCCCCTTGATAACAAGCCAGCCGGTTCGCACCGACTGGCTTTTGTCGTTTAGGCGGGCCGGCGTGAGGCCTGCCACTGCGCCTGCAGGGGCGCCGGGATGGCACCAAAGCGCAGGTTCGGGGTCTGGTGCCAGTCGGCGAGCTTCTGGATAGCCTTGAAGAGATCCAGGGCCAGGCTCTGACTCACCTTCACCCCGTCCTCCAGATAGAGGCTCTTGATCTCGAACACCCCCTCCTTGCGGTGGGCCTTGGCATCGAGGCGGCCCACCAGCTTGCCACGGCGCAGCAGGGGCAGCACGAAGTAGCCGTATTGGCGCTTGGGGGCCGGGGTGTAGCACTCGATCCGATAGTCAAAGTTGAACAGCTCACTGACCCGTTTGCGATCCCACACCAGAGGATCGAAGGGGGACAACACGGCGCTGTGGGTCGCCTTGAGCGATCCCGCTTGGGCCAGCGCCAATGCGTCCGCCAGTGAGGCGTGCACGAAGGCGCCATGCTGCCACCCCTCCACCCGCACCGGCAGCAGCTCCCCCTCGTCCGCCAGCCGATGGAGCAAGGCATCGTACTTGCCACGGCGCAGCCGATAGTAATCCGCAACCCAGCCGGTCTTGACCAGCCCCAGCGCCCGGCAACTGGCACGCACCATGTCTCGCTGCACCTGCGCCTGGCTCGGCAAGTCCCGCCTATCGTCCCAGTCCGGCCGTACCCGCTCGGCGAGATCGTAGATGCGCTGGAAGTTGTGGCGCTCGCTCACCATCAGCTGGCCCGCGGTGAACAGCACCTCGAGGTGGCGTTTCTCGGGTTTCCAGTCCCACCAGCCGTTGCCCTTCTGCCCTTTGCGCTCAAAATCGCTGGCCCGCACCGGCCCATCCTGGCGCACCCGCGCGAGGATCTGCCCTATCTCGTCTTTATGGGTCTCGAGCCACTGGGCGGAGAACTTCCAGCCCATGGCAGCGGGATCCAGCATGCGGTGGCGCAGCAACCGGTAATCCTCCCGCGGCACGAAGCAGGCCTCGTGGGCCCAGTATTCGAAGATCTCCCCTTGCGCCAACAAGCCATCCAGCCAGCTCGGCTCGTACTGACCGAGCCGACTGAACAGCACCAGATAGGGGCTGCGCGCCACCACCTGGATGGTGTCTATCTGCAATAGCGCCATCTGGCGAATGCAGGCCAGCACGTCGGCGGGGACCGCCTTGCGTTTGGGGGGAGTGAGCAGCCCTTGCGCCGCGAGCTGCAGGTGACGGGCGTCTTGCAGTGAAAGGTGGGGGATGGACATGGGCACCGGCTCCTTGGTAACAAGGCTCCCAGCATGCCCAACTCATCACCAAATGAAAACAGGTACTCAGGGCTTGGTCAGCACCACCACATCCGCATGGGGGAAGCTTATTCCGGCCTGCCAGCGAGTCGCCAGGGCGCGAAACGAGGCCTCGGCAAAGAACACGATATGAGTGGGATCGTGGCGATATCGCCACTGCCTGAAGCGCTCATCCTCCAGCACCCGCTGGGTCTGCAACACCAGCAGGCCGCCGGGCTTGAGGCAGTCCCAGAGCCTGTCCAGCACCGCCCTGGGATCGGCGATATGCTCGATCACCTCGGTGCTGGTGATGAAGTCATACTGTCTCGTCAACAACTCAGGCTCGTCGGCGTAAAACTTGTCATAGCCCGCCATCCGATAACCCGCCTCCCGCCCCATGGCAATAAGCGCAGGGCCGGGGCCACAACCAAAATCGAGGCCCTGTGCCGGGGGCGGCACCCGGGCCAGCACCTCCCCGAAGGCGCGCATCAGGAAGGCTCGGTAGCGAGGATCATCCACCTGGTTGTCGTGACCGTCATACACCGCCTTCTCCGCCGCCGGGTCCAGATGGCACGCCGGATCCAGCCACACCAACTCGCAGCCGAGACAGCGATGATAATCCTTGCCGGCAACGGGCAACGGATAGCTCAGAGGATGGGTGCAAAGCGGGCAACAGGGTGAGGATGGCATGGGGGATCTCGCGGTGGACGACTGCCCGGCAGGGTGCCTGCCCCCCGCGCCCCTGACAAGCAATTTTGTCGCATCCCCCTCGCTGCCAGCGCCTCATTATGAGGCGTTATCAATATCTTAAGAGTTCCTTAAGCCTGGTGTTTTATCCTTCGCAGTAACAGGCGCGAAACCGGCACTCGCCATGCTTAGGCTGGCTCGAACCTTATCTCAGCGGGCACCCTCACCGACGGACACCTCATCATGAAACTGCAAGGAAAACTCGTGCTGCTCACCGGCGCCAGCGGCGGCATCGGCGAAGCACTGGCGCAGGAGCTGGCGGCGCAGGGTGCGCATCTGCTGCTGCAGGGGCGCAAGGCGGCCGCCCTCGAGCGACTGCGCAGAGAGTTGTCCCACCCCGAACGCCATCAGATAGCCATCGCCGATCTCGGTTCGGCGTCCGATCGGGCTCGCCTGCTGCAACACCCGGCACTCGATGAGGGGCTGGATGTGTTGATCAACAACGCCGGTAACAGCCAGTTCGCCTGGCTGGAGGATCAGAGTGCGGAGCAGGTGGAGCGCCAGCTGCGGCTCAACATCGAGGCTCCCATCCAGCTCACCCGCGCCCTGCTACCGCGGATGCGCAAACCCGCACTCATCATGAACATGGGCGCCCATCTGGGAGCCGTCGGCCATGCCGGTTACAGCGCCTATTGCGCCAGCAAATTCGCCCTGCACGGCTTTAGCGAGGCATTGGGCCGTGAACTGGAGGGCTCCGGCATCCGGGTGCTCCACTTCGCCCCGCGCACCACCCGCACCCGACTGGACTCCGAGGCCGCCTACGCCATGAATGTGGCCCTCGGCACCCCCATAGACAGCCCCTTTGACGTGGCCGAACACGCCGTCATCGCCTTGTGCAACGAGACTCGCCGCAGCTGGCTTGGCTGGCCGCAGGCCATGCTGGTGCGCCTCAACGCCCTCTGTCCCTGGCTGGTCGACCGTTTGCTGGCCCGCCAGCACGCGGTCATCGAGCGCTATGCCCGCCATGGGCTGATACGCCCCACCGAACACAACGCCAAGTGATCTGAGTCCCACCATCGCACCCGATGATGTAGACTGGAGCCGCCGACCCGCACAGTGGCGGCCTTGATGGATGGAGAGAAGCAAACATGCGGATCCTGCTGGTAGAAGATGATGTGATGTTGGGGGATGGCATGCAGGATGCCCTTCGCCACAGTGGTTACACGGTGGACTGGCTGCAACAGGGCTTGCCGACGCTCGCCGCCCTCAAGAGCGATGAATTTGCCGCCATGATCCTGGATCTCAACCTGCCGGATATCGATGGCATCAGCCTGCTGCGCAAGCTGCGCCGGGAGGGGCATCAGTTGCCCGTGTTGATCCTCACCGCCCGCGATGCCCTCGACGATCGGGTGGTCGGCCTGGATGCCGGCTCCGACGACTACATGGTCAAACCCTTCGCCCTGCAGGAACTCAATGCCCGTCTGCGCGCTTTGGTGCGGCGCAGCAAGGGCCAGGCTCAGGCCTCCCTCGAGTATGGCGATATCCTGATCCAGCCCGATGCCCAGCAGGTCACCTATCAGGGCGAGCTCGTCAGGCTCACCCCTCACGAATACAAGCTGTTGCTGGAGCTGGTCACCCAGTGCGGCCGGGTGCTGAGCAAGGAGCAACTGCAACAGAGCCTCTACGGTTGGGATGAGGGCGCCGAGAGCAACGCGGTGGAAGTCCACATCCACCACCTGCGCAAGAAGTTCTACTCCGAGCTCATTCGCAACATTCGCGGGGTGGGCTACATAGTGCCGCAGCTGGATGTTCCGGCCCCCAAGGGAACCCAGCGCTCATGAGTCGTGTCCGCTCAATTCGCCGCTTCCTGCTCTCGGGCATACTGGCCCTGGTCAGCGTCAGCCTGGCGGTCAGCGGCCTCATCGGCTATCTGGAAGCCAACCACGAGATGGAGGAGCTGTTTGATGCCCGTCTCGCCCAATCCGCCCGCATCACCAACCAGCTGTTGCTGGGCTACATGGAACAACACCAGCGCCTGCCTGCAGACGGTGCCATCTATGAGGAGTGGGAGCAGAGCGCCCCAGAGCAATATCAAAAAGATCCCAGCCTCAATTTGCTGGCGCGGGACCGGGAGTTCACCCCCTACGGCCACGAGTTTGAACGCAACCTCTACTTCCAGCTGCTGAGCGAGCAGGGTGCCATACTGCTGCGCTCCCCCAGTGCGCCGCGCCAGCCGCTGACCACCCTGGAGCGCGGCTTCAACAGCGAGACCAAGGATCACCACGAGTGGCGTACCTTCACCCTCTACAACGAGGAGCAGCGCACCTGGCTCATCGTCGCGGAGCGGGACGACGAGCGCGGTGAGCTGGCCAGCACCATGGCCACCCTGACCATGCTGCCGCTGTTCATCACCCTGCCCTTCCTGCTCGGCCTGCTGTGGTGGCTCGTCTCGGCGGGTCTCTCTCCACTGCGCCAGGTGGCGCAAGCCATCAGCGAACGCCATCCCGCCAACCTGAGTCCGCTCAATCTGACCATCAAGGCCGAGGAGCTGGCGCCCCTCGTCAACGAGATCAACCGGTTGATGCACACCCTGGCCGACACCATAGAGCGGGAGAAACAGTTCACTAACGAGGCTGCCCATGAGCTGCGCACCCCGCTGGCGGTACTGCGCATCCACAGTGAGAACGTGATGGCGGCCGAAGACGATACCAGCCGCGAGCAGGCATTGGCCAAGATGCTGCTGGCGCTCGATCGCAGCGATCGCCTGATCCGTCAGCTGCTGACCCAGGCCCGCATCGACAACCAACAGGCACCGGCGCTAAACAAGCTGGATCTGAGCCCGCTGTTGCAGAGCACCCTGGCCAACCTGGCCCCGCTCGCCCTGAAGAAGGGGCAGCAGCTCTCGCTGGAAGGGGCCGAGCACTTGCAGGTGATGGGACAGGCCGTGCTGCTGGATCTGATGTTCAGCAACCTCATCGACAACGCACTGCGCTACACCCCGGATAACGGCGAGATTGCGGTGGTGATAGAGGCGGAAGGAAACAGGGTCAGGGTGGATGTCAGAGACAGCGGCCCGGGCATTCCGACCGCCGCCCTCTCGCGCCTGTGCGAGCGCTTCTATCGGGTCAATCCCCAGCAGGGGGACGGGGTCGGTCTCGGCATGGCCATAGTCCGGCGCATCGCCGAGCTGCATGGCGCGGATCTCGATATACACAACCGGCCTCATGGAGGACTGGAAGTGAGCATCTGGCTGCCCATTCCCCATCCCATCGATGCGCCGCCTGCCCATTCCTGAATGCAAAACGGCCCTTCCAGGGCCGTTTTGCATCAACAAGAGAGCAACTCTTCGCCGGCAATTCGGCCGCTAATCGCAGCTGGGCTGCACTGTGAAGGTACGGCTGGAATCCACCGGCCCCAATTCCGCCAGCAGACGGCGGCCCAATAGCACGGGATAGTTCATGTCGCTACGATCTCGCAGGGTGAACCACTCCTTGTAGACCTTGTCGCCAAGGCAGATGGACATGGTCACCGTCGGCCTCTCCTCCATGCCACCGGCGCCACGTACCGTCACCGTGCGTTCCACCTGCCGCTCCAGAGTCTGGCTCACTTCCTTGTCCGTGTTGGCATCGGTCAGCACCAGGGTGAAGCGCACCCAGGGTTTGCCCTCGCGCTTGAAGTGCTGCAAGGAGCGCGCATCCATCGAGGAGGTCAGGGCGCCGGTATCGAGTTTCATCTTCACCGCCACTCCCGTCGGCATGATCAACCCCTTCTCGACCCAGCCATACACGGTTGGGGCCGCCCAGGCACCCTGTGACAAGCAGAGACTGGCCAGTAACAACCA
The DNA here is from genome assembly GCF_000820185.1 of Aeromonas tecta. Lineage (GTDB taxonomy): Bacteria > Pseudomonadota > Gammaproteobacteria > Enterobacterales > Aeromonadaceae > Aeromonas > Aeromonas tecta. Next base: position 226,575 of record NZ_CDCA01000036.1, read on the forward strand.
GCGAAATTTATGTGATCCGGGCACGGCATCTTCCTCGTCAGGGCGGACCGGCAATGGCCCGCCCTGCCAGAGTGGCAGAGCCATGGTAACTGTCAACTGGCAAAAAACAGGGGGACAGAGAAAGTCGGGAGGCCAGATGCCGCTTGGGCTAGCGGCGCGACAACGGTTGACCATAAGGGACTTGGGACGGGAATGAGACGGGGATGTGGCATCAGCGAAGAGGTGCTGGATGACCCCCACCACCACGCTCAGGTTGTGACGCCAAAGGCTACCACAATGATGATTCAATTATCAGTCTTGTTCTGACGGGATTTTTCCCTAGACTGTTGTAAACCGGAGGCCTTGAAAACCTGCGGTTTTTTTGTGCCTGCCGAAAATTTGCCCACTGCAAAAGTGACTTTCAACAAGGCTCAATAAGGAATTCGTCATGCGTATCGAAGAAGACTTGAAGCTGGGTTTCAAGGATGTACTGTTCCGCCCCAAGCGCTCTACCCTCAAGAGCCGCTCCCAAGTCAGCCTGACCCGTCAGTTCACCTTCAAGCACAGCCAGACCCAGTGGCAGGGCGTCCCCGTCATCGCCGCCAACATGGATACCGTCGGTAGTTTCGCCATGGCCAGAACCCTGGCTGGCTTCGAGATGATGACGGCGGTGCACAAGCATTACAGCCTCGCGCAGTGGCAAGCCTTCGTCAACGAGACCGATCCGGCCCTGCTCGGCCATGTGATGGTATCGACCGGCACCTCGGAAGAGGATTTCATCAAGACCCGCCAGATCCTAGCCATGTCACCGGCCCTGCGCTTCATCTGCCTCGACGTGGCCAACGGCTACTCCCAGCACTTCGTCGAGTTCCTGCGTAAAACCCGTGACGCCTGCCCGAACCACGTCATCCTGGCAGGCAACGTGGTCACCGGCGAGATGGTGGAGGAGCTGATCCTCTCCGGCGCCGACATCGTCAAGGTTGGCATAGGCCCGGGCTCGGTCTGCACTACTCGAGTCAAGACCGGGGTCGGCTACCCGCAGCTCTCCGCCATCATCGAATGCGCGGATGCAGCCCACGGCCTCGGTGGCCAGATAGTCGGTGACGGCGGCTGCACCTGCCCGGGGGACGTGTCGAAAGCCTTCGGCGGCGGCGCCGACTTCGTGATGCTGGGGGGTATGCTGGCGGCCCACGAGGAGTGCGGTGGCGAGGTGGTGGAGGTTGATGGCTCCCCCTTCATGAAGTTCTACGGCATGAGCTCATCGAGCGCCATGGACAAGCACGCCGGCGGCGTCGCCGACTACCGCGCCTCCGAGGGCAAAACCGTGCTGCTGCCCTATCGCGGCCCGGTGGAAAATACCGTACGCGACATCCTCGGCGGCGTGCGCTCCACCTGCACCTATGTCGGCGCCAGCCAGCTGAAAGAGCTGACCAAGCGCACCACCTTTATCCGGGTGCGTGAGCAGGAGAACAACGTCTACGGCAAGGAGTGAATTTGCCCCTATGGACGGAGCTGAACTCAGCACACACCACCTGTATCCGGGTGCGTGAGCAGTAGAACAACATCTATGGTAAGGAATAACGCGCCACGGACAGCCGTCACGCGCTGACGGTTAGAAGCCAATCCACCGGTGTGCTACCCTGCCCACCGGTTTTTTTGTCTCTTTTTTCGTAGCTGGTGAACCAACATGACGACCCCTGCCCCCTCCGTTCAGCCCGACTTCGACTGGGATATCTTCTGCTGTGTCGTGGACAACTTCGGCGACATCGGCGTCACCTGGCGACTCGCCCGCCAGTTACAGCAAGAGGGTCATGGCCCAACCCACGACAGTGGAACAAAAGTCAGGCTCTGGGTGGACGATCTGGCCAGCTTCGCCCGCATCTGCCCGGGACTGGATCCCGCGCTGGACAGTCAGTGGGTAGAGGGCATCTATATTCAGCGCTGGCATGACACAGTGCTGCCCAACGTCGTACCAGCCAAAGTCGTTATCGAGGCTTTCGCCTGCGAGCTGCCCACCCCCTTCGCCCAGGCCATGGCCGAGCAGAGCCCGCCCCCTTGCTGGATCAATCTCGAATACCTCTCCGCCGAATCCTGGGTCGAGGATTGCCACGGCCTCGCCTCGCCCCAGCGGATCGGCAATCAGAGCCTTAACAAGTATTTCTTCTTTCCGGGCTTCACCAGCAAAACCGGAGGTTTGCTGTGCGAGCAGGGGCTTATCGGGGCACGGGAGCAGTGGCAGCAAGACCAGGCAGGCCTCGCTGCCTACTGGGCCAGCCTGGGGTTGCCGCCCAAGGAAGATGACGAGCTGAGGATAAGCCTGTTTACCTATGAGAGCGCCGCCCTCCAGAGCCTGGCAGCGAGCTGGTGCCTGGGCGCCACCCCAGTCACCTTGCTGCTGCCGCTCGGGCGTTCGCTCAGCGATGTGCTCACCGGGGCCGGTCTCTCCTCGGCCATTACCACGGCCAGCGCAGGGGAGCTACTGCACGCGGGCAATCTCACCATCAAGCTGCTGCCGATGACGGATCAGGCCGGATATGACCGATTGCTATGGAGCTGCGACTTCAACCTGGTGCGCGGCGAGGACTCCTTCGTGCGGACCCAGTGGGCGGCTCGCCCCTTCCTGTGGCACATCTACCCGCAAGACGATCAGGCCCACATAGCCAAGCTGGATGACTTCCTCGATCACTATCTGGCGGCCTTGCCAGCCGATGCGGCACAGTGGCTGCGTTCTTTCAGCCACGCCCTCAACCAGGGCGACGATGTTGGCGAACTCTGGTCACAATGGCCCGATTTCGACGCTATTTTGCAACAACATGCGCGAGACTGGTCACAGAAGTTGCTTGTCGATGGGGATCTCGTCACTCGGCTGGTGAAATTTTTGGAAAGCCGTATATAATCTGGCAGTTTTTATCTGCCCGTATACGAACAGGAATTTTTTACATGAAAACCGCACAGGAAATCCGCGCTGGTAACGTCGTCATGATCGGTACCGAGCCGATGGTGGTCCAGAAAGCCGAATTCAACAAATCCGGCCGTAACTCCGCCGTGGTCAAGATGAAGCTGAAAGGCCTGCTGAACGGCAGCGCCACCGAGACCGTATTCAAGGCTGACGACAAGCTGGAAGTCGTTCAACTGGAGCGTAAAGAGTGCACTTACTCTTACTTCTCCGATCCCCTGTATGTCTTCATGGACACCGAGTACAACCAGTACGACGTCGAGAAAGACAACCTGGGTGACGCGCTGAACTACATGGTTGACGGCATGGAAGACATCTGCGAAGTGACTTTCTACAACGAGAAAGCCATCTCCGTCGAGCTGCCGACCACCATCGTCCGCGAAGTTGAGTACACCGAGCCGGCCGCCCGTGGCGACACCTCCGGTAAAGTGACCAAGCCTGCTCGCCTGAAAGGCACCACCTACGAGCTGGCCGTTGCCGCCTTCGTAGAGATCGGCGACAAGATCGAGATCGACACCCGCACCGGCGAGTTCAAGCGTCGCGTCAACTGATCCGACGGCTTCATGCCAGTGTTGAAAAAAGCGAGCTCAGGCTCGCTTTTTCTTTATGAGCGCGCCGGCCCGGCCATTCAGCGCCGGTCAATGACAGCGGGGCGCAGATTGAGGGAGAATTCGTTTGCTCCCTTTACATCTCGCGTCAATCGGAGCTACACCATGAAGTCAGACTTATCCTTCATCACGGGCACCCCATGACATCTCATCAAAAAATCCTGCTGCTGTTGCTCACCTTGCTGGCGCTGGCGGTCTCTGGCTGGCAACCCTATGACCGAGTGACCTGGCTGCTGGAAGTCATTCCCGTGCTGATCGTCATGCCGTTGTTGCTGCTGAGCCACCGCAGTTACCCGCTCACCAGCCTGCTCTATCTCGGCATCTTCCTGCACGCCCTGGTGCTGATACTGGGCGGTGCCTACAGCTATGCCAGAGTGCCGCTCGGCTTTGACTTGCAACACTGGTTCGAACTCAGCCGCAACCCCTATGACAAGATTGGTCACTTCTTCCAGGGCTTCGTGCCCGCCCTCGCCTGCCGGGAGATCCTGCTGCGCGGCCACCATGTGCGGGGTAAACGCATGCTGGCATTCCTGGTGGTCTGCGTGGTGATGGCCATCAGTGCCAGCTATGAGCTGATCGAATGGGGCGCCGCCTTGGCGCTGGGCCAGGGGGCAGATGAGTTCCTCGGCACCCAGGGGGATCCCTGGGATACCCAGTCCGACATGTTCTGCGCCCTGATTGGTGCCATCAGCGCCCTGCTGCTGCTCACCCCCCTGCATGACAGGCAGCTGGCCAGGCTGGAACGACGTTAAGGCTCTGGGGGAAGGGCCCTGTCCCTTCCCCTGCTTTGCCCACCCCGGACGATTGCCCTTCAGAAAAAGGAGATGCCGCCGCTAACCCAGTGAACCGGGGAGCGCATATGGCCAGATTATCCTTACCACTGCTGTTGTTGAGCCTGCTGGCAAGCACCTGTTTGCCGGCCAGCGAGATTGCGCCCCTCGCACCGCCCGACCATTGGCAGGAGAGCGACTGGAAGGGGATACCAGACAGCACCCAGGTCGACAAACAGCGTGTGCTGTTCGCCAAACACGACAGCGACAGCTATCTGGGGTTGGCCATTCTGCTGCCGGACTGGCAGCGCAGCGGCCAGCTGTGGCAACTGACCCGGGATCTCGGCCGGCTCGGCTTCGATACCCTGCTGCTGCTGCCCTCTCCCCAGCAAGCCGAGCTGGATCCCGCCGCAGAGAAGAAGCAAAAGACCATAGATGCGTTTCGCCAGCAATTTGCCGAGCGCATCGTCAAGCTGAGCGACGCCAAGTTGCAAGAAGGCGGTTTCAAGCTGCTGCTGGCGCAAGGCACCAGCGCGGCCTGGGCCGCCAACCTCATCGCCAGCGAACAGCTGCCCGCCCCCGACGCCCTGGTGCTGCTCGATGGCTTCTTCCCCAATCAACTGAGCAACCAGACCCTGGCCAAGCAGGTGGCGCAGGCCAGCATACCGACCCTGGATCTCTATCAGGAGGAAGGGGGGCGCTGGCCGCTGCTAGCGGCAGAGGCGCGCAAGAGCGAGAGCCGGCGCAGCCATAAACTCAACTACCGCCCCTACGCCCTGATGGCCCTCGATGAAACCCCTGGCCGCATCCAGGGCTGGCTGACTCACCTCGGCTGGATCTGACCCAATCACAGATCATCGAAAGAATTGGGCCAAGCCGACGTAGCGGCTCTGGACTACTAGACTGGTCATCCCGCCCCCATCTTTGGCATCATGGCCTCATCAATGGCAGGAGGCTCCATGCAGCAAATCGTGTTTCTCGACAGCGACACCCTGGACGCCGGCATCAAGCTGGGTCGCCCCGATTTTCCCCATCACTGGCAAAGCTACCCCAATACCACGCCGGATCAAGTGGTGGCGCGGCTCAAATGTGCCAGCATCGCCATCATCAACAAGGTGTGCATCGGTGCAGACGAGCTGGCCCAGTTGCCGGAACTCAAACTGATCGCCCTGGCGGCCACCGGCAGCGACAACCTGGATCTGGAGGCCTGCCGCACCGCCCAGGTCGCCGTGTGCAACATTCGCAACTACTCAGGTCCCTCGGTCCCCGAGCATGCCATGGCGCTGATACTGGCCCTGTCACGCAACCTGTTTGCCTGGCGCCAATCCCTGCTGGAGGGACGCTGGCAGCAGAGCGACCAGTTCTGCTTCTTCGATCACCCCATCTCGGATCTGCACGGCAAGCGCCTTGGCATCATCGGCAAGGGCACCCTAGGGCAGGCCCTTGGCCAGCGCGCCAGCGCTATCGGCATGGAGGTGCGCTATGCCCAGAGCCAGGTCGGCGCCGTGGGGGATGAGGACAGGTTGCCGCTGGAGGCTCTGCTGCAAAGCTCGGATGTCATCAGCCTGCACTGCCCGCTGACGCCCTATACCCGCCACCTCATCGGCGAACGGGAACTGGCCATGATGAAACCGGGCGCCCTGCTCATCAACGTGGGCCGGGGCGGTCTGGTGGACGAGCAGGCCCTGCTGATGGCGCTCGCCAACGGTCGGCTTGGCGGCGCCGGTTTCGATGTGGCGAGCCAGGAACCCCCGCCCCCCGATCACCCGCTGATGCGGGCGCTGCAATACCCCAACTTCATACTGACCCCCCATGTGGCCTGGGCCAGCGAGGAGTCGATGCAGCGCCTCGCCGATCAGCTGATCGACAATATCAACGCCTTCTCCATCGGTCGGCGCCAGCACCGCCTGGTCTAAATGACGGACACGAAAAAGGGGCCAAGGGCCCCTTTTTCTGTCAACTCGGGATGACATCAGTCATCGTCGTGCCATCTGCGCTTCTTGTACTTCTTGTGATGCTTGTGGTGACCATTGTGATAGCCGTTGTCACCCCGATAGCGGTGACCACCCCGGTAATCGTTGTTGGACTCGTGACCATCGCCAGTTCTCGCACCGATGGCTGCGCCACCAGCGCCACCCACACCAGCCCCGATCAGGCGGCCGGTGTCGCCCCCCACGCTCTTGCCGAGGGCGGCACCACCCAGGGCCCCGACCGCACCACCAATGGCGGCTTCGTTCTTGTTACCCTTGTTCGCCGTGGCTGCCCCACCGGCCGCACCGCCGACGGCGGCACCGACCAGGGCGCCGGTATCACCACCCAGCTGCTTGCCGAGCATGGTGCCTGCCACCCCGCCGAGGCCACCCCCCAGTACGGTGTTAAGATCTTCCGAGGCCAACGCCGGGCCCGTCACCAGCAACAACGCTCCCAACAGCGCCATCGCGCCCATGCCGTGTTTTTTCGCGTCCATGGAGTACTCCTGTCAAACCTGATTGATTATTTTCCTGCACTATACAAAGCGCCGAAAACTCCGCTACTGGGGCCGCGGAGGATCAACCGGCAAGCAAACTGTCTCCCCTCGGCGACACAACCCGATTAAATAAGCTAACCATATGAAAATTAATTAAAAAAAAAGGTCACAGAAGAAATCATTCCCCCTGTGACCTCGCACTCATCGGACCTTGTTCGTTTTCCCCTCACGTCGCTCAGACAGATACTGTCACAACCTCCCCTTCGAGGGGGGATTCTTGCACCGGCAACAGGTGCCAGCAGTCCCGTCCCTGGTGTTTGCTGCGGTACAAACACTCGTCGGCGCGCTCGAACAGATCCTCTCCGACATCTGGGTAGTGTGCCCCACCGACACTCAGGGTGATGGACTCCTTGAACTCGCGCCACTTCAAGCCCCGCACCCGGGCGAGCAGATAGGTCAGGCGCTGCTCAACCTCCTCATGGCTCCAGGGCAGGATGGCCGCGAACTCATCCCCACCGATGCGATAAACCTGAGTCTCCCCCAGCACCCTCGCCAAGATGACCGCCACCCGGTACAGCACGGCGTCGCCGACCCTATGACCCCAGTTGTCATTGATGCGCTTGAAGCGATCCAGATCGATCAGCACCAGCCAGTAAGGGGTCTGTGCCTGTTCCAGAGCAGATCGGTGTTGATCGAAGGCACGCCGGTTCATGATGCCGGTGAGGGGATCGTGCAACAGCGCGTCTTGCCCACGTCGGACGTGAGTTCTGACCTGATCGATCTCCCCCAGGCTTCTGCGTACAAACCAGGTGCGCGGCCTGCCCGGTAGCTCCTCCCTGTGTTGCATGATGCTGAGCAGGGATCCCTGCACCAGCGCCTGCTCCTGACGAAAGATCCGTACCAGAAACAGCAGGCTGCACAGCCAGGTGACGAGCAGTGCCAGCAAGGGCAGCACCACCATCAGCAGGGTCTCCTGCAAGCTGTCGTGAAACTGGGCCGGCGGCAGATAGATATTGAGATCCCAGCCGACATCGGCCAGCTCGAGTTTGAGGTGACGCCCGTGGCGGATCACATTCAGCCCGAGGCTCCCCGACTCGGCATGCTCGTCCAGCACCGCCGGTATCAAGCCCAGATTGTGCCCCACGATGACTTGGCCGCTCTTGCGCGCCGTGAGGTAGATGGCGGCCTGCTCATCCCCCATGGCCCGGCTCAGCGCCTTCTGCAAGCTGTCAAACGACAGGTCCACCATCAGCAGGCCCAGCAGCTGACCGTCCTCTTCAACCCGCTTGATCAGGGTCAGGCTCTGTTTATCTGATTTAAAATCCGGGTAGGGGCCAAACCAGATCAGCTCATCGCTGTCGCTGCTCATGACCTGGTACCAGGGTCGTTGCCGCGCCACGTAATCCGTGGAGAACGCCCTCGCTGGGTAGCTGCTGATCTCATCGAAGCGGGCGTTGTAAAAGTAGAGGTAGTGGGCATCGTGCTTGAACTGGTGGGCGATGGCCCAGATCGGATTGACGGCCGACTCGCCCCGGGCGATAGCCTGTCTGTCCAGCGACGCCTCCAGCACGGCGAGTTGGCGCTGATTGTCCAACACCATCTCCTGGATCAGGGCGGCGTCGATGGAGGTGAGCATCTGCTCATAACCCGCCACCGTCTTGTCGATGCTGCGCAGGTAGCTGGCCACGGCCAGCAACAGGGTGGAGATCAGCACCAGAGCGCCGAGGAGAAAAGAGAGCGGGGTCAGTATGTAGTAACGTTTTTTGATGATCTCGCCAGTCATGCCGTCCTCTATAAAATATCATTCCATATCAATTTTATGGTGTGACATGCTGTGAAAATATTGATTGAAATCATTAACCCATAAGGTTATTGATAAAAAAGACATCATTTATATCGACCGGCGATTTCTGGTTTTGTCATGTGAATATCCATAAAAAGTAGAAACAGTCATCACCCTGCGTTGACGGTTTATCGAGCAGAAGGTGTTATAGTCCTATGCTCGAGAAATCGGAGCCAGATGGCCTTTTCCGGCGTGAATGGCAGTGATGATTTATCAACCAAGGAGATGTTATGAGCAGTCCGTTTATCGAACAGATCAAAGTACGTCGTACCATCTATGCCCTAGGCGACCAGGTTTCCCATACCCAGGCACAACTGACTGCCCTTATCCAGGACGCCGTCAAGCACAGCCCCTCTTCCTTCAACTCCCAAAGCTCCCGCGCCGTCATCCTGTTTGGAGCCGAGCACCACAAGCTGTGGGATATCGTCAAGGCTGAGCTGAAGAAAATCGTGCCGCCAGAAGCCTATCCCCAGAGCGAGGCCAAGGTGGATGGCAGCTTCCGCGCCGGTTTCGGCACAGTGCTGTTCTTCGAAGACACCGCCGTCATCAAGGATCTGCAGCAGCAGTTTGCCCTCTATGCCGACAACTTCCCGATCTGGTCAGAGCATGCGACCGGGATCGCCCAGTTTGCGGTCTGGACCGCGCTGGCACAGGAAGGGGTCGGTGCTTCCCTGCAGCACTACAACCCGTTGATCGACGAGGCCGTGCGCAAGCAGTGGGATCTACCCGCCAGCTGGCTGCTGCGTGCCCAGATGCCCTTTGGCAGCATCAAGCAACCGGCCGGTGACAAGACCTTCATCGGCGACGACGTTCGCTTCCGGGTCTTCGGCTAATCTCCCGCGCCCCCTCCTCGAGGGGGCCGTTTCTGTTCCCTGTCTGTACTGCCCATTTCGTTTCCCAGCGCTCATACTCAGTGGCAACCGCACCACAGCCACAGGGACGCCTTATGGAAGAGACCAGCCAGCCGCGTATCTCATCCATCCTCTCTCCCTTGTTTGCCTTGCTGTGCGTCACCACCCTGGTACTCCTCTTCTCGCTGATCGGCATCTTCACCCGCCCCCCGAATCTGCTGGCGGCCTTCTGGCCAGCCAATGCCGTGCTGCTCGGCGTCATGCTGCGCTACCCGCGCCTGGCATCCCCATCCGGCTGGCTGGGGGGCGTCATCGGTTATCTGCTCGCCTCCCTGTTCACTCAGGACGAGGCGTTCAAGACCGCGCTGCTGACCCTGGGCAACCTGGCTGGCGTCAGCGTCGGTTATCTGCTGTTTCGCCACCTGGATCAGGAAGACAGACGGCTGCGGCGACCCATGTCCATCGTCTTCCTGCTGCTCATCGCCATGGCCGCCTCATTGGCGGCCGGTCTGGTCGGCGCCCTGATCAATCCCCTGCTGTTTCAGGGCTCCATCCTCTACGGGCTCGGCTTCTGGTTCGCCAGCGAGCTGGTCAACTACATGGCCATACTGCCGGTGATCCTGACCCTGCCGCCACCGGGCAGCCTGTCCCAGTGGCGCACCCTGCTGTTCCAGACGCCGGTCTCCTGGGCCAGTCTGCTGCCCCTGCTGAGTTTTCTGTGCACTCTGCTGTTATCACTGCTGATCGCCGGCCCCGGCTCCATCGCCTTTCCGGTGCCGGCCCTGCTGTGGTGCGCCGTCAGCTACTCGGTGTTTGCCACCAGCCTGCTGTCGCTGTGCTTCAGTACCCTGACCCTGCTCGCCCTCTCCAACGGTTTTCTGGTCATCAGCCACGATACCCAGACCCAGTACTGGATGTTCTCGGTGCGGATCGGCGTCATGCTGATTGCGCTCACGCCGCTCACCGCCGCCAGCATCATGGCGGCGCGCAACAGCCTGCTGCGCAAGATGGAGTACCTGGCCCATCACGATCACCTGACCGGCGCCCTCAATAGAGCCGGCTTCTGGCCTGCGGCCCAGCAGATGCTGGAGCGGCTCGCGCGGCAACAGCGGCCGATCGCGGTCTGCATGCTGGATTTGGATAACTTCAAGCGCATCAACGACAACCATGGTCACGAGGCGGGGGACAGCATGCTGCAAGCCTTCACCACCGCGGTACGCCAGCATCTGCGTCAGGGGGATCTGTTTGGTCGACTGGGAGGGGAAGAATTTGCGGTACTGCTGCCCAACACCGCCAGGCAACAGGCGCTGGCGATTGTCGAGCGACTGCGTGAAGCCGTGGCCCAACTGGGCGTACAGGATGGGGCTGGCAACCCGGTCAGAGTCACGGTCAGCATCGGCATCGCCTGTCAGCAACAGGGGCATGTCAACCTGGACAGGCTGCTCTCCCAGGCCGACAAGGCGCTATACCGCGCTAAGCACAATGGCCGCAACCGAGTGGAGCAGCATCCGGAAGGGGAGCCGGATAACCCAAGCCCCACTCACCCCTACGAACACTAGCCGTCTCGCCCGCCACGCCCCTGTGATGGCATGCTCGCGGCTACTGTCAGACGGGCAGGCACTCGCGCCGCCCGGACAGGCTGAGCCGCAGACCCGCCTCATCTTCTGACACCCCAAGCTGCCGCCAGTCATCGAGCCAGCCGCTCACCCTGTCATTGAGCAGGCGTTCGCCTCCTATCTGCACCACCCGGCAACCGGCCTGCAAAGCGCTCGCGATGCCAGCCTTGGCATCCTCGAATACCAGACAGTCGGCGGGATCCAGGCCAAGCCGGCTCGCCGCCAGCAGATAGGGCTCGGGATCCGGCTTGCCCCGCACCACGTCATCCCCGCCTATCATCAGCCCCGGCGGCGGCAGCCCGGCATCGGCGAGCCGCCCCCGCGCCACCCGTTTGCTGGCTGAGGTGACCAGTGCCCAGCGAGCGGCGGGCAGGCCATGGAGCAGGGCCCGAGCCCCCTCGATCGGCTCGGCCACCCCGGTGTGCTCGAGCTCCAGCTCGTCCAGCCGCACCATCTCCACCGCGATGTCCAGCTGAGGCGCCAGTGCCTCGATCACCTCCTTCGCCCGCACCCCGTGACACATGGCCAGTACGGGCTCGGGCGCCAGCCCATGGTGCTGGCACCAGAGCCGCCATACCGTCTCCACGCCCGCGGTCGACTTGATCAGGGTGCCATCCATGTCCAGCAGCAGGGCCCTGGCCCGCAAGGTGATGGAGTTCATGTCGCCGCTCCCGCCAACGTGGATTCGACCCCGGACAGCGAGCTGGCGAGCGCCTGACGCTGAGCCTTAGCCTCATAGCAGGCCAGGGCCTGCTCGGTGTCACTCGCCCACACCAGCAGGGGCGCCACCACGAACCCCTGTGACAACAGGCTGGCCAACAGCTCCCCCGTCTCGGCCGCCGCCAGCGGCTGAGCCATGATGAGGCTTCCCTTGATTAGAAACAGATAACGTTCGCTTTGCATGATGTGACTCCTCGTTCCCCGTTCAGGCCGACCCCCGACCCGCTGCAACACCATTAGAACAAGGCAGATAGATAATTTATAATCACTAAATCGCCACATTTGATAATCAAACGGAATGGATAACCAAACGGAATGAAATTCGATCTGAGGCAACTGCACGCGTTCGTGACCCTGGCCGAGACGGCCAACTACCGGGAGGCCGCCAACCGGCTGTTTATCACCCAGCCGGCGCTCACCAAGCAGATCCAGGGGCTGGAGCTGGCCCTCGGCAGCACCCTGTTCAACCGGGGACGCCACGGCGCCGAGCTGACCGCCATCGGCGTTCAGCTACTCAGCCAGGCTCGCGCCCTGGTCAATCATGGCAAGGAGTTCGAACGCCATGCCCTGGCGCTGGCGAGCGGTCTCGCCGGGCGGCTCAAGATGGGGTTCGGGCTGTCGAGCTTCGTGCTGGCACCCTCTCTGGTGGCCCGTTTCAAACGCCAGGTCCCCGAGGTGATGGTGCATCTGCAGGACATGCCCTCCGCCATCCAGCACGAGATGCTGCTGTCCGGCCAGTTGCAGGTCGGCTTTACGCGCCGGCCAGAGGCGCCGCAGCTACACGAGCACAGATTGTTGACGGACAGGCTGGTGCTGGCGGTGCCGACCCAGCTGATAGGGCCAGATCCCGCTACCTTCGACGTGGAGCAGGCGCTGGTGCACCAACCCCTGTTGCAGATGGTGGGCCATCGCTGCCCCGGCCTCACCCAGCAGATCGCCAACTTCCTCGGCGCCAACCGGCTGACCGGCGTCATCCAGGAGGCGGAGGACATCCAGACCCTGGTGGCCCTGGTGGCCGCCGGCATAGGCAACGCCATACTGCCCCGCAGTGTCAGCTTTATCGCCGGCCCGGACGTCACCCTCTACCCCCTCTCTGGCCCCTACTCTGAGTGGGAAATCAGCCTGGTGTGGAACGCGACCTTTGCCGATCCCATCCGCGATCAGTTTCTGGCGCTGGTCAAGGCCGCCCACCCGCAGGTCAGATCCGCCACATGATGCACAAGTGCCCTGGCCTCTCGGTCATCCGAGCGGGGTGAGAAGGTTGGCCAGCCCAGGCGGGCTGGCCTCTTTTGCTGATGGCTCTGACCACTCACTGACCGCACCATTGGCTTTCACAAGGAATGCCATTGCCTCTGCCATGGCCATCCATCTTGGTATTGGGGCAATTTTGCAAAAACCAGGTCGCCTCCTCACAGGAGGTCATCTGGGAGCAGTACTGCCTACCGTCGCATTGTTTGATAAAAGTGGGGGTCGACGGTGCGCTATCGAAAGCGCTCACCCCGGCACTCGCTGGTGAGGAGGTCGGCAGGGGCGAGGGTGACTCGGCCGAGAAGCGGGAGTAAATGGAGAACAGGCCCGCCAGCACCAGCAGCGGGATCAGCTTGCCGCGCCAGTTGCCCTGTCGTCTATAGGTGGGTTGTCTGCGGGGCCGAGACGCCGTGCTCTTCGCCATGGAGGAGGCCACAGAAGGCGGCAAGCTGCTGGATTCATCGCGTCTGGGCGAGGGCCGCTCGGGCGCCGGGCTGAAGCCATCCGCCAGTGACAGAGGCCGGTCGGGGAAGAACACCTGCACGGCGCAGGGCTTGTCATCCTTGCCGACGCCGAGCCGATAAGAGACCCGCTCCCCAGGCTCGGGCGGCCTGCCGTCAAACGTCAGGGCGGAGACGTGCACAAACAGATCGGCGTCTTTCTGCTCTTGCGGTGACTGTGACTGCGGCTTGATAAAGCCAAAGCCGCGCTGGGCGTTCCAGCTCGCAATTTTTCCTTGATAACGCATGCCCTCATCCTTGTGGTCAGCGACTTTTTACCATCTTGCCCAAAACGACGCGGTTTCAACAGCGGCCCATGAGCAAAATGTGAGCGACTCGATAGGGGCGACGCTATCAGGCCAGCTGGGCCACCTTGATGACCTCGGCGATGCGGCCGAGCAGGCGCAGCGAACTCTGGTGCTCCATGGCATCGGCGGCGGCGCAGGCATCCTCGAGGATGGTGATGCGGTAATCCCTGTCGTGCCCGTCCCGGGTGGCGGCCTGAATGGCCCAGCTGGTGCTGACCCCGCACAGATAGAGATGATCGACCTGGTTGGCCCGCAGCGCCGGCTCCAGCGCCGTGCCGTAGAAGGGACTGACCCTGGGCTTGGTCAGCACCAGATCGCTTGTCTGCACGTCCAGCTCGGGGTGAAAATCGGTGCCGCTGCCGTCCAGCGACAGAGCGCCAAACTGCTGGGCCCGGCCAAACATGGGGGAATCCTTGGGCTGCAACTTGTAACCGGCATCGAAGCCCACCTTGATGAGGATCACCAGCCAGCCCTGGGCGCGGGCATGGGCCAGCGCCTGGTTCGCATGCTTGATGGCATCCTGCTCCACCACGTGAGCCGCCGAGGCGGCGATCCGACCGTCCGGGTGGGCAATGTCGTTGATAAAATCGATCACCAGCAGTGCCTTGTTCATCCACTTTCTCCTGATTGTCTGACCCTATTATCTGACTCTATTATCTGACTCTGTTGCCTGACGCTATTCAGCCCTTTCGCCCGCCGACATCACCCAGGGGGCAGCCTTGTGGCATATAAATCACTAAATACATCAGCATGGCAGATCAATATTCCATAAGTTAATTCACCAGCAGTTAAAAACACTAACCCTTATACCAGCCCCAGCGCGTAACGCAGCGCCATCTCCTTGAGCGGGCCCGCCTTGTCCGCCAGATTCAGCGCCAGATTGCGGGCCAGTTTGAGCGGCCCAATCTCGTTGCTGAACACGCCGTAGAAGAGATCCATCCCCGACTGCATCAGCAGGTTGTCCGGGCGGCGCCTGCGCTCATAGCGCTCGGCCTGAGCCTGTTGGTGCCAGTTGCTGCCCGCCTTGGTGAGCAGCTCGACCCAGCAGGCCACGTCCTTGAAGCCGAGGTTGACCCCCTGCCCCGCCAGCGGATTGATGGTGTGGGCCGAGTCCCCAAGCAGCACCACCCGCCCGGCGTGATAGTCGTTGGCATGGCGGCGCACCAGCGGGAAGCTGCCCTTGCCGGTCACGCTGAACCCGCCGAGCCGGGCCGGGAAGTGGCGGCGCACCTCGATGGCCAGCGCTTCGTTGCTCAATGCCGACAGGGCACGAATGCGGGCCGGGCTGTCGTACCACACCAGGGAGCCGTGCTGACCCGGCAGCGGCAAAAAGGCGCGCGGGCCGCTTGGGGTGAACTGCTGCCAGGTGATGTCTTCTTGCCCGAAGTCGGTGTCGATATTGATCAGCATGCAGTGCTGGCGGTACTCGAAGCGCGACACGCCGATGCCGGCGAGACGGCGGGTAAGGGACTCGGCGCCGTCGCAGGCCAGCACCCAGCGCGCCTGCAGTTCGGTGCCATCATCCAGGGTCAGCACCGCGGCATCCGCGCTCTGGCGCAGGCTCTGCACCGCCGCCGGGGTATGGGTCTGGATGTTGGGGAAATCTTCCATTCTTTTGAGCAGGGCGAGCTGCACCAGCCGGTTCTCGATGATGTAGCCGAGCTGGGGCAGCCCCAGATCGGCGGCGTCGAAGCGGGTGGCAAAGCCGTCCAGCTCCCAGGTCTCCAAGCGGCGGTAGGGGCACAGTCGCATCTGCTGCAGATGTTGCCAGGCACCGGCCTGATCCAGCAGCGCTACCGAGGCCTGGCTGATGGCGGAGACCCGCAGATCCAGCGGCTGCTCGGGGGCATAGGGCTCGGGCAGCTGGGTCTCGATGACCCGGATGGAGAGGCCTTGCGCCGCCAGCAGACAGGCGGTGGCTGCCCCGACCATGCCGGCGCCGACGATGGCGATATCACAGTGTTCCATAGCGTATTTCCTGAAAAAGGGTCGCCCCGGACAAGGATAGAGGGGCCAAACCGAATGGGGGCATGATACCGCAAGGACCTGCGATAAACAGTGAGACAAGCGGCGAATTACCGAGCCAAATCAGGGGCAAAGCCTGTACTGGCGGGAAGCTGGGGCCCACTGGCGAGCGGGATATTCGCTAGTCAGCATTCAGATTGCGGAGTAAAATGCCCGGTCGTTTGACCCTGTCAAATTTTAAAAACAGCCAAAAACAGCCAAGAGTAGCAATGAGCAAGAAACTTCATATCAAGACCTGGGGCTGCCAGATGAACGAGTATGACTCGTCCAAGATGGCGGACTTGTTGGACGCCAGCAATGGCTACACCCTGACCGAGGAGCCCGCAGAGGCCGATGTCTTGCTGCTCAACACCTGCTCCATCCGTGAGAAGGCTCAGGAGAAGGTGTTCCACCAGCTCGGTCGCTGGAAGAAGCTCAAGCTGAAAAAGCCAGGCCTGGTGATAGGCGTCGGTGGCTGCGTCGCCTCCCAGGAAGGGGAAGCCCTGCGCAGCCGCGCCCCCTATGTGGACATAGTCTTCGGCCCGCAGACCCTCCATCGTCTGCCCGCCATGATCAAGCAGGTGCAGGAAGGCCGGGGTGCCCAGGTGGACATCGCCTTCCCCGAAATAGAGAAGTTCGACAACCTGCCGGAGCCGCGCGCCGAGGGGGTCACCGCCTTCGTCTCCATCATGGAAGGCTGCTCCAAATACTGCTCCTTCTGCGTGGTGCCTTACACCCGTGGCGAAGAGGTGAGCCGCCCGCTCGACGACGTGCTCTACGAGATAGCCCAGCTCGCCCAGCAAGGCGTGCGCGAGGTGAACCTGCTCGGTCAGAACGTCAACGCCTACCGCGGCCCGACTTTTGATGACAATCACTGCAGCTTCGCCGAGCTGCTGAGGCTGGTGGCGGCCATCGACGGCATCGACCGCATCCGCTACACCACCAGCCACCCCATCGAGTTCACCGACGACATCATCGAGGTCTATAGAGACACCCCCGAGGTAGTCAGCTTCCTGCACCTGCCGGTGCAAAGCGGCTCGGATCGCATCCTGACCATGATGAAGCGCCCGCACACCGTGCTGGAGTACAAGTCCAAGATCCGCCGCCTGCGCGCCGTTCGCCCCGACATCACCATGAGCTCGGATTTCATCGTCGGCTTCCCGAACGAGACGGACGAGGACTTCGAGGCCACCATGAAGCTGATCGAAGAGATCAACTTCGACATGAGCTTCAGCTTCATCTACAGCCCGCGCCCCGGCACTCCGGCCGCCGACCTGCCGGACGACGTCGACATGGAGGTGAAGAAGGCCCGCCTCGCCCGGCTGCAAAACCAGATCAATCACCAGTCCATGCTCATCGGCCGCGCCATGCTGGGCTCGGTGCAGCGCATCCTGGTGGAGGGGCCCTCCAAGATGGATCCCATGCAGCTGTCTGGCCGCACCGAGAACAACCGGGTGGTCAACTTCGAGGGTCCCCATACGCTGATTGGCGGCTTCGCCGACGTGGAGATCACCGATGTGCGTCCTTACTCCTTGCGCGGTCGCTTCATCCGCGGGGAAGATGAGATGAACCTGCGCATCGCCACGGCGCCCCAGGAGATCCTGGCCCGTCGCCCGGACAATGTACCGGATGAGCTGGGCGTTGCCGCCTTCAGGCCCCATTGATCAATCATCGCCATCCGGCACGGCCGGATGGCGAAACAGCTGAGACGAGGACACTTTGAGCCGACACATCTCGACCCTGAACCTGCATCTGGAGCCCGCCGACAATCAGCGCCTCGCCAGCCTGTGCGGTCCCTTTGACGACAACCTCAAGCAGCTGGAACGCCGCCTCGGCGTCGAGATCAGCTACCGTGACAACCACTTCCAAGTGCTCGGCAAGCAGGCGCAGATCGATGCCGCCGCCGTCATCCTCAAGCACCTCTATGTGGAAACCCAGCCGCTCAAGGGTGGCAAGGTGACCGACATCACCCCCGACCTGGTGCACCTGACGGTGCAAGAGTCCCGGGTTCTGGAGCAGAACGAGGAAGACGTACCGGGTCAGCCCTATGGCAAGGAAGTGACGGTCAAGACCAAGCGCGGCCTCATCAAGCCCCGCAGCCCGAATCAGGCCCAGTACATCGCCAATATCGTGCGCCACGACATCAGCTTCGGCATAGGCCCGGCCGGTACCGGCAAGACCTATCTGGCGGTAGCTGCCGCGGTGGATGCGCTGGAGCGCCAGGAGATCCGTCGCATCCTGCTGACCCGCCCGGCGGTGGAAGCGGGCGAGAAACTCGGCTTCCTGCCCGGCGATCTCTCCCAGAAGGTGGATCCTTATCTGCGTCCGCTCTACGACGCCCTGTTCGAGATGCTGGGTTTCGAGCGCGTCGAGAAGCTGATGGAGCGCAACATCATCGAGGTAGCGCCGCTCGCCTATATGCGCGGCCGCACCCTGAACGACGCCTTCATCATCTTGGACGAGGCCCAGAACACCACCACCGAGCAGATGAAGATGTTCCTGACCCGCATCGGCTTCAACTCCAAGGCGGTGGTCACCGGCGACATCACTCAGGTGGACTTGCCGCGCAGCACCAAATCCGGTCTGCGCCATGCGCTGGAAGTGCTGCAGGGTGTCGATGGCCTGTCGTTCAACTTCTTCGAGTCCAAAGACGTGGTGCGCCACCCCGTGGTAGCCCGCATCGTGCAAGCCTATGAGGCGTTCGACGCGACGCAGGCCGAGGCCATTCCTGCCAAAGCCAATTCAACAAAAGAGAGTACTAAATGAGCGTGACCCTGGATCTGCAACTGGCCTGCGCCAGCCCGGAAGGCCTGCCGACCGAGGCCCAGCTGCAAGGCTGGCTCGACGGCACCATACTGGGTTTCCAGGAAGAAGCCGAGGTGACGGTGCGGCTGGTGGACGAGGCCGAGAGCCGCGAGCTCAACCACACCTATCGTGGCAAGGATAAGCCCACCAACGTGCTCTCCTTCCCGTTCGAAGCCCCTCCCGGCATGGATCTGCCCCTGCTCGGGGATCTGGTGATCTGTCGCCAGGTGGTGGAAGCCGAGGCCATCGAGCAAAATAAACCGCTGGAGGCCCACTGGGCTCACATGGTTGTGCACGGCAGTCTGCATCTGCTAGGTTATGACCATATCGAGGATGAGGAAGCAGAAGAGATGGAACAGCTCGAGCGCGACATCATGCAGGAGCTCGGCTTCCCCGATCCCTATCTCGACGACGAAGTCGACGTATAAAGGCAGCCTGGATGGTCACCCGATTGAAACAGAAGGTGGCCATCCTTATATTGCCAAGACAAGCATTCCTATGTGTTCACACGAGTAACCAAGAGAGAAAATGACCGACGATCACCCTAGTACCGGCTCGCCGAAGAAAACCTGGCTCGATAAACTCAGCCAACTCTTCCAGGGCGAGCCAAAAGACCGCAACGATTTGGTGGAAGTGATAGCCGACGCCGAGGAGCGAGACCTCATCGATCAGGACACCAAGGACATGATCGAGGGCGTGCTCGAAATTGCCGAGCTGCGTGTGCGCGACATCATGATCCCCCGCTCCCAGATGGTGACCATCGAGAAGTCCCAACCGGTGGACGAGTTCCTGCCGGTCATCATCGAATCCGGCCACTCCCGCTTCCCGGTGATCAACGAAGACAAGGATCATGTGGAGGGCATCTTGCTCGCCAAGGATCTGTTGCCGTTCGGCTTTGGCGGCCACCACGCCAGCGAGCCACTGCAGCTCGAGCAAATCTTGCGTCCTACCGTGATCGTGCCCGAAAGCAAGCGGGTTGACCGTCTGCTCAAGGAGTTCCGCGAAGAGCGCTACCACATGGCCATAGTGGTGGACGAGTTTGGCGGTGTCTCCGGTCTGGTGACCATCGAAGACATACTGGAGCTCATCGTCGGCGAGATTGACGACGAGTTCGACGACATCGAGGACGAGCCGGAAGAGATCCGCCGCATCAGCAAGCGGGTCTTCTCGGTCAGCGCCCTCACCGAGATCGAAGACTTCAACGACTTCTTCGGCACCCAGTTCAGCGATGAAGAGGTAGACACGGTCGGCGGCCTGGTGATGCACGCCTTCAGCCACCTGCCGAAGAAGGGCGAGGAGATCGAGCTCGACGGCTACCTGTTCAAGGTGATGCACGCGGACCGTCGTCGCCTGCAGCAGCTGCAGGTGAAGATCCCGGAAAACCACCCGGCGGCCCAGCCGGAGTCCTGATCCCGTTCTTCCCGCAGTCTGACGATGTTGCGCCCCTCTTGCAGGGGCGCTTGTCATTTCAACGCTACCCTCTTGCCAGCCTTGTCCCTGCCGACACCACCTCGATACAACACCAAAATCCCGATAGCCGGGAGGCTCGCCGTTGACCCTGTTTACGGTTAAGATGTCGGCCACTTAACTTTTATTCAGCCCAATTCGAGCCCCTAGACCAGTGAAATCGAAACTTCTGACAAGCCTATGTGCCTTTGCTTGTGGCGCCCTCGCCGTGCTGGCCTTCTCCCCCTTTGGCTACTGGCCCCTGGTCATTCCCTCCCTGCTCGGGCTCTATGCCCTGGTGGACAAAGCCAGCCCCAGACAGGCCGCCTGGCGCGGTTTTGGTTATGCCATGGGCCTCTTCCTGCCGGGTCAGTGGTGGATCCACGTCAGCATGACCGAGTTCGGTGGCATCCCGCTGCCGGCCGCCTTCGTGTTGCTGGCCGGGCTCGCGGCCTATCTGTCGCTCTACCCGACCCTGGCCTGCTGGCTGTTTGCCCGCTTCTTCAGTGGTCGCCACTGGAGCCGCTGGCTGCTCGCCTTCCCGGCGCTCTGGCTGGTGGCCGACTGGCTGCGGGGCTGGGTGATGACCGGCTACCCCTGGCTCTGGTTTGGTTACACCCAGATTGACGGTCCCCTCAAGGGCTTCGCCCCCATCTTCGGGGTGCAGGGCATCACGCTGGCCCTGCTGCTCTGTGCCTCTGCCCTCTGGCTGACCTGGCAGAGCCGCAAGCCGGCCTGGCTGCTGCTGCCCGTCGCCCTGGTGGGCGCGGCGCAAGGGCTGATGCAGCTGAACTGGGTGACCCGGGGCGAGCCGGTCAAGGTGGCGCTGGTGCAGGGCAACATCGCCCAGTCCCTCAAGTGGGATCCGGAGGCGCTGATCCCGACGGTGCGCACCTATCAGGATCTCAGCCGCGAGAATCAGGACGCCGACATCATCATCTGGCCGGAATCCGCGATCCCGGCCATCGAGAAGGAGATGGGCACCTATCTGGAGAGCCTGGACAAGGCGATGAAGGTGAACGACACCGGCTTGCTGGCGGGCATCATCCATTACGATCAACAGCAGCAGCGTTTCTTCAACACCGTGCTCGGCATGGGGGTGCAGGATCTGGACGGCAAAGAGTCCTACCACTACGAACACAAGAACCGCTACTACAAGTACCACCTGCTGCCCATCGGCGAGTTCGTGCCCTTTGAAGATCTGCTGCGCCCTATCGCGCCCTTCTTCAACCTGCCCATGTCCTCCTTCAGTCGGGGTGACGAGGTGCAACCGAACCTGATCGCCAAGGGGCTCAAGTTCGCCGCCGCCATCTGCTACGAGATCATCTTCCCGGACGAGGTGCGTCGCAACGTGCAGCCGGATACCGACTTCCTGCTGACCGTTTCCAACGACGCCTGGTTCGGCACCAGTATCGGCCCCTGGCAGCACATGGAAATCGCCCGCATGCGCGCCCTGGAGCTCGCTCGCCCGCTGCTGCGCGACACCAACACCGGCATCACCATAGTCACCGAAATCGACGGCAGCATCATCGCCCAGATCCCGCAGTTCGAAGCCGGGGTGCTGCGCGCCGAGGTGCGTCCGGCCCACGGCTCGACCCCTTATCTGCGCTTTGGCAGCTGGCCGCTGTATGGCATCGCCGCCCTGCTGCTCGGCCTCGCGCTGGCACTGCGGCCTCGCGCCCACCCCTGGGCCCGTCAGCTCTAAGAAGACGCGAAAATGTGTCGCCCATAAAAGAGGCGCCCTCATGGGGCGCCTCTTTTCATTGCATCATAGGACTGGCTCGAAGGCCACTCAGGGTGAGAGCGGCTCACGATGATACTCGTTGGCGCCACACTCGGGGCAGGTGCCAAGCTGCTCAGGGTGCAGCACCGTGTGACGCCACTCGCAGGCATCGCACACCAGCACCCCGAGCCCGACCCAGTCGCCGGCCCGGTAGATACCCTTGTGCTCCAGCTCGTCCGCCAGCTCGCTCCACTCGACCTGCGCGCGATCGGTCACGTCCGCGAGCCAGGACCAGGCGGTGTCTTTGAGCGCCAGCATAAAGGCCGACTCAGGCGCCTCGCTGCGCCCCTCGTCATAGTTGCCGAGATCCCGCTTCACGTATTCGGCGATCAAGGCCAGCTCGTCCTGAGTCAGGTCGCCAGCCGCCTCCAGATAGGCCTGCACCTTGGCAATCATGCGGTTGAGGCGCTCCCCCTGGAACTCTTCGGTCTCCTGCCACTGCTTGCGCAGTTGGGCGATGAAGGCTTCATACCCTTTTTGGCGTTTGTCCATGGTCGTTACTCCTCTGCTGAACCTTGATCGTGCCCGGCCCGAGACCCGGCGGATGCTGGCGGTTGTTGCCGCCGCAGGATATGGGTATTCTATCGGGATTTCCCAGCCGTTTTATCTATTCATTTCACAGATCCGGATGTCACCAATGCAAGAGCAATACGTTCCCCAATCCATCGAACCAGCAGTGCAACAGCACTGGGATGCCAAGAAAACCTTCAAGGCCGTGGAGAAAGTAGACAAAGAGAAGTTCTACTGCCTGTCCATGTTCCCTTATCCGTCTGGTCGTCTACACATGGGGCACGTGCGTAACTACACCATAGGTGATGTGATCTCCCGTTATCAACGGCTCAATGGCAAGAACGTGCTGCAACCCATCGGCTGGGATGCGTTCGGTCTGCCGGCAGAAAACGCCGCCATCAAGAACAACACGGCGCCGGCCCCCTGGACCTACGAAAACATCGAATACATGAAGAACCAGCTGAAAATGCTGGGGCTGGGTTATGACTGGGACAGAGAGCTGGCCACCTGCAAGCCGGATTACTACCGCTGGGAGCAGTGGTTCTTCACCAAGTTGTACGAGAAGGGTCTGGTCTACAAGAAGACCTCCTCCGTCAACTGGTGCCCGAACGACATGACAGTGCTGGCCAACGAGCAAGTGATCGACAACTGCTGCTGGCGCTGTGACACCCCGGTGGAGCAAAAAGAGATCCCCCAGTGGTTCATCAAGATCACCGACTATGCCGAAGAGCTGTTGAATGACATCGACAACCTGGAAGGCTGGCCCGAGATGGTCAAGACCATGCAGCGTAACTGGATTGGTCGCTCCGAAGGGGTCAACATCAGCTTCCCGGTCGATGGCCTGGATGCCAGCCTCGAGGTCTACACCACCCGTCCCGACACCTTCATGGGCGTGACCTATGTGGGTATCGCCGCCGGCCACCCGTTGGCCACCCAGGCTGCCGAAAACAATCCGGCGCTCGCTGCCTTTATCGAAGAGTGCAAACACACCAAGGTGGCCGAAGCCGAGATGGCCACCATGGAGAAGAAGGGCATGGCCACCGGCCTCTATGCCATTCACCCGCTGGATGGCCGCAAGGTACCGGTCTGGGTCGCCAACTTCGTGCTGATGAACTACGGTACCGGTGC
Source organism: Aeromonas tecta (assembly GCF_000820185.1). GTDB lineage: Bacteria > Pseudomonadota > Gammaproteobacteria > Enterobacterales > Aeromonadaceae > Aeromonas > Aeromonas tecta. The sequence goes on from NZ_CDCA01000036.1 coordinate 250,117, forward strand.
CGTCATGGCAGTGCCCGGCCACGATCTGCGCGATCACGAGTTCGCCACCAAATATGGCCTCGAGATCAAGGCCGTCATCAAGCCGGCCGAAGGCGATGCGCCAGACGTGGCTGCCGCCGCTTACACCGACAAGGGCGTGCTGTTCAATTCAGGCGAGTTTGACGGCCTCGAGTTCCAGGCCGCCTTCGATACCATCGCCGCCAAGCTGGAAAGCCTGGGTTGTGGCAAGCGCACCGTCAACTTCCGTCTGCGTGACTGGGGTGTCTCCCGTCAGCGCTACTGGGGCGCCCCTATCCCCATGCTGACCCTGGCCGACGGCACAGTAGTACCAACCCCGGAAGATCAACTGCCGGTGCTGCTGCCGGAAGACGTGGTGATGGATGGCATCCAGAGCCCGATCAAGGCCGACGCCGAGTGGGCCAAGACCACCTATAACGGCCAGGAAGCGTTCCGCGAGACCGATACCTTCGACACCTTTATGGAGTCCTCCTGGTATTACGCCCGTTACTGCTCCCCGGACTACGACAAGGGCATGTTGGATCCCGCGGCCGCCAACCACTGGCTGCCGGTGGATCAGTACATCGGCGGTATCGAGCACGCCTGTATGCACCTGCTCTACGCCCGCTTCTTCCACAAGCTGCTGCGTGATGCAGGCCTGGTCAACAGCGACGAGCCGTTCAAGCGTCTGCTGTGCCAGGGCATGGTGCTGGCCGATGCCTTCTACTACAAAGACGAGAAAGGCGGCAACGTCTGGGTCAGCCCGACCGACGTCAAGGTGGAGCGTGACGACAAGGGCCGCATCACCAAGGCCGTCGACAACGATGGCCGCGAGGTGATCCACTCCGGCATGACCAAGATGTCCAAGTCCAAGAACAACGGCATCGATCCCCAGCTGATGGTGGAGCGTTATGGCGCCGATACCGTCCGTCTGTTCATGATGTTCGCCTCCCCGGCCGACATGACCCTGGAGTGGTCCGACTCCGGCGTAGAGGGTGCCCAGCGCTTCCTGCGTCGCCTGTGGCGCCTCACCTTCGAGCACGTCAGTGCCGGTAGCGCCCCTGCTCTGGATGTGGCCGCGCTCACCAGCGAACAGAAAGCCGTGCGCCGCGAGCTGCACAAGACCATCGCCAAGGTGAGCGATGATGTGGGTCGCCGTCAGACCTTCAACACCGCCATCGCCGCCATCATGGAGCTGATGAACAACCTCTCCAAGCTCGGCACCGACGAGCAGGACCGTGCCCTGATGCAGGAAGCGCTGGAAGCCGTGGTGGTCATGCTCTACCCCATCACCCCGCACATCGGCTTCGAGCTGTGGAAGATGCTGGGCAAGGAAGGGGACATCGACGTGGCCAGCTGGCCGGTGGCTGACGAACGCGCCATGGTCGAGACCGAGAAGCTGGTGGTGGTGCAGATCAATGGCAAGATGCGCGGCAAACTGACCGTGCCGGCCGAGATAAGCCAGGCCGAGGTAGAGAAACTGGCGATGAACGACGCCTCGGTGCAAAAATTCACCGAAGGCCTGACCGTGCGCAAAGTCATCTACGTACCGGGCAAGCTGCTCAACATCGTAGCCAACTGATGAGATGACGGCGGGCAGCGCCCGCCGTCATTCACGCCATGCAAAGAGGAAATTACATGGGCATGTCCCTTACTCGCTGGATTGCCATCATGCTGACGGGCCTGCTGCTGCAGGCCTGCGGTTTTCAGATGCGCGGCACCGCCATTCCCCCCGAGCTGATGACCATGAAGGTAGTCGGCGATAACAAGAGCGACTTCTATCGCCTGGTGACCACCCGCCTAAAGGCCTCAGGTGTGACCCTGGCTGACAAGGAAGGCATCCCGGTGCTGACCCTGGCAGGCATTAGCAGCAGCAGCCAGGTTGCCTCCGTCGACTCCATCGGCCAGGACCGCGAATACCTGCTGGGTTACAGCACCCAGTTCAGCGTCAGCATGCCGGGCAAGCCGACCCAGGTGTTCCCCATCACCTTCAACCGTAGCTTCCTGAACAAACCGGATGCGGCACTCGCCTCGTCCCGCGAGCAGGAACAACTCGGCAAGGAGATGCAGGAGCAGGCCGCGAACCTGGTGATCCGCCAGCTCAGCCAGGTCAAGTTCTGATGGGGATCTATCCGACCGCCGGGCTGGTGATCCATCAACCCAGCCAGAGTACGTTCTGATGCGAGTATCTTGATGAGAGTCTATCCCGAGCAGTTTGCAGACCATCTCAAAGCAGGGCTCAAGCCCTGCTATCTCGTTTTTGGTGACGAGCCTCTGCTCAAGCTGGAGGCCATCGATGCCATTCGTCAGGTGGCCCTCAAGCAAGGTTTCGATGAGCGCCACAGCTTCGTGGTCGAAGCCGGACTGGACTGGAATCAGGTCTATGATGCCTGCCAGGCCATGAGCCTGTTCTCGGCGCGCCAGATCATCGAGCTGGAGCTGCCCGCCAAGGTCGACAAGGACCTGGCCGCCCGCATCACCGAGATTGGCAAGCAACTGCATCCCGACTTGCTGCTGGTGCTCTCGGGCGGACGCCTCAATCAAACCCAGATGAAGGCCGCCTGGTTCGACAAGCTGAGCCAGAGTGGCACCTATGTGCCGGTCAATCATCCGGAACCCCGTTTCTTCCCACGCTGGATGAGTGCCCGTTTTCAGCGCTTCGGCCTCAAGGCGCTGCCGGATGCCATCAACTTCATGTGCCATGCCTATGAGGGCAACCTGCTGGCCGCGAGCCAGGAGATAGAGAAGCTGACCCTGCTCTCGCCGCCGCAGCCCATCAGCGTCGCCTATCTGCAAGAGACCATCATACGCCACGCCCACTTCACGCCGTTCCAGCTCATCGATACCCTGCTGGAGGGCAAGGTGAACCGGGCCCAACGCATTCTGCTGGCGCTGCGGGCCGAAGGCACCGAGCCCGGCATGCTGGCCTGGGCCCTGTGCCGCGAGCTGGAGCAGCTCACCGAGCTGGCCCTGGCGGCGCGAGCCGGACAACCGCTGGTGGAACACTTCTCCCGGCTGCGCATCTGGCAGAGCCGCCAGCAGCTGATCCAGCAAGCCCTGACCCGCCTGCCCTTTAACAAAATACAGCAGCTATGGCAGCTGATGGCCCAGCTTGATGATGCCCAGCGCCGGTTCGACACCGAGCAGGCCTGGCTGATGCTGCAGACCCTGGCGCTCGGCTTTCGCGACGCCACGCAGCTCCCCTTGCTGGAGCCGACCTGATGTTACAAGCCCCCATCGGCATCTTGGGCGGGACTTTCGATCCCATTCACATTGGGCATCTGCGCCCGGCCATCGAGGCTCAGGCCGCGTTGGGGCTGGCCGAGGTACGCCTGGTGCCGAACCATATCCCGCCCCACCGAGCCAGTCCGTTCTGCTCGAGTGAACAGCGCCTCGCCATGGTCAGGCTGGCGGCGGCAGAGAATCCGGGCTTCGTGGTGGATGAACGGGAGATCAAGCGAGACAAGCCCTCCTACACCATCGACACCCTCATTGAGCTGAGACAAGCGCTGCCAGATACCCCGATCTGCTTCCTGATGGGGATGGACTCGCTGCTCTCACTGCCGAGCTGGCATCGCTGGCAGGAGCTACTCAGTCATGCCCATCTGGTGGTCAGCCAGCGCCCGGGCTGGCAACCGGACTACCCAATCGAGGTGGCCGAGCTGCTGGCCCTCCATCGGACGCAGGATCCCCAAGATCTGCACCGCCATCGTCACGGCCATATCTGGCTCGCCGACAACCTGCCCATCGAGCTGTCGGCTACTCGGCTCAGAGCCCTGCTGGCGGCAGGTCAGGATCCCAGATATCTGTTGCCGCCCACGGTCGCCAGCTACATCCAGCAACAAGGGCTCTACCAACCAGCACCCTGAATTCGGCCGAGCGGAGGATGAGAGTTTTGCCACCGACACCGCCAGGCGCAGCTTGTATCGGCTTGACTATTGTCTGGTCCGGTTGCGCACTATAGTGATCAACAGGGGCTCGCCTTGCCCATCGGCGGCGGCCCTGGGTCCATTGCCCTCTCCCCCACTGGGAAACGGGAATGAGCATGATATAATCCGCCGCCCTCATGCTGTGCAAGCGCGCCGGAACATAGGAGAAGACATTGCAAGGCCAAGAATTACTCGCCTTTATCGTCGACAAGATCGATGACATGAAAGGCCGCGATATCATCACTCTGGATGTACGCGGCAAATCCAGCATCACGGACACCATGATCGTCTGCTCCGGCAACTCCAGTCGCCATGTCAGCGCCATCGCCCACAATCTGGCCAGCGAGGCCCGTCACGCCGGGATCGCGCTGCTCAGTGTGGAAGGTCAGCTCACCGGTGAATGGGTACTGGTGGATCTGGGGTCGGTCATCGTGCATGTGATGCAGGACGAATACCGCGACTTCTACCAACTGGAAAAACTCTGGGGCGGCGCCCAAGTGCCAACGCAATAGAGTGTGCAAGCGTAATACAAGGGTGCAGTGTAAAGAACGATGAAGATCCAGTTGATTGCGGTGGGCACCAAGATGCCTGCCTGGGTAGAGCGTGGCTTCGAAGAGTACCGTCGCCGTTTCCCGAAAGACATGCCATTCGAGCTGGTCGAGATAGGCGCAGGCAAACGCGGCAAGAATGCCGACATTCCCCGCATCCTGCAAAAGGAGGGGGAAGCCATGCTGGCCGCCGCCGGCCGCTCCCGTATCGTGACCCTGGATATCCCGGGCAAGCCCTGGACTACGGAGCAGCTCGCCACCCAGCTGGAAGCCTGGAAGCTGGACGGCCGCGACGTGGCGCTGCTGGTGGGCGGGCCCGAGGGGCTGTCGCCCGAGTGCAAGGCCGCCGCTGAGCAGAGCTGGTCGCTGTCACCGCTGACCCTGCCCCACCCGCTGGTGCGGGTGCTGGTGGCCGAGAGCCTCTATCGCGCTTGGAGCATCACCACCAATCATCCGTATCACAGGGAATGAGCCATGAGTCTCTGGAACATTATCCCTCATACACGCCCGTATTACGGGGAATACACCATGTATAGCCGGTGTATCACCCCTCACACACTACAAAATCACAGAGAGTGAGCATGAATCACCATAGCCTCACGTCTCGTCATTTCGTCAGTCATAAGGTAGCGGCATGTTGAAGAATCGCATCGAGATGCGCGATCACAGTGCCGAGGGACGTCTGTTCTTCCGGCGCACCCTGGTTGCCTACATCGGCATGGTGGTACTCATGCTGGTGCTGCTGGGTAATCTCTATTACCTGCAAGTTGAGTCGTACGATACCTACCAGACCCGTTCCAACGACAACCGGATCCGGGTCGTGCCGGTGGCCCCGCCACGGGGTCTTATCTATGACGCCAACGGCGTGCTACTGGCCGAAAACCGCCCCGTTTACAGCCTGGAAATCGTGCCGGAGGAGACCGGCGATCTGGAGAAGACCGCCGACGAGCTGATCGCCCTGCTGGCTCTGCCGGAGGGCACCAAGGAGAAATTCCTGGCCGAGGTCAAACGCCAGCGCCGCTTCAAGCCGGTGCCCCTGTTCGAGAAGCTGACCGAGTATCAGGTCGCCCTCTTCTCGGTCAACCAGCACAACTACCCGGGCGCCAGCATCGAGGCCTATCTCAAACGTTACTATCCGTTTGGCGATACCCTGACTCATGCACTCGGCTATGTGGCCAAGATCAACACCCGTGACGTGGAGCGCCTCGACAAGGAGGAGAAGCTCGCCAACTATGCCGCCACCAAGGATATCGGCAAGCAGGGTGTTGAGAAATACTATGAAGATCAGCTGCATGGTGTAGCTGGTTATCAGGAGGTCGAGGTCAATAACCGCGGCCGGGTGGTGCGCACCCTCAAGTTCCAGCCGCCAGAGCCCGGCAAGGACATCTACCTCAACATCGACATTCGTCTGCAGTTGAAGGCTCAGGAGCTGCTGGCCGGTCGCCGGGGCGCCATCGTCATGATGGATCCCAACACCGGCGCCATCCTGGCCATGGAGTCGAGTCCGAGCTACGATCCCAACCTGTTCGTGACCGGCATCTCCAACACCAACTATTCGGCGCTGCTCAACGATCCGGCTCGGCCGCTGGTGAACCGCACCACGCAGGGCATCTATGCCCCCGCCTCCACCGTCAAACCCATGATGGCGGTGATGGGACTGAACGAAGGGGCCATCACCCCCAACTACCGTTACTTCGGCGGCCCCAGCTTCTCCATCCCGGGTACCACCAAGAAGTTTCGTGACTGGCGTCGTTGGGGTCATGGCTGGCTCGATGTCTATCGTGCCATCGAAGTGTCGGCGGATACCTATTTCTACGATCTCGCCTATAGAGTCGGCATCGACAAGATCCACGCCTACATGACCAAGTTCGGCTTCGGTCAGTACAGTGGCGTCGACTTGTATGAGGAGACCAAGGGGGTCATGCCATCCCGTGACTGGAAGATGGCACGCTGGCGTCAGCCCTGGTATCAGGGGGACACCATCTCCATCGGTATCGGTCAGGGCTACTGGAGCTCTACGCCGATCCAGCTGGCCAAGGCGATCAGCATCCTGACCCAGAACGGTCACGACGTGACGCCACACCTGCTCAAGAGCACCGCCTCCCAGGACGGGGTCGTCAACGCCCCCATCAACCCGAACGTGGCCATCGCCGCCAAGAGTGATACCTATTGGCAGGTGGCCAAAGACGGCATGTGGCGCGTCATCAACGGCCATGAAGGCACAGGACGCCGCGCCTTTGCCAATACCCCCTACAAAGCGGCGGGCAAGTCCGGTACCGCCCAGGTGGTGGGCTTGAAAGAGAACCAGGTCTACAACGCGGCCACCACCAAGGTGGAGCACCGCGACAACGCGCTGTTCGTCGCCTTCGCGCCGTTCGAGGCGCCCAAGGCCGTGATCGCCCTGGTGCTGGAGAACGCCGGTGGCGGCAGTTCTATGGGAGCACCGGTCGCTCGTCACATGCTGGATGCCTACCTGCTGCCGCCAGAGCCTCAGCTGCCGCCCGCCCCCAGCAAGCCGTCAACACCCAGTCCGGCGCAGAGCGAGGCTGTCTCCAATGAATGATGTCGTACACCAGAAGGCGTCAGGCTGCCGGTTGCCCGCGCAGCCGACCGGCCTGCTGCCGCTCACGACACCTTCGACTCCGAGTGAGGTAATGCCCAATGAGTAACTCCGCACGCCAGCAAAGCCTCTGGTACCGGCTGCACATCGACCTGCCGCTGCTGCTCGGCTTGCTGGCCCTGATGACCCTCTCCATGGTGGTGCTCTACTCCGCCTCGGGCCAGGATTTTGATTCCATCGTGCGCCAGCTGGTGCGTGGTGGCCTCGCCTTCGCCTTGATGATTGGCCTGGCCCAGCTGCCCCCCTCCCTCTATGCGCGCTGGTCGGTGCCGCTGTTTGTGGTGGTGGTGGTGCTGCTCATCGCGGTGGACGTGTTTGGTCATATCGGCAAGGGCGCGCAGCGCTGGCTGGATCTTGGCTTTATGAAGTTCCAGCCCTCCGAGGTGATGAAGCTCTCCATGCCCATCATGGTGGCGGCCTGGCTCAGCCGTCACTCCCTCCCCCCCAGATTCAGCCATGTGCTGATCGCCCTGGTGATGGTACTGCTGCCGACCCTGCTGATCGCGGCCCAGCCCGATCTTGGTACCTCCATTCTGGTGGCGGCCTCCGGCTTCTTCGTCATCTTCCTGGCGGGGATCAGCTGGTGGCTCATTGGCCTGGCGGCGCTGCTCATTGCCGCCTTTATGCCGGTGCTCTGGTTCTTCCTGATGCACGACTATCAGCGCCAGCGGGTACTGATGCTGCTCGATCCGGAGAAAGACCCCCTCGGTCGCGGCTACCACATCATCCAGTCCAAGATTGCCATCGGCTCCGGTGGAGTGTTCGGCAAGGGCTGGCTGCAAGGCACCCAGTCACAGCTGGAGTTCCTACCAGAGCGCCACACCGACTTTATCTTCGCGGTGTTCAGCGAGGAGTTCGGGCTGGTGGGCGTGGCCCTGCTGCTGGTGATCTACCTCTACATCATCAGCCGCTGCCTGTTTATCTCCATGCAGGCCCAGAACAGCTTCGAGCGCCTGCTCGGCGGCGCTCTGACCCTCACCTTCTTCGTCTACGTGTTCGTCAACATGGGCATGGTGAGCGGCATACTGCCGGTGGTGGGGGTACCCCTGCCGCTGGTGAGTTATGGCGGCACCTCCATGGTGACCCTGATGGCCGGCTTCGGCATCCTGATGTCCATCCAGACCCACAGAAGACTGCTGGCCTGATGAGAGGGTGGTGGGGACTCTGCTTCTTTGCGCTGACGGCAGGCGCGGCCGTAGATCCCGCGCGGCTGAGCCTGCTGGCCGAGCAGCAAGCCGTGCCGCTGGCCGAGTTGCAGGCCGCCGCCGCACAGGCGCAGCTGCGCCAGGAGATCCTCGACACCATTGCCCGCCCCTGGGAAGCCAAGCCCTGGCATCGCTATCGACCCTTGTTCGTCACGGCGGATCGGATTAAAGACGGCGTCAGCTTCTGGCAACGTCATGCCGATACCCTGGCCAGGGCCGAGCAAACCTACCGGGTGCCCGCCGCCCTCATCGTCTCCATCATCGGCATCGAAACCTTCTATGGCCGCCAGATGGGGCGTCACTCCGTGCTCGACAGCCTCTACACCCTGGGTTTTCACTACCCCGCGCGGAGCGAGTTCTTCGCCAAGGAGTTTGCCCAGCTGGTGCTGCTGGCCAAAGAGGAGAAGTGGCCACTCACCCGCCTCAAGGGATCCTATGCGGGCGCCATGGGCATGGGCCAGTTCATGCCCTCCAGCTATCGCCACTACGCGGTCGACTTTGACGGGGATGGCAAGCGCGACCTGTTTGCCAATCCGGTGGATGCCATCGGCAGCGTCGCCAATTATTTTGCCGAGCACCGCTGGCGCTGGGGAGAATCTGCCGTCGAGCCCGCCTTGATCGGACTGGCGCCAGTAGGTACCCTGCTTCGGCCAGAGCCCGAGCTAAAACAACAGTGGGCCGAGCTCGCCGCGGCGGGCATCGAACTTGCCACCCCGCTGGCACCGGACACGCCGGTCAAACTGCTGGCATTGGAACAGGCCGATGGACCGGAATACTGGGTCGCACGCCACAATTTTTATGTGATCACCCGCTATAACCGCAGCCCTCTCTATGCGATGGCGGTGCATCAACTCAGTCAAGCAATCCAGGAAGCGTATGCATTACAGCCACAAACTCCTCCCACTCAGCCTGACCTTGTTGCTGGCCGCCTGTAGCAGCCAGCCGGAGCAACCACAGCCCCAGGAAGTCCCCGTCCAACAAGAGAAGCCCCAAGTGATCGAGATCCCGCAGGCTACCGGCGCCATCCCGCGCCCCGAGCCCATGAGCGCCAGCGGCAACCGGGACTACTGGATAGGCAAGCAGAAGTACGAGGTGTGGCGCGACATCAAGCATTATCAGGAAGAGGGCACCGCCAGCTGGCTCGACAAGGGGCTTGATGGCAACAAAACCGCCAACGGCGACGTGCTGGACAGCAAGCTGTTCAGTGCCGCCCACCGCAACCTGCCTCTGCCAAGCTACGTGCGGGTCACCAACCTCGACAACGGCCAGGAGACCATAGTGCGGGTCAACGATCGCGGCCCCTTCGACAGCGACCGCCTGATCGATCTCTCCTATGCCGCCGCCCAGCAGCTCGGGATGGTGGAAGGGGGTGAAGCCCGTGTGCGCCTGGATCTCATCAACGACACCCCGGATCAGATGGTCGAGATGGTCCCCATGACGCCGATGGAGCCCATGCAGCCGGCCGCCCCTGCCGAGCAGGGTGCCTTCCTGGGTGAGGCCACACCGGCGGCGCCTGCACCTGCACCTAAAGCTGCCAGTAAACCCGCCGCGGCCGCGACCACTGCCAAGGCTGCCACCGGCCAGGGCAAGATGATCCAGGTGCTGGCCAGCGGCTCCCAACCCAGGGCCGAGGCCATGGGCAAGGTGATGACCCAGCGCTATGGCGTGCCCTACCAGGTGGTGGCACACGACGCCATCTTCCGCGTCCTGCTGGGGCCGGTGGCGGCCGATCAGCAAGCCCCCCTGCTCGAGCAGATCCGGCAAGGTGGATTGGAGCAGGCCTTCATCGTTCCCTGATCATTGAGGCCCGCCTCGGTGGGCCACCGCCTTGTTACAGCCTCACGTCGTATCCCGGCGTGAGACTGTAACAAGAATGGATAAAAACCCACTCAGATCGCATGTCGGGCTATGACCGGCGAGCGCATCTGGTATAGTGAAGCCCGCTTTTTTTAACTTGTTTTAACTTGGGTACTCCCCATCCAGGCACCAGGAATTTCAAGATGTCCAAATTTGCCCGCTCCGTTATTCTGGCCTCCCTGTTAAGCGCCACCGCCCAGGCCAACCAGCCAGTTCCGACCCCGAACGCCGCCCCAGTGGTTGTTCCCGCCGCGCCGGAGATCTCCGCCAAGGCCCATATTCTGATCGATTACTACTCGGGTCAGGTGCTGGCCGAGCAGAACGCCGAAGAGCGTCTGCCGCCTGCCAGTCTGACCAAGATGATGACCTCCTACATCATCGGCCAGGAGCTGCTGAAGGGGAACATCAAGCGCACCGACATGGTGACCATCAGCCAAAACGCCTGGTCCAAGAATTACACCGACTCCTCCAAGATGTTCATCGAAGTGGGCAAACAGGTCTCGGTCGATGATCTGAACAAGGGCATCATCATCCAGTCCGGCAACGACGCCTGCGTCGCCATGGCCGAATTCCTGGCGGGCAGCACCGACTCCTTCGCCGGCCTGATGAACGCCTGGTCCGCCAAGCTTGGCATGAACGACAGCCACTTCATGAACCCGCACGGCCTGGATGCCGAAGGCCACTACAGTACCGCCCACGACATGGCGCGTCTGGGTCAGGCGCTGATCCGCGACCTGCCGGAGGAGTACAAGATCTACTCCCAGAAGTCGTTCGTGTTCAACGGCATCACCCAGCACAACCGCAACCGTCTGCTGTGGGATCAGTCCCTGCAAGTGGATGGCATCAAGACCGGCCACGTCAGCCAGGTCGGCTATAACCTGGTCTCTTCCGCCACCAATAACGAAGGCATGCGCCTGATTGCCGTGGTGCTGGGTGCCAGCAGTGAAGGTTCCCGCGCCGCCGAGAGCAAGAAGCTGCTGACCTACGGTTTCCGTTTCTTCCAGAGCCTGACCCCCTACAAGGCCGGCACCGAGCTGGTCACCCAGAAGATCTGGATGGGCGACAAGTCTGAAGTGAAACTGGGCGTCGACAAAGATGTCTCCGTGCTGGTCACCCGCGGTCAGGGCAACAACCTGAAAGCCGACTTCCAGCTCGAGAGCGAATTGAAGGCTCCGTTGGCCAAGGGCCAACGAGTCGGTACCGTGTTCCTGAAACAAGGCGACAAGGAGATCAAGCAGGTTCCGCTGGTCGCCCTGGAAGAAGTGCAGGAAGGTGGTCTGATGAGCCGCCTGTGGGATTACCTGGTGATGCTGGTCTCCAGCTGGTTCAAGTAACCAGCCCCACAGCATAAAATAGTGATGAAAGAGCGGCGCCCCAGGGCGCCGCTCTCCAGTCTCGCGCTCGGCGAGCGAATACCCCTGCAAACTGCAGGTTCCGCCGAGGGTCTATTTGTGGTAAAAAGCAGCATCTCCACGTCTTGTCGACCAGCCCGGGCCTTGATCCCGGCGTGGGCCGTGCCCATATTGACATGTACTGGCGGTCCGATGGGCCAAGCAAGATTAAAGATGAAGTCGTCTCGTGACGACGCCAAAAGGTGAGTAAATGAATACCAAGTTTGATGAACTGCTGGAGTTCCCCTGCAAATTCCCGTTCAAGGTCCTGGGTATCGCCGATCCAGCCCTGCCGGATCAGGTGGTTGAAGTGCTGCAGCAGCACGCTCCCGGCACTTACAGTCCGGTGGTCCAACCCAGCTCCAAGGGCAAGTATCACTCGGTGCGAGTGACGGTCACCGCCCAGAGCAAGGAACACATCGAAGCCATGTACACCGCACTTGGCAAGATTGAGCTGGTTCGCTACGTCCTGTAAGTCACCTCTCTCGCCCCGCCAGGGGCGAGTGACGTTGTGCACCCCGTTGTGCTGATCCACAGGGCCAACTCAAGCGCCTGTCAGTGAGGAACCATGTCACTCCAGATCCCCGCCCAGCCACAGCTGTTGGTCAGACAGCTGGGCCGTCGCCCCTACCAGCCGGTATGGGATGAGATGAAGGCCTTCACCGACAGTCGCACCAGCGATACCCCGGACGAGTTCTGGGTGGTGGAGCACGATCCCGTCTACACCCAGGGTCAGGCTGGCAAGGCCGAGCACCTGCTCGCCCCCGGCGACATCCCTGTGGTGCAGAGCGATCGCGGCGGCCAGGTGACCTATCATGGCCCCGGTCAGCTGGTGCTCTATGTGCTGGTGGATGTGCGCCGCAGCAAGCTGTCGGTGCGCGAACTGGTGACCTGCCTCGAGCGCGCCATCATCAATACCCTGGCCAAAAGCGACATCTCGGCCTATGCCAAGGCCGATGCCCCCGGCGTCTACGTGAAGAACGAGCTCGGCATGGAGGCCAAACTGGCCTCGCTGGGTTTGCGCATTCGCAAGGGCTGCTCGTTTCACGGCCTGGCACTGAACATCAACATGGACATGACCCCCTTCCTGCGCATCAATCCGTGCGGCTATGCGGGCATGGCCATGACCCAGACCAGCGCCCTGGGCGGCCCGCAGAGCGTGGCCGAGGCGCAAGCCATTCTGGTGGCCGAGCTGGCCAGCCTGATTGGCTATCAGACGATCACGAGTACCGAAGATGCGGCATGAGCGAGTCCATGCCGCGCGGCCATGAGGGCAATACCCTGATGGCCATCAATCAGACAATAACAAACACCGAGAGTGAATCATGAGCAAACCCGTTCGTATGGAGCCGGGCGTCAAGCTGCGCGATGGCGACAAGATGGCCCTGATCCCGGTGAAATTCATGCCGGATCCCAACGAGGAAGTGCTGCGCAAACCGGACTGGATGCGGATCAAGCTGCCGCCGTCGAGCCAGAAGATCGAGCACATCAAGAGCACCCTGCGCAAGAACAAGCTGCACTCGGTATGTGAAGAGGCCTCCTGCCCGAACCTGGCAGAATGCTTCAACCACGGCACCGCCACCTTCATGATCATGGGCGCCATCTGCACCCGTCGCTGCCCCTTCTGCGACGTGGCCCACGGCCGCCCGCTGGCGCTGGACCCCGACGAGCCGAAGAAGCTGGCGCTGACCATCAAGGAGATGGGGCTGAAATACGTGGTGATCACCTCGGTGGATCGCGATGACCTGCGCGACGGCGGTGCCCAGCACTTCGCCGATTGCATCAAGCAGATCCGCGAGCACAGCCCGCAGACCCGCATCGAGATCCTGACCCCGGACTTCCGTGGCCGGATGGAGCAGGCGCTCGAGGTGTTCCGCGAGACCCCGCCGGATGTGTTCAACCACAACCTGGAAACCGCCCCGCGCATGTACCGGGTCGCCCGCCCGGGTGCCGACTACAAGTGGTCCCTCGAGCTGTTACGTCGCATCAAGGAGATGCACCCCCATGTACCGACCAAATCCGGTGTCATGATGGGTCTTGGCGAGACCAACGAGGAGATAGTGCAGGTGCTCACCGACTTGCGCGAGCACGGCGTCAACATGCTGACCCTGGGTCAATATCTGCAGCCGAGCCGCCACCACCTGCCGGTCAAGCGCTACGTGCCGCCCGCAGAGTTCGACGAGCTGAAGGATGTGGCCATGGGGCTGGGCTTCTCCCACGCCGCCTGCGGTCCCTTCGTGCGCTCCTCCTACCACGCGGATCTGCAAGCCAAGGGTGAAGAGGTCAAATAACCTCACTCGCAAGAGCACCCTCAGCTTTCGCAAAAAGAGCGCCTCGGGGCGCTCTTTTTTTATGGATTCACGATCTGATTGCTTGCCACGCTCCTTGGCCCATGACGCCGCCACCGAGGCAGGCGTTTGCACCGCCACCCGCCACGGGTTAACGTGACCACTCCTTGTCCCCTTGAGTGATGATGCGCAGGATGCCGACTCCCACCGTTCGTTTGCTCCCCATGAGTGAGCAGCATTACCCCCTTTATTGTGCCTATTTCATAGAGGATTATGCGCAAGATCTCGCCAGCAACCATGGTTATGATCTGGCCTCCGCCCGCCACAAGGCAGAGCGGACGCTGCAGCAATCCCTGCCCCAGGGCGTCGCCACGCCACACCACCACCTGCTCTGCATCCTGCCGGGCGACGAGCCGCTCGCGGCAGAGCAGCAGCCCCTCGGTTATCTCTGGCACGCCAGCGACGCCGCCAACGGCGAGAGCTTCATCTATGACTTCTACCTGACCCCGAGCCAGCGTGGTCAGGGTCATGGCAAGGCCGCCATGAGGGTGCTGGAGCAACAGCTGCTGACGACGGGGATCACCCACATCAAGCTGAGGGTGGCCCACGACAACCCGCGGGCCTTGGCGCTCTATCAGGAGCTGGGCTTTGTCATCACCGGCTACAACATGGCCAAGCAGCTGGGCCAACGGCCGCTCCGCTGACCGCCAGCCCAGGCTGCGCAAGGATTAGAGCGACATGCCGGAGAAGGACATGAAGCCCAGCGACATCAGCCCGGCCACGATGAAGGTGATGCCAATCCCCCTCAGCCCCTCTGGCACATCCGAATATTTCATCTTCTGGCGCAGACCGGCGATGGCGACGATGGCCAACAACCAGCCCAGACCGGAGCCCACCCCGTAGACCACGGATTCGATGAAGTCGTAATCGCGCTGGGCCATGAAGATGACCCCGCCGAAGATGGCGCAGTGCACCGTCAGCAGCGGCAGATAGATGCCCAGCGCGTGATAGAGCGCCGGGAAGTGCTTGTCGAGCACCATTTCCATCACCTGCACCAAGGCCGCCAGCACGCCGATGTAGATGATGAAGTCGAGGAAGCTCAAGTCAAAGTCCCCGAAGAAGGTGCTGTCCGGGCGCAAGATATGACGGTAGATCAAGTTGTTGAGGGGAATGGCGATGCTCATCACCACCAGCACCGTCATGCCGAGGCCAAAGGCGGTGTTGATGTTCTTGGATACGGCCAAAAAGGTACACATGCCCAGAAAGAAGGCCAGGGCCAGGTTTTCGACAAAAATCGACTGGATAAACAGGTTTACATAATATTCCATCGGGTCGGCTCACAGGTTACGCAGACAGACCCGTCCCGAGCGGTAAAGCGCAGTGGGGACGGGGTGACAACGCGCGGCGATGCACTCGGATGGCCGCCAGCCTCTTGCAATGGGCAGGGCTGCTGACTCGGATTAACGAGGAGACGGGTGCAGGTCGGACGCGCGCTTAACGGCAAGCCGGGCGCGAGTCACCGTGGCAGAAGCGAAATTGCAGATGGTGGCAACTCAACCGGTGGCGGTGAAGCTGACCAAAATAGGCAGGGATCTGCCTGAGATAGATGAGGGGCAGGAAGAACAGCAAGCCGCTGAGCAGACCGAGAATGTCGGTCTGAAACCAGGCCAGCAGCACCTGGTAGAAGTGGGGCTTGGCTTCGCCCTCCAACCGCCGCCCCTGCTCGAAGCTGAGCCGCCATTGACCACCCGGTGGCAGACCAATGCCATCGGCCAGCCTGCTGGCGGGCGAGACATGCAGTTGCATCGCCACCGACGACTCTGCAAAGGCGGGATGAACGGATGCACTGATCCCTGCCGCAACAGAGGCGACAAGCCACAGGATGCAGGCGATGCCAAAAGACATCAACCCGATGCGTAACCGGCCAGGGGATGGCAAGGAGTCAGATTCCTCAGGAGGGAAACAGATAAAACGGGGTTGAATGTATCACAATCCCCCCCTTTATTGAATTTAGACAGCCCGTTATTAACCCGTTTCGATACGAAACACTGCCTTGCACCACCCTGTCAGCCGTTAATCACTCCATTGAACCGGGGGAGTCATGACTCCCCCGGGCAGCGATTTCCCTCAGGCCTGATTGAAGGCAGGGTGGTAGCTCACCTCGCCACTGGCGCGGGTGGCACCGAAGGGCTGGGCCATGAAGTATTCAGCTGGCACGCCCGGCAGTCGCAGATTGGCATCGGCGATAAACCCGAAGCGACCGTAGAAGCCGGGATCCCCCAGCACCACGCAGCCAGCAGCACCCGCCGCCTTGAGGGCGGCCAGCCCCGCCTCCATCAACCGGGAGCCCACTCCCTTGCCCTGCAGGGCGGGGGACACCGCAATGGGGCCCAGCCCGTACCAGCCCTCGCTCCCATCGCTGATGGTCACCGGCGAGAAGCAGAGGTGGCCGACGATGACTCCATCTTGCTCCGCCACCAGCGAATGGCGGAGGGCCCCCGCCTTGCGCAGGTCACGGATGATCAGCTGCTCGTTGTGATCGGTGTGGGGCGCCTCCAGGAAGGCGGCGATGGTCAGCGCCTCGATGGCGTCGCTGTCGGCATGGGTTTCGGGGCGAATAAGCATATTCATGTTGTCTCCTGTTGGTATCGATTCAGGCTGCCCGCAGGCAGCACATCACATAGCCATAGTGGCCGAGATACTGGCGGTGGATGGCGAGCTCGCGGCTTAAGTCCCGCAAAGCCGCCGAGTCTCCCAGCTCACCTTCGAGGCGCGCCAGATTGCCCTCTATGGGGTCCAGATAGTTGTGCCACGCCCGCTCTGGCAGCAGGGTATGGGAGAGACACTCATAACCCCTGGCCTTGATGGTTTCGAGCAAGGCATCCAGGGTCTGCATGCCGGGATACCCCTGCCACCAGAATGCCCTGGCCTCGGCCGGGGGCGCGTCGCTCAGCCACACCAGCTCGCTGACCATCAAGATGCCGTGGGGAGCACTCAACAAGGGCCGCCAGGCCGTCAGTGCCTCGGCAAAGCCCATCACGTAGGCGCTCCCCTCGGCCCAGATAAGATCGACCGGCGCAAGTTCCATGGGCAAGGCCGCCATGTTGGCGCACAGGGTGCTGACCTGCTCATACCCCGCAGCCTTGGCCGAGCGCTCGACGGCGGCCAGCGCACTCTCATCGAGATCGATGGCCAGGATGGGGGCGTCGCATACCTGAGCCAACGCCAGGGTGGCGGCGCCACGTCCGCAGCCGATGTCGAGGATGCGGTTGGGGGTCATGGCGAGGGCCTCGAACTGCTGCTGGGTAAAGGCGCGATCCCCCGGCCCCCAGTGACTCATGCCATCCAGCAACTGTTTGAAATCGCTGACATAGCGCTCGTGCTCGTTCATATCCTTACTGAGCCACTGCAGCTGATAGCGATCCTTTTCGCTAAAGCCCTGTCTCATCACCCAGTCGAAATAGGCTTGCGGTGCCTCGCGCTGCAACTGCAACTGCCAGTCCTTGAATGCATCACCTGACTCAGGGCTCATGCCCGCCAGATCCGCCAGCAGATCCCGCGCCCGCCGCATGCGGCTGATCTCAATGTCTAGCTCCTCCACTCGTGCCCGCAACTCGGCCTTGTCTATCTCGCCAGCCAGGCAGGCGAGACACTGTTTGAGGCTGAGGCCGCCGGCCTGCAGCGCCTGCACCATCTGCAGCCGCTGCAGATCGGCCTCGTCGTAGTGGCGATAGCCGTTGGCGGCCCGCACCCCTTCGATCACCCCCAGCTTCTCGTAATAGAGCAGGGTGGAGCGAGCGAGGCCGCAGCGACGGGCCAGTTCGGATATTTTCATGGCAACCACTCGTGGTGCGGGTCGTCAGTTGACCCGATGAAGGAGAGCTTAAACTGTAAAGCTATAGACAGGTCAACTCTCCTCTTTGCATTTCCCCATAACAAAACGGCCACCCGAGGGTGGCCGTTGGCTTGCGTGACGTTTAAAGAGCAGGACTAGAGGCCGGCGGCTTCCAGATGCTCCACCAGCAGTTGCACGCTGCGGTTGCCGCGCCACTCGTTCACATCGAGCCGATAGACCAGCCGCACCCGCTTGACCGAGGCATCGGGCCAGCGCTTGAGATCGACCCCGAAGGCGATGGCATCCACCGCGTGGCCGGAATCCGTGGTCAGCATCATCTTCAAGTGCTTCTCCCCCACCAGCCGCTGCTGTACCAGCACGAACTCGCCGTCAAACAGCGGCTCAGGGAAGGCCTGACCCCAGGGGCCGGAGGCACGGATAAGCTCGGCGAGCTCCAGGCTCAGCTCGTCGGGCAGCAACTCGCCATCGGTGAGCAGCACCCCGGTCAACAGCTCAGGGGTCACCAGCTCGGTGATGACGGCCTCGAACGCGCGGCCAAACGCCTCGATATTGGCCTTGGGCAGGGTCAGCCCGGCGGCCATGGCATGGCCACCGAACTTGCCCATCAGATCTGGGTGGCGGGTATCGAGCAATTCCAGCGCATCGCGCAGGTGTACGCCCGGGATGGAACGCCCCGAGCCCTTGAGCTCGGTGTCGCTGCTCTCGGCGAAGGCGATCACCGGCCTGTAGTACTTCTCCTTGATCTTGGAGGCCACCAGCCCGACTACCCCCTGATGCCACTCGTCTCGGTGCAGCACTATGCCGGACGGCACCTCGCCGTCACGAGAACGGATCTGCTCCAGGGTGGCGAGCGCCTCCTGCTGCATGCCCTGCTCTATCTCCTTGCGTTCCTGGTTGAGGCTGTCCATCTCGGCGGCCAGCGTGCGCGCCAGATTGATGTCGTCGCACAGCAAGCAGGCGACCCCGAGGGACATGTCATCAAGCCGCCCGACTGCATTGAGGCGCGGACCGAGCGCGAAGCCGAGATCGGCGGCGCACAGCCGGCGGCCATCGCGGCCCGACACATCCACCAGCGCCTGGATACCGGGGCGGCAACGCCCGGCCCGGATCCGCTGCAGCCCCTGATGCACCAGGATGCGGTTGTTGCCATCGAGCGCCACCACGTCGGCGACGGTGCCAAGCGCCACCAGATCGAGATAATCCGCCACATTGGGGGCGCGGATCCCCATGCGTTCAAACCAGCCCGCCTGGCGCAGATGGGTGTTGAGCGCCGCCATCAGGTAGAAGGCGACCCCCACCCCGGCCAGGGATTTCGAGGGAAAATCGCAGCCACGCTGGTTAGGGTTCACTATCGCATCGGCGTCAGGCAGCTCATGGCCCGGCAGGTGATGATCGGTGACCAGTACCTGCATGCCGGCGGCCTTGGCGGCGGCGACACCGGCGATGCTGGAGATGCCGTTATCCACGGTGATCAGGAACTCGGCGCCGCGAGCCACCGCCAGCGCGACGATCTCCGGGGTGAGGCCATAACCGAATTCGAAACGGTTCGGCACCAAAAAGTCGATGCTCTGCCCCCCCATGGCGCGCAGCGCCAATACGCACAGCGCCGAGCTGGTGGCGCCGTCGCAGTCAAAATCCCCGACGATGAGGATGCGTTTCTGGGCGGTCAGCGCGGCGGCCAGCAGCGGCACCGCCTGCTCCATGCCAAACAGCCGCTGGGGCGGCAACAGCAGGCTGGCGCTGCGCTCGAGCAGGGCGGGATCCTCGACCCCGCGACTGGCGAAGATCTGGCGCAACAACGGATGAAGAGTGGCGGGAAGATGGGAATCATCCACCCGTGGGCGACGACGAATTTGCAGGGACATCGATATGATCCAGTAGCATGAGCAGTTGTTCAGGGCTTCGGTAACCCCGCACCAGATCCCCGTTTGGCAGGACCCAGCTTGGTGACGCCTTGATCCCGAGCCATTGGCTCAGGCCGATATGATGGGCAAGGATCTCATTACAGTCGGCCGCTGGCAAACGATCACTGAGACTGAGTTCACTGAGCAGCTCCGGCGAGCACCAGTGCGCCTGCACATCCGCCAGCTCCTCGAAGGTGCCAGCCAGGGGCAGTAACTGCACACTCACCCCCAGGGCCTGCAGTTGCGGCAGCTCTGCCAGCGCGGGGCGGCACTGGCGACAATCCAGTGCGGTAAACAGGGTGATCTGATGACGCTCGTGGGGCGCCTTGAGCTGCATCCGCGCCGCGCCTATCTGGGACAGGGCCAGTCGGCGCTGGCGCTGCTGGCCCAGCACGGTGAGGTTCTTCATGTCATGGCCAAGATCCAGCATCGAGCCCTGCAACACATAGTCACCCTTGGCATCGCTGTAGATCAGCCCCTGGGCCGTGCCCAGCAGGAAGAGACCCGGCAGCGGGGTCTCATCCACCAGAAACACCTCCATGCCGAGTCGCTGGGCTATGGTCTGTTTCAGTTGTTGAGGATCCATCCCCGCGTTGGCGACAAAGGCGCACAACACCATCATTCCCAGTAGTAAATGCTTCACTATTTTACCCACCTGGCATGAACGAGAGGTTTTATACGGTAAACCAGTGACAATCGCGTCTCAAATCATAAATTACAGACTGATTAATAGTGCCGGATGCAAAAAATTCCTATTCCCGCAGGTTGCCAATTGGGCCGATGCCCCGCAAGCTAAACGGGACTGCAGGAGACACGATGGTCATCCCTCTGTTTTCCTGATGTTTTATTATTCAAATCGAGGGGCGGTAGCGGCCGCTCCCAACCCATTTTTGGAGGGGAAAATGAGTCTGATTCAAGAGTTCAAGGCCTTTGCGGCCAGAGGCAACGTCATCGACATGGCGGTCGGTATCATCATTGGTGCCGCCTTCGGCAAGATCGTCTCCTCCTTCGTGGGTGACGTGATCATGCCGCCAATTGGTCTGATCCTGGGGGGTGTGGACTTCAGCGATCTGGCCGTGACCCTGAAGGCCGCCGAGGGGACCACGCCGGCCGTGGTCATCGCCTACGGCAAGTTCATCCAGACCATCATCGACTTCCTGATCATCTCTTTTGCCATCTTCATGGGGCTCAAAGCCATCAACACCCTCAAGAAGAAGCAGGAAGAGGCCGCAGCCCCCGCCGGCCCCACCAAGGATCAGGAACTGCTGAGCGAGATCCGCGATCTGCTCAAATCCCAGCAGGGAAAATAAGCGCCAACTCCTGTCGTGTGCTTGAAAAAAACCGCCTGCTGGCGGTTTTTTGTTGTCGGCATCAGGCGCGGGGGTGGTGCTCGCCGTGCAGCGTCTTGAGCCGCTCGTTCGCCACATGGGTGTAGATCTGGGTGGTGGAGAGATCCGCATGCCCCAGCAGCATCTGCACCACCCGCAGATCGGCGCCGTGGTTGAGCAGGTGGGTGGCAAAAGCATGGCGCAGGGTATGGGGAGAGAGCTCTCCGGCAACGCCCGCCCGCATGGCGTAGAGCTTGATCCGATGCCAGAAGGTCTGGCGGGTCATCATCCTGGCCTGCTTGGAGGGGAACACCACATCCGAGCTGGTACCGCCGAGCAGCAGGGTGCGCGCCTCCCGGTAGTAACGCTCCAGCCAGTAGACGGCCTCCTCCCCCATGGGCACCAGTCGCTCCTTGTTGCCCTTGCCCACCACCCGCACCAACCCCTGGCGCAGGCTGACATGCTCGGCGGTGAGGCCCACCAGCTCGGAGACACGCAGGCCGGTGGCATAGAGCAGCTCCAGCATTGCCTTGTCTCGCAGCTCCAGCGGATCATCGACCAGGGGCGCCGCCAGCAACGCCTCCACCTCGGCCTCACTCAAGTCGGAAGGCAGCTTCTTGGGCAGCTTGGGGCCCTCGAGCAGCACGGTGGGGTCGTCGCTACGCAGCTTTTCGCGGTTAAGATACTGATAGAAACGGCGCAGAGCGGAGAGGAAGCGGGCCGTGGAGCTGGCGGCAAACTGCTGATCGACCCGCCAGGCGAGGTAGTGCTGGATATCGTCCATGCCCGCCAACAGCAGGGAGCTGCCCTCCTTGTCGAGCCATAAGGCAAACTTCTCCAGATCGGTGCGATAGGAGCTGACCGTGTTGTCAGAGAGTCCCCGCTCCAGCCAGAGAGCATCGAGGAAGGGTTCGATCAGGGGATGGTCGTGCACGGCGGGCGCTGGCTTGGTCATAAGGCTTGAGTCTTCGGCAAACGGAGACTCATTGTAGCGGGCCCGTGCCACCAGGCACAGCGGGATGCACCATCAGGAGCGCTTGCCCCGTGAAGGGCTCCGGCCAATCTGCTAGACTGGCCCCTCCCCTATGTTGCCCAGCACATTGTTACCCACCGCGATCGAGAGAAGAGCGATGAAGATAGGTTTGTTTTACGGCTCTACCACCTGTTACACCGAGATGGCTGCCGAGAAGATCCGCGCCCTCATCGGCCCCGAGCTGGTCGATCTCCACAACATCAAGGATGTGCCCCTCGCCCACATGCAGGAGTACGACATCCTGATCCTCGGCATCTCCACCTGGGATTTCGGTGAGCTGCAGGAAGACTGGGAGTCCCGTTGGGACGACATTGCGGGCGTCGAGCTGGAAGGCCGTATCATCGCCCTGTTCGGCATGGGCGATCAGCTCGGCTACGGCGAGTGGTACCAGGATGCCCTGGGCCTGTTGCACGATCAGCTGGTGCCAAAAGGCGTCAAACTGGTGGGTTACTGGCCCAATGAAGGCTACGAGTTCGATGCCTCCAAGGCACTGATCGACGATGGTCGTCACTTCGTCGGCCTGGCCCTCGATGACGCCAACCAGTACGACCAGACCGAGCCTCGCATCGAGCAGTGGGTCGATCAGATCCTGAGCGAGATCCACGAACTGCTCTGATGCCTGTTCGACTATGGTTGCCACTTCGTCGGCCTGGCCCTCGATGACGCCAACCAGTACGACCAGACCGAGCCTCGCATCGAACAGTGGGTCGATCAGATCCTGAGCGAGATCCACGAGCTGCTCTGACCCTGGTTTGCGGCTAGCCGCGCTGAGCACTTGGGTTCAGATCTCGAGCCGATTGCCTCAATCGGTATCATTGCATGACGCCATGACGACTTTTTTGCACGGGTCTGTAACAATGAAACCGTCCCCAGTCACCCTCGGTGCCGGGGGCGGCCGTCAACAGGCTCAGACCAGAAAAGGATATGCTATGACCCCATTCTCCCTGCTGCCCCCCACCATTGCCCGCGATGTGCTCGATCACGCGCTGGCCCTTGGCGCCGACTTCGCCGAGCTGTTCGTGGAGCGCAAGCGGCGCAGCCAGCTCGGTCTGCTTTCCAGCCAGATAGAAGCCATCAGCGGCGGCCTCGATTTCGGCATAGGCGTGCGGCTGTGCTACGGCCACAAGGTGCTCTACGGCTACACCAACCTGGCCGATCGCAACGAGCTGCTGCGCATCGTGAGCCTGCTGGCGGCCAAAGACAGGCGTGACCCTGTGGTGACCACCACCGCCTTCGATTTCACTCGCCTCACCGACCATCACCCCATCGCCCTGCCGCTGTCGGCAGACAAGCTGCTGGAGCAGAAGATTGCCTACCTGCACGCCATGGACGCGGCGGCCCGCGCCGAGAGCAGCAAGGTGAGCCAGTTCTCCGCCAATGCGCTTGGCTGGGAGCAGGAGGTGGAGATCTTCAACAGTGAAGGGCTGCAGGTGAGCGATCGTCGCCACTACAACCGCATCATGGCCCAGGCCATCGCCCAAGAAGGGAGCGAGCAGAGCATGGGCTATGAGGCCCCAGGCGCCCTGATGGGCTGGGAGCACGCGGCCCTCATCGACCCACGCGAGCTGGCACTCAGTGCCACCCGCCAGGCACTGGTGAAACTCGGCGCGGCCCCCTGCCCAAGCGGCAAGCTGCCGGTCATCCTGGAGGGCGGTTTTGGCGGCGTCATCTTCCACGAGGCCTGTGGCCACCTGCTGGAGACCACCTCGGTGGCCAAGAAGGCCTCGGTATTCCACGACAAGATGGGCCAGCTCATCGCCAATCCCGTGGTCAGCGCGGTGGACGAAGGCCTGCAAGGCAACGCCTGGGGCTCCATCAACGTCGATGACGAGGGCATGGCGACCCAGCACACCCAGCTGATCAAGGATGGGGTACTGACCGGTTTCCTGGTCGATCGCATGGGGGCGCTGAAGACCGGCTATGCCCGCACCGGCTCAGGCCGGCGTGAATCCTACAAATTCGCCCCCGCCTCGCGCATGCGCAACACCTTTATCGAGCCGGGAAACCATTCTCTCGATGAGATGCTGGCCACGGTAGAGCGCGGCATCTATGCCAAGCGGATGGGAGGCGGCTCGGTGCAACCCGGCACCGGCGAGTTCAACTTCAACGTGCAAGAGGCCTATCTCATCGAGGGGGGCAAGATAACCCGGCCACTCAAGTCAGCCACCCTGATCGGCACAGGGCCTCAGGTATTGAAAGAGATCTCCATGGTCGGCCGCGATCTCAGTATCGCCGCCGGCATGTGCGGCTCGGTCTCCGGCTCCATCCCGACCTCCGTCGGCCAGCCGCAGCTCAAAGTCGACAGCATTCTGGTCGGAGGAAACGCCTGATGAGCCAACTCGATATGCATCACCTGCTCAACCGCCTGCTCAACCAGGTCGCCGATCTTGGCGCCGAGGCGGATCTTATCGCCAATCAGGACAAGGCCTTCTCCCTCAAGGCCGACAAGGGCGAGCTTGGTGAATACAAGGTCACCAGCAGTCAGCAGATCGGCATTCGCCTCATTAAGGATGGCCGGATCGGCATCGCCTACTCGGAATCCCTGGACGACGCGGCCCTCGATGCCATGTTGCAGGATGCGCTGGATGCCAGCCGTTTCGCCAAGCTGGACGCGGATCAGGCCATCCGGGTGACCCACAGTCGTCTCAGCACTGACTGCGCCGAGATAAGTCAGCCCGACAACACCCCGGTGGAGGAGAAGATTGCCCTGGCCCTTCGTTTAGAGGCGGACATGCTGGCCCTGCCCGATGTGACCGGCGCCCCCTACAACGGCTTCTTCGAAGGGGAGAGTCGGCTCTGGCTCGCCAACAGCCAGGGCAGCTTCTGCCAGCATGGGGAGTTCAGCCTCGGTTGCCACACATCGGCGCTGATCGAGCGCCATGGCCGCCAATCCATGCACTATCAGGGACAATATGCGCGCCGCTTCGACGAGCTCGGCAGCGATCCTCTCATCGAGCAGACCTACCGCCTGACCGATGCGCTGCTGATGGGGGAAGCCGTACCGAGCGGTCGCTACAGCGCCATCTTCACCCTTAACTGCCTGGCCAGCCTGTTTGGTTGCTTCCAGGCCGCGCTGTCGGGCAAGTGGGCCCAGCAGGGGATCAACCCCTGGCGTGACAAGGTCGGCCAGCACGTGGCCTCCCGCTGGCTCAGCCTGGAGAGCCGGGTATATATGCCGGGCGGCATGCGCATCAAGGGATTCGACGGTGAAGGGGCCCCTACCCAGGACTTGCTGCTGATCGGTGAAGGGGAACTCAAGACCCTGCTGCACAACAGTGCCAGCGCCCACCACTTCGACGTGGCCAGCAATGGCGCCGCGGCGCGCAGTGCCCGCGCGGCACTGGATGTGGCCCCCCGTCATCTGGTATTTGGCACTGGCCCTCACACTGAGGCCGAGGTCAAGGCGAGTGAGTATCTGGAGCTGGTCAAGCTCGACGGGCTGCACTCGGGCGCCGATGCGGTGAGCGGCGACTTCTCATTTGGCGCCTCCGGCTTCCTGTGCCGGGATGGCGTGCGCGTTCAACCGGTGCGCGGCATCACTGTGGCAGGCAACTTCTACCGTCTGTTGGGGGAGCTCGAAGCAGTCGGCAACCAGTTGCACCACGACGATGGCAAGGGCTTCTATGCGCCGCTTATCCGGTTTGGTGGTCTGAGCATTGCTGGCAAGTGAAGTGATCCCAGACTCAGGGGCTTCTATACTCCTCCACCCATCCGGCTTGGTGGCTTGAACATCGCTGGTAAGCAGCAGTACAAACCCCCTCGTCTCATCTCCATAAGCGGCGCCATCAGGCGCCGCTTTTTCATTGATGGCGCCCCTTGGCCGCCACTCCTAACCTCTAAGAGCCACCGGTCGCATCGGCCGGACATTGCTGGAGAACACCAAGATGGACAACACCCTGGTTTGGGCCGACATTCCGACCCGGGATCTGGATCGCGCCATGGCCTTCTACGCGGCCCTGCTCGATATAGAGGTAACGCCGGTACAAGAAGAGATCCGCTTTGCCATGCTGCGCCACGATGGCAACAACGCGGCGGCCTGCCTCGGCCCCATGGATGAATATCATCAGCCGGGCGGCACTGGTCCCCTCATCTATCTCTCCCTCGGGGACAGGCTAAGAGAGGCCGAGCGGATGGTGCCCCGGCTCGGCGGCAAGGTGCTCGAGCCCCTGCACAGCATCGGCAGCGGCCACGGCTCCCGGGTCATCATCGAAGACACCGAGGGCAATCGCCTCGCGCTCTACGCACCACCTGCCGCTTGAGCCGCGTCAGAAACAACAACGGCGACCCTGAGGTCGCCGTTGTTGTTTCTCTACCGCTAAGGCTATCAGGCCTGCGGGTTGAGGCGTGTCGGCATGCCGGTACGCTGTTCCAGCACCTGCTTGACCACATTGGAGTCACTGTCCATATGGGCGATAAAGCGGGTGATGGCCGGGGTCATGGGCAAGGGCACGGATTCGGTGGAGTTGAACTCCGCTTCGTTGCGAGACAGCGGCTCATGAACTTCCATGTAGCGACCACCATCCGGCTCGACGGTGGACTTCACCGGCTGGTTGACGAACTGGACGCGCGTACCGACCGGCACCTTGTCGAACAGGTACTTGATGTCATCGGCGCGTAGACGCACACAGCCGCTGCTCACCCGCAGACCGATGCCGAAAGTGGCGTTGGTGCCGTGGATGGCGTAGAGGTTGCCGATGTAGAGCGCGTGCAGGCCCATGGGGTTATCCGGGCCGGCCGGCCAGACCGCAGGCAGGGTCTTGCCCTGGGCGGCGTAGCGACGACGGATGTTCTCGGTCGGGGTCCAGGTCGGGTTGGCGCGCTTGCGTTCGACCTTGGTGATCCAGTTTTCCGGGGTATTGACCCCCAGCTGGCCGATACCGATGGGCAGTACCTGCACCACGTTCTGGCCTTTCGGGTAGTAGTACAGACGCATCTCGGCCACGTTGATGACAATCCCTTCGCGCGGCGCATTCGGCAGGATCAGCTGGTGAGGAATGACCAGCTTGCTGCCCGGAGTCGGCAGATAAGGGTCGACACCCGGGTTCGCTTCCATGATGTTGGTCAGACCCAACTGGAAGTCGGAGGCGATCTGCTCCAGCGGGCGATTGTCCGCGGGCACTACGTACTCCTGGTTCTCACCAATCAGGCGGCTGTTGGCGGCAGGCAGCGCGTATTCAACGGCTGCGGCCTGCTGGCTGACCAGGGTCAGAGTGCAAAAAAGGGCCGAAGCGGCAATGCGAAGGGGGTTCATAAAATTCCTGTGTGGTTTCCAGTACCTGTTGGCCGAAGGCCCGCTCATCCTCGGTCTGTCCTGGTAGCGACTCGCTCACGTCCGAGGCCAATACCGAGCGCGCATTCTTTCCCGAGTCGGACAAAATTTCAACTTGGAGATGGGCTTTTTAGAGGAAAAGATCTATTTATCGCCCAACTATCTCCTGCGCCGAGTTGCTGACACGCTAACATCGGCAAGCTGAGCGTAAAATGAACAGATTTTATCACTCTGCCGAAGCGGCTCAAATTGCATGATGCGGGAGGGGCGAGTACAATCTCGCACCCCATATATCACCATCGGGTGGAGGGGCATTGAGTACGCTCCGCACTCTCGATGTATCACCATCGGGTGGAGGGGCATTGAGTGCGCTCCGCACTCTCAATGTATCACCAGCGGGTGGCAGTGCCTTGAGCACCCTATTGCGCCACTGAGGTTCCATCCTCGGGCGGTCGCACAGGGAGTAGCCTCTTGCACCAGTGATATTCCTATACGGCGCCATCAGGTGGCGTCGTCCTGATTTGCAATCAGATATAAAGAGTCCAACATGTTCAGACCAGAATTGCTCTCCCCTGCCGGGACCCTCAAGAATATGCGTTACGCCTACGCCTATGGCGCCGATGCCGTCTATGCCGGCCAGCCGCGCTATAGCCTGCGGGTGCGTAACAATGAGTTCGATCACGAGAACCTGCAGCTCGGCATCAACGAGGCTCACGCCCTCGGCAAGCAGTTCTACGTGGTGGCCAACATCCAGCCCCACAACTCCAAATTGAAGACCTTCATCCGCGACATGCGCCCGGTGGTGGACATGAAGCCGGACGCGCTGATCATGTCCGACCCCGGTCTCATCATGATGATGCGTGAAGCATTCCCGGACATGCCTATCCACCTGTCGGTACAAGCCAACGCGGTCAACTGGGCCACGGTGAAGTTCTGGCATCAGATGGGCCTGACCCGCGCCATCCTGTCCCGCGAACTGTCTCTCGACGAGATCGAAGAGATCCGCATGCAGGTGCCGGAGATGGAGCTGGAAGTCTTCGTCCATGGCGCCCTGTGCATGGCCTACTCCGGCCGCTGCCTGCTCTCTGGCTACATCAACAAGCGCGACCCCAACCAGGGTACCTGCACCAACTCCTGCCGCTGGGAGTACAAGGTGCACGAGGGCAAGGAAGATGACGTGGGCCAGATTGTCCACCGTCAGGAGCCCATCGCCGTGCGTCCGGACAACACCCTGGGGCTCGGTAAACCTTCCGATGCGCTGGTGTTGCTGGAAGAGTCCAACCGTCCCGGTGAATACATGACCGCGTTCGAGGACGAGCACGGCACCTACATCATGAACTCCAAGGACCTGCGCGCCGTCGAGCACGTCGAGCGCCTGACCAAGATGGGCGTGCATTCCCTCAAGATCGAAGGCCGTACCAAGTCCTTCTACTACTGCGCCCGTACCGCCCAGGTCTATCGCAAGGCCATCGACGATGCGGTCGCCGGTCGTCCGTTTGATCCGACCCTGATGGGCACCCTCGAGAACCTGGCCCACCGTGGTTACACCGAGGGCTTCCTGCGTCGTCACAACCACAGCGAGTACCAGAACTACGACTACGGCTACTCCGTCTCCGACACCCAGCAATTCGTCGGCGAGATCACCGGCCGTCAGGGCGACATGGTGGAAGTGGAAGTGAAGAACAAGTTCCTGGTGGGCAACAGCCTGGAGCTGATGACCCCGCAGGGCAACGTCAGCTTCAACCTGGAGCAGATGCAGAACCGCAAGGGCGAGCTCATCGACACCGCGCCGGGCAACGGTCACGTGGTCTATGTGCCGGTCCCGAAAGAGATCGACATCAACTACGGCATACTGCTGCGCAACCTTGGCGATCGTCAGGACACCCGTCAGCCGCACTCGGCGGCTTGAGATGGCGCTGCTCATCACCAGCAAATGCATCAACTGTGACATGTGCGATCCGGAGTGTCCGAACCAGGCCATCACCCTGGGGGCCAAGATCTACGAGATAGACCCGGATCGCTGCACCGAATGCGTCGGCCACTATGAGAAGCCGACCTGCATCAGCGTCTGTCCTATCGACTGCATCATCTGGGATCCCGCTCACGTGGAAACCGAAGAGCAGCTGATGGACAAGTTTGTGTTGATGCACAGGCAGTAACGGCGCGATAAGCACCTGATGTTCATGGGCTGCATTTCCCGGGATCCCAAGCAGGTGGAGACCGAAGAGCAGCTGATGGACAAGTTTGTGCTAATGCACAGGCAGTAACAGCTAAGGCCTGCGGCACAGGGCCGCATCTTCAAGCAATAAAAAGCCGGACAATGTCCGGCTTTTTATATTTGTGCTGCTGGCCCCTCAGGGTTTGACCAGCTTCTGCAGTGCCTCAAGCTTGCGCTGGGCTTCCAGCAGTTCGGCTTGCGACTCTTCCAGCTTGGCCTGCTTCTTGGCGATCTTGTCCGGCTTGCCCGAGACCCGCGCGCTCTGCAGATCGGCAAGGCGTTCCTCCACCTCTTCTTTCTGCTTGGCCACCTTCTCTTGTTGCTCCTTGATTAGCCCGGCATCGGTGCAGTGTGCCTCGATATTGCGCAGGGCCTGCTCCAGCCCAGCCACCTGATCGGCGTTATTATGCGCCTTGGCGAAGACCAGCTGATCCGTCACCGCCTGATGTTGTGCCTTGCAGCCAACTGCTTCACTACCATAGGCCTGACCGGCCAACAGCAGCATACCAATTCCGACAATCTTCCACATAACGACCTCATGATCCTGTCATATTGGATGGCCGCCTATCAGACCTGACTCATCCCTCAGGGTCAAGCCGAAGGCTCAAATGGTACGACAGGGTTTGCGCAACATCACGCCCGCCCCTATCGGATAAGGCTACAATAACGGCTTTCATCATGGAGTCTCACATGAAGCAACAGATCGTCATCATCGCCAACGGGGCCCCCTACGGCAGCGAGTCCCTGTTCAATGCCCTGCGCTTGGGGATTGCCCTCAACGAGCAGGGTAATGTCATCCTCAAGTTGTTCCTGATGTCCGACGCCGTCGGCGCTGCGCTGGCAGGCCAGGCGCCAGTCGAGGGCTATAACCTGCGCCAGATGCTGGAGATCCTGCTGGCGCAAGGCACCCTCATTCGACTGTGCAAGACCTGCACCGACGCCCGCGGCGTCACGGCTCTGCCCCTCATCGAGGGCATCGAGATCGGCACCCTGCCGCTGCTGGCCCAGTGGACCCTGGCCGCCGACAAGGTGCTGACCTTCTAGGGCTCAGGCCTCGGTGCCGGCTCGAACCTGGGACGGTCGCGGGGCCTTGGCACCCCATCCGTAGAGCTGCAGTATGGCCAGACAGAGCAGCGCCATGCAGCCATAGAGCCAACTGCCCCCCCAGTTGGCCAGGATCCAGCCCCCCAGTAGCGCGCCGATGGCGATCCCGAGCCCGGATATGGAGGCCGCCCCGAAGTAGCTGCCTTTGAGGTGCTCCGGCGCCATCTGATCGACCAGCACGTTGAGCAGCGGGAACAGGATGCACTCGCCGATGCTGAGCAGGATCACCGCCACTATCCAGTGCCACCAAATGGCGGTATCCCCGAGCGCGAATTGCAGCTGGGCGCTGAGGAAGAAGGCGACCCCGAGCTGCAGTCGGCGCTTGATGGGCCAGTTGGCGGTCAGGTGCAGCAGTGGGAACTGCAGGATCACTATAGTCAGCGCATTGGTCGCCACCAGCCAACCGATGAGGTGCTCCACCTCCGGGGTCCCCGCCCGGGTCAGATACTGAATGAGCGGTGACTCAAATTGGGCATAGACCAGCATCAGCAGCATGTTGGCCATCGTCAGCAACAGGAAGCTCCTATCTTGCCAGAGCACGCGCAGCACGGCGCGCATGCCGGGGCCAGCGGCACTGCTTGCCTGAGCTCCCGCGAGTCGAAAACCGAACATGAAAACAAGGCCGAGCAACAGATAGCTGGCGCTGAGCAACAGGAAGGTCTCCTGCCGCGC
Source organism: Aeromonas tecta (assembly GCF_000820185.1). GTDB lineage: Bacteria > Pseudomonadota > Gammaproteobacteria > Enterobacterales > Aeromonadaceae > Aeromonas > Aeromonas tecta. Next base: position 281,336 of record NZ_CDCA01000036.1, read on the forward strand.
GCTCAGACCATAGCTGACACCGAGCAAGGGGCCGATGGCCGCGCCCAGATTGAGCAGAAAGTAACGCAGGTGCAGCGCCAGTTCGCGCGCCTTGGGCTCGGCCAGGCTATCGGCCATTAGCGCTTTACCCGGTGAATCGATGAGCCCGTAGGAGAGTCCACTGCCTATCACCCCGAACGCCAGCCAGAACACCTGATGGGAGAGCCCGAGCAGGCTGACGCTCAAGGCCGACACCAGGCAGCCAAACAACAGTATGTTGCGCCGCCCCCACTTATCCGACAGCCAGCCCCCATAGAAGCTGACCAGGGTGGAGACGGCCGCGGTGGACCCCAGGATGAGACCAATCAGCGTCGCCGACAGACCGTAATCACGGTAGAGCAGAATGGAGAGAAAGGGCCAAACCATAAAGAAAGTGGTGCGCACCATAAAGGTGCCCAGGATCACGATCCAGACCAGCGGGGGAAATTGCCTGAGATAGGCCCATGACATACTGCAATTCCTTTTGACAGCGACGAGGCGAGTCGTCCCTTATAGCAATTGGCGCCGGCTGGAACAACCCATCTTGCTGCCACAACCCTCTTACGAAGAAAATGAGGCATAAAAAAAGCCGACCCTGAGGTCGGCTTTTTCACAGAGCGGCAGCCTTATTCGGCAGTCGGCTCTTCGACGGCGGCAACGGCCACGTCGGCAACCGGAGCGGCGGCTTCGGTCGGTGCATTCGCTTCCTTGATGGAGAGACGCACACGGCCTTGACGATCCACTTCCAGTACCTTCACCTTCACCACGTCACCGATCTTCAGGAAGTCGGCCACGTTCTGCACGCGGGCATCGGTGATCTGGGAGATGTGTACCAGACCGTCTTTACCCGGCAGGATGTTGACGAAGGCACCGAAGTCGGCCAGACGCACAACCTTGCCTTCATAGATGCGGTTCACTTCGATCTCGGCGGTGATGGCCTCGATACGACGAATGGCTTCCATGGCGGCTTCGTTGGCAACGGCGGAGATGCGGACGGTACCGTCATCATCCAGCTCGATGTTGGTGCCGGTCTCTTCGGTCAGGGCACGGATCACGGAACCCCCCTTGCCGATCACGTCCTTGATCTTCTCAGGATTGATCTTGATGGTGTGGATGCGCGGGGCGAAATCGGAGATCTCGCTACGCGGCGCCTGGATGGCTTCGTCCATGACCTTCAGGATGTGCAGGCGAGCGCCACGAGCTTGCTTGAGGGCAATCTCCATGATCTCTTTGGTGATGCCTTCGATCTTGATGTCCATCTGCAGCGCGGTGATACCCTGGGTAGTACCGGCCACCTTGAAGTCCATGTCGCCCAGGTGATCTTCGTCACCCAGGATGTCGGACAGCACGACGAAACCTTCTTCTTCCTTCACCAGACCCATGGCGATACCGGCAACGGAGGCCTTGATCGGCACACCCGCGTCCATCAGCGCCAGGGAGGAACCACAGACGGAGGCCATGGAGGAAGAGCCGTTGGATTCGGTGATTTCAGATACCACACGCACCACGTACGGGAACTCGGCGGCGCTCGGCATCACGGCAGCAACGCCGCGCTTGGCCAGACGACCGTGACCGATTTCACGACGCTTCGGGCTACCCATCATGCCGGTTTCACCGACGCAATACGGCGGGAAGTTGTAGTGCAGCATGAAGCGGTCGGCGCGGTGGCCGGCCAGCTCGTCGATGTTCTGGGCGTCACGCTCGGTACCCAGAGTCGCAACCACGATAGCCTGAGTCTCGCCACGGGTGAACAGGGCGGAGCCGTGAGCGCGCGGCAGGATGCCGGTGCCGACGGACAGGGCGCGGATCATTTCCGGATCGCGACCATCGATGCGCGGCTCGCCACGGACCACACGGCCACGGACGATGCGGCTTTCCAGGCTGTGGAACTCTTCGCCGATCTTCTTGGCATCTTCTTCCACGCCGGAGGCGATGACTTGCTCAACCACACGGGATTTGATGGCACCGATGGCGGCGTAACGCACGGCCTTCTCGGTGATGCGATAGGCTTCACCCAGTTCGGCAGTCGCCAGCTCGGCAATCTTGGCCTTCAGGGCTTCGTTGACGGCAGGCGGAGTCCAATCCCACGGCTGGGTACCCACGGCGGCAGCGAATTCGTTGATGGCGTTGATCACCACTTGCATCTGCTCGTGGCCATAGACGACGGCGCCCAGCATGGTCTCTTCAGACAGGATGGCCGCTTCGGATTCCACCATCAGCACCGCGTTGGCGGTACCGGCAACCACCAGGTCCAGATCGCTCTGCGGCAGTTCGGTGGTGGTCGGATTCAATACATACTGACCGTTCATGTAACCCACGCGGGCAGCAGCAATCGGGCCGCCGAACGGGATGCCGGAGATGGCCAGTGCCGCAGAGGCACCGATCATGGCAACGATGTCAGGAGACACGGCCGGGTTCACGGACATGACGGTGGCAACCACCTGAACCTCATTGAGGAAGCCTTCCGGGAACAGCGGACGAATAGGACGGTCGATCAGACGGGAGATCAGGGTCTCGCCTTCGCTCGGACGGCCTTCACGACGGAAGAAACCACCCGGGATACGACCAGCAGCATAGGTACGCTCCTGGTAGTTGACGGTCAGCGGGAAGAAATCACGGCCGTGATCGGCCTCTTTCTTGCCAACGACGGTCACAAATACGCAGGTATCGTCCATGCTGACCATGACGGCCGCAGTGGCTTGACGGGCCATCACACCGGTTTCCAGGGTAACGGTGTGTTGACCGTACTGGAATGACTTTACAATAGGATTCACGTGAATTTCCTTTTTACAATTTGGCTCTTTAAATTCGCGTGCAAGTATACTTGATTCGAACCAAAAGGTAAGCGGAGACACGAATTCTGTGAGGCAGGCAACGGCTTGTCGCACCGCCCAAACGGCCAATAAAAAAGGGGAACCCTGAGGTTCCCCTTTTTCGCGAAATCTGATGGTCGATTAACGACGCAGACCCAGCTTGGCGATCAGAGCAGCGTAACGCTGAACGTCTTTACGCTTCAGGTAGTCCAGCAGCTTACGACGCTGGGAAACCATGCGCAGCAGACCGCGACGACCGTGGTGATCTTTAGCGTGCTCTTTGAAGTGACCTTGCAGATGGTTGATCTGGGCAGTCAGCAGGGCAACCTGCACTTCGGGGGAGCCAGTGTCGTTGGCACAACGAGCGTTGTCAGCAACGATGGAAGCTTTGATCTCAGCATTTAGAGACATGGTATTACTCCAAGTAGAGTGTTTAAAGGTTCACAGCCAATCTCTAATTCAGCCGTGAAATGAGGGCGGTATCATAATCGCACCCGTCACTATTCGCAACGAGAAAGACGCGCGATGGGAAACTTGTCCCGATACCGCCTGAGGATCACTCCTCGTCGCGATCGTCGTGATAGCGCACCAGACGCTTGGGGGCGACCCGCCCTTCGTCGTCGATCTCGCCAACCCCGATGAACTCACGCTCCGGGCCGACCGTCATGCGGACCTGGCCACTTTGCGGCGCACCAGCCACCTGCACGGCCTGACCCTGGTTCACATAGGCGGCCACCGCCGTCAGCATGTTCACCTCGGGCAGGGCTGCCACGGCGGTATCCATCGGCAGCAACAAGGGATCCAGCTGCTCGCGCGGCGGAATACTCTCGGCCTTGGTCTGCTCGAAGATGCACTCGAGCTGATCCAGGGTCAGCATCCGCTCATAGGGATAATTGGCCACCTGGGTGCGGCGCAGCTGGGTAACGTGTGCGCCACAGCCCAGCACTTCGCCCAGATCGTCCACCAGGGAGCGGATGTAGGTGCCCTTGCTGCAATGCACCTCGAGACGAACCTCGTCCCCTTCGAAGCTCAGCAATTTGAGCTCGAACACGGTGATCGGACGGGCTTCACGCTCGATCTCGATGCCTTCACGGGCGTACTCATAGAGCGGACGGCCGTTGTGCTTGAGGGCGGAGTACATGGACGGCACCTGCATGATCGGGCCACGGAACTGGTCCAGTGACTCGATCAGGGTACCCACGGCCACGTTCACCGGACGGGTGGAGACCACCTCGCCGTCGGAGTCGCTGGTGTTGGTGCGCTCGCCCAGCTTGGCGGTCACCTCATAGCGCTTGTCCGCTTCCAGCAGATACTGGGAGAATTTGGTGGCCTCACCGAGGCAGATCGGCAGCATACCGGTCGCCAGCGGATCCAGGGCACCGGTGTGACCGGCCTTGGCGGCGTTATAGATACGCTTGACCTTCTGCAACACATCGTTGGAAGTCAGGCCGGTCGGCTTGTCCAGCAGCAAGATGCCGTGTACGTCACGACCCTTGAAACGGCGTCTACGAGACATCTCAGGCTTTATCCTCAGTAGTATCATCCGGTGCGGCTTGCTCTTCCTCACGGCCGGCTTCGGCCATGCGACGCTTGTCGTCACGCACGGTGTTGGACACCAGGTTGGAGATGCGCATCCCCTCGACCAGGGTCTGGTCATAATAGAAGCGCAGCTCGGGCACCACGCGCAGACGCATGGCGCTGCCGAGCAGGCTGCGGATGTAACCGGCGGCTTCGGTCAGGCCCTTGAGCCCTTCCTTGATGCGCTCCTCGTCGTTCTCGAGCTGCAAGAAGGTGACATATACCTTGGCGTAGTTAAGGTCCTTGGACACTTCCACGTCGGAGACGGTTACCATGCCGATGCGCGGGTCCTTGACCTCACGCTGCAAGATCAGCGCGATTTCGCGCTGGATCTGCTGCCCGACCCTGTTGGTCCGGCTGAATTCTCTGGCCATATTTCTATCCTGCGATAAAAGGGGGCCGCGGCCCCCTATTTTGTCTAATGCTCGGCTTACAGAGTCCGTTGAATGACAACAGTCTCGTAAACTTCGATCTGGTCGCCTTCACGTACGTCGTTGTAGTTCTTGACCGCGATACCACACTCGTAACCGTTGCGGACTTCGTTGACGTCATCCTTGAAGCGGCGCAGGGATTCCAGCTCGCCTTCATAGATGACCACGTTTTCACGCAGAACACGGATACGGTTGGAACGCTTGACCACACCTTCGGTAACCATACAGCCGGCAACGGCGCCGAACTTCGGTGACTTGAAGACGCTACGCACTTCAGCCAGACCGATGATCTCCTGACGATACTCAGGGGCCAGCTTGCCGCTCATGGCCTGCTTCACTTCGTCGATCAAATCATAGATGACGGAGTAGTAACGCAGATCCAGGCTCTCGGCCTCGATGACCTTGCGAGCAGAGGCGTCGGCACGGACGTTGAAGCCCACCAGGATCGCGCTGGAAGCAGCGGCCAGCGTGGCGTCGGTTTCGGTGATACCACCCACGCCGGAGCCCACGATCTTGACCTTGACTTCGTCGGTAGAGAGCTGCACCAGTGCATCGCAGATGGCTTGCACGGAACCCTGTACGTCGGCCTTGATCACCACGTTCACTTCGGACACTTCGCCCTCGGTCATGTTGGCAAACATGTTTTCCAGCTTGGCCTTCTGCTGGCGAGCCAGCTTGACGTCGCGGAACTTGCCTTGACGATAGAGTGCCACTTCACGGGCCTTCTTCTCGTCACGTACAACGGTGGCTTCGTCACCGGCAGAGGGAACCCCGGACAGACCCAGGATTTCAACCGGCAGGGACGGACCCGCTTCCTTGATCTCGCGACCGAGTTCGTCACGCATGGCACGAATACGACCGTATTCCAGACCACACAGCACGATGTCACCCTGACGCAGGGTACCTTCTTGAACCAGTACGGTGGCAACCGGGCCACGACCCTTGTCCAGGAAGGACTCGATCACGACGCCGCTGGCCATGCCATCGACAACCGCTTTCAGCTCCAGTACTTCGGACTGGATCAGGATGGCTTCCAGCAGATCGTCGATGCCTTCGCCGGACTTGGCGGAGACGTGCACGAACTGGCTATCGCCACCCCAGTCTTCGGACATGACGTTGTAACGGGCCAGCTCGGTCTTGACGCGATCCGGATCCGCTTCGGGCTTGTCGATCTTGTTGACCGCAACCACGATAGGCACTTCAGCCGCCTTGGCGTGCTGGATGGCTTCGATGGTTTGCGGCATGACGCCGTCATCGGCAGCAACAACCAGAACCACGATATCGGTCGACTTGGCACCACGAGCACGCATGGAGGTAAAGGCCGCGTGACCCGGGGTATCCAGGAAGGTGATCATGCCACTGTCGGTTTCAACGTGGTAGGCACCGATGTGCTGGGTAATACCACCGGCTTCGCCCGCGGCAACCTTGGCCTTGCGGATGTAATCCAGCAGGGAGGTCTTACCGTGGTCAACGTGACCCATGATGGTCACGACCGGTGCGCGCGGCTTGGCTTCGGAGGTCTCGTCACGATCGGACAGTACCGCTTCTTCCAGCTCGTTCTCACGACGCAGCAACACCTTGTGACCCATCTCCTCAGCCACAAGCTGAGCAGTTTCCTGGTCGATAACCTGGTTGATGGTCGCCATGGCGCCCATCTTCATCATTACCTTGATGACTTCGACGCCCTTGACGGCCATCTTGTTGGCCAGCTCGGCCACGGTGATGGTTTCGCCGATCACCACGTCACGGTTCACCACGGCGGCCGGTTTGTTGAAACCGTGCTTCATGGCGTTCGGAGTGGCCATCTTGCCGCGCTTGCCTTTGCGAGCACGGGGATTGCGGGAGTCGCGGTCGTCTTCACGACGGGTGGCCTTTTTCGGGGCCTTGGCAGCGGCAGCCGTACGACGGCTGGTCTCTTCCTTACGATCCAACTCATCTTCAGCCGCTTGCGCGTGCTTGTTGGTGGTCAGATGGTAATCGCTGCTCTCTTTGGCGCGAGCGGCCTCTTCTTCGGCCCAGCGAGGACCGTTCTGTTCCGCCATGACGCGAGCCTCTTCGGCTTTCTTCGCGGCGAGTTCTTCAGCCTTGGTCAAGGCTGTTTGTTCTTGTTGGCGCTTCAGTTCTTCTGCTTCGCGCTTGGCCATCTTTTCTGCCTCTTGCTGAGCTGTGCTAGCGGCTACTTTGGCGGGCTGTGGAGCCTGTCGAGCCTTTGATTGTGCCTCGATCCGCGCCTTTTCCTCAGCTTCACGACGAGCTTGCTCAGCCTCACGGCGAGCCTTCTCTTCAGCGTCGAGACGGGCCTTGTTGTCGGCCTCGTGACGAGCTTTTTCTTCTGCTTCCAAACGCGCTGTTTCCTCGGCTTCCGCTTGACGCTGTTCATCTTCCAGCGCCGAGCGTTTTACATAGGTGCGAGTCTTGCGCACTTCAACCTGCACTTCTTTGTTCTTGCCGCCGGTACCTTGAACACTGATGGTGCTCTTGGTCTTGCGCTGCAAAGTCATGCGGGCTGGTGCGGTGATCTCGTCACCTCCATGCTGTTTTTTCAAGTGCGCCAGCAGAGTCTGTTTTTCAGATTCGCTGACCAGGTCGTCGGCCTTGCTCTTGCTGATACCGGCATCGACAAACTGCTGGAGAAGACGATCAACCGGCGTGTCGATGTCAGTGGCAAGTTGTTTGACTGATACTTCTGCCATTCATTTTCCTCCGTTTGATCTTAACTAGACTGCTCTTCTCCGAACCAACAGATATTACGAGCAGCCATAATCAGCTCACCGGCTTTCTCAGCGGTCAGCTCTTCAATGTCGGCAAGGTCATCGATACCTTGCTCTGCCAAATCTTCCAGGGTGGCAACACCGCGTGCAGCCAGGGCATAAGCCAGGTCGCGACCGAGGCCAGCCAGATTGAGCAGGTCTTCGGAAGGTTCAGCACCTTCGAAGGATTCTTCTTTGGCCAAAGCCTTGGTGGTCAGCACATCTTTGGCGCGCTTGCGCAGCTCTTCCACCATGTCTTCGTCCAGGCCGTCGATGGCCAGCAGCTCATTGACCGGTACGAAGGCGATCTCTTCCAGAGTGGAGAAACCTTCTTCCATCAGCAGACCGGCGAAATCGTCGTCGATGTCGAGGGCGCTGGTGAACAGGGTCAGGATGCGATCATTCTCGGCCTGGTGCTTGGCACGCATGTCCTCGACGGTCATGACGTTCAGTTCCCAACCAGTCAGCTGGGAAGCCAGACGCACGTTCTGACCGTTGCGACCGATGGCTTGGGCCAAGTTGGCGGCTTCCACGGCGATGTCCATGGTGTGGTTGTCTTCATCAACGATGATGGAGGCCACATCGGCGGGCGCCATGGCATTGATCACGTATTGAGCGGGGTTGTCATCGTACAAGACGATGTCGGCACGCTCACCGCTCAGCTCGGCGGAGACGGCTTGTACACGAGCACCACGCATGCCGATACAGGCACCGATCGGGTCGATACGACGATCGTTGGTCTTGACCGCGATCTTGGCGCGGGAACCCGGATCACGAGCGGCGCCCATGATTTCGATCATCTCTTCGCCGATTTCTGGCACTTCGATGCGGAACAGTTCTTTCAGGAAGTCCGGGCTGGAACGGCTGACGAACAGCTGGGAACCACGGGCTTCCGGACGCACGGCGTAGAGCAGACCACGGATGCGGTCGCCTGGACGGAAGGTCTCGCGCGGCAGCATGTCATCACGGAAGATCACCGCCTCGGCATTGCTGCCCAGATCCAGGATCACGTTATCGCGGTTGCTCTTCTTGACCACACCACTGATGATGGTGCCTTCCTTGTCCCTGAACTGGTCAACGACTTGGGAGCGCTCGGCTTCACGCACCTTCTGCACGATAACCTGCTTGGCGGTCTGGGTGGTGATGCGGTCGAAGGTGACAGAATCGATCTGATCTTCAACGTAGTCACCCACTTGAATTTCGGGGTCATCTATCTGAGCCGCTTCCAGGGTGATTTCACCGTAAGCGTTCTCCATGGAGGCCTGATCGGCCACCACTACCCAGCGGCGATAAGTGTCGTAGTCACCGGTCTTGCGATCGATCTCGACCCGAACTTCAATCTCGCCTTCGTATTTCTTCTTGGTTGCAGTCGCCAGCGCGGTTTCCAGAGCCTCGAAAATCTTTTCGCGGGGAACAGCCTTCTCGTTGGACACAGCGTCAACGACCAGCAAAATCTCTTTATTCATATCCGATAGCCTCGTTAACCAAAGTTCGGCACTATGTTCGCTTTTTGGATATTGGTGAAAGCCAACACCTCGTCCTTACCATCTACTGTCAAGGTGACCATGTCGCCCTGCACAGCTTTGATTACGCCTTTGAACTTGCGGCGGTTGTTTGTTGCCATCCGGAGCGAAACCGCCGCCTCTTGGCCAACGTATTTTTCGAACTGGGCAACCTTGAACAGGGGACGATCCAGACCGGGCGAAGAGACTTCCAGGAAGTACTCCTCGGTGATGGGATCTTCAACGTCCATGATGGCGCCAACCTGGCGGCTCACCTCGGCACAGTCTTCCACCGTCACGCCTTGCTCTGCATCGATAAAGACGCGCAAGGTTGAGTGCTTACCCGCACGGATAAACTCAACACCCCAAAGTTCAAAACCCAAGGCAACGACCGGAGCCTCGAGCAGATCGGTCAAACGTTGTTCCAACGTAGCCAAAGTCACCCTCCGAAAAACAAAAAAAGGGCATAAAGCCCAGATAGAGATCGATTCAGAGTAAATCGCACATAACAAAAAGCCCCGATGTCAAATCGGGGCTTGGCGCTTTACCCTGATTGTCGCCTCGCAGCGACCGCCTTCCTGAGCGTAGGAAATGCGTGAAATTTGGTTGCGGGGGCCGGATTTGAACCGACGACCTTCGGGTTATGAGCCCGACGAGCTACCATGCTGCTCCACCCCGCGTCCGAAATCGTGCGAGATTATAGCCACTTCACTCTCGTCACACAAGACTGACTGGCTATAATATACCAGGTTACCCAGGCTCACTACTTAATTGGTGCCGTGGGCGGGACTCGAACCCGCACACCCTAGAGCACTACCCCCTCAAGATAGCGTGTCTACCAATTCCACCACCACGGCAAAACTCTTTATTCGGGAACGTCAGTATCTTTCTTCACTGGCGCTTTAGTCTGCTCAACTTGTTGAGTCTGTTGCAGATTTTCCCATTCGCTACCCTGTTTTATCTTGTTGCTGGACATAGAGCCAAGCACCAGGCTAATCAAAAAGAACAGAGTTGCCAAAATTGCAGTTGTTCGGGTCAGGAAACTGCCTGAACCACCGGATCCGAATACGGTATTCGATGCCCCTGCGCCGAAGGAGGCGCCCATGTCAGCCCCTTTACCTTGCTGAATCATCACCAGACCAATCAGAGCCAGTGATACCAACAGATAAACGACTAAAAGAATCTCGTACATTTAACTTGCACCCTTTGCCGCTTCAACAATTCCTAAAAACGCCTTGTCATCGAGACTCGCACCGCCAATCAGACCGCCATCAATGTCGGGCTGGGCAAACAAATCTCGTGCATTGGCCGGTGTCACGCTCCCACCATAGATGATTCTAACTTTCTCACCTATTACCGGAGTATCCTCCGCCAAGCGACCGCGAATAAAGGAATTAACCTCTTGTGCCTGCTCGGGTGTGGCGCATTTACCTGTACCTACAGCCCAAATCGGCTCGTAGGCGATGATAGCATTATCGAAAGCCATCGCGCCATTTTTCTCTATGACGATATCCAGCTCTTCGGCGATCACCTCGAAGGTTCTTCTCGCCTGCCTCGCTGCGCCCGATTCACCCAAACAGAGGATGGGGATCAAGCCTGCCGCTCTGGCTGCCGCAAACTTCTCTGCGACGATAAAGCTGGTCTCACCAAATAGACGCCTGCGCTCGGAGTGCCCTACCAATACGTAACGACACCCTGCCTCAACCAACATCTGACACGAGACTTCACCCGTGAAAGCGCCAGATTGGTGCTGACTCACATTCTGAGCCCCCAACTTCATTACCCTTTGCTCATTGAGCAGCAAGGCGGTGAAATCGAGATGCACATGGGAAGGACACAAGACCACATCTACTTGCTCATCAATGCTTTGTAAGCACTGACCAGTAAACTGTTCTAACTGCGACCTACTACCGTGTAACTTCCAGTTGGCTGCTACAAACGGCTTGCGATGTCCCATCGGCAACTCCCTTGCGAAAGCGGGCTGATAATATCCAGAGGATGCTCAGCTGACAAGTGCTATTTTTGAATTTTCGAATCGTTTGAACAAGATACGAACAGAGCGGCTAAAAAGCCGCCCTTTTCGCTCATTAAAACGCCGATTCGACCTGTTTGGCGATGCGATTCGCCATATCCAGAACCTGTTGCTCGTGCTCACCTTCTACCATCACCCGGATCAAGGGCTCGGTACCGGATTTGCGCAGCAAGACGCGGCCACGGCCACTCAGCTCTTGTTCCACCTTGGTGACCTCGGCGAGCACGGCTTGCGACGTCAGCGGATCCTTGCCTTCGGCAAAGCGCACGTTCACCAGCACCTGTGGGAACTTGCTCATGCCGGAGCGCAGCTTGGCCAGCGGCATCTCGGCGGTGCACACCGCGGTCAGCACCTGCAGGGCGGCGACTATGCCATCCCCTGTGGTGGTCTGATCCAGGCAGATGATGTGACCGGAGTTTTCACCGCCGATACGCCAGCCCTTCTCGTTCATCATCTCCAGCACGTAGCGATCGCCCACCTTGGCACGGGCAAACGGAATGCCGAGGGTCTGCAGCGCCAGCTCCAGGCCCATGTTGGCCATCAGGGTACCGACTACGCCGCCTTTGAGGCGACCATTGCGCAGCGCATCACGGGCGATGATGTAGAGGATCTCGTCACCGTCGATGATGTAGCCGGTGCTGTCCACCATCACCAGACGATCGCCATCACCGTCGAAGGCGACGCCAAGGTCAGCCTTGCACTCCAGCACCTTGGCGGCCAGCGCCTCGGGAGCGGTAGAGCCCACGCCATCGTTGATGTTAAGACCGTCCGGGCTGCAACCGATGGCAATCACCTCGGCGCCCAGTTCACGGAAGACCGAGGGCGCGATGTGATAGGTGGCGCCATGACCACAATCCACCACCATCTTCAGCCCTTCCAGGCTCAGGTGGCTGGGGAAGGTACTCTTGCAGAACTCGATGTAGCGACCAGCGGCATCGTCGATGCGCTGCGCCTTGCCAAGCTCGGCCGACTCGACACATTTGAGTTCGTGATCCAGCTCGGCTTCGATGGCCAGCTCAACCTCGTCCGGCAGTTTGGTACCGTCGGCGGAGAAGAACTTGATGCCGTTATCGTAAAACGGATTGTGCGAGGCGCTGATGACGATACCCGCCTCGGCCCGGAAGGTGCGAGTCAGGTAGGCCACCGCCGGCGTCGGCATGGGGCCCATCAGTATGGCCTTGAGGCCTGCGGCAGAGAGGCCTGCCTCCAATGCCGATTCCAGCATGTAACCGGAGATGCGGGTGTCCTTGCCGATCAGCACTTTTTTGGTGCCCTTCTTGGAGAGAACCTTGCCAGCGGCCCAGCCCAATTTCATCACGAAATCGGGGGTGATCGGGTATTCACCCACCTTGCCGCGCACACCGTCTGTGCCGAAGTACTTTCTGGTCATTGTCTGTTCTCGTTTTTTATTTGGATACGAAATCTTGTCCCGTCATTGTCATCCAGCCGACCCGCAGCGCATCCATGGTGGCACGCACATCGTGTACCCGGATGATCCTGGCGCCATGTTGCAACCCGATCAGGGCGCAGGCCAGACTGCCAGCCAGTCGCTCATCAACCGAGCGACCGAGCAGATTGCCTATCATAGACTTTCGCGACATTCCCACCAAGAGCGGCAGGCCGTAATCCAGCAACTTCCGCTGCTCGGCCAGCAGCTGGTAGTTATGCGCTACTGTCTTGCCAAAGCCATAGCCGGGATCCAGCAGCAGATGCTCACGCTTGATCCCCGCATCCAGGCAGGCCGCTATCCGCTCATCGAAGAAGGCCCTCACCTCCCCCAGCAAATCATCGTAATGGGGCTCAGCCTGCATGGTCCTTGGCTGGCCCTGCATGTGCATCAGGCACACGGGCACGTCGGCTTCTGCCGCCGCCACCAGCGCGCCGGGTTCGAGCAGGGCACGCACGTCGTTGATGAGGTGAGCACCCGCCGCGCAACCTTCCTTCATCACCACCGCCTTGGAGGTGTCGAGGGAGATCATCACATCCAGCTCCTGCGCCATCCGCTCGACCACCGGGATCACCCGATCCAGCTCTTCCTGCTCGCTCACATCAGGCGCCCCTGGACGAGTCGACTCACCGCCGATATCGATGAGGGTCGCGCCCTCCGCCACCAACTGGCGAGCATGGGCCAGAGCCTGCTCCCGCTGATTGAAGCACCCGCCATCGGAAAAGGAATCAGGAGTGACGTTGAGGATCCCCATGACGTGGGGACGATCGAGGGAGAGACTGCGTCCCTTGCTGCTTAGTTGCATCTGTGCTTCCACCTGTATAAAGAAAATCCGAGCATCCGCATAAAGAAAAACCCCGGGCAAGCCCGGGGTTTGAATCATGACAAATTATTTGGCCGGGATATCGTTGGCCTTGTCGATGTCGGTCAGCGGTGCGCTGCTCTCATCGGCTTTGGCTTTGGCCTCGGGCTCGTTGCTCACGCTGGCGCCACCTTGCGGGGTATCACCGTGCTCATCGTGCCAGTTGCTGGGGGCACGCACCTCACGACGGGCCATCAGATCGTCGATCTGCTTGGCGTCGATGGTTTCGTACTTCATCAGCGCATCTTTCATGGTGTGCAACACGTCCATGTTGTCCAGCAGGATCTGCTTGGAGCGGGCGTAGTTGCGATCGATGACCTGCTTGACCTCGGCGTCGATGACACGGGCGGTGTCATCGGACATGTGCTTGGCCTTGGCCATGCTGCGACCGAGGAAGACTTCACCCTCTTCTTCGGCATAGAGCATGGGACCCAGACGCTCGGACATACCCCACTGGGTGACCATCTTGCGGGCGATGTCAGTCGCACGTTCGATGTCATTGGACGCGCCGGTCGATACCTTCTCGGCACCGTAGATCAGCTCTTCCGCCAGACGACCGCCGTACAGGCTGGAGATCATGGACTCCAGATGCTGCTTGGAGTGGCTCCAGCGATCTTGCTCCGGCAGGTACATGGTCACACCCAGCGCACGACCGCGCGGAATGATGGAGACCTTGTAGACAGGGTCATGATCCGGCACCAGACGACCGATGATGGCGTGACCCGCCTCATGGTAAGCCGTCATCTCTTTCTCAGACTCTTTCATCACCATGGAGCGACGTTCCGCACCCATCATGATCTTGTCCTTGGCCTTCTCGAACTCCAGCATGGATACCACGCGGCGGCTCTCACGGGCGGAGAACAAGGCTGCTTCGTTGACCAGGTTGGCCAAGTCGGCACCGGAGAAGCCTGGGGTACCACGGGCAATCAGCGCCGCATTGACGTCATCCGCCAACGGCACCTTGCGCATGTGCACCTTCAGGATCTGCTCGCGACCGCGCACATCCGGCAGACCGACCACGACCTGACGGTCGAAACGGCCCGGACGCAGCAGGGCGGGATCCAGTACGTCAGGACGGTTGGTGGCGGCGATGACGATGACGCCTTCGTTGCCTTCAAAACCATCCATCTCGACCAGCATCTGGTTCAGGGTCTGCTCACGCTCATCGTGACCACCGCCGAGACCGGCGCCACGCTGACGACCGACCGCATCGATTTCATCGATGAAGATGATGCAGGGGGAAGACTTCTTGGCCTGCTCGAACATGTCACGCACCCGGGAGGCACCGACACCGACGAACATCTCGACGAAATCGGAACCCGAGATGGTGAAGAAAGGCACCTTGGCCTCGCCCGCGATGGCCTTGGCCAGCAGGGTCTTACCGGTACCGGGCGGGCCAACCAGCAGAACGCCGGTCGGGATCTTGCCACCCAGTTTCTGGAACTTGGTGGGGTCGCGCAGATAATCGACCAGCTCTTTGACCTCTTCCTTGGCCTCATCACAACCCGCCACGTCGACGAAGGTGGTCTTGATCTGATCTTCGCTCATCAGACGAGCCTTGCTCTTGCCAAACGACATGGCACCTTTGCCACCGCCGCCCTGCATCTGACGCATGAAGAAGACCCAGACACCGATCAACAACAGCATCGGGAACCAGGAGATGAAGATGGACGTGATCAGAGACGGCTCTTCCGGCTTCTCACCCATGACTTTGACGTTATGGTTGAGCATGTCGTTGAGCAGTTGGGGATCCGGCGCCGGGATGATGGTGGTGAAACGCTCACCGGTGCGCTTGACGCCATTAATGACCTTGCCATCCATCCGCACTTCACGGATCTGCTCTTGGGTCACTTCTTTAACGAAGCTGGAATAGTCCAGCTGGCGACTGGTGGTATCGCTGGGGCTGAAGCTATTGAACACCGACATCAACACGACGGCGATGACCAGCCACAGGATTAGGTTTTTCGCCATGTCACTCAAATCAATGACCTCGCAGACTGACAGTTAACGATGAGGGTTAGGGTACTACAGTTTAAAACCGGTAGCCACAATGTAGACTTCTCGTGAACGGGCACGGGAGGAGTCTGGTTTACGAATCTTGACGGCAGAAAAAAGTTTACGGATTTCACTGAGATAGGCATCGAAACCCTCTCCCTGGAACACCTTGACCACGAAACTGCCGTTAGTACGCAAGACCTGGTTGCACATGTCCAGCGCCAGCTCGATCAGATACATGGAACGGGCCTGATCCACCTGCGGGGTGCCGCTCATGTTGGGCGCCATGTCAGACATGACGACATCAACCTTGTCCGGACCAACGCGCTCCAGCAAGGTGGCCAACACAGTTTCCTCCCGAAAGTCCCCTTGCAAGAAATCGACACCGGCGATGGAATCCATCGGCAGAATATCGCATGCAATCACTCGCCCGTTGTCACCCACCTGATTGATGGCAAACTGGGACCAGCCACCGGGGGCCGCCCCCAGATCCACGACCGTCATACCCGGCTTGAGCAATTTGTCCTTGCCCTGGATCTCATCAATCTTGAACACGGCGCGGGAACGCAGTCCCAACTTCTGGGCTTTTTTGACGTAATGATCGTCAAAATGTTCTTTTAACCAGCGGGTTGAACTGGGGGAATGCTTTTTCTGGGTCATGATTGTCGACTTTAAAAAACCACAAGGGTTATTAGTATTAAGGGCTAAGTGGGGGTAGAATACGCCCCTTTCAACCCTGACTTATGAAGAAATTGCGATGATTCTCAACAATAAACAGAAACAGTACCTCAAGGGCCTTGCCCACAGCCTGAAGCCGGTCGTCCTGCTGGGACAACACGGCCTGACTGAAGGTGTGCTGGCCGAGATCGATCTGGCGCTGAACCACCACGAGCTGATCAAGGTTAAGGTGTCGTCTGAAGATCGTGAGATGAAACAGCTGGTGATGGATGCCATCGTCCGTGAGACCGGTGCCACCAAGGTACAGAGCATGGGCCACGTGCTGACCATCTACCGTCAAGCCAGCGAACCCAAGATCCAATTACCGCGCAAGTAACAGGAAAGAGCATTCGCTCTTTCCTTCATTTCTCTTCTTCCCAAGTCGCTTGCCAAAATAGTCGTCTGGCCCTTAACCTGCGATGAATACTTGCGGACACCCACTATGGACAAGCATCAGATTCTCACCGAAGAAGAGCTGGCCATGCTGCGGGACTTGGGAAACGCCGAGGACCAGGCTGCCGGCCAGTTCCTGCGCGGTTATCTGAACCTTCCCCTGCTCAGCCTGCTGCAACGTGCCAATCCTTTGGTGCTCGAGGCCCAGATCTCTGGCCATCAGCTGCGCTTCCCGCTGTATTGCGCCGAGGGGGAGGAAGGTCATACCGAACTGCGCATTGCCGCCCCCAGCATCACCGAGCTTGGCTACCCCCATCTGCGCGCCTGGCGACTCGATGAGAAAGCCTGCCTGCAGACGGCGGATGCCGAGTATGAGGTGCACAGCCTGTCAGTCGGCGGCCTCATCGTTGAGGACCTGCCCGCGGCACTGGTCAAGGGTGATGCACTCGAAGGCGTGCTGCTCATCGAGGGTCTGCCACCCCTGCCCCTCACCGGCAGCCTGATAAGACGCATTCCATCGCGCAAGCAGCGACATGATTGGGCCTTGCAGTTCCAGCTAGGGACAACGGATCGGGAGCAACTGCGAGACTGGCTGTTCCAGCGCCACCAGGATGCCTTCATTCAGGCCTATCAATCGGACTAAATACAACAGGGGAGCTCGAGCTCCCCTGTTTGTCAGCCACCACTCACTCTCAGAGATAGGCGACTTCCAGGATCTCGTACTCCACATCACCGGCCGGCGTCTTGACGATGGCCACATCGTCCACTTCCTTGCCGATCAGGGCGCGGGCGATGGGGGAGTTCACGGAGATCATGTTCTGTTTGATGTCCGCCTCGTCGTCACCCACGATGCGATACACCACTTCCTCTTCCGTCTCGCTCTTGAGCAGGGTCACGGTCGCGCCGAAGATGACCCGGCCGTTGTTGGTGATCTTGGTGATGTCGATCACCTGGGCATTGGAGAGCTTGCTCTCAATTTCCTGGATACGGCCTTCACAAAAGCCCTGTTGCTCGCGAGCGGCATGGTACTCGGCGTTTTCTTTCAGATCACCATGTTCACGGGCATCAGCAATCGCTTCGATAATCTGGGGACGCAGCTCGCTCTTCAGATAGTCGAGCTCTTGACGCAGCTTTTCGGCGCCGCGAACAGTCATCGGAGTATGATTCATAGTCGAAACCTGGGTTGCTTTATAAAGAGAAGCTGCGGCAATCAAAGAGAGCCGCAGCTATCGGTTCGGATGGGGCATCTTAATATGAAGCCGCCACAAAATCCATGTCAGCCCCTGCGAGCGGGATCGCGCTTCGCGCTGAAAGCTACCTCTGCTCGAACACCCCGATGGGGGCCGACACCGTCGGTTTGCCCTGCATGATGGCGATCTCCACCCGCCGATTCATCCGTCGATTCTCCAGGCTGTTGTTCGGCGCGAGCGGTTGGGAATCCGCCATGCCCTGCACCACCAGACGTCCACCGTCAAAGCCGGGCACCTTGATCATCTGGTGAGCCACCGCCACCGCCCGCTGGGATGAGAGCTCCCAGTTGGACTGGAATAGCTCATCCTCGGTGGCCACATCATCGGTGTGGCCGGAGACGGTGATCTCCCCCGGCACATCCTTGAGCAGCCCCGCGACCTTGCGGATCACCGGCCAGAACTGGGGTTGCAGGAAGGCTGAACCAGCAGGAAACGCTGCTTTTTCTCTGATACGAATGATGATCTGCTGACCCAGCGCCTCGATCTCGATGGCCCCGTCCTGGATCTGGGCCTGCAACTGCTCGGCCAGCGACTTCGCCAGGTCGCTGGATTGCTCCTGCGCTTTCTGGGCCTGGTGGGAGCTGTCGCCGCCGCTCAGGTTGCCGTCCGTATTGTCCTTGCCACCGGCCTGATCCGCCTCCCCTTGCTGGAAATCCAGCTCGGTCTGGGTCAAGTCGATGGTCTGCTGCATGATGGTATCGATGGGGGTCGGCTCGGGCCGGCCCGGCCTGAACTCCTGGGCGATGACCGAGGTGCCCTTGGGAATATCTTTCACCTCCAGGATGTTCTGCACCCCGAACGCCTTCTCCATGGATCCCGCTATCTGCTTGAACTTCTGCACATCCATCTCGGCAAACGAGAGCAGCAGCACGAAGAAGCACATCAGCAGCGACATCAGGTCGGCGAAGGTACCCATGTAGCCCGGCAAACCGGGAGGCGGACACTTGCACTTTGCCATGGTGCCTCCTATTCCAGCCCGTTATTGCGCTTGGACTGGTGCAGATAGTTCTGCAGCATGGCCTGGATGACGCGGGGGTTCTGGCCGTCCTGAATGCCCATGATGGCGTCGAGCACCAGGGTGCGGCTCAGTTGCTCCTCACCGCTGCGCAGCTCCAGCTTGTCGGCGATGGGGATGGCAATCATGTTGGCCTGGATGGCGCCATAGAGGGTAGTCAGCAGGGCCACCGCCATGGCCGGGCCGATGGACTTGGGATCGCTCATGTTGGCCAGCATGGCCACCAATCCCACCAGGGTACCAATCATCCCCATGGCGGGGCCGAGATCGCCGAGAGAGCGGAACACCTTGATGGCGATGACATGGCGCTCAGAGGTCAGTTCGATGTCTTTTTCCAGCACAGCCCTCACCACGTCGGCGTCATGGCCATCCACCAGCATGTCGATCCCTTTCTTCATGAAGGTATTGGGGATCTCCGCCGCCTCCAGGGCCAGAAAGCCTCCCTTGCGCGCCGCATCGGCCAGTTCAACCGCCTTGGCGATCAGATCGTCGAGCTTGTCGCCCTTGTACATGAAGGCCTTACCGGCCACCTTGAACGCCATGAAGAACTGACTGAGGTTGAACTTCATCATACAGATGAATAGCGACCCCAAGATGGTGATATAGACGGAGGGCATATCCAGGTACATCCCCATGGGGCCGCCCAACGACATACCGTACACCACGACCCCAAACCCCAGCACTATGCCTATCAGACTGCCTAAATCCACAACCTTGCTCCTGTCACCTAACTTGCCAGCTATTTATACTTTGTTGAATTTTCTGTTATTGCGTCTCGGGCAGCAAGCCCGACACACCGCAATCGCCAGTGGGCAATAGATGGATGCCAGCCGGTGCTTATCGGCCGCCGCCACGATTGTTTGAGCGCCGCGCGCTTTTCTGCCTCCCCCCTGTGGCCGGTCGATGTTAAGATGAGCCGTTTTTTTCAATCCCCGAGGATGGACATGGCCAGTAAAAAAATCGACCGTCTGAGTTTTGATGCCACGTTGGAAGAGCTGGAAACCATAGTGCATCAGCTTGAACAGGGCTCGCTCCCCCTCGAGGAGGCACTCAAACAGTTTGAACAGGGTATCCATCTGGTTCGCGCCGGCCAGCAGAAGCTGGAGCAGGCCGAACAAAAGATCCAGATCCTGTTGACCCAGGCCGATGGCAGCGAACAAGCGGTGCCCTTTCGGCCAGAGCAAGGAGAGCAGTGAGTGACCCTGGACGATTTCTCCCGCCTGCATCGACGCCGTATCGACGACTGTCTCTCGGCGCAGCTTGAGGCCTTGCCCGCCATGGCACCCCGCCTGCGGGACGCCATGAAATACGGACTGTTGCTCGGTGGTAAACGGGTACGCCCCTTCCTGGTCTACGCCGTCGGCGAGATGCTGGGGGTACAAAGCGACTATCTCGACGGGCCGGCGGCCGCGGTGGAGTGCATTCACGCCTACTCCCTGCTGCACGACGATCTGCCCGCCATGGACAACGACGACCTGCGTCGCGGCCAACCGACCGTGCACAAGGCGTTCGATGAAGGCACCGCCATCCTGGCGGGGGATGCCTTGCAGACTCTGGCATTCTCGATCCTGGCCGACCATCCCCTCCCCCAGGAGTTGATGGCGAACCGGGTGAAGATGCTGAGCACCCTGGCTCGCGCCTCGGGATACCTCGGCATGTGCGGCGGTCAGGCGCTGGATCTGGAGGCCGAGAGCCGCCAAATCAGCCTCGCCGAGCTGGAACAGGTCCATCGCCACAAGACGGGAGCGCTTATCGAGTGCGCCGTCACCCTGGGCGCCCTGTGCAAGGCGGATGTGGAGGCCGATACCCTGGCCGCCCTGCAAACCTATGCCGCCGCCATTGGGCTGGCCTTCCAGGTGCAAGACGACATTCTCGACATCACCGGCGATACCGCGACCCTCGGCAAGCCGCAAGGCTCGGATCTGGCGCTGGAGAAGAGCACCTATCCGGCCCTGCTCGGGCTCGACAATGCCCGTGAGCTGGCTCGCGAACTGCATGACAAGGCCTTAACAGCACTGCAATCCTTGCCCTACAATACCGACATTCTGGAAGCGTTTGCCGATTACATCATCGAGCGAACCCACTAAACGCTGGATAACAGTAACAATATGAGCGTTGATATAACCGATTTCCCCAACCTGGCCCTCGCGGACACGCCGGTCGAGTTGCGATCTCTGCCCAAAGAGCGGCTGCCCGTGCTGTGCAACGAGTTGCGCGAGTACCTGCTGCGCTCGGTGAGCCGCTCCAGCGGCCACTTCGCCTCGGGCCTTGGCACCGTCGAGCTGACGGTCGCCCTGCACTATGTCTACAACACCCCGTTCGATCGGCTGGTGTGGGACGTGGGCCATCAGGCCTATCCCCACAAGATCCTGACCGGTCGGCGCGAGCGCATTCACACCATCCGCCAGAAAGATGGTCTGCACCCCTTCCCCTGGCGTGACGAGAGCGAATATGACGTGCTCTCCGTCGGCCACTCCAGCACCTCCATCGGCGCTGCGCTCGGCATGGCCGTCGCCGCTGAGAGCGAAGGGCTGGGGCGCAAGGTCGTTGCCGTCATCGGCGATGGCGCCATCACCGCAGGCATGGCATTCGAGGCCCTCAATCACGCCGGCGATGTCCACAAGGACATGTTGGTGGTGCTCAATGACAACGAGATGTCCATCTCCGAAAATGTCGGCGCCCTGAACAACCATTTGGCCCGACTGATGTCCGGCAAGCTCTACACCACCATCCGCGAAGGCGGCAAGAAGGTGCTGGCGGGTCTACCGCCGGTCAAGGAGCTGGCCAAGCGGGCGGAGGAACATCTCAAGGGCATGGTGGTGCCTGGCACCCTGTTCGAGGAGTTCGGCTTCAACTACATAGGCCCCATCGACGGCCATGACATCCATGCTCTGGTCGAGACCCTGCGCAACATGCGCAACCTCAAGGGCCCCCAGCTGCTGCACGTCAAGACCAAGAAGGGCAAAGGCTACGAGCCCGCCGAGAAGGATCCCATCGGTTATCACGCAGTGCCCAAGTTCAATCCGGACGACTGCACCTTGCCCAAGAGCGCCGGTGGTAAACCGACCTTCTCCGCCATCTTCGGCCAGTGGCTGTGCGACATGGCGGCGAAAGACGAGAAACTGGTCGGCATCACCCCCGCCATGCGCGAGGGCTCTGGCCTGGTCAAGTTCAGCCAGCAATACCCGGATCGCTACTTCGATGTGGCCATCGCCGAACAACACGCGGTGACCTTCGCCGCCGGGCTCGCCATCGCCGGCCAGAAGCCGGTAGTCGCCATCTATTCCAGCTTCCTGCAGCGCGCCTACGATCAGCTGATCCACGACGTGGCGCTGCAAGGGCTGCCGGTGCTGTTTGCCATCGACCGGGCCGGTCTGGTGGGGGCCGATGGCCCCACTCACCAGGGAGCCTTCGATATCAGCTTTCTGCGCACCGTGCCGAACATGGTGGTGATGACGCCGTCCGATGAAAACGAGTGCCGCCAGATGCTCTACACCGGCTACCAGCACAACGGACCGGCTGCGGTTCGCTACCCTCGCGGCAGCGGCTGTGGCACCGAGATACTGAGCGAGATGACTGCACTGACGCTCGGCAAGGGGCGAATCGTACGTGAAGGCAAGGGCACCGCCATCTTGGCATTTGGCACCCTGCTGCATCAGGCCAAGGCCGCCGCCGAGGCGCTGGACGCCACCCTGGTGGACATGCGCTTCGTCAAACCCATGGACGAGGCGCTGGTGCTCTCCTTGGCCGCCACCCACGATCAGTTTGTCACCCTTGAGGACAACGCCATCATGGGCGGCGCCGGCTCCGCGGTGAACGAGCTGCTGATGCGTAGCAAGCTGTGCAAGCCGGTGTTGAATCTCGGCTTGCCCGACCGCTTTATCGAACAGGGTACCCAGGACGAGATCTACGCCGTGCTGGGGCTCGATGGTGCCGGTATCCTCGCCAGCATCCAGGCCTGGCAACAAGCCTGACGCAATGTCTGCGAGAAATGAAAAAGGGCGCCTTATGGCGCCCTTTTTGTTATTCACTGTACCAAGCCAAACCTGTTCACAAACTGTCGCGAGAAGGCCGTCAACAAGGTGAAGAGCAGCGCAGGAACCGGAGCGTATAAACATACGTGAGGATTCCGAGCAGCACATGAGCCTTGATCACGGCCTCGCAGCAAGTTAGTGGATAGGTTTATCAGCCTTTGTAGATCTTGGGATTAAACACATCCCGCAGCCAGTCGCCGAGCAGGTTGATCACCAGCACCAGCACCACCAGACAGATCCCCGGGAAGGCGGTGATCCACCAGGAGCCGGAGAAGATGTAGTTGAAGCCCACGCTGATGAGGGAACCCAGCGACGGCTGATCTACCGGCATGCCGAGCCCCAGGAAGGAGAGCGCGGCCTCACTCATGATGGCGTTCGCCACCTGCACGGTGGAGATGACCAGGATGGGCGACAGGCAGTTTGGCAAGATGTGGCGGAACATGATGCGCGGGGCACGGAACCCCATCACCTGCGCCGCTTCCACATACTCCTTCTTCTTCTCGGCCAATACCGAGGCGCGCACGGTACGAGCGTACTGCGGCCATTCGGCGATGCCGATGATCACCACCAGCATGACGATGGCGAACTCGGAGTAGAGATCGGAGCCAAAACTTGCCTGGAAGATGGCGGAGATGATGATCGCCACCATCATGGTGGAGAACGACAGCTGCACGTCGGCAAAGCGCATCAGCAGGTTGTCGATGCGGCCACCGAAGTAACCGGCAATCAGCCCGATGACGATGCCGAGCGCCAGCTGCAGACCCACCGCGAACAGACCTATGGTCAGCGAGATGCGGGCACCGTAAAGAATGGTGCTCCAGATGTCGCGGCCCTGGTTGTCGGTACCGAGCCAGAAGCGGGACTCACCGCCCTCCAGCCAAGAGGGCGGCAACTCGGCGTCCATCAGATCGAAGCTGGTCTGGTCGTAGACGTTATGCGGCGCAATCCAGGGCGACAGCAGCGCGGCCAGCACGAATACCATGAACACGGCAAAGCTGAACATGGCCACTTTATCGCGCAGGAAATAGTAGACGATGTCCGAATTTTTGAATCGGGCCCAACGGCTTGGGCTTGCAGTTACTGCATTACTCATGTGCTTACCCCTTGGCGGTCAAATTGACGGTCGGGTTGATGAACCCGTAGAGCAGGTCGACCAGGGTATTGGTCACCACGAAGATCAGGCCGACGAAGATGACGTAGGCGGTGATCAGCGGGGTATCGACCCGGTGGATCGCCTCGAGGAACAGGAAGCCGGTCCCCGGCCACTGGAACACGCTCTCGGTCAGTATGGTGTAAGCCACCATGGTGCCGATCTGCACGCCGCCGACGGTGATCACCGGCAGCATGGTGTTCTTCAGCGCATGGCTGTAGTAGACCTTGTTGTTGTCCAGCCCCTTGGCGCGAGCAAACTTGACGTACTCGGAGGAGAGCTGCTCCAGCATCTCGGAGCGCACCAGCCGGATGAACAGCGGCAACATGATGGAGGAGAGCGAGACCGCGGGCAGGATCAAGTGCTTGATGCCATCCCAGGTAAAGAAGCCCGACTCCCAACCCAGCAGGTTACGAGTCTCGCCACGGCCATAGGCCGGCAGCCAGCCGAGCTGGATGGAGAAGAGGTACATCAGCATGATCGCCGTCAGGAAGACCGGGATCGAGATGCCGATGCTGCTCACCGCCATGATGAGTTTGGTCAGCACACTGCGTGGTCGGATCGCCGAGTAAACCCCCAGCGGAATGGAGACGACGACGATGATCAGCGCAGCGGCAAAGACCAGCTCAAGGGTAGCCACCAGCTTGTCGAGGATGACCTCGAGAGCGGGTCGCTTGAAGAAGTAGGAGGTGCCCAGATCGCCTTGCACCGCGTTTTGCAGGAAGCGACTGTATTTCACCAAAAAGGGATCGTTAAGGCCCATCTTTTCGCGCAACTCATGGCGCACGGACTCGGAGACGGATTGTCCCACCAGCTCGCGCAGCGGATCCCCCAGGTTGTCCTGGATGGAGAAGGCGACCAGGCTGATGACGAACATCACTATCACGGCCTGATAGAACCGTTTCAGCAGGAATGTAAACATGCTTGTCCTTCTACGTGGCCTGTGTCGTGGCACAGGCTTCTGGTAATGGCGGGGGCGCCAATGGCTGCCCCCGCCAGGTCCTTCTTTACGACTCTACTTACTTGTTGACCACCAGGTCACCCAGATAAGGGAAGTTCATCACGTTGACCACCGGCTTGATGTCGACGTTCTTCTTGGCGCCATAGGCCAGGTCTTCCCAGTGCAACGGCACGTAGGCAGCGTCGTCGATCAGCATGGCTTCCACCTTCTGCAAGATGGCGGCGCGTTTGGCCGGATCGGTCTCGGTGTTGGCGTCCATCACCATCTTGTCAGCTTCTGCGTTGGCATAACCGCCGCAGTTGTACTGACCCATGCCGGTCTTGGCATCCTTGGTGAAGGTCAGGAACTCGAAGAAGTTCGCACTGTCTTCGGTATCCGCATGCCAGCCGATCAGCTGCAGGTCGGCGGCGCACTTGTCAAACTCGGGCCAGTACTGGGCCACCGGCATGGTCTTCAGATCCACCTTGATGTTGATCTTGGACAGCATGGCGGAGACGGCCTGGGCAATCTTGACGTCGTTGACGTAGCGGGCAGCCGGGGAGATGAAGCTCACTTTGAAGCCCTTCTCGTAACCGGCTTCCTTCATCAGCTCCTTGGCCTTGGCCAGATCATACTGGGGCTTGAGCGCCTCGTTATGACCGGCATAGCCTTTCGGGCTCAGCTGGCCGGCCGGGGTGCCGAAGCCTTTGTTGATCTTGTCGACGATACCCACTTCGTTGATGGCCAGGTTGATCGCCTGACGCACGCGCTTGTCTTTCAGCGCCGGGTTGGTGTTCTGGTTCAGCTCGATGATGATGGCACGGGTACCGGACAGGGTGACCAGCTGGGAATCCTTGCCGTTCTTCACGCGCTCCAGATCGTTCGGGGCAACCGGGTAGATCATGTCCACGTCCCCACCCAGCAGGGCGGCTACGCGGGTGGCATCTTCCTTGATCGGTACCACGGTCAGGTTCTGGACGTTGCCCTTGGAAGCCTTGTCCCAGTAGTTGGCGTTGCGAACGTACTCGAGCTTGACGCCCTGCTCGCGGAACTTGACGCTGAACGGACCGGTACCGGAGACGTGGGTGGAAGCGTAGGAGCTGCCGTTCTTGACGATCTCGGCCTTGTCTTTGCCCGCTTCATCCTTGCCGGTATAGAACTTGGAGTCCATCGGGAAGATGTAGGTGACGGTCTGCAGCACCAGCGGGAACGGCTTGGCGGTGATCAGGTCCACGGTCAGGTCATCGACCTTCTTCACTTCGGCGATCGGGTCGAAGATGGCCTTGAAGTCCGGGGAGGCTTTCAGGCGGTTGACGGTCCATACCACGTCATCGGCGGTGAAGTCGTTGCCGGAGTGGAACTTGACGCCCTTGCGCAGGTGGAAACGCACGGTCTTGTCGTCAATACGCTCAAATTTCTCGGCCAGACGCGGCTCGAACTGCAGATCCTGGGTGTAACGCATCAGCGGATCGAACACCAGGTGAGACATCTCCAGGGTCTGACCGGAGAGCTGCTCCTGCGGATCCAGCGAGGTGGCGTCGGAGGCGACGGCCACGGTAATGTTGGCGGCAGAGACGTTAAACGCGAGACCAGCGGCGAACAGCGCCATGGCAATCTTGGATAATCCTTTCTTCATGTCTTTCTCCATGCTTTTGGCTTTTTATTGACACTTTTTATCGACAAACAGACCGGCGAGCCGGCGCTTTCCTAGCTTGCGATTTCCAGCCCCTCGCGGGACATACCCTTAAATTCCGGCATCAGCGAGATCAGCTTGCGGCTGTACTCATGTTCGGCATTGGTAAACAATTTTTCTGTTTCTGCCACTTCTACCAGATGACCGTGCTGCATAACGCCGATGCGGTCGCACATCTGACGGATGACCGGCAGGTCATGACTGATAAACAGCATGGTGAGCCCAAGCTCCTGCTGCAAATCTTTGAGCAGGTTGAGGATCTGGGCCTGCACCGACACATCCAGCGCCGAGGTGGGCTCGTCGCAGATGAGGAAACGTGGCCGGGTCGCCAGGGCGCGGGCAATGGAGATGCGCTGGCGCTGACCGCCGGAGAACTCGTGGGGGTACTTGACCCCGGCGCCGCGGCCGAGACCAACGTGATCCAGCAGATCGCTGACGATGCTCTCGATCTGGCTCTCGCTGCCCGCCAGCTTATGGAAGCGGATCGGCTCGGAGATGATGTCACGCACCTTCATGCGCGGGTTCATCGAGGAATAAGGGTTCTGGAACACCATCTGCATCTGGCGGCGCAGCGGGCGACGCTCGTGCTCCCCTTTGAGGGCGGTCAGATCGATCCCCTCGAACACGATTTTGCCGGTGTCGGGCGGATAGAGGCCGGTGATGGCGCGGGCGATGGTGGATTTGCCGGAGCCCGACTCCCCCACCAGACCGAAGGTCTCACCCTCGAAGATCTCGAAGCTGATGTTGTTGCAGGCGCGCACGTACTGGCGGCGGCTCGGGAACAGGGAATCCTTGGTGACGAACCGCAGATCCACGTTCTCCACCCGCAGCAAGGCGCCCTCATAGGAGCGCTCGTCCTGACTCTGGCCGAGCCAGTGGGTCTTGAGATCGATGCTGAGATCCGGTGCACTGGCATCTTCGATGTAAGAGACCAGCGGGAAACGCACCAGCTTGACGTCGGAGCGCGGCACCGCCGAGATGAGGCTGCGGGTATAAGGATGACTGGGGCGACCCAGCACCTGTTCGGTGGTGCCGAACTCCACCAGATCGCCGCGATACATGACCGCCACCTTGTCGGTGATGTTGGAGACCACGCCCATGTCGTGGGTCACCAGCATACAGCCCACCTGACGCTCCTTGCACAGGTTGCGGATGAGCTGCAGGATCTGGTCCTGGATGGAAACGTCCAGCGCCGTGGTCGGCTCATCGGCGATGATGAGCTCGGGATCCCCCGACAGGGCGATGGCGATGACGACCCGCTGGCGCATGCCACCGGAGAATTGATGAGGGTACTGCTTGATGCGGATTTCCGGCTGCGGAATGCCGACCGCGCCCATCAGCTCGAGCGCCTTGGCAAAGGCGGCCTCGCGATTGAGACTGGTATTGGCCAGGATGGTCTCCACCAACTGCCGTTCAACGGTGAACAGCGGATTGAGGGAGGTCATGGGATCCTGGAAGATGAAGCCGATACGGGAGCCGCGGATGGCCCGCATCTCGTTCTGGCTCTTGCCGGAGATGAGCTCGCCATTGAGGTAGATATCCCCTCGGGCGATGCGGCCCGGCGGGCTCAACAGATCGATGACGGCATTGCCGATGGTGGACTTGCCGGCACCTGATTCGCCGACCACTCCGACGATCTCTCCTTTTTCGACAGAGAAAGAGAGATCCTTCACCGCGGCCAGTACCCCATAGCGGGAGGGATACTCGATCCGCAAGTTTTTCACTTCGAGCAAGGACATGGTTACCTCTGCGGGGGACATCCGTCCCAAATAATTCGTCCGTAAATCAGCCGCAGATGCTGGTGTTGCCTTGGGTGCTAAATCTTGAGTGCTTGTTTTGTGTAATAAACGCTCAATCCATGAGGCAGCCAAACCAGCGATCCGGGCGGGTTTTTTGCATTTTTTTGGAATAACCCGCGAGTAAGTTAGTCGGTTTGCCCGCGGGTGTAAATGATCCTGTTATACAATTTCGCAATACTTTGCGCAGATATCGCACCGAGCCTTGGTGCAAAATGTCGATATAAATCACACTACCAGATAATGTGATGGCTGTGCGAGCGATTATCTCATTTAAGTTTCAACAAACACGCAACAAGCAAACATATCAACTATTCAATTTGCCCCAGCCAGTTTCGAATGAGTAGTGAATATTTATGTGAAATGATTTTTTAACGACAGCATATCTGGATGAAGGAAAAATAAGCAGCGATAAATAGGGGAAAATTAGCATCTTCTGCCAGCGGCAGGGGCGGCCCCGGCGGGCCTCAGGGGAGATAATTGCATACAAAACAGCGCAGGCCCGACCAGAGGCCAGACCTGCGCGCGATATCAGGGGATCATGCCCGGCAATGGGTCCTGGTGATATCCGCAGCAGGGAGCTGCAGACACCGGATCGGCGATCAGTTTATCCGGCATAAGGCCGACGTCAGCCCACCTAACCTATCAGGCCAACCAGTGGGCCAGCAGTTGCATGCCCAGCAGGGAGAACAGGCCGGCGATGAGATCGTCCAGCATGATGCCAAACCCGCCGTGAATGCGACGGTCGAACCAGGAGATGGGCCAGGGCTTGAGCACATCAAAAAACCGGAACAGCACGAAACCGGCCAGCACCCAGATCCAGCCGGCCGGGGCCGCTATCATGGTCACGCCAAAGCCTATCACCTCGTCCCAGACGATGGCGCCGTGATCCGGCATGCCGATGGCATCGGTCGCCCCCTGGCAGAGCCAGATCCCCACCAGGAAACCCAGCACCAGCAAGGCGATAAACCAAGGGGTCGGCAGGCCGCTCACCAGCAGGTAGAGCGGAATGGCGACGAGCGTGCCCATGGTGCCCGGCGCCCTCGGGGAGAGGCCGGCGCCAAAGCCCACCGCCAGCAGGTGGCGCGGGTTCTTCAGGTTCAGCCGCTTCAACTCGGGCTTGATCATCAACCAGCTCATGCGAAGTGATCCCAGCCCTTGAGCGCCAGCTCGACCGGCTGCTCATCTTGCAGATAGTCGATGCCGGGATCGCCTGCCAGGATGCGGCCGATGCGGGTGAACTTGACGCCGCAGTTGGCGAGCGCCGTGTCCAGCGCACCGCGATGCTCTTCCGGCACGGTGAAGCAGAGCTCGTAATCGTCGCCGCCGGCCAGCGCCAGCTGCCAGGCATCCCGTGCGGGCACCGCATCCTGCAACACCGGGGAGAGCGGCAGCAGGTTGAGATCGATCTGCGCCCGCACCCCGGAGGCCTTTAGGATGTGGCCGAGATCCGAGGCCAGGCCATCGGAGAGATCCAGCGCACTGCCCGCCAGCCCACGCAGCGCCTGCCCCGCCAGAATACGGGGATGGGGATGATCGAGGCGCGGCAGCACGGCGGCCAGCTGGTTCTCGTTGAGTACCCGCTTGCCGAGCAGGTGCGAGAGCGCGAGCGCCGCGTCTCCCAGGGTACCGGTGACATAGATGCCGTCACCGGCCTTGGCGCCGCTGCGCAGCAGGGCGCGCCCGGTCGGCACCGAGCCCTTCACCGAGACGGTGATGGAGAGCGGCCCGCGGGTCATGTCACCACCGACCAGGGCCACGTTGTAGTATTCGGCGAGCTCCAGGAAGCCTTCGGCAAAACCGGCAACCCAGGCCTCGTTGATGGCGGGCAGGGTCAGTGCCATGGAGACCCAGCGCGGCTCGGCGCCCATGGCGGCGAGATCGGACAGATTGACCGCCAGCGCCTTGTAGCCGAGATCCACCGGATCCATGTCGGGAAAGAAATGCACGCCACTGACCAGGGTATCGGTGCTCACAGCCAGTTGGGTATCGGCGGGCAGGGTCAGCAGGGCACAGTCATCTCCAGGGCCCATCACCACGTCCTTGCGGGCGTGGGGGACCTTGAAGTACTTCTCAATCAGCTCAAATTCACCCATACAGTAAAAAGCCAGCAATAAGCTGGCTCCTCTCTTTAATGCTGATGGACGGCAGGATCAACGCTTCGGCAGCGTCTTGATCACCTTGTCCAGTACACCGTTGACAAACTTGTGGCTGTCATCGGCGGCGAAGGCTTTAGCCAGCTCGATCGCTTCGTTGATTACCACGCGCGGCGGTACATCATCACGACGGGTCAGCTCGTAGGTCGCCAGACGCAGGATCGCCTTGTCCACCATGTCCACTTCTTCCAGCGGACGGGAGAGGAAAGGTGAGAACACCTTGTCCAGCTCGTTGCAGTGAACGGCTACCCCGAACAGCAGATCACGGAAATAGCTCAGGTCCACACCCTTGGTGTCCTGATCTATCTTGAACTGCTCTTCGATGTCGCCCACATTGGCCTTGGTCATCTGCCACTGGTAGATGGCCTGGGTGGCGCAATGGCGGGCTTTACGGCGCTCGGACGGTTTCAATGTATTATTCCTCAAGCTGTTTCAGGACGTTGATCATTTCGAGCGCGCTCAGTGCAGCCTCTGCACCCTTGTTACCCGCCTTGGTACCGGCGCGCTCGATGGCTTGTTCGATGTTTTCGGTGGTCAGCACGCCGAAGGCAACGGGAATTTCATATTCCATCATTACCTGGGCCAGACCCTTGCCGTTCTCGCTCGCCACCAGTTCGAAGTGGTAAGTACCACCGCGGATGACGGTACCGAGCGCGACGATGGCATCGTATTGACCACTTTTGGCCAGCTTCTTGGCCGCCAGGGGGATTTCGACAGCACCCGGCACACGCACCAGGGTCAGATTGCTCTCCTCGATCTGGCCTTGACGCTTGAGCACATCCAGCGCGCCGTTCACCAGGCTGTCATTGATGAAGCTGTTGAAACGGGCAACGACAATAGCAACACGCGCCTCGGGAGCGGCGATATTTCCTTCGATAATCTTCATTGGAAATCCTGTCTCTGTGCAATCAGTAGGGCCATCAATAGGACCGCGGCCAAAAGTGCGCACATTCTAACACAAAGGCAATGGGACAAAAACAGGCATCACCATTCCGGTCAGTAGCCCCTTATTAATTTTTTTCACAACTGATCCGACCTGCTAATAATACGGGCGCCTTCCACGGGGTAAAAATAATAATATCAAGGAGTTCAATATGTTGTATTTCAAACGCAGCGGCGTCGCGCTCGCATGCCTGCTCCCACTTGCCGCCCAAGCCGATACCGGCATGCCACGCATCATCGGCGGCAACGCCACGGCAGCACCCAGCTGGATGGCGGCTGTCGGTGAAGTCATCGATGGCACCTGGGTCAACTTCTGCGGTGGCACCCTGATCGACAGTCAGTGGGTGCTGACCGCCGCCCACTGTGTCGCCGATGCCCAATCTGGCCCGATGGAAGTGGCCATTGATGTGACGGACCTGAGCCGTCCCCACACCCGCAGCAGGGTCGACCAGGTGCTGATGCACCCCGAGTACTATCAAAACCTGCTGAATAATCTGGGGAGTCCCGACAAGACCCCCTCCTCCTCGGATGTGGCCCTGCTGCACCTCGCCACTCCCGTCTCCCTCGCCCCCATCAGGATTGCCGATCTGACGGCCAAGGACACCTGGTCGTTGGGCACCACCCGGCTCAATGCCCTCGGTTACGGTGGCACCAACCCTGCCGCGACCAAGAGCAGTTCGCAGCTGCTGGCAGTGGATCTCGCCTACCAAGGGGAGCGGGACCGCTGGTATGGCGATCAGACCCTCACTCACATCTTCGCCGGCAACCTGCTCGGTCAGGACACCTGCAAGGGCGACAGTGGCGGCCCGTTAACCCATGGGGGAGAGCTGGTCGGCGTCACCAGTTACGGCGCCTACCCCTGCGCCACCGGCAGCGCCGGCGGCTATGTCTACGCCCCGGCTTTCAAGGGATGGATTTCCAGCCAGCAACAGGGGGTCACCCTGACCAGTATCCGCGGCCTCGTTCTGCCTCAGGGGACCAGTGGCTGGGCCGACTACCAACTCGCCAACCGCACCACTCAGGCCCTGACCCTGAGCAGCCTCGACAGCAACGCTCCCGCCATGTTCAACGGCTGCCCCAAGCGCCTGGAGGCAGGGCAGCACTGCACCCTGCGTCTGCGCGCCGATGCCAACGACACCGTGGGCACACTGCGTCTCCAGGAGGTAAGACTCACCGCCATCGACGAGCGGGGGGGAAGTCAGCGTCTTGAGGCCGTTCTGATGAGCATGACCGGCAAACCCATCAAGACGAGCGACACGACGACCACGGGTGTGACGGCAGCAGGCGGCAACCCGACAACCACAGCAACGACAACCACCACTTCCACCTCGACCTCCAGTGGCGGCGGTGGTGCCATCGGCCTTGTCAGCCTGTTGCTGCTGCCCCTTGCCTGGTTGCGCCGTCGCCGCTAAGACAAGCTCTCAAGGGCAGACAACAAACAATAAGGGATGACCGAGGTCATCCCTTATTTCATTGCCCCCAACGCTCCCCAACCCATGGTGGGAAGCGATGGCGTGGGCGAGATTACTCGCCGACGTATTCGACGACTTCCAGGCCGAAGCCGCCGAGGGCGTGATACTTCTTGGGCGAGCTCAGCAGGCGCATCTTGCCGACCCCCAGGGTCTTGAGGATCTGGGAGCCCACGCCGACCCGACGCGATGTGCCCTGCCACTTGGCTCCTTCCGGTGCCAGTCCCTTGTCGGCGGCTTCGAACGCCTTGACCCGGGCCAGCAGCTCGTCGCCCTGGGCTTCTGCACCCAAAATCACCAATACGCCACCCTCTTTCGCGATGCGCGCCATGGATTTCGCCAGCGGCCAGCTGCGGGCAGCGTGGCGGTCGGTCTGCAGCAGATCGCTCAGCACGTCGTGCAGATGCACCCGCACCAGGGTCGGTTCATCGGCCTTGATGTCACCCTTCTTCAGGGCAAAATGCACCTGGTTGTCGATGGTGTCGCGGAAGGTGATGAGGTCGAACTCACCGTGCTCGGTGGGCAGTTTGCACTCGGCCACCTGCTCGACCGTGGTCTCGTGCTGGTTGCGGTACTCGATAAGATCCGCAATGGTGCCAAGTTTGATGCCATGCTGCTCGGCGAACACTTCCAGATCCGGGCGACGGGCCATGCTGCCGTCCTCGTTGAGGATCTCGACGATGACGGAGGCCGCCTCGTAACCGGCAAGCCGGGCCAGATCGCAGCCCGCCTCGGTGTGGCCGGCGCGGGTCAGCACGCCGCCATCCTGCGCCATCAGCGGGAAGATGTGGCCGGGCTGCACCAGATCGGCGGCCTTGGCGTTCGGCGCCACCGCGGCTTGCACCGTCACGGCGCGATCGGCGGCGGAGATACCGGTGGTCACCCCTTCGGCCGCTTCGATGGTCACGGTGAAGGCAGTGGAGAACTGGGCGTTGTTGCGGTCCACCATCAGCGGCAGCGCCAGCTGTTTGCAGCGATCCCGGGTCAGGGTCAGGCAGATGAGGCCACGGCCGTAGCGGGCCATAAAGTTGATATCCTCAGGGCGGACACAGGAGGCGGCCATGATGAGGTCCCCTTCATTCTCCCTGTCTTCGTCATCCATCAGGATCACCATCTTGCCAGCCTTGATATCGGCAATGATTTCCTGGGTTGTGCTCAGCGCCATGGGCTACTCCATCAACATGCTTCGGGATTGAGCCTGCGGGCTCGACTTGATACGGGGTTATTCTGACTTAGATGGGGGCAGAGGCCCCCATTTCAAGCTGCGCGGGATCACAGAAAACCGTTTTTGCTCGTCACGTCGCAAGGCTGGTCGGCGCAATAAATGCCGAGATCCGCCGAGATCCCTTATTAACAGGGCAAATAGCCGTACATTCACAGCCTAAAATGCTTAATTTTAATTATTTTACGAAATAAAATTCCATAAAATAATTACAAACCAAAATAATCAACTATCACAAGAAGCCGGATTGCGCCAGTTTCTCCAGGGTCAGCGACGAGGCATTGTTGTCCTGCGCCTTGCCCTGCATCAGCCGCTCCAGATAGCGGGCTATCTGATCCACCTCGAGATTCACGCGATGGCCCGGCTTCCAGCGGGCGATGGTGGTCTCCTGGGCAGTGTGCGGCACTATGGTGAGGCGAAACAGGGTGCCCTCTACGGCGTTGACCGTGAGGCTGATGCCATCCACCGCAATGGAGCCCTTCTCGGCGATGTAACGGGCGAGATCGCCAGGCGCTTCAATCCAGTACTCGATGGCGCGGCCGCTGCTGGACTTGTTCTTCACCTCGCCGATGCCATCCACGTGGCCGGAGACCAGGTGGCCACCGAGGCGGGAGGTCGGCATCAAGGCTTTTTCCAAATTGACGGGATCGCCCACCTTGGCCGTGGCAAAACCGGTACGCGACAGGGTTTCGAGCGACACGTCGGCGGTGTAGCTCTTGTCACCGAGGGCCACCACGGTCAGGCAGACGCCGTTGGTGGCGATGGAGTCGCCGAGTTTGACGTCACTGAAATCCAGGGTCGGCGCGTGCACTGTGAGGGCCATGTCCTCCCCCTGGCGACGCAGAGCGGCCAGGGTACCCATGGCTTCGATAATTCCGGTAAACATGCAGATCACCTTGCTGCTGACGGGGCCATGCCGCCCCGACAATAAAATGGAAAGATCAGGCTATCCCGGCCGTGATGCAGATGCTGTTTTCAATCGACCACCAGCCGCACATCCCTCAAAGGAGCCTGGAAGCGCCTTAAACGATCTTGGCCGTGATGCGAATATCCTGCCCCACCAGCCGCACATCCTTGAGGTTGAGCTTGGGCGCCTGGAACAGCCGGGTCAACTCGGGCAGGTGGAACAGACCGCGGCCCTCGTCCCCCAAGAGCTTCGGTGCCTGATAGAGCACCAGCTCATCCACCAAGCCCTTGTTTAGCAAGGCGCCGCACAGCCGCGGCCCCGCCTCCACCAGCACAGAGTTAATGTTTCGCTTGGCCAGCAGCATAAACAGGCTGACCAGATCCAGCTTGCCATCCAGCAGCGGCAGCTCCAGCTGCTGCACCCACTCGGGCCAGTCACCAGCCACCTTGTGGCGCGCCAGCAGCACGGGCCCAGTGGTCTTGAACAGGGGCAGGTCCGGGGTCAGCCGGTTTTGCGAATCGATGACTACCCGCAGCGGCTGGCGCAGGGCTTCCTTGGGATAGACCGCCTTGACCGAGGGAGGCAGCTCGTCCCAACGCACGTTCAGCGAGGCACCATCGGCCAGCACCGTCTCGGCGCTGGAGAGCACGGCGTCGTGACGGGCACGCAGCCGCTGTACGTCGGCACGGGCAAGGGGGCCGGTGATCCACTGGCTCTCGCCACTCGCCATGGCGGTGCGACCATCCAGGCTCGCGCCGAGTTTCACCGTCACCTGGGGGAAAGCGGTGCGCATCCGCTTGAAGAAGCCGGGATTGAGCGCCTCGGCCTCGGCGCTGAGCAGGCCGAAGTCGGCCTTGATGCCCGCCTCGGAGAGCATGCGCAGGCCGCGCCCGCCCACCTGGGGATTGGGATCCACCATGGCGGCGACCACCCGGGTCACCCCGGCCTTGATCAGCGCCTCGGCGCAAGGGGGGGTACGACCGTGATGAGAGCAAGGCTCCAGGGTCACGTAGGCGGTGGCGCCACGGGCCTCTTCACCGGCGGCATGCAGGGCATAGACCTCGGCGTGGGGTTCACCGGCACGCTGGTGCCAGCCCTCCCCGACCACCACACCGGCCTTGACCAGCACGGCGCCGACACAGGGGTTCGGGGCCGTGGTATAGCGCCCGCGGCGGGCCAGCTCGAGGGCCCGGTTCATCCATTGGTAATCGTCTTGACTAAACATCTGGGCTCCCGTTCAACGCGAGGAAATAGGGGTTCTAACGCAATTCTTGGGTTGCTGGCTTATTTCTCCAGCTTGGCAAGCTCTTCACCGAACTCACGAATGTCTTCGAGTCCTGAGGTAGAGAGGGGCGAAGCGGATATTGCCTTGCTCACCCTCGTTACTTCTCCAGCTTGGCGATCTCTTCGCCAAACTCACGAATGTCTTCGAGTCCTGAGGTAGAGAGGGGCGAAGCGGATATTGCCTTGCTCATCCTCGTTATTTCTCCAGCTTGGCGATTTCTTCGCCGAACTCGCGGATGTCTTCAAAGCTGCGATAAACGGAGGCAAAGCGGATATAGGCCACCTTGTCGAGGATCTTGAGCTCATCCATCACCAGATTACCCACCAGCTGGGAGGCAACCTCGCGCTCACCGGTGGCGCGCAGGCGGGACTTGATGTGATTGACCCCCTTCTCGATGGCTTCCATGCTCACCGGCCGTTTCTCCAGTGCCCGCAAGATGCCACCGCGCAGCTTGTCTTCGTTGAAGGGCTCGCGAGAGCCATTGGATTTGATGATGCGCGGCATCACCAGCTCGGCCATCTCGAAGGTAGTGAAGCGCTCGTGGCAGAGCAGACATTCACGGCGGCGGCGCACCTGATGGCCTTCTGCCACCAGACGGGAATCGATCACCTTGGTATCAACGGCGCTACAGAACGGGCAATGCATCGGACCTCCGGCGCAAACTCATGACGAGTAAAGGGTCACCTGCCACTTGGGTCAGGATCTTGGTCAGCCAGTGTAACACGGCCACCCAAAACCGGTAAAAGCGCAGAAAAAACAATGCCACCCGTGGGTGGCATTGAGGCTGCAACGAGAATGAGCGCAGCTATTCAGTCGTCATAGGGCAAGGTGTCGGGATCGCAATCCACATAATCGGGCACCGGATCCTGCTCG
This sequence comes from Aeromonas tecta, assembly GCF_000820185.1. GTDB lineage: Bacteria > Pseudomonadota > Gammaproteobacteria > Enterobacterales > Aeromonadaceae > Aeromonas > Aeromonas tecta. The sequence continues at coordinate 318,606 of NZ_CDCA01000036.1, forward strand.
AACTGCACCGCATTGATGTGGGTCGCCCCCTGCATCAGCGCCTTGCTCACCCGGTGCATGCCATCCATGACCCTACCCTCGCTATCGAGGATGATGAGATGGGCGAGATCGGCCGCCAGCATCAGCTGGCAGTGCTCGACGATGCTGCGCACCGTGGGTGTCACGCTGCCATGACCGTACCAGTGATCCTTGTCCAGCTCCGCTATCTGGCCAAGCGGTACGGCGCGCACCGGCAGCACACGGCCGAGCCTTATCAGCCGGCGCACATCCCAGGCCAGCAGGCCTTCTGCGCTTGGGCGAAAGTGGTACTGGGCGCGGATGGACGAGATAAGGTCATCATCGCTGGGCATTGTCTGATGTGGCATGGGGACTCCTCGCTTGGCGGACTGAGCGCGGCCCCCAAATGGCGCCACGCTATAAACAACAATGCCACCCGAGGGTGGCATTGTTTTTATACCAAAATTTTTGGCGTATCAGGCATAAACCGGCAGACGACGGCAGATATCCAGCACTTTCTCACGCACGGTGGCCAGCACTTCGTCGTTGTCGTGGTTATCCAGCACGTCGCAGATCCAGCCAGCCAGCTGCTTGCTCTCGGCTTCCTTGAAGCCGCGGCGAGTGATGGCCGGGGTACCCAGACGCACACCGGAGGTGACGAAGGGGGAACGCGGATCGTTCGGCACCGAGTTCTTGTTGACGGTGATGTTGGCCTTGCCGAGGGCAGCATCGGCTTCTTTACCGGTCAGCTCGCGACCAATCAGGTCAACCAGCATGAGGTGGTTGTCGGTGCCGCCGGAGACAATCTTGTAACCGCGGGCCAGGAACACCTCGACCATGGCCTTGGCGTTCTTGACGACCTGAGCTTGGTAGGTCTTGAACTCGGGCTCAAGCGCTTCCTTGAAGGCCACTGCCTTACCGGCGATGACATGCATCAGCGGGCCGCCCTGGCCACCTGGGAAGACGGCGGAGTTCAGCTTCTTGTACAGATCTTCGTCATCGGCAGCGGAGAGGATCAGACCACCGCGCGGACCGGCCAGGGTCTTGTGGGTGGTGGAGGTGACCACGTGGGCGTGGGGCACCGGGTTCGGGTAGACGCCTGCGGCAATCAGACCGGCCACGTGGGCCATGTCGACGAACAGCCAGGCACCGATCTTGTCGGCGATCTCGCGCATGCGGGCCCAATCAACGATACCGGAATAGGCGGAGAAGCCACCGATCATCATCTTCGGCTTGTGCTCGATGGCCAGACGTTCCATCTCGTCGTAGTCAATCTTGCCGGACTCATCGATGCCGTAGGGAATGATGTTGTACAGCTTGCCGGAGAAGTTGACCGGGGAGCCGTGGGTCAGGTGACCGCCGTGGGCCAGGTTCATGCCCAGCACGGTGTCGCCCGGCTGCAGCAGAGCCATGTAGACGGCGCTGTTGGCCTGGGAGCCGGAGTGCGGCTGCACGTTTGCGTAAGTGGCACCAAACAGTTCCTTGGCGCGCTCGATGGCCAGGGTCTCGACCACGTCCACGTACTCGCAACCACCGTAGTAACGCTTGGCCGGATAGCCTTCTGCGTACTTGTTGGTCAGCTGGGAGCCCTGGGCTTCCATGACGCGGGGGCTGGTGTAGTTCTCAGACGCGATAAGCTCAATATGCTCTTCCTGACGACGGGTTTCGTCTGTGATGGCCTGCCACAGCTCAGGATCATAGCCTGCGATGGTCATGTCACGTTTCAACATCCGTTTATCTCCTGAAAATCGTTTGCGCGTTAGGTGAAATAGGCTCGCGCATTGTAACCGGAGCGGGTTCAAAGAGACAGTCCAACCACCCAAAAAAATGTTGAATATATGTTGTAAAATGCAAAGTTATTTAGCCGGAGGCCGCCGTTTTCGCCGCCAGCCAGTCATGCAACCCCTTCAGCGCCGCCGCAAATTGCCCTGTCAGCACCTGCGTGTCATCACCGCCCGCCTCCAGTTCGGCGCAGCGCTCGGCGAACTCGGCCAAGCCCAGTGCCAGCGCGCTGCCCTTGAGTTTGTGGGCCAGTTGACGGCGCGCCTCCCCCGGCTCGCTCTGTGCCAACTCGGCGACCAGCGTCTTGCCCTGTGACTCAAACAACGCGATCAGCTGCCGGATACGCTCCTGGCCGAGCAGCGCCAGATCGGCATCCAACACCTCATTGACCGGCGTCCGGGTCTGAGGCGTCGCTGGCCCCCTCTGGGTCGAGACAACTGCCTGCTCTTCGTCCTTGAACAGATGGCTGATGGCGCTGGCCAGCGCAGTCAGTCGCACCGGCTTGCCGACAAAATCGGCAAAGCCCGCCGCCAGACAATGGCGGATATCCTCGGGGTACATCTGGGCCGAGATGGCGATGGCGGGCAGTGCACGCTCGTGCACCTCCTCGCTGATGGCGGCCAGATCTTCGCGCAGGCTGAGGCCATCCATGTCCGGCAGATTGATGTCGAGCAGCGCCAGATCGAACGCCCGCTCGGTCACCAGGCTCAGCGCGCTGCGACCATCCTCCGCCAGGGTGACGCTGTGGCCGAGCCGATCCAGCATGCCTTGCGCCACCAGCCGGTTGATCTCGTTGTCTTCCACCAACAAGATCTCGCGCGGCTGGCACTGCAGGAAGGGCTGCGATTCGGCGGGCAAGAGCGCGGCCGAGCGTTGCAGCGGCAGACTGAAGCTGAAACGACAACCGGCCCCCGCTTGGCTGGACAGCAACAATTCACCGCCCATGGCGCTCACCAGCTTCTGGCTGATGGCGAGCCCAAGCCCGGTGCCGCCCTGATGGCCCATGTCCCGCTTGCGCTGGCGAAACGCCTCGAACACCGCCTGTTGCTCATCTGCGGCGATGCCGGGGCCGGTATCGCTGACCACGAATTCGATGCAGGGCTCGGCACAGGGGCCACCGCAGTTCAGCGCTGCCACGTCGAGCCTTATCCAGCCCTTGCTGGTGAACTTGACCGCGTTGCCCAGCAGGTTGGCCAGCACCTGGCGCAACTTGCCCATGTCCCCTTCCACCACCGGCGGCAAGGTGGGCGCGCAGCTCAGTTCGAGCCGCAACCCCTTGGCCTCGGCTTTGGGTCTGAACAGCGCCGTCAGCTCCTCGGCCAGCTGTGGCAGCGGGAAGGGCTCGCGGCGTGCCTCCACGTGGCCCGCCTCAATCTTGGAGTAGTCGAGAATGTCGTTGAGGATCTCGAGCAGGGATTCCCCGCTGTGCTCGATGGCGGCAAGGTAGCGCTGCTGCATCACATTGAGGCTAGTGTCTTCCAGCAGGGTGAGCCCCCCCAGAATGCCGTTCATGGGGGTGCGGATCTCGTGGCTCATGGTGGCCAGGAAGACCGACTTGGCACGGTTGGCCTGCTCGGCCTCGGCGCGGGCCAGCCGCTGTTTCTCCACCTCTTCGTTGAGGCGATCGTTGGCATGGCTGAGCTGCAAGGTGCGCTCCTCCACCCGCGACTCCAGCTCGCGCTGATAGCGGCCAAGCTCGATGGCGTTGTCACGAAACACCTGTAAGGCCTGACCCAGCTCGGCCAGCTCGTCCCGCCCCTCGGCGGCGATGGGGCGCAGCGGCGCCAGATCCCCCCGGGCCAGCCGGCTCATCCCCTCCACCGCATGTTGCAGCGGCCAGACGATGCGGCCATAGACCATGCGCCACATCAGCAGGATCAACAGGCCAAGGGTGAGCAGGCCGATCAGCACCAGGGCTCGCTCCACCAGTTGCAGCCGCTCACGCAGCGCCTGCTGACTCTGACCCAGGGCGTCGCGCGCGCCGCTGACCAGGGCCCCGACCTGCTGGTTGAGGCTGCTCATCATGGCGTCATTGGCCGAGGCCAGCACCCGCAGCGCCTCTCCCTTGCCGAGCCAGTCACTGCGCAGTTGCACCAGTCGATCGCTCTGCTCAAGCACGCTGAGCGCCTGATCCACCGACGCCCGGCGGCCGGGATCCGTCACCGCCCCCGCCCGCAGCCGCAAGATGGCCAACTCCCTGCGCACATCCTGTTGCAACTGTTGCAGGGCCGAGGGCTGATCGCTTCGCCAGACTTCTTCGATGCGCTGTTGCTGCATCAGGGTGCGATGACGCAGTTCGGTCATCTGCTCCAGCCAGTCGAGATCCTGCTCCAACAGTCGATCCAGCGCCGCGTCAGCCTGCTTGCCCTGCAGCCGATAGAGATCTCCAATGCCCGCCACCATCACCGTCTCGGCATTCTCCATCTGGCTGCGCGCGAGCTCGGCCACCTGGCCCGCGGCCCTCACCAGACGGGTACGCAGCTCCCCCCCTTGCGTCATCAGGGTCAACCGCTCCCCCACCAGCCAACCCTGTTGTCCGAGGTTGCCGATGATGGTCTGGCTGAGCCGGTGCAGTTGCGCCAGATCGCCCTCGGTGCCGAGTTGCTCCAGCACCCGCTGCATCTGCTGCCCCTGCAGGGTCAGCAGGCGTCCCTGATGTTCGCGCTCCGCCTCGCTGCTCGCCATGGCCAGCAGGTGAGACGAGTTCTGGATCTCGCCGCTCAGGCGGGACAGGGTGCGGGCACTCTCCTGGCTCGCCAGGGTCTGCTGCACCCCCTGCTCCAATTGGCGCAGGCGATTGAGCCCGACCCAACCCAGCAGGGAGGCGCTCAGGGTCAGCAATGCCATCAGGGAGAAGGCCAGCAGTAACTTGCCGCCCAGGCCGGAAAAGATTCTCACGCGGGATCCTTGGTTGTGATCGGTTTTGTCCGGATAATACGGCCTCACACTTTAACAAAACCCTCTGCCATGCGAAGCCTCTCTCTGTGCATTCTGCTCGCGCTGCTCGTCCGTCCCGCCGTCGCCTTCGAGGTGGAACACTGGCCTGCCGGTACCTTCACCGGCGAGCCAAGCCGACTGCAATGGGCGGGGCCCACTCCCCTTCCCAGGCCGCTGACCCTGTGCGTCCTCTACCCTCATCTGCGCGATGCCTACTGGCTGTCGGTCAATCAGGGCATGGTGGAGGAGGCCAAGCGGCTCGGGGCCACCCTGCGGATCCATGAGGCGGGCGGCTACGGGGCGCTGACCGAGCAGCGCCAGCAGCTGCGCCAATGCGTCAGCGAGGGCAGTGACGCCATCCTGCTCGGCGCGGTGAGCTATGACGGCCTGGCAAAGGCTATCAAGCAAGTGCCCCTGCCGGTATTCGGGCTGGTCAACGATCTCGCCCCCGGCCTCGCCATCGCCCAGGTCGGCGTGCCCTGGCAGCAGATGGGCTGGCGCATCGGCCACTGGCTGGCAGAGCGCCACCCGGCGGGCAGCCCACCGGTCTCGGTCGCCCTCTTCCCGGGCCCCGACTCGGGTAGCGGCACCGCCTTGGTTGAATCCGGCTTCAAGGACGCCATTCGCGGCAGCGCCATCAAGCTCGTCATCACGATGCGCGGTGACAACAGCCGCGAGATCCAGCGTACCCTGGTGCAGCAGAGCCTGGCCCGCCATCCCGATCTGGACTACCTGGTGGGAGGGGCCATCGCCGCCGAGGTGGCGGTCAACGAACTGGCCCAGCACAATGCCAGCCACCCCCAGGTGCTCTCCACCTACTTCAGCCACGGCGTGCAACGGGGCCTGCTGCGCGGCAAGATCCTCGCCGCCAACAGCGATCAGATGCGTGAGCAGGGGCGCCTCGCGGTGGCTCAGGCGGTCTGCCTGCTGCAACAACCGGCCGCCACTGAGCAGCAATGTCCTCGCGTCATGGGCCCTCCTATCCTGACCCTGACCGCCCCCCTGAGCGACCCTACAAATTCGTTGTCAGAGGGCAGTTTTCGCCCCATCTACCGGGTCGGCACCGACCCGGGTACCCCGTGAGCCAAAATCCGAAGCGGATCACAACCAGGCCAGTTCCCATCTTGTAACATATTCATTCGAATCGAATTTTAGCTGGGAACCGCACGAGCCAACATGGGGGACATCGCGATGGAACATCTGCTGACCTTTATCATCCTGGTTGTTTTCTTTCTGTTCTACTGGGTCTACTACACCCATCAGCGCAAGCGCGTCCCCGCCATCCATTGGGAAGAACTGCCCACCAAGGCCCAGTACCTGGCGGCCCATCCGGAGGCGGTCGACGGCAAGATAGTGTTCTGCTGCCACTGCGGCCACCACAAACTGCTGGAGGTGGGTCTGGTGCATCTGGCAGACTTTCGACGTGAATGGGCCTGCGCCAAGTGCAAGCGGGTGCTGTTTCGGGCCGCCGACGATCAGCAGGCCTGAGCCGCCAACGAGACGGGGAAAGAGAGATGAGAATGCTACACGCCAGTTGCCTGTGCGGGGCCGTCGGCCTGCAGTTGCCGGATCAATTTGACTACATGGGCAACTGCCATTGCAGCGAATGCCGCAAGTTTTCAGGGGCGGATTACGCCTCGGTGGGCGGGCTGGATGGGGACAAGGTGGAAATAGTGAAGGGAGGCGACGCCATCGCCCGCTTCCAGAAGTCGGCGGAGACCTCCCTCGCCTTCTGCCGCCATTGCGGCTCCAGCCTGTTCAGTCAGAAACGCAGCAGCGGCAAGATCAATCTGCGACTGGGGGTACTCGATGATGTGCCAAGCCAGCAACCGGCTTTCCACATCTTCATCGGCTCCAAGGCGCCCTGGCACCGGATAGGGGACGACTGCCCGCAGTTTGAGACCCGACCACCGGCCTGAAGGCAAAATAAACCACCACCTACTACAAGAAAACTTATTAAATAGTTCACAAAAGACAATAAAAACAGCCTAATTCACTGCTTATGGCGCTATCTGACCAGCAAACAGATACCCCTCGCCATGGACGGTGACAAACAGCTGGGGATCCCGCGGATCCTCTTCCAGCTTGCCCCGCAGCCGGCGGATCAGCACGTCTATGGTGCGATCGCTCGGGCCATCGCCACGATGCGTCACCAGCGAGAGGATCCGCTCCCGGCTGAGCACCCGGCCCGCATGGGCGACGAACACCACCAGCACCTCGTATTCCGCCTTGGTGAGGCGCACCGGCACCCCGTCCTTGCTGAGCTGACGACGGGGAATATCGAAGCGCCAGGGGCCAAAGCGCACCGCATCGTCCACTGGCTCGCTCGCCCCCTGAGCGGGCGCCGCCAGCGAGATGCGCCACAGCAGGTTCTTGACCCGCACCAGCAACTCCCTCAGCTCAAACGGCTTGGTGACATAGTCATCGGCCCCCATCTCGAGCCCCACTATCCGGTCCACCGCATCGCTGCGGCCGGTCACCAAGATGATACCCACCGTGCTGCGGGCACGCAGTTCGCGGGTCAGCAGCAGGCCATCCTCCCCCGGCAGGTTGATGTCCAGCATCACCAGGGCTATCTCCTGCTCCGCCAGTGCGGCTCGCATCCCCTGCCCGTCCTCCACCGCGGTCACGGCATACCCCTCCCGCTCGAAATAGCCGGTCAGCTTCTCGCGGGTCACGACGTCATCTTCGACGACCAGTATGTGGTGGCGCATGGCAGGGCTCGCAGCAGGAACAGGGGGGATTATTCTATTCATATTTTGTCATAAATACCCCTAATTCATTAATTTTTACCGGCAACCCTGTTCACAGCATCTCCCTATCATGGCTCGCATCAAAAAAGCGATGTGAGAGACCCCCATGAAGAAACTCTGGCACTTCCTACGTACCCCCAGCCGCCGCTGGTCGGTGCTGGCACTGATCCTGGTCGGGGTCGGTGTGACCCTGGCCGGCACCGTCGGCCTGCACTACGGCTTCGAGAAGACCAGCTCGCTGGAATTCTGCGTCTCCTGCCACTCCATGGAGAGCACCGTCTATCCGGAGTACAAGGAGTCCATCCACTTCAAAAACGCCTCCGGGGTACAGGCGGTCTGTACCGACTGCCATCAGCCCAAGGACTTCGTCGGCAAGGTGGCCCGCAAGATGGAGGCCGCCAACGACCTCTATCAGGAGTTCATCGGCCACAGCATCGATACCCAGGAGAAGTTCGAGGACAGGCGCCTGCACCTGGCCGAGAAGGTATGGGCTCGCATGAGCAGCAATAACTCCAAGACCTGCAAGTCCTGTCACAGCTACGACAACATGGATCACGCCAAGCAATCTCCTGCCGCCGCCCTGGCCATGAAGGACGCCGCCGCCAAGAACATGAACTGCATCGAGTGCCACAAGGGCATCGCCCACGAGCTGCCGAACATGGCTGGGGGCTTCCGCGCCACCTTCGCCAGCCTCAAGGATGCAGCTCAGGAGGCGCCCGCCGCCGAGGTGCTCTACAGCCTGGCCGAGAAGGATCTCTATGCCAGCGAGCAGAGCACAGAAGCCGTCGGCAAGCTGCTGCCAGCGTCCCGTATCGAGGTGCTGGCCCGCAATGGCGATCGTCTCCAGGTGTCGGTCGAAGGCTGGCGAGAGCGGGACGGCAAGGGCCGGGTGCTGAGTGAATACATGGGCAAGCGGGTCTTCGTGGCCACCCTGCGCGATGAGCTCAAGGCGGGCGAACAGGTGCTCAAGCAACAGATGGATGAAGCCACCCAGATCCCCTGGGAGCAGGTGCGCGTTCAGGCCTGGGTCGATGGCAAGGGGCTTGAGCCTTCCCTGCAGCCCATCTGGGACTATGCCGGCGAGATGTACAAGTCCACCTGCAACTCCTGCCACGCGGCGCCGGATCCCGCTCACTTCACCGCCAACGGCTGGATCTCCGGACTCAAGGCCATGTCTGCCTATTACCGCCTGAGCAAGGAAGAGGAGCGCACCCTGCTCAAATACCTGCAGAACCACGCCGCCGACACCGGCGGTCAGGGTAGCCACTAAGGATTCGAAAGAGGAATAACATCATGATCAATATTTCCCGCCGTGGTTTCCTGGGTGGCCTGCTGGCCAGCGGTGCCAGCGCCCTGATCGGCCCCTCCCTGCTCGGCCGCGCCGTCATGGCCGCCGAATCTGGTGACAAGCTGGTGCAATCGGGCTCCCACTGGGGCGCCTTCCGCGCCCGGGTGGTGGACGGCCGCTGGGTCGAGACCCTGCCATTCGAACACGACAAGCACCCGACCGAGATGCTCAAGGGACTGAGTGAGGTGGTCTACAACCCCTCCCGCATCCGCTACCCCATGGTGCGTCTCGACTGGCTGCGCAAGGGTCACCAGTCCGACACCAGTGAGCGTGGCCAGAACCGCTTCGTGCGGGTCAGCTGGTCCCAGGCGCTGGACTTCTTCTACCACGAGCTGGAGCGGGTGCAGAAAACCCACGGCCCGAGCGCGCTCTATGCGGGCCACTCTGGCTGGCAGTCGGTGGGCAAGCTGCACTCCGCTGGCGCCATGCTGGGCCGTGCCATGAACCTGCACGGCACCTATCTCGCCAAGGCCGGTGACTACTCCACCGGCGCCGCCCAGGTGATCCTGCCCCACGTGGCGGGCGCCATGGAGGTGTATGAACAGCAGACCTCCTGGCCGCTGGTGCTGGAACACAGCAAGACCATTGTCATATGGGGCTCGGATCCCATCAAGAACCTGCAGGTGGGCTGGCTGGTGCCGGATCACAGCGTCTACGACCATTGGGCGCAGCTCAAAGAGAAGGTGGCCAAGGGCGAGATCCGGGTCATCAGCGTCGATCCGGTCAAGTCCAAGACCCAGAAATACCTGGGCTGCGAGCAGGTTGCCCTCAATCCCCAGACCGATCTGCCCCTGATGCTGGGGATCGCCCATACGCTCTACAGCGAGAAGCTGCACGACGAGAAGTTCCTGAAGAACTACACCACCGGCTTTGACAAATTCCTGCCCTACCTGCTGGGTGAGAGCGACGGTCAGGTGAAAGATGCAGAGTGGGCGGCCAAGCTATGTGGCGTGCCCGCCGACACCATTCGCGAGCTAGCCCGCACCATGGCCAGTGGCCGCACCCAGCTCATCGGCGGCTGGTGCGTGCAGCGCATGCACCACGGCGAGCAATACGCCTGGATGCTGGTGGTGTTGGCCTCCATGCTGGGCCAGATCGGCCTGCCCGGCGGCGGCTATGGTTTTGGCTGGCACTACAATGGCGCCGGCACCATCACCAGCACTGGCCCCATAATGTCCGGCTTCAGCTCCGTCATCCCCGGCGTCAAACCCATTCACGACGGCGACTGGAAGGGCTACTCCAAGTTCATCCCGGTGGCCCGCTTCGTCGACTGCATCCTCAATCCAGGCAAGACCATCGCCTTCAACGGCCAGACCATCATCTATCCAGAGATGAAGATGGCGGTGTTCTGCGGCAACAACCCCTTCCACCACCAGCAGGATCGCAACAAGATGGTGGCGGCCTGGCGCAAGCTGGAGACCGTGGTGAGCGTGGATCATCAGTGGACCGCGAGCTGCCGCTTCGCCGACATCGTACTGCCAGCAACGACGACCTACGAGCGGGACGACATCGAGCAATGGGGCTCTCACTCCAACGCCGGCATCCTGGCCATGCGCAAGGTGGTAGAGCCGCTGTTCGAGGCGCGCGACGACTACGACATCTTCGCCGATCTCTGCCGCCGCTTCGGTCGCGAGGCCGAGTTCACCGGCGGCAAGACCAAGCTGGAATGGATCCAGAGCATCTATGACGACGCCCGCCTGCAGGGCCGTGGCATCGGCATCCGCCTGCCCCGCTTCAGCCAGTTCTGGCAGGGTGAAGGCTTCGTCACCTTCCCGGCCGGTCAGCCCTGGGTGCGCCACGAGTCGTTCCGCCAGGAGCCGGATCTGGAGCCGTTGGGCACCCCGTCCGGCCTCATCGAGATCTTCTCCCAGACCATCGCCAACTACGGCTATGCGGACTGCCCCGGCCACCCGGTCTGGATTGAGCCGTTCGAGCGCTCCCACGGCGGCCCTGGCAGCAAACAATACCCGCTACACCTGCAATCCTGTCACCCGGACAAGCGGCTGCACAGCCAGCTCTGCTCCTCCGATGCCTATCGCGCCACTTATACGGTGCAGGGCCGGGAGCCGGTCTACATGAGCCCGCAAGATGCCAAGGCGCGGGGCCTCAAGGACGGCGATCTGGTGCGGGTGTTCAATGGTCGCGGTCAGGTGCTGGCGGGGCTGGTGGTCTCCGATGATTATGCCCCCGGCGTGGTGCGCATTCAGGAAGGGGCCTGGTATGGTCCGCTGGAAGGGGGCAAGGTCGGCACGCTCTGCACCTATGGCGATCCCAACGTGCTGACCGCCGACATCGGCTCCTCCAGCCTGGCGCAGGCTACCACGGCCCATACCACGCTGGTGGAGATCGAGAAATTCCAGGGCACGCCGCCTGCGGTCACCGCCTTTGGTGCGCCGGAGTCGGCGGCCGGCATCGACCCCATGTTCCCGGCACTGTGAGCGGGGTCGGTCAAAACCGTCCCTTGAGTTTCCTTTATTTTTAAAGTCGTTAGAATCGGGGGCCATCAAGGCTCCCGATTGTCATCCACGGAGGAAAAATGCAGGAATTTATGGCTACCAGCGAACGCCGGGCCGAACTTTACTGGTGGTTTTCCACCCTGTTTGCCGCCGAGCTCAGCGACGACCAGATCGCCGAGTATGACAGCTACGATGTGCGCAGCTTCCTCAAAAGCCTCTCCACGCTGGATCCCATGCGCGACGCCGTGGCCGAGCTCAACGATGCCATCGCCCGTCTGCTGGTGCGGCCCGATCGCCAACTGGAGCTGGCCGCCGATTTCGCCGGTCTGTTCCTGGTCGATCCCAAGCAGGGGGCACTGCCCTACGAATCCCTCTATCGGGGCGAGGCCAAGCTGCTGATGCAGGCCCCCATGGCCGAGATGCAGGCGCGCCTCGCGCGCCTTGGCATCGATGTGAGCGACAAGTACAAAGAGCCCGCCGATCACCTGGCCATCGAGCTGGATCTGATGGGCAATCTCATCATTCGCGCCGCCGAAGCCGGCACCGCCGATGAGCGGGAGCAGTGGCTGCAGGAGCAGGAGGAGTTGCTGCATCACCACCTGCTTGGCTGGTTCGAGCGTTTCGAACAGGCTTGCCGCAAGGCCGACAAGTTCGGTTTCTACGGCGCCAGCGCTCGTCTGCTGGGGGTCTTCCTCCACATGGATGCGAACTACCTCAGCCTGGTCAAACCGGCGCAAGCCAGCGATTGATCCGATGAAAACGGCTCTGCTGTTTATTATCTGCCGGCAGTTGATGGGATGAAGACGGCCCTGCTGTTGATCGCCTGCTGGCTGCTCACCTTTATTCCAATGGAGCAGGGCTTCATCCCGCTGGTTGCCCTGTTGTTCAACCCGGACCGGGAACTGTACGGCGCCGCTCAGCTCACCGGTTTCGCCGGCATACTGCTCACCCTCTACCTCGCCAATCTCGGGGTGGAGGTGGTGCTGCGCCGTCGCTTCCAGATAGCCGGCATGCTCACCCTGCTAGTGGCCTGGATCGATTTCATCAACTGCAGCGGCAGTGCCGCGCACTGGTTGCTGTTATTGGCCCTCGCCCTGCCTTTTCACGTCCTTGGCCTGCTGGTGCTGGTACGCGGCATACAAGCCTTCGGTCGCCAGAAAGGCTGACATCCACTTGATTTGACACATTTCTCTGGCTCGCTTTCCCTCTGATGACTTCCTGCCATACTGACTCTCACGTGTAAATGACAATTACATCAGTTCAGGAGCCTTCATGGAAAAAGCGCAGCCCGGATCGGTTCAGGCCCCTCTTCTGTCAGGCCAGTTGTCCAGTAATGCACTGCAGCAACTGTTCGAACTGGCCCCGTTTGGGATAGGGGTGTTCGACAGCGAGTTCCGATGCCGCGGCGTCAATGCCACCTTCGCCGAGCTCAATGGCCTTCCCCAGGCGGACCTGCTCGGCAAGAGCCTGCTCGAGATAAACCCCGGCCTCGCACCCCTGCAGGCATCTCCGGTGACTCAGGCTGCGCCGTACGCCTCACTGATCCTGAGGGGGATCAACCCCCTCCATCCACTGCACTCGCGATACTGGCAGGCCAGTTGCAGCCCCATGCTGGATGATCGGGGCAGCCCCGAGGGCATCCTCGTCATCATGCGCAACATCGACCAAGAGCCCATCCCCCACAGCCGGGCAGATCAGCTGCGCCAGGCCGAGGCCCGGCTCCAGCATCTCGCCTACCATGATCCTCTCACCGATCTCGGCAATCGCAGCCTGCTGCAGGAGCGGCTGGAGCTGGAGCTCAAGGCGGCCCACCTCAATCAGCAGGGGTTCGCCCTGCTATACATCGATCTCGACGGTTTCAAGCTGATCAACGACAACCTGGGGCACAGCGCCGGGGATCAACTGCTCACCCTGCTGGCCGAGCGCATCCGGCGCGGCCTGCGTCCGGGGGATCTGGCCACCCGGCTCGGCAGCGACGAGTTTCTGGTACTGATCAGTGCCCTGGATCAGCCACAGACCTTGGTGGCGCTGATCGAACAGCTGCTGCTCAGCCTGCACCAGCCGGTCGAGCTCGGAAGCGATCAGGTCATCATCTCGGCCAGCATCGGTATCGCCCTCTACCCGGAGCATGGCCAGACGGCAGATACCCTCATCAGTGCGGCCGACAATGCCATGCACGAGGCGAAAAACCAGGGCCGCAACGGCTACCTGTTCTACACCTCCGACATGGCCGAGCAGATAAGAGAGCGCATGACGCTGGAACAGGGGCTGATCAAGGCGATGGCGCAGCAGCAGTTTCGCCTGCTCTATCAACCCATGACGGATCTGGCCAACGATCGGCTGAGCGGGCTGGAAGCCCTGGTGCGCTGGCAACACCCGAGTGAGGGCATGATCTCCCCCGCCCGCTTCATTCCGGTGGCCGAGCAGTGCGGCCTGATAGAACAGCTTGGCGAGTGGGTGATGCGCACCGCCTGCCAACAGTGCCAGCAATGGCTGGCGGCAGGATTCTCTGTGCCCAGGCTGTCGGTCAATGTGTCGGTCAGGGAGATGCGCGCCCTCGACTATGTGGAGAGGGTGACCGCCATCCTGGCGGAAACCGGCTTCCCGGCGGAGCGACTGGAGATCGAGGTGACCGAGAGCATCATCCAGAGCGTGGATCAGAGTCTGCGCCTGTTTACCCGCCTCAAGGCGCTCGGGGTACAGATCGCCATCGACGATTTTGGCACCGGCTTCTCCTCCCTGAGCTTGCTCAAAAGCCTGCCCATCGATCGTATCAAGATAGACAGGAGCTTCGTGCAGGCCCTGCCCGATGACAAACACAGCCGTGAGCTGTGCCGCACCATCGTCAACCTGGCGGGCAGCCTCGGCATGGCGGTCACCGCCGAGGGCATAGAAACCCAGTCCCAGCGCCAGTTCTTGCAGTCACTGCACTGCGAGGAGGGCCAGGGCTATCTGTTCAGCCACCCGCTGTCAGAACCCCATCTGCCCTCCCTGCTCGTTCCCCGGCGCGGCGTCTGCTGTTAACACCTGCTCACTCACCCCAACAGACCTCATGAGAAAGGGAGCATCAGGCTCCCTTTTCTTATCCAGCGGCGCCGATCCTGGTCAGCTGCTTTCCACTTGTGCGTCGCTATCCAAAAGTCTAATTGCCCTCCCTGGCCAAAGGTATAAGTTGTTAGCTAATCATTACAAAAATGTATTCAAAGGAGTGACAGATGAGCGAGAGCAAGGTCTACCCGGTCAAGGCCCACATCAGCAACGGCGCCCTGCTGGACAAGGAAGGCTATGAGGCCATGTACCAGGCATCGGTACAGGATCCGGACGCCTTCTGGGGGGAGCAAGGCAAGATCCTCGACTGGATGAAGCCCTATACCAAGGTCAAGAACACCTCCTACGATCCGGGCCACGTCTCCATCAAGTGGTATGAAGACGGCCTGCTCAACGTCTCGGCCAACTGCCTGGATCGCCATCTGCACGAGCGCGGCGACAAGGTCGCCATCATCTGGGAAGGGGACAACCCGGCCGAGGATCGCAAGCTCACCTATCGCGAACTCCATGGCGAGGTATGCAAGTTTGCCAACGTGCTCAAGGCGCAAGGGGTCAAACGTGGTGACGTTGTCTGCCTCTACATGCCCATGGTGCCTGAGGCGGCCGTGGCCATGCTGGCCTGTACCCGTATCGGCGCCGTCCACAGCATCGTCTTTGGTGGTTTCTCACCAGAAGCCCTGGCCGGCCGCATCATCGATTCTGGTTCTTCCGTCGTCATCACCGCCGATGAAGGGCTGCGTGGCGGCCGCCCCATCCCGCTCAAGAAGAATGTGGATGAAGCGCTCACCAACCCGGAGACTCGCATCAGCAAAGTGATTGTGCTCAAGCGTACCGGCGGTAACGTCGCCTGGCATAGTCACAGAGACATCTGGTGGCACGACGCCATCGCCGCGGTCAGCGCGGATTGCCCGCCCGAGGCGATGAACGCCGAAGATCCGCTGTTCGTGCTCTACACCTCGGGCTCGACCGGCAAGCCGAAGGGCGTGCTGCACACCACCGGCGGTTATCTGGTCTATGCCGCACTCACCTTCAAGTACGTGTTCGACTACCACGAGGAGGACATCTACTGGTGTACCGCCGACGTGGGCTGGGTCACCGGTCACTCCTATCTGGTCTACGGGCCGCTCGCCAACGGTGCCACCACCCTGATGTTCGAAGGGGTGCCGAACTACCCGGCCACCAACCGCATGAGCCAGGTGGTAGACAAGCATCAGGTCAGCATCCTCTACACGGCGCCGACCGCGATCCGCGCCCTGATGGCCAAGGGCAAGGAGGCCATCGAAGGCACTTCCCGTTCGAGCCTGCGCATCATGGGCTCGGTCGGCGAACCCATCAACCCGGAAGCCTGGGAGTGGTACTACCGCACCATAGGCGACGAACGCTGCCCCATCGTCGACACCTGGTGGCAAACCGAGACCGGCGGCATCCTGATAAGCCCTCTGCCCGGCGTCACCTCACTGAAACCTGGCTCCGCCACTCGCCCCTTCTTCGGGGTACAGCCGGCGCTGGTCGATAACCTGGGCGAGCCGCTGGACGGCGCCACCGAGGGCAACCTGGTGATCACCGACTCCTGGCCGGGCCAGATGCGCACCGTGTTTGGCGATCACGAGCGCTTCGAGCAGACCTATTTCTCCACCTTCCCCGGTCGCTACTTCACCGGCGACGGTGCTCGTCGCGACGCGGATGGCTACTACTGGATCACCGGTCGGGTCGATGATGTACTGAACGTCTCCGGCCACCGCATGGGCACCGCCGAGATTGAATCGGCCCTGGTGGCCCACCCGAAAATTGCCGAAGCGGCGGTGGTGGGGGTGCCCCACGAGATCAAGGGCCAGGGCATCTACGCCTATGTCACCCTGATCGCCGGGGAAGAGCCGAGCCGCGAGCTGCACAAAGAGGTGAAGGAGTGGGTACGCAAGGAGATTGGCGCCATCGCCACGCCGGACGTGATCCACTGGGCCGAGGGGCTGCCCAAGACCCGCTCCGGCAAGATCATGCGCCGTATCTTGCGCAAGATCGCCACCGGTGAGACCGATAGTCTGGGGGATATCTCCACCCTGGCGGATCCGGGCGTGGTCGACAAGCTTATCCGCGAGAAGTCAGAGGCGGCTTGATCCTCGTCTCGACTCTCCCACAAAGCCGGCCTTGCGCCGGCTTTGTTGTCTTCGTTATCCGCCTTTCCGGCTTCGGCCTCAAAAGCTCAATAAACGACCAGATGTAGAGATTAGACCAGTAAAATGCTGCTAATTTTCACGAAATCAATATAATTGCGAAATCTGTGTGCCAGTGCACACCGAATTGCACAGAAAATGGCTAGATTTCTGGTAGTCCGCAAGATAGCTGATAGATCGCAGCATTATCATCGAGGATGCACTCAATATGTCGCAACATCACCGAATTCTCCTGCTCAACGGCCCTAATCTGAATCTGTTGGGCAAGCGGGAACCGGGCATCTACGGCAGCAAGACGCTCGATGAGATCGTCGCCGATCTGCAGCACAACGCCAGCGAACTCGGTGTCACTCTGGAACACCTGCAATCCAACGCCGAACATGAGTTGGTCAGCCGCATCCATCAGGCCATGGGCCAGGTGGATTTCATCATCATCAACCCGGCCGCCTTCACTCACACCAGCGTCGCCCTGCGCGATGCGCTGTTGGGTGTGGCCATCCCCTTCATCGAGGTTCACCTGTCAAACGTCCATGCCAGGGAAGCCTTCCGTCATCACTCTTATCTGTCTGATGTCGCCAAGGGGGTGATCTGTGGGCTGGGTGCCGATGGCTACCAATTCGCTTTAACCGCAGCCGTGCATCAATTGCGCGCGGCTTGATAATCACTGATCAGATAAAGAAGAAAGAGAATGCTAATGGATATCCGCAAAATCAAGAAGCTGATTGAACTGGTTGAAGAGTCCGGCATCGCCGAGCTGGAAATCTCCGAAGGGGAAGAGTCCGTTCGCATCAGCCGTAATTTCTCCGGCCAGGTTAGCGTTGCCCCGCAAATGATGATGCAACCGGCCCAGGTTCAGCAAGTTGCCGCCCCGGTTGCGGGCGCTGCCACTGCCGCCGCCCCTGCTGCCGATGCCACCCCGAGCGGCCATCTGATGCGCTCCCCCATGGTGGGCTCCTTCTACCGCTCCTCCAGCCCGGAAGCCAAGGCCTTCGTGGAAGTCGGTCAGCACGTCAATGTCGGCGACACCCTGTGCATCGTCGAAGCCATGAAAATGATGAACCAAATCGAGTCTGACAAGGCCGGTGTGATCAAAGCGATCCTGGTTGAAAATGGTCAGGCCGTCGAATTTGACGAGCCGCTGTTCATCATCGAATAAGGGAAAACGCCACCCATGTTGGACAAAGTAGTCATCGCCAACCGAGGTGAAATTGCCCTGCGGATCCTGCGTGCCTGTAAAGAGCTCGGGATCAAGACAGTGGCCGTTCACTCTACCGCCGATCGGGAGCTCAAACATGTGCTCCTGGCCGACGAAACCATCTGCATCGGCAAGCCGGCCAGTGGGGAATCCTACCTAAATGTGCCGGCCATCATTGCCGCCGCCGAGGTGACGGGTGCCGTCGCCATCCACCCGGGTTACGGCTTCCTCTCCGAGAACGCCGATTTCGCCGAAGTAGTCGAAAAATCCGGCTTCATCTTCATCGGCCCGCGCGCCGAGACCATTCGCCTGATGGGTGACAAGGTCTCCGCCATCGAGGCGATGAAGAAAGCAGGCGTACCTTGCGTACCCGGCTCCGACGGTCCGGTGGACAGCGATGCCAAGCGCAACGCCACCATCGCCAAGCGGATCGGTTACCCCGTGATCATCAAGGCCGCCGGTGGCGGTGGTGGTCGTGGCATGCGTGTGGTACGCAACGAGGCCGAGCTGGCCGCCGCCATCGCGCTGACCAAATCCGAAGCAGGCCAGTTCTTCAAGAACGACATGGTCTACATGGAGAAGTACCTGGAGAACCCGCGTCACATCGAGATCCAGATCTTGGCTGACGGTCAGGGTACCGCTCTCTACTTGGGTGAGCGGGACTGCTCCATGCAGCGCCGTCACCAGAAGGTAGTGGAAGAGGCGCCGGCACCCGGCATCACCGAGGAGATGCGCAAGTTCATCGGTGAGCGCTGCGTGCGGGCCTGTCTCGAAATCGGCTACCGCGGTGCGGGCACCTTCGAGTTCCTGTACGAGAACGGCGAGTTCTACTTCATCGAGATGAACACCCGGATCCAGGTCGAGCACCCGGTTACCGAGATGGTCACCGGTGTGGATCTGATCAAGGAGCAGCTGCGCATCGCCGCCGGCCAGCCCCTGTCGATCACCCAGCAGGACATCCGCATCCGTGGCCACGCCATCGAATGCCGGATCAACGCCGAAGATCCCGCCACCTTCATGCCTTCTCCTGGCCTGATCCAGCGCTTCCACGCGCCGGGCGGTCTGGGGGTACGTTGGGAGTCCCATATCTATGCCGGCTATAAAGTGCCGCCATACTACGACTCCATGATCGGCAAGCTGATCTGTTACGGTGAGAACCGCGACATCGCCATCGCCCGCATGCGTCACTCCCTCGACGAGCTGGTGGTGGAAGGGATCAAGACCAACATCGCGCTGCAAAAAGAGATCATGAAGGACGAAAACTTCCAGCACGGTGGTACCAACATCCACTATCTGCACAAGAAGTTGGGTCTGTAAGGGATTTCTGCTGCAAGCCACTGCCGGCAAGATCGGGTGATCAACACCCACCATCTGCACCGGTAGTGAGGTCTGCAATGATCTGCAACTGAAAAAGGGCCATGGCGACATGGCCCTTTTTTGTTATTCTTGCGCCCCGCTCAATTGTCGGAGGCCAAGGTGAACCGCTTCGCTCTCGCTCGCCGGGAAGCTGCACTCTGTCTGCTGCTGACCCTGCTCTACTTCGCCGCCTGGTACGGCTCTGCTTATTTCATCCCGGAAGAGATAGAACTCTGGGACATGCCGCTCTGGTTCGTGCTCAGCTGCATCCTGATGCCGCTGCTGTTTATCGGCCTGTGCGCGCTGATGGTGGATCGCCTGTTTATCGACATCCCGCTCGATACCGAGGAGCCCTTCGCCGAGCCCCTGCAGGGGACCGGCACCCAGGGATCTGTTCATGCTTTCCACCAGCCCTCATCCCATCGCGAGGAGCCTCGTCGCCATGAATCTTGAGTTGATGCTCCCCCTCTTCATCTATCTGGCGCTGGTGCTGGGGGTCGGCTTCTGGGCCAGCCGTCATCGCGGCAACGGCGATTTCGTGCAGGAGTACTTCATCGGCAATCGCAGCATGGGGGGCCTGGTGCTGGCCATGACGCTGGTGGCCACCTATACCTCGGCGTCGTCCTTCATCGGCGGGCCGGGCGCTGCCTACAAAATTGGCCTCGGTTGGGTGCTGCTGGCGATGATCCAGCTGCCCACCGTCTGGCTCACCCTCGGCGTGCTGGGCAAGAAGTTCGCCATCATCGCCCGCCGGGTCAATGCGGTGACCATCAACGACATGCTGTGGGCCCGCTATCGCAGCAAGTGGGTAGTGGTGCTGGGCTCGGTGACCATCATCCTGGCTTTCATCGCCACCATGGTGGTGCAGTTTATCGGCGGAGCCCGCCTGCTGGAGACCGCCACAGGCCTGAGTTATCAGCAGGGCCTGCTGCTTTTTGCCAGCTGCGTACTACTTTATACCGTCATTGGTGGCTTTCGCGCCGTGGTCATGACGGATGCCCTGCAGGGCATCATCATGCTGATCGGTACCGGCGCCCTGCTGACCGGGATCCTGATCGCCGGTGACGGTCTGCCCAACCTCATCCATCAACTCAAGGTGATCGATCCCAAGCTGGTGAGCCCGCAGGGGGCCGGCGACATGCTGACCCAGCCCTTCATGCTGAGCTTCTGGGTGCTGGTCTGCGTCGGGGTAGTGGGGCTGCCCCACTCGGCGCTGCGCTGCTTCGGCTACCGTGACAGCAAGGCGCTGCACCGCGGCATCCTCATCGGCACCGTGGTCAGTGCCTTGCTGATGTTTGGCATGCACCTGGCCGGCGCCTTGGGCCGCGCCATCCTGCCCGGCATGGACAGCCCGGACAAAATCATGCCGTCCCTGATGATGGAGGTGCTGCCGCCCTGGCTGGCGGGGGTCTTCCTGGCGGCGCCGATGGCGGCCATCATGTCCACCATCGACTCCCAGCTGATCCAGGCCTCGGCAACCCTGGTGAAGGATCTCTACCTCAATTACCTGAGCCCGAAACACGAGCAACAGGAGAAGCTGGAGGTACGGGTGCCGCGCCTCTCCCTGCTCTGCACCCTGATCCTGGGCTCTCTGGTGCTGATGGCGGCGCTGCAACCCCCCGAGATGATCATCTGGCTCAACCTGCTCGCTTTCGGCGGCCTGCAGGCGGTGTTCCTCTGGCCCCTGGTGCTTGGCCTCTACTGGTCGCGCGCCAACGGCCAGGGGGCGCTGGCCAGCATGGTCTCCGGCATTGTCTGTTATGGCTGCTTGAGCCAATGGGACATCAAAGTCGCCGGCTTGCATGCCATAGTGCCGAGCCTGGGACTCGGGCTGGTCGCCTTCATTGTGGTGAGCCTGCTCACCCCGCCGCCAGATCAGGCCGTGCGCCGGTTATTTGATCCGCGATAATAAATGACTCGATAAGGGATCCACTCCTATCCCCAAATGAGTGTTTTACGGGTAAACTGTGCGCCGCATCACAAAATAGCGCCTGCCTATGCCCGTACCGAACGCCAGACAGATCCTGACTCAAGCCCTGCAACGACTCGGTTATGCCTTGCTGTTGCCGGTCTCCATCCTGCCGCTGGCCGCGCTCTTGTATCGGCTCGGTCAGCCGGATGTGCTGGATCTGGCGGTGCTCTCCCTTGCGGGCAGCGCCCTGTTTGGCCAGATGCCACTCATCTATGCGGTAGCCATCGCCTTCGGCCTGAGTCGACAGGGGCAAGGGGCACAGGCGCTGGCCGGGGCGGTCAACTTCCTGTTGCTGAGCTCGGCGCTGGCAACCCTGGCGCCCGGTCTGCATGCGGACATGATCTGCGGTCTGCTGGCGGGGCTAACCACGGCGCTGGTCTGCTCCTGGGCCCGCGGTCTGCACCTGCCTGGCTGGCTGCGCCCCTTGCAGGAGGACTTACCAGGCATGCTGCTCTCGGCCCTGGCCTGCCTGCTGCTGGTCATCCCGCTGTCACTGCTCTGGCCCTTGCTGGAGCAAGGCATCAGCCTGCTCGCTTCCAATTTGCTCAGCACTCCCTTTGGCGCCTTCTGCTATGGCGTGCTGAACCGCCTGCTGATCCCGCTCGGTCTGCACCAGGTACTGGGCAGCCTCGTCGGCCTGGGGGAGAGCAACCTGCAGGCCCTCGCCACCGCCCAGCCGCTGCACGAGGGTTATCTGGCGGGGCTCTACCCGGTCATCATGTTCGGTCTGCCCGGTGCCTGTTTCGCAATCTGGATCCATCGCAAGCGCATGCAACGGCTGCCACAGGGGGGCTTGCTGCTCACTCTGGCGCTCACCTCTGCCCTGACCGGGATCACCGAGCCTATCGAATTCCTGTTCGCCTTTACCGCCCCCTGGCTGTTCCTGACCCACGCCCTGCTGACCGGGCTGTCGCTCGCCATCTGCAGTGGTCTGGGGATCAAGCTGGGCAGTTACTTCTCCGCCGGCTTGCTGGATATGGTGCTCAGCTACTCCTCCGGCGAGCACAGCTTCTGGCTCATTCCCCTCGGCATCCTGTTCTTCGTCGCCTATAGCCTGATCTTCTCGCTGCTGCTGGAACACGCCCCCCTCAGCCTGCCGAGCAAGCCCCTCGCCGAGGAGCTGCCACGGCTGGCGAGCGTGGCACCGACCGATCCGCAGATGCTGGCGATCCAATACCTCAAGGTGCTGGGGGGCATGGACAATCTGCAGGCCATGAGCGTCTGCCTGACCCGTCTCAGCCTGCGGGTGCGCGAGATGGCGCTGGTGGATCAACAGCGGCTGACCGGGCTGGGCTGTCTCTCCTGGATCGCCTTGAACGAGCATCAGCTGGTGCTGGTGCTGGGCCCCAACGCCAGTCTGATCGAGGGGCAGATCCGCATGCTGGCCGAGCGCCAGTCGGTACCGCTCGGTCTGGAACCAAGCCAGGCGCCCCTCAGCCAGAGCCGCTGACGGCTCAGGCGAAGGGCAGCCGATCGGCGACGAAGTCCATCAGACTGCGCAAGGCGGGGGCCAGATGCTCCCGGCTCGGGTAGATGAGATAGAACGGATTGGGGAGGATGGGCAAGTCCGGCAACACCTTCTGCAACGACCCCACCGCCAGATCGGCACGGCAGACATGATCCGGCAACAGTGCGATGCCCCCCTCATTGAGGGCCAGCTCCCGCAATGCCAGCAGGCTGTTGCTGATGCAGGCCCCCTGCGGCCGCCATCCTCCGTCCTGTAGCGGCCACACCGGCAGCGCCGAATGCACCAGACAGGCATGCAGTCCCAACTCCGAAAGCTGCTGCGGCGCGCCATGGCGGCTCAGATACCCAGGCGCCGCCACCAGATGGCGCGCTACCTGGCCGATGCGCCGGCAGATGAGGCTGGAATCTTTCAGGGGCGCCGCCCGCAGCGCCAGATCGTAACCCTCACCCACCAGATCCAGCTGCTCGTCACTCAGAGTCAGCTCCAGCACCACCTCGGGGTAGAGGGCGCGAAACTCCGCCAGGATCTTGCCAAGCAGCAGGGTGCCGGTCGCCTCGGGGGCGGTGACCCTCACCCGGCCAGCCGGGGCGCTGCGCAGCCTCGCCATCGCCAGATTGGCGCTGCGCGCCAGGGTCAGCAGCCCCTGGCAATGCTCCACATAGAGCTCCCCTTGCGGGGTCAGGCTGAGCCTGCGAGTGGTGCGTTGCAGTAAGCGCACCCCGAGCTGGGATTCGAGGCGCGAGATCTTCTGGCTCACCGAGGACTTGGGCATGCCGAGCACCTCGGCCGCCCGGGTGAAGCTGCCCTGCTCCACGACTGTGGCGAACAGCCCCATCAACTCCAGTTCGATATTGTTCATCTATTCAAACAGTCTTTCTTAATTACCCATCTTAATGAGGATAATCTACCGGGCTAGACTACTTGGCAATCCACTCCTGCCGATTTGAAAGGAATTGCCATGAAAGCCATTGCCCTCACCCATTATCTGCCAAGCGATCACCCCCACTGCTTCATCGAAGCCCAGCTCCCTACCCCGACCCCGGGCCCGCGCGATCTGCTGGTGCGGGTCAACGCCACCTCCATCAACCCGGTCGATACCAAGGTGCGCTCCCCCAAGGCCAAGGTGGAGGCGACTCCCCGGGTGCTCGGCTGGGATGCGGTGGGGGAAGTCGTGGCCGTGGGCCACGAGGTCACGCTGTTCAAGGCGGGCGACCGTGTCTGGTACGCCGGCGACATCAGCCGCCCCGGCAGCAACAGCGCCCTGCAACTGGTGGATGAACGCATCGCCGCCATCGCCCCGACCAGCCTGAGCGATGTGGAGGCCGCAGCTCTTCCATTGACCGCCATCACAGCCTGGGAGGCGCTGTTCGAGCGCATTGGTCTGACCCCCGAGAGCGAGGGACGACTGTTGATCATCGGTGGCGCCGGTGGCGTCGGCTCCATCGCCATCCAGCTCGCCCGTCAGCTCACCAGGATGGAAGTGATCGCCACCGCCTCCAGGCCAGAGACCCGAAAGTGGTGCCTCGAGATGGGGGCGCATCGGGTGGTGAGTCACCACAATCTGCAGGCGGAACTCGCGGCGCTGGGCATCAGTCAGCTCGATGCAATCTTCTGCACCAATGCCACCGAGCAGCACTGGGCCGCCATGGCGAGCCTCATTCGCCCGCTCGGCCACATCTGCACCATCGCCGAGTCGAGCGAGCCCTGGGATCTCGGCCTGCTCAAGCCCAAGAGCGTCACCTTCAGCCAGGAGTTCATGTTCACCCGCTCCCTGTTCCAGACCCCGGACATGATTGAGCAGCACCGGCTGCTCGGTCGGGTCGCCGCCCTGGTGGACGAAGGGGTACTCAAGAGCACGCTGACCAAGACGGTGCCCGCCCTGACCGCGGCCAGTCTGGCAAGCGCCCATGCCGAGGTGGAAGCGGGGCGCATGGTGGGCAAGTTGGTGATCGACATGAGCCGGTTCGCTGACTAATCCCTTGTGGGTAATAAAATGCACCATCATGGGGTGAACTCACCAGCGCCAAGCCCCAACAGTGCACAGCGCCAGGAGCCGCCAAACCTGCAATCCACCCCATGACAGTGAAAAACAGATAAAAAAGGGGCCATCCCGCCGGGATGGCCCTAAATACCTGAACGTTGGGGGTAACAATCACACACATATCCTTATGCAGGACGCATTAACCTTTGCAGCTTGCGTGCCAAGTCGTCATTTCCACGCAGGATCCTGAATTTTCCCCGCAATTTTCGCCCGTTTAAAAAAAAGCCACCCGAAGGTGGCTGAAAAGATGACGGAACTTTCATAGAGCAAAGCATTCAGCGGGAACAAGTTGCTTCCCGTCACCCAATAAGGAATACATTAACCGTGCCAACTTGGCAGGACGGTCGACGACGCCCTGCTTCACGGGCAAACCACGACAGCACTGGCCCATGATGATAGAATCCCGCGGTTTCACATTTATGAAGAGTCGACGCCATGCCCTGGATACAAATTCGAATCAACGCCACCGCCAAGACCGCGGACAAGGTGAGCAACATGCTGCTGGGGCGTGGAGCCCAGGCCGTGACCTTTATGGATGCCCAGGACGTGCCCGTTTACGAGCCGCTGCCGGGGGAGACCCCGCTCTGGGGCGAGACCGAGGTGATGGGGCTGTTTGACGCCGAAACCGATCCGGCGCCGACCATCGCCTTCTTCCAGCAGATCTTCGGTGAAGACGTGGGCTACAAGGTCGAGCAGCTGGAAGACAAGGACTGGGTGCGGGAGTGGATGGATCACTTCCACCCCATGCAGTTCGGCGAGCGGCTCTGGATCTGCCCGAGCTGGCGCGATGTGCCCGACCCCGATGCGGTCAACGTCATGCTGGATCCGGGCCTGGCGTTCGGCACCGGCACCCACCCCACCACGGCGCTCTGCCTGCAGTGGCTGGACGGACTGGATCTGGCCGGTAAAACCGTGGTCGATTTTGGTTGCGGCTCCGGCATCCTCGGCATCGCCGCCCTCAAACTCGGCGCCGCCCGGGTCATCGGCATCGACATCGATCCCCAGGCCATCCAGGCCAGCCATGACAACGCCGAGCGCAACGGCGTCGCCGGTCAGATAGAGCTCTATTTGCCGGCGGATCAGCCGCAAGGGGTGGAAGCGGACGTGGTGGTGGCCAATATCCTGGCCGGTCCGCTGCGCGAACTCGCGCCGCTCATCGCCGGTCACGGCAAGCCCGGCAGCCTGATGGCCCTGTCCGGCGTGCTGGAGAGCCAGGCCCCTGAGCTGGAGACCATCTACGGCCAGTGGTTCGACATGGACCCGACCGCAGTGAAAGAAGAGTGGTGTCGCCTGTCAGGCCGCAAGCACGGCTAAATCATCAGCACCGCGGTGACCGACACACCGGTCGCAAGCACGGCTGATCATCGGCACGGCGTATACACTACCGCAAAACAACAAGGGCACCTTCGGGTGCCCTTGTTGTTTTTACGCGTCTCACACACTCGGGTCACCTCTTGGTACTTCCCTTCGTCAGGGAAGTGCCAAGGCTGAGCCCAGGCTCACTCTTATTGGTTGGCTAACGGCGTAAGATAGCGCTCAGCACCCGGATGAGGCTGGCAAATAACTTGTACCCATCCTCAGCCAGCAAGCAGCACAACAACAAGAGATGACTCATGAGTGACTACCAGAAAATGATCGCCAGCCAGCCCTACAACTGTATGGCCCCCGAGCTGGATGAGATACGCCGGGAGACGGCCCGTCTCTATCGCCGTTTCAATCGGGCCGACGAGGAGGAAGAACAGCAGATCCTGCTGCAAGCGCTAGTGGGCGAACTGGCGGAAGGGGCCTTCATCTGCCCGCCTTTCTACTGCACCTATGGCCGCCACATCAGCCTGGGCAAAGGATCCTACATCAACATGGGGGCCACCATCTTGGATAATGCCCCGGTTCGCATCGGGGCCGGGGTCATGATAGGGCCGAACGTGCAGATCTACACCGCCGCCCACGCACTGGACGCAGATGCACGCATCGAAGGGGTGGAGACGGCGCTGCCAGTCACCATAGAGGACAGGGTCTGGATAGGAGGGGGCGCCATCCTCTTGCCCGGCGTCACCATAGGACGGGAAGCCATCGTCGGCGCAGGCTCGGTCGTGACCAAGGACGTACCGGCGGGCGCTCGTGTAGTGGGCAATCCGGCCAGGATCCTGCCTTCCAAGCCAAAAAATTAGCCGCAATAAAGCGTCCATAAAAATGAAGCCCAATGTCACGAGGACGTTGGGCTGTAAAAAGGTGCTACGGAATTGCGACTCTCATCGCAGAAAATTAGAAGGGGTTACCTTCTAAACTGGCAAAGGGATAATAACGGGGCGCAAACGTTTTACACAGCGTGATCGACCGGGATTGAGAACAGCCTCTCACTATTTAAAAATTTCCCGGGCAACCCCTTTTTCCCCCTTGGCAAACGCACATTTATGCGTACAGCCTGATGGTCATATCAGTAAATAGAAAAAGCCCTGATTAATCAGGGCTTTTTACTCACAATGCCGAGTTTAGAAATGGCGGACAAATTCGTTGATCGGCAATTCGCGCAGCTTGCGCGCCTCCAGCATGGGGGTACCAAGATAGAGGAAACCCACCAGCTGATCCCCCTCGGCCAGCCCCAGCCCGACCTTGATCTGTTCATCGAAGATGAACCAGCCGGAGCGCCAGATACCGTTGAAGCCCTGGGCCTGGGCGGCCATCTGCATCGCCATCAGGGCGCAGCCGGCGGAGAGCTCCTGCTCCAGCTTCGGCACCTTGGGGTGATCTTGATAGCGGGTGGCGACCGCCACCAGCAGTGGCGCACGCAGCGGGGCGGCGCGGCTCTTCTCGATGATCTCTTCGTCCTCGCCACGGGCACGGGCCGCCTCGGCCAGCAGGTTACCCAACCGCTCCCGTCCCTCTCCTTCAAACAAGATGAACTGCCAGGGGGTCAGGGTGCCGTGATCCGGCGCGCGCAGCCCCGCCTTGAGGATGTTGTCGAGCACCTCGCCACTCGGGGCCGGTGTGGTCAGGCGGCCACAGGAGTGGCGGTTCAGTAACAGGTTGAGGGCATCCATGGGCGACTCCGTGTGTCAGACAAGAAAGCGGGGACTGTGATGGCGCTACCCTAGCACAGCCAGGAGGTGGCGCAAAGGCGCCCGACCGCTCGGGAACAGGTAGTATAAACCCCTGACTGGCAGGGGTTTTACACTATATCCGTTGCATTTTTGGTCAAATAATAGCAGCCAGCTCTACCCCCTGGCGGATGGCCCGCTTCGCATCCAGCTCGGCCGCCACGTCGGCACCGCCGATGATGTGGACCGGCTTGCCCGCCGCCTGCAAGCCCGCTTGCAACTCTCGCAGCGGCTCCTGCCCGGCGCAGATGATCACCTGATCCACCGGCAAACATTGCTGGGTCTCGCCCACCATGATGTGCAACCCCTCATCGTCGATGCGCAGGTACTGCACACCGCTGAGCATCTGCACCTTGCGGTTCTTGAGCACGGTGCGATGGATCCAGCCGGTGGTCTTGCCCAGGCCATCCCCCACCTTGCTCTCCTTGCGCTGCAGCAGCCAGATCTGGCGCTCGGGCGCATCTATCTCGGGCTTCATCAGACCGCCGCGCTCGCTGAGCTGCTTGTCGATGCCCCACTCCTTGAGCCAGTGATCTCTGTGGTGATCGGCGTCTCCCTCGACCTTCTTGTCGACCAGATATTCCGCCACGTCGAAGCCGATGCCACCGGCGCCGATCACCGCGACCTTGCCCCCCACGGGTTTGTGATCCCGCAGCACATCGAGGTAATTCAGCACCTTGGGATGCTCGATGCCGGGGATATTGGGGGTACGTGGCCGGATGCCGGTGGCGAGGATCACCTCGTCAAAGCCACCACCGAGCAGACTCTCTGCGCTCTGGCGCTGACCGAGATAGAGCTCGACGCCGCACTTCTCCAGCCGCTTGGCAAAGTAACGCAGGGTCTCGTGAAACTCCTCCTTGCCCGGGATCTGCTTGGCGAAGTTGAACTGACCACCTATGGTCGCTGCCTGATCGAACAGGCTCACCTGATGACCGCGCTCGGCAGCGTAGCAGGCGAATGCCAGCCCGGCCGGGCCCGCCCCCACCACCGCCAGCTTCTTGGGCTGGGGCACCCGACCGAAGGTAAGTTCGGTCTCAAAGCAGGCACGGGGATTGACCAGACAGGAGGCGCGTTTTTGCTTGAACACGTGATCGAGACAGGCCTGGTTGCAGGCGATGCAGGTGTTGATCTCGTCAGCCCTGTCTTCGGCCGCCTTGATGACAAACTCGGGATCGGCCAGGAAGGGGCGCGCCATGGAGACCATATCCGCCTCGCCGGCAGCCAAAATGCGCTCAGCCACCTCCGGGGTATTGATGCGGTTGGTGGTGATAAGCGGCACCTTGAGGTGTTTTTTCAGCTCGGCGGTGACCCAGCTGAAGGCGCCGCGCGGCACGCTGGTGGCGATGGTGGGAATGCGCGCCTCGTGCCAGCCGATGCCAGTATTGATGAGGGTCACGCCCGCCTGCTCCAGCGCCTTGCCCAGCGCGATGACTTCCTCCAGAGAGGAGCCTTTCTCCACCAGATCCAGCATGGAGAGACGGAAGATGATGATGAAGTCGGTGCCGACCCGCTCGCGGATGGCGCGCACGATCTCCAGCGGGAAGCGCATGCGATTGTCGGCACTGCCACCCCAGTCATCGCTGCGCTGGTTGGTGCGCTCGCAGATGAACTGGTTGATGAGATAGCCTTCTGAGCCCATCACCTCGACCCCGTCATAGCCCGCCGCCTTGGCAAGGGCGGCGGTGGCGCCGAAGTCGCGGATAGTGCCGCGGATCTGGCGCTCGCTCATGACCCGGGGCTTGAACGGGGAGATGGGCGCCTTGAGCGCACTCGGCGCCAGGTTGAATGGATGATAGGCGTAGCGCCCGGCATGGAGGATCTGCAGCGCTATCTTGCCCCCTTCCTGATGCACGGCAGCCGTCACCTTCTTGTGCTTGGCGACCTGCCAGGGGAAGCTGAGCTGCGAGCCGTGCGGCACCAAGCGACCCCGCAGGTTCGGCGCAATGCCGCCGGTGACGATGAGGCCGACGCCACCACGGGCGCGCTCGGCGTAGAAGGCAGCCAGTTTGTCAAAGCCACCCTTCTCCTCTTCGAGGCCAGTGTGCATGGAGCCCATCAATACCCGGTTCTTAAGCTGAGTAAAGCCAAGATCGAGAGGGGTCAGCAGGGTTGGGTAACGGCTCATCATGAACTCCTTTTCGAGGCAGGCGCGCAGGAATCCATACGCAGGACTCTGTTTCGACGTTGGGTAAACCTGAAGTCGAGGGGGGTCAGAAGCGTTGGGTAGCGGCTCACGGTGCCTCCAGTTAATTTTTTGTTATCAAACTGAAGCTAGAGTAAAGAATCGAAAATTCTTTTTCAAACAAATGTTTGGACATTTTTTCGGCGAACAGCCGTGTTCTGAAGATAAGGGAGAAGATAGCCCCCAAGCGGAAATGGCAATTGACGGGCCAACTGGTTAATAATGGCGCTTCTCTACCTCTTAACAGGGCGATAACGCGGCTATGTCTATTTTCAAAGGTCTGGGGTGGCTGTTTCGCAGCCTCTGGCGCCTGCTCAACTTCACCCGGCTGATGCTGGTCAATCTGCTGTTTCTCATCGTCGTGCTGGTCATCGTCTTTGTCTTTAGCCAGAAAGAGGCGCCAGGCACCCCCATCGAAGGGGCCCTCACCCTCAATCTCTCCGGCGTGCTGGTCGAGCAACGCACCCAAACCGATCCGACCATGCAACTGCTCAAGCAGGTCGACAGCAGCGATGATCAGCCGAGCGAAATCGTCCTCACCGATCTGCTGTGGGCCATCAAGAGTGCCAAGGATGACGATCGCATCAAGGCGCTGGTGCTCAAGCCTCAGGGCCTGCAAGGCTCCAGCCTCTCCAAGCTGCAGGAGGTAGCCGATGCCATCGACGAGTTCAAGGAGAGCGGCAAGCCGGTCATCGCCATGGCCGACTATTACAATCAGGGTCCCTACCTGCTCGCCGCCCACGCCGATCACGTGCTGCTCAACCAGAGTGGCGCCGTGCTGATCGAGGGGCTCGGTGTCTACCAGACCTACTTCAAGTCGGCGATGGAGAAGTTCAACGTCACCCCGCATGTGTTCAAGGTCGGTACCTACAAGTCCTTCGTCGAGCCCTACATTCGCGATGAGATGTCCCCGGAAAGCAAGGAGGCGAACCAGCGCTGGCTGGATCAGCTGTGGCTCTCCTACGTCAACGACGTGGCCGAACAGCGGGAAATCGATGCCGATGCGGTCGCCCCAGGCAAGGATCGCTTCCTCGAGCTGCTGCGCAAGGCCGGTGGCAATGCCGCCAACTACGCCCTCGACAACGGTCTGGTGGATCAACTCGCGACCCGTGACGAGATGACCCAGGCGGTCATCAAGGAAGTGGGGGAAGCCGAGGATCACGGCTGGAAAGGAGTGGGCCTGAAAGAGTACCTGGCCGCCGTTCCCGAGCAGTACCCGCAAAGCGGCAAGGATGAGGTGGGTCTGATCACCGCCAGCGGCGCCATCATGGATGGCGTCCAGCCAGCCGGCACCATAGGCGGTGACAGCCTGTCCGATCTGCTGGCCGATGCCCGCCGCGACGATCAGGTGAAAGCCGTGGTGCTGCGGGTCGACAGCCCGGGCGGCAGCGCCTTCGCCGCCGAACAGATCCGCGCCGAATTGCTGGCCCTGAAACAGGCAGGCAAGCCGGTGGTCATCTCCATGGGCAGCTACGCCGCCTCCGGGGGTTACTGGATCTCCGCCGATGCGGACAAGATCTTCGCCTCGCCAACGACACTCACCGGCTCCATCGGGGTGTTTGGCATGTTCGCCACCATCGACAAGGCGCTGTCCCAGTACGGGATCCACACCGACGGCGTCGGCACCACCGATTTCGTCGGCATCGGTCTGACCCGCGCCCTGCCGGAGCATGTCGGTCAAGCCATCCAGCTCAGCGTGGAAGATACCTATCAGCGTTTCGTCGGCCTGGTCAGCAAGGGTCGTGGTCTGAGTCCTGACGAGGCGGAGAAAGCCGCAGAGGGTCGGGTCTGGACCGGGCAGGATGCCAAGGATCTGGGTCTGGTCGATGAGTTTGGCAACCTGGACGACGCCCTCAAGGCCGCCGCCGATCTCGCCAACCTCAAGAGCTGGCAGGTGACCCCCATCGAGCCGGAAGAGTCCGCCAAGGATAAATTCCTGCGCGAGCTGTTCGACAGCAGCGCCAGGGCGCTGGCCCCCCATGTGCAAAGCTGGCTGCCCGCCGGTCTTGGCCAGGCCATGCTGGAGCTCAACCGGGGTCTGGATCCGCTGACTCGCTTCAACGACCCGCAAGGCACCTATGCCTTCTGCCCGGTCTGCACTATCTAGCACAGTGCCAATCGCAAAAAACCGCCATCCGGCGGTTTTTTTATGGCTGCGATCTGAGCCTGATTCAGCCCAACAGGCCGGCATCGTGCCAGTGCTGCAGCTCGGCCAATACCCGGGTCTCCCGTATCGTCCATTGTGGACAGGGTCCCGCCAGCTGGGTCTTGTTGGTCTGTAGCGCCTCATCCAGCGCAAACCAGCCGGGAGTGAAGCCGAGGCGCACCTCGTAGGGCTGGGGACGGGGTTCACTCCACGCCTCGCCCAGCTGGCAGAGGTAGTAGAAGGAGTGGATGCAGTAGGCGTCATAATCGGCCTCGCGGGCTGCGCGAAACTCCCGCGTCTCGCCGAGCAAGGCGCCTACCGCCAGCAGCTCGGCGCCGCACTCCTCGCGCAGCTCACGGGCCAGCGCCTTGCCGTGACACTCTCCCGCCTCGATGCCGCCGCCCGGGAACATCAGATCGCCGTTGACCCGAGAATGTACCAGCAACAGCTCATCGCCACGCAGCACCACGGCCCTGACGGTGGTGCGCTCGAGCACCCGCCCGTCGCTGGCGACCTGACCATGGAGCAGGCGGATATCGAAGGGATCGGGCCAAGCCTCGGATGGGGATTCGAACGATTTCATATTGAACGGTAAACCCCGCGTTTGAGCTGCTCGACTATGGTGGCCGCCACCCGATCCAGGGCATCTTGCTCCCCCTTGCCGATGGCGTGGTAGATCCCGAGCCGGCTGGCCGAGACCTCGGGCACGTCCTGAAACGACTCGCTCACCTTGCCCCACTGATACGCGAGGCCCGGCTCTTGCTGGCCCATGTAGAGGGTGCTGAGGGCGGTGAGGATGCGGCTGTTGATCTTGTCCCCTTCCCGATAGAGGGACAGCGCATGGTGCATCAAGGCGATGGCCTTGCGCGGCTCGCGCTTGGCATAGATCCCCCCCAGCGCCAGCTGCAACTCCGGCTCCTCGAGGGCGGGGCTCCCTTCCAGCGCCATGAAGCTGGCGCGGGCGTCCGGATTGCGGTTGTTGGTCCAGTGCCAGAGCAACAGGTGGGGATCCTGGGAGGCACGGGTCTGCATGTCCAGCTGTTCCAGCTGATGACCGGCGGCCAGCATGCCCTCCACCCGGGGGCTTTTTTGCTCCCTTGCGCGCTTGTACTCCATGTTGGTGGAGTGCTCGGCGCACTGCAGGTAGCGCTCGAGGCCGCGCATCAGCTCATACTTGCGCCTGTCCGTGCCCGCTTCCTGCAGATGGTAACGCGCCCGGATCACCTCGCTACGCTCGTATCGGCACCAGCCGTCGTCGACCAGATCCACGCATAGAGACTGATGATTGGCACAGATGTTGTGGATCCTGTCGTCGTCGCACGCCATCAGCGTCAGACAACAGGCACTGCCAAGCAGCAAGGGGCGCAGTGAATATGGGGTCATGGCTCACATCTGGTTGATAACAATCGCACCCCGTCCAGGCCACCGCCAACTAGCAAACAGGCTACATATCCATTACAATGCGCGCGCCATATAAGGCCGCGACTGCAGAATAATATAACGAAATTAACGCCCCTACACCGATCTGCACTCGACGAATTTCAATTTGCCCCGGCAATTTGCTTCAACAACGTGAAATAAAGGATCTGGTTAATGACCCACGAGCACTACTTGCAGGCGTGGCAGGAGAGCCAGGAGCTCGCCGAAGCCATGCAACCCTTGATTGGACGCCTCTACCGCCAGCAAGGGATAGAGATCACCCTCTTTGGGCGCCCGCTGCAGAACGCCTCCACCATCGACATCCTCAAGGCCCACAGGGTCGTTCGCCGCCACCAGGGCTCCCCCCTCCCGATCCAGCAGAGCTTCCCCCTGCTACAAGCCATCGTCGCCCTGCACCCCACCGCCGCCGAAGTGGATCTCGGCAAGCTGGCCGTCGGTTACTGGCAGGATCACCAAGATGAGGCCGGCATCGAAGACTACCTGCGCGCCCAGCTGGCCCCGGCATTGCACGGCGCTGTGCCGCCGGCGACGGATGTGGTGCTGTACGGCTTCGGTCGCATCGGCCGCCTGCTGGCCCGCCTGCTGATCGAGCGCACCGGCGCCGCCAACTCCCTGCGCCTGCGTGCTATCGTGGTGCGCGGCGGCCGCGAGGGGGATCTGGAGAAACGTGCCAGCCTGCTGCGCCGCGACTCCGTCCACGGTCCCTTCAACGGCTCCATCGAGGTGGATAACGCCCGCAGCGCCATCATCGCCAACGGCACCTTCATTCAGGTCATTTACGCCAATAGCCCGGCGGACATCGACTACACCGCCTACGGCATCCAGAACGCGTTGATTGTCGACAATACCGGGGTCTGGCGTGATGAAGCCGGTCTGAGCCAGCATCTCAAGGCGCGCGGTGCCGCCCGGGTGCTGCTGACCGCCCCTGGCAAGGGGGAGATGAAGAACGTGGTGTTCGGGGTCAACCATGAGGTGATAACCCAGGACGATCGCATCATCTCTGCGGCGTCTTGCACCACCAACGCCATCACCCCGGTGCTCAAGGTGATGCAGGACAAATACGGCATCCGCCACGGCCACGTGGAGACGGTGCACTCCTACACCAACGATCAGAACCTGATCGACAACTATCATCCGGGCGAACGTCGCGGCCGCAGCGCGGCGCTCAACATGGTGATGACCAGCACCGGCGCCGCCAAGGCGGTGGCCAAGGCACTGCCCGAGCTCAAGGGCAAGCTGACCGGCAACGCCATCCGGGTACCGACCCCCAATGTGTCGCTGGCCATCATCAACCTGAGCCTGGAGCAGGCGACCGACCGAGACAGCCTCAACGGCTATCTGCAGCAGATGGCGCTGAGCTCGGCCCTGCATCGCCAGATTGATTTCAGTGCCAGCACCGAGCTGGTCTCCTCCGACATGGTGGGGTCTCGCTTCGCCGGGATCGTAGACTCCCAGGCCACCATTGCCGAGGGGGATCACTGCGTGCTGTACGTGTGGTATGACAACGAATTCGGGTACAGTTGTCAGGTAGTGCGGGTGATGGAGCAGATGGCCGGCGTAGTCCGCCAGGATCTGCCCGCCTGATCCCCTCATGGCTCAACGTTTTCAAGGAGAGACCGGATGTCATTTCAGCAAGTCATAGGGCAGATGCCCAAGGAAGTGTACGAGCGGCTCAAGACCGCGGTCGAGCTCGGCAAGTGGCCGGATGGCCAGCCCCTCACCGACGAGCAGAAGGCCACCTCGCTGCAGGCCGTGATGGCCTGGCAGGCGATGCACCTTGAAAACCCCGAGCACATGAACATAGGCGCGGATGGCGAGATTGTGATGAAGAGCAAGAGCGAGCTCAAGCGCCAGTATCGGGACGAGGAAGAGATCGTTCGCATCGAGATCAGCCACTAAGCGGCGGAGCATCCCAGCCCCAGCATCCTCTTGCAGAGGGAGGCAGGGAGGAGTTGAATCGCCCAAACAAGAGGGGAGCCAAATTGGCTCCCCTCTCTTTTTACTTTCCTTCTCTGCGAGGATATCCCCCTCATCCCCAGCCCTTCTCCCACCAGGGGAGAAGGGAGCAGGCCCGCAGCCTGCGCAGAGTCGTGGACACCCAGCCAACGATCTCCATGACAAACCTGGCTACCAACAGCCACTCGTTCTATCCACTCTCCCTCTGGGAGAGGGCGAGGGCACTCCTCAGGGCGTCAGCTCGCCGCGTAGGGACTGCTGCATCAACTCGCGAATGCGCGGGGCCGGCAGGTCCTGGCTCAGCAGGAAGTGCAGCTTGGTCAGTGCCGCCTCGGCGGTCATGTCAAAGCCCGAGATGACCCCGGCGCGGGACAGGGCATTGCCGGTGGCATAGCCACCCATGTTGACCCTGCCGTGCAGGCACTGGCTCAGGTTGACGATGATGACGCCGCGAGCCGAAGCCTCGGAGAGCAGCGCCAGCATGGCCGGATTCTGCGGCGCATTGCCCACCCCGAAGGAGAGCAGGATCAGCGCCCGCACCGGCTGCTGCAGTATGTTGGCGATCACATCGCTCGAGATACCGGGATAGAGCGTCACCACCCCGATGGGCTGCGGGGTGATGTCGTGCAGCACCAGGCCACGATCGGAAGGCACTCCCAACTCGCCCGCCTCCAGGGAGATGGCGATGCCCGCGTTGAGCAGCGGCGGGTAGTTTGGCGAATCGAAGGCGTGGAAGCCGTCCGCGTGCACCTTCTTGCTGC
Source organism: Aeromonas tecta (assembly GCF_000820185.1). GTDB lineage: Bacteria > Pseudomonadota > Gammaproteobacteria > Enterobacterales > Aeromonadaceae > Aeromonas > Aeromonas tecta. The sequence continues at coordinate 354,710 of NZ_CDCA01000036.1, forward strand.
GGTTACCGCGATAGAGCTGATTGTTGAAAAACAGCGTCACCTCGTGGATCGGGTAGTTGGCCGCGATGTAGAGCGCGTTCAGCAGATTCTGCTGACCGTCGGAGCGCAGCTCGGCGAGCGGGATCTGGGAGCCGGTGATGATGACCGGCTTGTGCAGATCTTCGAGCATGAAGGAGAGCGCCGAGGCGGTGAACGACATGGTGTCGGTGCCGTGCAGGATCACGAAGCCGTCGTACTTGTCGTAGTTGTCACGAATGTCCTCGGCGATGCGCTGCCAGTCGGCCGGGGTCATGTCGGAGGAGTCGATGAGGGGATCGTACTCGTGAATGTGATAGGACGGCATCTCGGGCCGATGAAACTCGGGCATCCGTGCCAGACAGTCTTCCATAAAGCCCACCATCGGCACATAGCCGTGGTCGGAACGCTGCATCCCTATGGTGCCGCCTGTGTTGGCGATGTAGATAGACTTCTTCACACCCTCTCCTCTCGTGTTGACTCATTATCCATGACGCAGCCACCTCACCAGCGGCCTCGTGCGCCAAGACCGATGAAGCTCGGGGTAACGGCCCCAGGTTTTTACCTGCAGTCCCCTTCCCCATGGGTAGGCGCCTGCGGCTTATATCTTTGTGCCGAGCCGGTGGCGTCAGCGCCATCGACCTCCTCGACCGGGATCGGAAACCGGCGAATTATAAAGACTGACGGCCCAAATGATAGCCGCGGGATCATAGTTCTTGTCTGGAATGTGACGGCCCCCGTTAGTTTTAAATGCCGGAAAATCATACAATAACAACCATTAATCTGATGAACATGGATATAAATGGTGCTTTTTGCTACTATCCGGCGGATTTTTCATAAATGTCATCTGGATGCCTGACGCGCTCAGGATCCTATCGATCCCATTTTTGCGTGGGATGGGGCCCTCGGCCCCCTCTTTAATTGGCCCTGAGCCACACTTTTTTTATCCCGGCTGAATCTGTGCGTCTTTCTCGCCAAAGACACAGCCAATCAACATGGGAGTACCGAATGCTACAACTCGACCCTTACGCGACCCTGGTCGCCGCCACCCTGGTATTACTGCTCGGCCGATCCCTGGTCAACCGGATCAATGTGCTGCGCACCTTCAGCATCCCTAAACCCGTTGCAGGGGGCCTGTTGGTCGCCCTGGTACTGGTGCTGCTGCGTGCCAGCATGGACGTGGAGCTGCGCTTTGACACCGCCTTCCAGACACCGCTGATGCTGGCCTTCTTCGCCTCCATCGGCCTCTCCGCCGATCTCGGTAGTCTCAAGCGCGGCGGCAAGGCGGTGGTCACCTTCCTGCTGGTGGTGATCGGTCTGCTGCTGCTGCAGAACATTCTGGGGATCGGTCTCGCCACCCTGCTCGGCCTGAATCCGCTGATGGGCCTGCTGGCCGGCTCCATCACCCTGTCCGGTGGACACGGTACCGGCGCGGCCTGGGGCGCTATCTTCAGCGAGAAGTACGGTCTGCAATCCGCTACCGAACTCGCCATGGCCTGTGCCACCTTCGGCCTGGTGCTGGGTGGCCTGATCGGCGGTCCGGTTGCCCGCTACCTGGTGAAAAAGGTGCAGGTGCCCGGTGCCGAGCACAACAGTGACGATGCGCCTCAAGTCTTCGAGATGCCCGAGATGGAGCGTCCCATCACCACCTACAGCCTGATTGAAACGGTGGCCCTCATCGCCATCTGCCTCAAGGGTGGCGCACTGTTCTCCGGCGCCCTTCAGGGCAGCGCCCTCGAGCTGCCGGTGTTCGTCTGTGTGCTGTTCGTCGGCGTCTTGCTGCGTAACCTGCTCTCCCTGCTGAAATGGCATGAGGTGAGCGATCGGGAAGTCTCCCTGCTCGGCAACGTCAGCCTGTCCCTGTTCCTGGCCATGGCACTGATGAGCCTCAAGCTGTGGGATCTGGCGAGCCTGGCCCTGCCCATCTTCGTGCTGCTGGCCGCCCAGACGGTGGCAATGGCGCTCTACGCCATCTTCGTCACCTTCCGGGTCATGGGCAGCAACTACGATGCAGCCGTACTGGCAGCGGGTCACTGCGGCTTCGGCCTCGGTGCCACCCCGACCGCGATTGCCAACATGCAGGCCATCACCCAGCGCTTCGGCCCGTCCCACATGGCGTTCCTGGTGGTACCCATGGTCGGTGCCTTCTTCATCGACATCATCAATGCCATGGTGATCAAGCTGTTCCTGGCGCTGCCCTTCCTGTAATCCTCAGGCCAGACCTCGAGATACCAGAGCCCACCTTATGGTGGGCTCTTTGTTTGGTCACCCCACCGCGTGTTGGGTGGCCGCAGCCAACTCCTGGTCGAGGCAGATGCCCAATCTGCTCACCCTTGTCAGCACAGACGGCTGATAGCCTCTGCCGTTTTGAGGGAGGTTTTCGCTGGCTGTGCACCCGCCAGCAACCCTTGATCAAGGCGAAGACTCCGTCTGCTCACTCGGGCCAACAAACGGCTTATCACCTCTCCCACATAAGACGGATATGCCTGCTCCCCCAGCCCGGATAACAAAAAGCCCCGCACTCTCGTGCGGGGCTTTGACGTGATGGCGGCGACCGACGCCGCCGTCAGCATGTCACTTACAGGATAAAGGTCGACACCTGCTGGTTCAGGCTGGTGGCACGGCCCTTGAGGCCCTGCGCCTGATCCAGATCGCGCATGGCGGCGGCGGTGATCTCGTCACTTACATCCTTGATGGCGGTGGTGTTCTGGGTGATTTCGCCAGTTACCTGGGTCTGCTCTTCGGCGGCGGTGGCGATCTGACCCGCCATGTCGGAGATGAGCGAGACCGCCTGGGTGATCTCTTCCAGCGCAGCGGCGGCGGCATCGGCGTCTTTCACGCTGTTGTCCGCCAGCCCCTGACTGGTCTGCATCAGGCTGACCGCACGGGCGGTGGTCTGCTGCAAGGTTTCGATGGTGGACTGGATCTCCTGGGTGGAGTCCTGAGTGCGGCGCGACAGCACCCGCACCTCGTCCGCCACCACGGCGAAACCGCGACCCTGCTCACCGGCTCGGGCCGCTTCGATGGCCGCGTTCAACGCCAGCAGGTTGGTCTGCTCGGCGATGCCCTGGATGGTGGAGAGGATGCCGGAGATGGCCTGGGCATGGCGACTCAGCTCGCCGATGACACCGGTGGCCTGACCCACTTCCTCCGCCAGGTTGTTGATGGAGGCGCGGGTCTGGTTCACCAGCATCTTGCCCTGCTCGCTGCTCTGGGCAGATTGCTGGGCGGCGGCGGCGGTATTCTCGGCGTTGCCGGCGATCTCCATGGTGGCGCTCGCCATCTCGGTGACGGCGGTGGCGACCATGGTCACCTCCTGCTGCTGGCGCTGCAACTCTTCCACCGCGGCCTGGTTGGTCACCAGACTGCGCTCGGCATCGGCGTTCAGCTCGTTGGCGAGCTGGCGGATGTTGCCGATCAGCTGATGCTGGCTGCCGACGAAGCGGTTGAAGCTGTTGGCCAGCTGACCCACCTCGTCGTTGGCGTCGATCTTGATGCGCTGGGTCAGATCTCCATTACCGTCGGCGATGCGGGCCAGGGCCAGGGACACCTTGCCGAGCGGGCCGAGCAGCACGCTGACCAACCAGGAGATGGTGAGGATGCTGCCGACCAGCACCAGCAGGGCCAGACCGAGCTGGGTCATCAGCAGGGAAGAGAGCGGCGCCTCCAGGGTGGCCTTGTCCAGTACCAGCACCAGCTCCCAGTCGGTATCCGGGATATCCACCGCCCACAGCAGCTTGTCGCGGCCTTCGTTGTCGAAGTAGACCGGCAGCAGACCGCCGCTGGCCTTGCTCTGCTCGATCAGGCCGTTGGTCAGATCGTTGTCGATCTCGGTGGCCGGTTTCATCGCCTTGGCCGCGTCCTTGTAGGCGATGACGGTGCCGTCCTTGTGCATCATGATGGCCATGCCGTCGGCGGGCAGCTTCATCTTGGTGACATCTTCCACCAGCGAGGCGATGGAGAGATCGCCGCCGACCACCCCGCCCTGCACCGGCTGTGCCAGGGTCACCACCATGATGTTGTAGGCCACATCCAGGTACGGCTTGGTCACCACCATGCCGCCCTTGCCCATGGCCTCCTGATACCAGCCACGGGAGCGGGGATCATAGCCATCACGATTGATGGAAGGGTCGGAGTCGTTCATCTTGCCGCTGCCCTCACCGAAATAGGTGAGCTGGAAACGGCCGGAGACCTGGGCCTGTTGCAGGGCGTTGAGGGGTTCGGTGCTGGCCTTGTTGCCCAGCGCCTGAATGACATCGCGACGGGCGGAGAGCCAGTCACTGATGCGCTCGGCCTGCTGGCTGCCGAGCCGTTGTACCTGCTCCTGACTGCCTTGCAGCAGCAGCGACTTCTGGCTGGTATAGCTCTGCCAGGAGAGCAACAGGATCACCAAGGAGAGGGCGATCACCACAGACAACAGTATCTTCTGCTTGAGTGATAGGTTTTTCATCTGGTTTTCTTCTTGTGAGTCAGGAACAGGATTACTCGGAAAGTACAGAGCACTATAGTGTTAGCGGCCAATCGGTACGAAACTGAAGCTGATAATCAAGCGATCGACGATATTTTCCACTAAGACGGAGGAAATGGCAGCGGAAATTGACAACTGGGAGCGGCCAGCGCCAGCCAACCCTGTTTATTCCTTCCACAATTGGCTAGAATATCCCGTTTTTAAATCACATCGACCCCGAGAGTTTTCACGATGTTTGAAGTCAATCCTGTATTAAACAAGCTTAAGGAGCTGTCTGAGAGGACCGAGCTGCTTAGGGGGTACCTTTGACTATGACGCCAAGAAAGAGCGTCTAGAAGAGGTCAATGCCGAGCTGGAACAGCCGGACGTATGGAACGAACCCGAGCGCGCACAGGCGCTGGGCAAAGAGCGCGTGTCCCTGGACAACGTGGTCAACACCATCGACACCCTGACCCGCGGCGTCGATGACGTCGAGATGCTGGTCAGCCTGGCGGTCGAAGGCGAAGACGAAGAGACCTTCAACGAGGCCATCGTCGAAGCCGATACCCTGGAAGCCAAGCTGGTGGATCTCGAATTCCGCCGTATGTTCTCCGGCCAGCACGACGGCTCCGACTGCTACATCGACATCCAGTCCGGTTCCGGCGGCACCGAGGCCCAAGACTGGGCCAACATGGTGCTGCGCATGTACCTGCGCTGGGGCGATGCCCACGGCTACAAGCCGGAGCTGATCGAGCTGTCTGATGGCGACGTGGCCGGCATCAAATCCGCCACCGTCAAGTTCACCGGCGAGTATGCGTTCGGCTGGCTGCGCACCGAGACCGGTGTTCACCGTCTGGTCCGTAAATCACCGTTCGACTCCGGTGGCCGTCGCCACACCTCGTTCTGCTCGGTGTTTGTCTATCCCGAGATCGATGACGACATCGAGATCGACATCAACCCTGCCGATCTGCGTATCGACGTCTACCGTGCCTCCGGCGCCGGTGGTCAGCACGTCAACCGGACCGAGTCTGCGGTGCGTATCACCCACATCCCGACCGGGGTGGTGGTGCAGTGCCAGAACGACCGTTCCCAGCACAAGAACAAAGACCAGTGTATGAAGCAGCTGAAAGCCAAGCTCTATGAGCTGGAAATTCAGAAGCAGAACGCTGAGAAGCAAGCCCTCGAAGAGACCAAGTCTGATATCGGCTGGGGCAGTCAGATCCGCTCTTACGTGCTCGATGATGCCCGTATCAAGGATCTGCGCACCGGCGTCGAGACCCGTAATACCCAATCGGTACTCGACGGCGACTTGGACAAGTTTATCGAAGCGAGCCTGAAATCAGGCCTGTAAACAGAACAGCAGGAATCACCATGTCTGAACAAACCACCACTCCGGCAGTCGAGAACCAGCTCGAACTGAACAACGAGATGCAGGAGCGTCGCTCCAAGCTGGCCGCCTTGCGCGCCCAGGGCAATCCCTTCCCCAACGATTTTCGTCGTGACAGCCTGTCTGGCGATCTGCACGCCGAGTTTGGCGACAAGAGCGCCGACGAGTTGGCGGCCTTGGGTAAACGGGTGAAGATTGCCGGTCGCATCATGACCCGCCGGATCATGGGTAAGGCTTCCTTCGCGACCCTGCAGGACATGGCTGGCAAGATCCAGGTCTACGTGACCCGTGATGACCTGCCGGAAGGCTTCTACAACGAACAGTTCAAGAAGTGGGATCTGGGCGACATCGTCGGCGTGGAAGGGACCCTGTTCCGCACCAACACCGGTGAGCTGTCCGTGCACGTCTCCACCATCCGTCTGCTGACCAAGGCACTGCGTCCGCTGCCCGAGAAGCACAAGGGTCTGACCGACCAGGAAGCACGCTGCCGCCAGCGCTACCTGGATCTGATCGCCAACGAAGAGTCCCGCAAGACCTTCATGATCCGCACCCAGGTGGTCGCCGGCATCCGCAAGTTCTTCAACGAGAAGCGCTTCATGGAAGTGGAAACCCCCATGATGCAGGTCATCCCGGGTGGTGCCTCCGCGCGTCCGTTCGTGACTCACCACAATGCGCTGGACATCGACATGTACCTGCGTATCGCCCCCGAGCTTTATCTGAAGCGTCTGGTGGTCGGTGGTTTCGAGCGCGTTTACGAGATCAACCGCAACTTCCGTAACGAAGGTATCTCGGTGCGTCACAACCCCGAGTTCACCATGATCGAGTTCTATATGGCGTATGCCGATTACATCGATCTGATGGACTTGACCGAGGAGCTGCTGCGCACCCTAGCCCAAGACATCCTGGGTGACACCAAGATCCGTTACGCCAAAGAGGGCGAAGAGGGTCTGACCATCGATTTCGGTCAGCCGTTCCAGCGCCTCACCATGGTCGAGTCCATCCTGAAGTTCAACGCGGATGTGACCCTGGACGATCTGGCCACCCTGGAGAGCGCCAAGGCCGTTGCCAAGCGTCTGCACATCGAGCTGATGAAGGGCTGGGAGCTGGGCCACGTGATCACTGCGATCTTCGAAGAGACCGTGGAGCACATGCTGCTGCAACCGACCTTCATCACAGAATATCCGGCTGCCGTTTCCCCGCTGGCCCGTCGTAATGACGCGAACCCGGACGTGACCGACCGCTTCGAATTCTTCATCGGTGGCCGCGAGCTGGCCAACGGCTTCTCCGAGCTGAACGATGCGGAAGACCAGGCCAAGCGCTTCCAGGATCAGGTGAACCAGAAAGAAGCCGGTGACGACGAAGCCATGTTCTACGACGCCGACTTCGTGACCGCGCTGGAACACGGCCTGCCGCCGACTGCCGGTCAGGGCATCGGTATCGACCGTCTGGTCATGCTGTTTACCAACAGCCACACCATCCGTGACGTCATCCTGTTCCCGGCCCTGCGCCCGCAACAGAAATAAGCCTCTGGCAGGCCCGGCCTGCTATTTGAGCGCAACAAAACGCCCCGCAACTGCGGGGCGTTTTTTATGGCAAAACAAACCGGTGACGGGCCGTCGTGCGGGCCACCGGCTAGCAACTTATACGCTGGGAGCTAGCAGCCACTCCCCCTGCCACAGGGTCAGCGCCTGACCCGCCATCAGCACCCTCTCCCCCTCCAGCCGCAACCGCAGCGCCCCACTGCGCGCCGAGATCTGGCGGGCCTTCAGCTGGGTCTTGCCGAGGCGCTCGGCCCAGAACGGCACCAGGGCGCTGTGATTGGAGCCGGTAACCGGATCTTCCTCCACCCCGACCCAAGGGGCGAAGTAACGGGAGACGAAATCATCATCACCGCCGCTGGACGGCGCCGTCACCATCAGGCCGCGACCGGGCAAGGCGCGCAGGGCGTGGAAGTCCGGTTTGAGCGCCTTCACTTCCTCCTCGCTTGCCAGCTCCAGCAGGAACTTGGCGCCGGCGGCCAGGGTGCGTAGTGGCGTGCAACCAACGGCTGCGGCATAGGCCGGGTCCAGGTTCAAAGCGCCAAGCGGAATACGGGGGAAGTCGAGCCAGATCCACTCCCCCTCTCGCGCCGCCGTCAGGAGGCCGCTGCGGGTCTCGAAACGCAGCACCTCATCAGCCGCCGCCAACCCGGCCTCCCAGATGGCATGGGCCGCCGCCAGGGTGCCGTGACCGCAGAGATCTACCTCCAGCGCCGGCGTAAACCAGCGCAGCCGATAGTGCGCATGCCCTATCGGCGTGAGGAAGGCCGTCTCGGACAGGTTGAACTCGGCCGCCATGGCCAGCAACTCGGCATCGGGCCGCTCGGGCCCCAGCACCACCACGGCGGGGTTGCCGCCGAAAGGCTGCCGACTGAAGGCATTGACATGAAACAGTTTGGTCGTCGACATTGGGTTTCCTGTGAAGCTGAATGAGGGATTCATTACCGCTCTTTTATACCACCAAGTCGCTGGCGCCGAGCAGGCCTATGACTTTCTAAATTCATAAATAGCATAAAGAATAAGTTTATATTCTTTGTTGCCATTCATCAGGCCCCTTACCCTGACTAAAAATCAGACCATGGAAGACCTGTGTGATGCAATTGACCGCCTCCTTACCCAACCTAAGTCCTCTCTCCGATGAGCAGCAACGCCAGCTGAACCAGGTCCTCTCGACCCTCAACACCCAGCAGCTTGCCTGGGTGAGCGGCTATCTCTATGGCCTCTCCCAGTCTGGCAACCAGGTTGCCAGCCAGCCGGTGACTACCGCAGCCAGTGCGGCGCCAGGCGCCAGCCTGACCATTATCTACGGCTCCCAGACCGGCAATGCCAAGGGGGCTGCTGCCGCCATCCAGAAACAGGCCCAGGCGCTTGGTCTGCCCGTGACCCTGGTCTCCATGGCCGATTACAAACCCAAGCAGCTCAAGAAAGAGAGCCACCTGCTGGTGGTAGTGAGTACTTACGGGGAGGGTGAACCGCCAGAGAGCGCGGTCGATCTGTTCGAGCAGCTCAAGAAGGGCAAGATTGGCAAGCTTGAAGGACTCAAGTTCGCCGTACTGGGTCTTGGCGACAGCTCCTATGAATTTTTCTGCCAGACCGGCAAGGACTTCGACGGCTTCTTCGCCAAGGCGGGGGCCGAGCGCATCCATGAGCTCGCCAGCCTGGACGTGGATTACCAGGAAGCCGCCAAGGTGTGGAGCGAGCAGGCGGTCAAGGCCATCGCAGCCACCCTGGCTGCCAGCGGCTCTGCCACGGCGGCAACTGCCAGCCTAGGCGGCGCCGTGCAAGCGGCGGTTGGTCACAGCCAGTACCACAAGGAGAACCCCTTCCCGGCCCGGCTGTCGGTCAATCAGAAGGTCACCGGCCGTGATTCCACCAAGGACATTCGCCATATCGAGATCAACCTCGAGGAGTCCGGCCTCACCTATCAACCCGGCGATGCCCTCGGCATCTGGTTCGATAACGACGCCGCCCTGGTGGGCGAAGTACTGACCCTGAGCGGGCTCAGTGGTGACGAGAGCACGGCTCAGGGCAACTTGCGCGCCGCGCTGACCCAGCATTTCGAACTGACCCGGCTGCACGGCGGCTTTATCACCGGCCTCGCCGATCTGTCTGGCAACGCCGCCCTCAAAGATCTGGCCGGTGACAAGGCTCAGGTCAACGCCCTTGTCGCCTCGGCCCAGGTGGTGGATGTCTTGAAACGCTTCCCGGCCAAGCTCGGTGTCGACCAGCTGGTCAGACTGCTGCGCCCGCTCACCCCGCGTCTCTACTCCATCGCCTCCGCCCAGAGCGAGGTCGAGGAAGAAGTACATCTAACCGTCGGCGTGGTGCGTTACCCCCAAGCCGATGGCACCCTGCGCTCAGGCGGCGCCTCCTCCTATCTGGCAGACCGACTGCCGGAAGAGGCCGAGGTGCGGGTGTTCGTCGAACACAACGACAACTTCCGCCTGCCGGCGAGCCCCGATACCCCCGTCATCATGGTGGGCCCAGGCACCGGCATTGCCCCCTTCCGTTCCTTCATGCAGGAGCGTGAGGCTCTGGGTGCCGAAGGTAAGAACTGGTTGTTCTTCGGTAACCCTCACTTCACCCAGGATTTCCTCTATCAGGTAGAGTGGCAGCGTTATGTAAAATCCGGCCTGCTGTCGAAAATTTCCCTGGCCTTCAGCCGGGATCAGGCCCACAAAGTCTATGTGCAGGACCGCTTGCGTGAAGCGGGCCTCGAACTCTATCAGTGGCTGGAAGCTGGCGCCCACTTCTATGTGTGCGGCGACGCCAACCACATGGCAAAGGATGTGCAGCAAGCGCTGCTGGATGTGATTGCCACACATGGCCACAAGAGCCGTGAGGAAGCAGAAGAGTATTTGAGCGAATTGCGTCGTGCCAAACGTTATCAAAGGGATGTCTATTGATGAGCAAGCAAACAATCTCGAACCAGGGAGCAGGACCGGTAGAAGGGCCACTGTCCGACAACGAGCGCCTCAAGCGTGAAAGCAACTTCCTGCGTGGCACAATCGTCCAGGATCTGCAGGATCCCCTCACCGGTGGCTTTAATGGCGACAACTTCCAGCTGATCCGCTTCCACGGCATGTATCAGCAGGATGACCGCGATATACGCCCTGAGCGCACCGCCCAGAAGCTCGAACCATTGCATAACGTCATGCTGCGCGCCCGCCTGCCGGGCGGCATCATCACCCCGGCCCAGTGGCAGGTGATCGACAAGTTTGCCGAGGAGCACAGCCTGTACGGCAGCATCCGCCTCACCACCCGTCAGACCTTCCAGTTCCATGGTGTACTGAAGCGCGACATCAAACTGATGCACCAGACCCTCAACAGCACCGGCATCGACTCCATCGCCACCGCCGGTGACGTGAACCGCAACGTACTCTGCACCAGCAACCCGGTCGAATCCGAGCTGCATCAGGAGGCCTACGAGTGGGCCAAGCAGATCTCCGAACACCTGCTGCCCAAGACCCGCGCCTACGTAGAGATCTGGCTGGACGGCGAGAAGCTGGGCGGCGATGAGGAGCCCATTCTCGGCTCCAACTACCTGCCGCGCAAATTCAAGACGACAGTGGTGATACCGCCCCACAACGACATCGACGTGCACGCCAACGATCTGAACTTCGTGGCCATCGCCGAGGGCGGTAAGCTGGTGGGCTTCAACGTGCTGGTGGGCGGCGGGCTGGCCATGACCCACGGTGACACCAGCACCTACCCGCGCAAGGCCAGTGATTTTGGCTTCATCCCCCTTTCACACGTATTGGACGTGGCGGCCGCCGTGGTCAGCACCCAGCGCGACTGGGGCAACCGGGTCAACCGCAAGAACGCCAAGACCAAGTACACCCTCGAGCGGGTCGGCGTCGAGGCCTTCAAGGCCGAGGTGGAGAGCCGTGCCGGCATCCAATTCGGGCCGGTTCGTCCTTACGAGTTTACCAGTCGTGGCGATCGTTTCGGCTGGGTGGAAGGCATTGATGGCAAGCACCACCTGACCCTGTTCATCGAGAACGGCCGCCTGCTGGACTTCCCGGGCAAGCCGCTCAAGACCGGTATGCTGGAGATCGCCAAGGTGCATCAGGGAGATTTCCGCCTGACCGCCAACCAGAACCTGATCATCGCTGGCGTCCCTCTCAAGGAGAAGGCCCGCATCGAAGGGCTGGCCCGCCAATATGGTCTGCTGGATGACGGCGTGAGCGAGCAGCGCAAGCAGTCCATGGCCTGCGTGGCCCTGCCTACCTGCCCGTTGGCGATGGCCGAAGCCGAGCGCATGCTGCCGGCCTTTGTCACCGATATCGAAGGGCTGCTCAACAAGCACGCGCTGGCGAATGACGCCATCATCTTCCGGGTTACCGGCTGCCCGAACGGCTGCGGCCGCGCCATGCTGGCGGAAGTCGGTCTGGTAGGCAAGGCGCCCGGTCGCTACAACCTGCACCTGGGTGGCAACCTGGAAGGGACCCGTATTCCGCGCCTCTATCAGGAGAACATCACCGAGCCGCAGATCCTGGCCGAGCTCGACACCTTGATCGGCCGCTGGGCCAAGGAGCGCCAGGGGGCCGAGTGCTTCGGTGACTTCGTGATCCGCGCCGGCGTGGTGGCCCCCGTCATCGATTCAGCGAGAGACTTCTATGCCGCTTGATCTGCAATCCCTCCTGGCGCTGAGCCGGGAAGAGCAAACCGAGGCGCTGGCTCCCATCAACCGGGAGCTGGATGCCATGAGTGCCCCCGAGCGGGTGTGCTGGGCGCTGGCCAACCTGCCGGGGGAGCATGTGCTGTCGTCCAGCTTCGGCATCCAGGCTGCGCTGATGCTGCATCTGGTGAGCCAGGAGCGCAGCGATGTGCCAGTGGTGCTGACCGATACCGGCTATCTGTTCCCAGAGACCTACCGTTTCATCGACGAGCTGACCGAACGCCTCAGCCTTAACCTCAAGGTCTACAGCGCCGGGATCTCCCCCGCCTGGCAGGAGGCCCGCTTCGGCCTGCTGTGGGAGCAGGGAGTGGAAGGTATCACCCGCTACAACCAGCTCAACAAGGTGGAGCCCATGGACAGGGCGCTGACGGAACTTGGCGCCCAGACCTGGTTCTCGGGCCTGCGCCGGGAGCAGTCCGGCAGCCGTGGCAAGTTGCCTGTGCTGGGCATCCAGCGCGGCTTCTTCAAGTTCCTGCCGGTCATCGACTGGAGCAACAAGGACGTCTTCTATTACTTCAAGGAGTTCGACCTGCCCTATCACCCCTTGTGGGAGCAGGGATACCTCTCGGTCGGCGATGTCCACACCACCACCAAGTGGGAGCCGGGCATGAGCGAGGAGCAGACCCGCTTTTTCGGCCTCAAGCGCGAATGCGGCCTGCACGAGGAAAACGGCGAGCAAGGCGGCTCCGGGATCTGATCCCGCCCCATCCCTTTCTGCTCATAAAAAAACGCCCGGCCAATGCCGGGCGTTTTGCCTATCTGGGGGAACAGTCAGAGTTTCGACTCATTGCGCGGCGGTGCGCGCCTCGGCCAGCCAGCCGTTGACCAGGGCCTCATGCCCCTTCAGCCAGGCATCGGCGTGACGTTCCACATCCGCCGGCTTGTTCTGCCCCTTGTTCATCAGGCCATTCTGGATGTTGATGTCATTGAGCGGCAGCTTGACGATGGCAAACAGCTTGGCCGCCGCCGGATTGGCATCGGTGAAGGCCTTGTTGGCGACTATGTGCATGGTATTGACCGCAAAACCGTAGTTCTTGCCATTCGGCAGCCGGGTCTTAGCCACATCTTTGGCATTGGCGGGAACCTCCAGCCAAACCACGTCCCGTCCCGGCACCAGTTCGCTGCTGAGCCAGTACGGCGTCCAGGTGTAGTAGAGCACCGGCTTGCCGCTCTGGTAGCGGGCCAGGGTGTCGGCGACCAGCGCCGCATAGTTGCCCTGCTTGTGGGTCACGGTCGGGGTCAGCCCGAACTCGTCGAGGTGATGGTTGATCGCCTCCTCACAGCCCCAACCCGGGTTGCACCCCACCAGATCGGCCTTGCCGTCACCGTCGCCATCAAACAGCGCCGCCAGCTTGGGATCCTTCAGCTGACCGAGGTTGGTGATGCCGTATTGGGTGGCGGTCTTCTTGTCGATGAGATAACCCTGGGCGGCGCCGGCCACGTAGGTCCCTTGGCGAAAGAACACCTTGTCGCCCCCCGCCTGCTCATACTTGTTGTTTTGCAACGGGATCCAGTTAAAGGCGAGGAAGGTGCCGTCACCCTGGGCCACCGAGGCATAGGCCACGTTGTAGTCCACCTCCTGCGCCGGCTGTACGTCGTAACCGAGCCGCTCCATCAGCTTGCTGACCAGCAGACTCTGAAAAGCCTCTTCCGGCAGGGAGCTCTGCAAGGGTTGCACCTTGATCCCCTCCCCCGGCAGCTCGGCGCTGGCCATGGCAAGGGTGCTGAGTAGCAGGGCGCCCAGGGTCAGGCTGGTGGTGATGAGTCTCATGAGGTTGCTCCTTTGCATTGAATGGATGGGCTGCGACCGCACAGTCGCAGCAGCAGGGCTACCGGGCCCCGCTGATACCAGCGGCCGGTCCGGCTGCGATCCGGCTGCCCCATGGCCTGGGTCAGGCGATCGAGGACGATGGCCAGCAGCACTATGCCGAGGCCGCCGATGGAGGCGAGCCCCATGTCGAGGCGACCGATGCCGCGCAATACCATCTGGCCGAGGCCGCCGACCGCGATCATGGAGGCGATCACCACCATGGAGAGCGCCAGCATCAGGGTCTGGTTGACCCCGGCCATGATGGTGGGCATGGCGAGCGGCAGCTGTACCTTGAACAGTAGCTGGGACGGGCTGGCCCCGAACGAGTGAGCGGCTTCCACCAGATCCGTGGGCACCTGGCGGATCCCCAGCATGGTCAGGCGGATCATCGGCGGCAGGGCGAAGATCACCGTTACCACCACGCCGGGTACGTTGCCGATGCCAAACAGCATGACGATGGGGATGAGGTAGACGAAGGCCGGGGTGGTCTGCATGGCGTCCAGCAGGGGCCGGGTCCAGTGCGACAGCCGTTCACTGCGTGCCAGCAGTATGCCGACCGGCAAGCCAATCAGGACGCAGAAGAACAGCGAAGTCAGCACCAGTGACAGGGTCACCATGGCATCGGACCAGGCACCGATGAGGCCGATCCCGATGAGGGAGACCAGGGTACCCAACGCCATACGGCCGTTGACCAGCTGCCAGGCGACCAGTGTCAGCAGCCCTATCATCAGAGCGGATGGCACCGTCTGCAGCAGGTGGGTCATGCCATTGAGGGTTAGCTCCACCGGCGCCCGGATCAGCTGGAACACAGGCCGCAGGTTCTCCACCAGCCAGCCGATGCCACTCTCGACCCAGGAATCCAGCGGTACAAGCGCCTGCTGGAACGGATCCAGCCAGTTGATCTGCGCATCAGTCTCTGCGCTCGTTATCTGGTTCTGCCAGTCGGCGGCGGTGGTGTCGGTGCTCGCCCAGGGATCGCTGGCGGCCTCTGTGCTCGCCTCCGAGGTTGCAGCCCAGGGATCGGCCGCTACGTCGTCGGCCCTAGCGGGGGCACTCGCCAGCAGTAATAACGCCAGCATGCCTGCCAGCAGACGATAGGGGGAGGTTAATTTCATACCGGGGTACTCCTGTCCAGGGTGTTCAGCAGGTTGGCCTTGGAGATAAGCCCCAGATAACTGCCATCCGGTTCGACCACGGGCACCTGACAGGGTGCGGCGGCCACTTGGCTGATGAGTTCATTGAGAGGGGTATCCGCCAAAATGGGCTGGATGTCCGCCAGCAGCGCCTGCTCCAGGCTGCCCTTGTCACGCACCGCCTGACTCAGCGATTCGACAGAGACGACGCCGAGGAAGCGGCGGCTGCGATCCACCACATAGCCATACTCTCGCTCCAGCTCCTTGAGCTGGCGTAGGGCGTTGCCCGGCCCGTCCGTGGTGTGTTTCTTGATGAGGGGCATCTGCTTGCGGCTCGCCACATCGCGGGCGCTGAATACGTTGGCCAGATCCACCCCGCGAAAGAAGGCGCGTACATAGTCGTTGGCGGGTTGGTTCAGGATCTCGTCCGGCGTGCCGACTTGCACCACCTGACCGTCCTGCATGATGGCGATGCGATCGCCGATGCGCATCGCCTCGTCCAGATCATGGGAAATGAAAACGATGGTCCGCTGCTGACTGGCCTGCAGCTTGAGCAGTTCATCCTGCATTTCTGTGCGGATCAAGGGATCCAGCGCGGAGAACGCCTCGTCCATCAGCAGGATATCCGGGTCATTGGCCAGGGCTCGGGCCAGGCCGACGCGCTGCTTCATGCCGCCGGAGAGGGCATCGGGGTAGGCGTCAATCCACTGACCCAGTCCCACCTGATGCAGGGCCTGGCGGGCACTGCGCTGACGATCCGCCAGCGGCACCCCGGCCAGCTCCAGGCCGAAGGCGGTGTTTTCCAGCACGCTCAGGTGGGGCATCAGGGCGAAGGATTGAAACACCATGCTGATCTTCTTGCGCCGCACCTGGCGCAGCTCGCTATCCGAGATGGCGGCGATGTCTTCACCGTCGATCAGCACCTGACCACGGGTCGGCTCGATCAGCCGGTTGAAGAGCCGTACCAGAGTGGATTTGCCCGAGCCGGACAGGCCCATGACCACGAAGATCTCCCCCTCCTGGATGGCGAGGTTGACGTCTTGCACCCCCAGGGTCTGCCCGGTCTTTTGCAAGATGCTGGCGCGGTCGTGCCCTTTTGCCAATAATTTGAACGCTTTTTCCGGCTGTTCACCGAAGATTTTATAGAGTGATTTGACCTCAAGCTTGACTGTCATACTGTCCTTTTTTTATGGCCGACATCTTGCTGTTTCAGCTGCCGAACGCGAACCAATTACTTTCAACACTAAACAATTACCATGAAAAACAAAAGAACCATTAGAGTCCAATAAAAAACATAAAATCATAAGTAATTGATTTTTATCCATTATTTAATGAAACAAAAATTCAACAACAAGCCAAGATAAACTAAAAAAACATAAAATAGTTGAGTTAAAAATCAATCATTTCGCCGTTTGATGAGTAAATACGGCCCGAGAATGGCATAAAGAGGGGGAGTTTGGCTGGCAGGAAAACGGCTCAAGCCGGCGCCCTGAAATCATTACAGAGCGAATCATTTTTAATGAGAACGAAGGGAGGAAGAAGAGAGCAACGCGAGGGCCGTAAACACCGATGACGGGCGTCATCGACAGCACAAAAAAAGGCCCCTGGCAATGCGAGAGGCCTTTTAGGCTCGAGTGAAGCTAGCGTCGCTGCCAAGTCTCGAAACAATAGGGATAGGGGTTCTTCTCATCGGCGAGATGAGGCTCGCTCTCCTGCTTTATCCAACCCCCGTCATCGAAGGCGGGGAAACGGGTGTCTCCCTCCACCGCCAGATCGATTTGAGTCAGGTAGAGGCGACTCGCCTGTGGCAGCAGCTGGGCATAGAGATGACCACCGCCGATCACCATCAGCTCCGGGGTGGCATCGGCGCTCAGCAGGGCCAGCGCGGCCTCGACCGAATCGACGACCTCCACCCCCTCCACCCGATAATCGGGATTGCGGCTGATCACCAGATTGCGCCGTCCGGGCAGGGGACGACCGATGGATTCGAACGTCTTGCGCCCCATCAGCACCGGCTTGCCGAGGGTGACCCGCTTGAAGTGGGCCAGATCGGCGGGCAGGTGCCAGGGCATCTGGTTGTCTTTACCTATCACGCGATCGTGCGCCATGGCGGCAATCATGGAAATCATCATGGCGTCAGCTCCTCACACCCTATCTCAGACAATGGGCCGGTTACGGTACACGACCAGCGAGGGGATCGCCAAACCGAAACTGAGGGCCCCCACGATAAACAGCGCCTTGAGGCCATTCTCCACCGCCCCCTGGATAAGCTCCATAGTCACACCCGAGATGTTGAGCTCCACCACGGCGATCATCGCCTTGAACGCATAGCTGCCGGGGATCATGGGGATGATGGAGGCGACGCTGAACACGGGCCGTGGCGCCAGCAGGCGGCGCGACCAGTAGACGCAGACAAAACCGACCGTGGTGGACGCCGCCAAGGTGGCCCACTCGATGGGCATGCCGTAGTGGATGAGCAGGGTGCGCAGGCTGTGGGCCAGGGCGCCCCCCATGGCGCAATACTTCAACATGCGCGGTGGCACGTTGAACAACATGGCAAACCCCACCGCCGGAATGGCCGACCAGAACGCATCCTTGGCCAGCAGCCAGAGCAGATCCATCATACCTGCCACCCCCAGATCCCGATGACTGACATGGCTAATATGATACCGATGATTGCAATGGCACTGATGGTGAGCAGGCTCATCGTACTTGGGAGCCCCTGCCGCGAGTCGAGATAAGTCATACCTGCCACCCCCAGATACCGGTGACCGACATGGCCAGGATAATACCTATGGCCGCACTAATAGTGAGCAGGGTCGCCGTTCCCCAGCGTGCCAGCCCCATGTTGAAGTAGCCCTTCACCATGTCGGACACCGCATTGATGAGCGGGAAGCCCGGCACCAGCAGCAGGACGCTGGCCGCCATGGCGAGATAGGGTTGCTCGCCCCAGCCGAAGTAGGTGGCGCTCGAGGCGATCAGGGTGGCGACGAAGCCGGTCACGGCGAAGTTGATGAGCGGACTGTGGTGATGACGTGCCATCAGTTGGCGCACCCGCATCGCCACCGCAGAGGCGACGAAGGTCACCAGGAAGACGGGCCAGTCGCCACCAAACAGCAGGCTGAAGGCCCCGCAGGAGAAGCCCACCATGGGCACCACCAGCCAGGGATGATAGTGGAACGGCACTATGGCATCGAGCCGCTGGCGCACTTCCCGCGCGCCGACCAGCTCCTTCTCCGCCAGGATGCAGAGCCGCTGTACTTCGCACACTACCTGCATGTTGATGCCTTGATCCCGCACCCGACGGGTAGTGGTGACGCAATGCCCCTGGTAGAGGCTGGTCAAGACGATGCCGCTGGCAGAGAGCGCCATCTCGACACTCTCCAGTCCCAGCGCCAGGCCGAGCCGCACCGTGGTCTGCTCTACGATGCGCGCCTCGGCACCATATTGAGCCAGCAACTGGCCCACCTTGACGATAATGCGGGTGATCTCTGTCTGCTGTTCCGGCGACAACACCCGTCTTGGAGTAATACTTCTCATCATTCCCTTGAGTCGTAGCAAATTAAACGTAGCGACATATTACCCCAGCCACTTTATTCCTCCATATATATCCATGCCGCGAAACCGTTATCGCGTTATTTATTCCCCTGCCAGCCTTCATTTGCAGCAAATAACAAACAAGCCACCACGCTTATTAACAAGGTGGTGGCTCGGCTTATGAAAAAAGATGAAAATATAAATAAAACGGCTAAATATTCTATTTATCCCGGCGATGATCTGCGAGCCGGATAACATTATTTCCAGGAGGTCCGCCATCCGCCAGGGGGGCGGTTTCATGCTGGAGGTCACTGATCTGGCTGCGCATGGCGTAAAAGGATTCATGCATCATATTGGCAATCCGGATGCAGCTATCGAGGTTGTTTTTAGCCAGTCGACGCTGGCAGTCTATGCGAAATTGTAAACCCCGCAGTCGTCGTTGCCGATCAGGCCCCACCTGTTCGATCAGGGCATCGATTTGCTTGTGCAAAAGTTCATCCAGCCGCTCCGGCTCGGCGAGGGCCCAGTGTTTGAGAGTATCGAAATCTGGCAGCTCCATATGCCCTCCTGGCCAGAGGCCTCATGTGTGACACATCCAAACTACGCTCAGCACATAATTTCACTGTCCGTAAGAAAAGTTATATAAGAGGGCGGCGATCTTGGTTCAGCCTGCTCCGAGTCACAGGAGTCCGATTTTTGAACAATATGCAGGGGTAGCTGCGAGGAAATAGATTTATTCGTTAATATTCAGATGATTATGAAAAACTCTTGTATGGCATTTTTTTTAGAAAATTTACGAACTCGTGTCACCGCTCTTATTCCCGAATATTCGATTAGCGTGAGATCGTTTTCATTCGAACCATTTTTTCACTCATGCCCCCGAGCGGTCGCGGTGCTTTAACATATCTCACTGATTATGTTATTTTATTTACCACTTTCAGCACGACAAAGAGCAGCTCATGAGCAAGGCAAGAATCGGTATCGTCACCGTCAGCGATCGCGCCAGCGCAGGCGTCTATGAGGATCTCTCCGGCAAGGCCATCATGGAGACCCTGGGTGCCTATCTGACCTCGGAGTGGGAAGCCGTCTACCGGCTCATCCCGGATGAGCAGGATCAGATTGAAGCGACCCTGACCCAACTGGCGGATGAGGAACACTGCAGCCTCATCGTCACCACGGGCGGCACCGGCCCGGCAAAGCGGGATGTGACCCCGGAAGCCACGGAGGCGGTGTGCGATCGCATGATGCCAGGCTTCGGTGAGCTGATGCGGGCGGAGTCGCTCAAGTTCGTCCCCACCGCCATTCTGTCGCGCCAGACAGCAGGCCTGCGCGGCAGCAGCCTCATCGTCAATTTACCGGGCAAACCCAAATCGATCCGCGAGTGCCTGGATGCTGTCTTCCCCGCCATCCCTTACTGCATCGACCTGATGGACGGCCCCTATCTCGAGTGCGACGAGAGCGTCATCAAGCCATTTCGTCCCAAGAAATAAACGAGCTGGCCGGGGTCTCCCCCAGCCAGTGTCTCATTGCATGGTCGTCAACGATTGGCGGCCATCATTTGCGGCCATAAACCTTGACCCCCGCCTTGCTGCCTTCTGAATTGCCATAGACTTCAATCTTCTTGATGCAGAGCCTGGCCCCCAAGGATTTCCAGCCCGATTCCTGATCCTGCGCCAGATCCCGATCGAAATTGAGGGTCTTGCTGCGACCATCACCATAGGTCAGCTTGACCCTGTCCAGGGTCAGCTCCCGCTCCGCCTTCACCATGATGGACTTGACCGGCCGGCAGACGATCATGGGGATGATGGCCGGACGATCACCGACCCCCAGCAAGAGGGTCTTGCCGAGCCGGAATTCACCATCAGCCAGAGCCGATGAGGCCTGGGTCCAGAGCAGGGTGGATAACACGCATGCGGTCAGGCCGCGGCGCAGCAGAGATGGGGTTGAACAAGAGAATGAAACGGACATGATGCCTCCCTAAAAGTGGAAGGCATCTTAATTAATCGAAGCTAAACCCAGGCTGTACTGGAACTGAACTGGAGCTGCACCCGAGCTGAACGGGCGCAACCCCATCAGGCCCAGCGCTTGAAGATGAGGGAGGTATTGATGCCGCCAAACGCGAAGTTGTTGGACATCAGATACTCCACATCCAGCACCCGTCCACCGCTTTGGATGTGATCCAGCGGGGCGCAGGCGGGATCCGGCTCATCCAGGTTGAGGGTCGGCGCGAACCAGCCCTCGGCCATCATCTCAAGGGAGAGCCAGGCCTCGATGGCGCCGCAGGCCCCCAGGGTGTGGCCGAAGTAGCTTTTGAGGGAAGAGATGGGGGTCTTGTCACCAAACAGGGCCGCGGTGGCGTGGCTTTCGGCGATGTCGCCGCGCTCGGTGGCCGTGCCATGGGCGCTGATGTAGCCGATGTCCTTGGGCGCAAGGCCCGCATCCGCCAGCGCCAGTGCCATGCAGAGTTGCATCGTCTCCTGCTGGGGCTGGGTCACATGGGCCGCATCACAGTTGGTGGCAAAGCCCACCAATTCGGCGAAAATATGGGCCCCGCGCGCCCTGGCGTGCTCAAGCTCCTCCAGGATCAGGCTCCCGGCCCCTTCCCCGATCACCAGCCCATCCCGCGTCTTGTCAAAAGGTCTGGGGGTGAGCGCCGGGGTGTCGTTCATCTGGCTGGTGGCAAACAGGGTGTCGAACACTACGGCCTCGGACGGGCACAGCTCCTCCGCCCCCCCCGCCACCATCAGATCCTGATAGCCGTGCTTGATCGCTTCATAGGCATAGCCAATGCCCTGGCTGCCCGAAGTGCAGGCGCTGGAGGTGGGAATGACCCGGCCACGCAGGCCGAAGAAGAGCCCGGTATTGACCGCCGCCGTGTGGGGCATCATCTGCACATAGGTGGTGGCCGTGATGCTGGCGGTGGTTTTGTCGTTGAGCATGGCGCCAAAGGCGCTGATGGGCTCGGTACTGCCGGTGGAGGAGCCATAGGCGATGCCGGTGCGCCCGCCGGTCAGTACTGGGTGGTCGATGAGCCCGGCCTGGGTCAGGGCCAATTCGGTGGCTACGGTCGCGAGCTGGGAGACCCGTCCCATGGCTCTGGTCTTCTTGCGCGGATAACGCGCCGGCAGAGCAAAGTCTATGATCGGAGCCGCCAGCCGGGTGTTCAGCCCCTCGTAGATGGCCCATTCCGGCATCTCGCGCACGGCGTTGCGCTCGCCCTTGAGCCGGGGCCCCACGCTCTGCCAGTCATTGCCAAAGGCGGTCACCCCGGCCATGCCGGTGACGACGACACGCTTCATGCTGTTCTCCCTTCCTGCTGTTCCTGATGGTTCACTGGTTTCATGAGTCCACTCATATCAGGCCCCCGTTGATCGAAATGACCTGACGGGTGACGTAGCCCGCGATGTCCGACATCAGGTAGGAGACCAGACCCGCGACCTCGTCGGCCTGACCCATCCGCTTGAGGGGGATCATCTTCAGCGCCTCGGCCTCTACCTCGGCATTGACCATGCCGGTGTCGATGAGGCCGGGGGCCACGCAGTTCACCGTGATCTTGCGTTTGGCCAGCTCCAGCGCCAGGGCCTTGCTGGCCCCTATGATACCCGCCTTGGCGGCGCTGTAATTGACCTGACCCCGGTTCCCCATGATGCCGGAGACGGATGACAGTGTGACGATGCGACCGCCCCGGCGTAGCCCTATCATGGGCATGATGCAGGGCTTGAGCAGGTTGTAGAAGCCGTCGAGGTTGGTGTGCAGCACCCCGTCCCAATCCTCGTCGGTCAGGGCTGGAAAGGCGCCATCACGGATCACGCCGGCATTGCTGACCACGCCATAGTAGGCGCCATGGGCCTCGATGTCGGATTCGAGGCGGCTGCGGCACTGCTCCCTGTCCGAAATATCGAACTGGATGAGGCGCCCCTGGCCTCCCACCGCCACCAGCTCGCTCAGGGTGTGCTCGGCCCCTTCCCGATCGCCGTGATAGTGCACCACGATATCAAAGCCATCGGCGGCTAGTTTCAGGGCGATGGCGCGACCTATGCCCTTGCTGGCACCTGTCACCAGTACGGTGGAATTCATCCTCACTCCCTCTCCAAAAATCAGACAATTCGACTATTAAATGAAACAAAAGCAGTCAAAGTGATAGTTAAAATGCTAGCCAAGCAGTGCTGACAGCTCTTCGTCGCTCGGCAAATAGGTGCTGAGACGGGCCTCGGCGCAGGGCAGATCGCCGCGCAGGATCCGGCATTCGAAACTGGCCATGCCGCCATCTTCCAGCAGGCATTCGGCCTCGATGACGAGCCGCTCGCCGGCTTCAAAGCTAGCCACCTGGCTCTGATACTGGCGGCTGCCGAGCAGCATGCCGATACGCACCGGCTCTCCCCGCTCCCGGCCCCGCATGCCGGCCCAGGCGGCGATGGTCTGGGCCATCAGCTCAAGACCAACCCAGGCGGGCAGCTTACCCTGCTCGTCCAGCAGCAGGCCGTGGCGCGCACCGACCCTTGTCTCGCAGCGCACCCGAGTGCCCTGATAGTCGAGCAGCTTGTCCAGCAGCAGCATGGGCGCCTGATGGGGCAGCAACTCGGCGATGGTGATGTCGTTCATGACGCTTTCCCCTGATGATCCTGGCCGGTGCGCCCCAGCAACAGGCTGACGTTATTGCCGCCGAAGGCGAAGGAGTTGGATAACACCCGGGCAAGGGGCTTGCCTGTATCGGCAGCAGAGGCCGATTGCACCAACGTGATGGACGCCAGCGCCGAGTCTTGTACGCCCCCCTGATGTGGGGGGGGCAGTGCCTGCTCCATCAGCAGGCAGCAGAGCGCCGCCTCTATGGCTCCCGCCGCCCCCAGGGTATGGCCGGTCAACATCTTGGTGGAGCTACAGGGCGCCGTGCTCTCGTCGCCATAGAGGCGGGTCAGGGCCTTGCTCTCCATCTCGTCGTTGAGCCGGGTCGCGGTGCCGTGCAGGTTGATGTAATCAATGTCCGCAGCTTCCAAACCAGCCTGTTGCAGCGCCATGCGCATGGCGGCCTCGGCCCCTATTCCTTCCGGATGGGGGGCCGAGATGTGCCAGGCATCGGAGGACTCACCGGCGCCGAGCAGGGCGAGACTCGCGCACTCCCGGGTCAGCAGGAAGAGGGCCGCCCCCTCCCCTATGTTGATACCGCGCCGCTCGGCTTCGAAGGGACGGCAGAGATCCGTGCTCAGTGACTCCAGGCTGTCGAAGCCGTTGAGGGTCAGCCCGCACAGGCTGTCGACCCCGCCGACGATGACCACATCGGCAAGACCCGCTGCCAGCAGGCGCTGACCGCTGATAAAGGCGCGGGCGCTGGATGAACAGGCGGTGGAGAGGGTATAAGCGGGACCTGTGAGAGCCAGGTATCGCGCCAGAAACTCGCTCGGCGAGCCCAGCTCCTGCTGGCGATAGTCAAACTCCGCCGGCAGCGGCTGGCCTTCCCGCACGGCTGCAACGGCGACCTCGGCCTCGGCAATGCCCGAGGTGCTGGTGCCGAGCACGATGGCGATGCGATCCGCGCCGAATCTGCTCTTGAGCTCATTGAGGGCGGGCTGGATCTGGGTCAGCGCTGCCAGCAGCAGGCGGTTGTTGCGCGAATCATAGACGGCCAGGGCCGCCGGGATGGCAGGCAGTTCGCCGCCCACTCGACCGATCGGGGTGAGCCGGCCATCGCTCAGCTCGGCCCGTTCATGGTCGAGCGGCGTCACGCCCGAACTGTGCCAGGCGCTCAGCGCCGCGGACATGGCTACCTTGCCCTCCCCCAGGGCGCAGACAAGGCCGTAGTCCCGGATATAGCAGGGGGCAACCGGGGAGCTCTTGTTTGCACTCATGGGGCCAGCTTCTCCATCTGTAACTGGTAGTCAAAAGCGTGCTGGATGAGCTGCACCGGCTCGCGCTCCCCGTCGACCTGGCGGTAGTGGATCTCGCTCACCAGCTTGCCATCGAGATCGGTCAGGCGCCGCACCATGCCCTCATCCTCGAGGTGCCAGCCCTCGGGCAGCCTGGCTTGCCAGGTGGCGATGGGCCAGTAGCTCAGCATCACGTCGGCAAGCACCTGGGCCACGGGGGGCAGTGCCGCGCCACCCAGCAGGTTGGACAGCTGCTCGGTGCGAATGACCTCCCCCTCATAACTCACCCGAAACAGCCGGATCCCGCTTGGGGTCAGTCCGACTAAAGTCAGCTTGTGGCCATCGGCCTCCAGCACGGTCAGCAGCTGGTGTTCTCCGCCCTTGCTGTGGGCACTGAGCAGTTGCTGACGGTAGAGGGGTTGCGCCCGCTCCGGGGGCGGCAGCAGCAAGCTGGTGCCCGGGGTCAGGTAGGCGCGATTCTCAGGCGCAGGGGCACTCGCACAGGCGCTAAGTAAAGCGGTGAGCAAGGCGGTGAGCAACAGGGGCAGAAACAGCTTCATCATGGCTCCAAGAGCGCTGGGGTGGATAAGGGTCATGGGATCATCGCCTGTCCAGTACCAGAGGAGAGAGCAGGAAGGCGATAAAGATGCCGCCGCTCAGCACCAGACCGAAGCCCGCGATGGCCGAGGTGTGGCTCAGGGCCAACAGACCGAATGAGAGCTGGGTGGTCAGGTTGGCCAGCAGGATGGCAAACATGGTCGAGCGTTGGCGCATAGGATCCCCGCCGCTGTAGGCGAAGAAGAGGCTGTAGTCGATGCCGATGCCGAAGATGAGGCTCATGGCCAGCACCCCGAACAGGGTGAGCGGTTGGCCACAGGCGGCGAGCAGGCCCAGCCCAGCCCCCAGGGAAAATCCGCTGATCATCAGGATCCGCGCGCCCTTGCGCCAGCCAAAGCGAGCCCAGAGCAGCAGGCCCACCAGGGCGATCGCCACTGCCAGCAGTTCAGTCAGCTTGACCCTGTAGTGGGCAAACAGCTCGCTCCACTGGTTGCGTGGATCCTGCCAGAAGACCCCCTCCTGCCCCTCGGCCAGGGCCGCCACCACGGCCACGTCAGTCACGCCGTTGACCGGCAGCCAGAGCGCGACCCGGCCATCTGGCAAGCCGTGCCACAGCAGCCGACTGCCCTCGCTGACGGGGCTGGCCAGCCAATGTTCAGGAGTCAGAGGATGCCAGGATCTGGGCTCGGCCTTGACCGGCACCCCGGCCTGGTTGAGCCGCGCCACCACCTCGGGCAACAGGTTTGTCAGAGCGGTGTGATCCGCCTGCTGCTGCGCCAGAGAGGGCAGCCACTGGGCCAGCGAAACGAACCCCGTCAGCTGGCCCTGCGCCTTGGCCTCGGCCAGCTTGCGACTCATGGCTTCGAGGCGCTGCAGGGCTGTCTCCCCATCTGCCGCCGTCACCAGGAAGCCGGTCATACCTCCCTGCTGGCCGGTGAGGCGCTGGATCTGCCGCTCCTGTGCCTGTAGCTCAATGGGCAGCGGCTGCAACCGGGCGATGTCATCATCGACTTCCAGTCGGCTCAATCCCGCTACGATCAGGATAAGGCAGAGCAAAGGCACACCCCAGCGCAAGGCAGGCCACTCGCGCCACCACCTGAGCCAGAGCGCCATCGGCACCAGTACGCGGGCCTCCCGCTGGGGCAAGTCACCGAGCCAGAGCGGGAACAGGCAGAGCACGGTAATGAACGAGGCCGTCAGCCCCACCAGGGCGCACAGCGCCATCTGCTGCAAACCGGGGAAGGGAGCGAGCCAGAGCAGACCATAACCGACCAGGGTGGCAAGCAGCGCCATCGAAAGGCTGGGCAGCAAGCGGGCGCGGGTCTGGTGAGGGCTCTCCTGCAAGCCATGCAGGCGCCGCTCGGTCAGGAAGTGGATGCCGTAATCTATGATGCCGACCAGGCTGGAGCTGATCACCAGGGTGAACATGTGCACCTCGCCAAACCAGAGCAGCACGGCCAGTACCCCCCAGGCGAGGCCGACGGCGATGGGCAGCAGGGAGATCCAGAGCGCCCGATACGAGCGAAACGCCAGCCACATCAGCAGCAAGACCCCAATCGTGGAGCCGAGCCCTATGGTGGAGATGTCCTCCTGGGCCAGCTCGCTGGCGTGCTGGCTGTAGAAGAGGGTGCCACGGCGCAGCAGCTCCACCCCAGGGAACTGGGCCTTGAGGCTCTGCTCCGCCTCGTTAAGGCGGCTCAGCAGCTCGGTATTGCGAGCGAGATCGAAGGCCGACAAGTCCAGCTCGGCGCGCAGCAGGAACCACTGCCGCCCCCCCTCGTCCTGGCTCATCAACCAGTCATGGTCGAGGCGCATTGTGCTGGTCATCTGACCCTGCACCCCGGCCCGGGTCAGCAGCAGGGGATCGGATTGCCACTCGGTGCGGGAAACCCCACCGAAGGGGCTGTAGATCTGGCCGAGCACCCACTGGCTCCAGGCCTCCGGGCCTGCGGCCAAGCGGGCACGGCTGCCCTCATCGAGACGCTGCCAAGCATAGTCATAGATGAAGCCTTGCCAGGCGGGAGCGAGCTCTGGCTGATTGGCGCGCACCGCGCTGAGCTCAGGCAGGGCGTTCAGGGCCTTTGCCCACTCCTGCGCCGCGGCGCGGCCGTCCCGCCCCGCTGGCAGGCTCAGCATCCAGACCAGCTGCTTGTCGATCTGGCGTAGCAAGCCTTCGCGCAGGGCCGGATCCAGCGCGGATCGCTCCTCGTGGGGCAGCAGGTCCATCAGGCTGGTGTTGATGCGGCTGTGGGAGAGTTGCCAGCCGAGCAGCGCCAACGCCAGCGCGCTGAGCAGCAGCCAGAGCCAGGAGAGCCGACGCCAGGTCAGCTCGCTCCAGCCCCGGACAAGGGATGCGCATTCAGAAGATGCGGCGGGGTGTTCAGGGAGCAAAATGGGCCTGCTCCTCGGCAGATAGTGGCAGTTGCACCCTCTGCCAGTCAGAGAAGTGAATGCGGGTCTCATCCCCCTGGCGATCGGCGATCACCAGCCAGTCCAGCTGCTTGCCGCCGCTCAGGGTGAGGCTCGCAAACACCTTGTTCAGGGGCGCCGCCAGCGGCGTCAGCACCAGGGTCCAGCCCTGCTCGGTGGAGTGAAAATCGAGGGCAAAGTAGCGGGCCAGCGCCTGCTCATCGGAACCGAACAGGGCCAGCATCATGCTGCTGAATTCCAGTAGCTGGGGATTATCGATCACCTGAACAGCCCCTTGACCCACCTGTTGGCTCATGCGCTGGGCGGTCAGGCTCAAGGCCAGTTCGAAGGGTTGCTGTTGATGCCACCAGAGCCCCTGGCCCCGCGCCAGCAGCAGCTCGCCGCTCGCTTTCAGGGGCTGGGCAAGCCCTTCCACCTGTTTCTCCTGCTCGAAGCGGGCGCGCTGGGCTGGCTCTGCACTCAGCAGTTCGCGCACCTCTGCCTGAGTCATGGGAGTGGCCAATGCCATCCCAGGCAACAACAGCAACAGGCAGGCACAGAGCCAGTCTCCCATGCCCTTCATCAAGACTCGCCTCATTCATCGACCCCCAGCTTGTCGAGCAAGACCCTCGGCGAGGCGAGGCACATCTCGCCGCTCTCCTTGCTCACCGCCACCTGGATGCTGTAGCCCTTGCTGGTACGTGTGCCGCTCTTCGCATCGAACAGCTGGTACTCGATCTTGAGGCGGTTCTGGTATTCGCACAGCCGCGCCTCAACTCGCACCTTCTGGCCAAAACGCAGGGGCGCCATGTACTTGAGGCGCAGATCGATGATGGGCCAGTGATAGCCGGAGGCTTCCATCTGGGGGTAGTTGTAATCGATAGTCTCGAGCAGGGCACAGCGCGCCAGCTCTATGTAGCGTACGTAGTGGCCGTGCCAGGCCACCGCCATCATGTCCACGTCGTGGAACGGGATCTCCACCTCGATGCTGTGGCTGATCATCCAGGGTTCATGCTGCATAAGGGCTCTCCATTTCCATGGGATAGCGGATCATCCAGGATTCACTCTGCATATGAGGTTTCCTTATAGAGATCGTAATGACGCCCCTGCAGGCGGGCGATCAGGGCCCTGAGCTCCTGCTCGAGGGGTCTGTCTTCCACCAGGGCCGGGTGATCTTCTCTCACCGCCAGCACCATGTCGCGCAAGGGTTGGCTCAGCTCCTCCAAAGCGCATTGCTGCAGGCCGAGGCGCAGCTCGACCCCCTGCACCGCGGCCAGCAGGCAGGCGGCCCCCACCTGTTCGGTCAGGGTCAGCACCCGCAGCGCATCCCGCGCCGCTATGGTGCCCATGCTCACCTTGTCCTGGTTGTGACACTCGGTGGAGCGGGAGAAGACGCTGGCGGGCATGGTCAGCTTGAGCGCCTCCGCGGTCCAGGCGGAGACGCCGATCTGCACCGCCTTGAAGCCGTGGTTGATCATGCGACGCTCGCCGCAGGCACCGGACAGGTTGCTCGGCAGGCCGCCGTTGAACTTGCCGTCCACCAGCTGGGCCAGCTGGCGATCGAGCAAGTCGGCGAGGTTCGCCACCGCCGTCTTCATGCTGTCCATGGCCATGGCGATATGGCCACCGTAGAAGTGGCCGCCGTGCATCACGTGTTCGAAGTCGCCATCGATCAGCGGGTTATCGTTGGCGCTGTTGAGCTCGTTTTCGATAAGCTGGCGCCACCAGGGCAGGCTGTCGGCCACCACGCCGATGACGTGGGGAGCGCAGCGCAGGGAATATCTGTCCTGCAGGCGATCGCTGTGGCGCGGCAGCTCGCCGCTTTTCAGATCAGAACGCAGCCAGGCGGCGATGTTCTGCATGCCGGGGTGTGGCTTGGCCGCGAACAGCCGCTCGTCGAAGTGGAAGGCATTGCCCTCCATGGCGACACTGACCAGAGCGGTGATCCGGGTTGCCAGCTGCATCAGGTATTCGGTGCGGGCATAGGCGAGGCAGGCAAGGGCCGTCATCACGGAGGTGCCGTTCATCAGCGCCAACCCCTCTTTCGGGCGCAGCCGCAGGGGCGACACTCCCAATTCGGCATAGACGTCTGCGGTGCTGGCGAGCCGGCCGTCCCGATAGAGCTCACGCTCCCCCACCAGCACGGCGGCCACGTAGGATAGCGGGGTGAGATCGCCGCTGGCCCCGACCGATCCTTCCTGCGGGATGCGCGGGATCAGATCCTGCTCCAGCAGCCAGCAGAGCCGCTCCAACAGCGCAGGACTGACCCCGGAGACGCCCTGTGCCAGGGAGCAGAGGCGGGTGGTCAACACGGCGCGCCCGGCTGTTACGTCGAGATCTTCCCCCAGGCCACAGCCGTGGAAACGGGTCAGGTGCAGAGGCAGCTCGGCCACCAGGGCGGGGGGCACGGCCCGGGTCACGGAGTCGCCGTAACCCGTGGTCACCCCGTAGATGACCCCTTCTTCGGCCAGCAGGCGATCGAGAAAATCTGCGCCACGCTGGATGCGGGCCATAAAGGCAGGATCCGGGTTGAGCACGGGTCTGGCGCGCCCCTCGGCCAGGGCCACGACCTGCTCTATGGTGAGCCTGTCAGCACCGAAGGTGACCTGGGGAGAAGGAGTATCACTGTTCATCATGAGTTAGCTGCCAAAAATAGAAGAAATTGAACCAGTCCAGCGGCGCGCGCAGGCAGTGGTGCTGCAAACGGTCGGCATAGGCCTGCACCCAATGGCGCAGGGCCGCCTCCCGCTCGGCGCGAGGTAGCAGCAGCCGCTCGGCGAAGGGCTCGAAATGGACCCGAAAACGCCCCTGCTCCTTGAGACCGAACATCAGATAGACGGGGCAGGCCAAGACACTCGCCAGGGCGAAGGGCCCCAGTGGGAAGGGCGCTGGCGCGCCGAGGAAATCGGCCCAGACCACCCGTTTCTCCCGGGTCACCGAGGTGCGATCCCCAACGATCACCACCCACTCTCCCGCGTCTATCTTCTCCTTGAGCAGGATGGCGGTGTCCGCCCCCATCTCCTGCACCTGGATGAGATTGATGTTGGAATCCGGATTGACCTGCTTGAGCAGGGCATTGAAGCGAGCCGCGTGGCGAGTAAACACCAGGGCATTGATGCGCACCTGACCGTCCCGAGTGCCGAGCGCCCGGCACAGTTCGAGATCGCCAAGATGGGAGCCAAGCAGCAGCAGGCCACGACCGCTGGCCAGGGCCGCCTTGTGGTGCTCGCGCCCCACCAGTTCGATGTCGGAGAGCGGTATGTCGCCGCGCCAACCCGCCAGCTTGTCCAGCGCAGCCTCACCAAAGCGCAGGAAGTGTCGAAAGCTGGTTCTCGGCTCTGGAGGCAAGGCCACCCCCTGCTCGGCGGAAAAAGCCTCGAGCCGCGCCAGGTACTGCTTGGAGGCCGCCCGCTGGCGGCGTCCGGTCAGCCAGAAGTAACCGATGACGGGATAGAGCAGCGCCTTGAAACCCGCCCGCCCCAGCAGTCGATAGCTGGCCAGCATGATCTGCATGCCCAAGATCGAACCACGCTCAGGGGTACGCGACCAGTGCTGCTTGCCCTGCTGCCAGAGCCGGGCCGGCAAGCCCAGCAGCTTGCGGCAAAGATCCCATAGCAGGCGGCACACCAGCCGGGTGTGCATCCAGGAGATGTCCACATTGTCCTGCCAGAGGCGAAAATGGGAGCTGCCATCCTCGGGGTAGATGACCCGGGTCGGCACAAAGCGCATCGGCACCCCGCGCCAGTAAAGCCGCACCATTATCTCGGTATCAAAATCCATCCGCCGACCGAGGCGCACCTCATCGAGCAGGGCGCAGCTCGCCGCCAAGGGGTAGACCCGAAAGCCGCACATACTGTCCTTGATGGCGAAAGAGAGGGTCTCTATCCAAACCCAGACATGGGTGATGTAGCGGCCATAGAGGCGCCCCTTGGGCACAGAATCATCGTAGAGGGGCTGCCCCGAGACGAGGGCATCGGGCTGGCGTTCGGCCTCGGCCAGCAGACGCGGCACATCGGACAAGTCGTGCTGGCCGTCCGCGTCTATCTGCACCCCGTGACTGAACCCCTGCGCCAGGGCGGTCTTGAGCCCGGTGGTCACGGCGGCGCCCTTGCCGAGGTTGTGGGGGTGGCGCAGCAGGGTAATCCACCCCTTGTGAGTTTCTGTCAGGGCATCCAGCGCCGCGGCGGCCGCGGGTTCGCTGCCATCGTCCACCAGCAGGCAAGGCAGCCCCAGGGGCTGCAGCTCGGCCAACACCCCGGCCAGCGGCGCAGAATGGTTGTAACAGGGGATGATGAGGCAGGGCTTCAGGGGCATAGCCGCACCCGACCGCTGCTGGCA
The DNA here is from genome assembly GCF_000820185.1 of Aeromonas tecta. Taxonomy (GTDB): domain Bacteria; phylum Pseudomonadota; class Gammaproteobacteria; order Enterobacterales; family Aeromonadaceae; genus Aeromonas; species Aeromonas tecta. Next base: position 386,424 of record NZ_CDCA01000036.1, read on the forward strand.
TGCTCGTCCCCGAGCCGGTAGCTGAACAGCAGCTGGCCCTTGTCCGCCAGCCAGTTCAGGTGCAGCTCGCACTCCTGGCCCGGTCGCAACGGCCGCTGGAACTTGAGCTGGCTCATGCCCGCGAACTCGCCCGTCAGGCCTGGCAGCTGGCGGCCATAATGCATGGCCCAGTGCACCTGAGTCACCCCAGGCAACAAGGGTGCGCCGGGGAAGTGGCCGCGAAACCAGGGCAAGGCCGGATCCAGGTGCAGGCGCAGCACCAGTACGTCCCCCTGCCAATGCTGTTCGAGCTGTGTGGGAAGTCCGCTGGTTTGTATGGCGTCGACACCATAGTGACTCATCTGCCAAGAGGCGGATTCGGTGGAATTAATATCTATGGAAACCTCATCAAACAGTGCCTTCAACTGCCCCCAGGGGCGCTTCCCCTGACTGTTGAGGGGCAACTCGGTCAGCAAGCGCAGCCGGCGTGGCAAGGCCACCGGCTCGAGCCAGGCCCTCAGTTGCTCGCGCAGGGCGATGAGAAAACGGCCCTGCCCCAGCGCCTGCCACTGGGCCTGCCCCGCGTCAGTCAATACCAGTACGGCGCCAAGCTGTTGCCTGCCCGCCAATGTCAGCGGCAACACGGCCGCCGCCACCACCCAGGGCAGGGCCTGCAGCCGCGCCTCTACCTCATCGAGGGAGATCCGCTTCTCTTCAATTTTGACCACCCTGTCCCCGCGCCCCAGTAGATGAAAACCGGACTCGCATAGGCGGATACGATCGACGCAGAGCAGAGGCTTGTCATCAGGCAGGTAGGGGGAGCTCAGCAGCAGCTGGTCCTCTGCCCCCAGCGCTATCTCTATGCCCGGCATGGGCTGCCAGGGGGTGTCGGCTTGCGGGCTCTGGCGCCAGGCGATGCCGCCAGTCTCGCTGCTGCCAAACACCTCCACCGGCAGTTGGCCAAACAGCCGCTCGCTTTGGTGCGCATCCGCCAGTGCGAGGGGGCCGCCGGAGGAGACGATCAGGGTGCAACCTTGGACGGTAATCTCTGGATCGAGCCGACCGAGGAAGGCTGGAGAGGCGATCAGCGCCCATCGACCAGGCTGGCGCTGCAACTGCTCGGGGTAGAGGGTCAAAGTGCGGGCAAAGGGCACCCGCAGCACCAGGGGCAACAAGATGCGAAACAGCAGACCATAGATGTGCTGATGGCTGACGCTCGCCAGCAGGTGAGCCCCGGCGAGCCGCTCGCCCCAGAGGCTGATCAATACCCTCAGCTCGGCATCGAGCTGATACCAGGCCTTGGGAATGGCCTTGGGCTCACCGGTGGAACCCGAGGTGAACAGGGTCAGCTGCAGTGCACCAGGCGCCGGCCAGCGCCGGGCGTTTGCCTCGGCACTGGCCGCCAGCGGCAGTTGCAACCAGGGGTGGCCAAGCTCACCCAGTGCCTCACTGTCGGTCAGGATGCCGTCGAAATCGTCACTCTGCTCGGCCAGGGCGGCAGGGCGCTGATGGCCGGGCAGGATGGCCTCCCGCCCCGTCAGGGCGCAGGCGAGCAGGGCCTGTGCAAACAGCAGGCTGTCTTCGAAGCAGAGCGCCCAGCGCCGGGCCGGCAGCTGTGCCAATTGGCTAGCCAGCGCCTCGGCGCCAAGGCGAAGGCTACCGAACGTTGCGTCCCCCCGGGGGCCGAAGGCCACTGGCTCGTCGTCGGCTCGCCCCCAGATGGCAGCGAGCAGGTTCGTTGGCCCCCTCATGATACAAAACGCCGTTTAACCTGGCAGCGCACCAGATACTCGCCCCCCATCAAGATGCCCATTAACAGGTAGCTGACCAGACCGTTGTAGAGGCTCCAGATCGCGAGATCCCCGTGCCAGATAGTAGCGGCAGCCAGGCCGCCGTTGAGCACGAAAAAACCACACCAGACTTGGGTCACGGTGCGGGTGTAGCGCACCCCGGCGGGAGGCAGCTCGGGGTCGGTCAGGCGGGCGAGACGCTCCACCAGGCTCATGGGCTGAGTCAGGCTCCAGCCAAACAGGCAGAGCAGCGCCAGGGAGACGGCAAGGGGGTAGTAGAGCAGCCAGTGCTGGGCCGAGAAGAGGGCACTCAGTCCCGTCAATAGCAGGCCGACACAGGCCAGCAGGCGGCCGAGCAGCAACCACTCGCGCACCGGGGCAACCCCGGGCAAGAGGCGCAGGGAGAAGGTCACCAGCAGAATAGCTAGCAAGGCGGAGCCGCCCCAATGGGTCAGGCCCCAGTAGACGGCAAGGGGATAGAGCAGCAGCAGGCCGCCCGCCAGCAGGGAGAGCAGGCGCATCATGACAGCAGATCAGGCATGGTTCATCAGGCGATCGACCGCATCGACCACGTCGGCGACGCTGCGCACCGACTTGAACTCCTCGGGTTTGATCTTCTTGCCGGTGAGTTTTTGCAGGTGCACCACCAGATCGATGGCATCTATGCTGTCGAGCTCCAGATCCTGATAGAGCTGGGCATCCAGGGTGACGGCGTCTTCATCCACCTCGAACAGCTCGACCAGGGTTGCCTTCACCTTGGTAAAAATGTCGTCTTTATTCATCACGATATCTCCTCGATGGCGGGATCAGGCCTGAGACTGGATCAGGGCAACCAGGGCCTTGACACTGGCAAAGTGACGACGGGTATTCTCGTCATCGGCGGAGAGCACTATGCCGTAGCGGCCCTTGATGGCGAGCCCCAGCTCCAGCGCATCGATGGAGTCCAGCCCCAGACCATCGCCAAACAGGGGAGCCTGGCTGTCAATGTCATCCGGGGTCAGGCCTTCCAGATTCAGGCTGTCGATGATGAGTTGTTTTATCTCTTGTTGCAGGTCTTGCATTGCTCTTCCATAGGCTGTCATGGGGTCCCGGATTGCAGGACCCGGGTAAGAAACCGGGTTAACTGGCGAGCGGCCAGTGCGCTGCCTTGCTCGCCGTCGACCAGCTCGGCGGGAGTGATCTGCGGCAAAAATTCCAGGGTGAAGCAGGGCTTGTTCTTCGGGGTTTGGAACCACTTGTCCTGCTTGGTGAGGAAGCGCTCGCTGCAATGAATGCGCACGGGCTGCAGCGGCACCTGGCCACGCAGTGCGAGCTGGGCCGCACCTCGCTGCAACCGGACTGGCTCACCCGGCATGGTGCGGGTGCCTTCCGGAAAGACCAGCAGCAGGCCCCCCTGGCGAACTCGATCGATGCAGCGCGGCAACAGCTGCTGCGCGTCCCCATTGGGAATGTAGTCGGCGGCTCGCACCACGCCACCGAGAAACGGATTATGCCATAAAGCCCGCTTGACGATGCAATCGCACACCGGCAGCTCGGCGGCCAGGATCACATAGTCGAGCAGGCTCGGGTGGTTGGCCACCACCAGGGCGCCGCGCAGGGAGGACGGCATGCCGCTCACCCGATAATCAAGCACCCCCAACCCCTTCAGCATGCCCATGAACAGGCGAAAACTCTGCTTGATGCTAGCCTGCGCCAGGATGCGACGCCGCTCCCCCCGCAGGCAGAGCGCCAGCAGCGGAAACCAGCAGAGGCTGAGCAGCAAACCGCCAATGCCAAACAGGGCAAAACCGAGGGCGGTACCGATCAGCCGCCAGAGCCGGTTCAACAGCGCCGCCATACCCACTCCTGACGGCCGTCGCCCAGCAGACAGATTGATTGCTGTAACAGATGCGCTCGCCAGAATGCCAGCGGCTGGGGCAACTCGGGAGAGTGAGTGGCAACCCCTTGTCCCTCGCAGTGCCAGCGCTCGCCCTTTGCAGCCTCTTCATTGCCCAGTACCAGCGCCAACGCATAAGGCGGCGTGGCAGGGAGCCAGGGGTGATGAAAGGCCGGGATCTCTCCTTCGAACGCCACCAGCAGTACCCGTTTATAGCCGGCGTGCAGGTTGGCGATGGCCTCGGTCAGTCCCGCCATCAGGCTCCCCTCTCCTGCCGCGATGGAACTCATGGGCAGCGCCGCCTTGCCCTGGATGGAGCAGAGCCCGGCCGCCGTGTTGTGCACCGACATGGAAAAATCCGTGGGAGAGAGGGGTTTGCCCGCCGCCAGGCCCTGCAGCAGCGTCATGGAGCGAGCCAGCTCACCGTGGCGGCTGACGAAGATGGCGTTGTCGATGGGATGGCGGGTCAGCATCTCCAGACCGAGCTGCACCGCGAGGCGGGCACCGGCACTGAGACGGCGGGCCATCATCATGGGGATCAAGGGGGTGGCAGGCAGCGCGGGAATGGGCTCGGGCCACCGCGCCGCTTTGGCCCATAGCTGCCATTGACTGGCTTGCTCCAGTCCAGGAGAGAGCGCCTGCGCATCAAGGAGTGAAAATGAGAGCATGATAGCGGCGTTCTGTCCTTTTTCGGCGCGAGAATTCTTTACATATAATAAATGACTTGCTCAATATCGGCACGACAAAAACATGAGCAAACAATAGCCAATCCGTTATGACTATTAATTTTTTGGCATAATAACATTATTTTTTTAAAAAAGTAGATCCCCTCACATATAACTTATTGCATCAAATCATATTTTATTGAAAATACCCTGGCGGTGATGTCTCATCGCCTTGCCTCTTGAATTTAGTACCGGAGAAAAATAATGAATTGGATCACAAAATCGGGTTTGGTACTCGGCACACTCCTGCTCGCAGCCTGCTCTACCAGCAAACCAGTCCACAATCTTCCTGCCAATCAGGTGAATTTTAACTTGACCGAAGAGCAGGTGGGTAATGCCATCATCAATGGCGGCATCAGCAAGGGCTGGGTGATGAAAAAAGAACAACCAGGCGTGATTCACGGCCAATTGAATGTACGCAAACATCAGGCTGTGATCAATATTCCGTACACTGCTCATGATTATTCTATCAATTATGTCAGCAGCATCAATCTGGATGACGATGGCAAAGGCAATATCCATCGCACTTATAATCGCTGGATTGTAGGTTTGAATCAGGCCATCCAGACTGAGTTGTCCCGCGCCAGCACCAAATAACCAGAGACGGGATCGCCATTGAAACACTATCAGTGTGAGCAATATAACGCCCTCGATGCCATCAGCCAGGCCCAGCGTATCGCCTTCGCCCCCATGTTGTTCCAGGCAAGCTGGTGCTTGCGCGAAACCGGCGTGCTCACCTACCTGGAGAGTAGGGGTAAGGCCGGCGCCACCACAGCCGACATAGCCCGCCATTGCGAGCTCAGCGAATATGCGGTGTCTGTGCTGCTGGACATGGGACTGGGAGGTGGTGTCTGTCATCTGGCCGGGGAGCAGTATGTGCTCGGCAAGGTCGGTAAATACCTGCAAAACGACCCCATGACCCGGGTCAACATGGACTTCACCCAGCACGTCTGTTACCAACCCCTGGCTCACCTGCTCGATGCCATTCGCGAGGGCAAGCCAGAGGGGCTCAAGGTGTTCAACCCAAACTGGGAGACCATCTACCCCCATCTGGATGAACTACCCGAACCCGCCCGTGCCAGCTGGTTTGCCTTCGATCACTTCTACTCTGACTGGGCGTTCCAGCAGGCGCAGGATCATGTGCTGCATTATGAGCCACGCAGCCTATATGATGTGGGTGGCAACACCGGCAAGTGGGCCATCTCCTGTGCGACCCGGGATCCCGCACTCAAGGTCACCATCCTGGATCTGCCCGAGCAGATCGCGCTGGCGCAACCCAGAATTGACGCAGCCGGGCTGACGGAACGGGTTCATGGCCATGGGGTCAACATGCTGGAGGCCGAGGGTCATCTGCCCGGTGAGGCAGACATCTGGTGGATGAGCCAGTTCCTCGACTGTTTCAGTCACGAGCAGATCGTCGCCATCCTCAAGCGCATTCGCCGACACATGAAGCCAGGCGCCCGGGTCTGCATCCTCGAGCTGTTCTGGGACAGGCAGAGCTTCGAGGCGGCCAGTTTCAGCCTCAATGCCACCTCCCTCTATTTCACCGCCATCGCCAATGGGGACAGCCGTTTCTATCACTCCAAGCAGATGTACCAGTGCTTGCGGGAAGCGGGTTTTCATGTGGAGGCCGAGCACGAGATCCCGGGTCCGGGCCACACCCTGCTGGTTGCCCAGCCACTGCCGACGCGGCCATAATGGCCCATCGACATGGATGGCATACAAAAGGAGTGGCCCATGATGCGTAACGGCAGGGTTCTGCTGACACTGGCTCTGGTGCTGGGTAGCGCGGCTTGTACCCATATCAAGGAGGCGGGCAGGACGGTGGGCCATACCACCCGGGACGTGACCCGCGAGATTGGCCACACCACCCGGGATGTGACCCGCGAAATCGGCCATGGCACCCGGGATACCGTCAACAAAGTGGGCGACGAGATAAACAAATGACAACAGGGGCCTCGGCCCCTGTTGTGTTATCCATGGCTCAATCTCACCACATTGCCATCAGCTGGGATTCCATGGCCTCTTCCTGTTCATCCGGCAAACTGGTGAAGAAGTCGAGTCCTGTCTGCTCTTCCACCGCATCCACAGTCACTATGTAGTCCGCCAGCTTGCTGGACGGAATATTCTGTTGCGGCAGTATGAAGGCGATGGCCTCCTGATTCGCCACGTCCATCACTACCCGGTAATAGGCATGGGGCACGGTCACACCGTTACCGATGGAGGCGTCCGAGTTGGTGAAGATGGGGCCGGTGATCACCTGGACATTCTTGTAAGCGATGGCCCACTGGCGGGTCTTCTCCTCCAGGATGCGCCAGGCGCCCTGATTGAGCGCCGGCAGCTGAGGCGTCATGTTGGTCAGCAGGAAACTCTGCTTCATGGTGGTCGCGCTGGTGCGCATGTCTGCCGCGGGTGCCTGATGTCCCCTGTCATAACCGGAGCCCTTGTAGTCCGCCAGAGTGGCGCGGAACTGCACCGGCACCTCCTTGTCCTCGGCAAAAGCGTCCTTGCGCGGCACCTGACCCTGGGCGCTGGCCGCCGTCATCCGATAAGAGACCCAATCAGAGACTTTGGTGTCGTAGTTGTAACCGGCGGCATAACCTTCCCGGCACAGAAGCTGACTGGATTGGCTGGGCACCCCCAGGGTCACGTGATCCTTGCATTCGAAGCCCGCCGCCAGGGTCGGGAAAGCGCTGAGAGTAAATCCGATTGCCAGAACTAACTTATTAATATTATTCATTATTATGCCACTCCTTTGGTTAGGCGGAGTGATTTGACACCAGGTCGGATGAGCGAGGCAATCGGCTATTTTACGAGCATGTTGTAAATGTGAAGATCCCGGCAATTTGACCAAAAACCTGCGCACAGGTGGGGGATTGTCATCGGGGTGTCATTGTGTTGAGCTGGTAACTTTATCTCTGTAATCAAACAGATATACATGACATTCTATTTTTGAAGGAAATACTGGCGGGACCCTGCGGGAAACAGCACGAAGAAATAGGAATGCTTAAATTAGCCACTGATGATGTCGAAATAAGAGCCGCTCGATCAGGCCGTGCTCATGGAATAAGCGATCATTAAATACACAACTGCGCTCGCGCATTATTATTTCGTATATTTGATACATCATTAACTTGTATATAAACGCTTGCCAACGACGGCATCCAGCGCGACGGCAATCCCGATTTCTTCATAGAAACTCGGCGTCGCTATAAAAAAGAGGGCCCAAGGGCCCTCGCTTGTTTTCAACCATTCAGGCATTCAACCCATCACAGACTGGCGGCAATCTTTGCCCCCAAGGCGGCATTGTTCAACACCAGCTGGATGTTGGCCGCCAGGGAGTTGCCGCCGGTCAGCTCGCACACCCGCGCCAGCAGGAAGGGGGTGGACTCCTTGCCCTTCACCCCCTGCTCGTCGGCTTCCTGCAGCGCCTGCTTGATCGCGGCATCGATGTCGGCCTTGGGCATGGCAAATTCGGTCGGGATGGGGTTGGTCACCACAGCGCCACCGGCCAGTCCCAGCTCCCACTTGAGGCGCAGCGCCTCTGCAATCGCCGCCGGGGTGTCGAGGCGGTAATCCACCTTGAAGCCGCTCTCGCGGGTGTAGAAGGCGGGCAGCTCCTCGGTCTGGTAGCCGATGACCGGTACGCCCTGGGTCTCCAGGTATTCCAGGGTCAGGCCGATATCCAGAATCGACTTGGCACCGGCGCAAACCACGGCTACCGGGGTCTGGGCAAATTCTTGCAAGTCAGCCGAGATGTCGAAGGTCTCCTGGGCACCGCGATGCACCCCACCGATGCCGCCGGTGGCGAACACCCGGATACCGGCCATGGCGGCGATGATCATGGTGGAGGCCACCGTCGTTGCCCCCAGCCCCTTGTTGGCCAGCACGAAGGGGATGTCGCGACGGCTGCACTTGGTGGCAGCGTGACCAGCCTTGCCCAGCGCCTCCAGCGCCCCCGCATCCAGCCCGACCTTGAGGCGACCATCCAGCAGGGCTATGGTCGCCGGTACGGCGCCGTTGTCGCGCACCACTTGCTCTACCTGACGCGCCGTCTCCACGTTCTGCGGATAAGGCATGCCATGGGAGATGATGGTGGACTCCAGTGCTACCACTGGCTTGCCAGCGGCCAGGGCCGCAGCGACTTCGGGTTGGATATCGAGATAAGCGTTCAACATGGGTACTCCTCCAGCATGCGTTCAACGGCGGCCTTGGACAGGCCAGAAAAAACGGTATCGGAACAATTGACGGTGAGGGCGGCGCAACCGAGGGCGAAGCGGGTAGTTTCGGCCGCCCCCTGCTCCAGCAGCCAGGCGTGGGCCAGCCCCGCCATGAAGGCATCACCACCGCCGGTCACATTGATGACGGGGCTACCGAGCACGGGCAGATGGCCCTGGTGCTCCCCGTCGCTATAGAAGACGCCCTGATCTCCCAGGCTCAGGAACAGCCGCTGCACCCCGGCGCGGTGGAACCAGGCTGCCGCCATGGGCCAGGTATCGGGCCCGGCGATGGTGAAGCCGCACAGCTGCTCGGCCTCGCTGCGATTGGGTTTGAGGGTGTGGATCCGGTGCAGCCAGGGGCGGATCTTCTCCACCTTGGCCACCGAGACGGTGTCGACGAAGATGATGTGCTCGCCCTGGCGCTCGAACAGCCAGTCCAGGGTGTGAGTGGCGAGGTTGGTGTCGAGCACCCAGAGGCTGGCCGCCCCCAAAAAGCCGCTCAGAGGCGCGAGCCGGGCCGGGGTCAGCTCGTTGATGATCCCCATGTCGTTGACGGCGCAGCTCATCTCGCCGCTGCCATCGTGCAGGCTGAGATAACAAGAGGTTGACTGCCCTTCCAGCACCAGCACCTGGCGCACATCGACCCCGGCCCGCTGGCTCACCTCAAGCAGGTGATGACCATATTGATCGTTACCCACCGCGGTCAGCAACCGGGTATCTGTGCCGAGCCGTGCCAGGTTCTCGGCGATGTTGCGCCCCACCCCACCGGCCGAGGTCCGTACCCTGCCGGGGTTGGAGTCGCCGATGCGCAGGTTGTCGTGGCTGGCACCGCAGATATCCATATTGGCACCGCCGATCACCACGGCGTAGGGGCCTTCGCGCAGCACATAACCCCGCCCCTGCACATAACCCTGTCGCATCAGGCTGGAGATGTGACTCGCCAGCGCCGAGCGGCTGATGCCGAGCCTGTCCGCCAGATCCTGTTGGGCAATCATGGGATCCTGGCGCAGCAGGGCAAGGATCTCTTGTTCACGTTCCGTCATAGACAAACATCCAGTTACAAACGTTTGTCTATTATTGTCCGCAAAGGTTTTCCCGCCATCATTTCGTGCAGAAAATGTCGACTCTCCCACAAAAAATCGCAGCGCCCTGGCTTGCTGGTGAAAAAACGGTATTGATTGAATCTTGCACAGCGATTCGCACCAACCGAAGGCTCCCTCGTCCATGTCCGATCTTGCTGGTGCCGAGACGAGTCATGGGCAAACGTCAGCATGAGGGTATAATGCGCGGCCGCCGTAAAGAGGAAAGGAGCGCGAGATGAAAGAGTCGGATGACAGCTGTGTAGAATGGGCCAATCCCACGCCATCAAAGCACCAAGAGCCGGCGTTTTGCTGCGTCGGCCTAGTCAATCCCAAGTCACCGGAAAACGTCGGCGCCGTGATGCGGGCCGCGGGCTGCTACGGGGTGGATGAGGTCTATTACACCGGCAGCCGCTTCGAGCTGGCGCGGCGTTTTGCCACCGACACCAAGCAGATGGTAGAGAAGATCCCGCTGCTCGGGGTCGACGAGCTGCTGGATTTCGTCCCCGCTGGCTGCACCCCGGTACTGGTGGATCTCATCGAGGGCGCCACCTCGCTACCGGACTACGTGCATCCCGAGCGGGCCTTCTACATCTTCGGACCTGAGGATGGCACCCTGGATCCCGCTAGCTTCAAAGCCGTCAAAGAGGTGATCTATGTGCCGACCCGAGGCTGCATGAACCTGGCCGCCTCGGTCAATGTGATCCTCTACGATCGATTGGCCAAGCAACTGCGCAGTGAACAGGTGAAGTAAACGGGGAAATAAAGATGTCATTTATGTCGCCATGTTCCAGGGCTGCATGAACCTGGCCGCCTCGGTCAATGTGATCCTCTATGACCGATTGGCTAAGCAACTGCGCAGTGAACAGACGAAGTAAACGGGGGAGTGAAGTGAAGTAGCGGGCGATGCCAAGGCCGCTACTTGCGCACCCTGGATTCCTGCTCCTTGATAAAGTCGCGATAGTAATCGTAGAGCTGGTTTTGGCGATAGATCTCGGCCAGGGCGCGACTTCTTAACAGGCGTTGCATGCCGGGATCCCAGAGCTGGCGTAGCCGCTCCCCCCGCGGCGTATCGGCGAAGATGGGATAGGTCGGCACCCAACGCAGGAAGATCCGGGTCATGTCGGAGGGGATCTCCCCCTTCGGGTAGAGTACGCCGGCGGTCAGGTAATAGCGGTAGCGCTCCTTTGCCAAAAGTTGCATCGCCATGGCGTGATTGTCTATCTCGTGCCAGCGCATGGGCACGGGAATGAACTTGTCAAAGGCCCAGCCCCGCAGCCACAGCACATCCTGCTCCTGCAAGCTGTTCTCACCGGCCCAGTGCGGCAACCACTTCTTGAGCATCAACACGGTCACATCGTCGGCCGAGGCCGGGTAATCCGGCTGATGTACCCCCTGCACTTCCCCCTGATAGACCCCCATCGCCATGTCGCCGCCTTTTTGGGCGACCACAGCCAGCGCCCGCTTGTAGGGCACTATGTGCGGATGGATGCGATAGCCTTCGGGTTCATAGATGGCGCGCACTATATCCAGATAGACGCCACTGCCATCGGGCTGACAGAAGCCGGGCCAGTCATCGCAATAAACGTGAATGAGATTGGCCCGAGTGGACCAGGAGAGCAGCAGGCAGCAGAGCAGAAGCAGCGGACGAACCATGTAGCAGTATTTCCTCGGTGGCGGCGCTGCCTGCTCAAGATAACAGACCAGCTGCACGTTCAAGCCTTAACACATCATAGGAAGTTATCCCATCCGACCACCTCTTTTTCCCGGTTTTGCGAGCGGGTCGAGAGTAATTACCTCCTTAATGGGTATGATGAGTCATAAGATTCATTAGTGACCCAACCAGAGGAGAGCTTTCTCATGCCATCCATCAAATCACTGCTCTGTCCCGTCGATTTCTCCGAGATGTCCAATGCCGTGCTCGACTATGCCGTCTTCATGGCCCAGAGCCATCAGGCGGAACTCAAGCTGATCCACGTAGTAGATCAGCTGCACGGCTTCGACAGCTACAAGATCCTGCACATGACCGCCATCGAGATCACTCACGAGATGGAACGTCAGGCCAAGAGTCAACTCAAGGAGCTGGTCGCCACCCTGGCCATCCCCGCGACCTTCGAGGTGCGCTTTGGCCGCGCCGCCGACGAAGTCGTCATCCAGGCAAAGGAAGACAAGGTGGATCTGATCGTCATGGGCAGCCATGGCCGCTCCGGCATCAGCCATCTGCTGGTGGGCAGTGTCGCCGAGTCCGTGGTGCGTCACGCCCCCTGCCCGGTGCTGGTGGTGCGTTAATCCGCCGTCGCCCGCCCCCGTTAAACAACAAAGGCCAGCAAGATGCTGGCCTTGTTCATTGCAGAGCTGCTCAACCGTGGGCGTAGATGACGCTACCGCCCTTGATGATGTCGATGATGGCTCTGGACTGCTCCCTCGGCAGAGCGGGACACCCCCAGCTGCGGCCCAGCTTGTCGAACTTGAGCAGGTGCCTTGGGCTCGCGTAGTCCGCCCCGTGCACCACGATGGCGCGCTTGCGGGCATTGCTGTTCTGACCCGGGCTCAGGCCATCAAGGCGCAGCGAGTAACCGTGCTTGCCCTGATAGGTTTCGGCGGTGCGATAGACCCCGAGCGAACTCTGTCTGGAGTTGAGCTGATTGGAAAACTGGTTGGCGGCCAGCTCACCGGAGTTGCGGCCGTGGCTGACCCAGGTGTGATAGAGCAGCTTGTGGCGCTTGACGTCGATGACAAACAACCGGCGCTGGGTAGAGGGCTTGCTGTAATCGATGATGGTGAGAATGGCTTTCCGCTTGTGACGCACGCTCTGATAACCGCTGATCGCCTCGCGAAATACCTGTTTATCCAGCTTGCCCGCCAGACCCAGCTGGCGGTAGAGATCCTGATCCCAGCTCGCCTGACTGACGCCACTGAAACAGAGCGCCCCCAACAGCAGTGGCAGGCTCAACCAGAGCGCACCGAGCCGCGTAATCCAATCTGTTCGCTTCATCCTTGAAGTCGCTCCCGTTTTTGCTGGTAGCCCAGAGTCCAAAATATCGCCACGCCTCGCTGGATAGTTATATGCAAGCCCCTGATAGCGCGCAATAAAAAAGCACAAAAATGCCGACCCGCGTCGGCATTGTTGAGGATGGCCATACCGCCTGACTCAGGCACGGATCAGGTAATCCGCCAGTCCCACCCACTTGTAGCTGGTGAGTTCGGTCAACCCCATGGGGCCGCGGGCATGCAGCATCTGGGTCGATACCGCCACCTCGGCGCCGAGGCCAAACTGACCGCCGTCGGTGAAACGGGTGGAGGCGTTGACATAGACAGCCGCCGAGCCAGCGCCGTTGACGAAACGTTCTGCGTTGGCGAGGGAGTTGGTCAGGATGGCATCCGAGTGACCGGCATTGTGCTCACGCATGTGAGCCAGCGCCTCGTTCACGTCCGCCACCAGCTTGACCCCCAGGGTCAGCCCGAGCCACTCGGTGTCGAAATCTTCCGGCCCCGTCGCACTCAGGTTTTCGGCTCCCACCAGCAGCGGTATGGCCTCAGGAGTCGCGACCAGGGTCACCTTGCGCTCGTTCATCAGGCTGGCCAACTGCGGCAGTAAACGATCGGCTATCTTCTCGTGCACCAGCAGGGTATCGAGCGCATTGCAGGCGGAGGGACGCTGCACCTTGGCGTTGTCGATGACCGCCAGCGATCGCGCCAGGTCGGCACTCTCGTCCACGAAGATGTGGCTGATGCCAAAGCCACCGATGATGACGGGGATGGAGCTGTTCTCCTTGCACATCTTGTGCAGTCCGGCGCCGCCGCGGGGGATGATCATGTCCACGTAACGATCGAGGCGCAGCAGCTCACCCACCAGCGCCCGATCCGGATTGTCGATGTATTGCACCGCCGCGGTAGGCAGACCCGAGGCCGTCAGCGCAGCCTGGATCACCCGCACCAGTTCCAGATTGGAGTGGAAGGTCTCGCGGCCGCCGCGCAAGATGCTGGCGTTGCCGGTCTTGAGGCAGAGGCTTGCGATGTCGATGGTGACGTTGGGGCGCGCCTCGTAGATGACACCGATGACACCGATCGGCACCCGGCGCCGCGACAGGCGTAGGCCGTTCTCCAGCACCCGGCTGTCGATTTCGGCGCCGACCGGATCGTCCAGCACTATCACCTTGCGCACATCCGCCACTATCCCGGCCAGCCGGGCAGGGTTGAGCAGCAACCGATCCAGCATCGCCTCGGAGAGGCCAGCTGCACGGCCCGCTGTGATGTCTTGCTCGTTGGCAGCCAGGATCTGCGCGCTGCGCGCCTCCAGCTCATCGGCGATGGCAGCCAGCGCCCGATTCTTCTGCTCCGTGCTGATGGTGGCCAGCTGATAGGCTGCTTCACGGGCCGCCTGCCCCATTTTCTCCAGACTCATACTGTGATCCTTATTGGGTGCCGCCTTACCGCAGCACCAGGTCGTCTCTGTCGATGATCACGGCACCATAGCCGCAACCCTCCGCTGGCGGCTGTCTTACAGCAGCACCATATCATCGCGGTGGATGGCCACGGCACCGTAGCCGTAACCCAATACCTGTTCTATTTGATCCGAGTGCACACCGCGCAAGCGATCCAGCTCGCTGTGGTCATAGCGGCAGATGCCGCGCGCCAGCTCGCTGCCCTTGGGATCGAGAATGCGCACCACGTCACCGCGCACGAAGTCGCCCTTCACCGCGATGATGCCCTTGGGCAGCAGGCTCGAGCCCTTGGCCTGCATGGCGGTGACGGCGCCCTGATCCACCTGGACTTCGCCATGGGGGGGCGGGCCTGCCAAAATCCAGCTCTTGCGCCCTTCCAGCGGCGAGGCCAACGCCGGGAACAGGGTACCGACCCGTTCACCCTTGGCGAGACGGCCGATCACCTCCGGGATTTGGCCGGTGGCGATCACCACCTTGACCCCGGCCCGGCGCGCCACATCGGCCGCCTGCAGCTTGGTCGCCATACCACCGGTACCGAGCCCGCTGACGCTGTCACCCGCCAGTTTGCGCAGGGTGTCATCTATGGTCTGCACCTCTTCGATGAGCTGAGCATCCGGGTTGTTACGGGGATCCGCGGTAAAGAGCCCCTTCTGATCGGTCAACAGGATCAGCAGGTCGGCATCGGCCAGGATGGCGGCGCGAGCGGACAGGTTGTCGTTGTCCCCCACCTTGATCTCGGCGGTGGCGACCGCATCGTTCTCGTTGATGACCGGAATGATCTGATGATCGAGCAGGGTGCGCAGGGTATCGCGGGCATTGAGGTAACGCTCACGGTCTTCCAGATCGGCGCGGGTCAGCAGCATCTGGCCGATGTGCAGCCCGTAGAGGTTGAACAAATCCTGCCACACCCGAATGAGCTGGGTCTGGCCGACCGCCGCCAGCATCTGCTTGTTGGGCAGGGTCGGCGCCAGCGGAGGGTGGCCCAGATGTTCACGGCCGGCGGCGATGGCCCCGGAGGTGACCACGACGACGCGGTGGCCATCCCGGTGCAAGGCGGCACACTGCCTGACCAGCTCGACCATGTGGGCACGGTTGAGCCGGGCAGATCCCCCGGTGAGCACGCTGGTGCCCAATTTGACGACTATGGTTCTGTTTTCCATGGGAACGAAGAGGTTAAAAAGTAAGGAATCCCTTTATACCCACGGCACCCCTGCCCTGCAAGGCAATTAGGCCGCGCAGGGAGGGTTGAACGAGGAAGCAGCCCTGCACCGTGATGGCGCAGGGCTGCAGCGACTCAAGCCGCGGTCACGCTCAGCTCGGCGGTCACCTGCTTGGCGGGCGACAACTTGCACTCCAGCGCAGTGAGCTTGTTGCTGATGAGCTTGTAGAAGTGATTGAGGGTGCGCTCTACTTCGGCCTGGTGCTTCTTGGGCAGCGGCTTGTTGATCCACTCCCCTTCCGCATTGTAGAAGCCCACCTGGTAGTGGTAACTGAAGTCATGATCCTGCTGCTCCAGCACCAGCCACCAGCCCCAGAACTCCCGCTTGTCCGGCGCCGGCTTGGCGCTGATGCACACGGAGAGGCAATCGAAACGGTAGCGCCCCTCCTCGCACAGGTCTTCACGCAAGTAGGGGCCTATGGCCGCAAATTGCCGCAACAACCGCTTGTAAGTTACTTTTTCTGACATGCTAACCTCCCTGTTGAACAAGCCATATCATCACGTGATGATGTTACATTTTTAGTTTTACATCATGTACATAAATGCTTTTTCAGCCAATCAACCGTCTCTTTCATCGCCTCGTCGTACACCTCAAGCAGAGGCTGTTTGTCAAACACCACCGCCTTGCCATTGCGGCTGGCGGAGGCTAATGCCCGGACATCCTGCTCGGGACAAATAAAATCTTTCTTGTGCCCGATGCTCAGGATCGGCACAGAGGTGCGACTTCCCAATAGACCCTGGGTCTTGAGGGAGAAGACCTGACACTTGGTGCGCAGCAGATCCCACTGGGCCGCATCGGCCCCCAGCCGATTCGCCAGGCCATCGCGCATCATGCGCGGGCAACGGGCAAACATCTGCTGATTGGTGAACACCTGATTGACGCCGGCCCCGATGCAGACCACGGTCCGTAGCTTGAACGGCTCGATGAAGGCGAGCCGCGCCGCCACATTGCCGGCCAGACGGAACCCCACCATGGCGATGCGCTGATGATCGACCCAGGCGACCTCGGAGAGATAGTTGAGCACCGCCTGATGCAGCCGGCTGGTGTCTTGCACCAGCGGCCAGTGCTCGGCGTAGCCGATGCCGGGCATGTCCAGGGAGAGCATACCGATACCATGAGGTTCGAGGTGCTTGAAATAGAAGTTGAGAAAATCGATCTGCAGCGAGTCGATGCCACCGCTGACGATGACCAGCGGCACCGGTTTTTCGGTGGTGGGCAGGTGCAGGTAACCCTGGATGGTCTTGCCCCGAAACGGCACCTGCAGCTCCTTGAGCGGCACCTTGAACAAGCGGCCTGCCTCGCGGTACGCCATATTGCCAAGCAACTGGGCCTGATCGGCTAGCTCGTCGTGCTTCAAGTGGGGGTAGCTGGCAATGGAGTAGTAACGCACCGCCTTGAGCAGCTCTTTCAAAGCCGCAGCCGAGTCACCCTGAGTGGCCAGCTCGCGCCCGTGATTGAAATAGCGGCCCGCCAGCTGGCTCCATTCGTATATCCAGTTGCCGGGGACATAGCCCTTGATGGTATCCAGGTAGCGCTCGTGGCTGCGCTCTCCCTGGCCCATGGCGATGCGGGCCAGAGTCTGCTCCACCTCGACCGGATTGGCGCCTTGCCAGGCCCAGGCCGGCCTGCGCAGCAGCCGGTACCAGTGCGGCGAGAGGGCGCCGTCGATAAAGCTTTCGGCCAGATTGCTGTCTTGCTCATCTACCGGGCTGGAGTTGGATATCTCGGAGGTTTCCAATACCTTTTTGATCCGGGTGAACAGCTTTTCCGTCAGGTTGGTATCGTCGTTTGGTTCCAAAATCGTGGCTCTTCTGTCGCAAGCAATGACTCATCTAACCATTTTTCACGCCGAGCAGCCATACCATAAAAAAAAGGGCCCCAAACAGGGGCCCTTTGAAACGTTTTTTGTCATCGAGACAAAGATGCTGACCCAAGCCCTTTTCAGAGCGCCCGTATCAGCTGCCTTGCCCGACTATTACTCTTCGTCGCAGATCGGGGTGGTAAACTCCAGCGCCATGTCCCAGGGCTGCTCGATCCAGGTGTCCTGCGGAATGGCCACTTCGAAGTCATCCAGCAGCTCCTGGCCCATGGGCTTGGCGAAGATGGCGATGAACTTGGCCTTGGGGTAGAGCTCGCGGATCGCCTTGGCGGTAGTACCGGTGTCCACCAGATCTTCTACCACCAACCAGCCTTCGCCGTCACCGGCGGTGGTGGCGGCCTTGACGACCACCAGCTCGCGCTGGCTGTTGTGGTCATAGCTGGAGATGCAGAGGGTTTCTACATTACGAATGCCAAGTTCACGGGCCATCAGTGCGGCAGGTACCAGACCGCCGCGGCTGACCGCGATGATCCCTTTCCACTGGCTGACAGGCAGCTGGCGACGAGCCAGACGGCGCGCTTCACGTTGCAGGTTGTCCCACGACACGTAGAATTTTTTTGGCATAGTTTCGATCTCGAGAGTGATATAAAACAATTACTTAAGAACAAGTGCCGACAAAGAAACAATCAACACCCGTCAATTCTGGCCCCCTGACCGCCGAATTTGGCTTGCAGTTTGACTGCCTGGGGATAGACCCTCGGCAGCAGACGCTGATGCAATGGAAGCAGGATGGGCATAGCTGGCGGCCATGTCAGTCGGGAAAAGACCGCAGACCGGCTGTTGGGCCGGTATGATAGCATCGTTTGCACAGAAAATGATTGGCAAACGTATGCGAAACACAGGAAAAATCGCTCACATCTTTCTCGTCTGAGCCAATAGAGGCGTTTTTCCACTGCCATGAAGACGGCCATCTGGACATCAAAACCGAATCGCAGGTAAAAAAATAGCAGGGGGAGGATTGAAGTCCTCACACACCTGCTGCTTCTGCTTCATCTGTCAGCCTGGCTGACTGCCCGTCTTAACGACGACCGGCGTAGGGGTTCGGGTAGCTGAAACCCTGGGTATACAGAGACTGGGCAAACCAATAGGTTGAATTGCTGCCTGACATATTGATACTCCTGATTGCTTAACAAGTTACGTACCTTGATGCGGGTTCAGATCCTTGAACAGACACTCGGTTCCGTGGAGGCGCACTTGCTTTGCTTCGGTTCCCTGGAGGCATTCATTGTCATCCTGACAAGTGGTTGACCCACGGCGGCTAATTTACCATCCGGTTTTTAAAAAACAATATTTTTGTGACCCAGCTCACACATTATCTTTATGCTGGTTTGGCGTGCCAAGGCAGCGATGTGTTCCGTTTGTGCTCTCTTTATCAGCACAAGCAGAGCGCTATTTGCGCCGGATCGCTCACATTTTTGTGTGATTGACTGTATTATCGTTACCCACTTCCCCAGCCACCGCTGGGGCCCGCTATTATCCCGTGCAGGTAAGGAGTCCCGACGTGGCACAGCTTAGTTCTCTCTCCCCCAAACTGATTTGGCAATTCTTCGAGCAGATCTGCTCCATCCCCCACCCGTCCAAGCACGAAGCCCAGCTCAGCGCCTGGATAGTGCAGTGGGCCCAGGGGGAAGGCCTGGCGGTCAAGCAAGACGCCGTCGGCAACATCATCATCAAGAAACCGGCCACGCCGGGCATGGAAAACCGCAAGGCCGTGGTGCTGCAGGCCCACATCGACATGGTGCCCCAAGCCAACGCCGACACCCAGCACGACTTCACCAAAGACCCTATCGATGCCTATGTGGACGGTGAGTGGGTCACCGCCCGCGGCACCACCCTCGGCGCCGACAACGGCATGGGCATGGCCGGCTGTCTGGCCGTGCTGGCCGACAAGACCATCAAGCACGGACCGCTGGAAGTGCTGCTGACCACCGACGAAGAGACCGGCATGACCGGCGCCTTCGGCCTGGAAGCCGGCTGGCTGGAAGGCGAGATCCTGCTCAACACCGACTCCGAAGAGGATGGCGAGGTCTACATGGGCTGCGCCGGTGGGGTGGATGCCAATATCCGCTTCCCGCTGGAACTGGTTGCCGCCACCGAGGGTGAAGGCTTCGAGCTGCAGGTCAAGGGGCTGCGTGGCGGTCACTCCGGGGTCGACATCCACCGCGGCCGTGGCAACGCCAACAAGCTGCTGGTGCGCCTGCTCAAAGCCGCCGAGCCGCTGGGCGTACGCCTGGCCGAGATCCATGGCGGCACCCTGCGCAACGCCATCCCCCGCGAGGCCCGTGCCAAGCTGCTGGTGCCTGCCGCCAGCGTGAACGAGTTCAAGGCCCTGGTCGACCGCTATGCCGGTATCTATCAGAGCGAGCTGGCGGCCACCGAAGCGAACCTGACCGTGCTGCTCAGCAGCCAGGACAAGCCGACCAAGCTGATGAGCGAGGCCCTGCAGGCGCGTCTGCTGGACTCCCTGATGGCCTGCCCGAACGGCGTCATCCGCATGAGCGACGCCATCCCGGGCGTCACCGAGACCTCCACCAACCTCGGCGTCATCAAGACCCTGGACGGTGAAGTTTATGTGCAGTGCCTGATCCGCTCCCTGATCGATTCGGGCCGCGAGAACGTCGAGCAGATGACAAGCTCCCTGTTCAAGCTGGCCGGCGCCAGCTGTGAATTCACCGGCGCTTATCCTGGCTGGGCACCGAACGTCGACTCTCCCGTGATGGCGCTGGTACGCAACAGCTACCAGACCCTGTTTGGCGAGATGCCGAACGTCATGGTGATCCACGCCGGTCTGGAATGCGGTCTGTTCAAGAACGCCTACCCGGATTGGGACATGGTCTCCTTCGGCCCAACCATCCGCGGCGCCCACTCACCGGACGAGCGGGTACATATCCCGGCGGTCGAGCGTTTCTGGCAGTTGCTGGTACACGTGCTGGAGCAGATCCCCGCCAAATAAGCGCGCTTTATAGCCGCCGTCGATGCCCCGCCCAGTGCGGGGCATTTTATTGGCGCATCCCGGTACCACCGCCAGTAAAAGCCACCTTTCCACCCGCCACTCCCCCTCTCAGCTACTCGATGCCACCCTGTGGCCGGCGCTCACCCACATCCATGCTGCGTCGTTGAAAACGTATCCATAAGCAACCCTTGATATGAAAACCTTTTCCATGATTTATGTAACTTTACAACACAAAAAGTTGATCTAGCTCACATAAGGCCATAGGATAAAAGCGTGACCCAGGTCACATACAACAATGAATAACAGAGCGATGAGGTGAAAATATGTTCGAGAACCTGGCAGTACTGTTCCACCTTAAGGGTGCAACCAGCAAGAAAGGCGCGGCAGAGAAAGACACCTACGCACCTTCGACTCGCAACTACTACTTCCGTTATGGCGCCTGATACATTCTGGCCGGAAGATAAAGTAGTAAAATTACAAAATAAGATGATCCACACAACAGCCATCCCCTGCAGGGGGCTGTCCTGCCCGGGCCAGATGTTCCACGGCCAAACCTGAACTCCAACCATGAAGATGGGGCCCACAGGCCCCATTTTTTATTTGTCCTCTTTTCATGCCTTGTCCCGACCCTCACCTGCTGCTGATACCGGCAGTCACAGGCGGGACGCCGGTATCAGACCGCCTTTCCTACCGGCTGCGCCTTAGTCGCAGGCAAGGGATAGTGACAGGCGACCTGATGGGCTAGTTCATCGCATACCCTCAGCTCAGGAGAGACAGTGCGGCACAGCTCAGTGGCATAGGGGCAGCGCTGATGAAAATGGCAGCCGCTCGGCGGCGAGATGGGAGATGGCACGTCGCCGCTCAGCAAGACGCGCTGAGTGCGACGACGGGGATCCGGCACCGGAATGGCCGAGATCAGCGCCTGGGTGTAAGGATGGCGAGGGCTCAAGTAGAGTTGCTGGGCATCCGCCAGCTCGACGATGCGGCCCAGATACATGACCGCAACCCGGTCCGAGATATGCTTCACCACCGACAGGTCGTGGGCGATGAAGATGATGGCCAGATTCATCTCTCGCTGCAGGCTGAGCAGCAGGTTCACTATCTGCGACTGCACCGACACATCCAGCGCCGACACCGCCTCGTCGCACACCAGCAGCTTGGGCTTGAGCGCGATGGCGCGGGCGATACCGATGCGTTGGCGCTGACCGCCTGAGAACTCGTGGGGATAGCGATCCACCGCGCTCTTTGGCAAACCGACCTTGTCGAGCAGCTCCAGCACCCAGCCGCGTCGCTGCTCGTCGTTGCCTTTGCCGTGGATGATGAAGGGCTCCTCCAGGATCTGGCCGACCGTGTGGCGGCTGTTGAGCGATTCCGCCGGATCCTGAAACACGATCTGCATCTCCTGGCGTAGGGAGCGCATCTCCCGTGCCGACAGCTGGGTGATGTCGCGCCCCTCGAAGCTTACTTGCCCCGCCGTGGGTTCAAACAGCTTGAGCAGGGCGCGCCCCAGGGTCGATTTGCCACAGCCAGATTCGCCCACCAGCCCCAGCGTCTCGCCCTGCTGCAGTTCAAAACTGATGCCATCCACCGCATAGACGGTGTATTGCTTGCGAAGAAAGCCTCCACCTAGATGAAAGTGCTGCTTCAAATTCCGCACCGACAACAACGCCGTCATATCGTCAACTCCTTCCAGTGATGGCAGGCAACCCCGTGTCGCTCGGTCAGCTGCTCGGTGGCCGGGTTGGTCCGCACACAGAGATCGGTGGCGTGGGGGCAGCGATTGGAGAAACGGCAACCCGCCGGCATCTCGTGCAGGGCGGGCACCTGACCCTTGATGGTCTTGAGCAGGCTCTTTGGCACGTCGTCGAGGCGCGGGATCGAGGCCATCAGACCATGGGTATAAGGATGGCGCGGATGATCAAACAGCTCATAGATATCGGCCCGCTCCACCGCCCGGCCGGCGTACATCACCACCACCTCGTCGCACAGCTCGGCCACCACCCCGAGATCGTGGGTGATGAAGATGATGGCCATGCCGGTCTGGGCCTGCAGTTCCTTCATCAACTCCAGGATCTGGGCCTGGATGGTCACATCCAGCGCCGTGGTCGGCTCGTCGCAGATGAGCAAATCCGGCTCGCAGGCGAGTGCCATGGCGATCATCACCCGCTGGCGCATGCCACCGGACAAGTTATGGGGATAGACGCCAAAGCGCGTCTCGGGCTCCGGGATCCCCACCCGCTGCAACATGGCGATGGCCGCCGCCTTGCGCTGCGCCCTGTGGTAGTCGGGCCTGTGCAGGCTGAATACCTCCATCAGCTGAGCCCCGACCGTCTGCACCGGATTCAGGGCCGTCATCGGCTCCTGGAAGATCATGGAGATGCGGTTGCCGCGCACCTTGTACATCTGCTGTGGCGGCAGCGACAGCAACTCCTCCCCCTGCAAGCGGATGGATCCGGCGACGACCCGACCATGGGGCTTGGGCAAGAGTCCCATGATGGCCAGCGCGGTGACGCTCTTGCCGCAACCGGATTCGCCGACGATGCCGAGGGTCTGCCCCGGCGCCACGGTGAAGCTGACCCCGTCCAGCACCTTGATGGTGCCGTCATCGACGGTGAACGCCACCTCGAGATCACTTACCTCGAGGATCGGGCCTTCAGTCTTGGCCATGGCCGCACCTCCCTTGTCTATCGTCTCAGCCTCAATGGTGCGCATAGGTCTTGTCGAGCAGGTTGATGGGGGCCAGCGCCTCGCCCGCCTCCTTGGCCTTCAAGGTCTCTTCCTTCAGTTTGGGATCGATCCAGAGCAGACCGCCGCTGCTGTGGGGGTAGCCATCCATCGGCCAGTAGAGCTGATCCGGGGTGTTCTTGGTGGCCGGTACCTCGGGCAGCATGACATAGCGCCAGCTACTGGCCCGCACGTAGTTGAGCTGCACGCCGGGCACGAAGATGGCCAAGTCATAGATACGCTGCTGGATCTGGCGGGAGAGCCCGGCCCGCTTGGCGGTGTCGAATTCCACGTCATAGGCGTCGATCAGGGCGTCGAGTTCCTTGTCCGCCACGTTGAACAGATTGTTGGTCTGCGGCTTGTTGGCGTTATCCGAGTGGAACGACTCCCAGTATTGGGGATAGAGGCCACCGCCGCCCCAGCCGAGCCAGGCCGCCTCGTGTTTTTTCTCCAGCATCACCTTGAAGCCGGTGGCGCCATCCACCAGGTTCAGCTCCAGATCCAGGCCCGCCTTCTTGGCCTCCTCCTTGAGCACGGTCAGCCGCTTGGAGTGCTCCGGGGTGGTGTAGGTGATGGCCAGGGTGAGCCGCTCTCCCTTGTCGTTTTGCAAGATGCCATCCGGCCCTGACTTGGTGTAGCCCCCCTTGGCGAAGTACTCCCGTGCCTTGGTCACGTCATAGGCCC
Source organism: Aeromonas tecta (assembly GCF_000820185.1). Classification (GTDB taxonomy): domain Bacteria; phylum Pseudomonadota; class Gammaproteobacteria; order Enterobacterales; family Aeromonadaceae; genus Aeromonas; species Aeromonas tecta. Next base: position 409,998 of record NZ_CDCA01000036.1, read on the forward strand.
GCTCTGCCAGTTTCATGTCGGTGAAGTCACCAAAACCCGAGCCGAAGGTGGTGGCGCGGTCGTAGTCACCCCGCAGTACCGTCTTGATCATCTTGTCGAGGTTCATGGCATGCTGGATACCGAGGCGCACATTGAGATCCGCCAGCTTGGGGTTGGTCAGGTTGAGGTGCAGCCCCTGCCCGCCCTGCTTGGTGTCGGTCATGGCCATCACCTTCTGCACATAGCCTTTCTTGTATTCCGGGGTCACCGCCTTCTCGTGCCACCAGTTGGGCAAAATCATCTCGAAGGTGTCGAGCTCCCCCTTCAGGAAGTAGCGAAACGCGATGTTGTGATCCCGAATAACCTGCACCTTGATGGTATCGACGTTGAACCTGTGCTGGTTGTAGCGATCGTTCTGGGCCCACCAGTTCGGCTGCTTGCTGAAGGTAATGGATTTGCCCTTCTTCACCTCGGTCATCACATAGGGGCCCGTGGTCGGCACCAGGGCCCAGTTGTACTGCTTCACCCAGTTGGGGCTCAGCTTGTAGTAGTGCTTGGGCTGGGGCCAGAGCTCGGTGGTGTTGAGCAGGTCCAGCCTGGCCTTGCGGTTGCCCGACTTCACCAAAATGGTGTGCGCGTCTATCTTCTCCACCGCCACGATTTCGGTGCTGTAGTAGTTGTTGTACCAGGGGGCTCGAATGTCCTTTGAGCGCATCATCTCGTAGCCGAAAGTGTAGTCATCGGCGGTGACCGGTTTACCGTCAGACCAGGTGGCGCGGGGATCCAGCTTGAAGTAGACGGTCTGGCTGTCCGGCGCAATGCTCCAGGCACTCGCCAGCGACGCTATGGGGTTGCCGGTATTGGGATGAAAGCTGATGAGCCGCAGCTGGTTGTCCTGGATGAAGGAGCGGAACGAGCCGTTGGAATCCGGCCCCACGGTGCGAAACGTCAGCGGAAAGCTGTCGATAAACAGGTTGAGGGTGCCGCCGGGTAATGCCTTGGGGGAGGCGAACAGGGGATCCGTGTCGTTGGTTTCCCACTTGATATCCGCGGGCAGGCTGGCGGCCCAGACGCCGGTGCCGTTGACCAGCAGCAAGAGAACACCCATCCACTTTATTTTATTCTGCATATTCGACTTCCTTGTCATTATCTATGCTGCCATGACTTACTTTATTAAGAGTTAAATAACACCAACCCATGCACTACCGGTATCTCATATCATGCCATCACTGGTAGCGGGTGAACTGGCGCGGGTCGAACGCCTCCCGAATGGCCTCACCGATAAAGGAGACCATGATCAGCACCAGGCTCACCGCCGCCACCACCGAGCTCACTATCCAGATGGCATCCAGATTGTTGATGCCCTGAGAGAGCAGTTCCCCCCAGCTGGGGGTGGGCGGCGCCAGCCCGAAGCCCAGGTAATCCAGCGCGGTCAGGGTGGAGATGTTGCCCACCACGGCGAAGGGCGCCAGGGTGACCACCATCATCAGGGTGTTGGGCAGAATGTGGTAGAAGATGATGCGCCGGGTGCTCGCCCCCTGGGCCCGCGCCGCCATCACATAGTCCCTCGCCCGCTCCTTGTAGGTGAGGGTGCGCATGTACCAGGTGATCCCCATCCAGCCGAACAGCACGTTGATGCCGACAAACAGGCCGAAGTTCGGCTTGGCCAAGGAGACCAAAATCATGATGACGTAGAGGAAGGGCACCTGGGACCAGATCTCGATAAAGCGCTGTAACACCAGGTCAAAGCGCCCACCAAGAAAGCCCATCATGCAGCCGACGCTGACCCCGATGACGTAGCTCGCCACCAGGGTGATAAAGGCAAAACCGATGGCGATGCGAAAGCCGTACACCAGGCGCGCCAGCACGTCGCGACCGCTGGTGTCGGTGCCGAAGAAGTGACGCTCACCGAGGCTGGGGGCGTAGGGCGGATAGACATCCTGCTTGAAGTCCTGCTCATAGGGGTTCCAGGGCACCGGCGGCAGCAGCACCCAGTCCCCCTTTCCTTCCTTCTCCAACTTGGTTTGCAACTGGCGGTAGTTGGTCTCGTATTGATAATCCAGCCCGAACTGCTGGCCTGGGATCACATCGCCGTAGGTCGGGAAATACAGATCCCCCTGATAACTCACCACCAGCGCCCGACTGTTGACCAAGAGCTCCGCCAACAGGGAGACGAGCACCAGGGCCGTGAAGATGATAAAGGAGTAGTAGCCACGCTTGATGGATTTGAAGCGCTTGAGTTTTTTCAGGGTGACCGGGTTGAGATGCAGGTTCATGGTCAGTCTCCAAACCGCACGCGTGGATCCACGAAGGCCACACAGATATCGGAGATGATATTGCCCACCAGCATCAGCATGGAGGTGATGGCCAGGATCCCCATGACGGTGGGGTAATCCCGCTCGACGATGGCCTCGTAGCCGAGCAGGCCGATGCCGTCGATGTTGAAGATGGTCTCGATGAGAAAGGAGCCGCCGAAGAAGACGGTCAGCACCGATCCTAAGTGGCTGGCGATGGGGATCAGGCTGTTGCGCATGGCGTGATGGGTGACCGCCTTGCGAAACGGCAGTCCCTTGGCCACGGCGGTGCGCACGTAATCCGCCGACAGATTCTCCATCAGGCTGTTCTTCATGGTCATGGTGAGGATGGCAAAGTCGCCGATGGCGTAGGCGATAAGTGGCAGCAGGGCGTGGCTGAACAGCACCCGGATCTGCTCCCAGGCACCTTGCGCCGAATCAAACTCGTCCCCCGGAAAGCCCCCCATGGGCAGCCACTCCAGGTGGAAGGCGAATACCGTGATGAGGAAGATCCCCACCACGTAGGCGGGCAGCGCATAGGCCATGTAGATGAGCATGGAGCTTAAGGAATCGAAGCGGCTGTTGTGCTTGAGCGCCTTGGCCACCCCGAGCGGGATGGAGACGGCGTAGCTGAGCAGGAAGGTCGCCAGCCCGAAGAAGGCGGTGACCGGCAGTCTGTCCTTGATGAGATCCCACACCGGCTCGTAGTAGCGGGTCGACTCCCCCAGATCCAGCACCACCAGTTTCTGCAACCACTCCCAATAGGCAGTCAGCATGGGCTTGTCCAGACCGTAGAAGGCCTTGAGCTCCTCGATCTGTTCATCGGAGAGCGCCTGGGCCCCCTTGCTACCGCTGGAGCGGACTGTCTCATTTTGTGATACCTGCGCCTGCAACAGCATGCGCTCGACCGGGCCACCCGGCACGAAGCGGGTGATGCAAAAGACCAGCAGGGTGATCCCGAGAAAGGTCGGGATGATGAGCAGCATCCGGCGCAGGAAATACGACAGCATGGTGAAACCTCGTCCTTGTTGTGCTTGCATGGCGTTTCAATCCGCGAAACGCCCTCTCCTCACTGGCATGGCTCATCGATGGATCCCATACAACTCCAATGAGTCGCAGATGCGGATCTCAAAGCTCTGCCCGTTAACGCTACTTTAGAACGAACATCTTGAATAGCCCCGACTTTTTAGTGCGTCGCTCAGCCAGACCCTGACCGCCATAAAAAATCCGGAGCCAGGCTCCGGATTGGGTTGTCTCGTTGCGGGTATCGCGGCTGCGACACCCGCTTGTGGTCAGACTCAGTAGTTGCACACCAACTTCCAGCTGCCGTCGCCCGCCTTGGGCTCGGAGCTGGTCCACCAGTTGGCCTGCCAGACTGCCTTGCCATTGGTCACGCGATCGTTGGCATTGGCGTGATCGCCCTGCGGCCAGCTCGGATAGGCCGGATAGCTCGCCGGGTTGACGCTCTGGCTGCTGCAGGTCGTGCCACCGGTACCACCATCACCGCCGCCCGTGCCCACGACCGCCTCGGCCAGGGCCGGGAAGTCAGCCTTCAGACCAATGGTCTGAGTGCCGACAATCAGGCGCACGCCGCTCGGTACACCCGCCGCCGGCAGGTAGTAGGTCATGGCCACTTCGACGTCGGAGCCCGGCGCCCAGGCTTTCCAGGTCGGCAGCGTCATGGCCACCTTGTGGAAGTCCTTCTCATTGGCGATGCCGTCGGAGTTCTGGTTGCCACCGCTCTCGACCACCTTCAGCCCCATGCCGCTCTGATCCGTGATGGTGTCAGAGGTGGAAGTGGGCACCAGGAACTCGATGCGAGTGCCGCCCGGAATGGTCTGGGTCGACTTGTTCGTCAGTTTGAGCGTGGGGTTAATCGGGTAGTTCGAATCCCCTTCCTTGAAGCCGGTGAGGCTCACGCCGATGTCGAGCTGGGCCGCCGGTGCCGGCAAATCATTCTGTTTCAGGTTCGCCTTGCTCGCCTTGCTGAACTTCTCATACGCCAGGCTGGTGAGCGTGCTGCCCATCACATACTCGTTCTTGGCCGGATCGAACGCATAGTCCCCCGCCATCTCCCAGAACATGACGCCCCCCAGACCGCGCTTGACGATGTAGTCCAGCTTCTTGCCCATGGACTCTTCATCTTCGGTGGAGAGGAACACCTTCTTCTGCTCGTTCCACAACCAAGGCGCCTGCGCCTTGTCGTCGTAGTAGCGCACGTACTGGCCCTGGATCACGTCAGCCGGATCGTTGGGATCCAGACCCCAGGCAGTGCCATAGCTCGGCAGCGTAGTGATGCCGAGGCTGGCCGCATGCTCCAGGTTCTTGGCGTGCCACATGGGCACGGCACCGGCGCCGACTTCCTTGCCGTTCTTGTCCAGATCGTGCCAGATGTTGTCGATGCCAACCGCCCCGTTACCGCAGGGGATGGTGCTGCCACCGGTGCCCGGCTGGCAGTTGCTCTGGCTCGGCAGGGCCGCCTTGCCGTTAAGACCATGGGTCCCGCCGGTCACCCCTTGCCAGCCACGGGTGTAATAGGGCACACCTATGTTGATCTTGCCAGCTGCCAGGGCGCCACGGAAGTAGTGCGCCGCCCAGGCCGAGTTCAGGTAGCCGATGGCGCCGTACTGGGCCTGACTGTAGACACCCCACTGGGCCAGCTCGGGATCCGCCTTGTTGTCAAACAGGGCGGCGTTGTGAGCCACGAAGTTGTTCCAGGCACCGTGGAAGTCATAGGTCATCAGGTTGACGTAATCCAGGTACTGGGTGACCTGGAAGTTCTCCATACCGCGCAGCAGATAGGCCGACGCCGGCGAGGCGATGGTCAGCATGTACTTGCGACCATCCTCGGTACCGGCGTTGTCGAGCCGCGCCCGCAGGGTCTTCATCAACACTTCATAGTTGGCAAACAGCTTGGCCCGGCACTGGTTGGAGAGTGGGAAGTCGTTGGGGTTGCCCGCATCCTTCATGGAGGTGGGGTACTCATAATCCACGTCCACACCGTCGAAGCCGTATTGGCGGATGAAGCTCACCGCCGAATCGGCAAAGGCGTTGATGCCGGCGGTATTCACCGAGCAGTCACCCTTGGTGGTGGCGGTGTAGAAGCCACGGGTATCGGCCCAGCCCCCCACCGAGATCAGGGTCTTCACGTCCGGATACTGTTTCTTGTACTTGGAGAGCAGGTTGAAGTGGCCCTGATAGGCGAACTCCGGATCCATCTCGGCGCCCGGCACCCCGCTCCAGGTCATCTTGGTGGCGGCATCATCGACCTTGATCAGGTGGCTCTGCTCGTCTACCCCGGCGAAGGCGTAGTTGATGTGGGTGATCTTGTCCCAAGGAATGTCGTTCACCAGATAGGCGGGCAGGCCGTTCTTGCCGGTACGCCAGGAGGTGAAATAGCCGATGACGCGGCGGGCGTGGTCATCCCCCATGCACTCGCTGCCATCGGCGCGATAGACCTGACGAACATCGCAAGAAAGATTCCCGCCGGTGGGCGGCAGGGCCGCTTCTTCCACCTGCACATCGACCTGGGTCGATTCGCCGACCAGGTTGGCCTTGTCGGTGGCCACCAGTTTGAGACCGGCCACCCCTTTGTTTTGCGGCGTCCAGTTCAGCTGCCAGGGGGCGCTGGTGTCCTCGCCCACCTTCTGGCCGTTCACGAAGAGCTCGACCTTGGCCACGTCGTTGTTGGCGTCGGTGACATTGCCACTCACCGAGACGCTGCGGCCCAGGGTCAGCTTGGCACCGGCAGCCGGGCTAGCGATGCTCACCTTGGGCGCCTCTGGCGCCACCACGGCGCTGACATTGAAGCTGGCACTGGCCTCGCTCAAGACCTTGCCATCTTTGTCCAGCCCACGGGATTTCAACTGATGGGCACCGACACCGCTGGCGGTCCAGCTCGCCGACCAGGGGGCCGCGCTGCTCACCGCCACTTGTGCGCCATCGATCAGGTACTCGACCTTGACCAGGGAGCTGCTGTTGCCAGCCAGGCTTACCGCCAGGGCCACCGGGGCCCCTTCGTTGAAAGCGCTACCAACCGCAGGCGAGCTGATGGCGAGGGTCATGCCCGGCGCCGTGCTGCCATCGGTGAAGGGTTTCCAGGCATCGGTCCAGACCGCGCCCACGCCGGGGGCATAGTGGTAGGGCGAGGCGCCACACCAGCCGGAGTAGGGAAATTCTTTGCATTCATAGAGATTGCCGACGTTGCTGACGACATCGCCAGCCTTGTAGGCGGTACCGGCCTGATAGGCGGGATAGGCGGCCTGCGCCCAGGCGGGCACGGCCGCGAGGGCAACCAGCATGGCGAGCCTGCTGGGCCTGAGGATCTGTTGCATCTTGTTATCTTCCTTGTTGGTCTTGGCTTTTATGACCGGGCAAAGCGCAACAGCAACAGGCGAAATCGGGTCGACAACAGGCCATGGACGGGGCCACATACCCTCATGTCACCCTGGGGAGCCCCGCTCTCTGTCATCGCTGACAGACGGGAGGCTTTGCGTCCCGGCATCACTGCCGGTTTGCCCTTTACCTGGGTTCCGTGAGGAACAGCCCGAGTATAGGAAGCAAGTCAGCAACTCTCAATCTTCATTCTCAAAGAGAAATATGTAAACGCTGCCGCGCTCACACAATTTCAGCTTAGATGTAATGATATTTTTATCATTAATTTCATATCGTTAGCTGTGTCATAAAAACAGAAACAGCCTCTTTTGCTTCCCCATAATGTGCGCTGCTTCACTGGTATGAGCAGCCAGAAGTGTGACAATGCGCGCCCTTGGTTCAGGCACCAAGGCTATGGAAACACTGGCAAAAATAAAAAAGGAAACACAATGAAAGGTACCCCTACCCTGCTGTCACTGGCCGTGGGGCTCGCGCTTGCGTCCCCGTCACTCTATGCCGCCAGCTTCAGCTGCCCGGCCGACAGCGCTCTCACCCCCATCCCCGCCATCCAGGGCAGTGGCGACAAGAGCCCTCTGGTGCCGGACGGTCTGTTCGAGAGCGCCCAGAGTGTCTCGGTCAAGGCTGTGGTCTCCGCCCTCGGCGAGGGCCTGAACAAGGGCTTCTACCTGCAGGATCTGCAGGGGGATGGCAATCCCCAGAGCTCGGACGGCATCTTCGTCTTCCTGAGTGACAAGAACTTCGCGACCAAGTACCCGGGCATCAAGCCGGGGGCCGAAGTCTGTCTGGAGGCCAAGGTCGAGGAGTATTACAACCATACCCAGCTCAAGCCCGTCTTCGATAGCGGTACCGCCCGTCTGCAGGTCGTGGCCCAGGGCACAGTGCCTGCGGCTGTGCCGCTGCGGGTGCTGGAGGGGGAAACTCTGGCCCAGGCGCTGGAGCGCCACGAGGGGATGCGGGTACGGCTCGATGCCGGCAGCGAGCTCAAGATCAGCCGCAACTTCAGCTACGACTACGCCGCCAGACGCAACAACCTGGTGCTCTCCCACCTGGCACCGCTGGTGAAGCCGACCCAGCTGCACGTGGCCAGCAGCGACCAGGCCAAGGCGCTGGCACAGGCCAATGCGGGCAACCGGGTGTTCCTCGAATCCGACATCAAGGCCACCGATGGCAAGCTGCCCTGGCTGCCCGCCTGGGAGCCGGAGCAAGGGTATCTTCGCATCGGCGATGCACCGGTCAACCTGGAGGCTCTGGTCGGCTACAGCTACAACGAGTACCGGCTGATCGTGCCCAAGGAGCAGGCCATCACGGTCGGCGATCTGCAGCGCACCGACGAGAATGATCGCCAGAGCGCCCCGGCCCGCACCGCCGGCACGGATCTGCGCATCGGCAGCTTCAACGTGCTCAACTACTTCACCAGCCACTCCAGCGTGGGCGGCGCCCTCAACGTGCTGTGCGCCGATCAGGCGGATGCGGACAGCGCCAAGGGCTGTAACCGCGGCGCCAAGAGCCTGGAAGATTTCCAGCAGCAGCGCACCAAGATAGTCAACGCCATCACCGAGATGGACGCAGACCTGCTCGGCCTGATGGAGATGGAGAACAACGGCTTTGATGATCACTCTGCCATCAGCGACTTGGTCAAGAGCCTGAATGCCCAGCAGAAAGACGCCAGCCAGCACTATGCCTTCGTCAGCCTGCCCAAGGCCCTGCTCGGTCAGGAGCGCTTCTTCGGTGGCGACGCCATCATGGTGGCCATGCTCTATCGCCCGGCCAAGCTGACCCCGAGCGGGGACGCCAGCGTGATCCTGCTGCCGGAGCAGCGTTACACCGTCGGCGGCGTGGCCAAAACTGCCGGTCAGCGCGACTCCCTGGTGCAGAGCTTCACCGTAGCGGGCAGCAAGGATCCCCTGACCCTGGTGGTCAACCATCTGAAATCCAAGGGATCGGGCTGCTACGAGAACGGGGACGGCAAGACCGAGCCGGCGGATCTGCAAGGCAAGTGTACCGAGTTCCGGGTCAGCGCCGCCAAGGTGCTGGGAGAAGCGGTGAACAAGCTGCCGGGCCAGGTGCTGCTGGTGGGGGACTTCAACTCCTACGCCAAGGAAGACCCGATCCGGGTGCTGACCGACTATGCACCGGCCAGCAGCGATCGCAAGATCCGCTCCGCCTCCCACACCTTCATCGGTGAGCAGGCGTATGAGCAACTCGGCCAGGAAGTGGGCAAGAGCTACGGTCTGGTGGACCTGAACGTCAAGTTCAATCAGGCAAAAGCCATCTCCTACAGCTATGAGGCCGAGCTCGGCACCCTGGACTATGCCCTCGCCAATCCGGCCCTGGCCAAGAAGGTGGTGGCCGTCGCCGACTGGCACATCAACTCCTACGAGAGCAACCTGTTCGAGTACGGCCGCGGCTTCACCGGCGACATGATCAAATCCGATAACCCGTTCAGCGCCTCGGATCACGATCCCATCATCGTCGACCTCAAGCTGCAGGAGCCGAGCAAGGACGGCGGTGGCGGTGCCATGGGCGCCCTGCTGCTGGCCCTGTTGCCGCTGGCCTGGCGTCGCCGACACATCTCATAATCCGCACTGAATAACGAAAAAAGCCCGCGACAGTCGCGGGCTTTCTCATTTTGGCCATTTGATTTGTAAATACAGAGGCGTTGGCCATGAAAAAAACAAATACCTGAGAAAACAAAAAGGCCACCGCGATAACGGTGGCCTTAAAGTATTTGGTGGAGCTACGCGGGATCGAACCGCGGACCTCTTGCATGCCATGCAAGCGCTCTCCCAGCTGAGCTATAACCCCAAATTTTACTCTTTAAACAAGCAGTTCTGGCGTCCGCTTGTCTTACTGCTAAATAGTGGTGGAGCTACGCGGGATCGAACCGCGGACCTCTTGCATGCCATGCAAGCGCTCTCCCAGCTGAGCTATAACCCCAAAATCTTTACTCTTTAGACAATCGGTTCTGGCGGCCGGTTGCCTCATTGCGAAATAGTGGTGGAGCTACGCGGGATCGAACCGCGGACCTCTTGCATGCCATGCAAGCGCTCTCCCAGCTGAGCTATAACCCCACAAAGGTCGGCCTGGGTGATACACACCGCACTGCCCTGGGTACTGCATTGTCAATTTGGCTTCTTACCACAAGAAGTGGTGGAGCTACGCGGGATCGAACCGCGGACCTCTTGCATGCCATGCAAGCGCTCTCCCAGCTGAGCTATAACCCCTTAGATTCCAGATTGTTCGAGGAGAATTTGGTGGAGCTACGCGGGATCGAACCGCGGACCTCTTGCATGCCATGCAAGCGCTCTCCCAGCTGAGCTATAACCCCAACTCACCTCGGCGTCACCAAAGTTATCTCAGGCAACGGAGGCGCATATTAGTCATCACCCGCTTTGCTGTCAACCCTAAAATACCACCGTCTGGCGCGTTTAGTCAAAATTCAGGCAGTTCGCTGTTTTTACCACCAACCTCGTCGCTATCTCTCTGTTTTATGTCACAAATCCGCTGATGCCCCAAAAAAGAAGGGCCCCCGTTCGGGAGCCCTTTCTGGTCATTCACAGCGGCTTGTTCGGCCGTCTGGGAAGAATGACCTAGCCAGCTTACTCGGCGGCCATGCGCGCTTCGATGTACGCCAGGGCGCGATCGATGCGGGCGAGAACACGCTCCTTGCCCACCAGTGCCATCACGGCGTCGGCGATGACAGGGGGGTTGGCCCAGACCGGTATCACTCGGCGGCCATGCGCGCTTCGATATACGCCAGGGCGCGATCGATACGAGCGAGAACGCGCTCCTTGCCCACCAGCGCCATCACGGCGTCGATGGCAGGAGATTGACCGAGGCCGGTCACGGCGACGCGCAGCGGCATGCCAACCTTGCCCATGCCCTGCCCCAGCTCGGCGGCGGTGGCTTCAATCAGCTCGTGCAACGCTTCCGTGGTCCAGGTCTCCAGGGCGGCCAGCTTGCTCTTGGCCAGGGTCAGGGGCTCTGCGGCCACACCGCGCAGGTGCTTCTTGGCGGCGGCTTCGTCGAGTGCCTCGTACTCCTCGAACAGGTAGCGGCTCTGAGCGGCCACCTCCACCAGGGTGTTGCAGCGCTCAGCCAGCAGGGTTACCACGTCGGCCAGAGCCGGGCCATTGCTGGTGTCGATGTTCTGGGCGGCCATGTGCCACTCCAGATACTTGGCCACGTGTACCGGATCCTGAGTGCGCATGTAGTGGTTGTTCAGCCACAGCAGCTTGTCGGTGTTGAAGGCGGAGGCGGACTTGGAGATGGCATCCAGGCTGAACAGCTTGATCATCTCGTCCAGGCTGAAGATCTCCTGATCGCCATGGGACCAGCCCAAGCGCACCAGGTAGTTCAGCAGGGCTTCCGGCAGGTAGCCGTCGTCACGGTACTGCATCACGGACACGGCGCCATGGCGCTTGGAGAGCTTGGCACCGTCGTCACCCAGGATCATGGAGACGTGGGCAAATTCCGGTACAGGCGCGTTGAGGGCCTTGTAGATGTTGATCTGGCGCGGGGTGTTGTTGATGTGGTCTTCACCACGCACCACGTGGGTGATCTCCATGTCCCAGTCATCTACCACCACGCAGAAGTTGTAGGTGGGGGCACCGTCGGTGCGGCGGATGATGAGATCGTCGAGCTCGGTGTTGGCGAACTCGATGCGACCACGGACGTGGTCATCAAACACCACCGAGCCTTCGCTCGGGTTGCGGAAGCGGATCACGTGGGGCGCATCGGCCGGGTGATTGTGGGCCGCATCGCGGCACTTGCCGTCATAGCGCGGCTTCTCACCATTGGCCATCTGGCCTTCGCGCAGCGCTTCCAACCGCTCCTTGGAGCAGAAGCACTTGTAGGCACGACCATCGCCCAGCATCTCGTCGATGATGCCGTTGTAGCGATCGAAGCGCTTGGTCTGGTAGTAGGGACCCTCATCCCAGTTCAGCTCCAGCCATTCCATGCCCTCAATGATGGCGTCGATGGCCTCCTGAGTGGAACGTTCCAGATCGGTATCCTCGATACGCAACACGAACTCACCGCCCTGGCTTTTCGCATAGAGCCAGGAGTAGAGCGCGGTACGGGCACCGCCGACATGCAGGAAACCGGTCGGGCTGGGAGCAAAACGGGTTTTGACTTTCATCTTTAAGCCTTGTGTAGAGGGCCTTGGGCCAATTCGTTAAAAACCGCCGCATTTTAGCACCGAGACACCCGGATGGGAAAACCATGGCGCGACCCGGTCAAAAATAGGTCGATTGCAGGTAAAGACCACTATTTATGAGTGGGATCTCAGAAGCTGACCTTTTTTTCCGCTTATCTATGGGGCATTGCTGGAGAGATCTCCCGCCGTGCCGATAATTCAAACAACTTTCTACCCTACAAGGAACGCACGATGCAGTTTCGTTCTATCCAAAATCGCATCCTGGTAATGGCTGGGATCGCCATGACCACGGCCCTGGTCATCCTGATCCTGCTCAACCAATACTCGGGCAAGCAGACCCAGACCCTGACCATCAGCTCCAGCCGCGCCGCCCTGCAGCAAGAGGCCTGGCAAAAAGTGAGCGCCAACGCCCGCGCCGAGGCCGCCACCATCACCCAGCTGCTGCAAAAAGGGCTCTCCTATACCCAGCAGATGGCCAGCATGCTCGCCCTGCAGCAGGCGGGAAAACTGCCGCTGGATCGCCAGCAGGCCACCGACTTGCTCAAGGCCCAGCTCAGCCTTGAGCCGCAGCTGTATGGCGCCTTCGCGGGGTTCGAGCCCAATGGCTTCGACGGTCAGGACGCCACCTTCGCCGGTCAAACGGCGCTCGGCAGTGACAGCCAGGGCCGCTTCGTGCCCTACTTCTATCGTGACAAGGACGGCATAGGCACAGACCTGCTGCTCTCCATCGAGAAGAGCGATACCGACGAATTCGGCAACCCGGCCAACGACTACTACGCCTGCCCGAAACGGGAAGGCCGCTCCTGTCTGGTCGATCCCTTCAAGGTGGACATCAACGGCCAGCAGGTGCTGGTGAGCACCATCACCACCCCCATCCTGGTGGATGGTCAGTTCAAAGGAGTCGCCGCACTGGATCTGGCTGTCGATTCCATCAGCCGTCAGGCCCAGTCCCTCAACAGCAACATCTATGACGGCAAGGGCGAGACCTTGATCGTCAGCGCCGCCGGCGTCATCACCGGCACCAGCGGCGATGCCAGCCTGCTCGGCAGCCGCGCCGACAAGCTGCTCGGCGATGGCTGGCAGCAATACCTCAAACCGGAAGTGCAGCGCCAGGAGCTCACCGATGCGTTTCGCATCTCGGTGCCCATCATGGTGCCGGGCATGAGCCGCAACTGGGCCATCATCGTCACCCTGCCCTACAAGGTGGTGCTGGCGGGGGCCGATCAGCTGGAAGCCCAGCTGGCCGACATGAACCGCGCCGCCATGACCCAGCAACTGATCGGCGCCCTGCTGGTGCTGGTGCTGGCGCTCGCCACCATGCTGGTGATCGCCCGCAGCATCACCGGCCCCATCCGTCAGATGGTCAGCCTGGTGGATGACATCGCCGATGGCGAGGGAGATCTCACCAAGCGCCTCAATACCCAGTCCAAAGACGAGCTGGGAGCGCTGGCCCGCGGCATCAACCGCTTCATCGACAAGTTGCAGCTGCTGCTTGGCGACGTGCAGAAGACCGCAAGCGAAGTACACCGCCACGCCGGGGATACCGACCGCATCGCGGTGCAGACCGACACCAACTTGCAGCATCACCAGGCGGAGATGGAGCAGATGCTGACCGCGGTGCAGGAGATGTCCTATGTCAGCCAGGAGGTCGCCACCCATGCCAACAACACCGCCGACTCGGCCAAGCAGGCCCAGAGCGCGGCGGATCAGGGCAAGGTGCGCTTCCAGCAGGTGATCCAGTCGATGCACAAGGTCGCCGCCGAATCGGGCAAGGGCGCCGAGGTGGTCGAGGGGCTGGCCCACGACAGCGAGCAGATCACCAGTATCCTCACCGTTATCCAGGGCATTGCCGATCAGACCAACCTGCTGGCGCTCAACGCCGCCATCGAGGCGGCCCGGGCCGGCGAGCAGGGCCGTGGCTTCGCGGTGGTGGCGGACGAGGTGCGCAAGCTGGCGGGCAACACCCAGCAGGCGGTGCAAAATACCCAGGAGCTGATCGAGAAGATCCGCCACAGCTCGGCCAATGCGGTCAACGCCATCCAGCAGAGCCAGCAGCTGACCCACCAGGCTGTGGGGGAAGCCGACTTGGCGGAAGCGGCGCTCGACAGCATCTACCAGGCCATCGCCACCATCAACGACATGACCTACCAGATCGCCTCCGCCGCCGAGGAGCAGAGTTCGGTTTCCGAGACCGTCTCCGGCAATCTGTCAAAAACCAACGCACTGGCCAACGACATCGCCCAGGATGCGACACAAACGGCCAAAGCCAGCCAGGCCTTGCGCCAGGCGGCCGAGCGTTTACAGCAACTGCTGGGTCAATTTCGTCTTAGCTGATAATTTTCCTCCTCTGGACTCTCCCCCTCGGGGGCGAGTCCGTTTACCATAGGCGGCATATTTGCCTGATGGCAGGCAATGTAGTGAGAGGTAAATGCCGTGCCCACCCCGGACCGTCGCCCCCGTGGCCATAACAGACGTGCCCAGTTGCGTCGCCAAGACGAATCACAAGGATCCCTGCTCCAGCGTATCAGTGCCGCGACCCTGCCCCTGCGTCAGCGTCTCGGCCAGGGCATGAGCGGCCTTGGCCAACGCAACAAGAAGGAAGCCAAGACAGGTTCATTCAAGCTGGCGAGCCCGCTGCCGCGTAAAAACACCATAGGTCTGCTGATACTGGTGCCCATCTGGCTGCTGCTGCTCATCTGGGAGCCAGCGCCCTCGGCCCCCGGCGTGGCGCCTTCCGGTTCGCTCGCGGTGCCGCTGGCCGTGCCGAGTCAGGCGCTGACCGTTGGCAGTGCTGCCACGGGTGGCGCGGTGCAAGCCGCCAAGCCGGTCGAGGAGGAGAAGGTAGACGGCAGCTGGTTGCAACACGATGTGCAAGCCGGTGAGACCCTCTACTCCATCTTCCGCAAGTTTGAGTTGCCAGGGGCTGAGCTGAGCCGCCTGATCGCCATCGAGGGGCCGGACAGGCCGCTGACCCGGCTGCAGTCAGGCAAGTCGGTGTTCATCCTGGTGGATAGCAGTCGCCGCATTCAGCGGGTCGAGATCCGCTCCTTCGGTCAGGCAAACTACCGCTATGACCGGCAAGGTGAAGGTTTCGCCCTCAAGGAGTGAGGCCACGAGACAAATGAAGAAAACGGGAGGCCAATGGCCTCCCATTTGCTATTTGGGCCCCTGAAACAGGCTACCGAGATCGCAATATTCATAGCTTGCTCAAAAAATGAAAAGTGCCAAATTGACAAGGGATCGGCCTTACGTACAATCGAGTGTGCTTTCGACAGGGATTGTACTGCATGCTACTGGGACAAGTTGACGTGGTCAGTCATGGCTCAGCCCCTGCTTTCTTAAGCAAATGCTGCCCAACAAGGCGTTAGTTTCATTTTGTTATAGATAGGACTTACCACATGTCTGACATTCGCACCGGCCAAGTAAAATGGTTCAACGAAACCAAGGGTTTTGGCTTCATCGAGCAATCCCAGGGACCGGACGTATTCGTTCACTTCTCCTCCATCCAGAGCACCGGTTTCAAGACCCTGGCTGAAGGTCAAAAAGTCCAGTTCACCGTGACCCAGGGCCAGAAAGGTCCCCAGGCCGAGAACGTGACCCTGCTCTAAGTCACGTCAGTGAACCAGTAGGAGGAGATTGCTCCTCCTATTTTTTTGCCTGCCATTCCCCTGCCCCGCTCGCTCCCTGCTTGCCCTTTGCTTCCCGCTACGCTCACCACGGCGGATCCGCTCGTCCCACCGGCCCTTATGCGCCCAGACATGCCCATTTCGCCAACGACCAGGCGAACCGTGGCAGCATAACCATCCAATAATTGTTTATCTTTCAAACAAATTGACATGTTAAATTTTAAAAGCAGGAATAAATCACTGCCTGTTTTGCGGCGTGAATGGCAAAAATAATGGGAAATATAAGATGTCGGCGACGAGATTCACAATCTGTCAGCTGACATTGCTCACAGGTGCGAGACATGCCCAACCCAGGCCGCGAGTTTGGAGGGGATTTGAGGGAGATCAGGAATACGACAACAGGATCTGGATGCGACGAAGCGCGAGGAGCACAGGAAATACGATGCGAAAGGCCATCCGGCTCAAGCAAGCGTGGATCAAGCATGACCAACGGCGGTTGGTTTCAATTTCGTTCTGGGATGCACTAAATGAGGAAGGGGGTACTACGAAGAGAGATTGGAGCGGAAAACGAGACTCGAACTCGCAGCCCAGCCTTGGCAAGCGCGGATAATGCTCTACCAACTGGATGTAGCAGTGGATGTGGCTGTGATTGTGCTGAGAAAGTGGATTCGTGAACTTGAAGGAGAGATTGAATTCGAAGGATTCGAAGAGAGATTGGAGCGGGAAACGAGACTCGAACTCGCGACCCCGACCTTGGCAAGGTCGTGCTCTACCAACTGAGCTATTCCCGCAACAGGATGTCGTCTGCACATGATTGGAGCGGGAAACGAGACTCGAACTCGCGACCCCGACCTTGGCAAGGTCGTGCTCTACCAACTGAGCTATTCCCGCATCGGAATATCATCTGCAGCACTTCTAGTAAGACAAATTTGGAGCGGGAAACGAGACTCGAACTCGCGACCCCGACCTTGGCAAGGTCGTGCTCTACCAACTGAGCTATTCCCGCAACAGGATGTCTTCTGCATATGATTGGAGCGGGAAACGAGACTCGAACTCGCGACCCCGACCTTGGCAAGGTCGTGCTCTACCAACTGAGCTATTCCCGCATCGGAATATCATCTGCAGTACTTCATAAAATTTGGAGCGGGAAACGAGACTCGAACTCGCGACCCCGACCTTGGCAAGGTCGTGCTCTACCAACTGAGCTATTCCCGCAACATAGATGTCTTGAGGCTGTGCTGATGATTGGAGCGGGAAACGAGACTCGAACTCGCGACCCCGACCTTGGCAAGGTCGTGCTCTACCAACTGAGCTATTCCCGCATCGGAACATCATCAGCAAACTTTTGGAGCGGGAAACGAGACTCGAACTCGCGACCCCGACCTTGGCAAGGTCGTGCTCTACCAACTGAGCTATTCCCGCAACTACCTTAAAACGGCCGTACAGCATTTGGTTGCTTGCGCTACTGTACGGGAGCCGAATTATAAGAGCAGTCATTCCAATTGCAAGGGCTTTTTTGTCACTGTGCGGCCGTTCGCTCAAAAGCTGTCCGAACTGCCGATTTTAGCAACCGGCGGATGCCAAGCCCTTGCCGGCAACTCAGATTTTGAAGACGTGAGCGCGGTAGAACTGCAGTTCGGCGATGGATTCGCGGATGTCGTCGAGGGCCTGGTGGGAACCACTTTTCTTGAATTGATCCAGCAATTCCGGCTGCCAGCGACGGACCAGCTCCTTGATGGTGCTGACGTCGACGTTGCGATAGTGGAAGAAGGCTTCCAGCTCTGCCATGTGCTTGACCATGAAGCGGCGATCCTGGCCGATGCTGTTGCCACACAGCGGGCTGGTGCGCTCCGGAACCCACTGGCGGATGAAGTCCAGCGTCTCGGCGATGGCCTTGGCCTCGTCGTATTTACTCGCCTTGACCCGCGCCACCAGACCGCTGTTGGTATGGGTGTTGACGTTCCAGTCATCCATCTTGGCGAGCTCTGCATCGCTCTGGTGAATGGCGATGACCGGCCCCTGGGCCAGCACATTCAGATCCTTGTCGGTGACGATGGTGGCGATCTCCAGTACCACGTTCTGCTCGGGGTCCAGGCCCGTCATCTCCATGTCGATCCATACCAGGTTCTGCGCGCTGACTGTCATGATTACTCTCTCTATTGGGAGGAATGGCGGAATTTTGCCAATTTGCATGTATCATACTGGCTTTGAATCTGTTCATAAACTGGCAAACCCCGTGGCAAAGAAAGCAAAACTCAATCTGGGTCAACAAAGGCGCGTCCAGGCTAACCGCGAACGGCGGCTGCAAAAAGATCACACGACAGTGGTGGATGACACCCTGTTTGGCCCGGCCATCGAAGGGATGGTGATCAGCCGTTTCGGTCAGCATGCCGATGTGGAAGCGACCGACGGCACCATCCACCGCAGCAACCTGCGTCGCAGCAGCATCAGCAGCCTGGTGTGCGGTGACAAGGTGGTCTGGCGTCCCGGCCTCAATGCCGCGACCCCCGGGGTCATCGAGGCGGTACATCCGCGCCACTCGGTGCTGACCCGGCCGGACTTCTACGACGGGGTCAAACCCATCGCTGCCAACATCGACCAGATCATCATCGTCTCGGCGGTGATGCCCGAGTTCTCCACCAACATCGTCGATCGCTACCTGGTGGCCGCCGAGGACGTGGAAATCGCGCCGCTTATCGTGCTGAACAAGGTCGACATGCTCGATGACGCGGCCCGCGTGCGCATCGAGCGCCAGCTCACCCCCTATCGCAAGCTCGGCTACCAGGTGATCCTGGTGAGTTGCGAGAGCGGCGAAGGGCTCGATGAGCTCAAGGCGCAGTTCGACGGCAAGATCAGCATCTTCGTCGGCCAGTCCGGGGTGGGCAAGTCTTCCCTGGCCAATGCCCTGATGCCGGGACTGGGCGTGCTCACCGGCGAGATCTCCGAAAACTCGGGGCTCGGTCAGCACACCACCACCACGGCGCGGCTCTACCACTTCCCGAGCGGCGGCGATCTCATCGATTCTCCCGGAATCCGCGAGTTCGCGCTCTGGCACCTGGAAGCCGATCGCATCACCTGGTGCTTCGTCGAGTTTCGTGACTACCTGGGTGGTTGCCGCTTCCGCGACTGCACCCACAAGGACGATCCCGGTTGCGCCCTGCGTGCCGCGGTCGACAGTGGCGACATCAGCGCGGATCGCTTCCACAACTATCACCGCATCCTGGAAACCATGCAGGAAGCTCGCCACGGTCGGCAACAAGCCCGGCTGTGACCCATTCAACGAATTCTGTAGATGAAGATCATGAGCATCACTGACAACCTGAAAATTGCCGGTCAATACTGCCTGCCCAAACACGCCGTCTCCCGCCTGGTGGGCAAGCTCGCGGCCGCCGAAGCTGGCAACCTCACCACCAAGGTGATCGAAGCCTTTATCAAGCGCTACCAGGTCGACATGAGCGAAGCGCTCCATGAAGAGCCGGCGTTTTACAAGAGCTTCAACCACTTCTTCACCCGTGAGCTCAAACCGGGGATCCGCCCGGTGGTGGACGATGCCATGACCCTGGCGCTGCCGGTGGACGGTACCGTCAGCCAGCTCGGCCCCATCCATCAGGGCCGCATCATTCAGGCCAAGGGCCACGACTACAGCGCCCGCGAGCTGCTGGGTGGTTATGACGATCTGGTCGCGCCGTTCAAGGACGGGGACTTTGCCACCATCTATCTGGCGCCCAAGGATTACCACCGCATCCACATGCCGCTGGACGGCGTGCTGGAGAGCATGGTGTTCGTGCCAGGGGATCTGTTCTCCGTTAACCCGCTCACCGCCGAGAACGTGCCGAACCTGTTCGCCCGCAACGAACGGGTGGTGGCCACCTTCCGCACCCCCCATGGTCCCATGGCGCTGGTGCTGGTCGGTGCCACTATCGTCGCCAGCATCGAGACCATCTGGGCTGGCAACATAGCGCCGACCAAGCACAAGGAAGTGGTGCGCTGGGATTACAGCGGCGATGAAGCCATCACCCTGCAAAAAGGCGCCGAGATGGGCCTGTTTAAACTTGGCAGCACCGTCGTCTGCCTGTTTGGCCCGGGCATGCTGGCCGGTTTCGAACCGCACCTGGCCAACGGCGTCACCACCCGCATGGGGCAACCCTTCGCCACCCTGGCGGCCAAGGCATGAGTGAGCAACCTATTGTACCGGCGCAGCGAAAGAACCCGCTGCACGGGCTGACCCTTGAGGCGATAGTCACTGCCCTGGTGGCCCATTACGGCTGGGAGCAACTGGGGAAGGAGATCGACATCCGTTGCTTCACCCAGGATCCCAGCATCAAATCCAGCCTGAAATTCTTGCGAAAAACCCCCTGGGCCCGGGAGAAGGTCGAGAGCCTCTACCTGTACGTCCAGCGCAAGCAGGCGAAAAAGAAGGAAGACCCCGATGGCGTTTAAAATTACCTACACCTACAACAAGCAGGCCAAGGAAATCGGCTACGCCAACGACAAGTTCAACAGCATCTACGATGCCATTGCCGCCGCTGAAGGCGTTAACTTGTCCAGCTTCCATGCCATGGAAGCCCAGCTGGCCCAGGTCTGCCGCCGCGACAAGAAGAGCGTGAAAGACTACCGGGAGAACTACTTCAAGGAGTTGGGTTTCTCCAACATCGTCATCGAACGGGATGGCCAGGAATAAGATGCGCACCCTGACCCTGATGGCCGCCTCCCTGCTGCTGGCGGCCTGCAGCACCTCGCAGCAACAACTGGTCGGCAACGATCAAGATGCCCACGGCTGCCGTGCCAGTGCCGGCTACCAGTGGTCGGCCCTGACCAATCAGTGCGTGCGGCTGTTCGAGCAGGCCGTCCGGCTGCAATCCTTGAAGGCCAGCGAGACCGGCAGCGCCTTCGTGCTGTTCAACGCCGATCAGAGCCAGGCCGAGCTGACCCTGCCGAGCGGCGAGCAGATCCGGCTGGTTCGTCAGGGGGAAGAAGGCAACCACTCCTGGCAGGGAGGCGCCTACCAGCTCTTCCCCTGGAAGGGCTATGTGCTCAAGTCCGGCGAACAGCCCCTGTTCCACGGTGATAGCGCCCTGTCCCAGTGAACTGCCTGACCATCAAACCCCCGGCCTCTGCCGGGGGTTTTGTTTTTGCGGCATCTGGCTGGCAGGACAGATCCAAAACAAAAGAGCCACACCCAGAGGGCGTGGCAAAGGTAGGCAGGGTCACTCATCCAGCATGGCCAGCAGGGACTGGCCGATAACACAGCATCATCATGAAGGGGGACGCCTCAGCGCGGCCCCTCTTACTTAACGATCGATGGCGTCCAGCACTCGGGCGGAGTAGACCATGGCGGCGCCGGTGTTCATGGCGATGGCAACGCCGAGGGCATCGGCAATCTCGGCACGGCTGGCCCCCTGCTTGAGCGCCGCATCCGCGTGTACCACGATGCAACCGTCGCAGCGGGTGGTGACGGCCACCGCCAGCGAGATGAGCTCGCGGGTCTTGCCATCCAGAGTGCTATTCTTGCTGCCGGCGGATGAGAGCTGCTGATAACCCTTGAGGGTATCGGGGCTCAGGGTGCCCAGCTCCATCACGCGGCCCATCAGCTCTTTACGGTATTGTTCCCAATCTTGCATCTTGACTCTCCACTCTCGACTGGCGGGCCATTCCCGCTCGATGTCCACAGTATTGCAGCCGACGGTGAATCGATTAATACTAAAAAGACGCAATTTAAGGTCAAATTGAATCATGAATGAGATCGATACACTCATCAGTCAGGCCGGTATCCGTGGCTCCTTCGATGTGCGCTGTCTCTATCAGGGGGGCTTCAGCCTCCCCCACGAGCAGAGCCCGGCCGGGGTGATGCCGTTTCATCTGCTGATGAAGGGTGAGATCAGGATCAGCACCCCGTCGGGCCAGGCGTTGGTGATGCAACCGGGGGATCTGCTGTTGCTGCCGGGTGGGGAACCCCATGTCATCTGGCGCGACGGGGCCGAGCTCGGCGATCGGGAGCAACGGGACGGCAGCTTGCCGGTACGCGGCGATGGCGGGGACGAGGTGGAGTTTCTGTGCGGCGAATTTCATTACCAGGGCCCGCAGCGCCCCCTGCTGCTGGATGCCTTGCCCAGCCCGCTCTGCATTCCCCTGCTTGGTAGTGAGTCGCGCCAGGCGCTGGAGCTGGTGTTGCGGCTGATCCGCCATGAGCTGCAACGGGAGCAACAGGGTTCGGGCGCCGTGCTGACGGCCCTGAGTCAGGTGCTGCTGGCCATGGGGCTACGCGCCCATGCCAGCGATCCGAACGGGGCACTTGGTCTGGTGGGGGCCCTGCAGGATCCCAAGCTGGGGGGATCCCTGCAGGCCGTGCTGGCCAATCCCGCCCACCCCTGGAGCGTGGATGAGCTGGCAGCCCTGGCCGCCATGTCGCGGGCGACCTATTTTCGCCATTTTCGCCAACGGCTCGGCTGCAGTGTCTGGGAGTTCGTGGTGCGGGTGAGGATGGTGCGGGCAGGTGAACTGCTGCGCCAGCCGGATCATCTGCCCATCGGCGAGGTGGCCATGCGGGTCGGCTATCAGTCAGAGGCCTCCTTTGCCAAGGCATTCAAACAGTTGACCGGCATGGCGCCGGGCAAGTTTCGCCAGCTGGGCTGACTCGGCCACCCGTGAGGCGCCCAAAAAACAACACCCCGTTCGTTGAACGGGGTGTTGTTGTGCAAGCCACCCGGAAGGAGGCGAGCAGGGCAGGATCAGTTGCCGAGGGTGGCGAACAGGCTCTGCTCCAGGCTACCACGGGACACACAGACCGGCGTGATGGAGGGGGCCAGCACGCGCTCGCCGGAACCTTCAACGAAATAGAGCTGGGTGTTGCCCTTGACGTTGACGGTGGCCACGCTGTTGCTGCCGCTCTGGGTGATGATCAGGTTGATCTGCAGGTTGGGGTTGCCCAGTGCGACCTTGGAACCCATGGTGCCACAATCCAGCCACTCCAGACCCTCGGCCGAGTTCTCGACGTTGGCGGTCATCAGACCGGAGCCACGCTGGCTGTTCTCGATATTCAGGCCATGATCGCCAAACCACTTCTCGGCGCGGGCCCACACCAGATCGACCGGGATCTGCAGCTCCTGGGTATTGTTGGTTGCCTTGGCGACCGGCGGGGTATAGCGGTACTGCTCGCCGCCATTGTTGTCACTGGCACAACCGACCATCAACAGGGCCAGGGCGCCCCCCATTATCTTCTTCATGTTGCTTCTCTCGTCCATAAGGCCACCACAGGCCAATCGGCGGCTATTATGGGGCCCGCGACACAGACTGTCAGCAGGGATCGGCATAAATGGTCAAGCCTCCGCCCAAGCTTTACAAAACTGGCCTGTTATCATAGATTTGCTCGAAGTCTCCCCCGTGAGTGTCTGTGTGAATTCCTTGCTCACCCTGGCTCTGCTGCAGCAGATCATCGACCAGTTACCCATGAATATCTTTTGCCGAGATACGGACGGACGCTACCTGTTCGCCAACAAGGTCTTCGCAAAGGAAGCTGGCTTGCAACATCCCCATGAGCTCATCGGCAAGACGGATGCCGAAATGCCATGGGGCGACATGTTCCGGGAGGAAGATCAGCGCCTGCTGGCCGAGAGGCAGCCACTGCTGCACCAGCAACTGCACTGCAACAGCGGCGACGCCACCAGCTGGATGGAGATCCACAAGGTGCCGCTCTATGACGAGCAAGGGGAACCGCTCGCCCTGTTCGTCATGGTCAGCGCCATCGATCAGCGCAAGGAGCTGGAGCTGACGTTCCGCCATCAGCAAGTGCTGCAGCGCCGCCTGCTCGACGCCATCCCGGACCCTATCCGGTTGGAAGACCACCAAGGGGTGCTCATCGACTGCAATCAGGCCTTCCTCGATTTCATGGGACTGGCGGCGAGCGAGGCGCTCGGCCAGCACGTCTCGCCCCGCCTGCCGGCGGAGCAGGCGATGGGACGAGGTGAATATTGCCTGATGGATGCCAATGGCCAGGGCCGCCATCTGGAGGTGACCCGGGTCGATGTGCCGGATGGCGAGGGCAATTCCCTCGGCATTCTCACTCTGAGCCGCGACATCACCGGGCTGCGCACCACCCAGGCCCAATTGCAGCAGGAGCAGCACTACGACAGCCTGACCGGCCTGCTCAAGCTGTCCCATTTCTTGCAGACCAGCCGCCACCTCGGCGCCCGCCAGGCCAGCCTGGTGCTGGTCGACCTGCAGCATTTTCGCGAGATCAACGACCGCTTCGGCATCCGGATCGCCGATCGGCTGCTAAACCAGGTGGCCCGTCGCCTGCAACGGCTGGCCCCGCCGCAATCCTTGTTGTGCCGGGTGGCGGCCGATGACTTCGCCCTGCTGCTGCCACAGTTGCCCCTCCCCCTGAACGAATGGAGCCGCCAGCTGCAACACGAGCTGATGACGCCCTATCAGGTCGAGGAGCACAGGATCCAGATCCCGGTCTTCCTCGGCATCGCCCAGGGCAAGGCCAACGATGCCGAGCGCCTGCTCAGCCACGCCGAGGCGGCGCTGGCCCAGGGTAAACGCCAGCAGCAGCACTGCACCCTGTTTGACCCCGAGCTCGACGCCAAACTCAAGCGACGCCAGCTGATCGCGGCCCAGTTGCCGCTCGCCATCAAGGCGGCCGAGCTGACCGCGGTCTACCAGCCCATCATCTGCACCCACAACAATCACCTGCACGGGGCAGAGCTGCTCTGTCGCTGGCCTCACCCGGTGTTTGGCATGATCTCGCCAGACGAGTTCATCCCCCTGGCGGAAGAGCTCGGTCTCATCGGCCAGCTCGGTCAGCTGATGCTGGAGCTGGGCTGCGCCCAGCTGGCCCGCTGGCAAGTGGCGGCGCCGGATCTGGTGCTCTCCATCAACCTGTCGCCGCTGCAGTTTCGCGATCCCGAGCTCTGCTCCCAGATCTTTGCCTGCATCGAGCGCCACGGGTTGGCTCCCTGGCAGCTGGAGCTGGAGATCACCGAAGGGGTGCTGATGGAAAACGCCGACGAGATTGAGAGCAACCTCGCCAGCCTGATCGAGGCCGGTTTCCAGCTTGCCATCGACGATTTCGGCACCGGCTACTGCTCGCTGGCCTACCTGCCGCGGCTGCAGGTATCGACCCTCAAGCTGGACAGAAGCTTCACCCAGGGGCTGTCGACCAATCAGGCCACCACCGCCATCGTGCGCTCCGTCATCGGCCTCAGCCATGAGCTCGGCATCAAGATCACCGCCGAAGGGGTGGAAACCCAGGAGCAGCAAGCCTGGCTGGTGCAGGCAGGCTGCGATCGACTGCAGGGCTTCCTGTTCAGTCGCCCCCTCCCCCCCGCCGAATTTGCCCGCAACTACCAGTTGCCGGGCTGACTCGCGAGCAACAAAAAGACCACTCGAGGTGGCCTTTTGTTTTGAGCACCCTCTCCCTCTGGGAGAGGGTTGGGGTGAGGGTGATTACTCCTGGAAGTAAGTGCCCCAACCGTCGTAGTCCACACCGTATTTTTCGAGGATCGGCAGCATTTTTTCGATGTCGGCCAGGATAGGCTCGATCTCCAGCTTGCGCTCCACGGTGGCGTCGAAGCAGAAGATGGGCGCGCCATCGTCCAGCTCCATCTCTTCGGCGTCGGTCACTTCGAAACCGGCCTTGAACAGGTCAACCGCGGCCTTCTCCAGCAGATCGAAATCCTGGCAGGCAAAGTGGTGCTCAATCTCGTAGTCCACATCCGGATTGCTGCCGTCGGCCAGCAGTTCGTTGACGATGGCGGTGGTCTCTTCGCGCCACTCTTGCATGTTGATACTCATATAAACCCCAGGCGGTATTGGATGGATGTCGACACCCGACTGGCAGGCGATCCGCATTGATAACGCGCGGTTGGCCGCCAGGGGCATAGTTGCGGCCAAGCATACTCGCACAGCGCATCCGGCTCAATGCAGCGCACCAAGATAACTGCCCCCCGGCCTCCCTCCCAAATGGTGGTGTCGACAAAAACTGGAGAATGGAGCAATAAACCAGCATGAAACGACAACGACACATATGACACTACCAGGATAAATAAAGGCAGTTGGTTATCGCTAAATAGCCTTAAAAAGCAGTCTCTTTCACTTCAAAACCCGGCGTGACAAACCCGGTCTCGGCAGGTATCAAGGGACGCGGGTGAATCACTACCCGCCAGGAAAGCGGAGTCCGACGGGCTCCCTTTTTGATCATGTGAAGGAGCACATAGTAATGCCTACAAAAACAATAATGAGCCTGCTTGTCGGCTCGACCCTGATAATTGGAAACCCTGCCATGGCCGCCCCGGTCCACGGCCCCTTCGATGCCCCCCTTGCCGACGAGGTGAAAGTGCTGGAGATGCTCAAGAAGAGCGGCCGCATCCCGACCCTGGCATCCCCTGAACAGGAGCAGGCCGCCCTGGCCCGCTACTACCGGGAGAAGGTACGCAGCTACCCCGGCAGCAGCGGCAGCCTGGCCCAGAAGGAGGGCAAGGTGCGGGAGACCATCCTCAAGAAGATCCGCCTGAACGGCACCGCGCGCGCCGGCGATCGGGTGCCCACCCTGCTGCTCAAGGCTATCGAGAAGGAGCGCTACCGCGGACAGATGCGCAAGGACAAGATCCTCGCCATCCTGGTGGACTTCCCCGATTACCCGAAGAACAGCCTGAGCCCGGAGCTCACCAAGATGTACTACCCGGACTACACCCAGGCTCACTACAACGATCTGCTGTTCTCCGCCAAGGGCTACGCGGGCCCAAACGGCGAGCGCTTCATCTCCATGCGCCAGTTCTACGAGCAGCAGTCCGGCCAGAGCTACAGCGTGCGCGGCCAGGTGGCGGGCTGGTATACCGCCGAGAAGAGCGCCACCTACTATGGCAGCAACAAGAACGAGACCGCGGTGCGGGAGCTGGTGAAGGAAGCGCTTGCCCAGGTGGCCGGGGATCCGTCCATCGACTTGTCCGAGTTTGATCAGGAAGATCGCTACGACTTGAACGGCAACGGCAATCGCAACGAGCCGGATGGCCTCATCGACCACCTGATGATCTTCCACTCCAGCGTGGGGGAAGAGGCGGGCGGCGGCGATCTCGGCGAAGATGCCATCTGGGCCCACCGCTGGAATCTGGGGACGCCCTACCCCATCCCCGGCACCAACAGCCCACACGGCAACTTCGGCGGCCAATTCGCGGCCTACGACTACACCATCCAGCCCATCGATGCGGCGGCCGGGGTCTGCGCCCACGAATACGGCCACGATCTGGGGCTACCGGATGAGTACGACACCAAGTACAGCGGCAAGGGGGAGCCGGTGGCGAGCTGGTCCATCATGTCGTCCGGCTCCTGGGCCGGGATGATCGGCGGCACCGAGCCGACCGGTTTCTCCGCCTGGGCCAAGGAGTACCTGCAGGCCTCCCTCGGTGGCAACTGGCTGCACGGCAGCAATGTGCAGGTCGACGATCTGACTGCCCGCGGCAACGTCTACATGCTGGATCAGGCCAACGACAAGGGTCGCAACGACGACGTGGTGCGCATCAACCTGCCCCCCAAACAGGTTCCCCTCAATCCACCCTACGCCGGCCAGTACCAGTATCACGGCGGCAAGGGCAACAACCTGAACAACCGCATGAGTCTGGCCCTGGATCTCGGCGGCAAGCAGAGTGCCAGCCTGGCCTTCAAGGCCTGGTACCAGATTGAGGAGGACTTCGACTACGCGCGGGTGCTGGTCAACGGCGAGCCCATTCCGGGCAACCTGACCCGCACCGACGATCCGAACGGCATCGGCTTCGGGGTCGGCATCACCGGCAACTCCGATGGCTGGACCGATGCCGAGTTTGACTTGAGCCCCTGGGCTGGCCAGCAGATCACCCTCAGCCTGCAATACCAGAGCGACGGGGGGACGGCCGAGAACGGCCTGTTCGTGGATGAGTTGCAGGTGACTGCCGACGGCGAGACCCTACTGAGCGACGGCGCCGAGGGCAATTCCGCCTTCACCCTTGCCGGTTTCGTGCAAAGCAGCGGCAAGGAGACCAAGGATCACTACTACCTCGCCGAGTGGCGCAACCACGCCGGGGTCGACAAGGGGCTGGCCCACATCAAGGTGGACAATCAGCTGATACGCTACGAGCCGGGTCTGCTGCTCTGGTACGTGGACAACAGCCAGAGCAACAACTGGGTGGGCCTGCACCCGGGGGAGGGCTTCCTCGGGGTGGTGGATGCAGATCAGCGCGCCCTGAGCTGGAGTGACGGCGCTGTGGCGGGTACCCGCTACCAGATCCACGACGCCACCTTCAGCCTGGGCTTCCAGCGCCCCCTCGATCTCACCCATGCCAGCGGCTCCGTGCTGCAGGACTTCTGGATAACCCCGAACCGGGTATTCAAGGATTCGCGCAGCTACCAGCGCGAGGCGATTCCGGACGCGGGCCGGCTGCTGCCCGAATATGGCCTCAAGATCAGCGTCACCGGTCAGGCCCGGGACTTGAGCACCGGCCGCATCATCGTCAGCCGCCATTGAGGATGTCACGCAACCAGGGGGCCACAGGCCCCCTTTTTATCGCCCGATTTCCGGGCCTGATTGCGGCTCAATGGGCCAAATCGCCTAACAAGCCTGCGGATTGTTCGGTTATCGAGCGAACGCACCCACTATCTGCGCCCCATGGTTGACACCCCAGTCCAGAAAGGGTTTAATGCGCGCCGTTGCCCAGATAGCTCAGTCGGTAGAGCAGGGGATTGAAAATCCCCGTGTCGGCGGTTCGATTCCGTCTCTGGGCACCAATAATTCCTCCTTAGTTCAGTCGGTAGAACGGCGGACTGTTAATCCGTATGTCACTGGTTCAAGTCCAGTAGGAGGAGCCAAATTTGAAAGGCCCGCTCATCTGAGCGGGCCTTTTCGCATCCGTCGTTTCTGCTCGCTTCCCCTAATAGCGGTTCTCGTCGCCATGCCAGATATGGCCGGCAGAGCATGCCCGCGCCACCTCGTGACAAGGATCATCCGCATGACTGCGGAAGAAGTGCTGATCTTGTTGCAGCAGGAGTGAACTCATCGAGTGGCTGATCCCGGCCAGCGCCTCGCCAGCGGTCAGTCCTGCAACCCGGTGATCCGTGGCCAAATGAGCCAATACTCTTTCACGACTATTCATGATCGCCTCCCTCCTTGAATCGAGTCGTAAATTGACCATAGCAGCAGCTCTTCAGATCCCGCAAACCCGCGCCAGCAAAGGGCCCCAGCCTAGTCCCACCTTACCGGGCAAGCGACGATTTCCCAAAAAAGGCCCATGTAAAAGGCCCGCTCACAGGAGCGGGCCTTTTACCGTATTGCTAGCCGCCGTTACAGGCCGCCAGTAGCAGGGTGGCCCCGCAGGTGGCGCTGAATACCAGCAACCCCGCCTGCAGTACCCCCTCTGGATCCGTTGGCTTCCTTTTCTTCCTGAACCTTATCCATTTAGGCTTCATCGAGCCCACCTCATCCTTCGTGCACTCTGGGTGCGCAGCCCCTGCCTTCCTCGGCAGGCGGCTCATCTTTGTCCGGCCGTGGCACCTCGTCAATGCCCCTCGCGGATAAATTTTCGACCAAGATCCGTATAAGACCCGCACGCTACTAACCCGCTCTCGGCAATGCATTCAGAATCCAGAAAACCGGCGTGACCCGATTGCGTGCCAGGGCTATGATGAGGCCGACGATTTCCGACCCCAGGGAGACCCCAGATGAGCAGCCCCTTGCATTACGTGCTGGATGGCATCCATTGCGAGCCACACTTCTTCACAGTGCCACTCGACCACCAGCAGCCGGACGATGAGGAGACCATCACCCTGTTTGGTCGCACCCTCTGCCGCAAGGACAGACTGGACGACGAGCTGCCCTGGTTGCTCTACCTGCAAGGGGGCCCCGGCTTTGGCGCCCCGCGCCCCACCGCCAACGGCGGCTGGCTCAAGCGGGCACTGCAGGAGTTTAGGGTCTTGCTGCTCGATCAACGCGGTACGGGTCACTCCACCCCCATCCACGCCGAGCTGTTGGCCCACCTCAACCCTCGCCAGCAGGCCGACTACCTCAGCCATTTTCGCGCCGACAGCATAGTGCGGGACGCCGAGCTCATCCGCGAACAGCTGAGCCCCGACCGTCCCTGGAGTCTGCTCGGCCAGAGCTTTGGTGGTTTTTGCAGCCTCACCTATCTCTCCCTGTTCCCAAGTAGCTTGCACGAGGTCTACCTCACCGGCGGCGTGGCCCCCATCGGCCGCAGCGCAGACGAGGTATATCGCGCCACCTACCAGCGGGTAGCGGACAAGAACCGCGCCTTCTTCGCCCGCTTCCCCCACGCCCAGGCCATCGCCAACCGGCTGGCGACCCACCTGCACCGCCACGATGTGCGTCTGCCCAATGGCCAGCGCCTGACGGTGGAGCAGTTGCAGCAGCAGGGACTGGATCTCGGTGCCAGCGGCGCCTTCGAGGAGCTCTATTACCTCCTGGAAGATGCCTTCATCGGCGAGCGGCTCAATCCCGCCTTCCCCTACCAGCTGCAGGCCATGCAGCCGTTCAACACCAATCCTGTGTTCGCCATACTGCATGAGCTCATCTATTGCGAAGGGGCGGCCAGCAACTGGGCAGCCGAGCGAGTCAGGGGCGAATTCCCGGCTCTGGCCTGGGCTCCTGGCAAGGATTTCGCCTTCACCGGCGAGATGATTTACCCCTGGATGTTCGAGCAGTTCCGCGAACTCGTCCCCTTGAAAGAGGCCGCTCAGCTGCTGGCCCAGAAAGCGGACTGGGGTCCGCTCTACGATCCGGCGCAGCTGGCCCAGAACCTCGTGCCGGTGGCCTGCGCCGTCTACGCCGAGGACATGTACGTGGAGTTCGACTACTGCCGTGAGACCCTCAAGGGCCTTGGCAACAGTCGCGCCTGGGTAACCAACGAGTACGAGCACAACGGCCTGCGGGTCGACGGCGAGCAGATCCTGGACCGGCTCATCCGCCTGAACCGGGACTGCTGAGCCTGACCCGGGCGGCATGCCCGGGCGATGACACCATAAGCTAGAGGGCGGCCCATGAGCCGCCCCACCCTGTCGGAAGCAACACAAAATAATAAGGATCACCCATTGGATCACCCGGAAACCTCGGCCGGCTGGCTGAGCCGTCTCTTCTATCACTGGACGGGGCCCTTGCTGCGCAAGGGGCTGAGCCAGCCCCAGGTCAGTCTCGACGATCTCTATCCCCTGCTGCCAGCAGACAGGCGCGATGAGCGCGCCGATGCCTTCCTCGCGTTGACCGCCAAGCGGCCGGTACGCCCCTGGCCCATCATGGCCTTTATCTGGCGCCATTATCGCGGCCGCATCAGTCTGCTCACCCTGCTGCAACTGCTCGGCATGCTGGCGACCCTGGCCAGCCCCTGGCTAC
This sequence comes from Aeromonas tecta, assembly GCF_000820185.1. GTDB lineage: Bacteria > Pseudomonadota > Gammaproteobacteria > Enterobacterales > Aeromonadaceae > Aeromonas > Aeromonas tecta. The sequence continues at coordinate 440,817 of NZ_CDCA01000036.1, forward strand.
TCAACCACAGCATGACCCAGCTCGGGGCAGGCGCCAGCACAGGCCATAAGCTGCTGCTGGCCTTCGCCCTGTTCGCCTCTGTGCTGGCCGCCGGCATGCTGGCGGAGCACTCGCTTCAGCTGGCCCTCAAGATGCACGTGCCCATCCGCCGCTTGCTGGCAGAATCCCTGCTCGCCAAGGTGATGAAGCTCGGCGGCAAGAGCTTCGATGATAGGGCCGGTGGCCGGGTGCAGAACCTCATCAACCGGGACGTGTGGGACATTACATGGATTCTGGCAGACCCCGCCATGCCGCTGACCATGGCGCTGCAACTCATCGGCACCATAGCCCTGCTGGTGTGGCAGGTGGGCAGCGCGGGCCTGGTGGGCTTCGCCGTGCTGGCCATGCTACTGCTGGTCTCCACCCGGGTGGTACGTCGCATGAACCTGCAGGAACAACAGCTCAAGCGCCAGCAAGATGACCGCAACGGCATACTGGCCGAATACATCAAGAAGCTGCGACTGGTGCGCCAGAACGGGCTCGGCGCCTTCTTCACCCAGGCGGCCAACACCAAGCGCCAGCGCGAACTCGGCGTGCTCGGCCGAGTGCTCAAGCTCGATGCCATCAACAGCTTCCTGATGTTGAGCACACCGCTGCTGGTGACGCTCGCCACTTTCACTACTTATCTGGCCTCGGGTAAGAGCCTGACCCTGCCCCAAGTGTTCACCACCATAGCCCTGTTCGCCGTGCTGCGGATCCCCATGATGCGGCTGCCCTACCTCATCCGCACCCTGATCAACTTCAACACCGGCTTCAACCGGCTGTGCGAGTTCTTGAACAGCCCGGAGCAGCACAGGGATCTCAGCGATCCCAGCCTGCCGGTCGGCTCACTGCGTATGGAGAACGTCACCGCCCTGCACCAGCAAAAGCCGGTGCTGCAAGGGGCCAGCCTCGTCGTCCAGCCGGGAGAACTGGTGGGGATCACCGGGGCCACCGGGGCCGGCAAGAGCTGCCTGCTGCACCTGGTCGCTGGCTTTGACAACGACTTCGAGGGCAGCATTCGCCGCCACGGCCGGGTTGCCCATCTGGGCCACAAGCCCTGGCTGATGAACGACAGCATCCGCAACAACATCCTGTTCGGTCAGCCCTGGGATGAGGAGCGCTACCACTGGGTGCTTGGCGCCTGCGCCCTCAGCGCCGATCTCGGCCTGCTCAGTCACGGCGACCAGACGCTGGTTGGCGAACTTGGCACTCGCCTCTCCGGTGGCCAGCAGCAACGGGTCGCCCTGGCCCGCGCCCTCTACGCCAAGGCCGACATCCTGTTGCTGGACAACCCGCTCTCCGCGCTGGACCCCATCGTCTCGGCCCAGGTGCTGGAGCAGGGCCTGGCCTTCAAACCGGGTCCGACCCGGCTGCTGGTGAGCCACGATCCCGACGTGCTGGCCCACTGCGATCGGGTGATCCGCATCGAGCAGGGCCAGCTGACCGAACTCGATGCCCATCAGCTCGCGGACCTCATCCAGCACCCGCAGCCCGCCCCCCTGGTGGCCCCGCAAGAAGCGGAGCAGTTCAGCGAGGAGAAGGTGGTGGAGGGCAAGGTGGACTGGGGTCTATTTGGCTTCATGTGGAAACGCCTGGCCGCCCCCGGCACCATACTGATCGCCCTGCTGCTCACGCTAGGCCAGGAGGGGCTGCGCATCGCCTCGGATCTCTGGCTCGGCGGCAAGGCCGAGGTGAGCGAGGTCAGCTCATTGCTCGGCATCTATGTGCTGCTGGGGGCCGGCTCTCTCGTCTGCATCATGGTGGTGCGGGTCATCAACTACAAACTCGGCCTCAAGCTGGCCTGGACCCTGTTCGACGGCATGCTAGGCCGCATCAGCCAAGCCCCCATGGCCTTCTTCGACAAGGTGCCACAGGGGCGCATCCTCAATCGCTTCGACCGGGATCTGGGGGAGGCGCAGGAGGTCTTGCTGCCCATGCTGATGGGGCTGTTCGCCATGCTCATCTCGGTGCTGCTGCAGGTGGCGGTGATCGGCGTCAACATGCCGTTGCTGCTGCTCATCGCCCCCCTGGTGGGCTGGGCGCTCTATGTGCTGCAGCGCCGCTACCGGGCGGTGCAGCTCAAGCTGCGGCGCCAGTCGTCGGTGCTGCGCTCGCCGCTCTACATCAGCATCAGCGAGACCATTCGCGGAGCCCCCGCCCTGCGTCTGGCCGGGGCCGAACGCTTCGCGCTGGATCAGGTGCTGCATCACTATGACAACAACCTGCGCAGCTGGTACACCACCACCTCGGTCAACCGCTGGCTTGGCATGTACCAGACCCTGCTCTCCGCCGCGCTGGTGGGCGCCGTGGCGCTGATGGTGGCCTTCAGCAGCAGCTCGCTGCTGGGGGCCGTGGCCATCACCTACGCCTTCACCGCCTCGGCCATGCTCAACTCCCTCATTCGCAACTTCGCCGAGGTGGAGCAGGTGATGAATGCGGTGGAGCGAGTGCGTGAATACAGCGAGATCGAGAGCGAACGCCAGACCGGCGACCCCCTCGCCGTCCCCCACCCCAAGGTGCGTTTTGACAACCTGGGGCTGCGTTATCCCGGCACCAGTCAGTGGGCGCTGCACAAGGTCAACTTCGAGCTGGCGCCGGGGGAAAAGGTGGGCGTCTGCGGTCGCACCGGGGCGGGCAAGAGCTCCTTGCTCGGGGTGATGCAGGCCATGTACCCGACCTCTCAGGGGGAGATCTATTACGGCGATCAACCGCTGTCGGCGCTGGCGCCGGAGGCGGTGCGCGATCTGTACGACACCGTCTCCCAGATCCCCCTCACCTTCTTTGGCACCCTGCGCGCGAACCTGGCGCCGCTCACCGAGCAGAGAGACGAGGCGCTGGAGCAGGCGCTCGCCAGGGTCGGCCTGGCCGAGCGTTGTAGCGGGCGGCTGGACGAGGATCTCGACAAGTTGCAGCTCTCCGCCGGCGAAACCCAGCTGTTGGTCATCGCCCGCATCCTGTTGTCGCGCCGTCCGCTCATCGTGCTGGACGAGGCGACCTCGGATCTCGATCACGGCGGCATGCGCAAGATGGCGGAGCTGCTCTATCGCTACCGGCCGGAGGCTAGCTATCTGGTGATCGCCCACCACCTGGAGCCGCTGCTGTCGGTGGACAAGGTGGTGGTGATGGAGGCAGGCAGCGTGGTGGAGCAGGGCTCACCGGTCAGCCTGCTGGCGAACCCTGGTTCCCGCTTCCACCAACTGTTCGCCGGCCAGGTCAACCGGCAGGTGGCGGAGATCACCGGCTGAGTTTGAAACGAAAAGGGCTGCCCGCGGGCAGCCCTTTTTTTGTCGTGCGCTGGCCTCAGCGCTCCATGATTTGCGTCACGTCATCCTTCTTGATCAGCATCTCCCGCCCCTCTGCGTCGTAGTAGCGATACATGTTGGTATCCTCATCCAGCTTGGGCTTGCTGTCGGTGGCAATCATGCGCCCGTCCTTGGTGCTCATGATGTATTGAGAGCTACATGCAACCAATCCCAGCGCACATACCAGGATCATCATCAGTCGTTTCATCGCAGGCCTCTTCTCCCTCCCTCACCCTCACGGCGAGGATGTGTCTTGAAGACTAGTTCAGCCATCTTCATCCGAATAAGCGCGTCATCAAAATAAGAACCACAGATGAAACTCTCTGCCTGTCGTCATATTTTCAGGATATATCCATTTTCCATATGAAAAAGGCCGGACATCTGTCCGGCCTCTGCCTTGCTAAACCCGTCACTCTCAACGCTGGGGCTTGCGCTCACCGGTGACGATGGGGTTCTTGGGATCCATGCTCCACTCGTACCAGCCGCCGTCGTAGACGCTGATCCGCTTCCAGTCCATCAGCCAGGCGTAGAAGAAGGCCTCGGAGGCGCGCCAGCCGGTGCCGCAATAGAAGGCGGCCTGCTGGTTCGGCTCGATGTCCCACTCGTCCCACATGGCGAGGATCTCGCGGGCCGGCTTCATGGTGCCGTCCGGGTTGTGGAAGTCGCTCATGCTGTTGGCATCCACGCCGCCACGACCCCACTTGGCGCCAGGAATATCACCCTTTGGCTTGATGTAGCTGTAGCCGGAGGTGTTGCCGACGAACTCATCCCAGGTGCGCACGCTGACCAGGGCGCCATCGGGCTGCTTGAGCAGCGTCTTGGCCTGTTCCAGCGTGGTGTAGTACTCGGGGTGCGCCGGGATGGTGACACCGAACTCCTTGGCGGGCGGGAAGGTGTTGGCCAGACCGGTCTCGGTGCGCAGGTGCTGCACGAACCAGGCGTCCAGGCCACCGTCCAGCAGCCGCACGTCTTCAACCCCGGCGTACATCATCATGTGGGCGGCGCGGGCCGCCGCCATGGTGTTACGACCGTAGAGGATGACTGTGGTGTCGTGACGGATGCCGTTTTCCAGCAGCAGCTTCTGAAGTGCCTCATTGGACACCTTGTTCCACAGCGGCTCCTCTTCCAGGCTGTTGGTGTCGATGTAACCGGCACCCGGGATGTGGCTCAGCAGGTAGGCCTTGGGGGCGCCCCATGCCACTTCGAACAGCTTCCAGTCCCCTTTGGGCGCGGCGGCAACCGGCTTGCCAGCCTGCAAGTCAGCCAGCCAGAGCGGATAGACCAGCTGCTGCCAGCGGGCCAGGTACTCGCGAGGAGCCTCCTTCCAGCCCTGCAGCTCGAACAACTGCTTGATGCCTTGCTGGCGCAGCAGGCGGGCCACTTCGGCCACGGCGCGCGGCTCGCCATAGAGCGCCACCGGCTTGTCCGGGCTCAGCCCCTTGTCTTTGAGCGCCTTGGGCCACTCGTCATCGCTGTATTTCCACTCGGCGGAGAGGTTCTCGGCGCCGACCACGTGGCCACCCTGCGTCTCCCCCGCCATGGGCCAGCCCTGATAGAAGTAGCTCTGGCGAGTATCCAGGATCACGGCCGCTTTGGCCTTGGCATCGGCCAGGGTGAGCGGTGGCAGTTCGGCCGCAAAGGCGGGCAAGGCACACCAGAGCAGCAAGGCGGCCAGACCGGCCCGCAACAGACCCAAAATTCGTTTCATGATGTTGTCTCGATGCATAGTGAACAAAATTAAAAAATGGAGCGGCCGAGGCGCTCGGCCAGCAGCTCCAGCGCCGCCGTGCCCGCCAGCGAATTGCCGGCCTTGTTGAGCTCGGGGGACCAGACACAGACGCACAACTCGCCCGGGATCAGCGCCATGATGCCGCCGCCCACCCCGGATTTGCCGGGCATGCCGACGCGGTAGGCAAAATCCCCCGCCTCGTCGTAGAGGCCGCAGGTCGCGAGCAGGGCATTGACCTGCTTGGCGCTGCGCGCCGGCAGCAGCGCTGCGCTATCGCCGAGGGGCATGCCGCGATTGGCCAGATAGATGAAGGTGCGCGCCAGATCGACACAGCTCATGCGAATGGCACAGGCATTGAAGTAGCTTTGCAGCACCTTGTCCACCTCGTTTTCGAAGTTGCCGTAGGCCTTCATCAGGTAGGCGATGGCCGCGTTGCGGGCGGCATGCTGGTACTCCGAGCGCGCCACCACCTGATCCGCGACTATGGCCGGATTGCCGGAGAGCCGGCGCACCAGCTCCAGGGTACGCTGACGGGGCGCGGTGAGCCGGGTCTCCAGCAGATCGCTCACCACCAGGGCGCCGGCGTTGATGAAGGGATTGCGCGGGATCCCCTGCTCGAATTCCAGCTGAACCAGGGAATTGAACGGCTGGCCAGAGGGCTCCTTGCCGACCCGGGCCCAGATCTCCTCTTCCTGATAGAGGGTCAGTGCCAGCGTGAGGCTCAGGGCCTTGGAGATACTCTGGATGGAGAAGGGTTCGCAGGCGTCACCGGCGGTGAAGATCTCGCCCTCCACGGTGCAGACCGCGATGCCGAGCCGATCGGCAGGCACCTGGGCCAGTGCGGGAATGTAATCGGCCACCTTGCCTTGTCCCAGCAGGGGGCGTACCTGCTCAAGAATGCTGGCCAGTAATTCGGATGACAACACCATTGGCTATTCCATGACACTCAGCGGGGTGAGGGCCCGCCCCCACCGACAAAAATCCCGCCTGCGGCGGGATTTTCTATGCGCCCATAACAGGCAATCTGATATCAGGCCGGCTCGCCATACCAGAGGTCGAACAGCTCGGTGACCACCACGGCTTCCATCCCCTTGCCTTCCAGCCAGGATTTGATGACGGCGCGGTCTTCATCGGTACATTTGCCCAGTTGCTGGGTGCAGATCATGCCTTCCCAGGCCAGGTGACCGGAGCCGGCGAAGGCCAGCTTGCGCGGTTCGATCACTTCATCGATCAACGCATCGACGGTGGCATCGATGGTCTCTTCGGCGGTGCCGACCGGGAAGTTGAAGCTGATGTCGAATCCCATTTCCTGGAATTCATCGACGCGCAGTTTCTTACGCAGACGGCGACTACGATTGGCCATGATAGCTCCTTAGGTTTGTTGACAGCTTGGCTTAGTTAACGCGTTTGAAAATCAGATCCCAAACCCCGTGCCCCAGACGATGGCCACGTTGTTCGAATTTGGTCAGCGGGCGCCACTCGGGACGAGGCACCCAGTTGCCGCTCTCGGCAGTGTTCTCATAGCCTTCGGCGGCGCTCATCACTTCCAGCATGTGCTCGGCATAGTTTTCCCAGTCGGTGGCCATGTGGAACACGCCACCGATCGCCAGCTTCTGGCGAATGTCCTGCGCGAACGCGGGCTGCACGATGCGGCGCTTGTGATGACGGCTCTTGTGCCAGGGATCCGGGAAGAACAGCTGCAGGCAGGAGAGCGAGCCATCCGGGATCATGTGCTCAAGCACCTCGATCGCGTCGTGGCAGATGACCCGCAGGTTGGTGACCCCCGCTTCCTGAGCTGTGCCGAGACAGGCACCCACACCAGGGGAATGTACCTCGATGCCGATGAAGTTCTTCTCGGGGGCATTCTTGGCCATCTCCACCAGGGAGGCGCCCATGCCGAAGCCGATTTCCAGCACCACAGGCGCATCACGGCCAAACAGCGCCACCATGTCGAGCGGGGCCGGTGCGAAATCGATACCCATGACCGGCCAGAGCTCTTCCAGGGCCTTCTCCTGCCCTTTGGTCAGGCGGCCTTCGCGACGGACAAAGCTGCGGATCTTGCGCATGAATTTGCCGTCTTCGTTAAATACATCTTGGGTCACAGGCATAGTGGGTAGCTCGTTATTTCATCTATCTGGATCACAGACGACATGAATGAATATGTCATCAACTCGGGGCTCGAGCGACCCGAATGGATGGCGCGTATTGGCATCGATTCGGGGCTCGGGCGACCTGGGCGGATCGCTATTTCATCGATCAGCCAAAACCGGGGAGCGAATTATCCCAAGATAGGCTCAGGGCGCAAGTGTTTCGCGCAACAAATCCCCCAGAGTAGATCAATTCCGCCACCGCGGTTGACAAATGCCACCCCCCTCACAGAATCTGCCGGGCGTCAGGCGCATCCTGACACGCGATAATAAAGCCATACACAACAAAGGATTGCAGTATGAAGAAAACCCTATTGACCCTCGCTGTCGCCGCCCTGCTGGCCGGCTGCAACCCCTCGGACAACGATTCCCAGCCGCCCGCTCCTGCCAGCCAGGCTTACGAGTATCTGGTGCAGCTGAGCTCCGGCGCCGAAGGCATAGGCGCCAGACCCACCGGCACCGAGGCCGAGACCCGCGCCGCCGCCTGGATCCAGGATCACCTGAGCGGTTGGGGCTATGAGGTGCAAAACCAGCCGTTCACCTACACCAAGAGCGGCACCAGCAAGCACTCCCAGAACCTTATTGCCGAGCTCAAGGGCAAGAGCGACAAGGTGATCCTCATCGGCGCCCACTACGACAGCACGGGTGAGAAGAAAGGCTCCGAGGGGGCCACCGACAACGGCGCCGGGGTCGCGGCCCTGTTGGCGGTCGCCGAGGCGCTCAAGGGCCAGACCCTGCCCTACACGGTGCGCTTCGCCTTCTTCGGGGCAGAAGAGAATGGCCTCAACGGCGCCAAGGCCTATGCCGCCAGCCTGGACAGCGCCGCCGTCGCCCAGCTGCTCGCCATGGTGAACTACGACACCATCGCCGGGGGCGACATCGTCTACGTCCACTCGGCCCACTCGGATGTGGCCGAGTACAGTTGCGCCGAGCCGAGCCGCTACAGCTTCGATCCCAAGGTGCGGGATCGCCTGCTGGCCATCTCCAAGCAGGGGACCACCCCGTTTGCCATCCACCCAAGCTATCCTGGCTACCCGGAAGGGGAGACCGGCAGTTGGTCGGATCACGCGCCCTTTGCCTGCCTGGGAGTGCCTATCGCCTACGTGGAAGCCACCAACTTCACCATCGATGGCGCCGATGGCTATGACGGCTACTCCCAGAGCACCAACCCGGCGCTGTGGGACTGTTATGACGACGCCACTAAAAGCGCCTGCGATCGGGACAGCGAGACCCAGTGGGGCAAGATCTGGCACACCCAGTATGACCGCCTCGACAAGATGGCCGAGCTGTTCCCGGGCCGGGTACAACAGCAACTCGGCGCCAACACGGATCTGATGATCCGCTTCCTGAAAGAACCTGGGCTCTGAATACCGAGCCGATGAGCCACCTCCCGAAGGAGCCGGGACTCTGATCCGGCGATAACGGCGACAGGCAGCCCCTGCAGAGGGATTGACGCTCTTTTCGCCACGGGAAGCCATAAAATGCGGGCAGGTGCCAAACCTGCCCTTTTTTATGGATTTTTGTTACAGCCATTGCCTCATTTCTGAAATCTGATACAAACGGATAACGTGGCGGTTGAATGGAGTGACCGCCCCCTAGTCAGAGAGAACCCTATGCAGCCGTTTTTTGCCCAGCGCTTCGAGAAGGTCGAGCCTTCCTTTATCCGTGAAATCCTGAAAGTTGCCGCCAATCCGGAGATCATCTCCTTCGCCGGCGGCCTGCCCAATCCCCATCTGTTCCCGGTCAAGGCCATCGACCAGGCCTGCCAGGACGTGCTGCGCGAACAGGGCCCCGCCGCCCTGCAATACGCCGCCACCGAAGGCTTTGCCCCGCTGCGCCAGTACATCGCCGATCGCTACCTGAGCCGCCACGGCATGACCGTCAACCCGGACAACATCCTGATCACCAGCGGCTCCCAGCAGGCGCTGGACTTGCTGGGCAAGGTGCTGGTCAACGAAGGGCAGGATCTCATCATCGAGGAGCCGGGCTATCTCGGCGCCATTCAGGCGTTTTCCGTCTATCAACCGAATTTCCGCCCCATCACCCTTGGCGAAGAGGGGCTGGATCTGGCCGCGCTGGATGCGCTGCTGGAGCAGGGCTCAGACGCCAAGCTGCTGTACGGCGTACCGAATTTCCAGAACCCGAGCGGCGTGTCTTACAGCCGTGCCAATCGCGAGGCACTGGCCGAGCGACTGGTGCGCCACGAGTTGCTGATGGTGGAAGATGATCCCTACGGCGAGCTGCGCTTCGAGGGCGAGCACCTGCCCCCCATCGCCAAGCTGGCCCCGAACAATACCGTGCTGCTCGGCTCCTTCTCGAAAACCGTGGTGCCCGCCTTCCGTCTCGGCTGGATGCTGGTGCCGGACTGGCTGCGCAAGAAGGTCACCATCGCCAAGCAGGCGACCGACCTGCACAGCAATGCCTTCAGCCAGCAGGTACTGCACCGCTTCCTGATAGACAATTCGCTCGATGCCCATCTGGAGAAGATCAAGGAGGTCTACGGTCGCCAGCGCGCCGCCATGGAAGCCGCCCTGACCCGTCACTGCCCGCCTGGGGTCAGCTACACCCGTCCGGAAGGGGGCATGTTCCTCTGGCTGACGCTGCCAAAAAGTGTCAGTGCCATGGCCCTGTTCGACGAGGCGATCAAGGAGAAGGTCGCCTTCGTCCCTGGCGCACCCTTCTACGTTCGCCCGGAAATACAGAATACTCTGCGCCTGAGCTTCTCTTGCGTAGACGAAGCCACTACGGAAGAGGGAGTCAAGCGGCTGGCTCGCGCCCTCGCCCGCATGCTCTAACGTGGCTCCTGAATGAAAAAAACCAGCGACCAAGGTTGCTGGTTTTTTTATGCCCGTTTGGCGCGCCCTGGGTGTCAGGCGGTCAGCTGCTCGATAAACGCCTTCATCGGCATCGGCCTGCCGTAGAAATATCCCTGCAGGAAGGTCACCTGACGTGCCCTCAAATAGGCCGCCTGTACCTCGTTCTCCACCCCTTCCGCCACCAGTTGCAGCTCGAGCCGGGTCGCGAGATCGATGACGTTCTCGACGATGTGGCTAGACAGCGCATCCGAGCCAATCATGCCGACGAAGCTCTTGTCTATCTTGAGGAAATCGACCTGGAAGGCTTGCAGATAGGTCAGGCTGGAGTGGCCGGTACCAAAATCATCGATGGCGATGAAGACACCGAGCTGGTGCAACTCGGCAAACAGCCGATCGGTCACCTCGTCCGCCACGATCAGCTCCCGCTCGGTCAGCTCCAGCACCAGCTTGATGGGATTTTCCTTGAAGGCGTTGATGAAATCGCGGCAATCCTCCACCAGACTCAGATCCTTGCAGTGGCTGGCGCAGATGTTGAAACCGAAGTGGAAACCCTTAGGCAGGGTGTGAACCTGGTCGGCAAACTGCGCGCGCACCTGCTGCATCAGTGAACGGGTCATGGGGACGATGAGGCCACACTCTTCCGCCATGGGGATGAAACGATCCGGTGCTATCATGCCCTGACGGGGATGTTGCCAGCGCATCAGCACCTCGCAACCGCGCCACTGGGCGTCCTCACCGGTTACCACGGGTTGCAGATAGGGAATGAACTCCTGCTGATCCAGCGCCCGCCGCAACTCCTGCATCGGTGAGTGGGAGCGTCCCATCAGCCAGAATGCCCCGAACCCAAACATCAGACTCAGCAGGGGATAGATGATGAGGCTGACCTTGGAGTAATCCCACAGGTGGGCGGCATAGTCACGGTTAGAGAGGGCGGTCACCACCTTGAAGGGATACTTCTCGGAGGCCTGCTCCAGATAACCGGGGGTGCCTGGCGTGATCAGGCGGTTGGTGAGCTGACTGTCACGCAGCAACATCTGCGGACCGACCACCAATCCGAGCGGGGTATCGCGGCTCATCATGTCGAGGATGTTGAGCAGGTAGTAGCCATCCACCCCCACCAGCACGCTGTACTTCCCCACCTCCTGGCGGTAGACGATGAGCGGCCTGTTCGGCGTGACCGGGTTGCCCCGCATCAGATCGAGTTTGCCCTCGACATAGTCGTCGAGGTCTATCCCCCCCTTGACCGGGCCATAGAGGGAGGTGCAGTAGATACGCTCGCCTTCGGCCAGGTTGACGCTGCGCACATCCGGCACCGTCGCCACCTGATCCCGCAAGCCCTGTACGACCTCGAGGCAGGGTTTGCCAATGCTCCCCGCTACGGCAGAGGCTGCCAGCTCTGCATTGTCCAGAGTGCGATCGAACATGTGCCTGGCATGCAACAAACGCTGCTCCGTATCCTGCCGCACCCCACTCATGGTCTGCCCGATGGCAATCGCAATCCCAAGCGCCATGGGCAACAAGCCAGCCAGCAGGGAGAAAACCAGGCGGCGATGGTATTGGCGCGCTCTCAGACAACGAAATGGCATAATCCTCCCCAATCGCAACGGCGAAAAAAACGACCAATTTTACAGTTTGTCAGCCCCTTGGCAAGGAAAGCCAGGCCCAGGCGCGCGCTCGGCAGGCCGCCGTGCCCCGTCAAACACGCCTTCAACGCATACCTTTCAGCGTCACTGTGCGAGGGCAAAGCCGTCCATCACAGAGACCTGACCAGTGTATGACCCAACCCCATGAAAAAACCATAACACTTGCAAAAACAGTTGCTTGTTCATCCGGCCCCGGCCCTCTAGAGTAGAGCCATCGGCGTCAGGAGAGCGAACATGAAGATACTGATCACGGGGGGGACAGGGTTTATCGGCCGCCGCCTGGTGGCGCACCTCAAGGTGGCGCACGAGGTGGTGGTGCTGACCCGCCAGGGCAACCGCGCCTATGAGCTGCTGGGTCATGATATCAAGCTGCTCGACAACCTGGACCGGCTGGATGACCTCAACGACGTGGATGTCGTCATCAATCTGGCGGGCGAGCCCATCGCCGCCGGTCGCTGGAGCGAGCCGCGCAAGCAGTTGCTGTGCAACAGCCGCTGGCTGCTGACCGAGCAGCTGGTCGATCTCATCAAGCTCTCTACCACGCCGCCCAGGCTGCTGCTCAATGCCTCCGCCATCGGCTGGTATGGCCGGCAGGGGGCCGAGCCGCTGGACGAGCACTTCAACCAGCCCAATGACGAGTTCACCCACCGTCTCTGCCAACAGTGGGAAACCCTGGCCCAACAGGCACGCAGCCCCCAGACCCGGGTCTGCATAGTCAGGATCGGTCTGGTGCTCGGCCAGGATGGCGGCGCCCTGCCCAAGCTGCTGCCGCCCTATCGCTGCGGGCTCGGTGGCCCCATGGGCTCGGGCCAGCAGGTGATGAGCTGGATCCATATTCAGGATCTGGTGCGCGCCATGCTGTTCCTGCTCGAGCACGACGAGTGCGACGGCATCTTCAACGCCACCGCGCCCCAGCCGGTCGACAACCGAACCTTCAGCCAGCACCTGGCCAGCAGCCTGCGGCGCCCTCACCTGCTGCGTGTACCGGCGCGGGCGCTGCGCCTGCTGATGGGGGAAGCCGCCGATCTGCTGCTCACCGGCCAGCACGTGCTGCCAGCTCGCTTGCAACAGGCGGGCTTTCACTTCACCTATCCCGAACTGCCCCAGGCCCTCGACAACCTGCTGTACTCCCCTCGCTGACGCGCGTAAAAAAACACCCGGCCAAGGCCGGGTGTTTTTTTAATGGCAATCGCAGCCAGGCTAGAGCAGTCCCTGGCCCAGACCCCGTAACCTGTCACTCAGGGTGCCCGCCAGCAACTGGCGGCGCATGCCCTGCCCGGCCAGGGTCACCAGCAAGGCGCCAAGCAGCGGCAGGCCGGCCCAGATGGCCCAGTGGAACTGCCACTTGCCATCGAACCACCACCACTGCAGGCCAAAGGAGCAGAGCTCGACCACCATGGCCGCGCACAGCCCCGCCAGCAGGCCAGTGGCCACCAGCTCCCAGCGCAGCATCTTCTCAAGCAGTTTGCTGCCAGCCCCCAGGGTGCGCATCAGCAACAGCTCGCGGCGCCGATGGGCCATGCTGGCCTGGGTCTGGGTCAGCAGCACCAGCAGGGCAGCCACCGTCACCAGCCCCAGCATCAGCCCAAGGGCCCGGCTCACCTGATCAGAGACCACGGTGAGGCGCGCGATCAGATCCTCCACATCGATGAGGCTCACGGTCGGGTGACGGCGAATGAGCTCCACCTCGGCGCTTCGCCCCTCGACCGGCAGCCGATAGCTGCCGAGCCAGGTGTGGGAGAAGGGTGCCAGCACGTCCGGCGAGAAGATCATGTAGAAGTTGGGCCTCATGTTGTCCCACTTGATGGATCTCAGGCTGGTAACCTTGGCCTCGAAACCGCGCCCCTCAATGGTGAAGCTGAGCCGATCGCCAAGAGCGATCCCCAGCTGCCCCGCCAACACCTCGTCGACCGAAACCTCCCCCTTGCCGCCGAGCCACTGGCCAGAGGTGACCTGATTGTCGGGGGGCAGCCCCGCCGTGGTGGTGAAGTTGAGCTCACGGTTCACCCCCTCCCTCGCCGCATCTTCACCGACCGCCTGCCCGGCTATCTGGGTCAGGCGTCCGCGCACCATGGGATAGAAGTCCGAGGTGGTGGCACCCGCCTGATGCAGATCGGCCAGGATCCCTTCCCGCTCGTCGTCGGCCACATTGACCAGGAAGCGATTGGGGGCGTCCGCCGGCAGACGGGCAGAAAAGTCGTCGAGCAAGTCGACTCGCGCCGCCCACAATAGTCCGAACAGCATCAGCGCCAGCGCGAAGCCCGCCAGCTGGAAAAGGCCGCTGCCGCGCTCACGAGACAGATGGCTGATGGCCAGACGCAGGGCATGGGGTCCCTTGAGCCTGCTGCCGAGTCGGAGTAGCCCAGAAGCCAGCACCGCCAGCAGCAGCATCAATACCCCCATGCCACCAATGAGCCCCAGCGCCAGCGTGGCATCGGTGGTAAAGCCCCACACCAGCCCGAATAGACCGAGCAAGCCGACCGGCACCGTCAGCCAGGGCGGAATGCCCGCCTCCAGCTCACGACGCAGCACCCGCAGCGGGGGCACCTTGAGCAGTCGCAGGAAGGGGATGAAGGCCAGCAGCAGGGTGATGAAGAAGGCGACCGCGAGCCCCAGGACGAAGGGGCGCCAGGAGGGCGGTGGCAGATCCGCTGGCAGCAGATCCCCCAGCAGCTGCAGCGTCAGCCACTGCATCCCGCTCCCCGCCACCAGCCCGATCAGGGCTCCGATCAGGGTCAGTGAGAACAGCAGGGTGCCCATCAGCTGCCAGAGGGTGCGCCGCGACGCGCCCAGGGTCTTGAGCAAGGCCACCATGTTGGTTTGCCGCTCGGCAAAGTGACGCACCGCTATGCCCATGGCCAGGGCCCCCAGCAGCACGCCCGCCAGGGAGGCGAGGCGGAAGAAGCGCTCGGCATTGGCCAGGGATTTCCCCACCTGGGAGTCCTGATCATCGGGCTTGAGCAGCTTCTGCCCGGCCGCCAGCTTGGGCTTGAGCCAGCGCTCATACTCGGCCACCTGTTCGCGAGAACCCTTGAGCAGGTAGCGCCACTGCTGGCGGCTACCCGGCAACAGGGCACCGGTCGCCTCGATGTCTGCACTGTGAATGAGGGCCCGCGGCGCCATCTGGAAGGGGCTGAAGCCCTGATCCGGCTCCTGACCCAGCTCGCCGGCCACTTTCAATGTAGTATTGCCGACTTCCAGCTCATCCCCGAGCTTGGCGCCGAGCAGCTGCATCACCCGATCGGAGAGCCAAATCTCGCCGGGCGCGGGGGCTCGCTGCGGATTGAGCTCCAGCTTGCCATAGAAGGGGAAGTCACTCGGTACCGCCCGAATGGAGGCCAGCTGCAAGCCATCGCCGTGAAACAGCATGCTGTTGAAGCTGACCGTGGTCTGCACCGCCAGGCCATCCTGCTCGGCTTGCTTGAGCCAGGCCTCCGGCGCCGGCGTTGCGGAGCGCAACACCCGATCGGCCCCGATAAAGTCGCGACCCGAGGCCTTGAGCCCTGCGTCCAGCCGGTCCGCCACCAGCGCCACACTCAGCACGCAGGCCACGCTCAGGGCCAGCGCCAACACGAACCAGCGTAGTTCGCCGTTGAAGCCTTCCCGGCGCAGTAATTTCAATCCCAGTCGCCACTGACTCATGGTTGCTCCTTAACCCGGAAGGGCAAGACGGATTCGGATGCAAGCAGCTCTGCCTCCAGTCGTCCCGCCGCCATCACCACTTGTCGTTGGCAACGCTGTGCCAGCTCATGATCGTGGGTCACCACCACCAGGGTAGTGTTATGTTCTCTGTTCAAGCGAAACAGCAGTTCGATCACCGTCTCCCCAGTCTTGCTGTCCAGGTTGCCGGTCGGCTCATCCGCCAGCAGCAGGTTGGGGCGGGTCATAAAGGCGCGGGCGATGGCGACGCGCTGCTGCTCGCCACCGGACAGCCGTGGCGGCAGGTGATGCAATCGTTCGGAGAGCCCCACTTCGGCCAGCAGCGCGCGAGCCCGGGGTTCACAATGGGTTTCACCGCGCAGCTCGGCCGGCAGCATGACGTTTTCCAAGGCGCTCAAGGTTGGCAACAGCAGGAAAGACTGGAAGATGAAGCCCACCTGCTCGGCCCGCAGGCGGGCCCGCCCCTCCTCGTCCAGTTGAGTCAGCGACTGACCCAGGATCTCGATGTCACCGCAGCTCGGCAAGTCCAACCCGGCCAAGAGACCAAGTAGAGTAGACTTGCCGGAGCCGGAGGCGCCGACCAGCGCCAGCGTCTCACCGGTGTTGACTTGCAGATCGATCCCCTCAAGGATGGTGAGACTTTCCTGGCCGAGGCTGACGGTCTTGCCAAGCCCCTTGACGGTGATGATGGGTGTTGAACTCATGATGCGCTTCCTGTTTACCTGGACTCGGGCAATGAATGATGAGCATTGAACTCATGACCCCTGCCCCGCTTGCCCAGACGCTTGATGATGGCCGTTGGATCTGATGATAGGTGCCCTGTCTGCCACGACCCCTGTCGAGCATAAAGATGGCGGCTAAGCTCATGATACCTATCCTGTTTGCCTCGGCCCTTGTTGGCAATGGCTGATGAGCGTTAACCTCGTACCGGGTATCCTGTTGGCGGACCCGGAATGACAACAAATGATGG
Source organism: Aeromonas tecta (assembly GCF_000820185.1). Taxonomy (GTDB): domain Bacteria; phylum Pseudomonadota; class Gammaproteobacteria; order Enterobacterales; family Aeromonadaceae; genus Aeromonas; species Aeromonas tecta. The sequence continues at coordinate 457,105 of NZ_CDCA01000036.1, forward strand.
AGTTGAATGAATGACGCGTTTCCTGCTTGCCTTGTGTTGCCTGGTGTCATCGGTGCAGGCCCAGACCCTGCTGGTGCTGGGCGACAGCCTGAGTGCCGGCTATCAGATGCAGGCCGAACAGAGCTGGCCTGCCCTGCTCGAGCAGAAATGGCAGCAGCAAGGCGGTCAGCACCAGCTCATCAATGCCAGCATCAGCGGTGAAACGACCCAGGGGGGTCTGGCCCGCCTGCCCGCCCTGCTCGAGGAGCACAAACCCGACTGGGTGCTGATTGAACTGGGCGCCAACGATGGCCTGCGTGGCTTCGCCCCCGCCATCACCCGTGCCAACCTGACCAAGATGGTGGCGCTGACCAAGGCCCAGAAGGTGAAGACGGTACTGACCCAGATCCAGCTGCCTCGCAACTATGGCGCCCGTTACCTGCGCCAGTTTGAGCAGATCTTCCCGGAATTGGCGCAGGCCAACGCCCTGCCGCTGATGCCGTTCTTTCTGGATGATATTGCGCTGCGCCCTGAACTCATGATGAACGATGGGCTGCACCCCAAGGCTGAAACACAACCGATGATCCGCGACATAGTCGCCAGCTTTATCGAGCCGCTGCTGACGCAATAACCCCCAGCGCCGAGCGCCTCTGCTCAACCGCACTAAAACAAAACACCCGCCTAGGCGGGTGTTTTGTCATCGGGTTCAGGCTTCCAGAGTCTGGCGTAGCTGCGCTTGAGTGGCTCCCACCGAGCTGGAGCCTGGCCATGCAGCGACACGGCCCGCCCTCTTCACCGTGGCATCATTGCATCAGCGTCAAACCTCCAGGATCTGGCGCAGCCGCTCCTGGGCGACGCCCACCAGCAGGTCGGGTTGGAACTTGGAGATAAAGCGATCGCAGCCGACCTTCTTGACCATGGCCTCGTTGAAGTTGCCGCTCAGCGAGGTGTTGAGGGTGATGAAGAGATTGGCCATGCGCGGATCGCTGCGCACCTCGTGGGTCAGCCGGTAGCCGTCCATCTCCGGCATCTCGGCGTCGGTGATCATCAGCATGATCTCGTCGGTCACCGTCTTGCCCGCATCGCACCAGCCCTTGAGCAGATTGAGCGCCTGCAGGCCATCCTGACACTCGATCACCTCGAGCCCGAGCTGGGCCAGGGTCTCACGCACCTGGTTGCGCGCCGTGCTGGAGTCATCGACGATGAGCACCTTGCGGCCGTGCATCTGGGGCAGGATCTCCGTGTCCAGCACCTCGGCCGAGATGCGGATGTCATAGGTGATGATCTCGGCCAGCACCTTCTCCACATCAATGATTTCGACGATCTGATCCGCTCCCCCTTCCGGAACCCGGGTGATGGCGGTCAGGTAGTTGGAACGGCCGGCGGAGCGCGGCGGCGGCAGTATGTCCTTCCAGGTCATGTTGACGATATGGGCCACCTGCCCGACCAGAAAGCCCTGAATGGTGCGGTTGTACTCGGTGATGATGAGGTTGGATTCGCTGTCGACCGCCATGGGCCTCATGCCGATGGCACCGCGCAAGTTGATCACCGGAATGGACACCCCACGGATGTTCGCCACCCCGCTGATGTTGTGGTGAGATCCCGGCATCTTGTTGAGGCGAGGCAGTTTCACCACCTCCCGTACCTTGAACACGTTGATCGCAAACAGCTGCTGGGAGCCCAGGCGGAACATCAGCAACTCCAGACGATTTTCCCCCACCAACTGGGTACGTTGATCCACTGAATCCAATATGCTCGCCATATAAAGCCCTTACGTCCGTTTCCCGAGTGTCGCCACAGTATAGAGGCGCCAACATGCCAACACGACCCGCATCCCCCCAGAGTCGGAGCAACACCAGTCTCTATAGAAATAATGAAAAGGGGCGGTAAAAGATAGGCTCTTGACCACAGGTCGTGATCCTCACCCCATAGCCGCGTCACCGAGGCGGGAACGGGATAGCCATCCGTCCGACAACAGGGTTATCGACCAGAGGGGGGCAATGCTGAACAGCGGATGTGTCAGACAGCCGCTAAATCTTGCGGGTTGGATGACGCCCATAAAAAAACCGGCCGCAATGCGGCCGGTCCAAAAATACAGTAGGCAGTCAGGGAATGACTTAGAAATTGTACTGCAGTGCTACCGCAACGATGTCGTCGGTAGACTTGCCCAGGCTGTTCATGTTGGTAGAACCAACTTCGTCCAGCAGGTTGATTTTGTAATCAACGTAGGCGTTGAAGTTGTCGGTGAAGTTGTACCAGGCACCTACAGAGACGTACTCGGTAGCGGTATCGTCGATACCGTGAGCGCTGTCTTTCACGTCAGTACGCAGGTAAGCCAGGGAAGGCTTGAACTTCGGCGTGATGTTGTACTGTACGACGGCTTCGTAACCATCCATCTTCTCGGCATAACCGCGCATGGAGCCGGTATCTACGAAGAGGTGATCTTCACCGTGGGAGTAGGTAGCAGCCATGTACAGGTTGCCGGTGGTGTACTTGGCACCCACACCGAACAGCTTGGCATCGTTGTCGCCACCGAAGCTCACGTTTTCGGCTTGCTCGTCGGTCTTGCCAGCTTGGTTATAGGCGGCACCCAGGCTCAGACCCATATCGAAGTCATAGTTGGCAGACAGGGCATAACCCTCGGAGGAGCCTTTCGGGTTCCAGTCACCGTTGACGCCAGCACGGTCGCTACGGCTTTCGTTTTGCGGGTCGTTGTTACCGGTGAACTGGGCGCCCAGGGTCAGACCCTGCCAGTTGTAGATGTACTGGGCCAGAGCGTTGGTACGACCGGTACCGAACACGTCAGTGTCCTTACCCAGGCCGTCACCACCCCACTCAGGCAGGACGTCGGTGTAGTTGTTCACGGCTTTGGTGAACAGACCGTCTTGACGACCGTAGCTGAAGGCACCGAAGCGATCATGCTTGATACCGGCGTAAGCGTAACGCAGCTCGTCGTTGTCAGAACCGGACACCGGCAGGTTGTACTCTGCGAAACCGAATGCGGTGGTTTCGTTGTCAATCTTGGTCTCGCCTGCAACGTGCAGACGCAGGTAGCTGGCATCGCCTTCGCTGGCGTCGTCATCGGTACCGTAGTACATGCCGTTGACACGGCCGCCGATGTCCAGTTTGGAGCCATTCTGATCGTAAACAGTTGCAGCTTGTGCACCACCTGCCAGCAGCAGGCTGGAGATGGCCATAGTCAATGCTGTCTTTTTCATTGTTAGTTCCTCTGGTGTAAACACTATCTATCAGACCTGTGCTCGGTCGTTATGATCGGGTTTATGTTCCGATGACCTAGGGTAGATCCGGAAACCTTGACTGGAACTGAAGCGGGGGGCGATTAATTCGAGAATGCCACTTGAGGCTGTATTTTAGCGACATAAAATGTCGCCAAGATTGACGATTGTCGATATTTAAATCTTATAAATTGATTTTTATCGAACTAAACGTGAGGTGGGAAATGCTAAGGTAGGTATTTATATCGGCGATAATAGCATCCCGGTGGCGACAAAAACATCTCCTTCGCCACCCATCAGGCCTTCGCCTCCTGCGAATGGACACTCAGGCTGGCGTCCAGGTTTGCATGACGCGCAGCAGATCCGTCCAGCTGACGATACCGACCAAGGCGCCGTTTTCCAGCACCGGCAGGCAGGAGACATGCCGCGCCAGCATCATGCTGGCCGCCTCTTGCAGCGACAGCTCGGGGGAGATGGTGACGAGCTGACGGCTCATGATCTGATGAGCGCGCCGGTTGAGGGTTTCGGTGTCTCGGTTCATCTCGGCGTCCGTGTCGAGATAAGGGCTGAGAGCCCGCAGCAGATCCCGGTCCGAGATGACACCGACCAGTGCCTCCTCCTCGATCACCAGCAGGTGACGAAAGTGGGCCTGCTCGAAGATCTCCTTGATGACGTTGAGTCTGTCATCCATGGAAACCGTCGCGATCCGGGTCGTCATGATCTCTTTAATCAGCATGGCAGCCTCCTGCTCCCTGACAGATGTCTCTGTTATGGCACGTTTTTCTGTCCGCAGCCAGCCGACTCCCCTCGCCTTCCAGTGCAAATTCGAGCCGTTTCACGTAAAATCCGCGCCAGTTTCCCCCTTCATTTGAGCCAAGCAGACCCAATCCATGATAGTTGCCAGTCAAATCGAACTGATCCGCGGCGGCCGCACGCTGCTGGACAACGCCTCCTGCACCATACATCCCGGCCACAAGGTGGGTCTGGTGGGCAAGAACGGCTGTGGCAAGTCCACCTTCTTTGCGCTGGTGCGGGGCGAGCTGGCCATCGACAACGGCAGCTTCAGCCTGCCCGCCGGCTGGCAGATTGCCGGCGTCGCCCAGGAGACCCCGGCGCTGGATTGCTCCGCCCTCGACTATGTGATCGACGGCGACAAGGAGTTCCGCATCCTGGAGGCCCAGCTCGCGAAGGCCGAGCAGGATGACAACGGCTTGTTGGTTGCCGAACTGCACGGCAAGCTCGACACCATAGGCGCCTACAGCATCCGCGCCCGCGCCGCCGAGTTGCTGCACGGCCTTGGCTTTGGCGGCGATCAGCTGGCCTCGCCGGTGCGCAGCTTCTCCGGTGGCTGGCGCATGCGCCTCAACCTCGCCCAGGCACTGCTCTGCCGCTCCGACCTGTTGCTCTTGGATGAACCGACCAACCACCTGGACTTGGACGCCGTCATCTGGCTGGAGAAGTGGCTCAAGGGCTATCAGGGCACGCTGGTGCTTATTTCTCACGACCGCGACTTCCTCGACTCTGTCATCAATCGCATCATCCATATCGAGAACGGCAAGCTCAACGAATACACCGGCGGCTACTCCGACTTCGAACTGCAGCGGGCCGAGCAGCTCGCCCAGCAGCAATCCATGTACGAGAAGCAGCAGCGGGAGATGTCCCACATGCAGGACTATGTGGACCGCTTCCGCTACAAGGCCTCCAAGGCCCGCCAGGCCCAGAGTCGCCTCAAGGCCATGGAGCGGATGGAGAAGATCCTACCGGCCCACGCCGATTCCGAGTTCAGCTTCGAGTTTCGCGAGCCGTCGGCCCTGCCGACTCCGCTCATCGCCATGGAAAATCTCAGCGCCGGTTATGGCGACAAGGTGATCCTGGAGAAGATCAAACTCAACCTGGTGCCCGGTTCGCGCATCGGCCTGCTGGGGCGCAACGGCGCCGGCAAGTCCACCTTCATCAAAATGCTCTCCGGCAGCAACCCGCCGCTGTCGGGCAAGCTGGAGGTGAGCGCCGGCGTCAGCATCGGTTACTTCGCCCAGCACCAGCTCGAGACCCTGCGCCTCGATGACACCCCGCTCGATCACCTGGCCCGCCTCGCACCAGACAAGACCGAGCAGGAGCTGCGCAACTACCTCGGCAGCTTTGGCTTCCACGGTGACAAGGCGCTGGACAAGGTGGCTCCGTTTTCGGGCGGCGAGAAGGCGCGGCTGGTTCTGGCCCTGGTTACCTGGCAAAAGCCGAACCTGCTGCTGCTCGATGAACCGACCAACCATCTGGACTTGGAGATGCGCCACGCCCTGACCATGGCGCTGCAAGGCTTCGAGGGCGCCATGGTGGTGGTCTCTCACGACCGTCACCTGCTGCGCACCACCACAGATGACTTCTATCTGGTGCACGGTGGCCGGGTAGAGCCGTTTGACGGCGATCTGGACGACTACCACAAATGGCTCGGTGAGCAGGAAAAAGAGGCCAACGCCAAGCCAAGCGACGGCCCGGCCTCTGCCAACTCGGCGGTGGCCCGCAAGGATCAGAAGCGCCGCGAGGCGGAGTTCCGGCAAGCGACCCGGCCGCTGCGCCAGAAGCTCGAGAAGCTCGAGGCCAGCATGACGAAGCTGCAACTCAAGCTCGGGGCGGTCGAGGAGCAGCTTGCGGATCCCGCCATCTACGAAGAAGGCGCCAAGAACAAGCTCTCCGAGCTGCTCAAATCCCAGGGCCCGATAAAGGAAGAGCTGGAAGAGGTCGAGCTGGAGTGGATGAGTCTTTCCGAGGAGCTGGAAACTCAGGAGCAGGCCTTCTTTGCGTGACGAGCTATCAATGACGAGCGATCGGGTGGCCAGCCATGAGCTGCCCACTCCGCTCGATTTCTGGCGCTGGAGCGGTGAGTGCTATGGCGAGCGCAGCCAGGACTGGCTCGAGGTGCAGAGCCTGGGTGGCAACGTCAATCTGGCCCTGCTGCTGCATCGGCTGGATCAGGACGGCATCCCGGTCAGCCTCATCGACTTGCAACCGGCCCTGGTCCAGACCGAGGCGGTGCTGCTTCCCTGGCGTACCTTGCGCCAGCACGCCAAAGCGCGGCTGGATGAGCGCGAGTACCAGAGCATGCTGGCCCACGAACTGGAGCTGGAGCGGCTGCAGCAGGGGGTCTTGCTGCAGACCCTGCGCGGCCTCACCCTGTGCCGGGGCAAGAGCCACAATTTGTCGAACTATCTATCGTTACTGGGGGCCCAGCAGGGCCCCCTCAGAGACCTAATATGCTGAGTTATCGCCACGCCTTTCACGCCGGCAACCATGCCGACGTACTGAAACACACCGTTCAGGCCCTGATCATCGAATCCCTCAAGAAGAAGGAAAAACCCTTCATCGTGCTGGATACCCATGCCGGCGGCGGTCTCTACGACCTGCGCGGTGACTGGTCCCAGAAGAAGGCGGAATATGCCGACGGTATCGGCCGGCTGTGGGACGAGCGCGCCGACTGGGCTGTCATGGCGCCCTATCTCGGCGTCATCGAAGAGATGAACCCCGGTCAAGAAGGAAACGGTGGTGAGCTGCACTATTACCCCGGCTCCCCCGAGCTGTCGCGTCGGCTGCTGCGCGAGCACGACAAGCTGGCGCTGATGGAGCTGCACAACAACGAGGTGGACGATCTGCGTGCCAACATGGGCTATGACCCCCGTGTCGCCGTGCACCATCGCGATGGTTTCGAGGGGCTGGTGGCTCTGCTGCCGCCGACCCCGCGCCGCGGTCTTGTGCTGATCGATCCGCCCTATGAACTCAAGGAAGACTACTTTGCGGTGGTCGATACTCTCAAAAAAGCCTCGAAGCGCTGGGCCACCGGCATCTATGCGCTCTGGTATCCGATCTTGGGCCAAGAGGCAGACAAGTCCCGCGACATGCTCAAAGCTATCAAGCGGGAGAACTTCGGCGACGTGCTGGTAGCCGAGCTGGAAGTGGCCGGCCAGACCGCAGATTGGGGCATGAACGGCTCCGGTATGCTGATCGTCAGCCCCCCCTGGATGCTGGCCGAACAGATCGAGGCTTTCTTGAAGCCCCTGTGCGCCAAGCTGGCCCAGGGCGCCGGCGCCCAATACAGGGTGGAATGGCTGAATCAGGCCGAAGCCTGAGTCCCGCCTCCCACACAGCAAAAAGCCCCGAAGAGGGGCTTTTTTGTTGGTATCACGGGCTCTGCTCTCTGGCAAAGAGAGGATCACGCCCGCCACACATGATAGGTTTTATCTATGACAATCATAAATGAGAATTATTTTCATTTGGTGTGATTGTTAGGCATACTCTTCTCATCACCAGAGGGAGCCACCATCATGAAAAAGACCATCAGCTTCGCCATCCTGCACTTCATCGTGGCCTTTACCGTGGCTTACCTGCTGACCGGCGAACTGCTCACCGCCAGTCTGATCGCCCTGATAGAGCCCGCCGTCAACACGGTCGCCTTCTATTTCCATGACCTTGGCTGGCGCACGTTCAAACCGAACCACAGCCTGCACAGCTTCGCCCTTGTGCATTTCAGCGTGGCCTTTGCCGTCGCCTTCCTGTTGAGCGGCGAGCTGCTCACCGGCGGCGTGATGGCACTGATTGAACCCGCCATCAACACCGTCGTCTTCTTCTTCCATGAAAAGCTGTGGCGCGCCCGTCAGCGCCTGGCGCTGGCCTGATGACAGGCACTGTCGCCATCCCATTCGGCCCCTTTATAAAGACTTAGCCAAGGTAGGGTTTCTATGTTCTAGTGCCTCATCACAACCCGATGGAATCTGGACATGGACAAACGACTGCTGGCCCCACTGCTGCTCCTCCCTCTCTCCCTGCCGGCCCTGGCCGGCACAGCCCCCTCCTTCGACTGCGCCAAGGCCCACAGCAGCGCCGAGCAGCTGATCTGCAAGGACGCCGCGCTAGCCACGCTGGATAACGAGCTAGCCGCCCTCTATCCAAAGGCGATCGCCAACTTCTCTGCCGAGCAGGCGAAGACAGAGAAGGCGATGCAGCGCGGCTGGATCAAGGGCCGCAACGAATGCTGGAAGGATGCGGATCCCGGCAAGTGCATCGAATCTAGCTACCAAATGCGCATCACCGAGCTGCAGGTCAAGGGAGGCCAGCTGGTGGTGCCCTCCCCCGTGCTCTACCAGTGCGGCAAAGATCTGGCCCTCACCGCCTACTTCTACAACGACGGCAAGCTGCCCGCCGCCGTCATCAACCTGGGCGTCGATCAGCAGGTGTTGGCCTATGGCGTCCCCACCGGCAGCGGCGCCCGCTACGAGGGGCAGAACCTCAGCCTCTGGACCAAGGGTAAAGAGGCCCAACTCGAGCGTTACGGCGAGCCGGCCCTCTCCTGCCTGCAATCTGGCAAAGGCAGCAACGAATAAGCCTTTCCATCCGCTTGTGAAATGAAAAAGCCCCGCAGTGCGGGGCTTTTTGTTATCCAAGATGGCCGACTCAGTTCACGGCGATCGGGTCGTTCATGTTGCCTGGCGGCGGAGTCTGGAACTCGCGCTCGGCCTCGTTGAAGCGATCCAGCATGGCCTTGGACGGTGCCTTGTCCAGCAGGCTGAACACCACAATCGCCAGCCCGGAGAACAGGAAGCCCGGGATGATTTCATAGAGCCCCAGCCAGCCGAACTGCTTCCAGACGATGACGGTCAGGGCACCGACCAGCATGCCGGCCAGGGCGCCGTTGCGGGTCATGCGTGACCAGAGCACGGAGAGCAGTACCACGGGGCCGAAGGCGGCACCGAAGCCGGCCCAAGCGTAGCTTACCAGCCCCAGCACCCGGTTCTCCGGGTTCACGGCCACGGCGATGGCAATCAGGGAGATGACCAGCACCATGGCGCGACCGACCCACACCAGCTCTTTCTGGGAGGCATTCTTGCGCAGGAACGGCTTGTAGAGATCCTCGGTGATGGCGCTGGAGCAGACCAGCAGCTGACAGCTCAAGGTACTCATCACTGCCGCCAGGATGGCGGAGAGCAGCACACCGGCAATCCAGGGGTTGAACAGGATCTTGGACAGCTCGATGAAGACCCGCTCCGGGTTACCGGTCACGCCGGCGGCCTGCTCGGTGAAGGTGCTGAAGTAAGCCAGGCCGAAGAAACCGATGGCCACGGCGCCGCCGAGGCAAAGCACCATCCAGGTCATGCTGATGCGACGGGCGCTGGCCATGGAGTGATGGGAGTCCGCCGCCATGAAGCGCGCCAGGATGTGCGGCTGACCGAAGTAGCCAAGGCCCCAGGCCATCAGCGAGATGATGGCGATGAAGTCCAGGTTCTTGAACATGTCGAGGTTGCTGGCGTTCTGCGCCGCCACCTGCACCATGGCGGTGTCGATGCCGCCGACAGCGATGATGACGAACACCGGGGTCAGGATCAGGGCGAAGATCATCAGGGTGGCCTGCACCGTATCGGTCCAGCTCACCGCGAGGAAGCCACCGAAGAAGGTGTAGCTGATGGTAGCGGCCGCACCGACCCAGAGGGCGGTGTTGTAATCCATGCCGAAGGTGCTCTCGAACAGGCGGGCGCCAGCCACCACACCGGAGGCGCAGTAGATGGTGAAGAACAGCAGGATAACCAAGGCGGAGAGGATGCGCAGCACCCGGCTCTTGTCCTCGAAGCGATAGGTGAAGTAATCCGGCAGGGTCAAGGCGTTGCGGTTCTTCTCGGTGTGAACCCGCAGCCGACCGGCGACCCAGCGCCAGTTGAAGTAGGCCCCGAGGGTGAGGCCGATGGCAATCCAGCTCTCGGAGATACCGCCGATGAAGACGGCGCCCGGCAGGCCCATCAACAACCAGCCACTCATGTCGGAGGCGCCGGCGGAGAGGGCGGTAACCCAGCTCCCCATGCGGCGGCCGCCGAGAATGTAATCGTCAAAGTTGCGGGTGGCGCGATAGGCGACAAAACCTATCAGCACCATGCCCAGGATATACACCAGGAAGGTGATAAGCATTGGGGTGCTAGCTGTCATTCAAAACTCCGTTATGTGACGTGTGTACCCGTTCTGACGACGGGCTCTTCCTTAAAAACCGGCCTAGAGTAATCAGCAGATCCCATAAGCTCAACTGTTTTTAACAAATAAAAAACACAATGAAACCGTTTGCTAACTAATTAAGTAACTACTCAAAGATGAAATAGCCAAATATTATGCCACGACAGCAACGACTTATCCTGACCCTCCCCTTGCTCGTTGACATAAAAAAGCCCCGGCCGGAGCCGGGGCTTTTTTTACAGATTGAGAGATCAGCGATTGATGGCGATCGGCATGCCGCTGCGCTGCTCCAAGGCCTGCTTGACCAGCTGGGAGTCGCTGTCGGCATGGGCGATGAAGCGGGTCACCGCCGGGCTCATGGACAAAGGCGCCGGCAGGCTGGAGTTGAACTCCTCCTCACTGCGGGACAACGGCTGGTGCACTTCCAGGTAACGGCTGCCATCCGGCTCGACCGAGGCCTTGATCGGCTGGTTGATGAACTGGACGCGAGTACCGACCGGGACCTGCTTGAACAGATACTCGATGTCGTCGTTACGCAGGCGCACGCAGCCGTGGCTCACCCGCAGGCCGATGCCGAACTGGGCATTGGTACCGTGGATGGCGTACATCTTGCCGATGTAGAGCGCGAACAGCCCCATGGGGTTGTCCGGGCCGGCCGGCCAGACCGCAGGCAGGGTCTCACCACGAGCCGCATATTCGGCGTGCATCTTGGCAGTCGGGGTCCAGGTCGGGCCCGCCTTCTTGCGCTGCACACTGGTCACCCAGTTTTCCGGGGTGTCGGTGCCGAGCTGGCCGATGCCGATCGGCAACACTTGCACCACGTTTTTACCCTTGGGGTAGTAGTAGAGGCGCATCTCGGCCACGTTCAGCACAATGCCCTCGCGCGGGGCATCCGGCAGGATCAGCTGGTGCGGCACGATCAGCTTCTCACCGGCCTGCAGCAGCAGGGGATCCGCCTTGGGGTTCGCTTCCAGCATGTTGGTCAACCCCAACTGGAACTTGGCGGCGACCGCTTCCAGCGGCTGACCCGCCTCTTCTGCCGGCACCACGTACTCCGTGTTCTCACCCACCAGACGGCTGTTGGCCGCAGGCAGGGCATATTCGACAGCAAGCGCAGGCATGGCGGTCAGGATCAGGCTGCAGCACAGTGCAGCCGCAGTGTTGTGGAGGAGCTTCATAACTTTCCTGTGATGAATGGGGTGATTCAAGGCTCTGGGCCCGAGCGGGAACGAGGTCCCGTCCCGGGGCCAAGAGAAGGCGGCCATTTTTCTCCTCTGCGGATAAAAATTCAACCGGCAAATGGGGCGACAGGCACAAGGATATTAAGCCCCGACCTATCGCCGCCAGCCTTAGCCGTTGCTGACCGTCTCTCTTTGCCAGGCACGCATGTCATAACCTGTTGGAGATTGATGCAAACGCAGATGAAACTGCCCAATAATGGCGAATATATGGTCGAAAATATCGGCCTGTATCCCCTCATAATCGGCCCAGGCGGTGGTCGCCGTGAAGCAATAAATCTCTAGCGGCACCCCCTCGCTGGTCGGCGCCAGCTGGCGCACCATCAGCGTCATGTCCTTGCGAATGTTGGCGTTGGCCCGCAGGTAGGCATCCAGATAGGCGCGCAGGGTCCCCAGATTGGTGAGGTGGCGACCATTGATGGGACAATGGAGCGCATCGCTGAGCTGCTGGTTGTAGGCACTCAGCTCCTGCTGCTTGCGGCTGAGATAAGGGGCAAGCAGTTGCGCCTGCTGGAGCTCGCGCTGCTCATCCGCGGTCAGGAAGCGCACGCTGGTCATGTCGATGTTGACGCTGCGCTTGATGCGGCGGCCGCCGGACTCCGTCATCCCCTGCCAGTTCTTGAACGAATCGGAGATCAGCGCATAGGTGGGGATGGTGGTGATGGTCTTGTCCCAGTTCGACACCTTGACCGTGGTGAGACCGATGTCGATCACCTCGCCGTCGGCGCCGTACTTGTCCATCTGCAGCCAGTCACCGACGCTCAGCATGCGGTTGGCGGAGAGCTGGATCCCGGCCACCAGGCCGAGGATGGGATCCTTGAACACCAACATCAGCACCGCGGTCATGGCACCCAAACCGCTGAACAAGAACAGCGGCGACTTGCCAAGCAGCAGGGCGATCATCAGGATGCCGACCAGGATGCTGCCGACCAGCTTCACCCCCTGGAAGATGCCGCGCAGGGGCATATCCCGCCACAGCCGGGTGTGACGACTCAGGGAGAGCAGGCAGTCGAGCAGGGCGAACAGGGCGAGCAGCAGGAACAGCAGGATCCAGAGCTGGGCCACCATCTCGATCAGCAGCAGGCTGTCGGAGTTGCGAGGCAGCCAGATCTCGGCCTGACCGAGCAGCACGGCGCCCTGCAGCACAAAGGCGAGTCGATAGAACAAGCGTTGCTGCAACTGGGGGGGTAGCCACATCTGCTTGGTCTTGCCAAGCAGCCCCACCAGTCGTACCAGCAGCACCCGGTGCAGCACCAGGTGCAGCACCAGCGCGGTAAGAACGATGAAGCCCAGGGCGATCACCAGGGCCATCAGGCTGGTTACCTCCACGCCCATGCCTGCCAGCCAGTGAAAAAAGCTCTCTTTCATCCTTACCTCCGCTACGTGAAACAACCGTCAGGGTACGTATCTGGTCCTGCATGTCAAATGACAAACCCATCAACCGGCGCCGGAAACGACAACGCCCGGCATGGGCCGGGCGTTGTGATCAGCAAGGTGGCCTTAGCCGACCAGGCTCAGGGCATCGCGGGCGATGACCAGCTCCTCGTTGGTCGGCATCACCAGCGCCAGACGGCTGTCGGCGGTGGTGATGGGGCCTTCGCCACCCAGCACGGCGGCGTTGTTGGCTTCTTTATCGATCTTGAAGCCCAGCAAGGCCAGACGGGCCAGCACCATCTCGCGCACCATGGCGGCGTTCTCGCCTATGCCACCGGTGAACACCAGGGCATCGAGGCGACCATCCATGGCGGCAGCATAGGCACCGACGTACTTGGCCACCCGGTAGGTGAACACATCGAGGGCACGCTTGGCACCGGCGTCGGTGGCGTAGTTGGTGGTGACGTAGCGGCAGTCACTGCTCACTTCCGTCATGCCCAGCAGACCGGACTCCCGGGTCAGGGTCTGGTTGATCTTGTCAACGCTGTAACCCAGGTTGTCGTGCATGAAGAACACGATGGCGGGATCGATGTCGCCACTGCGGGTCCCCATCGCCAGCCCTTCCAGCGGGGTCAGCCCCATGGAGGTATCGACCGACTCGCCGTTCTTGATGGCGCAGACGGAGGCACCGTTGCCTAGGTGGCAGTTGATGATGTTCAGCTCAGCCAGCGGCTTGCCCAGTGCCTTGGCGGTCTCTTCCGCGATGAAGCGGTGCGAGGTGCCGTGGGCGCCGTAACGACGGATAGCGTGCTCTTCATAGAGCTTGTAGGGCAGCGCGTAGAGGTAGGCCTCTTGCGGCAGGGTCTGGTGGAAGGCGGTGTCGAACACGGCCACGTTCTTCTCGGCCAGGGCCGGGAACACCTTGAGGGCGGCGCGGATGCCGATGAGGTGAGCCGGGTTGTGCAGGGGCGCGAACGGGATGGCGGCTTCGATGCCGGCGATCACGCCATCATCGATGCGCACCGAGCGGGAGAACTGCTCGCCGCCGTGCACGATGCGGTGGCCGATGGCAACCAGCTGCTCGGCAAGAGACGGATCCTGGGGCAGGATCTGACCCACGATGTGATCGAGAGCGGCCTGGTGAGCGGCACCCGCCCCCAGCATGGCTTCACCCTTGACCCCGTGGAGTTTCCATTTGATACGGGCATCATCCAGATTGAAACATTCGGCCAGGCCGGACAGCTTGTCCTCACCCGTTTCGGCGTCCATTACGGCAAATTTCAGGGAAGAGCTACCGCAGTTAAGGATCAATACCAACTTGCTCATGTTCTACGTCTTCCTGTGCTTCGGCGTTACGCCGACAGTGTCGTGTCATCCAACATGGATGGGATTCCCCTGCCGGGGGCTTATGGTCGCAGGAAAGTGCGCCCAATTTTTCAATTCGTCCGGTGCGGGCCCCAAGGGCGCCGTGCACTCACCGCGTCTTCAACGCGGGACAAGCCGCCGTTCATCCGAAACGGCCTTGTCGTGGGCGAGGCCTTGGCCCCGCACTGCTGACGGCTACAGGCCTGCCAGCAGCTCTTTGTGGACCTTGACCACCAACTTCTTCACCTTGGCGGGGGTGGTCAGGGTACAGAGAGGGCGATGCAGTTCTCCCGGCCAGAAGATGGCAAAATCGCCGGGCTGCAACGCCAGATAACTGGTCTGTTCGTCATCGACGAACCAGAGATCGGGATGGGGATGATCGGCGCCGTCATTGCCGTAGGCATGGGGCCCGACACCTATCCACTCCTCACCCGAGAGCAGCAGCTGGATATCCAGATACTGCTCGTGAAACTCGCCGCGGCGCGCGGCGACCGGCTCGGTCAGCTCTTCACTCACCAGACAAAACAGCCGCATGCCATCGATCTCGCGCTTGCCGAGCGGCGCATCTAGCCAGTGGGCCACATCCTTCACCACCTCGGCCACGATGCGGGCCAGCGGGGCGGGCAAGGGAGTGCGTTGCAAGGTATCCAGATTGCCGGTGATCATCAGATGCGCATCCTTAGGTTTATTCGCTGTCTATCTTTGTCTGCCAATGAAAAAGGACCCGTCAAAGGTCCTTGTCTAGCGCCGTCTGCAATCCATGCAGACCAAGAGGAGTATGGATCATCTGATTAGCGCCGGCTCACTGTTGCACAGTCGCCCATTCCTTGCCAAGAGATACCCGCTCACTCACCAGATGATCGTACCAGCTGAAACAATATTATTCACTAGCCAATTGCCGCCGACTTTGACCAGACGCAAAAACGGGAGCATCTGCTCCCGTTTTTTTCTTTCAACCGGCTTCATTCAAACCTTGTTGGCGTTCTCAACCGGCTTGGCATACATGGCACGCCAGATGGCCTTGTGCTCAGCTGGCACCTCCGACTGACGAGTCAGGAAGGCGGTCTGCTCGATGGTGCTGGCCTTACCTGGCACATCAGCGGCCAGATAGTTACCGGGGAAGAGGCGGTAGCTGCTCCAGATGGCCTTGTCGATCAACGCGGCCAGTTCATCCGGATCGCTGAAGCCCTCGGTGATGGGGGCACCAAAGGAGACATGTACCCGCCCCTTCTGGCCGATGATACCGGCGACGATGCTCTCGATATCCTCGAACTCGCCCTTCTCGTAGCTGCCGTTGACGGATTTTTCGTACAGCTCGCGCGCCTTGGCCTTGTCGGTGGGATCCACCTCGTAGCTGATGCTGACCGGCACTATGTTGAGGCTGCGCATGTAGTCGACGAACTCGATCTTCTGCTTCTTGCCGTCCACGTAGAACATCTTGAGGATGGCCGGATCCGTCTTGTCGTCACCGTTCTTGGCGCGCCCTTCCTTCTGGGCGATCCAGATGGAGTGACCCTCGTGTACCGACTGGCCGATGTAGGCCGACAGCTCGCCGAGCATCTTCATCATCTCCCGCGGCCCCTTGGCGGAGCGCTTGACGATGAAACTCTTGTTGAGCTTCATCAGCTCGGTGGCGCAGGGTTTGCGCAGCAGGTTGTCACCGATGGCGATGCGCACCGTATCGAACCCGTGGGTGTGCAGCCCCCAGTTGACGAAGGCGGGATCCATGGCGATGTCTCTGTGGTTGGAGACAAACAGATAGCCCTGCTCTTTCTTCAGGTGCTCGAGGCCGGAGAAGGTCACGCCCTGGGTGGAGGTGGCGATCATGCGCGCCATGTAGCGGGTCACCCCCAGCTGCACCTGGCGCACCGTGGTGACCTTGGCCCACTTGCGGCGCAGGAACTGGCGGATCAGCGGGCGTATGGCCCAGCCGAGCCAGCTCATCAGGGAGCCGAACCGGTATTTGGCGATGGCGCCGATAAACTCATCATCCTGGATCAGCCGTTCGATGGCTGCCGGCACTTCGTCATCGCGATAGGGGCGAATGTCCGCGAATCTATCTACTTCTGTCACAATGTCTGCCTTGCATGTATGGAGTCGCGGTCAGCTGCTGCTGACCGGGAAAATTCAGGGCGCAATTTTACACGCTTTTCGGATCAGGGGTATGAGATGCGCACCGATAGCGCAATCTTATCGCGAAAAGGCCGCCCCAATCACATCTGGTGTGACCAGATGAGCCCGCCTCTCAATCTGAGACGGCCGGATTGGGAGGCGCAGTGAGAATAGGATCCTCCCAGCGGCCGTTGAAGATAGTCCCTGGCTCGGCCCTCTCGCTCGACGCCGAGGCGCTAGAGCAGGGTGCCGCTGAGCTGATTTGGCTAACCGCCATATGGTTCGCCATGGTGCAGCAATCCCGGTTCAGACCGTCGGGTTGATCAGCGCGGTGAGAATATGATCCTCCCAGCGGCCGTTGATCATCAAATAGTCCCGGGCCCGGCCCTCTCGCTCGAAGCCGAGCCGCTCGAGCAGGGCGCCGCTGCGGTGATTCTCCGGCATGTAACTCGCCATGATGCGGTGCAGGCCTTGCTCGCGGAACAGATAGTCGATACCGGCACCAACCACTTCCTGCATCAGCCCCTGCCCTTCATATTCCTTGTCGATGGCATAGCCAAGATGGCACGCCTTGAACATGCCCATCACGATATGGGTGAAGTTGCAGGTGGCGAGCACTCGCTCACCGCGCGGGTCGAGCGCCACAAGTTGCACGGCGCTGCCGTCGAAGAACTGGCTGTAGCCGTCCCGCAGTCGCTGGCGCCAGTGATCCAGGGTATAGAAGCTCTCATCCCGCACCGGCTCCCAGGCTCGCAGGTGCTCGCGGTTGCGCAGGTAGAAATCCAGCATGAGGCAGGCCCGCTCCGGGGTCAGCACGGTCAGCCGGGTGCGGGCCGTGGTAATGACGGGCAGTGTCATCAGCTCTCCCTCTGGCGCAGCCACTCTTCTCGCAACAGGCCATAGTGGACGTGATCCACCACCCGATCCGCCAATCGCTCCGCTCGCCGGATAATCCCCTCCTGGGTCATGCCGAGCCGTTCACACACCGCCCGGCTTGCGTCGTTCTCGGTGGCGGCGCTGATCTCCACCTTCTCCATCCCCATCTCCTCGAAGGCATGGTGGATCATCGCCTGACAGGCCCGGGTGATGATGCCGTTGCCCTGCCAGCGCTCCGCCAGCCAGTAGCCGATGGTGACCTTGGCGAGCGCCGTATCGATCTGGTTGTAGCCGATGACGCCGACCACCTCCCCCTGATACTCGATGGCGGTAGTCAGCCCCTCGCCCCGGGCAAACTTCTCGATGGCATGGCGGATAAAGGTGGCGCTGTCGGCCGGTTGCTGGATATAGGGTACCCAGGGCAGCCACTGGGTCAGGTAGTCGCGATTGCGCTGACACAGACCAAACAGCTCGCTGGCCATGTCGGGTTGCAAGAACAGGAGCGCCAGCTCGTCATCCAGTTGCCATGAAAACATCCATCCACCTCCCATTGTGACCGAACCGGGCCACCCGTGAGCCACTGTAGTCAATCAACCCTTTGTCTGCCAAGGGCTTTCTATCGTTTTCCCAGGTCGGCAACCCCCATATGGATGTGCCCATTTGGGCACTGGTTTGGCGACATGGTCATTCTCGGACCTCTGCGGAATAAACGTCCAACCCAGCAAACAAAAGCAGTTAAAACGGATAGTAAAAGTCGATCCTGCTACCACTTCATGTCGCTCTGTCACATATGACAGGGAGTAATTTCAGGCCGGACCACTAGTGTAGGAACGCCGGGCAACGGACCCGGCGTGCACTCTTCATCGACTTAAGGAAAGACGAGATGAACAAAGTCTATTTGGCCGTGGTACTGGCCTGCTGGGGAAGCGCTGCCATGGCGGCAGAACAGGTAGAAGTGAATCAGGCTGCCGGTATTTTGGGGGCGCCGAGCGGCGCTGCCGGGGTGAGCGCACTGGCCGGTGATGGCGAGTTTCGTCAGGTCAGGGTCGTCAAGCTGCCCAATGGTCAGCAGCGGGTTCGTTATGAGCAGACCTGGCATGGCATCCCGGTCTGGGGCCAGGTCTTGGTGGCCGAGCAATCCCTCGGCGGCCAAATAAGCCAGGTCTCCGGCCAGCTCCTGCGCCAGATCGATGCCGATCTGAGCAGCCCCGCCGCCACTCTCTCCCCTGGCGATGCGGCCCTCAAGGCGCGCGCCGGTGCCAAGGGCAGCAACGAGCGGGTCAAACTGTTCGTGATGCAGGATGAGGCCGGTCAGGCCCGTCTGGTCTACCTGGTCTCCTGGCTCGCCGCCAGCGATGAGCCGAGCCGTCCCTTCGTGGTGATCGATGCCCAGAGCGGCAGCGAGCTCAAACGCTGGGAGGGGATCAACCACAAGGATGCGACCGGTCCGGGTGGCAACGTCAAGACCGGCAAATATTTCTACGGCGCCGACTTCGGCCCGCTGCTGGTGGACGACAGCTGCCGCATGAGCAGCACCAACGTGGATACCATCAACCTGAACCACGCCACCTCGGGCGGCACCGTGCACCAGTTCACCTGCCCGGAGAACACGGTCAAGGAGATCAACGGTGCCTACTCGCCGCTCAACGATGCCCACTACTTCGGCAACGTGGTGTTCGACATGTACCGCAACTGGTACAACACGGCGCCGCTGAGCTTCAAGCTGAAGATGCGGGTGCACTACAGTCGCAACTACGAGAACGCCTTCTGGGACGGCAGCCAGATGACCTTCGGCGACGGCGCCACCACCTTCTATCCGTTGGTGAGCCTGGACGTGGCCGCCCACGAGGTGAGCCACGGCTTCACCGAGCAGAACTCGGGGCTGGTCTACTCCGGTCAGTCGGGCGGCATCAACGAGGCCTTCTCCGACATGGCGGGGGAAGCGGCCGAAAACTTCATGAAGGGCAGCAACGACTGGCTGGTGGGGGCCCAGATCTTCAAGGGCAATGGCTCATTGCGCTACTTCGAGGATCCGACCCGGGATGGCAAGTCCATCGGCCATGCCAGCGATTACTATGACGGCATCGACGTGCATCACAGCTCGGGGGTCTACAACCGCGCCTTCTACCTGCTGGCCAACACCAGCGGCTGGAATACCCGCAAGGCGTTCGAGGTGTTCGTGCTGGCCAACCGTCTCTATTGGGGCGCCAACACCACCTACGATCAGGGCGCCTGCGGCGTGACCAAGGCGGCCACCGATCTGGGCTACAGCCTGACCGATGTGGCAGCCGCCTTCACCACAGTCGGCGTCAACGCTTCCTGTAGCGCCACGCCGCAGCCCGGCAGTGTGCTGCAAAACGGGGTACCTGTGACCGGGCTCGCCGCCGCCAAGGGTGGCAAGGTGAGTTACACCATTGAGGTGCCCGCCGGCAAGAGCCAACTGGTTGTCACCAGCAGTGGCGGCAGCGGGGATGCGGATCTCTACGTGAAGTTCGGCTCAGCGCCAACCAGCACCAGCTATGACTGCCGCCCTTACAAGAGTGGCAACACCGAGACCTGTACCCTGACCTCGCCCCAGGCGGGCACCTGGCATGTGCAGCTCAGCGCCTTCAGCGCCTTCTCCGGTGTGACCCTCAAAGCCAGCCATTGATGGCACATTGAATCTTCGTTAACCCTGAGCGCCGGACTTGTCCGGCGCTTTTTTTATGCCATCGGGTAAAGGCTCAGCGGCCTGCCCAGCGCTGGGCCAGGGCCCTGGCTGCCTCCAGCACCCGCTCCTTCTCCCGGTTTGGCCGCTTGCCGCTGCGCCAGGCCATCATCACATCCCAGTGATCCGGCGGCAGATCCATGACATCCAGCTGCACCAGGCGGCCAAATTCCAGATCCCGGGTGATGGCAAGCGCCGGCATCAGGGTGATGAAACCGTGCTCCAGCGCCAGCTCCCGCGCCGCACTGGCAGGTTGAATGGCATGCAGCGGACTCGCCACCTGACGCAGCAACCGTAGCTGCAGGATCAACTCGTCACAGCCGGTGCCCCACTGCTGGGGGGCCAACCGCTCGTTGGCGATGTCCTGCAGGGTCAGCCCTTGTCTGCCTGCCAGCGGATGGGTGGCGCAGGCCACGGCGATGATGGGGGAGCGATAGAGCAGTTCGAGCTGGATGCCGGCGATGGCGGGACACTTGAGGATAAAGCCGACATCGGTCTCACCGGTCAGCAGCTCCTGCATGATGATGCCGGAGTGATCCGTGTTGCAGCGGATCTCGAATGCCTCGTCCACCAGAGCCAGCAGCAACGGACCAAATACCACAGTGGTCAGCGACGGCAGACAGGATAATTTGATGCGCGGCAGGGCGGGCGCCCCCTGCATCGCCAACCGCCCCCCTTCCAGTGCACTCAGGGCTGCACTGGCGGCGGGCAGGAACTGCTCACAGGCGGGGGTGGGAGTGGCGCCACGGCGATGACGGTGAAACAGGGGCTGCCCCAGCTCCTGCTCCAACACGGCGATCCGCTGGCTGACCATGGGCTGCGACCAACCGCGGATGGCCGCCACCTTGCTGAAGCTGCCACGGTTGACCACATCCAGTAATAATTGCAAATCATCCAGCGTCATAGCCATAACAAAATCCAATATGAAATATAGCCAGTTGTCGGCTACCACTATATCTGGCCCCCTCCCAGAATAGCAGTATCAATCGTCATGAAATGGCAGATCGCCAGCGAGTCAGGGACTTACATCCGCCCTTGACTCGATTTGTTGACGGCGCCGTTCGGGCGACAGCAAAGCAGCGGATGCAATCATCGAGATAAGCAGGGGTTTGACGGTCATGGTGGAGCGGGCGAGGCGGTTGGGGCGGTGGTTCTTGGCATTGGATTCCCTCTTGGTGATCTTGGGATTCTTTGTAGTCATGCCCATGATAAGCCTGCGATTTGTGGATCAGCTCGGCTGGGCGGCCGGGGTGGTCGGGCTGGCGCTGGGCTTGCGCCAGCTGACCCAGCAGGGGCTCGGCGTGCTGGGCGGCTCTCTGGCGGATAAATTCGGGGCTCGCCCGCTCATCGTCTGCGGCATGCTGCTGCGGGCAGCCGGTTTTGCCAGCCTGGCCTATGCCCAGACCGGGCTGGATCTGATCATCTCCTGCATCATCTCGGGGCTGGGTGGCTGCCTGTTCGATCCGCCCCGCGCCGCCCTGGTGATCAAATTCACCCGCCCGCGCGAGCGGGGTCGTTACATCTCGCTGCTGATGATGCTGGAGAGTGCCGGTGCCGTGGCTGGCGCCCTGCTCGGCAGCTGGCTGCTCAACTTCGACTTTGAGTATGTCTGCCTGCTCGGGGCCGGTCTGTTTGTCTGCGCGGCGCTGTGCAACCTGCTGATCCTGCCGCCCTACAAACTCTCCCAGCGGCCGACCCCGATCCGGGCAGGGCTCGGCCAGGTACTGGCCGACAAGGCATTCTGCCGACTGGTGCTGATCTTGAGTGGCTACTACGCACTCTGGGTACAGGTGATGCTGATCTTCCCCATCCTGGTCAAACAGATGGCGGGCAGCACCACGGCGGTGGGCTGGATGTACACCCTGGAAACCGCCATCTCGCTGGCTCTGCTCTACCCGCTGGCCCGTTACGGCGAGCGCCACTTCAAGCTGGAGAGCCGGCTGATGGCGGGCGTACTGCTGATGACGGCCGGTATCGGGCTGGTGGCCTTCGCCACCACCTTGCCTGCGGTGTTCATGTTGCTGGCCTGCTTCTATCTCGGCATCGTCATCGCCGAGCCTGCGCGCGAAACCCTCATGACCAAATTGGCGCAGCCGGGCGCCCGTGGCAGCTACATGGGCTTCAGCCGGCTGGGGTTGGCGCTCGGCGGCATGACCGGCTATGTCGGCGGCGGCGCCCTGCACGATTACGCCCAGGCGCAGGGTCAGCCCTGGCTGCCTTGGCTGGTGCTGGGTACCGTCGGCATCACCACCTTCCTGCTGCTGGTGAACTGCTTCCAGCGTGACTCGCGCCTGGCCCAGGTCAATGCCTAAACAGGCCTTCGAATAACACACTCTCAGGCCTAGACGAACAAGGCGCCGGCTCACATGAGCCGGCGCCTTGTTTTTATCACGCAAGAGGCTGATAAAGACGAGGCTCCTACCTTCCCTCCCCCGATCTTCTCCTGCTCAGCAACCGCCTGATAGGTGGACTGAATGGCACCCATAAAAAAAGCGGCAGATTGCTCTGCCGCTTTTTGCTCAGTCTTGGGCCAGATTACTTGTCGATATCCAGCATGTTGTTTTGCAACATGAAGTCGATCACCTGGGTGGCCGTGGAGCCAGAGCCGCCGGTCAGGGTATCGAAGGTGTGGTTCATCAGCACTATCTCCTGAGTCACCGGCGCCGTGCTGTTCTCCTTGACCTGCAGGTGCACCCCTTCGTTGTCCTGGAACACGGAGAGCAGGCCCTTCAGGGAACTCTCTGTCTTGCTGCCATCGTTATCCAGCAGATCGCTGAGATCCAGCTTATCCCCCTCGGCCTTGGAGAAGTCGGTGACATAATCCTTGGTCAGGGTACCCGGCGTGGTATCGCCCTTCTGCCAGACGAAGGTATCTGCACCGCCATTACCGGTCAGGATATCGTTACCCAGACCCCCGACCAGCATGTCGTTACCCAGACCACCGGCCAGCACGTCATTACCGGCACCGCCATAGAGGTTGTCGTTGCCACTGCCGCCATAGAGGGTGTCATTGCCGCTCTCGCCAAACAGGTTGTCATCGCCTACCCCACCAAACAGGATGTCGTTGCCGGCACCACCGTACAGGAAGTCATTGCCACCCTGGCCAAACAGGATGTCGTTGCCCTCCCCGCCGAGCAGCACATCCGCCTTGTCGTTATTGGAAGACTGATCGAAGTCGGCGGCGTGCTCCTGAATATAACGGTGCACATCGGCATCCAGCACCTCACGGCCCAGCTGCGCCGCGACATAGCTCTTCACCGCCGCGTAGCCTTCGCCATTGATGCCGGCAAAGTGCACCGCATCGCCAAACAGGATGTCGTCACCGGCACCACCGTCGATCCGGTCTGCCCCCGGCAGGTTGTTGATCGAGGTACCCAGGATGGCATTGGCCAGATCCGAGGCGTTGACACCGGTCTTGATCACCCCATCGGAGTCGTAGGACTTCAGATCGTCATAGGAGATATTCGCCCCCAGTCCGATCGCCTCGACCGTCACCCCCATCCCGGTCAGCAGCCCGAAGCCCGCCACCGAGTTGGTAATGGTGGTACTGGTTGAATCCTGACCATTCCCAGCCAGGGTCGAATAGGTATAACCACCCTTGCCATCCGCACGCATATAACCAACTTGGGAAGAGTTACCTTTCGTATCGATTTTATACACGGAACCTTGGGCATCAATAATGGTGTACCCACTACTCTTGTACACCTGCCCCGAAACATATCCATTTTGCAGCAGCTGATTGAGATACACGTCTTTAGAGTCATTTGTATAGTCATCAATCAGCGGGTTACTGCCCTCATTACCCAAGTAGTAGGTCGGCTTGCCATCGGTGATGAAGTAGGTCAGGTTCTTGGCGTTGCTGTTACCCAGCGCGGCTGCGCTGTTGAACCAGTTGGCCGTGGCCTTGAACACGTCCTCGTAGTTGGTGCCACCACCGCTATTTTTGCTGCCATCCATGCTGTCGAGGATCGCCTGCAGCTGGCTCAGGGCATTCGTATCCTTGAGGTTCACACTCACCGACTTGTTGGCCAGGGTGTCGAAGTCCACCAGGAAGATGTTGACCTTGCCCGCACCATCCGAGCCGGCGCTGCTCTTGAGGCTGGCAAACACCTGGGCCAGCTGGAGCTTGATGGTATCCATGGCGCTGGTGCCGATACTGCCGGAGCTGTCGACCATGAAGGCGATGTTGTAGTTCTGGCCCGGCAGCACCACGCTGCCGTCCAGATCCCCCACCACGATATTGTGCTCGCTGCCAAAGGTCCGGTTCTGGTCGCCCGGTTCCCCTTCGGTGGCATTGAAGTAACTCAGGCGGATGCTGTCATCGTCGGTGGCGGAACTGGTCTGATCGGTCCCCACCTCCTTGGCGATGGCCTCCACCTTGAGATCGACTTGGCCGGCACTGCCGCCAGGAACCCGCAGGGTCAGTCCGCTCAGCTTCAGATCCAGTGCGCTCGCGCTCCACAGACCGCTGCCGGAGGTGAGGGTGATCTTGCCGTCGGCGCCGGCGGTACCCAGCAGCTGACTGCCGTTATAGAGCAGGGAGTTCTGCGGCATGCCACTCAGCACCAGGCTGTCGAACTGTTCGCTGCCATCTCGATCGCTCAACGAAGCGTTCAGCTCCACCGGATAGTCGACCACGGTCGGCTGCACCAGGGTCAGCCCACCGGTGTCCTGATTGATCTGGTAGATGCCGTCGGCGAACTGGACATACTCGATGTCGTGCAGTGCCTTGGTGGTGGCCGCGCCGTTCTCCGTCACGTAGAAGTTGAACCAGCGATCGTTGGTCGAATATCCGCTGCCCTTCTGGATCACGTAGTCGGCACGGTTGCCCGGCAACACGGCGAGATCCGTACCGGCGCCGCCATAGAGGCCATCATTGCCGAGGCCAGACACCAACACGTCATTGCCGTTTTCCCCGTAGAGGGAATCCCCCTGTACGGCGTTTCCGCCGACCAATATATCGTTACCGCCACGGCCGTAGAGTAAATCACCACCACCGTGTGAGCTGACGATATAATCGTTGCCACTATCGGTACCAAGCACCTGCTCCTGACCGCTGCTGCTGTCACTGAGCGAATTGGTGATCCCGAAGGCACCCTTGTTGAAGCTGCCGGACTGGAATTGGCTGGTGGTGATGCCCGCACTCGGGAAGCTCTGGCTGTAAAGCGGTATGCCATTGCCTGTCAGGGTCACGTTGACCGTCGGCTTGTCGGCCACGGCCGTCACATCGAGCACCAGCTTGCCACTGTTGCTGAGGTTGGCGCCGTCGCTGACCTGATAGCCAAAGCTGGCGTAGTCGCCCTTCATATTGCCGGTGGCGGCACCACTGCCGTTGCTGGCGTTGGTGCTCGACTCGTTGAGACCCGGCACGAAGCGCAGGTGACCGGTGTCGATATCGCCGTAGGAGATGAGATCCCCCACCTTCACCGCGACCCACTGGCCGGCGGCATTGAGGTATTCCAGCTTGCCGTTGAGCGGCAAGGTGCTGATCTGCACGCTCAGATCGGTCGATGCCTGATCATCAGTGGCGCCAAACTGGGCCCACTTCAGTACCTGCGGCTGATCTTCCGCTCCGACACTGTGGCCACCGACGGTGCTCGGTGCCCGATCGTTATCGGTGATGGTGCCAGTGCCATTCTGGCCACCTATGGTCACGGTCAGGGTCTCTGTGGTCTCCACCAGGCGATCGTCCAGAGTCGGGATGGTCACGGTGAAGCCGGAGACGCCGGCTGGCACGGTGATCTTGCCGGTCCCACTGTTATAGGTCACCCCATTGCTGAACTGGGCGGTTCCCCAGTCGAGACTGGATGCCGGGTTGGTGCCGCTGCCCTGAATGGCAAAGTCATACTGGGTCACTTCCTGAGTCGCGTCGGACAGGGTCACGCTGTGACTCAGGTTGCCGCCTTCGGCCACGCTCTCGCTGGAGACCGACTGCACAGTCGGTGTGAACAGCGGCTTGGTGGCAAACGACCCCAGACTGGCATCCCCATCCCCATCTACTACCCGGATCTGGAAGTCGATATCCCCATCGCCAACCGGCTTGGACATGTTCTGATACTGGAAGAACTCCCACTTGCCAGTGGCGGGGGTGAACTCCAGACGGAACACCAGGGTGCCATCACTGGTCTTGCCGACCAGGGTATTGGTCGACTCCAGGGTGGTGGTGATCGCCTTGCCGGTGGCCGTGGTCAGCCCAGCCTCGGAACCGAGCAGTTGCATCGATCCCTTGCCATCCGCCCCCCATTGCGGCGTGACGGTACCCGAGCCGTAGGCGATGGCCTGGGCAGTGCTGGCGCCGAGGAACTCGATGCTCTTCACGGTGAAGTCACTGTTGTCGGCATTGAGACCATTGCCATTGTTGGTGGCCTTGATCACCATGGTATCGAAGCCGCCCTGCTGCACCTGGAAGTTGCCAGCATAGTCGCCGCCCGAGGCGTTGGAGCTGAAGGTCTGGGTGCCAATCAATACGCCACCACGGTAGAACTCCACCACGCCGCTCTCCAGCTCGCCACCGAACATCTGGCTGAACTTGATATTGGCGCCATAAGCAACCTTGCCCGCATCCAGCTTGATGACCAGCTGCTCGGAGGCCGAGGTGCCATTTGCGAAGTGGCGGAAATCGATCTCGTTGGCGAGATTGAGGTTGGGCGCAGCCACGCTGGAAACCCCCAGCCCTGAGCTGGAACCATTCACATTCGCCGCGATCAGCGTCGAGTTGGTCGATGAGGTGAAGCCAAGGGCCGTGATGGTAAAGCCCGCCATGCCGAGCGTCGTCTGATTGCCACTGTATTTGGTCAGATCGAACAGACCGGTCAGCGCAGCCGGGATATCCGTCTTGGTGACGGACACCGCCGCGGCATCGCCCGCCACCGGTGAGTCATCCTCAACCGAGATGGGCAGGCTGCCGGTGGTGGTGGTCTTGCCATCCGACACCGTCACACCGATCTGGAAGTTGAGTACGTCTTCACTCCCCTTGACTGGATGGTCAAGCGGCGCCTTGAGGGTCACGTCGTAGCCCCAATCCCCCTTGCCCCCTGTCGGAGCGGTCAGCTTGACGTCGATGACGGCCTTGTAGTCCGCACCGCCCACCGCGCCGGTATAACCGGTCAACACCTTGGTGGTGGCATTCCAGTTCCACTGCACCGCAGCGCCGCCGGACGTCAGACCTGTCGGCCCACTCAGGCTGACGGTCAGGCTATCCTGGCTATCCAGGTCGCCGACCGTGATCTTGCCACTGGCGACCACGCTGTCAGTGGTGTCGCTGCTGCCTGCCGTATCGGCAATACCGCCGACAAGACCCTCCTCAGATACCACTGCCCCCTTGTCGATGCTCAGCGTCGGCGCATCGTTGGTACCGGTGATGGTGATGGTCAGGGTGCTGGTCTGGCTGACGGTGCCATCGGTGGCAGTGTAGGTAAACACCACGTTCGCCGTGTTGCCCGCCGCCAATTTCTGGGCATCCGCCCCGTTGGCGTTAAAGCTATAGCTACCATCGGCGCGGATAGTCAGGGTGCCGTAGCTGTTAGTCAGCACGGTGTCACCGCTGGCGTTGACCGCGGTCGCCGTGCCCGTGGTGCCGTTCAGGATCCCAGTCACCTTCAAGGTGTTGCCATCGACATCGCTGTCGTTGGCCAGCACGCCGCTCGCCGCATTGACGGTCAGGATGGCGTCTTCGTTGACCGCCCCCACATCGGCCTGCAGCACCGGTGCATCGTTGGTGCCGGTGATGGTGATGGTCAGGGTGCTGGTTTGGCTGACGGTGCCGTCGGTGGCGGTGTAGGTAAACACCACGCCAGCGGTCTGACCGGCCGCCAGTTTCTGCGCATCCGCCCCATTGGCGTTGAAGCTGTAGCTGCCATCGGCACGGATGGTCAGGGTGCCGTAGCTGTTGCTCAGCACGGTGTCGCCACTGGCGTTGACGGTGGTGGCCGTCCCCGTGGTGCCATTCAGGATCCCGGTCACCTTCAGGGCATTGCCATCGACGTCACTGTCGTTGGACAGCACGCCGCTCGCCGCATTGACGGTCAGGATGGCGTCTTCGTTGACAGCGCCCACATCGGCCTGTAGCACAGGGGCATCGTTGGTGCCGGTGATGGTGATAGTCAAGGTGCTGGTCTGGCTCACGGTGCCGTCGGTGGCGGTATAGGTAAACACCACGTTCGCCGTGTTGCCCGCCGCCAGTTTCTGGGCATCCGCCCCGTTGGCATTGAAGCTGTAGCTGCCGTCGGCACGGATAGTCAGGGTGCCGTAGCTGTTAGTCAGCACAGTGTCGCCACTGGCGTTGACGGTGGTTGCCGTGCCCGTGGTGCCGTTCAGGATCCCGGTCACCTTCAGGGTGTTGCCATCGACATCGCTGTCGTTGGCCAGCACCCCGTTGGCTGCAGTCCTGGTCAGGATGGCGTCTTCGTTGACTGCCCCCACATCGGCCTGCAGCACCGGTGCATCGTTGGCGCCGGTGATGGTGATGGTCAGGGTGCTGGTCTGGCTCACGGTGCCGTCGGTGGCGGTGTAGGTGAACACCACCCCGGCAGTCTGGCCCGCCGCCAGTTTCTGGGCATCCGCCCCGTTGGCGTTGAAGCTGTAACTGCCGTCGGCACGGATGGTCAGGGTGCCGTAGCTGTTAGTCAGCACAGTGTCGCCGCTGGCATTGACCGCGGTGGCCGTGCCCGTGGTGCCGTTCAGGATCCCGGTCACCTTCAAGGTGTTGCCATCGACATCGCTGTCGTTGGACAGCACCCCGTTGGCTGCAGTCCTGGTCAGGATGGCGTCTTCGTTGACAGCGCCCACATCGGCCTGCAGCACTGGCGCATCGTTGGCGCCGGTGATGGTGATGGTCAGGGTGCTGGTCTGGCTCACGGTGCCGTCGGTGGCGGTGTAGGTGAACACCACGCCTGCAGTCTGACCGGCCGCCAGTTTCTGGGCATCCGCCCCGTTGGCGTTGAAGCTGTAGCTGCCGTCGGCGCGGATGGTCAGGGTGCCGTAACTGTTGCTCAGCATGGTGTCGCCACTGGCGTTGACGGTGGTTGCCGTGCCCGTGGTGCCGTTCAGGAT
Organism: Aeromonas tecta; assembly: GCF_000820185.1. GTDB lineage: Bacteria > Pseudomonadota > Gammaproteobacteria > Enterobacterales > Aeromonadaceae > Aeromonas > Aeromonas tecta. Next base: position 486,024 of record NZ_CDCA01000036.1, read on the forward strand.
CCCGGTCACCTTCAGGGCATTGCCGTCCACATCGCTGTCATTCGCCAGCACGCCGCTCGCCGCATTGACGGTCAGGATGGCGTCTTCGTTGACCGCCCCCACATCGGCCTGCAGCACAGGTGCATCGTTGGCGCCGGT
>NZ_CDCA01000037.1:0-36533 GCF_000820185.1 Aeromonas tecta
CCGCCGACACATCCACCACCCCCAGCAGCTCGCTTGTCACCGGCAAGCCTGCCGCTTGGGCCGCGCGCCAGATGGCGGGCACCGTCCGATGGAAATCGGGATCCTCTGCAAACAGCCCCCGGATCTCCCCCTTGACCCCATGCAGCACGAAGCCGGGTCGGCTCTCGACCCGCAGCTGCACCCATTTCGGGGCGCAGGCCTGCGGTGTTTGGGCACATACCAGCGGCATGGACAGCCCCAACCGCTGCCCCCGCTTGCGATAGGCAAGGGGCGAACAGCCAAAGTGCTGCTTGAAGGCGCGACTGAAACTCACCTCAGAGCCAAAGCCATAACAGAGCGCCAGATCCAGCACCCGCTGCCGGCCCGAGAGCAGCGCCTCAGCCGCCAGACTCAGCTTCAACTCGCGCACATAGTGAGCCACCGTCAGCCCGGTTTCGTGCTGGAATACCCGCTGCAACTGCCAGCGCGACCAGCAGCTCTGCTCCGCCAGCTGCTCCAGGGAGAGGGGCTCATCCAGATGGGTATGGATGTAGTCGAGCACCCGCTCGATGCGGGTGAAATGGGGGCGAGCCGCCGACGCTGGGCTGGGCTGGGGGAGGAATATGGATGCGGTCATGATGGAGTCTCTGCCTGCGAAGGTTCAGCCTCCGTTCAGGGAGTGCACATTAAACATGGCCGCCGCGCTGGCGGCAAGCCCTCTACAGGCCGCTCTCCAGCCAGCCATGACGCCGCCGTGTTTCAATTGACTGCCTCCTCTTGGCCATTCGAGCCCTGATGGTATTCACCTCAGGGTCGGGACGGCGCGGCCCCCTGCCCCTCGTCAAAATGGCGACGCAGGGCGGCTATTACCCGCCGCACCTTCTCCGGGATCTCCCGCTGGGGGGTGATGGCATGGATCTCCATGGGGGGCACCCGAAAGCCCGGCAGCAGCTCCAGCAGCAGGCCGGTGGCGAGATCCTCGGCGATCTCCCCCTCCGGTTGCAGCGAGATGCCCTGCCCCGCCAGGGTGAACTGGCGCAGGGGCAGCACGTTGTTGCACAGCACCCTGGGCTTGGGCCTCACCTTGTGAGACTGCCCCTTCTCATCGAGCAGCATCAGTCCCCCGCCGAGCAGGTCCGACGCCAGCCAGTCATGGTCCAGCAGATCCTCGGGGCTCCGCGGGGTGCCCTTGCGGGCGAGATAGGCCGGCGAGGCGCAGAGCAGCATCCGGGTCTGTCCCAGCCGGCGCGCCACCAGGCTCGAATCCGACAGGCTGCCGACCCGCAGCGCCACGTCGATGCGCTCGGCAATGAGATCCCGCTTTCCATCGTCGGCGATGATCTGAATGCACAGGCCAGGATGGGCCTGCAGCAGCGGCGACAGCGCCCGTGCCAGGGGTTGGCCGGCCATGCCCACCGGGGCGGTGATGCGCACCTCGCCGAGCAGGCTGTCGCGCACCTCGGACAGGCGCAGCTCAGTCTGATTGAGTGTCTGTTGCAGGGCCTGGCAACCCTGCCATACCACCTCCCCCGCCTCTGTCAGGTTGAGGCGACGGGTGGAGCGGTGCAGCAGGGTGAGACCGAGCTGGCCCTCCAGCTGGCTGATGTGCTGACTGACGGCGGAGGGAGTCATGCCGAGGGCCTTGGCGGCGCCTGTCATGCTGCCCGCCTCCACCACGGCGGCGAAGATGGCGTAGCGTCTTAGCTGATCCATTATTAAACCCAGCTTATAAGTGAATGCATTTTATAGTGGATTATTAAATCATATTCGGGGGCGTAGGATGACCCCATTCCAACAGTGAAGGAGAATCCCCATGAAAATTGCCCTGATCGGTGCCAGCGGTTTTGTCGGCGCAGCCATCCTCAACGAAGCGGTCAACCGTGGCCACAGCGTCACCGCCCTGGTGCGCGATGTGAGCAAGATAGCGCCCCATCCCCAGGTCCGCGCCGTGGCGGTGGACGCCCAGGACCCCAAGGCCCTGGCCGAGGCACTCAAGGGACACGATCGGGTGATCAGTGCCTACAACCCGGGCTGGAGCGTGCCGGACATCTATGAGCAGTACCTCAAGGGTGCCAACGCCATAGTCCACGCGGCCGTGGCGGCAAACAGCTGGCTGCTGGTCATCGGCGGCGCCGGCAGTCTGGAGATTGCCCCCGGCGTGCAGCTGGTGGATACCCCGGACTTCCCGGCCGAGTGGAAGCAAGGGGCGCTGGCCGCCCGCGATGGCCTCACGGCGCTGCGCCGTGAAACCGCCCTCGACTGGCGCTTCGTCTCTCCCCCTGTGTTCCTCGAGCCCGGTGAGAAGCGTGGCGGCTACCTGCTCGGCGGCGATCAGGTGCTGTTTAGCGGTGACAAGCCCGCCGGGATCAGGGTCGGCGATCTGGCCGACGGGGTGATGAACGAGGTGGATCAACCGGCTCACCTGCGCCAGCGCTTCACCCTGGGCTACTGATAGTCGCAAGCTCATCGACCGCCCCGCCACAGGCAGCTAAAAACACCATAATAACGAGGGAGGCTGATGCCTCCCTCGTTATTTTTATCTTCCAGCAGCAGGTTTCTCTGCCTCAATCCCCCCTGTCAGCCAAAGCGTCCGGTGCCAGGCTCACACGGAGGCGAGCCGCGCCTATCCTGGCCTCAAGGCCGCTCAAGCCATCCCCTCCCGAACATAAAACGAATTCTATTTCGATTTTTGTATATAACTAAGAATAATTCGTTGCTTTGCCGTTATAACTCCAAATCGTAGTATCACCTCAAGCCAGTGGCTTACCGCTCGAGTCCGGCCTCAAGGCCACCGGCGGCGCACCACTACAACGGGACAAGACGTCCGGATCTGACCGCGTGAGGAGATGCATATGGAAAACGTATCACTGCCCATCATCGATTTTGCCGCCCTGAGTGGCACCCCAGAGGCTCGTCGCCAGATGTTGGCCACACTCGGCCAGGCGGCGCGGGAGGTGGGTTTCTTCTATCTGACCGGCCATGGCCTGAGCGAGGCCGATCAGAAAGCGACCCTAAGGCTGGCGGCGCGCTTCTTCGCCCTGCCGGAGCAGGAGAAACGCAGCGTGCAGATGGTGCACTCCCCTCATTTTCGCGGTTACAACCAGGTGGGGGCCGAGCTGACTCGCGCCAGACCGGACAGGCGTGAGCAGTTCGATATCATGGGTGAGGAGGCGGCGATCGGTGCAGATGCGCTGCACCAGCCCTGGCAACGGCTGACCGGCCCCAACCAGTGGCCCGCCGCCCTGCCGGAGATGAAGACGCACCTGCTGGATTGGCAGGCACGCCTCACCGACATCACCCTGGGCCTGCTCTCGGCCTTCGCCGAGGTGCTGGAGCAGCCGGCAGACGTGTTCGATGCCAGCATCCGCGGCGCCCCCTATCAGCACATGAAGCTGATTCACTACCCGGGCCGGGAAGTGGGCAGCAGCGACCAGGGGGTCGGCGCCCACAAGGATCCGGGCTACCTGACCCTGGTGATGCAAGACGATCAATCCGGCCTGGAAGTGGAGACGGCAAATGGCTGGATCTCGGCGCCGCCCTTGGCGGGGGCCCTGGTGGTCAACATCGGCGAGCTGCTGGAGCTTGCCTCCAACGGCTATCTCAAGGCGACCCTGCACCGAGTGGTGAGCCCGCCGCCCGGCGTCTCGCGCCTCTCCTGCGCCTTCTTTATGGCGGCGAGGCTTGATGCGACCGTGCCGCTGCTGTCCCTTTCACCCGAGCTGGCGGCCCAGGCGCAGGGGCCCGAGAGCGATCCCACCAACCCGCTCTTTTATCAGGTGGGAGAAAACGTGCTCAAGGGTCGGCTGCGCTCCCACCCGGACGTGGCGGCGCGGCACTATGGGGAGCCAAACGGCCTGGTGCAAGGGATACAGAGCAAGGCGCAAGAGCCTGTGCCAGCCTGATGAAGAGAAGTGTCAAAATAGAGGCACAGACATGTATTTAAGCGGGGCGCCATCGGGGCGCCCTTGCGGCTCGGTAAGCGGCCACAAGCAAACCCGCTCACTGATGCCGAGCGAGTCATTACCCAACACAGCACAAGCGTGCCAGTACCCTGGCACGACGGAGAAAAACAATGAAATTCAAGACCATGAGCGTGCACAGCGGCCAGCGTATCGATCCCCAGACCGGCGCCCTCACCACCCCGCTCTACCAGAGCAGCACCTTCAGCTACTTCAATGCCCAGGCGGGCAAGGAGCGCTTCGCAGGCCAGGCCCCCGGTTTCATCTACAGCCGCTTTGGCAACCCCACTACGGCGGAGCTTGAGCAGAAACTGGCGGCGCTGGAAGGGGCCGACGAAGCGCTGGTGCTGGCGAGCGGCATGGCGGCGGTGAGCGCCATCATGTATGCCCTGGCGGACAGCGGCGACGAAGTGGCCTACATAGGCCCGCTCTACGGCGGCACCGATGCCTTCTTGAAGCAGACCTTCAGCCGCGCCGGCATCCGAGTCACCGCCTATGAGAGCGATCAAGATCTGCTGGCCAACATCAATCCCGCCACCAAGGTGGTGCTGTTCGAGACGCTGACCAACCCCACCCTCAAGGTGGTGGATCCGCGCATAGTCGTGCAGGCGGCCCGCAAGGTGGGCGCCATCAGCGTCTGTGACAACACCTTCCTCACCCCCTATCTGCTGCGTCCGCTGGAGCTTGGCATCGACATCGTGATGCACAGCGGCACCAAGTACCTCGGCGGTCATGGCGACATCATCGCCGGGGTGGTGGCCGGCTCCCATGCGCTGATGAAGTCCATCCGCACCGTGGCCCTCAAGCACATCGGCTCCCCCATAGGCCCGCAGGAGGCCTATCTGCTGCAACGCGGGGTCAAGACCCTGCCCCTGCGCATGGATGCCCATCTGCACAACGCCCAGAAGGTGGCCGACTTCCTGGCCGCCCACCCGGCGGTGAAGAAGGTGATCTACCCGGGTCTTGCCAGCCACCCGGGTCACGACGCCCTCGGCGCCTTCGCCAGCGGCTTTGGCGGCATGGTGAGCATAGAGCTGGAAGGAGGCTTTGCACGCTGCGCCACCCTGCTCGACAACCTGCAGCTGTTCGTGCAGGCGGTGAGCCTGGGGGATCTCGAGAGTCTGGCCTGCCATCCGGCCAGCACCACCCACGCTGCCATGGACGAGGCGAGCCGCCTCGCCGCCGGGGTCAATGACGATCTCATTCGCTTCAGTATCGGGGTGGAAGACGCAGACGATCTGATCGCCGATCTGGCGGCGGCGCTGGCGCTGATCTGACCTTAAACGCCTTGCCGGAGCCGTCCCCGACGGATGTCGAACGCAAGGCGGGTGAAGGCACAGAAAACAAAAAGGGAAGGCTCAGCCTTCCCTTTTTTATATCGATAAATTCGTATTTATCATGACAACAAGCCATAGAATGATGCGTAAACAGCACAGTTTGTTGCCATAAAACACCGGAGGAGGATGGGTCGACACCCAACCTCACCTTCTACCTGCTGACTCAGGCGTCGTGATAGTCCTGGCAGGCGCTCAGGGTGTTTTCCATCAGGCTGGCCACCGTCATGGGGCCCACGCCACCGGGTACCGGCGTGATGAAGGCGGCATGACTGCGCGCCGTTTCAAACTCCACGTCCCCGACCAGGGAGCCATCGGCCAGACGGTTGATGCCCACATCGATCACCAGGGCGCCGGGCTTGACCCACTCACCCGGGATGAAGTTCGGCTTGCCCACCGCCACCACCAACAGATCGGCGCGGCGCACCTGGGCCTCCAGATCCTGGGTGAAACGATGGCAGGTGGTGGTGGTACAGCCCGCCAGCAGCAGCTCCAGGGTCATGGGGCGGCCGACGATATTGGAGGCACCGACCACCACCGCATGCAGACCGTGGGTCTTGACGCCGGTTGCCTCGATCAGGGTCATGATGCCCTTGGGAGTGCAAGGGCGCAGGGCCGGAATGCGCTGGGCCAGACGGCCCACGTTGTAGGGATGAAAACCATCCACATCCTTGTCGGGACGAATGCGCTCGAGCAGCTGGGTGGTGTCGCAATGGGCCGGCAGGGGCAATTGCACCAGGATACCGTCCACCTCTGCGTCGTCATTGAGCCGGTCGATCAGCGCCAGCAACTCTTCCTGACTCGCATCGGCGCTGAGATCATAGGAGCGGGAGATGAATCCCACCTCTTCACAGGCCCGGCGCTTGCTGCCGACATAGACCTGAGACGCCGGATCCATCCCCACCAGGATCACCGCCAGCCCCGGCGCCCGTTTACCCAATGCCAACCGCTGTTGGACCTTCGCAGCGACCTGACTGCGAATCGTTTGCGCAACCTGTTTTCCATCAATGATTTTGGCAGACATCGTTCTTCACTCACCATGTGTTCAACTGCCGCGTATTGTCGCATTTTTTTGGCACGGGTGTTAGCGGCTCGCGCTGGGCGGGCAATAAGTAGGCATTTGAATTTACTGACGGAAAAAGTCGTTGACGCTGCGTTTGCCGCTTGGGTATGATGCCCGCCCGTTGCCCATGAGCCTCGCTCTGGGTATGCTGGACAGATAATTTTTCGGTGATTAGCGCAGCCCGGTAGCGCATCTGGTTTGGGACCAGAGGGTCAAAGGTTCGAATCCTTTATCACCGACCATGTTCATCGATGAGTCGCAGTGACTGGTCGATACAGAGCGCCCTTAGCTCAGTCGGATAGAGCAACGGCCTTCTAAGCCGTGGGTCGCAGGTTCGAATCCTGCAGGGCGCACCATTAATGTGATCTCTCCGTCAGGGGCGATGATGTTAACGGCAATTTCAGTGGTGGCTGTAGCTCAGTTGGTAGAGTCCCGGATTGTGATTCCGGTTGTCGTGGGTTCGAGCCCCATCAGCCACCCCATTATTCTGTTTGCGCTGCTCGCAGCCAACAGCGGTCAGCCAGACTGACCCCATGCGCCTCGTGTGCATGTACTCAAAACCGGCCTAGTGCCGGTTTTTTGTTTTTGGCGCTTGGGGCCACACATCCAGCCGGCCATGATCCGTCTCCCTCCTCTCCATTACCCTGCCGTTTCTTTTACTTTTTCTTCTACCCAGATACCCAGACCCTTTTGCTGTTTGCTTGCTCTGTGCGGCTTCTTTATCTGCTTGCTGGTGGCATCCCTTACCACCAATGCACCTGTTCCCCCCCGAATGTCAGCCAGGTCAACCTGACCGCCAGGCCAGATCGCACATCTCATCTGCCAAAAGATGAATAAAATATCCAACAATTCATGCGGTTAACACCAAGTTCACAGAACTGAACGACGGCAGCCCACACGCAGGCCATATCCCCGATCACCATGATGTAGCGCAAGTTTTACCGTGCAACCCTGTGATACTGATGAAGAAGTGAATAAAAAATCCGGTTTGCCATCCTCTGTGCACATTGCCTGCAGCAGGCCCCTTTTTGGGGCAAAGAGGCGTCGTCACTGACAATGAGATTGGGGCGCCAACGCTCAACCGCCGGAAATTGGCGGGGGCCATCACCACCAGGCAAGTGTAAATATATTGTTAAAATAGATAGGCTTAATCCATTTCTTCACGAATCATGCATGTCGTGGATGAACAAGATTATGAAAAATAAGGATTAATTGAGTGCAGGCTGGTCAAGGTACGGCGAGCGCTGCGAAATAGGCTCACATAGCAAAGTGGAATTTTTCCGCATACTAAGGAGTCAGCTTTGCAAACGAAAGGCCAAGGAGAGACTGAGATGAGTGAAGAAAGCAAATGCCCCTTCAACCACACCGCCGGCGTCGGCAGGACGAACCGCGACTGGTGGCCAAATCAGCTGCGGCTGGATCTGCTGCATCAGCATTCCGCCAGCTCCGACCCCATGGGTAACGATTTCAACTACGTCAAGGCGTTCGAAAGCCTCGACTACAAGGCTCTCAAGAGAGACCTGGTCAAGTTGATGACCGACTCGCAAGAGTGGTGGCCAGCGGACTTTGGCCACTACGGCCCCCAATTCATCCGCATGGCCTGGCACGCCGCCGGCACCTATCGCACCACCGATGGTCGTGGCGGTGCCGGTCGGGGCCAGCAACGCTTCGCCCCCCTCAACAGCTGGCCCGATAACGTCAACATCGACAAATCGCGCCGCCTGCTGTGGCCCATCAAGCAAAAATACGGCAGCCAGATCTCCTGGGCCGATCTCTTGATCCTCGCCGGCAACGTGGCGCTGGAATCCATGGGCTTTCGTACCTTCGGTTTCGGCGCAGGCCGGGCCGATGTGTGGGAGCCGGATCAGGATGTGAACTGGGGCGATGAGATCGCCTGGCTCGGGGTCGATCCCGATCGGGTCAAGGGCGATCGCGAGCTCACGGCCCCCTTCGGCGCCACCCACATGGGGCTTATCTATGTCAACCCGGAGGGACCGAACGCCAGCGGCGACTACATGGAGGCGGCCAAGGACATCCGCTCCACCTTCGGCCGCATGGCCATGAACGATGAAGAGACCGTCGCCCTCATCGCCGGTGGTCACACCTTCGGCAAGGCCCATGGCGCGGCGCCGGAATCCCACAAGGGGCCCGAGCCGGAAGCGGCACCGCTGGAGGCGCAAGGGCTGGGCTGGATCAGTGACTACGGCAGCGGCCACGGCAAGGACACGGTATCGAGCGGCCTCGAGGTCACCTGGACCAAAACTCCGGCCCTTTGGAGCAACAACTTCTTCGAGAACCTGTTCAAGTTCGAGTGGGAGCTGACCAAGTCACCGGCCGGCGCCAAGCAGTGGGTCGCGAAAGATGCCCCGGACATCATCCCGGATGCCCATATCCCGGGTAAATTCCACAAGCCGACCATGCTGACCACCGATCTGACCCTGCGCTTTGATCCCGAATTCGGCAAGATCTCCCGTCACTTCTATGAGGATCCGCAAGCCTTCGCCGACGCCTTCGCCCGTGCCTGGTTCAAACTGACCCACCGCGACATGGGCCCGGTAGCGCGCTACCTGGGGCCGGAAGTGCCGAAAGAGGAGCTGATCTGGCAAGATCCCATCCCCGCCGTCAATCACCCGTTGGTGGGTGAGAAAGAAGTCGCGGCCCTCAAGGAGAAGATCCTCGCCGCCAAGCTGTCGGTCGCCGAACTGGTGTCGACCGCCTGGGCATCGGCAGCCAGCTTCCGTGGCTCCGACAAACGCGGCGGTGCCAACGGTGCTCGCATCCGGCTCGCGCCGCAAAAAGATTGGGCGGTCAACCAGCCGACTCAATTGGCAAAAGTATTGAAGGTGCTCGAAGGCATCCAGGCTGACTTCAACAAGCAAGCCAAGGGTGGCCAGCAGGTCTCCCTCGCCGACCTCATCGTGCTGGCGGGCGGTGTTGGCATTGAGCAAGCGGCGAAGAAGGCCGGCAGCACAGTGACTGTGCCATTCCAGCCCGGTCGTATGGATGCCTCTCAGGCGCAGACCGACGTCGAGGCGTTCGCCGTGCTGGAGCCCCTCGCCGATGGCTTCCGCAACTATCTGGGTGGCAGCTATGTGGAGCTCTCCGAGGCCATGCTGGTCGACAAGGCGCAGTTGCTTACCCTGAGTGCTCCCGAGATGACGGTGCTGGTGGGCGGTATGCGCATGCTGGGTACCAACGCAGGTTCTCAGCACGGTGTCCTGACCGCACATCCCGAGGCGCTCTCCAACGACTTCTTCGTCAACCTGCTCGACATGGGGACCGAGTGGAAGCCGGTTGCCGGCGTCAAAGGGATATACGAGGGGAGCGATCGCAAGAGCGGCAAGGCCAAGTGGACGGGCAGCCGGGTCGATCTGCTGTTTGGCTCCAACTCCCAGCTGCGGGCGTTAGCCGAGGTCTACGCCAGTGCTGACGCGAAAGATAAGTTCGTGAAAGACTTCGTGGCGGCCTGGACCAAGGTGATGAACCTGGATCGCTTCGACCTCGCCTGAGGCTGAAAGCATAACGACTGACGCTCCGCTGTCTGCGAGTGGCCTTGGTGGCCAACACTGACATCGGAGCGTTTCTTTTTGTGGTTCTGCCAGAGAGGCCGATGAATAGCGTTTCTCTTTTATGCCTCTGCTTCCTTGCCCCTTATTCCCCGTCCCCGCTCGTCCCTCATGCTCATGAGGATGGGATACAACTTACTCCTTCTGTTTTTTCAGGGTCAGGTAGCCCACCAGCAGAATGATGAGCATAAAGAAGACTTCACTGACCAGGGTCACGCCGTAACCCAAACCGCCGTGCTTCACGGACTGGGACAACAGATCTCCCACCGAGGCCCCCAGTGGTCGGGTCAATACGTAGGCTATCCAAAACGTCAGCACAGTGTTCATCTTGAAGAGGTAATGCGCCAGGGCCGTCAGCGCTATCAGACCACCAAACAGCATGGTCGAGTTGGCGTAACCAATGTCCATTCCCTCCGCGACCCAGTCACCGGCGGCCGTGCCCAGTGCAAAGGTCACCAGAATAGCGAGCCAGTAGTATTGCTCCCGCTTGGGAGTATTGATCGAGCGAATGGACAGGGTCCCTTCGTGGCGATACCAGATGGTAAAGGTCACCAATAACAGCAGGGTAAATACCGAGGTCGACAACCAGAGCGGAATACCAATCTGATCGGTCAGATTATCCGTCAGCAGGGTCCCAAATATACTGACCATGACCACGGCCAACCAATATCGCCAGGGTTCATAGCGTCCCCATCGCATTTGCACGTTGAGCGCAATAATTAATACGCCGCCCATCAGCAGGGAAGTCAGCGTCAACCCGAAATGCAAATTGAAGATCAAATAATCGGCGGCAGTTTCACCGACGGTGGTCGACATCATTTTAATTATCCAGAACACCAGGGTGATTTCCGGCACCTTGTTAAATATGGATGGCTCCTCCAGCAATCGCGTTTTCATCTTCCTACCCCAAACGCCCCATAATGTAGGCTGACTGTGGACAGGGAAACTTAAGATTGCATTAAGCTTCCCCCTCGCTTTCATTATTTTTTGCATCCTGCGGCAGAAAAATAATGCCGATGGCCTCATCAGCGATATTTCTTGTTTGGGGCCGAACATCTTAACCCTTTCTTAAGATTGGGACGGCATGCTCAGCGTTATGTGAGGGAAGATCCTCGCCCCGTCTTATCAGGATGAACGACGGGAAACAGCCGCCCCTGGGGCTGCCGGTCATCAAGAGTGCAGGAGTCTGGTTATGCGTTTTCGTCTAGGGGTGATGAAGGTCAACCTGTTATTGGTGCTACTGTTTGCCCTGGTCTTCAACTGGCCGATATTCCTGCATTTTTATACGATTCTTATCGCCCTTGAACACGTCAAGCCGGGCTTTGTCATCACCATTCCCTTGGTGCTGCTGGCCGCGCTCAATGCGGTATTTTTACCCTTCACCTTTCGCTATCTGCTCAAGCCGTTCTTCATTTTGCTGATATTGACCAGCTCCATCGTCAGCTACGCCATGCTCAAGTACGGCGTGGTCTTCGATGCGGGCATGATGAAAAACATCATCGAGACCAACCGGGGGGAAGCCAGCGCCTACCTCAACGGCGTGGTCGTACTCTGGTTCCTGCTGACCGGCATTCTGCCAACCCTGTGTCTGTTATGGATCGACATCGAGTACCCACGTCCCTGGTACAAGGGGCTGGGGATGCGCCTTGGCAGCATCGCCCTGTCACTGATCTTCGTGCTGGGGGTGGCCGCACTCTACTACCAGGACTACGCCTCGGTCGGGCGCAACAACCATACCCTGAACAAAGAAATTGTGCCGGCCAACTATGTCAGCGGCCTGTTCAAGTACATCAAGAATGATCTGCTGGCGACGCCGCTGCCCTATCGGCAGCAGGGCACCGATGCCCGGGTGGTGGACAAGAGCGACAAGCCCACCCTGATGTTCCTGGTGGTGGGCGAGACGGCGCGCAGCAAGAACTATTCACTCAACGGCTACGCACAGCCGACCAACGCCTTCACCGCCAAGATCCCCGAGCTGGTCTCCTTCAAGGATGTGCGCTCCTGCGGCACTGCCACGGCGGTGTCCTTGCCCTGCATGTTCTCCAGCCTGACGAGACAGGACTATGACGAGACAGTGGCCAAGAGCCAGGATGGTTTGCTGGATGTATTGCAGCACGCCGGGGTGGCCATTTTGTGGAAGGATAACGACAGCGGTTGCAAGGGGGTCTGTAACAACGTGCCCACCATCAAGATTGAGCCCACTCAATACCCCGATTACTGCGAGGGCGACAGCTGTCACGACGAGGTGCTGCTGCAAGGGCTGGATCAGCAGATCGCCGGGATGGCGAAGGGCAACAAGCTGGTGGCCTTTCATCTGATGGGCAGCCATGGCCCGACCTATTACCAGCGCTACCCCGCCGCCGATCGGGTTTTCCTGCCGGATTGCCAGCGCAGCGATATCGAAAACTGCAATCAGCAGGAGCTGGTCAACACCTATGACAACACCATCCTCTACACCGACAAGGTGCTGGCTCAGCTGATCAACAAACTCAAGACGCTGGAAAGCCAGTACAACGTGGGGCTGATCTATCTGTCCGATCACGGCGAATCCCTCGGTGAGATGGGGCTCTACCTGCACGGTACTCCCTATCAATTTGCACCGGACGAGCAGACCAAGATCCCCTTTATGAGCTGGTTCTCAGCTCAGTTGCAGCAGGATCGGCGGCTGGATCTGCGTTGCCTGCAACAAGAAGCGGATGAAAAGCGCTTCTCCCAGGATAACCTGTTCCACTCCATGCTCGGCATCATGAATGTACAGACTCAGGTCTACCAGGGAGATCTGGATATGTTCAAGTCATGCCGCACTCATCAAGGAAAATAACCATGCGTCCCTGATAGCAATATATTACCCTGTTATCGGATACCTGAAATCAGGGACGGATTATTGTCAGATTTAAAATAGGGCGTCAGTCGATGGTTGGCAGCATTGATACATCCGGCTAACGCCAATATAAAGTATCTCCTATCGCACAAATTTAAATGTCGCGTTAAAAATAACGCCCACTCACAGCCCTCTTTACGCCAACAGGAGAGAGGGTTTTATTGTTTTTATATTTTCAATAAAAAACATACTACTTAATAGATAAGTATCCGCCGTCGCCTCACTAAAACATCCTCTATCGCTAAGTTCAAAAAGATCAACCTCAATTGAGGGGGGCTCTGATAAATATTTTTATCCGATATTTTTGAGTTCACACCAGATATTAATTAACTATTAAATTTCATCTCAGATAGTACATCCATTAAGTGATGGTAGCCGTCTCGATTATTTATCCAACGAGATAACTACTGCGCATGGAGATATATCGCCAGCGAGCGATAGCAATAAGGATGTTGAAGATGAAAACAATCACTGGTGCCATATTGTGTTGCTGCGCCCTGAGCCAATCGGTGCTTGCCAAGAATGCCTTTGAAACCTATGGCGACATAGGCCAGTTCGCCATTCCCGCCATTGCGGCCGGAATAGCCTGGTCCAAGGACGACTATGAGGGGCTCAAGGAATTTGGCTACTCCATCGCGGCGACGGAGGCCACTGTCCTCATCCTCAAAAACACGGTAGATGCCACCCGCCCCAATGGCAGCCCTCAAAGTTTTCCTTCCGGACACACCGCCTGGGCATTCAGTGGCGCCAGCTACCTGCACATGCGATATGGCTGGGAATATGGTCTGCCCGCCTATATCGCCGCCGGTGCCGTGGGTTGGTCACGGGTCGACGCCGATCAACACTATTGGCGGGATGTCATCGCCAGTGCGGTGATCGCCACCGGTTTCAGCTACATCTTTACCACCCCGCAGCGGCAACAAATGGTGTTCTACCCGACCATCATGAGCGATGGCGCCCAGGGCGTAGCATTCAGCTATCGCTATTGAACGTCTCAGCCATCAGTGCCGTCACGGATCATGCCTGGCGGCGGCTCTGCTCACGGCCGTTATCCCAAGCCAGTGCGTTAGCCAACGCTCTCCCGCCCCAGGTGATGATGTCGCCCGGGGCTTTCTCACAGGCAAACCCGGAGCGCTGGTTTGTTCGATACACGTTCCCCGATCGCTGTGCTGGCGCAGGCTGATTTTCCCTGCCAGCCATCCCTTGCACTGAAGCACCGCCGTTTCTGCCAAGAGCTCGGCCCATCGCTGGATAATCGGTTGCCCCCACCTTCTCAGCATCCACGCCCGTCTGCGGGCCACGAGTCAGTGTCTGTCGCGGAGGAAGACAGACGGCAGCAACTTCGGCCGTGCTAGCCCCTTGGTGGTGGGCTGAAGTGAGCGCTCATGATATTGATAGACAAGATATTTGACGGTCAGATTGCAGCCGCGCCAGCAATGCGGTTCGGGCCGCCTGGATATGGGCACAACCTCGCGCCAGCCCGATTTTCCAGGCATGCCGTTGTGGCATATGGCGGCATCGCTTCGATTGCCATCCTCGTCATTTCCGCTCGTTCCTCACTAAAAACCCATCTACAATCATGGCGATAACGTTGAGGACGCCGACATCAGCAAGGGAGCATTATGCCTATCACACGCAGAGAGTTTTACAAGCTGGCACTGGGATCCGCCGTCGGTCTGACGGCCTTGAGGCTCCCCACACCGGCGTTTGCCGAGGGGCTGTCACTGAAGACACCGCTGCGCCACGGCGCAGGTCAGCCAGGGGAAACCGAAGGGGGCCTGCCCCCGGCTGGCGCCGTCAGCTCAATCGATGATTTCGAATATCAGATCGCATACCAGCGGGCCTTCGAGGCCGTCTTGTGGAACATGCCGGCGGTCGCCATCTATAGCTTCAGACGCGCCGCCTTCGAGCATCTGGGCTTAAAAGACAACGACATCATCGCCTATGCCAAGCCCGCCACCCCGCATCTCGAGGCCATCACGGCCAACAGCACCACCCCCTACATCACCGCCTTCACCGACTTGCAACGCGGCCCTACCGTGCTTGAAGTGCCCGCCGCGGGGCCAGATGGCAGCCTCTATGGGCAAATAGTCGACGCCTGGCAGTTCACTATCGCCGATGTGGGCCCGGCGGGGCTCGACAAGGGCAAGGGCGGCAAGTTTTTGCTGACACCGCCCGGCTACAGCGAGCCGATCCCGGCCGGCTATCTGCACGTTCCGTCACCGAATTTTCGCGTGGCCTTTGCCTTTCGCTCCGTGCCGGCCCCCGGCAAATCGACGGAGGATGCCTATCACTACTCCAAGCGCCTGCGCATGTATTACCTCTCCGAGGCGAGCAATCCGCCGACCCAGCGCTTCGTCGATCCTGGTAACAAGCGCTACCCCACCCTGCCCTACTACGACGAGCGCCATTTCGACGATCTGAATGCCATTGCCAGCGTCGAGCCCGTGCGCGAGCAGGACAAGGTGATGATGGGGATGCTCTCCTCCCTCGGCATTGGCCCTGGCCTCTCCTTCAAGCCCGATGAGAAGCGCAAGAAGGCGCTGCGCCAGGCGGCCATCGATGCCTGGTTCTACATGCAGCATTGGTACGACAATTTCCCGAAAGAGAAGCTCTACTGGCCTGACCGCCACTACGCCTCGCTGTTGCAGGCCGATGACAACAAGACCTTCACCTTCATCTATGCGGATCGCATCGATCTCATCAACCGGGCCGCCGAGTACTTCTGGTGTACCTATATGCCCAAGGTGCTGAGCGATACCCCGGCCACCCAGTACCTGATGTGCCTCGCGGATAACCACGGCAAGCTGCTGGAAGCGGGGCAGCTCTACCAGCTCACCATCCCGGCCAGGATGCCGGTCAAGCAGTTCTGGGCACTGACGGTCTACAACCGCGACACCATGTCCTTTATCTACAGCGAGAGCGGGCGTACCACCCTCTCCTCCTACGATCTCGACAAGATGAGCAAGAACCCGGATGGCAGCATCACCCTCTATGTGGGCCCCAAGGCCCCGAGCGGGCTGGCCAACAACTGGATCCCTACCAGCGGCAAACGGCCGCTGCCGGCCATGCGTTTCTATGGCCCGACCGAGGAGCTGAACCACAAGACCTTCAAGCTGGCGGATTTCGAGCGCGCTTAAACCATGAACAGGAGTGGAGCATCGATGAGAAAGTTATCCCTTGCGGCAGTGTTATGTATCGCAGCCATGCCTGCCATGGCACAAATCACTGATAAAATGGCACAAGATGCCTATATCTACGGCTATTCCATGGATGAGGCCTACAAGTTCTTCTATGAAACGGCGGTCAAGACCGATACCCCGCTGAACCGCTTCCAGAACATTCGCCACCTGGCGGACGATACCTACACCGATCACCCGACCATCAACAACGATACCCTGCACCTGCAGGGCTGGCTGGATCTCAGTGCGGAGCCGGTGATCATCAGCGTGCCGGACATGGACAAGGGCCGTTACTGGATCCTGCACACCATGGACATGGGCCATTACACCACCTCGATGATCGGCTCCCGCACCCACGGCACCAAGGGGGGTCACTTCATGTTTGCCTCCCGCAGCTGGAAAGGCGAGACACCGGCCAGCGTCACCGAGGTGATCCGCGTCGACTCCGACATCCTCAAAGTGATGGGCCGCATCATGGCCACCAGCAAGGAAGACGAGAAGATCGCCCTTGGCTACATGGATGACTGGAACGTGCGCACCCTGTCGGCCTATCTCGGCCAGCCAGGGCCCAAAGCCACCGAGCACAAGTGGCCGGATCCGGCCACCACCAACTGGCTGCAGCGGGTCAACTTCGTCTTGTGTCAGGGGGACATGGGCACCGCCGACAAACACTGGCTGGCGCAATACAAAGAAACGGGTCTGGCGCCCTGCAACACCAAGCTGAGCGCGGCGCAAATGGCCGCGGCGAAGCAAGGCGAGAAACAGGGCTTGGCATATCTCAACGCGCTCTTGCCCAAGATGACCAGCTCGGAAGGGCTGCTCGGCACCCGGGCTGAGCTGCAGAACCAGAAGCGCGATCTGTTCGCCGAAGGCACCCTGATCGGGCAATGGGGCCTGCCGCCGGAAGAGTCTGTCTATCTGCAGGCGATCAAGGGCGCCGATGGCCAGAGCATCAATGGCGCCAACAGCAAGCAATACCGCATGCACTTCAAGGCGCCCGAGGTCAGCCAGTTCTGGTCCTTCACCGTCTATGGCACGGATAACAAGCTGATGGCCCATAACGCCATCAACCGCCACAGCCGTGGGGATCGCACCCTCAAGCCGGGTCCGGATGGTATGTACACCATAGAGCTCAGTGCCAAGGGGGATGCCAATAACGCCAACTGGCTGCCTATTCCGGAGAAGGACGCCTATATCATCATGCGACTCTATGGCCCGAACAAAGCCATTCGCGAAGGCAAGTACCCGATGCCGGTGCTGGAAGTAGTGAAATAGTGCATATAGGCTGGCAGCCCCTATCCGAGAGGGGATGGCAGATTCAGGCAGCGGATAAGCTGTATCAGGCAGTGCGCCCAAAACAAAAAACCGACCCTAGGGTCGGTTTTTCTTATTGCGGATAAGGGCGGGATCCACGGCTCGACAAATTCGGTGTCGACATGTCGCTCAGCTCTTTCATGGCGAGATATTACACTGTATTTATATTAAAATACCTGCATAACCACATAGCTAAACGACACTTTACGGTACCAGTAACAGGTTTTATTTAATGCAGGCAGCATATTGAATCACCCCATTATAGCGTCTCGCCGTTGCTGGCGATGACTCGGCGATACCAGTCGAAGCTGCGCTTCTTGCTGCGCGCGAAGCTGCCGCTGCCGTCATCGTTCTTGTCCACGTGGATAAAGCCGTAGCGCTTGCTGTATTCACCTGTGGTGAAGGAGACACAGTCGAGGCATCCCCAGGGGGTGTAGCCCATGACATCCACCCCGTCCTCGACGATGGCGAGCTTCATCTGTTCGATATGGGCGCGCAGGTAGGCGATGCGGTAGTCGTCGTCTATCTCCCCTTGCTCATCCTTCTGATCCCGCGCCCCGAAGCCATTCTCGACGATAAACAGCGGCTTCTCGTAGCGGCCATAGAGCAGGTTCAGGGTATAACGCAGCCCGACCGGGTCGATTTGCCAGCCCCATTCGGAGGCCTGCACATGGGGGTTCGGCACGCTGCCCTCAAAACCCGACAGGGCGGTACCCGTGCCGGCGCCGTGCGCCCGCACCGCGTTGCTCATGTAGTAGCTGAGCCCGATATAATCGGCGCAGCCCGCCCGCAGAGCCTCTTCATCTCCCGCTTCCATGACGATCTGATAGCCCTTGCGCTGCCACTCCTTGCGGATATAGGCGGGGTAATGGCCACGCATGTGCACGTCCCCGAACAGGAAGCGCTCGCGCATGGCGATTTCCGCATACATCACATCGTCCGGGTGGCAGGAGTAGGGATAGAGCGGCACCATGGCCAGCATGCAGCCGATCTGCAACTCCGGGTTGATCTCATGGCCCAGGCTGACCACCTTGGCACTCGCCACGAACTGGTGGTGCAGCACCTGGTACATGCACTCTTCCGGGTTCGGCTCCTGGTTGTAGATGACCCCGGAGCAGCAGTAGCCAAACAGCGGCACCTTCCAGTTGCGCTGGTTGTTGATCTCGTTGAAGGTCATCCAGTATTTGACCTTGTGCTGGTAGCGGCGCAGCACCACTTCGCTAAAGCGCACGAAGCAATCCAGCACGGCGCGGCTCTTCCAGCCGCCGTACTGGGTCACCAGGTGATTCGGCATCTCGAAGTGAGAGAGCGTGATGACGGGCTCGATGCCGTGGCGCAGCAGCTCATCGAACATATCGTCATAAAAGCGCAGCCCCGCCTCGTTCGGCTCGGCTTCGTCCCCGAGCGGGAAGATACGCGACCAGGCGATGGAGGTACGAAAACACTTGAAGCCCATCTCGGCAAAGAGTGCGATGTCGTCTTTGTAGCGGTGGTAGAAATCCACCGCCTCGTGGTTGGCGTAGCGACGGCCTTCTTCAATCTGGTCGGTGATGACGCGCTCCACCCCGTGGGCGCCGCTGGTGAGCACATCGACGATGCTCAGCCCCTTGCCACCCTGATCCCAACCCCCTTCTACCTGGTGGGCGGCGACCGCCCCCCCCCACAGAAACTCTTTAGGCAATGCGTTGTTCATGACTTGTCGCTCCTTATACGGCTTCGGATGTCAGCGGCTGGGGTTGGCTGACGTCGGCATCGGTCTGAAAGCCCGCCATCCAGGAGAAGATGACGCCCAGGGTAAAGGCGACGCCGATGGAGAGCAGGAAGCCCAGGAACTGGGCCATGTGCCCCTCTTTGAAGAACACCGGCAGCACGGCGATGCCGGGGAGGCAGTAACTCCAGGAGACAGCATTGAAAGCCCCCGCCACAGTGCCGCCGATGGCACCGGCCAGACAGCCGCAGATGAGCGGGCGCTTGAAGCGCAGAGCCACCCCGTAGATGGCGGGCTCGGTGATGCCAAACAGGGCGGTCACGCCAGCCGAGAGGGTCATGCTTTTGAGCTCAGGATCTTTTGCCTTGAAGTAGACCCCGAACACGGCGCCGGCGATGCCAAACACGGCGGAGGCTTGCAGGCCGGTGAAGGTGTCATAGCCCAGGGTGGCGTAGTTGCCGACCGTCACCGGGGTGATGCCCCAGTGTACGCCGAGCGTCACCAACGGAGTCCAGACAGCGCCCACCACGAAGCCGGCGATGGACGGGCTCAGGTGATAAAGGGTGTTGTAGATGCCACCGATGGCGCCACCGATGAGGTTGCCGATGGGGCCGAAGGCCAGCAGGGTCAGGGGCACCATGATGGCGAGGCAGAACATGGGGGTAAACAGGTTGCGCACCACCACCGGCAGGATCCGCTCGAAGAAGCGCTGCACATAGGACATGGCCCACACCATCAGGATGATGGGGATCACCGAGGCCGTGTAGCTCAGATACTGCACCGGCAGACCGAAGAAGCTGAGTGGCGCGCTGTTGAGCGGCACCCCCACCAGGTTGACGATGGCCTCGTTGATGACCGGATTCTCCATCGCCGACTGCATCAGCGCCTGCACCGCCGGATCCGCGGAGTTCGCGAGGATGATTTTGTTCGCGGTGAGCATGTTCATGTAATCGGGCGACACCAGAGCGCAGGCGGCGATCACGGCGGTGAAGGGGTTCACGTTGAACTTCTTGGCGGCGGTGAAGGCGACCATCACCGGCAGGAAGGTAAAGCCGGTCCAGGAGACGAAGTTGAGGATGCGGAAGGTGCCGCTGGCGGGATCCATCCAGCCGATGGCGGCGAAGAAGGAGATGAGCCCCTGCAACACGCCGCAGGCGGCCAGCGGGTAAAGGAAGGGGGCGAAGATACTGGAGATGATATCCATCAGGTGGTTCACCATGCCCACCTTGGGCGCATCGATCGCAGCGTTCTCGTCGATCTGCACCAGTTTTTGCACTTCCCGGTAGGCATCCCCGACATGGTTGCCGATCACCACCTGCAGCTGACCGCTGGACTCGATGACGGTGATGACCCCCTGCACCCGTTTCAGCACCTCCTTGTCGACCTTGCCCATCTCTTTTAAGACAAACCGCAGCCGGGTGGCGCAGTGGGTGACGCTGATGACGTTGCCGTCACCACCAATCAACTCGACGATCTGTTTCGCCGAGTCAGCATAGTTAATTGCCATAATGTTCCTTCCCTGCCATCTATTAATTAATATCGAAACAATTCAAATGTTGTGAATCGATGGTAGGGAAAGCACTCATCCTTGTCACGATATAACAAAATTCAGCTGGTGTTACTTGTTACATAAAAGACACACCCTGTGACACTTCGGCACTTATCTTGTTTGCCAACTGGCGACCAATGGATTCGATAATATATATCACCGGCACCTGGGTGGTAATATCATATTCATTGTCGACCACCAGCCGCGCCGCATGATATGAAATATTGAAATCCGCCATCTGGGCCAGGGTGGATTTATTATCGCTGGTAATAGTGATGAGCTTGCAGTGATGAAACAGGAACTGCTTCGCCAGCTTGACTATCTCGGTGGTCTCCCCGGAGACCGAGAGCACGATTGCCACCGCCTGCTTGTACATGTCGGTGTTGACCGGGTAGTAGGGATCGTCGATGTGGTTGCTGAACTTGCCGATGTTGGAGAAGAAGCGCGCCCCGTAGCGCCCCAGCGTGCCCGAGCTGCCCGCCCCCACGAAGATCACCCGCTCGGCCCCGGCGATCTGCTCGGCGGCGCTCAGGATCAGGGCATCGAATTCGTCGTTGTTGATGCTCTTGAAAAAAGAGAGAAACTCGTTGGCACCGTGCGGCAGGGATATTTCGCCGCGCTTCTCGGCATTCATTTTCAGATAGGCTTTAAATTCCGCGTAACCGCTGCAATTCATCTTCTTGCAGAAGCGTAATATGGTGGCGGTCGACACATCACAGGCTTCGGCCAACTCCCTGACCGTCATATAGATAACAGTCTGATGATGTTTCATCACATAGTTATACACTTTAAACTCGAAGGTATTTAATGTTGAAACCAACTGATTATTAAACATGGTAATTCACCGAGCGCAGCCGCGTCCTTATTCAGGATAATGTCACGCAGTGTAACAAAAGGAGCAAACCGGTCGAGGAAGGATAAATCTAAAGGCTCGAACTGTGATAACTATCACAATCGGGTCGGCAATCTATTCACGTATCTGCCCAGGGCTTCCATGAGAGAAGGGATATTAAGGCTCTGCATGGAGCCTAACTTTTGGCGGGTGTCACCCTGTCTCTTGCCGGGCAGCAATATCAGGTTCTCGGCGAGCGCCTCCCGCCACTGGGTCAGCAGGCTTGTCCCATGCATACAAGGCCAGCAGGGAGTGCGCGTACTTCTCTATTTCTCCCGCAAGGAGCCTGAGCGCAAGGTTCCGCCAGTGGATGAACGTATCCATTCGTTATACCTCTCTCGATGGCAGCAACACGGCCCTCTGTTATCCGGCCGTGATGACGGTGCAGCCAGATGCCTCGAAATGACTCATCAGGACGGCGTCCTGCCGGCTGCAGATCAGGTAGTCCAGCTCACTGGATTGCAGGAAGGGGTAGGACGCCAAGGATTCTATCTTGTCGTCATTGCAGAGCACCGCCAAGGATCCCGAGCGAGAGGCCACCCGCCGCTTGAACTCGCTGTCCTGATAGTGGATGGCACTGAACCCCAGATCCGAGGACCAGGCGCACACCCCGAGGAAACAGAGATCGAAGCGGAACTTGTTGATGGACTCCGCCGCCGTGATATCGACGGCGCCGCCAACCATATAATCCAGCTCACCGCCGATCAGGACTGTCCTGATGCCCTTTCGCTCCAAGAGCCGCACGGCAATGGCCGGGCTGTTGGTCACCACGGTCAGACCCAGCTGCTCGGGCAAGATGGCAGCCAAGGACAGGTGGGTGCTGCTGGCATCGAGGAAGATAAGCTGATCCTTCTTTATTATCTTCAATGCCGCCAGGGCCAGCGCCTGCTTCTCGTTGACCTGGTTCTTGCTGCGCTCCGTCAGGGTACTGGTCTGCGGCGACAGCGAGATCGCGCCCCCATGGATGCGCTTGCACTGCCCCTCATCGGCCAGATAACGCAGGTCGCGCCGGATCGTCGCCTCTGTGGTGCCGAGCTGTGGCGCCAGATCGGCCGCCATCACCTTGTGGTGTGATGCCAGCAGATCCAGGATCAACAGCTGCCGCTCTTCCAGTGAATACTTTTCCATAGGTCACTCTGTGCCTTCAGGTGGTGGTGCTAGCCATGACGTTGCAGGGCGAGCAGTTGCAATATGGTGTGCATGACGGCGTCTTCGTCATTGGAGCGGGTGATGAAATTGGCCGCCGCCTTGGTCTCATCGCAGCCATTTCGCATCGCGAAGCTGAGATCGGCGCAGCCCATCAGCTCGACATCGTTGAGCCCATCCCCAAATACCAGGGTTTCATGCTTGCCAGCCCCGACCAGCGCCTGCAGCCTGGCCACCGTCGTGCCCTTGTGCACCCCCGCATTGGCGATATCGATCCAGTTCTTCTCGGACACCACTATATAGGCATCATCATTGAAGGCATCGAGCTCGCCTCTTATATCCGGGCAGCGACCCTGCTCGTCATAGACGGTGATCTTCACGAAATCGGCGCTGATCTCGTTAAAATCACTGACGGTTTTGACCTTGCTGTAGGAGCGGCGCACCAACTCTTTCAGGTGGGGTTCGATATCCTCTCTGATGAAGGCGAACTCGGGGGTGCAGGCGATGGTGATATGCGAGCCTGGCACCCGCGCAAGCTGCGCTATGATGGCCAGCCCCAGGCTGTTTGGTAACAGCGACTGATAGACATAGCGACCCCGATGCTTGATGCGAGTCGCGCTGTCGCCCAGGATCCAGAAGTTCGCACTCTCCTCCCCCAGCAGCTCCTCGACCCTGTCCACCTGCTTGCCGGTGCAGGGCGCAAAATGCACCCCTTGCTGCTTCATGGCACTGACGACCTCGGAGAAAAGCGCCCGGTTGTAGTCCCCCCGGCTGTTGAGAAAGGTCCCGTCCATGTCAGTAATAATCAGCTTAATCATGACCTTACCTTTATTTTCATCACCATCGTGACCACTATATCATCACCATGAAATGAACACAAACAAACACCACATTGAAATTTAATGTTCATTTTTGTTCACTTGTGTCATCTTGATGCTCGCCGCATTCGCCGCCCATCCCGGTGAATGGGCGTATCCCTTTGTTTAGTAAGTTATTCAGGAGTCACCATGCTGTCCGCACTGGCCATGAAGCTGCCGCACATCGACAGGCTGGCCACGAGAGCCACCTTCTTCTGCTCGGGGTTTGCCACCGCCGCCTGGGCATCGAGCATCCCCTTCATCAAGCTCAATGTGCAGCTCAGCGACGGCGCCATGGGATTGATGCTGCTCTGCCTGGGAGGCGGCGCCCTGATCGGCATGCCTGTCTCCGGTATCTGTACCAGTCGATTTGGCTGTAAAAAGGTGCTGATAGGCGCTGTTTCTGCTATCGCCCTGCTGTTGCCACTGCTGATCCTGGCCACCTCCCCCTCGGTATTGGCCATCACCCTGGTGCTCTATGGCATCAGCATCGGGACCACGGGCTGTACCATGAACATTCAGGCCATCGCCGTGGAAAAGGAGGCCAACAAGCCGCTCATGTCCGGCTTTCATGGCTTCTACAGCCTGGGCGGCATGATGGGGGCCTTCGTCCTGACCCTGCTATTGACCGCAGGCATCACCCCCCTCGCAGCAACCGGGATCACCTCATCCTTGATCATGGCGCTGCTGATCTTGAGCACCCCGGGATACAGCACCCAAGTCGTCTCTCAACGCGGCCCCTACTTTGCCATGCCAAGAGGCCCGGTCTTTATCATCGGCATCGTCTGCTTCGTCTTCTTCCTGGCCGAAGGCACAGTGCTGGACTGGAGTGGCATCTTTTTAAATGAGTACCGCGCCATCCCTGCCAGCGCCGCCGGCATGGGCATAGTGTGCTTCTCCATTGCGATGACCCTGGGGCGCCTGTTGGGAGACGCCATCCTCGCCCGCCTGGGAGCCAGAGCCGTGGTCACCCTGGGGTCACTCATCGCCATCAGCGGCTTTCTTATCAGCCTGTCACTGCCCTATTGGCAAACCGCACTGCTGGGCTATGCGCTCATCGGAGTGGGCTGCTCGAACATAGTGCCCATCATGTTCTCGGCCGCGGGCAGACAGCAGGTCATGCCTGGCCCCCTGACCATCACGGCGGTGTCCAGCCTGGGTTATATCGGCGTGCTCTCAGGCCCCGCCATCGTCGGCTTTGGCGCCGAACTATCAGGATTGCCGGCTGCGCTCTACGGCGTCGTCTTGCTGGTAACGCTGGCCTTGCTGCTCAGCAAGCGAGTGCGGCTGGCGTCCGCCGCCTGAACTGATGCCATCAATTTGTCTGGAGGAACGATGAGAAACCCTATTTTCGGCGAAGTGGTACTGCATAAGCAGGATATAGAGCTGGGGGTCGAGGTGATCGCCAAGCGACTCAACGAGCGATTCAAGGAGGCGGTGGTGATAACCGTGGTACCGGGGGGCATGCTGTTCACGGCGGATCTGGTCAGGCGGCTCGAGTTTGATATCGTCATGGATTATATCTCCTGCCCCCACACCCCGGGTGAGCGCCATAACGATTCCAGCATCGTCTTTCACGACAATATCGGCATCCAGGGCAGAGACGTCATCCTGATGGACGATGCCATCGAATCCGGCGGCACCATGAAGCGAATTGTGGCGCATTTGCACAGCGCCTATTCCCCGGCCTCACTCTCTATCGCGACCCTGTTTGTAAAACCGGGCCGCGTCGATATTCCGGCTGAGCAGTTTTATGCCTATGAGATGGCAACCGATGAGTTGCTGGTGGGCTACGGACTGCCTTGGGAGCACAAGTACAGAAATATTCCCTATATCGCCAGGCTGAAGAGATAACGGAGCGGCCAATCTGCCCCTTGCGCTCGCCCCCCACGGCAGCCTGTGGCTGCCCAGAAGGGTTATCCTGCCCTCCTGTCGAACCAGGGTTCCGAGCCGACAATCATCGGATAAAACAAAAGGGCCTGTCTTTCGACAGGCCCTTTTGTTTTATTTGGCGGTGAGGACGGAATTCGAACCTCACTCTCGCATGTCAACACACGTAACCTTTTTTCAATAACTTATAATATTTTTGTCGACCATAAAAACAGCGTAATTGACTAAAGCTATTGCCATGAGTTTTCTACGTCCTTTATAAAGAGGAACTCTGAATATCAAGAACATGAGCATACTTTCTGACTATCTGACTATCTGACTATCTGACTATCTGACTATCTGACTATCTGACTATCTGACTATCTGAATAATGTTGTCGTTTCCTCTGAATGACAAGTCGATTCACGTCCCCGTGAACTCCTATTTTA
The DNA here is from genome assembly GCF_000820185.1 of Aeromonas tecta. Classification (GTDB taxonomy): domain Bacteria; phylum Pseudomonadota; class Gammaproteobacteria; order Enterobacterales; family Aeromonadaceae; genus Aeromonas; species Aeromonas tecta. The sequence goes on from NZ_CDCA01000037.1 coordinate 25,749, forward strand.
CGGTAACGCCGTGCTCAATGGCATTTTTTAATTTGTGGCTTTGTGGATTACTTTTGCGCAGCAAAACCACAAACAAGTAAATTACAAATTGTCGAGTGCGCGAATCGCACGTTGCTGAAGCGCCTTTTTAGATTTTTTTTGATATATATTCAATAGCAAGATCAAGCTCCTCATGCAAACAATTCCTTTTCTCCACGGGGCCATATTCTTTCCATGACTCCTTAAGTCCTTTCATTATTCTAAGTGATACTGGATAGTATTCTTTGAAATTTCTTAGCTCAAAAATTATTGCAATCTGCCTGTCTAACATCATGGGCTGATCTTTATCTTCTCTTTGAACCAACGACTTTATCAGAGAGTGATATGTTTCAAATTGCCGATGCTTTAGTTCAGTGCGTTTGGACCATAGATATTGTATAGAAGCCCAGACAACAGGAATTATTGCTAAAAAAATTCCTATTTGGTCACTGTTTTCATCTACCCATTTCCAAATTGGCATTGTGTCCCCTAAGAAAATATAACGCCGTGTACAACGGCAGTTTTTAAGTCGCGGCTTTGTGGTTTTGCTGCGCAAAAGTAACCCACAAAGCCGCGACTTAAAAACTGTCCAGTGCACGTAGTGCACGGGTTTATACATTTTGTTAACTCTTTACACCCATTGATTTTCATAAATAATTTTTCGAAACAATGTTGCTGCAAAAAGTGCCATTTTTTCCAACTCCTTTTCAGTTTCTTTTAGGCGCTCAATAAGGTGCTAGTCATTCCATGGAACGTTAACGTGAACCCATTTATTTCTATACTTACGTAATGTATGAAGCTCTTCTTTTAAAAGAGCATTAATGGGTGATGCGTTTATAAGCTCAAATAGTGCAATCCGCTCATTAGGAGAATATTCCGACCGTAAATATGTTTCAATACCAGAAACTGCCGTCAGAATAGCTGCTAAATTTGCGCCAGATGTAAATGCAGTATCAGTTTCCAGAATAATAAAACTACACCATTCAGAAAAATGATACCGCCCTTTAAAAGGTTTTCATCCAAAGACACTAAATAGTTCCAACGTTCGTTTTCATTCATAAGCTAACGCCAAGTTAACCGACAGAACGGAGCCGGCCTGCCGGCGGAGTGCTTTGCAGCGGGGCGTAAAATTTTGCGGAGCAGAATGCTCCGCTGCAAACTGTCCGCGTTGAACGCCTAGTTAGCCATCAGCGGCGTCTCGGTAGTAAAAGAGGGTTACTAACTCGCCAGTTATAGCTGCGATATTCGTCCTTGTACCAACTAACTGATGTGTACGCGAACTGCCTAAATTCTTCATCATTCCATAGATCTATTATTAGCTGTCGACTTAATCTGTTTACTTGTTTCGACCCTTGATATACCCAGCCGAGGTAGGAATCAAGCTTTGGCTGGGACTTTCCTTGAAAGTGACCATGAGGAATGGACGGATGAAAGTCAGCATCATATTGATGAAAAACCCAGTCTTTTAGGCCTTTCTTTCGCGAGAGGAATTCAATATAGCCTTTCTTGTTTCTTCTGATCCCAAGTTTGGGTTGATCGTCAATATTTGTCTCCGCAGTACTAACCTGTACATCAAAGTCTTCCCCTGTAGTCGGCCATTCCTCATTGAAATCCCATTCTTCAACTCGAAGTATGCGAGTAGCAGTGCGATGAATCGGATCGCTCGGTTCACACATATTCTTGAGTGCAGCCATTCTGGCCAGATAATGAGACCAACTTACTTTTTCCGTGTGAAAATGAAATCGGGTCGCTTCAAAGTATAGATCGGATGCTTCCAGCTCTAAATAGGTCATGGATTTCTCACGTTTTGGCTAACGCCGAGTTAAGCGGCAGTTTTTAAGTTGTGGTTTTGTGGAACAGTTTCGCGCAGCAAAACCACAAAACTGCGACTTAAAAACTGTCCAAGGAGCGTATCGACTGATGCTTGAGCGATTTGTTATGGCCGCAAAATCTACTTAACACTCTGTTCTCCGTACTTTCTAATAAATAAATTCACACCCTCAAGCATGATACGAATACGATTTTTATCATTTACCTGATCCCATTCTCCATGAGCAGCTTCATTTCGAAGCCCAGCCCAAGAGGTAATATCTTTTACGTCTTGTTTGTTGAGTACATTTTTATTCTTTAGCTGGTTAGCAAATTGCTGCATACCAATTTTTTTATCATTTACGGTAATGTTATTTTTCTCTAACATAGAGATTAGAAATTGTTCAAGAGTTGCACCAATCAACATGCAACTTGCAACTTGCAACTTGCAACTTGCAACTTGCAACTTGCAACTTGCAGCAGGGTGAACTTTCGGATCATTAAGAAGATCATTACTTTGTGAAAGAAAGCTTGATGTAATCTCTAAATTAGCTTGCGCTATAGGTGTTGACTCCAGCAAAAAACCAGCCTCAATATATTCTTTCAATCTTTTCAATAAATTTTCAAGAATTTTCCGTGCATTGTCTTGGTTTTCCTCTGGCTTTAACGTGGAAACTTCCCAATAAAATTCATTACCATCTCCAACGTGAGTTCTTAGAAACTCTTTGGTATATGTTAGAAGCCCAAAGATTGAAAATTCTTCGTTTTCTGATTTTTTTATTTTAGTAATTATTTTGTCTAACTCGATGCAAAGGCTCTCTCTGCTGCTCATAAATTTTCCTTAGTGCGAATTTAGGCCATAACGCTAAGCTCAGCCGCAGTTTGTAAGTTGACTTTTTGTAGATTATTTTTGCGAAGCAAAACCACAAAACGGCGACTTACAAACTGTCGAGCACACGAAGTGTGCGGTGCTGGAGCGCCTTGTTATGTGTTTTGATTTCTTCCTGTAAAACGATAAACACGCTTTACTACTTTTCTACCTTGGCCACCCAACGAAAAGTTGGCCGAAGCACCATTTGTAGAACCTTGAAGTCCAGCACTGCCTTCACCTTCATAATATTCTTCAATTTCTACTTCTTCAGCGTTTTCTATTCGATGTGCTATTGCTAACTCTTGTGCAACTTGCGCTTGCATTTTTGCCATTTGCAAAGAAATTTCTTGTTTCTTGGCTTCTTCGGATAACTTAGCCAATTCTCCAGATTCTGAAGCAGCCTCAGCATTACGTGCTGAATCAATTAATATTCCTGCAACAGGCCCAATCATTGGCGTTGCCTTTACCATAGTCTGAATTGCTAGTTCAAATACTTTGTTTATATTTGTAGTTTCCAATTGGTAGAACTCCTTTTACACATAACAGTGATTAGATAGAAAGCGGTACTAATCCGTTAACAGAGCCTTCCGTATAACTCAGCTCTGCCCTGATAGCCGCCACGAAAAAATCGAATTAAATCAAAATATTACCAGTCTTCCTTTGATACTTGAGCGTATTCGCTTGACCTCCCCTTTTTGCTCTATCATTACCTCTGTATATAAAAACAGCATAGGGGTCAGCCATGGAAGGCGCCAGCAAGCCCCGCCTGCATGAACAGGTCAGGACAGTGATGCGTTTACATCACTACAGCATCCGTACTGAAAAGTCCTACTGGTACTGGATCCACAATTTCATACGTTTTCATTAACTGTGACACCCGCAGGAACTCGGCACTGTTGAGGTCAATGCCTATCTCACCTGGCTTGCCGCCGAACGAAAGGTCGCCGCCGCAACTCAGAATCTGGCACTCAATGCACTGGTTTTCCTGTATGCCAAGGTGTTGCGACAACCCCTTGGTCAGATCGGCGAGATTGTGTGCGCGAAACCCTCGGCTCGGATCCCATGTGTGCTGACTCACGAAGAGGCAACTGCGCTGATCGCACAGCTAGGTCAACCATATCAATTGCTGGCGTCGCTGATGTACGGCGCCGGCTTGCGTGTCGTGGAGGCTGCACGTTTACGTATCAAGGATGTGGATTTCGACAAGCAAATCATCACTATCCATGACGGTAAAGGAGCCAAAGATCGTACAACGCTCTTACCAGCCCCCTTGATCGCACCACTACTGGAGCGCAGAGAGCGCATGTTTAACGCCTGGAAACAGCAGGACAGCTTTTATCATCCCCCCGTCAGCCTGCCGTTTGCGTTACGACGCAAGTACCCCAATGCCGGACGTTCCTTCGAGTGGCAATGGCTGTTCCCATCAACAGCGCTTTGTATGGATGAGGGCGGACAGATTGTTCGCCATCACATTCACGTCAGTACCATACAGAAAGCGGTCAGACATGCCGTCAGGCAATCCAACCTGCACACACCAGCCAGTTGCCATACTTTTCGCCACAGTTTTGCCACCGAGCTGCTGAGCCGTGGCAGTGATAACCGGACCGTGCAGACGCTGCTGGGGCACACCAATGTACGCACGACGCAGATCTATACGCATGTGCTGGGCCAGGGTTTTGCCGGTGTGATCAGCCCGCTTGGGTAAACGCTATGCTGTTTGATGTGGGCGTGTCATTTCTGTTGTACATCCATGCTGCCCACGTCCAGTACTGTCTGGTTATGTGCTGCTGATTTGCAACCAGAAAATGGGCCCCCATTTTGAGGAGCCGTGTGCGAGGAGCTCGCTTGCCAGTCTCTTCAGGCAAGGCTACCGCCCCTGGGTTTCAGCCCCCGGCCCGATGCTGTTAACCTTTGCTGTGTCAATAATCGCTGCCATGACGCTCCCCCGAGAGATGGATTGTCGTTTGGCTATCTTAAGGGAGCAGATCGAGACATGGGAAGAGGGAGTTGATAAAAATCTGAGCTGGTTCAACCGATTAGTGAGAAATTACTGCCTTTAGTCGACAGTTTGGTTGGCAGAGAATGTAGATATTCCCCTCACCCCGACCCTCTGCCACAGCGAGAGGGTAATAGATAAGGGAGCCCGTTTGGGCTCCCTTCTGGCGGCGAAGTTTCCACGGCCACACTCATTCTGGCAATTCAGTATCGGCAGGGGTAGCCGCGATAAGTGCGCGAGTTCGAGCTGCCACTGCTAGGTTGCGATCTACAGCGAGCTGGCGATTTTTGGTGCAAAGGGAAGTACGGATAGCGAAGGGCAAGCCACGGTCACGTAATGACTTAGGCAGCGGGAGACGAGTGTAGTAGGTGCCGGAGGCATTTTTGTTCAGGTACATGATTGTTCCACCCAGTTGATCCAGGAAAAAAATCACGCAAGTCTAGAAATGAAAAAAACCCGTTGAAATTCAACGGGTTATATTTGGCGGTGAGGGAGGGATTCGAACCCTCGATACGTTGCCGTATACACACTTTCCAGGCGTGCTCCTTCAGCCACTCGGACACCTCACCAATTTGTTTTAGTTACCTGCCTGTGGCTTGCGGAGCACGCGTTGCGTGCTTTCTTGCCGATTTCATCGGCTGGCAGCCACTTGGACACATCACCAAATTTTGGTCTGTGGTTTAACGTGTTCAGCCAACACGGGTTCGCTGCGCTAACGCGCCGGAACGGGGCGTAATTTAGGGGAAAGGTCCGCCGCCGTCAACGGCTTTTTGGCCAAGGCGAACCGTTCGTACATTTAACGCGCAGATTAATGCACAGACTCCGGTGCAACCTGAATTTCCGGCAGGTTGAGGAAGCCCAGTCGCTCGCATTCGGAGATAACTTCGTGAGTCGCCGCCGTGGTGCTCTCGACGAACAGCAAGAACTGCTCCACGGTGAGCCCGGCCTTGGTGAAGACGGTGTGACCGACGATGAGGCGTGGCAGGTTGTCGTCGATGATGTCGAGGAACACCTTGAGAGACGGGTATTGCATGTTGAGGCGACCCAGCTCGGCCATCAGCGGCAGCAGCGATGAGGGGCGCACCTCCAGCTCGGATGAAAACAGCAGCCCTTCTTCTTCGACAAAGATCCGGCTCTCCTGAATGCTGTCGACCGACTGCAGGGAGACCATGTGGATGCCGTGGCACTGATCGCAAACATAGTGCTCGATCCGAGCCTGTTGCAGCCAACGCATTATCATTTCAGAGCTGGGGATATTCATCATTTTCACGAACACAATAAGGATCAAGGGGCGCAGTCTAAACCAATTTTCCGGTAACCAAAAGCGCGCAGGCCGGATAAGCCGGCGTCTCGCTTCTTTTTGGCAAGCGCTATGCATATACTCAGCCATTCTCGCCTAACACTCGCCCCACAGGGGGCCCGATGACCATCCAAGAAAAATATCGCCTGCACCTCAAATCCCTCTCGGATGAATTGCTTGCCCTGCAAAAGCCCATTCGTATCCTGGATGCCATCAAGTGGCCCCGCCATCTGCAGACCGAGTTTTTGGCCAAAGGGGGACGAGAACTGCCCGCCATCGACGCGAACTTCTACCAGTCCCTCCCCCTGGACTTCGATCCGCGCAACAAATACCTGGAGCTCAAAGAGCTCAGGGACAGGATCAGACGGCGGCTCGGCCCCCAGGACGATCTGGGGCGGATCCTGCAAGAGACGGTGGATCAGTACATGGTGGTCATCGAGATGTTGCGCCAACGCGGACAGCCCGAGTTTCAGCGCTACAGCCAGATCCTCTACGGCTCGGCCAGCGATCACCTGCGCGGGGATCGCAAGACCTTGAAAGAATTGGGAGCGCGCCTGTGCGATATCTTCTCCCTGCCCGGTGCCCGTCACCTTGTTCGCCCCTATCCCAAGGAATTTGAAGGGGAAGCGGCGGTGGCCAAGCTGCAGGGCAAGCTGTCGAGCTACTTCGAGGATGGCGCCATCCAGGTCAAGCTGAGCGATGGCATCGTCTCGGATGCCGCCGCCGGTGGTGATTACATCAAGCTGAGCTCCCACGCCCGCTTCTCGGAGCTGGACCTGCAGGTGCTGGAGGTGCACGAAGGCTGGGTACACGTGGGCACCACCTTGAACGGTCGCCAGCAATCCTACGCCACCTGGCTGGGCGCGGGTTCACCGCGCATCACCGCCTGTCAGGAGGGGCTGGCGGTGCTTATCGAGACGCTCACCTTCAGCTCCTTCCCGGACAGGGCCAAGCGCATCTCGGATCGGGTGATGGCCATCGACATGGCGGAGCGCGGCGCCGACTTTATCGAGGTGTTCCGCCACTTTGTCGAGAAAGGCGCCAGCGAGCACGACGCCTACAAGATAACCCAACGGGTGTTTCGTGGCGGCATGGTCGAGGGAGGCGCCTGCTTCACCAAGGATCTCTCCTACGTGAAGGGCTATGTGGAGACGGTCAACTTCATCCGCAGCGCCGTGCTGGAGGGGGTGCCGGAGATCCTGCCCATGCTGTTCGTCGGCAAGGTGACCCTGGACGACATACCTGTGCTCTACCAGCACTACCTGGAGGGGCTCATCGATGCCCCCCGCTACCTGCCCCCCATGTTTCGGGATCTCACCGGCCTCTACGTCTGGTTCGGCTTCGCCTCCGGCATGTCACTCATCGACATCGGCCGGGTGCAGCAGCATTTTCGCCAGCTGTTCCACCGCCTGCCGGTGGCCGACCCCATCATAGCGCCGGTGGATATCGAACTGGACTAAGCCGGATTGGATGGAATTTCTCACAATAAAAAGGGCGCCTTGTCGGCGCCCTTTTTATTTATATGTTCGCTTACTTGAAGGCCCGGCCATCCAGGTAGTGTTTGCGACAGAGAGACACATAGCGATCGTTGCCGCCTATCTCAACCTGCTCGCCGTCACGCATCACCTGCCCCGCTTCATTCACCCGGGAGTTCATGTGCGCCTTGTTGCCACACCAGCAGATGCTTTTGAGCTCCTCGAACTTGTCCGCGAGACAGAGCAGATGGTAGGAGCCCGGGAACAGCTCGCCGCGAAAATCGGTCTTGAGGCCGTAGGCGATGACCGGGATCTTGAGTTCATCGACGATGCGGGCCAGCTGGTAGACCTGCTCGCGGGTCAGGAACTGGGCCTCGTCGACGATGAACACATCGATCTTCTTCTCGCCGTGGCGCGCCTGCACCATCTCGAACAGATCGCAGTTGTCACTGAACACCTCCACCTTCAGCTCCAGCCCTACCCTGGCGCTGATCACCCCGGCCCCGAAACGATCGTCGATGACCGGCGTCATGGCCAACGGGTACATGCCGCGCTCGAGGTAATTGAAGTGCGCCTGGATGAGCTGAGTCGACTTGCCCGAGTTCATGGTGGCGAATTTATAGTGCAGTGAAGCCATGATGCTGTTCCGAAACTGAATTTATGGGGCGCATGCTAACCAAAGCCCCCGCCAAAACCAAGGGGCCCGTGGGCCCCTTGTTTAATTTATGCGACAACCAGGTCTCGTTGGAGACGCGCCTTGCGCAGATGGTAGCTGGAGAAGATGATGAACCAGAGTCCGCTGACGGTGAAACCGGCCAGCACCGAGTGCATCAGCCCCATCACCAGATAACCGAGCGCGGCACCGAAGGCGATGGCCAGCGCATAGGGCAGCTGGGTCATCACGTGATCGATGTGATGGCAACCGGCACCGGTGGCCGAGAGGATACTGGTACTGGAGATGGGCGAGCTGTGATCGCCAAACACCGAACCCGCCAGCACCGCGGCCAGCATCGGCAGCATCAGGCTGATGTCGCTGGCGGCGGCCATGTCACCGGCCAGCGGCAGCATGATGCCGAAGGTGCCCCAGCTGGTGCCAGTGGCAAAGGCCATGGCGCAGGAGAGGATGAACACCACCGCCGGCAGCACTTCGATGGGCAGGTTGCCGTTGGCCATGGAGGCCAGGTACTTGCCGGTCTCCACGTCACGCACCACGGCACCAATGGTCCAGGCGAACAGCAGGATGTTGATGGCCGGCAGCATGGCCATGATCCCTTGCGGGGCGGCCTTCATCCAGTTCTTGGCACCCAGCTTAAGGCGCATGGCCAGACCGATGGAGACCACCAGGCTGCACAGGGCGCCGTAGACCAGGGAGGAGCCGACATTGGTGTTCTCGAAGGATCCGAGCACGCTGAACGGCAGGCCTTTGCCTTCCAGCACGGCGGCGCCGGAGTCAATCATGAAGTAGACGGTCGCCAGGGTCAGGGTCAGGATCGGCAGCACCATGTCGATCATGCCACCGTTGCTCTCCTCCGGGGACTCCATGTCCAGCCCGATGGGGCGGCCCTTGGACTCATCCCACAGTTTGCCTTCCAGCGCCCACTGCTCGTGCTGACGCATGGAGCCGATGTCGAGCTGGAACGCGATCACCACCAGCACCATGATCAGGGTGAACACGGCGTAGAGGTTCATCGGGATCATCTCGACAAAGGCGGAGATGGGGCTCTGGTCGGTCAGGCCGTGAGCCGCCATGATGCCCCCCACCAGGGCGATGATATAGGCGCCCCAGGAGGAGATGGGCATCAGCACGCAGACCGGCGCGGCGGTGGAGTCCAGCAGATAGGCCAGCTTGGCGCGGGAGATCTGGAAGCGATCGGTGACCGGACGGCAGATGGCGCCAACCGACAGGCTGTGGAAGAAGTCATCGATGAAGAAGGCAAACACCATCATGCCGGTCAGGGCCTTGGCGCCCTTGCGGGTCTTGGCACGCTTGGCGGCCCATTCGGCGAAGGCACGAGTGGCACCGGAGACGCTCATCAGGCTGATGAGACCGCCCAGCAGCAACATGAACAGGATCATGTTGACGTTATCGCGATTCACTGCCCCGTCTACCCAGAAGATCTTGAGCACGGTACCCAGCATGTAATGCAGGGAATCGAGGGGGGAAAACTGGTTGAGCAGCAGGCTGCCGGCAACGATGCCCACCCCGAGCGACACCAGGACGCGGCGGGTGATGATCGCCAGGGCGACGGCCAATAAAGGGGGGATAACTGACCAACCGGAGTCGGCGTAATGAACGATTTCCATGATCTCTTTGCACCTAAAGACAACAGGTGGAGATCTACCGAGAGGATAAAGAAACAAAACCCATGGGGAGGTAATACTCCTCAGCCCCTTCAGGTAGCGCTCCATAGTGGATGACTATGGCAGTCCTGCACCTGTTCGATGCAGAACCAGCAACCCGGTATGATGGCCTGGTCACTTCGGCGCCGACTCCTTTCCTCGAGCATCGCAGGCATCACCCTCCGCTCGGTTACTCATAGGCAGCGCGCCTCTACTTAAAGGTATTCGAGGCACATTTTATCGAGGCACCACGTGATAGCAAGTTTTTTGATTAAATTTCAACGTAAGTGTGGTGATATTTCGCATAAAGGTAGTCAAATGGTGCGACTAAATGAAATTAGTCGACATTTTCATCTATCTGGAGCCCATATGGAAATGTGCCCTCCCAATATAGGATGACGCTGTCCCCGGTAAATAGCGGCGGGCTTAATTTATATGTCGAATTAATTAATTCAGTATGCTTGACTTGATGCCGAAGCCGCCTATAAATTAGCGAAAAGACAATCCATTCCCTGAATATCTCTGCTCGCGTGGTAGCCAATATGAACGAATTTCTGAAAGTACTGCTGAATATCCGTAGCCTGCGGGCAGCCTGCCGTGAATTGACCCTGGAGCAATTGGAAGAAGGCCTGGAAAAACTCACCGCCATCGTCACCGAACGCCAACAGGATGAATCCGCCGAGCGTCAAGCCCGTGAAGAGCATCAGAAGAAAATTGCCGAATATGCCGAAATGCTGAAAGCCGCCGGGATCGATCCTGCGGAATTGGTGGGCACAGTCGCCGTCGATGCTCCCAAGGCCGGTAAAGGCAAGCGTGCCCCCCGCCCCGCCAAATATCGCTACCTCGATGACAACGGCGTGGAAAAAACCTGGACCGGTCAGGGCCGCATGCCCTCCACCATTGCCAAGGCCGTCGCCGAAGGTAAATCCGTGGAATCATTTGCCATCTGACTTCATGTAATTTGCGGCAATAAAAA
>NZ_CDCA01000037.1:36651-238229 GCF_000820185.1 Aeromonas tecta
TTTTTATTGCCGCAAATTACGGCGCAACCCGGCTGGGCACTTAGCCCCGATCGGCGGCCTTGACCCAGAGTACCTCAGGGGTATGGGTGCAGGCCAGCAGGTACCTGGCCACCGTGAAGAACCAGTCACTCAGCCGGTTCAAATAAGGCAGGATAGCCGGATTGACCTGCTCGATACGGCTCAACCCCAGCAGCAGGCGCTCACAGCGGCGAGTCAGGGTACGCACCACATGGGCCTGCGCCGCTGCCCGGGATCCGCTCGGCAAAATGAAATTGCGCAATACCGGCAACTGGGCGCTATAGGTATCTATTTGTTGTTCGAGTCGCGCCGTCCAGCCTTCATTGACTTGCCACAGGGCCGCATTTTGGGCGGCGCTGGAAAATGCCAGCTCCCCCCCCAAGTCAAACAACTCCTGCTGCAACTGTATCAGCTCGGCCAATAAACCGGCTTCCTGCTCGGGTATTTCGGCAATAAGCAGACCTATCTGGGAATTCAATTCATCCACGGCGCCATAGGTCTCGACCCGCATATCATCTTTGGCAAGCTGGGCACCATCTGCCAAACGGGTGAGTCCCTTGTCGCCTTGCCGGGTATATATTCTCATACTGACATCCTGTTAATGATGGGAATAATCATGGACTCCAGCCCATTGAGTTTTATCTCATACGCCAACGCCAATGACTGACCGAGTGCCCCTGCCGGAAAACCGGTTCGCGCCATCCACACCAGATAGGGCTCTGGAATATCGATGATGCGCCGCCCCTGATATTTACCGTAAGGCATCTTGCTGGCCAGGGTAAGTAATACCCGCTCATCGGATAAATTATCCATATTAATCGATATTCAGGTATTTATGGGTCTGGATGGAGAGCCGCCAATTGCGGGCGATACAGGTCGCCATGGCGAGCTCGGTGGCCCGCGGCTTCTGGCTGATTGGCTGCAGCGCAATGACCACGTCGCTGCGCAAGCTGGCCGTCGCCAGCAGCGCATCGAGCTCCTCAATATGACGCTCGGTGGCCACCGGGTGCTTGATCTCGTTGGCGCGCTCCAGCGCCGACACCAGCACCGGCATGCCGCCCTTCATCCCAATCTTGGGGGAGACGGTGACCCAGGTGCTGTCGTGAGTCTTGATTTCACTAGTGCCGCTGGTTTCGATCTGCACCTGATAGCCCGCGGCCAGCAAGGCCGCCGAGAGCTCGGACAGATCATAGAGACAGGGCTCACCGCCGGTCAGCACCACGTGGCGCGCCTTGTAGCCCAGAGTCTCGAAGCTGGCCAGGATGTCATCCTTGCTCATCTTGCTCCAGCCATCGGATTCGTTGGAGCTGTCCAGCACCTCACGAGGCGCTACCTCACGCGCGGGATCCACCACCCAGGTATGGCGAGTGTCGCACCAGGGGCAGCCCACAGGGCAGCCCTGCAGGCGAACGAAGATGGCGGGCACGCCGGTGAAGACGCCCTCCCCCTGGATGGTCTGGAAGATCTCGTTGATTGGGTAGTGCATGCTGGTCACGACTTGTTGCAAAAGGCGCGGATTATACCCCAAACAGGGAGAAGACGCAGGATCACGATCCGCTTTTCTCACCCAGCCCGGTTTTCTCGTGCAGCCGAGCCATGACACCAACCCGGTCGGCCAGGTAGTGGTTCAGGCCGCGACTGCGCAGCTCGCAGGCGGGGCAAGTACCGCAGCCATCGCCCTGGATGCCGTTATAGCAAGTGAGCGTCTGCTGGCGCACGGTGTCGAGCTGACCATAGTGATCCGCCAGTGCCCAGGTCTCGGCCTTGTCCAGCCACATCAGCGGCGTCTCGAAGCGGATGCCGCGATCCAGCCCCAAAGCAACCGCCTGATTGAGGGCTTTCACAAACTCGTCGCGGCAATCCGGGTAGCCGGAGAAGTCGGTCTCGCATACCCCGGTGATCACCGTCTCGGCACCGACCTGATAGGCGTAGATGGAGGCCAGGGTCAGGAACAGGATGTTGCGACCCGGCACGAAGGTGTTGGGCAGACCGTTGTCCTGCAGCTCACCGCTGACCAGGATCTCGTCGCGGGTCAGGGCCGAGACCGCCAGCTCCCCCAGCATAGTCACATCCATCACCTTGTGGGCGGCAATGCCAAATGATTTGGCTAGGCGACGCGCGGTGTCTATCTCTTCCCGATGACGCTGACCGTAATCGAAGGTGATGGCGTGTACTTCGTCATACTGCGCCAGTGCCTGCACCAGGCAGGTGGTGCTGTCTTGACCACCACTGAAAACCACGACGGCTTTTTTCACGTTTATCACTCCTGTATGTCGATTCAAGCGCGGCGACCTTGGGCAAAGTCATGCCACTGCTGGTTCAAATGGGTAAAAAGCTGCATCAGCGGGGCGAAGCGATCTCCATCGCCCTCCCACTGGGATAACAGATGGTAGCCTGCCTCCAGGGTCGACAGCGCCTCGGGAAACGGCTTCTTGCGCATGGAATATTGGCCCGGGATGGCGCCGAGCTTGATCCTCGGCAGCCGCAGCAGGGCGGGGTTGCTGTGCAACATGCGATACGCCTTGCGCCAAGTGCCATCGAGCAGAATAAAGTGCACCTGATGGGGCTCGCCGGCCAAGCGGGTACGCTCGTGCACCTCGGCAAGGCTCAAGGCGTGCTCATCTGGCCACAGCAGGTAGCATTGCACCTTGGGATCCCCGAGCAGAACATTGAGCCAGTGGGCCTCGGCGAAGTTCTCCCCCACATGGAGGCTGGCCTGCGTCAGGGACTCGGCCAGCAGGACGGCCGTCCCCTTGGGGTGCGCGACTTCGCTTGGGTGCTGCAGGATATGCAGCGGGGCAAGATGGGAGACCCGCCGAATAGAATCACACAGACAGGCTTTGAGGGCTCGGGTGCAACGTGTACAGTAGCGGCTCTCTTTGTCGTTGGGCTGTTTCATGCTGTCAGAAAAATCGGGTTTGCTCTGGGTCATCACGTTTTCGCTCGTCACTGCCTTGCTCTTCATCACCGTGCCAAATCACCTAATCTCCTTCGATCGCCCGCTGATCGCCCAAGGCGAAGGGTGGCGCATCATAACAGGCAATCTGGCCCACACCAATGGATGGCACCTGCTGCTCAACCTGAGTGGCCTGGCCGTGCTCTACAGCCTGTTTCGCGAATATCTGACTGGCTGGCGCCTGCCGGTGCTGCTGTTGCTGCTGTGCAGCGCGGTCGGTCTGGGCATCTGGTGGTGGTGCCCACAGACTCAGTGGTACATGGGGCTGTCCGGTGCCTTGCACGGCCTGTTCGTGTGGGGCGCGGTGCAGGACATCCGTCATCGCCGTCATTCTGGCTGGCTGATGCTGCTGGGGGTGGCCATCAAGCTTGGGCTGGACTTTTACAGCGCAGGTGAGAGTCCGGTGGCTGCGCTGATCGGTGCACGGGTCCACATAGAATCCCATCTAATTGGCTCGGGTGCCGGTCTCTTGCTCGCCCTGCTCCCCTTAAGCTTCGAGACTCAGAGCGCCAAATCCTGAGCCCTCTCTCAGCCAAATCCCATTGCGGCCAATGAATACCATGTTTGGCTGATATTCAAAAAAACAGGCCGGATTGATAATCCGGCCTGTTTTTGTTGAGGGTTGCGCGCCTTATCAACTCAGCTCGGCGTTGATCCCGGCCAGCATGGCGGCCGGATCGGCAGCCTGGGTGATGGGACGCCCTATCACCAGGTAATCGGCCCCCGCCTCCACTGCCGCCCGTGGCGTCATGACCCGGCGCTGATCCCCGGCGGCCGATCCGGTCGGGCGAATACCCGGCGTCACCAGCTTGAACTCGGCGCCGAGCAAAGTTTTCAATTGGTGAGCCTCTTCGGCGGAGCAAACCACCCCGTCCAGCCCTGCCTCTTTCGTCAGCGTTGCCAGCCGGATCACCTGCTCGGCCGGGCCGACGCTGAGCCCCAGCGGCGCCATGTCGGACTGCTCCATGCTGGTCAACACCGTCACGGCGATCAGCAAGGGGGCCTTGTCACCGTAGGGTACGAGCGCCTCTTTGGCGGCCCGCATCATGCGCTCGCCGCCGCTGGCGTGCACGTTCACCATCCAGACCCCGAGCTCGGCGCTGGCCGCGACCGCCTTGGCAACCGTGTTGGGAATGTCGTGAAACTTCAGATCCAGGAAGACATCGAACCCTTTGGCGACCAGCTGACGCACAAACTGGGGGCCAAACAGGGTAAACATCTCCTTGCCGACCTTGAGGCGGCACTGGGCCGGAGAGATCTGTTCAATGAAGGCGAAGGCATCGGCCTCGTGCTGGTAATCCAGCGCAACCAGTACTTTGGGATCTAGCATTTCACGTCCTATGGGTGGTTATTTTGCAGCCAGGGCCTGGCTCAGCCTGCCGGTGAGTCTGGTCGCTTGGCTGCTGACATTGCATTGCTGATGGGATGTTTTATTCGCCATCCAAGCCGCGAATTGGCTTGATGGAGCCCCACTGCCGGCAAGAGGGGCATTGCCAGAACAAGGAATGGGTGGCAAAGCCACACTGGCGGCACTTGTGGGTCGACTTGATCTTGATCTGCTCACCCACCAACTGCTGCAGCAGCTCCAGGCTCTCCTTGGCGGGCCCCTCTTCGGCGCTGGCCAGCTGGAAGCCAACCAGCTGATAGAAACCCTTCATGGAAGGGTGGCGGCGCAGCTGACGCAGCACCAGGGCGCGAGCCTGACTCAGGCCATCGCGGGCCTCCACCAGGTTGGCCAGGGCCAGCGTCACGCTGACACCAGCATGATCTTCCACTGCTTTCTCCAGCAACGGAATTAACTCCTGACTACGCCCCATCTGTTGGTAGCAGCTGAGCAACTTAGGCATGGCCTCGGAGGCAAAATCCATGTCCTGTTCGAACACCCGCAACAGCTCCTTGCTGGCGTCTTCAAATTTGCCCTCCTCCATCGCGAGATCCCCTAGCCGCAAGCTGGCGCGAGCACAGGCGGCATTGACGCCGAGTGCCCGTTTCAGCTTGGCGCGCCCCGCCGGCTTGTCGCCGTCACGCAGCGCACTCTCTGCCTGCTCGCAATAGAAGTGAGAGATGGGCTCGGCCAGCTTCTTGCCCTGGAATTTCTGCAGCCGGACCGCGGCGTCAATGGCCTTGTCCCAGTCGCGCAATTGCTGATGGATGATCAACAGCTGTGCCAGCGCCGTCTCTTCAAAATCGCTGTCCTCGCACAGCTCATTCCAGATAGCCTCGGCCCTGTCCAGCAGGCCGGCGGCGAGGAAGTCGCGGGCCAGCTCCTGCAGCGCCAGTTGCCGTTGCTCTCTGGTCAGTTGGCGAGCGACCAGATTCTGGTGGATCTTGATGGCACGATCGACTTCGCCGCGCTGGCGAAACAGGTTGCCGAGAGAGAGGTGGGTTTCGATGGTTTCGCTGTCGACTTCCAGCAACTGGATGAAGAGATCCACCGCCTTGTCAGACTCGTCAGACAGCAAATAGTTGAGGCCCGCCACATACTGGCGGGAAAACTGGTTACTCTGTTGCTGGGTGTCCTGGCGAACACTCCTGCGCCCCATGTACCAGCCATAACCAGCGGCAATCGGTAACAGCAGGAAAAGCAGTTCAAGCATCGAGGGACATTATTCCTTGGCTGCCGTCCTGGCCAGCTCCAATTCGCGGGATTGACGACGCATGGTGCGATTGAGGGTTCGATTTTGCAGTTTGAGGCGCAGGAAGAGCAGACCGAATACCAGCCAGCCTAGCAAGAAGCCACCGGCGAAGAAGAATCCCAGCAACATGGAGAGCGAGAATTCGCCCTGGGCTATCAGATAATTGAACTGTACCAGCTGCCCGTTTTGTGAACCGACGGCAAGGGTCAGTACAAACACCAGCACCAATGGGATGAGGGCCAAGATACGCTTCATAGGAGCTCCCTGTCTGTAGCTAATGAGAGACTGATTATCCTTAAAATCACCGGCAGACTCTAGAGCGAATGGGAAAAGACTTCGAGAAACCAGACAATTGGCGTAACCAATATCACAAAAATAAAAAAGGCATACCCAGGTATGCCGTTTTCTGCATTATTCGATGATGTTCACGCGTTCGCGTAACTCTTTCCCAGGCTTGAAATGCGGGACATATTTCCCGGTCAGTTCAACCTTGTCCCCGGTCTTGGGATTGCGACCCACACGGGGAGCACGATAGTGCAGTGAAAAACTTCCAAATCCTCGGATTTCAATCCGGTCGCCGTTTTGCAAGGTCGACGCCATCTGCTCAAGGATCTCCTTGATGGCGGCTTCGACATCTTTGGCCGGCATATGCATGCGGCTGGCAGCCAATTGTTCGATGAGATCTGATTTGGTCATAAGGTTAAATCTCCTTCCCCGATCACATGCAATATTCATTGTGCCAAGATAAAAAAGGGCGGCGTAAAGCCGCCCTTTTCTTGCATCAAGGATTACTCACCCTTGGCGGCTTTGAACGCTTCCATCATAGCATTGCTGAACACAACTTCTTCTTGTTGGTTCAGGCTATCGATAGCAACACGCTCGTCAGCTTCGTCCTTAGCACGGACAGACAGGCTTACGGTGCGGTTCTTACGATCAACGCCCATGAATTTAGCTTCAACTTCGTCACCAACAGACAGAACCAGAGTCGCGTCTTCTACACGGTCACGAGCAGCATCGGAGGCACGCAGGTAGCCTTCAACACCGTCAGCCAGTTCGATCACGGCACCCTTGGCATCAACCTCGGTAACCTTACCCTTCACGATAGCACCTTTCTTGTTATCAGACAGGTACTTGTTGAACGGGTCTTCTTCGATCTGCTTGACACCCAGGGAGATGCGCTCGCGCTCCGGGTCCACTTGCAGAACAACGGCTTCGATCTCGTCGCCTTTCTTGAATTCACGTACTGCTTCTTCGCCCTGGTTGTTCCAGGAGATGTCAGACAGGTGAACCAGGCCGTCGATGCCGCCGTCCAGACCGATGAAGATACCAAAGTCAGTGATAGACTTGATTTTACCGGAAACACGGTCGCCCTTGGCGTGAGTTTCGGCAAACAGCTGCCACGGGTTGGATTTGCACTGCTTCAGACCCAGGGAGATACGACGACGTTCTTCGTCGATGTCCAGAACCATCACGTCAACCACGTCGCCAACGTTAACAACCTTGGACGGGTGGATGTTCTTGTTGGTCCAATCCATCTCGGATACGTGTACCAGGCCTTCAACGCCTTCTTCGATTTCAACGAAGCAGCCGTAGTCGGTCAGGTTGGTCACGCGGCCAGACAGACGGGTGGTCTCCGGGTAACGCTTGGCGATAGCAACCCAGGGATCTTCGCCCAGCTGCTTCAGACCCAGGGATACACGGGTACGCTCGCGGTCGAACTTCAGAACCTTGACAGCGATCTCGTCGCCAACGTTGACGATTTCGGAAGGATGCTTAACGCGCTTCCACGCCATGTCGGTGATGTGCAGCAGGCCGTCAACACCGCCCAGATCTACGAATGCACCGTAGTCGGTCAGGTTCTTAACGATACCCTTAACTTCTTGACCTTCTTGCAGGTTGGCCAGCAGGCTTTCGCGCTCGGAGGTGTTCTCGGTTTCGATCACGGCACGACGGGAAACAACAACGTTGTTGCGCTTCTGGTCCAGCTTGATGACTTTGAACTCGAGTTCTTTGTTTTCCAGGTGAGCGGTGTCACGGATCGGACGCACGTCAACCAGAGAACCCGGCAGGAAGGCACGGATGCCGTTCAGTTCAACGGTGAAACCACCCTTGACCTTGCCGTTGATGATACCGATAACGGTAGCTTGCTCTTCGTATGCCTTCTCAAGCTGCAGCCAGGCTTCGTGGCGCTTGGCTTTTTCGCGGGACAGCTTGGTTTCGCCGAAACCATCTTCGATAGAGTCCAGAGCCACGTCAACGGTGTCGCCTACGTTGATTTCCAGTTCGCCCAGGGCGTTCTTGAATTCTTCAGCAGGAATGGCAGACTCGGATTTCAGACCGGCATCAACCAGTACAAAACCGTTCTCGATAGCAACGACGGTACCCTTGACGATGGAACCTTGACGGGTTTCAACGGCGTTCAGGGACTCTTCAAAGAGTTGAGCAAAAGATTCGATCATTGTTTGTGTCACAAATGAAACATCCACTCGCAATCCGGCACAAGCGGGGTTGTTTGAAATTATCTGCGCCATCCATAGTGCAGACGACTGATGTCAGCTGGTGCTGACATCACCAAGTTGTTGCTCTGCATAGGCAAGTACCGTTACCAGCACTTCGTCTATGGTCATAGACGTTGAGTCTACCACAAGAGCATCTTCTGCGGGTTTCAGGGGGGCTACGGCGCGATTTCTGTCGCGATCGTCACGTTCCCGAATCTCGGTTAAAAGACGCTCAAAGTTAACATCAAAGCCCTTATCTTGCAACTGCTTATAGCGGCGCTGTGCCCGCTCCTCGGCGCTGGCGTCGAGGAAAATCTTCACTTCGGCCTCAGGGAAAACCACGGTGCCCATGTCGCGACCGTCGGCGATGAGACCTGGCAACTGGCGAAAAGCGCGTTGGCGGCGCAGCAAGGCTTCACGCACCCGGGGGAAGACGGCAATCTTGCTGGCGGCGTCGCTCACTTCCTGGGAGCGGATGGTGCGGGAGACATCTTCCCCTTCCAGCACCACCTTGACTTGCTCGCCTTCGACCTGGAATTGCACATCCAGATTGGCGGCCAAAGGCACCAGGGCGGCTTCGGCATCGAGCTCCACATCGTGATGCAGGGCGGCCAGGGCCAGTACCCGGTAGATGGCGCCGGAATCGAGCAGGTGCCAACCCAGCTTCTCGGCCAGCAGTTGGCACAGGGTGCCTTTACCGGCACCGCTTGGGCCATCGATTGTCATCACGGGGGCCATTTGAAGCATATTTTTCTCCTGCGCACTCGGCATATGAACGGGTTGCACACATCCTGTCGGGATGGGCTAATGGGCGCCGATTATACCCAAATGCTCGGAGCCTTGCAGTTGTCAAACTGCACATTTGCACAGAAGTCGTCGCAACCGCCCTCTTTATGACCAATCCGGCAAAGCATTCCTCAATACAAGGTTTTGTTCTTATGGTTGTTATGGGCAAGGCGCGCTAGACTATCCGCCATTTTTAAGCAGCTGTAGTCAGGAGCAACCCTATGAGCAGCATTAGCCTCGTGGCCAAATCCAAGTTGCCGACCCCTTGGGGCACCTTCACGCTGGTAGGTTTTCAGGAGACTGGCACAGGCAAGGATCACGCCGCGCTGGTGATGGGTGATATCACCACGGACGAGCCCGTGTTGGGGCGTATTCACTCCGAGTGTCTGACCGGGGATGCCCTGTTCAGCCTGCGCTGTGACTGCGGCTTCCAGCTGCAGGCCGCCATGCAGAACATCGCCAAGGCCGGCTGTGGCGTCTTGTTGTATGTCCGCCAGGAAGGGCGTGGCATCGGTCTGCTCAACAAGATCCGGGCCTATCACCTGCAGGATCAGGGCGCCGACACCGTCGAGGCCAACGTCGCCTTGGGCTTTGCCGCCGACATGCGCGATTACACCATCTGCGCCGATATGCTCAAAGCGCTGGAGGTCAAGAGCCTGCGTTTGATGACCAACAACCCGCGCAAACTCAAGGCCATGGAGAGCTTCGGCATTCCGGTGGCGGAGCGGGTTCCCTTGCAGGAGGGGCGCAATCCTCACAACGAGTTCTACCTCTCCACCAAGGCGAACAAGCTGGATCACCTGTTCAAGAAGACGTGAGTCTTCTGTTTCGACCCTTGAAAAACGCCTCCCATCGGGAGGCGTTTTGTTTTGCTGAAGTAGCATTTAACAATGCGCTATGCTGCCTTGATTGCCTGTGATAGCAGGAAATCCCTCAGCGCCCGGTTAGCCATGGAGAGCGGATCCCCCCGGCGCCAGGCCACGCAGAGATCGAGGAAGATGGGTGGCTCGAAGGGCACGCCGGTCAGCGCCGTCTCGTCGTCCAGCACCATGCGCAGGAAGGTGGTCACGGCGAACCCTTGGCGCACCACGGCCTTGAGCAAGGGGATGAGGTTGCTCTCGAAGCCGATATTGGGATCGAGCCCCAGCCCCTGCGCCAGCGCCTCCATGTGCTCGCGGTGATAGAAACCGCGCCTGAACATGGCGAGCTCCTGGCTGAAAAATTGCGGCAATGTCACGGCGCTGGCCTGGCGCAGGGGATGCTCCTCCCCCACCACCATCAGCATCTCTTCGCGCAGCAACTGCGCCCCCTCAAGCCCTGGCGGCAGATCGCTGGTGATCAGGATGGCCAAGTCCAGGCTGCCATCCACCATGCGGCTGAGCAGCTCCCGGCTGCCCGCCTCCTCCACCCGGATCTTGAGGCCGGGATAGCGATGCTTGAACGCCATCAGGATCGGGGGGAAGTAGTAAGAACCCATCATGTAGGGAATGCCGATGCGCACCTCCCCTCGCTCCAACCCTTTCAGCTCGGCCATCTCCGCCTCGGCCTGATGCATCTGCAGCAGCAGCCGCTCGGCATGGCGACAGAGCACCTCCCCCTCCGGGGTGAGCCGCACGTTGCGATCCTGGCGATCGAACAGGCGCAGATCGAGTTGGCTCTCCAACTTGGCGATGGCCATGCTGACCGCGGGCTGCGCCACGTGCAGCCCGTTGGCGGCCTTGGTAAAAGAGCCGGCGTCCCGTACCGCTAACAAATAACTGAGCTGTTTCAGGTCCATATCAATTTCGTTTATCAGGCTGATAACATAAATATATTATATTTATATCAAGCGGCGCACTAGTCTGCGGTTATATCGCAGATATCTCTGCAAAAAATGCTGTCAGGACAACCGCATATGATCGAAGTAGGCAGTCGCGAGTGGATACGCGCCACCCTGGCCCTGAGCCTGGGCTCCTTCCTGGTGTTTCTCAATCTCTATCAGACCCACCCCCTGTTGCCGCTGCTGGCAAAGGTGTTCTCCGTGAGCTCCTTGTCGGCCGGCTGGACCCTGGCGGGTTGTACCGCCGGACTCGCGGCCTCCTTGCTGATCTGCGCCCGGCTAGCGGATCGCTTCGGACGGCGCCGGATCATGCTGTGGAGTCTGACCGGCGCCATCCTGCTCTCCTTGTGCATTCCGCTGGTGACCCAGTTTGATCAGCTGGTGACACTGCGCATCCTGCAGGGGGTGCTGCTGGCGGGCTTGCCCGCCACCGCCATCGCCTACATGGGGGAAGAGTTCAGCAAACGCGCCCTGCTTTCCGCGGTCGGGGTCTATATCGCCGCCAACTCGCTCGGAGGCATCGCGGGACGGGTGGTCGGCGGCCTCTTGGCGGGCTGGTTCGGCGATTGGCAGCACACCTTCCTTGGCATCGGCCTCATCAGCCTGACCTTGCTGCCGCTGGTTGTCTGGCTGCTGCCGGCCCAGACCCGTTTCGTGGCCGTGGTGGCGGCCCCCGGCCAGCTGCGCCGCGCCATCGCCAGCCACCTCAGCAATCCGCTGCTGGTCGGCGCCTACCTCATCGGCGGCCTCAATTTTATGGTGTTCCTGAACCAGTACAGCTACCTCACCTTCCTGCTGGCCGAGGCGCCGTTCTCCCTACCGACCCAGTGGTTGGGCATGCTGTTTCTGACCTACCTCACCGGTACCGTCGCCTCCTCCTTAAGCGGGCGCTGCGCCCAGCGCTGGGGGGCCCAACGGCTGCTGCTGGCCGGGATCTCGCTGATGGCCATCGGCAGTCTGGCGCTGCTGCAAGGATCCCTCGCCGCGATCCTCACCGGCCTGCTCATCTCGAGTTTTGGTTTCTTCCTCGCTCACGCCTGTGCCAGCGCCTGGGTCGGCCAGCATGTGGAGCACAACCGGGCCTTGGCCTCATCGCTCTATCTGGTGGGGTACTATCTGGGGGCCAGTCTGGGGGGGCTCTATCTGCATCCCTTCTGGGAGCGCGGGGGGCTTGGGGGATTGGTGCTAGGCATCGAGCTGGTGCTCTGTGTCACCGCCGCCTTGAGTGTCTGGCTCGGCCAGCTGAAAGGGCGCACCACGATTCCCCTCTCCTGTCGTTCATCCTAGTGATGGGCCAGCAGCTAACAGCTTGATTTACCGCAGGGGGATCCAGCATCTCTCCCCCTGCGGCATTCGCTCATCTGGGTTCAGAGCCCGTCGTAATAATCCACCGGGACCGGCACCACGGCGCCGGTTAGCAGCTCCTCGTCGATCACCTCGCTTAAGGGTCGCAGGTGGAATTTCACCTGACCCGAGGGCAGCATCAGCCCCACATCCGGGTTACGCCCATCCTCGATATTGCCGGTCTTGAACGCCACTGCCGGGTGCGCCGCCACCAGGGCGTGCAGAGAGGGCACCACCAGTTCGATGTGCTCAAGCCCCGCCTGATGGCTGCGACCCGGTTTGGGGGCGGCCAGCTCGATGCAGGGCACGCTCGCCTCGCTGGCGCAGACCGGTTGATGCAGGCGGTAGGTGGCGATGGGGCGGCCCCCAATCATGCCCTCCACCAGCAAGACGCCGTGGCGCGCCAGCACCTCCTTCAATTCGAGGTATTCCGGCAAGGTGGCGGCGCGGTAACAGAGGTGATCCACCTGGGGCGAGTCACACTCCCCCAGCGAGGCACGCAATTCGGTCAGCAGTTGGCAAACAAATGGGGCCATGGGCCCCAGTGCGGTATCCAGTGGATGAGACATGATCACCATTTCTTCTTGGGTTGGAACAGGACGTCCAGCTCGTCCGCCTCTTTGTCTTTGATGCTTTGCAGCTCTTTCTCGCTGTGCTGCTGCAGATGCTCTTCCAGTTGGCGCATGCCCTGGCGCATGTCTTCTTCCCGCGCCAGCAGGTAGGCATCCTTGTCGGTAATATTGACCAGCGCCCCCAACCCCTTGGTGTAGAGCTGACGGCAGGTACCGAACTGCCCCTGGATCTGGGCATCCATGGCCCGCTTGATCAGGTTGGCGATGTTGATCTTGAGCTGCATCAGCTCGAGGCGACGATCCTCCTGGGCAAAGCCGTGGGGATCGATCTTGCCCTTGTTGTGCTCGACCCGCAGCACAGCGCGCATCTTCTTGGCCAGCTGCAACATCTGGATGGCCTGGCGGTCGGACTCCGGGGTCTTGAAGTGGCCCTCGTCCTGGCTGCTGTAGTTCTCCTGCACATTCTTGATCTGGGTCTGGACGTCGATAATGCGCTGCTTGATCTGATTGCTGGGCATCACTTGTGCTATGGCGCGATAGGCATCCAGGATCCTGTGCTGCAACAGCAGCACCATATTCTTGGAAAAGGGCACCAGGTTGACGTTCAGCAGCACCTCTTCGGTCTCGTCCGCCACGGCCTTGTGACGGGCGATGGTCTGGCGCTTGTCGGCTTCCGCCTTCTGCTTATATTGCTGCACCACGTTATAGGCGATGACCAGAAACAGGAGTGCGCCGATTGACAGCAATATCAAGGTTAAAATCATAGGGTGTCCAAACTCCTGTCCCAATCCAATTGCGTGATCCTACAACAGCTTACCCGCATAAGGTAGCGCGCAGTGTGACCTGGCCCCACAACAACGCAAGCTCGTATCACCACCGCCCGTGCAGATCACGCCGCCATAGGGGTATCGCCCCCGGCCCCCATTACTTGAGGCAAAAACCCCTGGAATGCAGGAAGCCCAGCATGAAGGGGCGCGCCTCTTTGCCGAGGATGGCCTTGATCTGGGCGCTCCAGGTCTGTTGCTTGTTGTTGCCGCTGCGCGCCAGGTAGTAGTCGTGGATCTGGTTGTCATATTGGGCCAGTAGCTCGCGGTCCAGGGTCTCTGGATAGCGGTTCTCATGGACCACCAAGCCCCTCGGCAGGCGCGGTTTCTGCTCGGGCTGCTGGGCGGGATGACCGAGGCACAGACCAAACAGCGGGATCACCAGATGGGGCAGCCCAACCGCCTCGCTCACCGCCGCCACGTTGTTGCGAATGCCGCCGATGTAAACGCCGCCGAGCCCCAGGGACTGGGCCGCCAGCAAGGCATTCTGGGCCATCAAGGCGCCGTCGATGGCGCCAATCAGGAGTTGCTCCGCATAGCCGGTCTGAGCATCGGGCACTATCTGGCTGTGGCGCTGATAGTCGGCGCAAAACAGCAGGAACTCCGCCGCCTCGGCCACATAGGTCTGGTGGCCGGCGAGCTCGGCCAGGGTGGCGCGCAGCGCCTTGTCGGTGACCCGGATGATGCTGTTGGCCTGCAGGAAGCTGGAGCTGGAGGCAGACTGGGCGGCGCTCAGGATCTGATCGAGCTGCGCGGCCGTGATGGGATCCGCGGTGAATTGACGAATGGAGCGATGGGAAAGAATGAGATCGATGGTCGGGTTCATGATGCCTCCAGGATGAAGGCCTCACTTTACCCAAAAAAAGCGAGGGGCCCAAGGCCCCTCGTCGCCCTTAAGGGGAAGGATAGACATAGGGGGCTTGCAGCCCGAGGGGGAAGTCCATGCCCCAGTAGAGCAGCAGGAACAGGCTCCAGCTCACCAGGAAGGCCAGGGAGTACGGCAGCATCATGGAGACCAGAGTGCCGATGCCGGTGCTCTTCACATACTGCTGGCAATAGACCACCACCAGCGGGAAGAACACCATCAGCGGGGTGATGATGTTGGAGGCGGAATCCCCCACCCGATAAGCGGCCTGGGTCAGCTCGGGGGAGATCCCCACCGCCATCAGCATGGGCACCAGGATCGGGCTTATCAGCGCCCACTTGGCAGAGGCCGAACCCACCACCAGGTTGACGCTGGCGGTCAGCAAGATGATCCCGACGATGGTCACCTCCCCCGGCAGCGCCAGGGCATGCAGCACCTCGGCGCCAGACAGCGCCAGCAGGGTGCCGAGGTTGGAGTCGCCGAACGCCTTGATGAAGAGGGCGCAGAAGAAGGCCATCACCATGTAGGAGCCCATCTTGTTCATGGTGGCCGACATGGCGTCAATCACGTCCTTGCCGCTCTTGAAGTTGCCCGCCACGAAGCCATAGACGATGCCAGGCAGGATGAACAGCAAGAAGATCAGCGGCACGATGGATTTCATCACCGGAGCGGCGAAGGTGGTCAGTGAACCGTCTTCCGCCCGCATCGGTGAGTCGCTCGGTGACAGGGCCAGCCCGAGCAGCACTATGGCCGCCAGCATGGCAAACCCGGCCCAGTTGAAGGCCCGGCTCTCCTGCGCGCTGTAGCGACCCATCTCGTCGGCGCTTTCCAGCTCCTCGTTGAGAGGAATGTGCTTGAGGCGCGGCTCCACCACCTTCTCGGTGACAAACCAGCCCACGCAGATGATCAGCAGGGAGGAGGCACCGGTGAAGAAGATGTTGCACAGGGTGTTGACCATGTAGTCGGGATCGAGCAGCTGAGCCGCCGACTGGGTAAAGCCCTGCAGCAAGGCATCACCGCCCGAGGGCAGGAAGTTGGCGGCAAAGCCACCGGAGACCCCGGCGAAGGCCGCGGCGATCCCGGCCAGCGGATGGCGCCCGGCGGCGTGGAAGATGATGCCGCCGATGGGGATGACCAGCACGTAGCCCGCATCCGCCGCCGTGTGGCTGACGATGGCCACCAGAATGAGCATGGGGGTAAGGAAACGCGCCGGGGTCACTTTCAGCAGCTTCTTGAGGCCGGTGTTGATGAAGCCGGACTGCTCGGCGACGCCCACCCCCAGCATGGCCACCAGCACGATGCCCAGGGGCGCAAAACTGGTGAAGGTAGTGACCATGCTGGCGAGGAACTCGGCAAGGCCGGCCCCGGTCAACAGGTTGTTGACCACCACGGCCTCGCCGGTGCGGGGATTGACCAAGTCAAAGGCGAATTGGGAGAGGATCCAGGAGCCGACCCAGACGATCAGCAGGGCGTAGAGGAAGAGCATGGCGGGATCGGGCAGCTTGTTGCCCGCTTTCTCGACCCCGTTGAGGAAGCGGTTCAGCCAGCCCTTGGACGGGTTGACGGTGCGCTCGTTGGTAGTAGCCTGACTCATTATGGTGATACTCCATGACCAAGGAATGAGCGCGCATACTAGCGATAACGTCCAAGAAAACCCATGATACAAGACAAAAATTCGATTAATTATGTTTAATTTGACATGTCGCGCTTCATAAACGGGACATGTCGCACATTATTGACTGTGATCTCAGGCTGTTACCAAGGGGTAATGACCCATCTTGCAGTGGATCCCGAAACCCGCCGCCGTCACCTGCTCCGCCCTCATGGGTTTGCTGAACAGGAAGCCCTGGAACACGTGACAGCCCTGGGCACGTAGCGCCGCCAGCTCGTGTTCCTCCTCCACCCCCTCGGCCAGGATACCGAGCCCGAGACTGGTGGCCATCGCCACGGTGGCCCGGATCACCGGCAGGTTCAGACCGACCACGAAGGAGCGATCCAGCTTGATGGTATCGATGGGCAGCCGGTTGAGGTAAGCGAGCGACGAGTAGCCGGTACCGAAGTCATCGATGGCAATCTTGATCCCCTGTTCACTCAGGGCGTCGAGGATCTCGATGCAGCCCTTCATGTCCAGCATCAGCACGGTTTCGGTCAGCTCCAGGGTCAGCAGACTGGCATCGACCCCAAACTCCTTGAGCTGCTGCGCCACCAGCTCCGGCAGCGCAGCGGAGAGCTGAAAACCGGACAGATTGACCGACACCGGCACCCGCAGTTGCCATTGGCGCTGCCACTCCCCCATCTGAGCCAAGGCGGTGGAGAGCACCCAGCCCCCTATCTCGCGGATCAGCCCCATGTCTTCGGCCAGCGGAATAAACTCCCCTGGCGAGACCTGACCCAGCACGGGGTTGTGCCAGCGCAGCAAGGCTTCGAAGCCGATCAGCTTGCCCTGTGCTACATCGATCTGAGGCTGGTAGCAGAGGCTCAACTCCCCCCGCCCGATGGCCTTGGCCAAAAACTGTTTCAGGGTCAGCTTGCGGTGCAGGCTCTGCTGCATGCTGGGGGTGAATCGCTGCCAGCGCAGGCGCCCCATCTGCTTGGCCTGGTACATGGCCATGTCGGCGCGAGTGATCAGGTTGTCGCCATCATCGGCGTCGTCCGGATAGATGGCGATGCCGATGCTGCCGCCGATGGTCACCTCGGGCACGCCGCTCAGTTGCAGCGGCTTGCTCATCTGGGACAGCATGAGATCCGCCACCTCCTGGGCCCGCTCGCTGGATTGGCTGAGCGGCACCAGGGCGGTGAACTCGTCGCCCCCGAGGCGCGCCAGCTCCACATCCCGTGGGCAGATCTGCTTGAGCCGACCCGCCACCCGCTCCAGCAGGCGATCCCCCGCCTTGTGGCCGTAGTTGTCATTGACCAGCTTGAAGTTGTCCAAGTCCATGAACACCAACGCAAAACGCCCCCCCAGGCCACAGTAGGCCTCAAGGGATTTCATCAGGCCATAGCGGTTGAGCAGGCCGGTGAGGGAATCGTGCCAGGCCAGGTGGCGGTGCTCCAGCTCTTCGAGCTTGCGATCCGTGATGTCGCGCATGGTGAGCAGGATCCGGGCCCCTTGCTGGATGTGGCGAAACTGGTATTGGAACCAGCGCATCCCCTTGAGGGTACGGCACTCCCCCTCGGTCACCACCTCGTCGAGCTGGGACAGGCGTTGGTAGAACACTTCATCGCAACCGGAGAAGATCTGGGGCAGTGCGGTGATGGCCGTGCCAAAGCAGGTGTCAAAATGGTGATTGCCGCTCTCGAGGTTCCCCTGGTTGTCAAACAGACAGGCCAGGGTGTCGCCGGTGGCGAGGGAGGACTCCTGATAGAGGGTATCGGCATCGATCACCGCCTCGGTCATCATCATCAACCGGCCGGCGATTTCGACCCCGGAGAGGCGTAAATAGACCTGCTTCCTGACGCCTTTCGGAGAGATGGTCCACCACTCGTTGTAGCTGCGGCCCTGTTGAAAATCGCCGAGATAACGCTGCAGTAGCAGATCGATGGCGGCGGCCATGTCGGCCGAGAAATCGCGGGATTGCAACTCGCCAAGGGAGCTTGCCTCCCACAGCACCAGTGCGGCACTGTTGGCCCAATAGATGTGATGATGCTGGATGTCATAGATCCAGATAGGCGTGTGCAGCACGTCCATCGCATTCAGTAGTCGTTCGTCTAGCGTGTTCATCGTAGGAAGTGATTCATGATGAGGACTCTTAGCAACACCAGTCACGACGGTCCCCTGAGCGGAACCTCCTGCTGGTACAAAATCAGATCCAGCCCATAATCTGGAAAAAAGCACGCGAAGAGAGGGCCGACTTCATATGAAAACGCTACATGTGATACCCATGGTCAGGAAAAATGGACTCACGCTGGTATGGCTGGGTATGGCCGTAACCATTACTATGATTTTTATACTTTTTTTACTCCGTGAACAACCACTAATCCCGGCCGTCATCGGTCTGTTGGCTGGCTTGATGATGGCTTTTATCGGTATATCAAAGTTAGCAGAGCCTCGATTAAGTCTCTCCCTTTGTCACGATTGTCTGCAATATCACCATAAATACGGGGGTTGGATCCTGAAATGGGGAAATATCCAGCGAATTGACCAGCCTCGTATCCATTTAGGGTGGGATCTGGTTGCCCTGCCCTATATCGGTTTGAAAATTAAGGATTACGACGATTTTTTGACGTTGATCACACCCAGGCTGGCCGTGCGCCTGCTCACCGAGCAGCGGGCCGTGCTGCTGCAGGCGATGAAGAGCGAACAACCCGCCTGCCTGAGTGGCAGTTGTGGCGCCAGCCTGCTGGAGGGGGGCTTGCTGGAGGAGAGTCGTTTTCGCTCCCCCTCCGGCCAGCGCTATGAGGGCGTCATCGCCATGCTGGGCAATCGCATGGCGCGTCTGCGCGACTTGCTGGGGTATGATCTGCTGGTGCCCGATAACAGCCTGGACAGGGAGCCTGCCGAATTTATCCGTTTATTGAACCAATATCGACGGGAGTCGAATCTAATCCAGATCAATTAAACGCCGGATTGCGCTTGCCAAGCCAGGCGACTCTTCATAAGGTCGCTGGCTTGTTACATTCAGAACACCCCTTATACCGCTTATGAAGTACATCGAAGAGTTCTATCTGTTCGTCAAGGTGGTGCAAGAGGGCGGTTTCTCCCACGCCGCAGCCGCGCTGGGCATGCCGACCGGCACCATCAGTCGACGTATTTCTCAGCTGGAAGAGCAGCTTGGCTGCACCTTGCTGCACAGATCCACCCGCAAGCTGCGCCTCACCGACGAGGGTCTGCGCTACTACGAACGCCTGTGCACCCCGCTGGCCGACATAGAGCAGGCGACCGGCGAGATCCAGGGTCAGGACGCCGACATCTGCGGGGTGATCCGCCTCGCAGCCCCCATCGCGCTCTCCAACACCATATTGATCGACATGCTGGCCGACTTCGGCTTGCGCTATCCCGGGGTACAGTTCGACATCAGCCAGACCAATGATCACCATCTGCTCAACGATCAGGACCGGGATCTGGTGTTCTTCAACGGCGAACTGCCCCAGGCCCTGCCCAATGCGCTCTGCCTGGGTCACATCGAATATGGCCTGTTCGCCTCGCCGCTCTATCTGGAGAAGATGGGGATCCCCTCCCACCCGACCCAGCTGGAAGAACATGATCTCATCTATTGCTGGCCACACCAGCACTGGCAGCTGCTGGGACGGGATGAACAGATGGTGCCGATCAAGCGCGCCGCCCGGCTGACCGTGAATCAGACCCAGGCGGCTGTGCGCGCCGCGCGCCGCCACCTCGGCATCGTCAACGCCCCGCTGCACTACGTGTATCCCTTCCTGCAAGATGAGCAGCTGGTCGCCGTCTTGCCTGACTGGCGCTCCGGCCAGCGCCCCTTCTACATGCTGCGCTGCCAACCCCAGTTCACCCCATTGCGTGTTAAGATGTTTGCCGAATTCGTCGAGAAATATTCCGCGCGTTACCGCAGTCATCAATGGGACTACCAATTTTCACCGGCAACTGCCCTGCCCCATTGCATCTGACGGTTGGTGGCTCACACTTAGCGCTACGCTCGTTGCACAGGCCAGCTAACACTATGAATGTATTGATATGTGATGACTCGGGGTTTGCTCGAAAGCAGTTGGCAAGGGCGCTGCCTGCCGGTTGGAACATCACCCTGCACCAGGCGGCCGATGGTCTGGAAGGGGTTGAGCAGATCCTGATGGGGCATGGCGATCTGATCTTTCTGGATCTGACCATGCCAGAAATGGATGGCTACGGGGTACTGGAGACC
Source organism: Aeromonas tecta (assembly GCF_000820185.1). Taxonomy (GTDB): domain Bacteria; phylum Pseudomonadota; class Gammaproteobacteria; order Enterobacterales; family Aeromonadaceae; genus Aeromonas; species Aeromonas tecta. The sequence goes on from NZ_CDCA01000037.1 coordinate 56,801, forward strand.
CTCCAGCGAGAGGGATTGCGCAACAAGGTGATCGTGGTCTCCGGCGATATCCAGCCGGAAGCCTATCAACGTGTCATGGCGCTGGGTGCACTGGATTTCATAAAAAAGCCAGCCGCCCCCGAGACGCTGCGGGCGCTCCTCAGCCAACACGGTCTGTGGCAGGGGGCAACGCCGCCAACCAGCCACACCGCCGTCCCCACCCTTGGCCAGCCCCCGGCCGAGAGCCCCCTGCTGTTTACACCTGAGCTGCGTGACGTCTATCAGGAGCTCGCCAACGTCGCCATGGGCCAGGCCGCCGATCTGCTAGCCCGCCTGCTCGATGCCTTCGTGCTGCTGCCCATCCCGAACGCCAATGTGCTGGAGGTTTCCGAGCTGCACATGGCGCTCTCGGCCGCCGCCGAGTCGGGCACTCGCTCCGCCGTCTGTCAGGGCTTCATCGGCGCCGGCATCGCCGGCGAGGCGCTCATCTTGTTCCACGACGCCAGCTTCCAGGACTTGGCCCGGCTGATGGATCACCAGGGCCCGCTGGATCACAACGCCGAGCTGGAGCTGCTGATGGATACCGCCAACGTGCTGATCGGCGCCTTCCTGCGCGGCTACGCCAGCCAGCTCGATACCCCCTTCAGCCAAGGCCACCCCGTGGTGCTCGGCCAGCACAGACCCATCGAGGATCTCATCCACACCAACAAGAGCCGCTGGCGCCGCACCTTGGCCATCGAGATCAACTACCGGATCCAGGGATACGCGGTGCAGTGCGACCTGCTGCTGCTGTTTACCGAAGATTCCATTGCCACCATGAACAACAAGATCATGCATATGCTCTAGCGATTTGCTGTCGATGCCATCGCCAACATCTATAAAACAACAAAATCATGCACATGCCCTAGGAGTGACCATGGAAATCCGTGAATTTCATTGGCTGATGAACATAGTCCAGAACCTGGACGTGGGGCTGGTGGTGCTCGACAAGGAGTACAGGGTGCAGGTGTGGAATGGCTTCATGGAGAGCCATAGCAGTCGCTTGGCCGGTGAGGTGCGCGATCAGGTACTGTTCGATCTCTTCCCGGACGTCGACAGGGCCTGGCTGGAACGCAAGGCCAACATGGTGTTCAAGCTCAACAACCGCGCCTTCAGCACCTGGGAGCAGCGCCCCTACCTGCTGCGCTTCTCCAACTACCGCCCCATCACCGGCTCGGCGCCCCACATGTATCAGAACCTGACGCTGGTGCCCCTTGCCGATTTCAGCGGTCAAGTGACCCATCTGGCCATCATGATCTACGACGCGACCGACGAAGCCATGTTGATGATGGGTCAACGCCAGGGTTGAATCGGCTGCCTGATGTATCCTGATGCAAAAAGAAGGGCGCTTATGAGCGCCCTTCTTTCATCTGTCGTCGTGGCCAGGCTTAGCGCCCCAGATACTCAGTGAAGGCATCGATCACCTCTTCGATGTCGTCATCATTGATCTGCAGGTGGGTCACCAGCCGCAGTTCGCCATAACCCGAGAAGAGGATGCCGCGCTCCTTCATAAAGGCAAGCAAGGGGGCGCTCTCACCCGATGTCAGCCGTAGGAACACCATATTGGTCTGCACCTGAGCGAGATCCAGCGCTATGCCTGGCAGCGCCGCCAGTGCCTCGGCCAGCCGTTTGGCCCGGCGATGATCATCTGCCAGCCTCGCCACGTGCTGTTCCAGCGCAAACAGACCCGCCTGCGCCAAAACACCCGCCTGGCGCATGCCGCCCCCCAGCATCTTGCGCAGCCGCCTGGCCCGGGCGATAACATGGTGCGCCCCCACCAGCAGCGATCCGACCGGTGCCCCCAGCCCCTTGGAGAGGCAGATGGAGACGCTGTCGAAAGGCGCGGCGATCGCCGCCACCGTCTGACCACTCGCCACCACCGCATTGAACAGGCGGGCACCATCCAGATGCAGTTGCAGGCCCTGACTGTCGGCGAAAGCACGCATCTCGTACAGATAAGGCAGTGGCAGCACCTTGCCGTTGTGGGTGTTCTCGAGGCAGATAAGCCGGGTCTGGGCGAAGTGAGCATCATCGGGTGCAATCGCCGCCTTTACATCGGCCAGCGCCAGGGTGCCATCGGCCTGCATGGCCACTGGTTGCAGGGCCACCGAGCCCAGCACGGCACTGCCTTGCGCCTCATAGCGGTAGATGTGGGCGGCGTTGCCGAGCACGGCCCCTTCCCCGCGCTGGCAATGGCTCATCACCGCCAGCAGGTTGGACATGGTGCCCGATGGCACAAACAGCGCTGCGTCCTTGCCGAGCAGCTCGGCAGCACGGCGTTCCAGCGCGTTGACACTGGGGTCTTCCCCATAAACATCATCGCCAACCTCGGCGTGCAACATGCTCTGGCGCATGGCATCCGTGGGTTGGGTGACGGTATCACTTCGTAAATCGATATAGCGCATGAGATCCCTCCTGAGGCAGGAGGATGACGTTAGCCAGCCGAGACGGGCTTGGCAAGCGAGGTCTTTCTGGAATGTGAGCCCGGTGACGGCTCACCAGGGCAGTGCGCGCCCCTGCAAATCCATAAAGGTGCCAGATTGCGCCAGCGACAAGCCTGCGATGAGATCCAGCAGTCGGGGGGCGACCAGGGCGGGATCCTGCAGGCGGCCCGGCTCTATCTCGTGCAGGAAGGGTTGTTGCATGGGGGTATTCATGGGCCCGGGGTGGACGGTGACCACACCCGCCAAGGGGAAGCGCCCGGTCCACTCGGCGGCCAGGATCCTGGCCCCCATGTTGAGGGCGGCCTTGCTCATCCGGTAGCTATAGCGGCTGGCCGAGTGGTGATGACCGGCTTCATGGTTCCCCAGACTGCCCGCCAGATCGGAAATAGAGCATAGCCACAGGCGGGAATCCGGGCTCATCCGCCGACTGAGATTGGCACCGAGCGCCAGGTGCGGCCAGGCGTTGGCCTGCAGGCTCTCTGCCAGCCACTGGGGATTGACCTCCTCCACCCACCGTTCCGGCATGCTGCTGAGATCGTGCAGGAGGCCGATGGTGTTGATCACCACGTGCGGCAGGGTGTCCCCATCATAAAGGGTGAACAGAGCCTCGAAGGAGAGCGGATCCACCTCCTGCAGCGGGAAAAAACGAACCGGATCCAGCCCCTTTGGCAACTGCCTGCCCGCCAACTGCCACTCCTCGCCACGGGCGGCCAGCTCCCGCGCGAGCGCCGTGCCCAATCCACCACTGCCCAGGATCAGATAGCCCATCTCCATGTCCTTGGATTTGCTGTTTGTTTAGAGGGTATCAGAATAATGGCCTGCCGCAGGCCAGGCCACCGCTCGTCGCACTCAAGCTTCGTCCAGATGGCGACCAAATTCACGTGCCCGCGCCAGGTCCAGAAAGCCGTCTGCCTGCTTGTGGCTGCGCAAAAACTGATAATAGGCGAGCAGGGTAACGAGCTGATCCTCATCGGGTAATGCCTGTTCGGGATTCCGCTCCTGCAGCAGCAGACTGGCTGCAGCCAACGCTTCCCTGTCGACCACCTCGGCCTGACGATAGAGATAGCCGCAACCTGTTGCGAGCCACTCCAGCGAGCAGTTGGCCCCCATGGCAATCTGGTTGGCCTTGCCAAGACCGGGCTCGGCCCCCTTCAAATATTTACGCAGCAGCGCCTCGCTCAACCCGACCTTGCGGGCGAAGGCACTGACGCTGCCCTCCCCGATCAGGCTCTGCAGCCTGGCGGCAAATCCGTCCATCAAACACTCTCCTGTCTCTATTTCCCGAACCAGAGTTCGAATTAGCGAGGCGCGCATTATTGCCATGTCCGGCAGAAGAGACCAAGATGCTGGCAGCATTTATTCTGCCTTTATCTGCCTAGGAGTCATCATGTCCGTATCTCGTCTTGCCCTGCACGCCGAAGGCCCGACCTTCTCCCGCCTCATCATGGGCTACTGGCGTCTGATGGAGTGGCAACTCTCCCCGGCCGCCCTGCTGGATCTGATGAAGTACCACCTGGATTTGGGGGTGACCACCATCGATCACGCCGACATCTATGGCGGCTATCAGTGTGAAGCAGCATTCGGCCAGGCCCTGCGTCTCGAGCCCTCCCTGCGCAATCGGATGGAGCTCGTCAGCAAGTGCGGCATCGCCCTCACCGCCAAGCCGGAGCATGCGCTCAATCACTACAACACCGGCAAGGCGCACATCATCGCCAGCGCCGAGGCCTCCTTGCAAAAACTCGGCACCGACCATCTGGACTTGCTGCTAATCCACCGCCCAGATCCCTTGCTCGATGCCGATGAGGTCGCCGATGCCTTCATCACCTTGAAGCAGGCGGGCAAGATCAAGCACGCCGGCGTCTCCAACTTCACCCCCCGCCAGTTCGAGCTGCTGCAATCGCGCCTCTCCTTCCCGCTGGTCACCAACCAGCTGGAGATCTCGCCGCTTCATCAAGACAGCACCCTGGATGGCACTCTGGATCAATGCCAGCAACTGCGCATCAAGCCGATGGCCTGGTCCTGCCTCGGCGGTGGCCGGTTGTTCAACGATCCCGCCTTTGGCGTGCTGCGCGCCGAACTCGAGCAGATCCGCCAGGAAGTGGGGGCCCAGACCATAGAGCAGATTGTATACGCCTGGGTGATGATGTTGCCGAGCCAGCCGCTGCCGCTCATCGGCTCCGGCAAGCGCGAGCGGATCGCCGCCGCCGTGGCCGCCGAGTCCATCGTGCTCAACCGTCAACAGTGGTTCCGCATCCGCAAGGCCGCGCTTGGCTACGACGTACCCTGATCCCGGCATGCGCTGACGAGCAGTGACAACAAGGCGGTGTGGCGTCATCCATACCGCTTTTTGTATGTGAGAGCTAACGCCTCATCGCCAGCCCCATCTCGCCGGCATCGCAGCACACAAACAAAAACGGCATGGAGTTATCCATGCCGTTTTACGTTATCGAGACGACTCAACGATGGCGCTGGGGGCGACCACGAGGTGCATCTGTCTTCGGTTTGGCCTGATTGACTGTGATGGTGCGGCCGCCTATTTCGGTGCCATGCAACCCGGCGATGGCCTTCTCGGCATCCCCGTTGACAGGCATTTCAATGAAGCCAAATCCCTTGGACTGACCGGTATCGCGGTCGATGATGATATCGACCTTCTCTACCTCTCCAAATTGGCTGAACACATTTGTCAGTTCGTCGGCCGTCATCCGGTACGACAGATTACCTACGTAAATCTTCATGCCATCCACTCTCGATTCAAGGTGCCTTATCTATGCATCCACCAGCCTGGAAGTAAGGGCACAACCCCCATGCCGGACCTGCCATGGCATCATGCCGTGGCACTCCCCACCCCGTAACCCAAGTCCTTGATCTCTTGGACTAACCGAGCAGGAAAGATCAATTCGAATCAGAGGCAGTATCCGAGCTTTATGGCAAGTTGTCGAGAAAATAGTCAGATCAGGCGGGTTGCAGCGCAGCCAGGATCCCGTTGAGGGCACGGCGACTGTGCCAGGCTCGCTTAAAGCCGAAACGGTAGATGCCGGGCGCCACCTCATGAGTGCCTTCCCGGGCCAGGCCTAGCAACGCCGTGGTCTTGGCCAGGGTATCGGCATCCAGCGCCAGATCCAGACTGAAGTCGAGCCATTGGCCATCGTGCCCCACCTTGCGATCTCGCTCGATGCCAACGAGCGCCGCTCTGGGCAATGCCAGCGCCTGGTCATTGCCGCCGTTGAGCAGATAGATATGTTGCTCATCCCAGGCAAGCTCGGCCAACCGCCAGCGCTGCCAATTGCGCGGCAACACCATCATCAGCAGCACTATGCCGCCAAACACCAGACCGACCCAGGGCAGTAGCCCCATCTCGGGATAACCCAGCGCAATAGCAGCCACCACTGTCCCCAGACTCGCCAGCAGCAGGCTGGCCATGACCCCATAGAAGCGCCCTGCCGGGGGCATCAACCAGCATATGTCCGCCTGCGCTGCCAGTTCACTGACCCTCATCTTTCACTCCTTTACTCAATTGTCGCAACCAGACTGTATTTGGGTTGCCGCATACTTGTTGCCGCGCATTGTGCGCAAGCCCCCCGCTCGTTGCAACTCGCTTGGCAGGGCGGATGACGACCGGGGGAGTCTGTTGATATGATTGAGGTTATCTGAGCCCACACTCAAGCCCGCCTTCGGGGCGTTACTGCCGGGAGTCTCATGTTTGCCACCAGCCTGCTGTTTATGACCAGTGCCCTCTATGCCGAGGCCATCGGCGGCTACTCCGCCGGCTGCCTGACCAATGCCATGGCCCTGCCGCTGTCTGGCCCTGGCTATCAGGTCATTCGCAGCAAGCGACTGCGCTACTACGGGCACCCCGATCTCATTCACTACCTGCAGGGGCTGGCGAGTCGCACCAAGATGGCCGGCATGCCGGATCTCTATATTGCTGATCTCGCCATGGCGCGGGGCGGCCCTTTCAGCTCGGGTCACCGCAGCCACCAGACCGGCCTCGACGCCGACATCTGGTTTCGGATGGCCAACCGGCCCATCAGCAAATGGGAGCAGGATGCGCCCAAGGAGTGGGCCCTCATCGATGAGCCCAGTTATCGCGTCTTGCCGGGTCGCTTCGGCCCCCAGCAACTCACCCTGCTGAGACTGGCCGCCAACCAGCCCGAGGTGACCCGGATCTTTATCAACCCGGTGCTCAAGGCCGAAGTCTGCAAACGCGCGGGAGACGAGCCCTGGGTCGCCAAGCTGCGGCCCTGGGTCGGTCACTTCAGCCACTTCCACGTCCGGTTGCGCTGTCCGGCAGGCAGCCCGGATTGCCAGCCCCAGGCGCCGATCCCGCCCGGCAATGGCTGCGGCGCCGAGCTGGCGTCCTGGCTCAAAGACAAACCCCAGCTACCCAAGGTGTCGATGAGCTACCAGGCCCCCACCCTACCGAGCCGTTGTGGCGGCTGACCACAAGCTGGTATGGTGTCTACGCCGAATTAAATACATCCAATGGAGACAACAAGATGGCCACTTCTCTCTGGCACAAGACCACGCAGAGCCTGTTGATGTTGACCCTGCTGCTGGGGCTGACCGGATGCGGCATGAACAACATTCCGACCCTGGACGAGCAGGTCAAGGCGAGCTGGGGCCAGGTCGAGAACCAGTACCAACGCCGCGCCGATCTCATTCCCAACCTGGTGGCGACCGTCAAGGGTTATGCCACCCACGAGCAGGAGACCCTCAAGGCGGTGACCGATGCCCGCGCCCGGGTCGGTAGCCTGCAGGTGAGCGATCCCTCCCAGCTCAAGGCATTTGAAGCCGCGCAGGATCAACTCTCCAGCGCCCTCTCCCGGCTGATGGTAGTGGTCGAGCGCTACCCGGATCTGAAAGCGGATCAGCAATTTCTCACCCTGCAGGCCCAGCTGGAAGGTACCGAGAACCGTATTTCGGTGGCCCGACGCGACTACATAGAAGCGGTGCGCCAGTTCAATACCGAGATCCGCACCTTCCCCGGCGTCATCTGGTCCAAGCTGCTCTACTCGGATCTCACCGCCAAGCCCAGCTTCAGCGCCAAGCCAGGTGCCGATGAGGCGCCCAAGGTGAGCTTCCAATGAACCAGATGACCCGCAGGCTTAGGCCCGCGGCCTGGCACAGGGGCACGACACAGCCGTGGCTTCTGGCGCTGCTCTGCTGCCTGCTATTGTGGACAACGGCCTCGCAGGCTGCTCCCGAGTTCCCCGCCCTCAGCGGTCGGGTGGTGGACCAGGCAAACCTGATGTCCCGCAAGCAGGCCCACCAACTGACCCAGCAACTGGCGGCCTTTGAAAAACGCAGTGGCATTCAGCTGGTGGTGGTGTCCATCGACAGCCTGAATGGCGACACCATCGAAGAGTACGGCTATCAACTCGGCCGCCACTGGGGCATTGGCCAGAAGGACAAGAACAACGGCGTGCTGCTGCTGATCGCACAAGATGAGCGCAAGGTGCGCATCGAGGTGGGTTATGGGCTGGAGGGCGCCCTGCCCGACGCCATCGCCGCCAACATCATCCAGACCCGGATCCTGCCCGCCTTCAAGCGCGGCGACATGGTGGCCGGCATCGTCTCTGGCAGTAAGGGCATCATGCAGGCCCTGGCTGGCGAGTACAAACCGGTGGATGTCGCCAAGGAAGACAAAGGGGGCGGCCCCTGGTTGTTCATCCTGATGGTGATAGTGATGATCGTGCTGCACAACCTGCGCGGAGGCGGTGGCGGTGGCTCCGGTGGTCGTCGCCGGGCTGCCTATCTGGCTGGCGGCTTTGGCGCCGGGCGTATCGGCGGAGGCTTTGGTGGCGGCGGTTTTAGCGGCGGTGGCGGCAGTTTCGGTGGCGGCGGCGCCTCCGGTGGCTGGTAATCAGGAAGACAGAGACAACATAATGATTTCGAAACAGTTTTATCACACCTTGCAGGCCAAGGTGCGACAGGCAGAGCAGGCGACGGACGCCGAGTTGGTCACCGTGCTGGCCCCGGCCAGCGACGGCTATCGCTACATCCCGACCCTCTGGGCTGCCCTCCTGGCCATGCTCACCCCGCTTCTGGTGTTCCAGCTCGGCTTCTGGCTCGGCTGGTACGAGATCCTGCTGGTACAGTGGTCGGTCTGGTTGCTGCTCAGCCTGCTGTTCCACTGGACCCCGATCAAGATGCGGCTGATCCCGAAGAAGGTACGCCAGCACAGGGCGGCCCTGATGGCCCGACTGCAATTTATTGAGCAGGGGCTGCACCGCACCCGGGACAGGCTCGGGGTGCTGATCTTCGTCTCGGTGGCCGAACATTATGTGGAGATCCTGGTGGACGATGGCATCGCCCAGCACATCGACAATGCGCAGTGGCAACAGATCATCGATGACTTCGTGGTTCGGGTACGCAACAAGGAGGTCGAGCAGGGCTTCCTCGAGTGCGTCGAACGCACCAGCGCCATCCTGACCGATGCGTTTCCGGCCACCCGGGATCAGAACGAGCTGCCCGACAGCCTGGTCATCCTGGACAAGCCCTGAACCGGTTTAAAAAACCGGCACTCTGTTCAAGGGATAAGCATTCGATAAAGATGATGAAAAATAAGGGGAAAAGTGTTTGACCCAAGGTCCGCTTTCCCCTATCTTACGCCCCGTTCCAGCGCAACAGCGCGGCGAACGACGTGGTGATTGGACACGTTAAACCGCAGTCGAAAATTTGGTGAGGTGTCCGAGTGGCTGAAGGAGCACGCCTGGAAAGTGTGTATACGGCAACGTATCGAGGGTTCGAATCCCTCCCTCACCGCCAAATAAAACTAAAGGGCCTGTCGCAAGACAGGCCCTTTAGTTTTATCCGATGATGGGCGGCTCGGTTTGGACCCTGGTTCGACAGGAGGGCAGGATAGCCCTTCTGGACAGCCGCAGGCTGCCCGCAGGGCGAGCGCCAGGGATGGCGCGAGTCAATCCCTCATCGCCAAATAAAAAAAGCCGACCTCAGGGTCGGTTTTTTGCTTTTTGGTGTTTACCACCGTCGTTGGGCCATGAACGATGTGATCTCTTCTCCCTCCTTCAGCCATCAACCAGCGCGCTGAGCATTTCCTCTTCTCCCGTCGCATCACCGTCACCTGTTCGCGCTTTGCATCGAACCAACACGGTACATCCCTTATACCCTCATGATTTTGCCGCTCAGGCCGACACAAGGAGAGGATCCGCTCGGCCTGGCGCTCCAGATATTGCTCGCCGATTGGATATCCTTTTGAAAAACTGATAGTTAAATGGCTACACTAGCTACATTTTTCGCAGAGGGACATGGATAAATGAGTCTGATCGGTTTGCTGTTAGCCTTGGCAGCCATATTGGGTGGCAACATGATTGAGGGCGGGCATCCGAGCGCGCTGCTCGACTTGCCCGCCTTCCTCATCGTGATCGGGGGAACCGTGGGGGCAGCGCTGACCCAGTTCCCCTTCGCCGTGGTGGGGAAAACCCTGAAGCGCTTCAAATGGCTCATCTCTCCCCTGCGTCTCGACATGCTGGAGCAAGCCCAGTTGCTGGAAACCCTGGCGGGCAATGCACGGCGCAGCGGCATGCTGGCGCTGGAAGGCATGATCGATGACATCAAGGATCCCTTCCTGCAAAAGGGAGTGCAGATGATGGTCGACGGTTACGAGAAGACCAAGATCCACGAGGTGCTGGAAAACGAGATCGAATTCGAGCAAGAGGATCTCGAACAGACCGTCAAATTTTACGAAGCCATGGGCGGTTACTGCCCGACCATGGGGATAGTCGGCGCCGTGTTCGGCCTGATCCACGCCATGGGACTGCTCGATCAACCCGACAAGCTGGGGGGCGCCATCGCGGTTGCCTTCATCGCCACCATCTACGGCGTGGGCGCCGCAAACCTCATCTTCCTGCCGTTTGGCAACCGCTACAAGGGTTTCGCCCACCAGATCCGTCATTACAAGGAGATGACCCTGACCGGCATCCTCTGCATCGTGGACGGCGAATCCCAGCAGCGACTGCAAGTCACCCTCGAACCTTACCTCGGAGGTCACGGTGGCCAAAAAGAAAAAGGCTGAAGCGCCGGAGAACCATGAGCGCTGGCTGGTCTCCTACGCCGACTTCATGACCCTGCTGTTTGCCCTGTTCGTGGTGCTCTACTCCTTCGCCATGGCCAAGCAGTCGGAGACCCGGGTGCTGATCCAGGGCTTCATCGAGTCACTGGGCAAGATTGGCCTCATCTCCATGCCCGCCGGCTCTCCCGTGATGCAGGGAGGCACCGGCATTCTGGAGCCCGAGTCCAAGACCACCCCGGGCACCTCCCAAAAAGAGCAGGTGCTGGATACCCAGACGCCGGCAGCCGCTTCGGATCCGTTCAACGAGACTATCGGCGCCTCGGAGAAACCGAGCGCAACGGAAGCCTGGCCCCACAAGACCAAGGAGCAGGATTGGGCCGCCGTCACCAAACCCAAGCTGGAGCAGCAGCTCAAGAGCCAGATCGAGTCCAAGGAGATCGAGGTAGAGCAGCTCGGCAGCCAGCTGGTGATCCGCATCGGCGAGAAGACCCTGTTCCCGGCCGATTCTGCCTTCCTGCAGCCCCAGTTCATCCCGCTGGTCAACAAGGTGTCCGACGTGTTGGCTGATATCCCGGGCATGGTGGTCGTCACCGGCCACACCGACAATTCACAGGCGCCGGTGGAGCTCTATCGCAACAACTGGGAGCTGTCGGTACTGCGGGCGGCCACCATAGTGCACACCCTGCTCACCAACCCCAAACTGGATGCCACACGGATAGTGGCGCAAGGGGCGGCCGACACCCAGCCCCGCTTTGCCAACGACACCCCTGCTCATCGACAAGCCAACCGGCGGGTGGAGATAGTGCTCTCCCAGGGCAAGGCAGCCGAACAATCGCTCCCCGTGCTCAGCCCCTGATCAACGGGCTAACCACTTGTGATCAGGATGTGATCAACTCTTGAATGAAAGGCCCCGCAATGCGGGGCCTTTCCCTTTTCTGATTAGTTTATTTTCCAAACGATCCAGTCATATTTTGAACGTCGTAAAAGCGATTGAAAATGATTCTCAAATGAGAAAATTGACCCCGCTAGCAAAAAGCGACTTTCCTCCCATTGATTAATAATTAATCCTTTGAAATGACATGTAAATCAGTACGAAGCTGGCATAATACGTAGCACCCTTGTTAAGTCACATGATTAATTCGGTTAGGGAAAACCTATATGTTTGCTGATATTGCTGTCCAGCATTGGGCTTTTGCTGTCTATGTCATTGGGGCTATTTGTATCTGCCTGACCATGATCGGCCTGGCAGCCCTGCTCGGGGGTCGTGCTTACGGACGAGCCAAAAACAAACCCTTCGAATCGGGCATCGAGTCCGTCGGCAACGCCCGCCTGCGCTTCTCCGCCAAGTTTTACCTGGTCGCCATGTTCTTCGTCATCTTCGACGTCGAGGCGCTCTATCTCTTCGCCTGGTCCGTTTCCGTTCGGGAAAGTGGTTGGGTCGGCTTTATTGAAGCCACCATCTTTATCACCTTGCTGCTGGTAGGCCTTATCTACCTGTGGCGTATTGGTGCCCTCGACTGGGCTCCGAAAAAGCGCGTCCTGACGGACAAGAAGCCAGACTGAATTACCGATTATCCCTTTGAGGTTGCACCATGAAGTACACCCTGACCCGGATTGACCCGGATGCGCCGGTTGAGCGCTACCCCCAGGAACAACGCCAGACTGTCGAGGATCCCCTAGCCCAAGAGGCGGGACGCGGCATCATGATTGGGCGTCTCGAGGAGGTGCTGCAAGACACCGTCAACTGGGGTCGCAAGAATTCGCTCTGGCCCTACAACTTCGGCATCTCCTGCTGCTATGTGGAGATGTGTACCGCCTTCACCTCCCCCCATGACGTGGCCCGTTTCGGCGCCGAAGTCATCCGGGCCTCGCCTCGTCAGGCGGATTTCATGGTGATCGCCGGCACCCCCTTCATCAAGATGGCCCCCGTCATCCAGCGCCTGTATGAACAGTTGCTCGAACCCAAGTGGGTCATCTCCATGGGGGCCTGCGCCAACTCGGGCGGCATGTACGACATCTACTCCGTCGTGCAGGGTGTGGACAAGTTCCTGCCAGTTGACGTCTATATTCCAGGATGTCCGCCCCGTCCAGAGGCATTTTTGCAGGCGTTAATGCTGCTGCAAGACTCCATCGGCAAGGAACGTCGCCCCCTCTCCTGGGTGGTCGGCGATCAGGGGATCTACCGCCCCGAGATGCCGGCGGAGAAGGATCGCAAGCGCGGTGAGCGGATCAACGTCACCAACCTGCGCACGCCGGATGAGATCTGATCATGAAATTGACTCGAGAGTTTCCCAGTAACTACGCCATGGCCCAATGGCAATCCTCCGATCACCGGGATGCCCAGGTGGTCGGCGAACTGTTTGCCCATTTCGGCGCTGAGCGTTTCACCGTGCAAAGCACCCGCACCGGGGTACCGGTCATCTGGCTGTCGCGCGATCTGCTGGTGGATGTCATCGCCTTCCTGCGCAAGCTCCCCTCCCCGTTCGTGATGCTGTTTGACTTGAGCGCCACCGACGAGCGGATGCGCAGCCATCGCCACGGCCTGCCCGAGAGCGACTTCACCGTCTTCTATCACCTCATCTCCATCGACCGTAACGCCGATGTGATGCTGAAGGTGCCCCTGATGGAGAGCGATCTCAACCTGCCGACCATCAGCAAGCACTTCCCGAACGCCAACTGGTACGAGCGGGAAGTCTGGGATCTGCTGGGCATTACCTTCGCCGGTCACCCGCACCTGACGCGCATCATGATGCCCAAGAGCTGGCAGGGTCACCCGCTGCGCAAGGATTACCCGGCGCGCGCCACCGAATTCGATCCCTTCATGCTCGATGCGGTCAAACAGGATCAGGAGCAGGATAACCTGCTGTTCAAGCCCGAAGAGTGGGGCATGAACCGCGGCAACGAGAACGAGGACTACATGTTCTTGAACTTGGGGCCCAACCACCCTTCCGCCCACGGCGCCTTCCGTCTGGTGCTGCAGCTCGATGGCGAAGAGATCCGCGACTGCGTGCCCGACATCGGCTACCACCACCGTGGCGCCGAGAAGATGGGCGAGCGCCAGTCCTGGCACAGTTACATCCCCTACACCGACCGGGTCGAGTACCTGGGCGGCGTGATGAACAACCTACCCTATGTGCTGGCGGTCGAGAAGCTGGCGGGGATCAAGGTCCCGAACCGGGTCGACGTGATCCGGGTGATGATGGCGGAACTGTTCCGCATCCAGAGTCACCTGCTGTTCCTCGGTACCTACATCCAGGACGTGGGTGCCATGACCCCGGTCTTCTTCACCTTCACCGATCGCCAGAAGATCTACACCATCATCGAAGCCATCACGGGCGCCCGCATGCACCCGGCCTGGTTCCGCATCGGCGGGGTGGCGCACGATCTGCCCCAGGGTTGGGCCCGCCTCATTCAGGACAACCTGCTGAGCTGGCTGCCCAAGCGACTGATGGAGTACGAAAAAGCCGCTATGCGCAACAGCATCTTGCGTGGCCGCACCATCGGCGTTGCCCCCTACACCACCGAACAGGCCTTGGCCTGGGGCGTCACCGGCGGCGGTCTGCGCGCCACCGGCCTCAACTTCGACGTGCGCAAATGGCGTCCTTATTCGGGCTATGATCAGTTCGAGTTCGAGGTTCCCGTCGGTGCCAATGGCGACGTGTACGACCGTGGCATGATGCGCCTCGAGGAGATGCGCCAGAGCCTGCGCATCATCGAGCAGTGCATGAAAAACATGCCGGAGGGGCCGTTCAAGGCGGATCACCCGCTCACCACGCCGCCGCCCAAAGAGCGCACCCTGCAAGACATCGAGACCCTGATCACCCACTTCCTGCAAGTCTCCTGGGGCCCGGTCATGCCGGCCGCAGAATCCTTCCAGATGATAGAGGCGACCAAGGGGATCAACAGCTACTACCTGACCAGCGACGGCTCCACCATGAGCTACCGGACCCGGATCCGGACCCCGAGCTTTGCCCACCTGCAGCAGATCCCCTCGGTGATCCGTGGCCAGATGGTGTCGGATCTCATCGCCTACCTGGGCAGTATCGATTTCGTTATGTCGGATGTGGATCGTTGAGTCATCGCCCCGCCGCGACCGGCGGCGCGACAAGAGAATAAGCGACAAAAGGTTTAAGTCATGAGCCAGCAATGTCAGTGCAAGAACACAGGGTCTCCAGCGGGACAGAGTGCATGTCAGGGCAAGGGGGATGGACTCGTCCCAGGACTGAAAGAGGAGTTCGTCCTGAGTCAGGCCGAACACGACGCCATCCTGCATGAGACGCACCACTACGAAGATCCCCGCGCCGCCAGCATCGAAGCACTCAAGATAGTGCAGCAGACCCATGGCTGGGTACCGGATGGTGCCATCCACGCCATCGCCGGCCTGCTCGGCATCCCCGCCAGCGACGTGGAGGGGGTCGCGACTTTCTATAGCCAGATCTTCCGCCAACCAGTGGGTCGTCACATCATCCGGGTCTGTGACAGCATGGTCTGCTACATCAACGGCCACGAGCAGCTGTTGGCCGGCCTGAAAGAGGTGATGGATCTCGCCCCCGGCCAAACCTCGGCCGATGGCCGCTTCACCCTGCTGCCGGTCTGCTGCCTCGGCAACTGCGACAAGGGTCCGGCGTTGATGATCGACGACGACACCTACGGCGGACTCGATGCCGTCAACCTGCTCAAGACTTTGGAGGCTTATCCATGAGCCTGGCATCCCTTGGCACCGCCAACCGCACCCCGCGCGCGGCCGAAACCCACCCGCTGACCTGGCGACTGCGCGACGACGGCCAGCCGGTCTGGCTTGAGGAATATCAGGCCAAGCAGGGCTATGATGCGGCCCGCAAGGCGCTGGGTCAGATGACCCCGGACGAGATCGTCAACACCGTCAAGGACGCCGGTCTCAAGGGCCGCGGCGGCGCCGGTTTCTCCACCGGGGTCAAGTGGGGGCTGATGCCCAAAGACGAGAGCATGAACATCCGTTACCTGCTCTGCAACGCCGACGAGATGGAGCCGAATACCTGGAAGGATCGGCTGCTGATGGAGCAACTGCCCCACCTGCTGATCGAGGGGATGATCATCTCGGCCCGCGCGCTCAAGGCCTATCGCGGTTACATCTTCCTGCGCGGCGAGTACGTGGACGCCGCCGTCAACCTGCGCCGTGCGGTGGAAGAAGCCAAGGCCGCCGGTTTGCTCGGCAAGAACATCTTGGGCTCTGGCTTTGATTTTGAGCTGTTCGTTCACACCGGCGCGGGTCGCTACATCTGCGGCGAAGAGACAGCGCTCATCAACTCCCTGGAAGGGCGCCGCGCCAACCCGCGCGCCAAGCCCCCCTTCCCTGCCGTCTCCGGCGTCTGGGGCAAACCGACTTGCGTCAACAACGTCGAGACCCTGTGCAACGTCCCCGCCATCATCGGCAGTGGCGTCGAATGGTACAAGGGACTGGCGCTGCCGGGCTCGGAAGATCACGGCACCAAGCTGATGGGCTTCTCCGGCAAGGTCAACAACCCGGGTCTGTGGGAGCTGCCCTTTGGCATCACCGCCCGCGAGCTGTTTGAAAACTATGCCGGCGGCATGAAGCCAGGTTATCGCCTGAAGGCCTGGCAGCCGGGCGGCGCCGGTACCGGCTTCCTGCTGCCAGAACATCTGGATGCCCAGATGTACGCCGGAGGCATCGGCAAGGTCGGCACCCGCATGGGCACCGGCCTCGCCATGGCGGTGGATGACAGCATCAACATGGTCTCCCTGCTGCGCAACATGGAAGAGTTCTTCGCCCGCGAATCCTGCGGCTGGTGTACTCCCTGTCGCGATGGCCTGCCCTGGAGCGTCAAGCTATTGCGAGCACTGGAGCGTGGCGAAGGCCAGCCCGGCGATCTCGCGACCCTTGAACAGCTGTGCAACTTCCTCGGCCCGGGCAAGACCTTCTGCGCTCACGCCCCTGGCGCCGTCGAGCCCCTTGGCAGTGCGATGAAGTATTTCAGATCCGAGTTCGAGGCCGGTATCAAGGGGCCACAGGATAATCGCAAGTTACTCAAAGGGATCCAGCCCAATCTGCTGGGCGAACGCTGGTAAGACGCGACTGTGCGTCCGCAGCTGGTCGGTCTGAACTAGCGCGAGCCAAAGATTTTATCTAATTGAAGTCAGGGAAGTTGTATGGCCACCATATATGTAGACGGTAAAGAGTACGAGGTAGACGGGGCAGACAACCTGCTGCAAGCCTGTCTGTCGCTGGGCCTCGATATCCCCTATTTTTGCTGGCATCCGGCGCTCGGGAGCGTCGGTGCCTGCCGCCAGTGTGCGGTGAAGCAGTATCAAAACGCCGATGACAAGCGGGGCCGCCTGGTCATGTCCTGCATGGCGCCCTCCACCGATGGCAGCTATATCTCCATCGAGGATGAAGAGGCGAAGGAGTTTCGCAAGAGCGTGGTGGAGTGGCAGATGACCAACCACCCCCACGACTGCCCGGTGTGTGAAGAGGGCGGCGCCTGCCACCTGCAAGACATGACGGTAATGACCGGCCACAACAGCCGTCGCTACCGCTTCACCAAGCGTACCCACCAGAATCAGGATCTCGGCCCCTTCATCAATCATGAGATGAACCGCTGTATCGCCTGCTATCGCTGCGTGCGCTACTACAAGGATTACGCCGGTGGCGAGGATCTCGGCGTCTACGGCGCCCACGACAACGTCTACTTCGGCCGGGTCGAGGATGGCACTCTCGAGAGCGAGTTCTCCGGCAATCTGGTGGAGGTTTGCCCCACCGGTGTGTTCACCGACAAGACTCACTCCGAGCGCTACAACCGCAAATGGGACATGCAGTTCGCCCCCAGCGTCTGCCAGCAGTGCTCGGTCGGCTGCAACATCAGCCCGGGTGAGCGTTACGGCGAGCTGCGCCGCATCGAAAACCGCTACCACGGCGCCCTGAACCACTACTTCCTGTGTGACCGCGGCCGCTTCGGCTATGGCTATGTCAATCTGGCCGAGCGCCCGCGCCAACCTCTGCTCCAGGATGGCAACGATCGCCTCGCCATCACGGTGGACGGTGCCCTGAACCGCGCTGCCGACGCCCTGCGCACCGCCTCCGGCGTCATCGGTATCGGCTCGCCCCGCGCCTCGCTTGAGAGTAACTTCGCCCTGCGCGAGCTGGTTGGCGCCGCCAACTTCTACAGCGGTGTTGAGAAGAGCGAATGGGAATGCCTGCAAAAAATGCTGCAGATCCTGCAGCATGGCGGCGTGCGCACCCCGAGCCTGCGCGACATGGAAGAAGCCGACGCCGTGCTGGTACTGGGCGAAGATGTCACCCAGACTGCCGCCCGCATCGCCCTGGCCCTGCGCCAGGCGGTCAAGGGCAAAGGCCGCGAAATCGCCCGCAAGATGAAGGTCGATCTCTGGCAGGTCGCCGCCGTGCAGACCCTGGCTCAGAACGAGCGCTACCCGCTGCTGATCACCAGCCTGGACGCCACCCGTCTTGACGACGTGGCGAGCGGCACCCTGCACGCCCCTCATGCCGATCAGGCGCGTCTCGGTTTCGCCATCGCCCATCTGCTCGATGGCTCGGCCCCAGCCCTGACTGATCTCTCAAGCGAACAGCAAGCCCTGGCCGCTCAATGGGCCGAGTTGCTTGGCAACGCCAAGAAGCCGCTCATCATCGCAGGCGCCGGTGCCCGCAATCAGGCCTTGCTCGACGCGGCCAGCAATATCGCCCGCGCCCTCAAGGGCCGTGGTCAGGCGGTGGATCTGGCGCTGGTAGCGCAAGAGACCAACAGCCTGGGTCTGGCCATGCTGGCCGGCGGCGCCGCGCCGCTGGAAGCCGCCTTTGAGCGTATCGAAGGGGAGGAAAAGCTCGCGCTCATCACCCTGGAGAACGATCTCTACCGCCGCGCCCCGCGTAGCCGGGTCGATGCCGTCATCGAACGCCTGCAGCATCTGCTGGTGGTCGACCATCAAGATACCGGCACCGCCAA
This sequence comes from Aeromonas tecta, assembly GCF_000820185.1. Taxonomy (GTDB): domain Bacteria; phylum Pseudomonadota; class Gammaproteobacteria; order Enterobacterales; family Aeromonadaceae; genus Aeromonas; species Aeromonas tecta. The sequence goes on from NZ_CDCA01000037.1 coordinate 75,253, forward strand.
GAAGGCCGGCCTGGTACTGCCCGCCGCCAGCTTCGCCGAAGCCGATGGCACCCTCATCAACATGGAAGGCCGCGCCCAGCGCTTCTTCCAGGTCTATGCCCCCGCCTTCTACGATGCCGACATTCAGGTGCGTGAGAGCTGGCGTTGGCTGGCCGCGCTGCAAGGCGCCCTGGAGCGCAAGCCCCTGCGCTGGAACAACTTCGATGAGGTGAGCAGTGCCTGCGCCGCCAGCGCGCCGCTGCTGGCCACCATGCGCGAAGCCGCCCCCAACGCGGGTTTGCGCATCCGCGGCATGAAGCTCGCTCGCGAGCCGCACCGCTACAGCGGCCGCACCTCCATGCTGGCGGATCAGAACGTGAGCGAGCCCAGGGTCGCCCAAGATCCTGACTCGCCGTTCAACTTCTCCATGGAAGGCTACGCCGGTGCCCGCCAACCGCTGCAACAGGTGCCTTTTGCCTGGGCGCCGGGCTGGAACTCCCCTTCTGCCTGGAACAAGTTCCAGGACGAGGTGGGTGGCAACCTGCGCGCCGGAGATCCCGGCCGCCGTCTGCTGGAGCCGGGCGAAGATAGCCTGGGTTGGTTCGACAGCATCCCCGCGCCCTTCCAGGCTCGGGAGGCGCTGCAGGTGGTGAGTTACGATCAGCTGTTTGGCGGCGAGGAACTCTCCGCCAAGAGCCCGGTCATTCAGGCGCGGATGAGCGACCCCACCCTGGTGCTGAACCCGGCCGACGCCAGTCGCCTGTCCCTCAGTGCCGGCAGTCAGGTCGCTCTCTCCTGGGGTGGCAACCACTGGCGGCTGACCCTGCGTGTCAGTGATCAACTGGCCCAGGGCCTGCTCGGCCTGCCCCTTGGCGCCAACGGCTTGCCGACCGCGCTGCATCACGCCTTTATCGATAACCTGCAGGAGGCCATAGCATGAGTGATGAGCTGATCGACCTGTTGCTGGAAGTAGGCAAGGCCCTGATCGTGTTGGTGGGCATAGTGGGGGCCGGTGCCTTCATGAGCTTCATCGAGCGCCGTCTGCTGGCACTCTGGCAGGATCGCTACGGCCCCAACCGGGTGGGCCCCTTCGGCCTGCTGCAGTTGGCGGCCGACATGGTCAAGATGTTCTTCAAGGAGGACTGGATCCCACCGTTCGCCGATCGCCGGATATTCGTGCTGGCTCCCATCATCGCCTTTACCGCCTTCATTCTGGCGTTTGCGGTGGTGCCGATCACCCCCACCTGGGGCGTGGCGGATCTCAACGTGGGCCTGCTCTACATCCTGGCTATCGCAGGGCTGGCGGTTTACGCCGTGCTATTCGCCGGCTGGTCTAGCAACAACAAGTACTCCTTGCTCGGCAGCCTGCGTGCCTCGGCTCAGACCCTCTCCTATGAGGTGTTCCTCGGCCTGTCATTGATGGGCATCGTCATCCAGACCGGCAGCTTCAACCTGCGGGAGATCGTCGAGGCCCAGGCAGATCTGTGGAACGTGGTACCCCAGATCCTGGGCTTCATCACCTTCCTGTTTGCCGGTGTCGCCGTCACCCACCGCCACCCGTTCGATCAGCCGGAGGCCGAGCAAGAACTCGCCGACGGTTATCACATCGAGTATGCGGGCATGAAGTGGGGTCTGTTCTTCGTGGGCGAGTACATCGGCATCGTGCTGGTCTCCTCCCTCATCGTGACCCTGTTCTTCGGTGGCTGGCACGGCCCCTGGCTGCCGCCCTTCATCTGGTTCGCCCTGAAGACCGCCTGTTTCATGGTGTTCTTCATCCTGCTGCGGGCCTCCCTGCCCCGCCCGCGTTTCGACCAGGTAATGTCTTTTGGCTGGAAAGTCTGCCTGCCGCTGACCCTGCTCAATATGCTGGTCACCGGCGCCGTGGTGCTGATGAATGTGTAACAAGGCCGATATGGATATGAAGATTGTAAGGACGTCTCCCATCCCGAACGGGATCCAGCAAGACGCCAGTGCTGATAAATGTGCAGTGAGGCACCTATGAAAATTACGAACATTATCAAGGGTGTTGGCACCCAGTTGCGAAGCCTGGGGATGGTGTTCTCCCATGCCTGGCGCCCTCGCGAGACCCTGAGCTACCCGGAGCAGGCGGTCTATGCCGCCCCCCGTTTTCGCGGTCGCATCATACTGACCCGGGATCCCGATGGTGACGAGCGCTGCGTGGCGTGCAACCTGTGCGCCGTAGCCTGCCCGGTCGGTTGCATCTCGCTGCAAAAAGCGGAGCGAGACGATGGTCGCTGGTATCCGGAGTTTTTCCGCATCAACTTCTCCCGCTGCATCTTCTGCGGCCTGTGCGAGGAAGCCTGTCCCACCACCGCCATCCAGCTCACCCCGGACTTCGAGATGGGCGAGTATCGCCGCCAGGATCTGGTGTACGAGAAAGAGGACTTGCTGATCAGCGGTCCCGGCAAATACCCGGACTACAACTTCTACCGCATGAGCGGGATGGCCATCGACGGCAAGCCGAAAGGGGATGCCGAGAACGAAGCCAAGCCCATCGATGTCAAGAGCCTGCTGCCCTAGGAGTCAATCATGGAACTGGCATTCTATGCCGCGGCCCTGGTCGCCATTTACAGTACTGTGCGGGTGATCAGCACCAGCAACCCGATGCACGCGCTGCTCAACCTCATCATCTCGCTCATCGCCGTGGCCATGATCTTCTTCTGTCTGGGAGCCTCGTTCGCGGGCGCCCTGCAGGTGATCGTCTACGCGGGCGCCATCATGGTGTTGTTCGTGTTCGTAGTGATGATGCTGAACCTGGGCTCTTCCCAGGATCAGGAACGTCACTGGCTCACCCCCACCACCTGGGGCGGCCCTGCCCTGCTCTCTCTCGTCCTGCTCGGCTTCCTGGCCTATGGCATCCTCGGGGTTACCGGCGGTGAACTGGGTCTGACCGACGTCAGTGCCAAGGAAGTCGGCATCGCCCTGTTCGGTCCTTATGTGCTGGCGGTGGAGCTCGCCTCCATCCTGCTGCTGGCAGGTCTGGTCACCGCCTATCACCTCGGCCGTGAGGACAAGAGCGGGGAAGTGCTCTCCGTCCCCAAAACCGCCCCTCGTCCGAACCAAGAAGGAGGTCAGCAATGAGTGGTATTCCTATGGAACATGGTTTGCTGCTCGCGGCAATCCTGTTCTGCATCGGTCTTTGCGGCCTGCTGATCCGTCGTAACTTGCTGTTTATCCTCATGAGTATTGAAATCATGATGAATGCGTCCGCGCTGGCGTTCGTGGTGGCTGGTAGCCGCTGGGCCCAGGCCGACGGCCAGATCATGTACATACTGGTGATTTCTCTGGCGGCAGCGGAGGCCAGTATCGGCCTCGCCCTGTTACTGCTGCTCTATCGTCGTTACCACACCCTCAACGTGGACACTGTGAGCGAGATGCGCGGATGAGCCTCCTATTCCTGACTTTCCTGTTCCCGCTGCTGGGATGGCTGGTGCTGGCCTTCTCCATTGGCCGCCTCAGTGAACGCACCTCAGCGTTCATCGGTGTCGGCAGTATCGGCCTGTCGGCCCTGACCACAATCTGGGTCGGCATCGATTTTCTCGGCAACATGCCGGTGGGCGGCGTCTACACCCAGACCCTGTGGCAGTGGATGGCGGTGGGTGAATTCACCCCCACCTTCCGCCTGGCGCTGGATGGGCTGTCGCTCACCATGCTGGGCGTGGTGACCGGGGTGGGTTTCTTCATCCACCTGTTCGCCTCCTGGTACATGCGCGGAGAAGAGGGCTATTCACGCTTCTTCACCTACACCAACCTGTTTATCGCCAGCATGGTGTTCCTGGTGCTGGCCGATGACTTGCTGTTCGTCTACCTCGGCTGGGAAGGCGTGGGCCTGTGCAGCTACCTGCTGATCGGCTTCTACTACCGCAACCCGGCCAACGGCGCCGCCGCCCTCAAGGCATTCGTGGTGACCCGGGTTGGTGACGTCTTCCTCGCCATCGGTCTGTTCGTCCTGTACCGGGAGCTTGGCACCCTCAACATCCACGAGCTGCTGGTGCGTGCGCCGGCGATGTTTGCAGAGGGCTCCCCTGCCCTGTCGTTCGCCTGCCTGATGCTGCTCGGTGGCGCTGTCGGTAAATCCGCCCAGCTGCCGCTGCAGACCTGGCTGGCTGACGCCATGGCGGGCCCGACCCCGGTCTCGGCATTGATCCACGCGGCCACCATGGTGACCGCCGGTGTCTACCTCATCGCCCGTACCCACGGCCTGTTCCTGCTTGCCCCCGAGATCCTGCATCTGGTGGCGCTGGTCGGTGCCATCACCCTGGTGCTGGCGGGCTTTGCGGCCCTGGTACAGACCGATATCAAGCGGATCTTGGCTTACTCCACCATGAGCCAGATTGGCTACATGTTCCTGGCCCTCGGGGTCGGTGCCTGGGACGGGGCCATCTTCCATCTGATGACCCACGCCTTCTTCAAGGCGCTGTTGTTCCTCTCCGCCGGTGCCGTCATAGTCGCGACCCATCACGAGCAGAACATCTTCAAGATGGGGGGCCTGCGCAAGAGCCTGCCGCTGGTCTATGCCTGCTTCCTGGTCGGGGGCTCGGCACTGGCCGCGCTGCCGCTGGTGACCGCCGGTTTCTACAGTAAGGACGCCATCCTCTGGCAGGTGCAGGCCAGTGGCCAGAACACCCTGCTGTGGGCCGGTCTGGTGGGGGCCTTCCTGACCTCCCTCTACACCTTCCGCCTGATCTTCATCGTGTTCCACGGCAAGCCGCAAACCGAGGCCCATGCCGGTCACGGCCTGGCTCACAAGCTGCCGCTGCTGGTGCTGCTGGTGCTCTCCACCGCCATCGGCGCCTGGATAACGCCCCCCCTGGCGGGTGTGCTGCCGGCGGGCCCTGGCGATCACATCGAAGAGGGTCGTCACAGCCTCGAGATCCTCTCCGGCCTCATCGCCGTGGCGGGTATCGCGCTGGCCGCCTTCCTGTTCCTCGGTGAGCGTCGTCTGGCAAAGAGCATCGCAGAGAGCGCCCCTGGCCGCCTGCTCAGCACCCTCTGGTTCAACGCCTGGGGCTTTGACTGGCTGTATGACAAGCTCTGGGTCAAGCCCTACCTGCTGGCCACCCGGCTGCTGGGCAAGGATCCGATGGATCGGATGATGAACCTGCCCGCCGTGCTGGCCCAGGCAGGCCACCAGCTGCTGGCCTGGACGGTGACCGGCAAGCTGCGCTGGTACGCCGCCTCCATGGGGATGGGCGCCGCCCTGATCCTGGCGCTGCTGCTGCTCGGCTGAGTGTTCTCAACATGAGAGTCCAAACTCTGTGGCAGGCCCGGTGCCTGCCCCATTAGAACTAGAACCTAGACGAGAGCTGATATCGTGACCTTACTCTGGATCTTGTTAATTCCTTTTATCGGCGGCTTGCTCTGCTGGCAGATGGAGCGCCTCGGTGGACAGTTCGTCCGCTGGGTAGCCCTGCTGTCCATGAGTGCCTGCTTGTTGCTCTCCGGCGCCATCTGGCTCGGTGGTGACTTCTCCCTCGCCAACCCCGGCCTGCCGGTCTGGGCCGCCGAGTGGCAGTTGCCCTGGATCCCCCGCTTCGGCATCTCCCTGCACCTTGCGGTGGACGGTCTCTCCCTGCTGATGGTGATGCTCACCAGCTTCATTGGCGTGCTGGCCATCCTCTGTTCCTGGAAGGAGATCGTGCAGCGCATCGGCTTCTTCCACCTGAACCTGCTGTGGATTTTGGGCGGCGTACTCGGCGTCTTCATGGCGGTGGACTTGTTCCTGTTCTTCTTCTTCTGGGAGATGATGCTGGTCCCGATGTACTTCCTGATCGCGCTCTGGGGCCACTCGGTCACCGACGGTAAATCCCGGATCAACGCAGCCACCAAGTTCTTCATTTACACCCAGGCCAGCGGCCTCATCATGCTGGTCGCCATCCTCGGGCTGGTGCTGACTCATCACGCCGCCACCGGCGTCTTCACCTTCAACTACCTCGACCTGCTCAACACCCCGATGAGCATTGGTGTGCAGTGGCTGCTGATGCTGGGCTTCTTCATCGCCTTCGCGGTCAAGATGCCGCTGGTGCCCTTGCACGGCTGGTTGCCGGATGCCCACAGTCAGGCACCGACCGCGGGCTCGGTGGATTTGGCGGGGATCTTGCTGAAAACCGCCGCCTACGGTCTGCTGCGCTTCACCCTGCCGCTGTTCCCCGAGGCCTCCGCCCAGTTCGCCCCCTATGCCATGGGTCTTGGCCTCATCGGCATCGTCTATGGCGCCCTGCTGGCCTTCGCCCAGACCGACATCAAGAGACTGGTGGCCTACACCAGCATCTCCCACATGGGTTTCGTGATGATCGCCATCTACTCCGGTAGCGAGCTGGCGCTGCAAGGCGCCGTGGTGCAGATGATCGCCCACGGCCTCTCCGCAGCCGGTCTGTTCATCCTGTGTGGCCAGCTCTACGAGCGCCTGCACACCCGGGACCTGCGCCTGATGGGCGGTCTGTGGGGCCGTCTGCGCTACCTGCCGGGGGTGATGCTGTTCTTCTCGGTGGCCTCATTGGGGATGCCGGGGACCGGCAACTTCATCGGCGAGTTCCTGATCCTCATCGGCAGCTTCCAGGTTGCGCCGATCATGACCATCATCGCCACCTTCGGTCTGGTACTGGCCTCGGTCTACTCCCTCATCATGTTGCAGCGCGCCTGTTTCGGTGAGCCCAAGGATGAGAAGGTGCTCAAGGGTCTGGACGGCCGCGAGCTGGTCATGATGCTGACCATCGCAGGCCTGCTGGTACTGCTCGGCCTCTATCCCCAACCCATACTGGACACCGCCAGCAGCAGCCTGCTGAGCGTGCTGCACTGGTATGCGCTGCCGGCCACAGGAGCACTGTGATGATGCCTTCTCTTTCGCCTTCCTTGTCCACGTCAGGAGCACTGTCATGACGTTTACCGCAGCTCAACTGCTGACCCTGCTGCCCCTACTGCTGACCACCGGGGCCATGGTGGCCCTGATGTTGGCCATCGCCTGGAAACGCTGTGATGACACCGCCTTCGCGGTGACCATCACCGGTCTGAACCTGGCCCTCTTCTCCCTGCCCATCGTGATGGCGCAAGGGGACCAAGGGGTCACCCCCCTGCTGCAAGTGGACAGCTACGCCGTCTTCTACATGGGGCTGGTGCTTATCGGTGCCCTGGCGACCTGTACCTTTGGCCGCTCCTGGCTCAAAGGGTATCCGGACAACCGGGAAGAGTTCTACCTGCTGTTGCTGATCGCCACCGCCGGTGGCCTGGTGCTGGCGGGCTCGCGTCACCTCGCATCGCTCTTCATCGGGATCGAGATGCTGACCCTGCCGATGTTCGGCCTGGTGGGCTATGCCTACCGCGAGCGTCATTCGCTGGAAGCCAGCATCAAGTACATGGTGCTCTCCGCCGCCGCCACCGCCTTCCTGCTGTTTGGCATGGCGCTGCTTTACGCCCAGGCGGGAAGCCTGAGCTTCAGCGATCTCGGTCTGACCCTGGCCCAGAGCCCTGCTCACCATCCGCTGTTGATGGGCGGCCTCGGCCTGATGCTGGTCGGCTTCGCCTTCAAGCTCTCCTTGGCTCCCTTCCACCTCTGGACCCCGGACGTGTACGAGGGTGCCCCTGCACCGGTCGCGACCTTCCTGGCGACCGTCAGCAAGATCGCCGTATTCTGCGTGCTGCTGCGCTTCTATCTGGCGGTACCGGCCACCTCTGACCCCATGATCCACTGGTTATTGGCGGCCATGGCAGTCATTTCTATCGTCATCGGCAACCTCTTGGCGCTGATCCAGACCAACATCAAGCGGATGATGGGTTACTCCTCCATCTCCCACTTCGGCTACTTGCTGGCGGTGGTGGTGGCGAGTCGCCTCGGCCAGATGCCGGTAGAAGCGGCCGGCGTCTACCTGCTGATGTACCTGTTCACCAGCCTGGGGGCCTTCGGCGTCATCAGCATGATGTCCAGCCCTTACCGCGGCAAGGATGCGGATTCCCTGCACAGCTACCGCGGCCTGTTCTGGCACCGTCCTTACCTGACCGCCGTCATGACGGTGATGATGCTCTCTCTCGCTGGTATCCCCATGACCCTGGGCTTCATCGGCAAGTTCTACCTCATCGGCGTCACCGTCGATGCCAAGCTGTGGTGGCTCTCTGGCGCCATAGTTCTCGGCAGCGCCTTAGGGCTTTACTACTACCTGCGGGTCATGGTCACCCTCTACCTGCGCGAACCCGGCATGCAGCTGCGCGATGCCAAGGCCGACTGGGCCTTCTCCTCCGGGGGCCTGGTGGTGCTGCTCTCCGCCATTCTGGTGGTGGCGCTGGGTATCTATCCCCAGCCGGTCATCAGCCTGGTGCAGGGCTTCCAGAACGTGGTATTGCGATAAGCGCAGTCACCCGACATACAAAACCGGCCCTCGTGGCCGGTTTTTTTTATACCCCGATATAAAGGGCTCTCACCCTGCTTAGACCGGGCAGACCTGCGGCTCAGTGCTTCCCCTTCCCTCCCACCACCGCCCTCTACTTGTTTATCAAGCTGCCGGCTTCCCAAACATTGAGTAAGTGAATGCTGACACTATGAGTCTGCGAGCCTATGAAGTAGCAAGGCAGCAAGGCAGCAAGGCAGCAAGGCAGCAAGGCAGCAAGGCAGCAAGGCAGCAAGGCAGCAAGGCAGCAAGGCAGGATGATTCATCCCCTCTTCTGCATCCATAAAAAAACCGGCCACGAGGGCCGGTTTTCATTGCTGCGAAGCGTGGGTCTGAGGTTACCCCAGACGCACGCGAGCGTTGCGGAACATCCGCATCCAGGCGCCATCCTCACCCCAGTTGTCCGGGTGCCAGGAGTTCGCCACGGTGCGGAACACCCGCTCCGGGTGCGGCATCATGATGGTCGCGCGGCCGTCCTGTGTCGTCACGGCGCAGATGCCATCCGGCGAGCCGTTCGGGTTGGCCGGATATTGCTCGGTCACCTGGCCGCGGTTGTCCACGAAGCGCAGTCCCACCAGAGTGCTCTGTTGCAAGGCGGCCAGATGGGCGGCGTCACGCACCTCCACCAGCCCTTCCCCGTGGGAGACGGCGATGGGCATGACCGAGCCGCTCATGCCCGCGAAGAAGGCAGAGGGCGACTCCTGGACCTGTACCAGGCTGAAACGGGCCTCGAAGCGCTCGGAGCGGTTGCGCACGAAGCGTGGCCACAGCTCGGCGCCCGGGATCAGGGTGCGCAGGTTGGACATCATCTGGCAGCCGTTACAGACGCCAAGAGAGAGGGTATCGCTCCGCTCGAAGAAGCGCTGGAACTGCTCACGGGCCCCGTCGTTGAACAGGATGGACTTGGCCCAGCCTTCCCCCGCCCCCAGCACGTCGCCGTAAGAGAAGCCGCCACAGGCCACCAGCGTCTGGAACTCGTCGAGCTTGATACGCCCCTCGAGGATGTCGCTCATATGCACATCCACCGCCGCAAAGCCGGCTCTGTCGAAGGCCGCCGCCATCTCCACGTGGGAGTTGACGCCCTGCTCGCGTAGCACCGCCACCCGCGGCGACACGCCACGAGCGATGTAAGGCGCAGCCACGTCTTCGCTCGGGTTGAAGCGGAGCGAGGCATGCAGACCCGGATCGGCCGCATCCTGACGGGCGGCGTGTTCCTGATCGGCGCACTCCGGGTTGTCACGCAGGCGCTGCATCTGCCAGCTGGTCTCGCCCCAGGCGGTACGAAGGGCAGTGCGGCTGGCGCGATAGACCTCTGAGCCTGCGCGCTGCAGGGTGATGAGATCCCCCTCACATACGGTTCCCAACACATGGGAGCAGGCCGCCAGACCGTGGCCAGCCAACAGGGTCATGACCGCTTCCTTGTCATCGCGGCGCACCTGGATGACGGCGCCGAGCTCTTCGTTGAACAGCGCCGGCAGCAGCTCGCCACCGATGCGATCGAGCTGGATGTCGAGGCCGCAGTGACCGGCAAACGCCATCTCAACCAGCGTGACGAACAGGCCGCCGTCGGATCTGTCGTGATAGGCGATGAGTTTGCGATCTTCCACCAGCGCCTGGATGGCGTTGAAGAAGCCCTTGAGCTGAGTCGGATTGTCGAGATCCGGCGCGCTGTTACCGAGCTGACGATAGACCTGAGCCAGGGCCGAGGCGCCGAGGCGCTGCTTGCCGTTACCCAGATCGATCAGGATGAGATCGGTCTCACCCAAGTCGGTACGCAACTGTGGGGTGACAGTATTGCGCACGTCTTCCACCCGGGCGAAGGCGGTGATCAGCAGGGAGAGCGGCGAGGTGACGCTGCGCTCCTCACCCTCTTGTTGCCAGCGGGTCTTCATGGACATGGAGTCCTTGCCGACCGGGATGGTGATGCCAAGGGCCGGGCAAAGCTCCTCGCCCACCGCCTTGACCGCTTCATAGAGACCGGCATCTTCACCCGGATGGCCAGCGGCGGCCATCCAGTTGGCGGAGAGCTTGACCCGTTTCAGGGAGCCGATATGGACCGGCGCCAGGTTGGTCAGCGCCTCGGCCACCGCCATACGGGCGGAGGCGGCATGAGACAACAGTGCCACCGGAGTACGTTCGCCCAGGGACATGGCCTCGCCGTGGTAGCCGTCATAGGTGGCGGCGGTCACGGCGCAATCGGCCACCGGGATCTGCCAGGGGCCGACCATCTGATCGCGATTGACCAGACCGGTGACGGAGCGATCGCCGATGGTGATGAGGAAGGATTTTTCCGCCACGGTCGGCAGACGCAGCACGCGCATCGCCGCCTCACTCAGGGTGACACCGTCCAGTTGCAGCGCCTTGCCCTGGGCTGGCAGGCTGGCGACGTCGCGGTGCATCTTGGGCGCCTTGCCGAGCAGCACGTCCAGCGGCAGGTCGATGGGCTGGTTGTCGAAGTGGCTGTCAGACAGGGTCAGATGTTTCTCTTCGGTGGCCTGGCCAATCACCGCATAGGGCGCGCGCTCACGCTCGCACAGTGCCTTGAACAGCGGCAGCTTGTCTTGCGCCACCGCCAGCACGTAACGCTCCTGGGATTCGTTGCACCAGATCTCCAGCGGGCTCATGCCCGGCTCGTCGCTCGCGATGGCACGCAGGTCGAACTTGCCGCCGCGCTCGCCGTCATTGACCAGCTCCGGCATGGCGTTGGAGAGGCCGCCGGCACCCACGTCGTGAATAAAGACGATGGGGTTGTCATCGCCGAGCTGCCAGCAACGATCGATCACCTCCTGACAGCGGCGCTCCATCTCGGGGTTGTCGCGCTGCACCGAGGCAAAATCCAGATCCTCGGCAGACTGGCCGGAGGCCATGCTGGAAGCCGCTCCGCCGCCTAGCCCGATGTTCATGGCCGGGCCACCGAGCACGATGAGGGCGGCTCCTACCGGGATCTCCCCCTTCTGGACGTGCTCGGTGCGGATGTTGCCGATACCGCCCGCCAGCATGATGGGCTTGTGATAGCCGCGCACTTCGACGCCATTGTGGCTCGGCACCTTCTCTTCGAAGGTACGGAAGTAACCGAGAATCGCCGGACGGCCGAATTCGTTGTTGAAGGCGGCGCCGCCGAGCGGCCCCTCCTGCATGATGTCAAAGGCGCTGACGATACGGCTCGGTTTGCCGAAATCCTGCTCCCAGGGCTGCTCGAAACCGGGGATGCGCAAGTTGGAAACGGAGAAACCGACCAGACCCGCCTTGGGCTTGGCGCCACGACCGGTGGCACCCTCATCGCGAATTTCACCGCCAGAGCCGGTTGCGGCGCCCGGGAAGGGCGAGATGGCGGTCGGGTGGTTGTGAGTCTCCACCTTCATCAGGATATCGACCCGCTCCTGGTGATACTGATATTCACCGCTGGCGGGGCTTGGGAAGAAGCGGCCACCCTCGCTGCCTTCCATCACGGCGGCGTTGTCTTTATAGGCAGACAGGACATGATCCGGCGTCTGCGCGAAGGTGTTCTTGATCATCTTGAACAGCGACTTGGGCTGCAGCTCGCCGTCGATGGTCCAGTCGGCGTTGAAGATCTTGTGGCGGCAGTGCTCGGAGTTTGCTTGGGCAAACATGTAGAGCTCGATGTCGTTGGGATTGCGACCGAGTTTCTGGAAATTCTCCACCAGATAGTCGATTTCATCATCGGCCAGCGCCAGACCCAATGCCAGGTTGGCCTCGGCCAGCGCGGCACGACCGCCCCCCAGTACGTCGACCTGGGTGAAGGGACGTGGTGCGTGGTGCGCAAACAGGGCACTCGCCTGGGTCAGCTCGTCAAACACCACTTCCATCATGCGATCGTGCAGCAGGGCCGCCAGCTCGCCGCGCTGGGCGGCATTCAGGACATGCTTGGGCTGCAGGTAGTAGGCAATACCGCGCTCCAACCGCTTGACCTGGGTCAGGCCGCAGTTGTGGGCGATGTCGGTTGCTTTGGAAGACCAGGGGGAGATAGTGCCGGGACGGGGGGTAACGAGAAACAGCTGACCGCTGGGGGTGTGTTCTGGGATGGTCGGGCCGTAGCGCAGAAGCTGGCCCAAGGTCGCTCGCTCGGGGGGCGACAGCGGGCTCGATAGCTCGGCAAAGTGCACGTATTCGGCATAGACACTTTCTATCTCTACTCCTCTCTGCACGCAGCTTTGCAGCAGCTTGTGGACACGAAACTCAGACAGTGCAGGGGCACCACGCAAGATTTCCATATACCTTCTCACCAAGTTTTAGAGTGTGGGGGGATTTGAGACGCGCGTATTATAGGGATCCGCCTCACAACGGACAAACGTTTTTCTCATCCCGCGCGATGTGACTCGCTCCACACTCTCTGGTATAAAGGAGCCTCTTTTTTGACAAATGCCGATTTTTTCAACAAGGGTACTCACCTACTTGCGCTGCATTTTTCGACTGATTATCGGGATCATGTTAACGCTGGCCCTCGCCGGCTGTGACTTCTATTCCCCCTCCAGCCAACTGGAACAGATCCGCCAACGGGGCGAGATCCGGGTTGGCACTATCTATGGCCCTACTTCCTATTACCAGCGCGACGACACCGCGCAGGGGTTCGATTACGAGCTGGCACAACACTATGCCGACTGGCTCGGCGTCAAGCTGACCATCATTCCCGCCTACAGCACCGCCGAACTGGTGGAGTTACTGGAGAAAGGCAAGCTGGATCTCGCCGCAGCCGCCATCGTGGTGACCCCGGAGCGGCGCGAGCTGTTTCGTTTCGGCCCTGGCTTCTATCAGGTTGCCCCGAAACTGGTCTATCGCAATGGTGCCCCCAAGCCCAAGGATCTCGGCGATCTCAAGGGATCCATCGTGGTACCTGCCGGCTCCACCGGTGAAGATCTTCTGAAGCGACTCGCCAAGCAAAACCCCAATCTCGACTGGAGCGCCAATCGGGATGCGGATGTAGAAGAGCTGCTCAAGCAAGTCGCCGAAGGCACCATTGACTACACGGTGGTGCAGGATACGGTGCTGGCTCGTGCCCAGCGCTACTACCCCGAGCTCACCGAGGGGATGACCCTTGCCAAGAAGCAGGCCGTCGCCTGGGCCATGACCAAGCAGCCCGATGACAGCCTCTATGCCAGCATCATCGACTTCTTTGGCCAACGTTTCATGGATGGCTCCATCGCCAAGCTCGATGAGAAGTATTTCGGCCACGTGCAGAACTTCGACTTCGTCGACACCCGCACCTTCTTACAGCGCGCCAAGAGCCGGTTGCCCAAATATCAGGACCTGTTCCAGACCCACGCCAAGGATATCGACTGGCGTCTGCTGGCAGCCATCAGCTATCAGGAATCCCACTGGGATCCGGAAGCGCGCTCCTACACTGGGGTGCGCGGCATGATGATGCTGACCGAGCCCACCGCCAAGGCGATGGGGGTCAGTGACAGAACCCATCCGGAGGAGAGCATCAAGGGCGGTGCCCGTTACCTGCAGGAGATGATGGAGAAGGTGCCGGACTCGGTACCGGAGGACGAGAAGGTGTGGTTTGCTCTCACCGCCTACAACATCGGCTACGGCCACATGATGGATGCCCGCCGCCTGACCAAGCAACTCGGCAAGAATCCCGATGCCTGGAGCGACGTGAAAGAAGTGCTGCCGCTGCTGCAACAGGCCCGCTGGCACCGCAAGGTGCGCTACGGCTATGCCCGCGGTGGTGAGGCGCGCAACTACGTCAACAACGTGCGCCAGTATTACCAGAGCCTGCTCTGGCTCGACAACGAGCAACAGAAGGCGCAACGTCGCGAGGCACTGGATGAGGATGACAGCAGCGAACCCCATGATGCGCCTGTCACCAGTGGGGAACGCCCCACCATCATCGCCGAGGTGGTCAAGCAGATCATCGCCCCCTGAGCCCGGCACACGTTTGTTTTTCGGGTGAGTTCTCTGTTACCATCCCACCAGACCTGAGCCTGTCTGAAGGGTGTTTATCGCAATCTATTCCTCAACTTGCGACAGCCCATCAGCAGCGCCAGGATGACCAGGGAGGAAACAAAATGAGAACACGCAGAAGAGCCACGCTGGCCAGGAAAACCAAGTGTGCCTGGAGCCCCAGACGCAAGCTCAAGCTCAACGACATGAAACGCAAGATCTGGCGCCGCAATCGCTCCTACACCTTGCTGATTGCAGAGCACACAGAATAAACCCGGCAATTGCCGGGTTTTTTAATACCTCATGCCGGCGTAGCCGGACTCACCTCAAAGATCACCCCTCGCTTCGACACCAGGCTGTTGCAGTGATTGCAGAAGTAATCCACGGCGCCGCAGGCTCGCAGGCGCTCAAGCTCATGCTGGCAGGTCGGACACAGTGCCCGGATCCGATAATGCGCCTGGCACTGGGCGCAGCTCGTCTCGCTGCTGCGGCTGTCAAGCGTAGCGCTGCAGGTCGGGCAGATTGGCATGCTCATGTTCGTCTCCTCTCAAAAGTCGATCTGCGATGAGTGGCCCCACGGCACATTGACCTTCCCCATTTTTAGCTGAAAAAAACGGCTGCCACCTGGGCAGCCGTTCGGGCTTATTTCTTGCTCTTGGTGCGCGCCTTGAGCAGGCGGTCACGTTGCCGCTCCTGGCTCAGGGTCAGGGTATTCTTCCTGCCCTCGAACGGGTTGACCGACTCCTGGAATTCGACCCGGATCGGAGTACCCATGATCTTCAGGGACTTACGGAAGTAGTTGATGAGATACCGCTTATAGGAATCTGGCAGATCGTTCAACTGGTTACCGTGGATCACGATACGCGGCGGGTTGTAACCACCGGCGTGAGCGTACTTCAGCTTGACCCGGCGACCGTTCACCATGGGCGGCTGGTGATCTTCCTGCGCCATCTGCATGATGCGGGTCAGCATGGCGGTGCTGGTACGGCGCGTGGCGGACTGGTAAGCCTCCTGGATGGATTCGAACAGGTGGCCGACACCGCTGCCGTGCAGGGCGGAGATGAAGTGCACCCGGGCGAAGTCGATGAAGCCCAGACGTCGGTCCAGCTCGTTCTTCACGTCCTCTTTGACCTTCTGATCCAGGCCGTCCCACTTGTTCACCACCAGCACCACGGAGCGGCCACTGTGCAGCACGAAGCCCAAAATGCTCAGGTCCTGATCGGTGATGGTCTCGCGCGCGTCGATCACCAGCAGACAGACGTTGGCATCCTCGATGGCCTTGAGGGTCTTGATGACGGAGAACTTCTCCACCGTCTCATGCACCTTGCCACGACGACGTACACCGGCGGTATCGATGATCACGTACTTCTGCTCGTCACGCTCCATCGGGATATAGACGGAGTCGCGGGTGGTACCCGGCATGTCATAGACGATGACCCGGTCTTCACCCAGCATGCGGTTGGTCAGGGTCGACTTGCCGACGTTGGGGCGACCGACGATGGCAAACTTGATGGGCAAGTCGGCGAACGGGGTCTCCTTGGTGTCTTCCTTGGTATCCAGATCACCGGCGGCTACCATGCGCAGCAGGGCTTCTTCATCGAAGTCCTCTTCCAGTTCCTCTTGCGCATCTTCCCCGGCAGCGGCTTCGACCAGCTCTTCCAGATGGGGAGCCAATGCCAGCTCCAGCAGGCTCAGTACGCCACGACCGTGGGCCGCCGCGATCTGGTAGACCTCGCCCAGCGCCAGCGCATAGAACTCGGACACGGCGGAATCACCGTCGATGCCGTCGGTCTTGTTGGCGACCAGGAATACCTTCTTGTGGGTCTTGCGCAGGTGCTCGGCGATGGCCTGATCCGCGGCGGTCAGCCCGGCACGGGCATCCACCATGAACAGCACCACATCGGCTTCTTCGATGGCCAGCAGGGATTGCTCCGCCATCTTCAGCTCGATCCCTTCCTCGGTGCCATCGATACCGCCGGTATCGACCACGATAAATTCCAGCTCGCCCAACTTCGCCTGGCCGTATTTACGGTCGCGGGTCAGACCGGGGAAATCGGCAACCAGGGCGTCCCGTGTGCGGGTCAGGCGGTTAAACAGGGTGGATTTCCCCACATTGGGGCGGCCCACCAGGGCTACTACAGGAGTCATAAAAGCCTCATTCTCAAGACGACAAAGGCTCCGGGTCCGAAGACCAGGAGCCGGATATTCACATTGAAGGGTGATCAGGGACGCGCGAGGGCGTACAACTTACCACCACGGCTCTGCACATACAGGGTGTCACCGTCCACCAGGGGGGCGGCATAGAGACCACTGCTGTCGAGCTGCTGCATGGCCTTGATAGTACCGTCGGTACGATCCAGCCAATACAGGTAACCTTCCACATCGCCCACCACCACATAGTCACCGAAGATGACCGGGGCGGTAACGCTGCGATTCTCCAGCTGGGTATTGGACCACAGCTCCAGTCCATTGCGCCTGTCCACCGCGAACAGGTGGCTGCGGCTGTCGGTCAGCACGATGGCGTTGCCGGTGACGGCCAGGTCACGATAGCCGGAATACTTGCGCTTCCACACCTCGTCTCCGGTCATCAGCTTGCGCGCCATCAACTGACCATTGTAGGCGATGGCATAGAGCTCATCACCGGCGATCAGCGGCGTGGCATCCACATCCACCATGCGATCCAGCTCGGTCGCACCCCGTGGATCAGCCACCTTGGACTGACGAACCGGCTGACCGTTGCTCAGCAGAGCGATGCCGACCTTGCCATCGGCGCGGCCGTACAGCACGGCGCCGTTGGTGATGACGGGCGCACCAGCACTGCGCAGGGTCAGCGGCGGCTGCTCTTCAGACAGGGTCCACTGCTGCTTGCCCTCGTCGGTATCGAGCGCGATCAGGCGACCCGAGGTGGTCAACACCACGACCCGACCATCTTCGACGGCGGGACTGGCGACCACTTCACCCGGCACCTTGGTCTGCCACAGCACTTCCCCGTCCGCTTCGTTCAGGGCGTAGACTACCCCGTTCTCGGAGCCGAGGAACAGCTTGCCGTAGCGAGACACCAGACCGCCGGAGAGACGGGCACTGCGCTTGTCGACGTTGACCGGCAAGTCCGCCAAGTCCACGCTCCACAGCACCTTGCCACTCTTGCGATCGAAGGCGGTGACATCACCATCACGGGCGGCGGCATAGATATGATCTTCTTCAACCACAGGCTTTAGCTGGGAGTAGAAATCACCGATGCCATCGCCGACGGAGGAAGACCACTGGGTATCGGCGGAGAACGCCGATTCCACCACCGGCAGCGGCGCCATCGGGGTCAGGTCTTCTTCCGAGCTAAACAGGGAGCAGCCCTGCAACGCCAGAGAGACGGCGGCGCCGAGCGCCAGTCGTTTGTACAGATTACGCATCAGGTGCCTCACCCGCAGTCACGGCTGGCAGCGCCAGATCGTCCATCTTCAGCTTGAGCTCGGCGCTCGCCTGCAGGCCACCGGCATCGGCCGCTGCCTGATAGGCGTCACGGGCTTCTTCCGGCTTGCCCTGCTTGAGCAGCACGTCGCCACGGGCTTCCGCGACCTGAGCCTTGAAGGCATCGTTGTTGATCTTGCCAAGCTGGGCCAGCGCCTCGTCAGCCTTGCCTTGATCGTTCAGCACGCGGGCCAGACGCAGGGCGGCGATGGGGCGGATGGCTTCATCGCCGTTGGCAGCCACGTCGGTCAGCTGCTCAACGGCCAGATCCAGCTTGTTGGCCTTGACCGCAGCGCCTGCCAGCTGCAGGGCAGCCAGTTCGGCGTAAGCATCACCCTTGTGGGCGGTGATGAAGTTCTTCGCCTGTTCCAGAGCGGCATCGTCGCCCTTGGCCAGCTGGGTCGTCATCTCGTTGTAAGCCTGGGAGGCAGTTTCCTGGCTGGTCAGCTGGTGCGCGTTGTAATAGCGCCAGCCAAACAGACCGACCAGACCGATCACAGTCCCTGCAAGTACCGAGGTCCCGTTCTCTTTCCACCAGCTCTTGATGACTTCGACCTGTTGTTCTTCGGTGGTATAGACTTCCACAGCTTACTCTCCTTTAGCTGCCAGCAGGGCGATGGCGGCATCAACCTTGACGGTCTGTTGCTCGGCCTGGCCACGTAGATACTTGATGGTGATTTCCCCGCTTTGCACCTCGGTCTCACCGAGGATCAGAGCAATGGCCGCGCCGCTCTTGTCGGCACGCTTGAGTTGTTTCTTGAAGTTACCGCCACCACAGTGGCTCATCAGCCGCAAGTCCGGCAGCGCATCACGCAGCCGCTCGGCCAACTGGAAGCCCGCTTGTTCGGTGCCCTCACCCACCATGGCCAGGTAGACATCGACCGCTGGACGGATATCGGTATTGAGCTCGAGGGTTTCGAGCATCAGCACCAGTCGCTCCATGCCCATGGCAAAGCCGACCGCCGGGGTCGCTTGACCACCGAGCTGCTCCACCAGGCCGTCGTAACGACCACCGGCACAGACGGTGCCCTGGGCACCCAAGCTGTTGGTGACCCACTCGAACACGGTGAGGTTGTAGTAGTCGAGACCACGGACCAATCGCTCGTTCACCTCAAACTGGATGCCGGCCGAGGTGAGCAGCGCCTTGAGCCCTTCGAAATGAGCCAGGCTCGCCTCGCCCAGGTGATCGAACAGACGCGGCGCGTTGACCAGAATGGCCTGCACCTTCTCGTCCTTGGAGTCGAGCACCCTCAGCGGGTTGCTGTACATGCGGCGCTGGCTCTCTTCGTCCAGCTGATCCTTGTACTGCTCCAGATAGGCGATCAGCGCATCGCGATAAGCGGCACGCTCCTCGCTCTGACCCAGGGTGTTGAGCTGCAGGGTCACGTGATCCTGAATGCCAAACAGACGCCACAGACGGTGAGTCAGCATGATGAGCTCGGCATCGATGTCCGGCCCGTTGATGCCAAACAGCTCGACCCCGAACTGATGGAACTGACGATAACGGCCCTTCTGGGGACGCTCGTGACGGAACATGGGACCCATGTACCACATCCGGCGTTCCTGGTTATAGAGCAAGCCGTGCTCGATACCGGCACGCACGCAGCTGGCGGTCCCTTCCGGGCGCAGGCTCAGGCTGTCGCCGTTGCGATCCTCGAAGCTGTACATCTCTTTTTCGACCACATCGGTCACTTCACCGATGGCGCGTTTGAACAGATGAGTCTGTTCGACGATAGGCATGCGCACTTCGCTGTAGCCATAGCTGGCCACGACCTGGCGCAGGATCTGTTCCACTTTCTGCCATACCGGGCTCTGCTCCGGCAGGCAATCATTCATACCGCGAATTGCTTGGATCTGTTTTGCCACGTTGCTACTCGAGAAAAAGACGTGAAATTTGGCCGCATTATAGGGATTTTCGACCCCGAGGTAAAATCAGGGTGCCCAGATACGGGATTTAAAATCAACTACCTAAAGTCGGGGCCACCCCAGGTGGCCCCGCTCTGGTTGAAGCCTGAGTGGTTCAACCCTTGTCTATCTGGATCTGGTTGGCCGGATCCAGCATGGCCGCCCGGGCACGGATGCGCCGCTCCAGGGTCGGAATGAGATCCTTGTTGTCGAGCCGATCGACTCGCTGGCCACCCTCATAGAAAGCGCTCTTGTTGGCGGCGCCCGCGAGCCCGAGATCCGAGACCAGCGCCTCGCCCGGGCCATTGACCACGCAACCGATGATGGAAACATCCATCGGGGTGATGATGTCTTCCAACCGCTCTTCCAGGGCGTTCACCGTGCTTATCACATCAAACTCCTGGCGAGAGCAGGAGGGACAGGCGATGAAGTTGATGCCACGGGAGCGGATGCGCAAGGATTTGAGAATGTCGAAACCGACCTTGACCTCTTCCACCGGATCGGCTGCCAGCGAGATGCGGATGGTATCGCCGATACCATCGACCAGCAGCATGCCCAGCCCGATGGCGGATTTCACCGCACCGGCGCGGAATCCGCCCGCCTCGGTAATACCGAGGTGCAGCGGCTGCTCGATCTGCTTGGCCAGCAGACGGTAAGCGCCCACCGCAAGAAACACATCGGATGCCTTGACGCTCACCTTGAAGTTGTCAAAGTTGAGGCGATCCAGGTAATCCACGTGGCGCATGGCCGATTCGAGCAGCGCCTCGGGGGTCGGCTCGCCGTATTTTTCCTGGATGTCCCGCTCCAGCGAGCCACCGTTGACGCCGATGCGGATCGGGATGTTGTAGTGGCGCGCGCAATCGACCACGGCACGCACCCGCTCCTCGTTACCGATGTTGCCCGGGTTGATACGCAGGCAGTCGGCACCGTATTCGGCCACTTTCAGGGCGATACGGTAGTCGAAGTGGATGTCGGCAACGATGGGGATGCGGGTCTGTTGTTTGATGAGCTTGAAGGCTTCTGCCGCTTCCATGGTCGGCACCGAGACCCGGACGATATCCGCCCCCACCCGCTCGATCCGCTGGATCTGCTCGACGGTGGCGGCCACGTCAGTGGTCTTGGTGTTGGTCATGGTCTGTACCGTGATGGGGGCATTGCCCCCAACCGGTACATTGCCGACCATGATCTGCTTGGACTTGCGACGAATAATGGGGGATTCGTGAGCGGACATGGCGGACTGATTACTCCTGCGGCAGTGAGAAGCGAGCAGTCCGGCCGTTATTGTAACGGCTCATGTCAAAGGACTTGCCCTGATATTCGAGATTGACCGCCATGGGCGCGCCAACGATGAATTTGAGTGGCTCGGGTCCTTCCAGCACAAGTTCGTCATTTGCCTTCTTCAGACCGCTGAACAGGGTCTTGCCGTTGGCATCCTTGACATCCAGCCAGCAGTCGGCGGTGAAGCTCAATTTGAGCTGAGGCACCTTACCAGGCTCGGTGGTGGCTTCATCGGCCGGGGCCGCTGTCTCAACCGGCGCAGACGCATCGGTCGTCACGGCGGCACTGGTCTCAACCACGGCCGGCGCGGCTGTGACTGCGCCACTCACCACGGGATCGACGGCAATGGCCACGGCTTCAGATACGACGGGCAACACAGGGTCAGCCACATCCACCGACGCGGCATTGACACTTGGCATATTGCCGGTCGTGCCCATCTCGGTCGCGGCCAGCGCGTCGTCACCGGCAGAGCGGCGCGCCGTGCTTTGCCACCACCAGGCGATCGACAGTGCAACAAGCACCAGGATCACCAGCCAGGTCACCACCTTGAGCCGACTGTCGTTGGCTTGCTGGCGGGAACGGCGAGAGAAACTCTGCATGTCGATGTTGTCGGGTGGCGTCAATCCCAGCTTGTCATAAGCGGCCAGAATGGTCTGTTCGGGAATACCGACCAGCTTGGCATAGGTTCTCAGATAACCGCGGATGAAGGTATGGGAGGTATGTTTGTTATACGAATCCGATTCTATCTCTGCGATCAGGGTCAGACGAAGGTGAATGCGAGACGCAACTTGCTCTCGTGTCCAGCCAAGCTGTTCACGGGCGTTGCGCAGCAGTTGGCCTGGGCCCACTGCCTGGGAGTCGTCTTGAGAGTCGTGTGGCTTTTCAGTAGTCATTGGCTAAGTAACGCTTGGCTTGTTGCGAAGTGGGATATTGCCTTACCAGCTCAGTCCCGAATTGGTGAAGTAATGCCGGCTTGTCCATGGCCTGAGCCAGCCGCAGCCTCAACCAGAGGCTGTCCTCGTTTTCGTCTGCCACGTCGGCAAAACGAACGAGGTAGGACTGCACATCAGGCAGCTTGCCATCTTTCATGGAAAGCTCGGCCATGTCCAGCAATAACCTTGGATTGCGGGGATTATACCCCAAGGCCAGACGATAGTACTCGCCAGCCTTATCATTTCTGTGATTTTGCATGGCGCACAGCGCCGCGTTCTCGTAGGTATCGGCGATCTTGACGTAATCCGGCTGGCTGACGGCCTGCAGGAATGCCTTGTCCGCCTCATCGAAGCGGCCGCGATTACAGAGGAAGGCACCGTAGTTATTCATCGCGTCAGCATTGGACGGATCCATGGCCAGCGCTTTCTTGTAGCTCTCTTCGGCCGCCTTGTAGTCTTCGACCTGTTGGTAGAAGTAGGCGAAACCGATATAGACCTGAGGGTTGCTGGAGTCGTACTGAAGGGCTCGGTCAAGATTGAACTTGGCCTGCTCGGCATTTCCCTGCCGAAGATATTGAATGCCCAAATCGAGGCGGGTTTGGGCAGCCGCCTTGAGGTCGGGTCCCACTTCACGCTGGGTCGAATTCTGGCCAGCGTAAGTGGTCTCGGTAACACAGCCGGGCAGCGCGCAGAGCGCCGCCACTACGATCAATGTACGTGTATTCATTCCCTGACTATACAATGGCTTAG
Source organism: Aeromonas tecta (assembly GCF_000820185.1). GTDB lineage: Bacteria > Pseudomonadota > Gammaproteobacteria > Enterobacterales > Aeromonadaceae > Aeromonas > Aeromonas tecta. The sequence goes on from NZ_CDCA01000037.1 coordinate 97,865, forward strand.
CGAGTTAAACCATTTTGACGGAAATCCCGTCCTGTTGCATCCGATTTTTCATGGTGCGTTTGGTGCGATCGATCACCTCCCCCACCAGCTGGCCACAGGCCGCATCGATGTCTTCACCCCGGGTCTTGCGCACGATCACGGTGAAGCCATATTCCATCAGCACCTTGGAGAAACGGTCGATGCGACTGTTGCTCGGCTTGCCGAACGGGTTGCCCGGGAAGGGGTTGAACGGGATCAGGTTGATCTTGCAGGGTGTGTCTTTGAGTACCTTGGCCAACTCGTGAGCCTGCTGCATGTCGTCATTGATATGATCGAGCAGCACATATTCCACGGTCACACGGCCGCCGTTGGCATTGGACTTGGCCAGATAGCGACGCACCCCGGCGAGGAAGGCCTCGATGTTGTACTTGTCGTTGATCGGCATGATCTCGGAGCGCAGCTCGTCGTTTGGCGCATGCAAGGAGATGGCCAGGGCCACGTCAATCTGATCACCCAGCATGTCCAGCGCGGGAACAACCCCTGAGGTGGAGAGGGTGACGCGACGCTTGGAGATGCTGAAACCAAAGTCGTCCATCATCAGCTTCATGGCCGGCACCACGTTGGCCAGGTTGAGCAGCGGCTCGCCCATGCCCATCATCACCACGTTGGTGATGGGCCGCTTGCCACCGACGACCTTGGCGGCGCGCCAGACCTGACCGATGATCTCGGAGACTTTCAGGTTACGGTTGAAACCTTGTTGAGCGGTGGAGCAGAAGGTGCACGCCAACGCGCAGCCGACCTGGGAAGAAACACAGAGGGTCGCCCTGTCCCCTTCCGGGATGTAGACGGTCTCCACTTCCTGATCGCCCACCTGCAGTGCCCACTTGATGGTGCCATCGGAGGAGCGCTGCTCGCGGCTGATCTCCGGGGCACGGATCTCGGCGATGGTCTTGAGACGCTCACGCAGCGCCTTGTTGACGTTGTTCATCTGATCGAAATCATCACAACCAAAGTGATAGATCCACTTCATTATCTGATCTGCCCGGAATGGCTTCTCGCCCAGTTCGACGAAGAAGGCACGCATGGCATCCCGATCGAGATCCAGCAGGTTGGTTTTTGTTTCGCTCATCAATGGCCTCAGCTCACTCACTTCATAAATTATTGGCTGACTTACGTCAGGGGGCGGCATTGTACAAATAATGGGTCTGCCTTTCTACCTGGAGAATAAAAGGAGTTGGGCCAAAAGACCAAAAAACAAAAGGGAGCCGAGGCTCCCTTGGTCATCTTCGAGCGAAAATCAGCCGCGTGGGCAGATCTCGCCTTCAGAGAAGAAATAGGCGATTTCGCGCGCGGCGGAAGCCGGGGCGTCAGAGCCGTGCACGGCGTTGCGATCGATACTCTCGGCGTAGCAGGCACGCAGGGTACCGGCCAGGGCTTCTTTCGGGTTGGTGGCGCCCATGATCTCGCGATGACGGCGGATGGCGTCTTCCCCTTCCAGCACCTGTACCATGACGGGGCCGGAGGTCATGAAGCCAACCAGACCATCATAGAAGGGCTTGCCCTGGTGCTCGGCGTAGAAACCGGCGGCTTGCTCGCTGCTCAGGTGCAGCATCTTGGCGGCAACGATTTTCAGGCCGGCGCTCTCGAAGCGACCGTAGATGGCACCGATCAGGTTCTTGCTGACAGCATCCGGCTTGACGATAGAGAAGGTACGTTCGATAGCCATTGAGATCTTTCCTTAACTACAGAGTTTTATTGTAAGAATCCATGTTCGGCGGCGATTATACGTAAACAAAAATCCAAATAACACACATAACAGCAACTTTTTATTAAACAAATGCATCCTTGAAACAACATGGTGACTCATCTTGTCCCATGGCAGCAGGAAAAAATGTGCTCTTGCGCACGATAGCCCGCTTAACTCCTTAAAACACTGCCTATTGCGCTCTGAATCCAACACCATGGAAAAGGGCACCCTAGGGTGCCCTTGCGGCTTAACGCGTCTCCGCCTGCAGGGTATGCGCTATGGTGCGCATGCCTAGGGTATTGGCCCCCGGCGCCCACAGGCTGTCGCCATTTTCACTGAAGCAGGCGGCCAGGTCGATGTGCAACCAGCCCTGCCCTTCATTCGCAACGAAGCGGGACAGGAAGCCTGCCGCGTTGGAGGCGCCGCCCGGGCCACCGCCCGGCACAGGACGGCTGTTGGCCGTGTCGGCGTAATGAGACGGGCACTGCTGGCGATGCCAGGGCTCCAGCGGCAGGGGCCAGGCCGGCTCCTGCTCGGCATCCGCATAGGCCATGGCGCGGCTCACCAACCCCTTGTCCAGGCCAAAGAGCGCGTTGTAACGCCCCCCCAGCGCCATCACCGCCGCCCCGGTGAGGGTGGCGGCATCGATGACCAGGGGTGCCCCTGACTCACCGGCGAGTTGCAGACCATCGGCCAGTACCAACCGTCCCTCGGCGTCGGTATTGACGATTTCCACCGTGGTGCCGTTCTTGTAGGTGAGGATGTCACCCAGCTTGTAGGCATGACCGGACACCAGGTTCTCGGCGCAGCAGAGTATGAGTTTCACCCGCTTGTCCAGACCACGCAGCATGGCCAGCGCCAGCGCTCCGGTCACCATGGCGGCGCCCCCCATGTCATGCTTCATGGTGAGCATGCCTTGGGAGGTCTTCATGGAGTAACCACCGGAGTCGAAGGTGATGCCCTTGCCCACCAGGGCCGCGGCCACCGGTGCCTTGGGATCCCGGCTCGGGTTGAAGTCCAGCTCCAGCAACACGGGCTCACGCTCGCTGCCACGGCCGACTTGGTAGAGGCCGACCCAACCCGCCTGCTGCAGCGCTTCCCCCTTGAGGATGCGATGACTGACACGATCCGGCGCCAGCTCGGTAATGAAGGCGGCTGCCTCCACCGCCAGATCCAGCGGCCCCAGCTGCTCCGGGGTGGCATTGGTCACTTCCCGCACCCAGCGCCCGCACAGCCAGCGCGCCTCCAGCTCCTCCCTGTCCTCTTCAGACGAGGTGGCCCACTGCAGTTCCACCTCGGCCTTGGGCGTCTGCAGTCCCTGGGCGAAGGCCCACTGCTGCTCGCGCTCCCAATGACCGCAGAGGGCCACGTTCTGGATCCCCTGCCCACAGAGGCGACGGGCCGCCTGCTGGATGTCCAGCAACGGGGTAGCGGTGACCAGATGGACAACCATGCCATCGGCACGGTGAGACAACAAGGCACCCTCGCCCCACTCGGCGGCGGCAAACTCACGACTTAACCAGATGTTCATGCTGTCACCTCTTGCAGCCAGCGGGCAATCGTTCTCAACCCATGTCCCTTGGCACCGGTCGCCCACAGCTCGTTACCGGATTTTTGATAGGAAGCGGCCAAGTCCAGGTGCACCCAGCCCTTGCCTTCATCGCGCACGAAACGCGACAGGAAAGCGGCCGCCGTGGTGGCACCGGCGGTGCCTTCGGCGGAGGCGACGTTACCCAGCTCGGCAAAGGCCGAGGTGAGCTGACCCGCATGCCAGGGCTCGAGCGGCAGAGGCCAGGCTTTCTCGTTCTCGGTGCGGGCGGCGGCCAGCGCACGTTGCTGCTCGGTCTCATCCAGGGCAAACACCGCGTTGTAGTCGCGGCCGAGCGCCGTCTTGGCGGCGCCGGTCAGGGTGGCGGCATCGAGAATATAGGCGGCGCCACTGTCGCTGGCAGCCAGCAGACCATCGGCCAGTACCAGGCGGCCTTCCGCGTCGGTGTTCTGGATCTCGACCGAGATGCCGTTCTTGTAGGTCAGGATGTCACCGAGCTTGAAGGCGTGGCCGGAGACCAGGTTCTCGGCGCAGCAGAGAATAAGCTTGACCCGCTTGTCGAGGCCACGGCTGATGGCGAGCGCCAGGGCGCCGGTTACCATGGCGGCGCCGCCCATGTCGGACTTCATCGGCAGCATGTTGTCGGAGGACTTCATGGAGTAGCCACCGGAGTCGAAGGTGATGCCCTTACCTACCAAGGCCGCCACCACGGGAGCGTTGCGATCCCCCGTCGGGTTGTAATCGAGCTCCAGCAGCACAGGCTCGCGCTCACTACCGCGGCCCACCGACCAGATGCCGATATGGCCTGCCTCGCGCAGCGCTTCACCGGCGGTGATGCGGGCAGTGACTTGATCGCCGCCCAGGCCTCGGATCAGCAGCAGGGCGGATTCCGCCAGGCTCATGGGATAGATCTCTTCCGGGCAGCCGTTGGTGACTTCGCGCACCCAGCGGGTCGCCTTGACGAGCGCATCCAGCTCGCGGGCGTCCGCCGCCGTTTGCTCACCGAAGGCCAGTTCACGCTGCCCCTTGGCGGCATAGAAACCCTGGGCAAAGGCGTAACGGCGCTCCAGATCCCAGCCCTCACCGACCAGGGTCACCCGCTTGATACCTGTCGACTCGAGTCGACGCGCCGCGCGCTGAATGACGCGCAAAGCATCCTTGTCTTGAGAAATGGGTCCCTGGTGGATCAGGGCCTGGTCATCACTGAAACTGATCAGCGCGCCCTCGCCCCAATGGGCGGCGGCAGCCTGGGTGGATAACCGTACGTTCATCATGTCAGCCATGTTCTCTTGCTTCCTTTTTTATTGGCACAATTTCTTCACAAAGCGGGGATCACGAATACAAAAAAGGCCGTCCCCCCGAGGGGTCGGCCTTCACCATATCACTACTGCACCGCAAGATGCTGCACGTGCAATTCACTCATGTGTAATTAACGGCTCATCAATGGCGCTCGGAGGCGAGGTTGATGGTGTACTTGGGCAGCTCCACCACCAGATCCTCGTCCGCCAGACGGGCCTGGCAGCTCAAGCGGGATTCCGGCTCAAGTCCCCATGCCTTGTCCAGCATGTCATCTTCCAGCTCGTCGCTCGGCTCGAGGGAGTCAAAACCTTCGCGCACTACGCAGTGACAGGTGGTGCAGGCGCAGGACTTCTCGCAGGCGTGCTCGATCTCGATGCCGTTGCGCAGCGCGATGTCCAGAATGGTCTCACCGCTCGCGCCCTCGAGGGCGGCGCCGTCCGGGCAGAGTTCGGGGTGAGGCAGAATGATCAGTTTTGGCATATTACACCTTGTTGACGTTTTGGCCGGTCAGCACCTTGCGAATGGAGGCATCCATACGACGGGCCGCAAACTCGCCACTGGCAGCATCCGCCGCCTCGATGGCATCTTTGATTTGATTGGTTGTGCCGGTGGCACGCATGGCCAGCAGATGAGCAATGGCGGCATCGATCTCGGCGCGCTCGGCGGCGCTCAATAAAGCCTCGCCATCGGCGGCCAGAGCGGCATTGAGACTCTCCACCACCCGATCCGCTTCCACCTGTTGCTCCGCCAGCATGCGGGCTTCCATGTCTTGCTGGGCATTGGCGATGGAGGCGCTCAGCATGCTGAGAATGTCCTCTTCCGCCAGGCCATAAGAGGGTTTTATCTGGATTTCAGCCTGCACACCGGAAGATTTCTCCATGGCACTGACCGACAGCAGTCCATCCGCATCCACCTGGAAGGTGACCCGAATGTGGGCGGCGCCCGCCGCCATCGGCGGAATGCCGGTCAGGGTGAAGCGCGCGAGGGAGCGGCAATCTGCCACCAACTCACGTTCACCCTGTACCACGTGGATCGCCATGGCGGTCTGGCCATCCTTGAAGGTGGTGAACTCCTGGGCGCGGGCCACCGGAATGGTGGTATTGCGCGGGATCACCTTCTCGGCGAGGCCACCCATGGTCTCGAGACCAAGGGAGAGCGGGATCACGTCCAGCAGCAGCATCTCGGCATCGGGCTTGTTGCCCACCAGGATGTCGGCCTGGATGGCGGCGCCGATGGCCACCACCTTGTCCGGATCGATGTTGGTCAGCGGCGTGCGCTGGAAGAACTGGCCCACCTGCTCGCGCACCAACGGCACCCGGGTCGAGCCGCCGACCATCACCACTTCCAGCACTTCTACCTGCTCCAGCCCCGCATCACGCAGAGCGCGGCGACAGGCCAGCAGGGTGCGTTTGACCAGCGGCAGGATGAGGGCATCGAACTGGGCGCGGGTCAGCTCCCCCTGCCAATTGGCAAAGCTGCAGGCAACGCTGTCTGCGTCGGTCAGGCCGTGCTTGACGCTGGCGGCCACATCCAGCAACTCACGCTGGGTGCGGGCGTCCAGCTGGCCGTTCAGGCCTGCCTGTTCCTTGATCCAGTCCGCCAACAGGTGATCAAAATCATCGCCGCCGAGGGCCGAGTCGCCGCCAGTGGCCATCACCTCGAACACACCGCGATGCAGGCGCAGGATGGAGATGTCGAAGGTGCCACCGCCGAGGTCGTACACGGCTATCACCCCTTCCTGACCCGAGTCGAGACCATAGGCGATAGCCGCGGCGGTCGGCTCGTTGAGCAGGCGCAGCACGTGTAGACCGGCCAGACGGGCCGCATCCTTGGTGCCCTGACGTTGGGCGTCATCGAAATAGGCGGGCACGGTGATGACCACGCCGTCGAGCTCGCCACCGAGCACGGCGGCGCCACGCGCGGCCAGGGCTTTGAGGATCTCGGCCGAGACCTGCACCGGGTTGACCAGGCCCTGACGGGTCTGCAACTGGGGCATGCCGCTGTCGCTTGGCACAAACTCGTAGGGCTGCTGGCGGGTATCGATGTCCGCCAGCGCCTTGCCCATCATCCGTTTGACCGAGACGATGGTGTTGTGGGGATCGAGGGCGGCTTCGCGCTTGGCATCGAAACCAACCCGGATGGCGCCTTCCTGATAGTGCACCACCGAGGGCAGCAGATCGCGCCCCAGCTCGTCACACAGGGTGTCGGCGCGGCCGCTGCGCACGGCGGCGACCAGCGAATTGGTGGTACCGAGATCGATGCCAACGGCACGTTTATGCTGATGAGGTGCGGCGCTCTGGCCGGGCTCGGCGATTTGCAGTAATGCCATGGGTAATCAAAATTCCAGCGTTAGAGGTTCAAGACTCGAACAGCGAGTCTTCGAATCGTTCCAGCTCCTCGAGGAGCTTGTCGACAAACTTGAGTTTGCGTACGCAATCGGCGGCGATCTGATCATCACCCCTGGCGAGACAATCGCTCAGCCGTTGCATCAGTGACTGGTGATCATGCCTGATTTCGCGACGAAAATCTTCGATGGCGCCCTCAGGATCGGAAACCCCTTTCAGCTCGGCCAGACGCTCACGCCACTCCAGCTGTTGCATCAGGAAGGCCGTGTCTTGCAGGGTCTGTTGTTCACCACGGATATCGGTGCCGCGCAGGGAGAGCAGATACTCGGCTCGGCGCACGGGGGCTTTGAGGGTGGTGAAGGCATCGTTGATCTGGGCGGCACGTTGCACCGCGGCCAACTGCTCCCGTTCCGGGGCGGTGGTAAAACGATCGGGATGGAACTGGGTTTGCAACTGACGGTAGGTTTGTGCCAGCTGCTGGCTATCGAGCTCGAAGCCCTGTGCCAGCCCGAACAGCTCGAAATGATTCATCGTACATCCTCAGACAAGGAGGCTTGCGCCGCAATCACACTCGTCTTGAGAGTTGGAACGGCCAAACGGGAAGTCTCCTTCCCGTTTGGCCGTATTATTTACCAACGCCTCAGACACTGAAGCTTTCGCCACAACCACACTCGCCCTTGGCGTTGGGGTTGTTGAACTGGAAGCCCTCGTTGAGGCCCTCCTTGACGAAGTCCAGCTCAGTGCCATCCAGATGGATCAGGCTCTTAGCATCGACGATGATCTTGACACCGTTTTGCTCGAACACCTGATCCTCAGCGGCCAGCTCATCCACAAACTCGAGCACATAGGCAAGGCCCGAACAGCCGGTGGTCTTCACGCCGAGGCGCAGGCCAATGCCCTTGCCCCGGTTGGTGATAAAAGAGGAAACCCGCGCCGCTGCGGCATCTGTCATGGTAATGGCCATACTGCTCTCCGGACCTTAGAGACCTTTCTTCTGCTTGTAATCGGCGATGGCGGCCTTGATGGCATCCTCCGCCAGAATGGAGCAGTGGATCTTCACCGGCGGCAGAGCCAGCTCTTCGGCGATGTCGGTGTTCTTGATACCGGCCGCTTCGTCCAGGGTCTTGCCCTTGACCCATTCGGTCACCAGGGAGCTGGAGGCGATGGCGGAGCCACAGCCGTAGGTCTTGAACTTGGCATCTTCGATGATGCCGTCGTCGCTGATCTTCAGTTGCAGCTTCATCACGTCGCCACAAGCCGGGGCGCCGACCATGCCGGTCGCGATGTTCGGGTCGTTCTTGTCAAAACCACCGACGTTACGGGGATTCTCGTAGTGGTCGATTACTTTTTCACTGTAAGCCATATCTAACTCCTGCTAATTCCGTTGTTCACCGATCCCTGTGGATCAGTGATGAGCCCATTCGACCGTGTTCAGATCGACACCGTCCTTGAACATCTCCCACAGGGGGGACATTTCGCGCAGACGACCGATGGAGTCACAGATGAGCTTGACTGCGTAATCAATCTCCTCTTCCGTGGTGAAGCGACCGATGCTGAAACGGATGGAGCTGTGTGCCAGCTCATCGTTCAGGCCAAGGGCGCGCAGCACATAGGAAGGCTCCAGGCTGGCAGAGGTACAGGCTGAACCGGAAGAGACCGCCAGATCCTTCAGCGCCATGATCAGGGATTCCCCTTCCACATAGGCGAAGCTGACGTTCAGGTTACCCGGGACGCGGTGGTCCAGGTCGCCGTTGATATAGACTTCTTCGATATTCTTGATGCCATCCCACAGGCGCTGACGCAGGGCCATGATGTGCTGGCTTTCGCTCACCATCTCTTCTTTGGCGATGCGGAAGGCTTCACCCATGCCGACGATCTGGTGGGTCGCCAGGGTGCCGGAGCGCATGCCGCGCTCATGACCACCACCGTGCATCTGGGCTTCCAGACGAACCCGCGGCTTGCGGCGCACATAGAGGGCACCGATCCCTTTCGGGCCGTATACCTTGTGGGCGGACATGGAGAGCAGGTCAACCTTCAGCGCTTCTACGTCAACCGGGATCTTGCCGACGCTCTGGACCGCGTCCACGTGCAGCAGGATCTTGCGGGAACGGCACAGCTCGCCGATGGCGGCGATGTCTTGCACCACACCGATCTCGTTGTTGACGTGCATGATGCTCACCAGAATGGTGTCATCGCGCAGGGCGTTTTCGATCTGCTCCAGGGTGAACAGGCCGTTGGGCATCGGCTCGAGGTAGGTCACCTCGTAGCCTTCACGCTCCAGCTGGCGGCAGGTATCGAGTACCGCTTTATGCTCGGTCTTGGAGGTGATGATGTGTTTGCCCTTGCCAGCATAAAAATGGGCGATGCCCTTGATGGCCAGGTTATTGGATTCGGTCGCGCCGGAGGTGAAGACGATCTCGCGAGGGTCAGCACCAATCAGCTCTGCCACTTGATTACGGGCCTGGTCCACTGCCTCTTCGGCCTGCCAGCCGAAACGGTGAGAGCGGGAGGCAGGATTGCCAAACAGGCCATCCATGGTGAGGCACTGCATCATTTTTTCTGCGACACGCGGGTCCACCGGACAGGTTGCCGAATAATCAAGGTAAATAGGCAGTTTCATGTTTTTCTCCGTTACGACGGGGTCACACAGCGACCCGTCGTGGAAAGCACGTTTGTTTATAGTTGGACTTTTAAGCTCACATCACCGCGTTCGGCCCGTTCAACCAGGGACAACACGGTCTTCATTTGTTCATCTTGCTTGCCGGCAATGCGGCGCACATCGGCCTGACCTACCAGTTCGGCGAGGGTGATGTCCCCGAGGAAACTGGAGATGCGCTCGCTGAGGTCACGCCACAGGGAGTGGGTCAGACACTGGGTACCGCCGTGGCAGCCACCCTTGCCGAGACACTTGGTCGCATCGACCGACTCATCGACCGCGGTGATCACCTGACCGACCGAGATCTCGCCAGGGGCCAGACCGAGGCGATAACCGCCGCCGGGGCCACGCACGCTGCTCACCAGGCCATGCTTGCGCAGACGGGCGAACAGTTGCTCCAGATAGGACAAGGAGATGCCCTGGCGCTCTGAAATATCGGCAAGGGGCACGGGCCCCTGCTCTGCATGCAACGCCACGTCGAGCATGGCGGTCACTGCGTAACGTCCTTTTGAGGTCAGTCTCATATGCCTTACCGTCTTGCGAACAAATCAATATGGGCACATGATCACATACCCGACTAAAACAGTCAAGTATATGTCTGAGTAAAACAGTCGGGATTAATCTTGCGGCTTGGGTTTGTGAACCGAGGTGAGAATACCGCGTAAAATGTTCAGTTCAACCACTTCCGGCCGGGCGCGATTGAACAGGCGACGCAGCTTGCTCATCACATGACCGGGATGCTCTTCGGTGATAAAACCCGTCTTGAGCAGAGTCTGCTGCAAATGCTGATAAAAGCCTTCCAGTTGTTCGGCACTGGGATAATCAGTTCGCTCTTCTTCCATCTCGGGGGCCTGCTCCTGCAACCAGCGCATCCGCACTTCGTAGCAGAGGGTCTGCACCGCCATGGCCAGATTGAGGGAGCTGTAATCCGGGTTGGCCGGGATGGCCACATGGTAATGGCACTTTTGCAGCTCATCGTTGGTGAGACCGGTACGTTCACGGCCAAACACCAGGGCGACCGGGTGCTGCATGCCTTCCACCACCAGCTTTTCACCGGCTTCGCGGGGATCCAGCATGGGCCAGCTCAGGGTGCGGGAACGGGCACTGGTACCGATGACCAAGCCACAGTCGGCAATGGCTTCATCCAGGGTCGAGACGATGCGGGCATTGGCCAGCACATCGCTGGCGCCTGCCGCCAGGGCCGCGGCGTTGTCATCTGGCTGTTCTTGCGGATCGACCAATACCAACTGGGTCAGCCCCATGGTCTTCATGGCCCGCGCCGCGGACCCCATGTTGCCGGGGTGAGAGGTATTTACCAATACGATACGAATCTGATCCAACATGCCCAGTCAATCTTCCGTCAAAAATGGCGCGCAATTGTAACATAACCAATCGCTATTTTGGCACCGGTTCTGGCGTCACATTTCAGAACAAAAATGGCGGTTCGTATAACCAAGCAGCCTGAGCGCGGAGAAAGGCCGGACTAACCTTAAAGAGTGCAAGGTGTATCACCCGGAGTCGCCGTCTCATGCTTCCCTCCTGGCTCTACGAACAGCTGCCTAACTTTTACCTGCTGTTATCCGCAGGATTGCTGCTGTTCGCCCACAGCCCGCTGCTCTGGTTGGCAGCATCCCTGCTGTTCGTCGCAGGCGCACTCGTCTGGATGATGCGCTCCAACTACCGACGCACCGATCTGGTCATCTTTCCGGCCAGCCACTGGTTTCAACCGGAATGGTACTACGAGGCCCTGCCCTTCCTGTGGCTGGCGCTGGGGCTCTTGCTGCTGCGCCTGCCTGATACCCCGGCGCTGCTCGCCCTGTTGCCCTGCCTATGGGGCAGCCGTTGCCTGTGGGCCCGGCGGCGCCATCGTCATCACACCCAGGGTCTAGCGTTGCAGCTGAGGCGCAGTTCAGGCCGCCGGCGCGGGCACCGGATCCTGCGCTGAGCGGGCTCGCTCCACCAGGGTCGCCAAGTCCATCAAGGGATACTTCATCAGGCTGGGCAAGGCGTCGAGATCCAGGCTGTCCATCAGGTTCTTCACCTCGAGTCCAAGCTCGGTATCCCCCTCAATTTTCAGCTTGCGCTGGAAGAACAGCGAGTCGGGATCCTCCCGGCGGGCGGCGATCAGGATAAGATCCTGGCTGTTGCCACTAAAGCAGACGTCTGCACGCTCACAGTCACGGCTTACTACCAATTTGCCCTCTCGCTCGCTGATAAACCAGCACAGCTCGAGATCCAGCACCTCGACCTTGAGCCACTTGCCCGCCAGGAAGTCAAAATCACCGTCCGCGATGGCCTCCTTGAACACCTGTGCCAACAGCGTCTCCATCAGATTTTGTTGCAGAGTGAATGGCACCAGTTTGAGGGGACGACGCAAGAGACGGGGTGCCTGTTCGACCAGGCGACGTTGCAGTTGTTGAAACACGATAAACTCCCAGTTTTTTGCGCATTCAAGCACAGCGCCGGGAGCAGGATCCTGTTGAAAATCAAACTTGTGCCCACTTACCTCAAGAAGGGTAAAGCCACCTAAAGCTGCCTCAGGTCAAAAAGCGGGGGCGCATGGGTGCATACAATCGGGCCACTTTTTGCATTTTTGCCCTCTCGGAGCGTACCCGATGGAATTACTCTGCCCGGCAGGCAGCCTGCCGGCACTGAAAACGGCCGTGGATAACGGCGCCGATGCGGTCTATATCGGCTTCAAGGATGACACCAACGCCCGCCATTTTGCCGGCCTCAACTTCACCGACAGCAAGCTGGAGAAGGCGGTGGACTACGTGCACCAGCATGGCCGCAAGCTGCACATCGCCATCAACACCTTCGCCCACCCGGGCTCCGATGCGAGGTGGAAGCAGGCGGTGGACCGCGGCGCGGCGCTCGGCGCCGATGCGCTGATCATCGCCGATCTCGCCGTGCTCGATTACGCCAGTCGCCAGTACCCCGACATGGAGCTGCATGTGTCGGTGCAGGCCAGTGCCACCAACGCCGCCGCCATTCGCTTCTACCAGCAGCACTTCAACGTCGGCCGGGTGGTGTTGCCACGGGTGCTCTCCATGCATCAGGTCAGGCAGCTCGCCCGCGAGACCGATGTCGGCCTCGAGGTGTTTGCCTTTGGCAGCCTCTGCATCATGGCGGAGGGGCGCTGCTATCTCTCCTCCTACATGACCGGCGAGAGCCCCAACACCGTCGGTGCCTGCTCGCCGGCCAAGTTCGTGCGCTGGGAAGAGACCCCGAGCGGCCTCGAGTCCCGCTTGAACGAGGTGCTGATCGACCGCTACGGCCCCGGTGAAAATGCCGGTTACCCGACCCTGTGCAAGGGCCGCTTCGAGGTGGATGGCCAGACCTACCACGCCCTGGAGGAGCCGACCAGCCTCAACACCCTTGGCCTCTTGCCCGAGCTGTTCCAGAGCGGGATCCAGTCGGTCAAGATCGAGGGACGCCAGCGCAGCCCCGCCTACGTGGAGCAGGTGACCCGGGTTTGGCGCGCCGCCATCGACAGCTATAAAGCCAATCCCGACGCCTACAGCGTCAAGGCTGAATGGGATGCCCAGCTCGCCCGCGTCTCCGAAGGCAGCCAGACCACCCTCGGCGCCTACCACCGCAAGTGGCAATAAGGAGAGGCCCCATGTCCCGCTCTCTCAGACAAGACGGCAATATCTTCCACTGCCAGCATGACGGCAAGGAGCACAACTAATGCAATTTTCTCTCGGGCCCATTCTCTTCTACTGGCCCAAGGCCGACACCCAGGCCTTCTACGAGGCCGCGGCCCAGAGTCAGGCCGACATCCTCTATCTCGGGGAAACGGTGTGCAGCAAGCGCCGTGAACTGAAAGTGGATGACTGGATTGCCCTGGCGCAACAGGTGGCCGCATCGGGCAAACAGGTGGTGCTCTCCACCCTGGCACTCATCTCGGCACCCTCTGAGCTCAAAGAGGTCAAACGGCTGGTGGACAACGGCAGCCTGCTGATCGAGGCCAACGATCTGGGCACCGTTCAGCTCGCCCGCGAGGCCGGTTTGCCGTTTGTCTGCGGCCCGGCCATCAATGCCTACAACGCCGATGTGCTGCGCATGCTGCTAAAAAGCGGGATGCAGCGTTGGGTGATGCCGGTGGAGCTGTCGCGCGACTGGCTAGTGCAGCTCAATCAGGATCTGGGCCCGGCCCGCCGCCAGTTCGAAGTGGAGGTGTTTGCCTATGGCCATCTGCCGCTGGCCTACTCGGCGCGTTGCTTCACCGCCCGCTCCCTCGACAAGCCCAAAGACAACTGCGAGCTCGCCTGCATCCACTACCCCACCGGGCGCCTCGCCAGCAGCCGCGAGGGACAGAAGGTGTTCAACCTCAATGGCATCCAAACCCAGTCCGGCTACTGCTACAACCTCGGTAACGAGCTGGCCAGCATGGAAGGTCTGGTGGACGTGGTGCGCCTCTCCCCCGAAGGGATGGAGACGCTCGATATGCTCGCTCGCTTCAAGGCCAATGCTCAGGGCCAGGCTCCCCTGCCCCTGCAGCAGGAGCGAGACTGCAACGGTTACTGGCGCCAGATCCCCGGCATGAGCCTGGTGGAATAACGCAGCCAAACTCCAACATTCAGATAGCAAAAAGGCCTCATCAAGAGGCCTTTTTTACATCACTGAAAGCACGGCCTCAGGAGGCTTGCTTGTTGCTCTTGCCCTGGGCACTGGCACCCGGCGGCAGCGGCTTGCGCGCCATCAGCTCCAGCTCGAGCAGGGCGTAGCGATGCTCGATGAAGTCATAGACGTTGTTGGCGAGCGCCAGCTTGAAGTAGCTGATGGCTTCCTTGCGGTTGCCCCTGGCCAGTTCAAACTTGCCGAGGTAGAAGTAGGTTTCACACAGGCGCTCTGCCAGCTCCCGGTTATCCTTCACCCCTTTCACCACGTTGCCCATCAGCTGGGTGGCATTGATCTCGCCGGTATAGAGGCGCACCAGATCCCAGTTCCAAGCATCGTCATCATACTTGTTGAGCCGCTCGCGCATCCGGCTCATGGCCGCCGGGGCGTTGAGCTTCTGCTCGGCCAGATAGAGCCAGAGCACCCGATAAGGATCTTCCGGCTGCGCCTCGTAGAAACGCTTCATGTCGGCGGCAGCCAGCTCGGGGCGATTACCGTAATAGAGCGCTATGCCACGGTTGAGGTAGGCATAGTCATAATCCGGTGCCAGCTCGAGGGCCGAATCGAATGCCTCATAGGCCTCGTCATAGTTCTGTTGCTGAACCAGATAGACACCGATGAAGTTGTAGGCCTCGGCAAAATCGGGTTTCTCGCGCAGGGCGCGGTTGAAATCCAATCTGGCCAGGGAACGCAACCCGACCCGGTCAAACACCACGGCACGCTCATAAAACAGTTCGGCCCGCTGCTCTGTGGTCAATTCCATTTCACTGAGCATCTGCCCGAGTCGCGCCAGCGCCAACTCGCTCTGGTAAGAGACCTGCAAAGGGGTCGCCAATACCAGTGAAGCGGGTTGCGGCTTGGGAACCTGAGGAGCTTCAACCTGACTGCTACTGCTGCATCCCCACATGGGGAGCAACAACAGGATACCCGTGAGGTATCCAATCCCTTTCCTGACGTTCAATGAACACTCCGACGCTTACGCTTGACCCGCATATGGTAAAGGTCAGCCGCCACTTTGTCATGTGGCGCAACCTCTATCCTTCAAATAAATCAGGATTCGACAGGGTATCCGGCATCACTCCAACCACGAAAGCCCCCATCGACACTGACCACTCGGGTATAACCCATCTTCTGCAAGTTGTCAGTGGCGAGGATGGAGCGAAATCCCCCACCACAATAGAGGTAGAGCTCGGTGGCAGGATCCGGATAGCGGGTCTCGATGTCGCGTTCGATCACGCCACGGCCCAGGTATTCGGCTCCCGGCAGATGGCCCTTGGCCCACTCGCTCTCTTCACGCACATCGATCAGATGGAAGGGTCGGCCCTCATCCTGCCATCGCTTGATCTGGTGCACGTCTGTCTCTGTCACCTGGGCGCGAATGGCCTCTACCAAGGCCAGAAAACGGGGATTGTGTTGCATGGTTTGCTCCTTGCTCTCGCGCATGTTGCCAATGATGGGGAGCATAATGACTCACCCGGGCCATAAGAGAAAGGGCGCCTTGTGGCGCCCTTGTCGGTTACGGCAGGATCTCTTGCTGATCCGCGCCCTCTTTTTCCACCTGGGTCGGCAGCATGTGCTCCCGCTTGACCCCAAAGAACATGGCGGATGCACTCGCCACATAGATGGAGGAGTAGGTCCCGAAGGCCACCCCGATCACCATGGCGATGGCAAAACCGTGGATCAGCGGACCGCCCTTGAGCAGCAGCGCTACCACCACCACGAAGGTCAAGCCCGAGGTGATGATGGTCCGGCTCAGGGTCTCGGTCATGGAGAGATCCATGATCTCGGCGGTATCGCCCTTGCGCACCTTGCGGAAGTTCTCCCGCAGGCGGTCGAACACGACGATGGTGTCGTTCAACGAGTAACCCACCAGGGTCATCAGCGCCGCCAGCACGGTCAAATCGAACTCGTACTGGAAGTAGGCGAAGATGCCGAGGGTGATGATCACATCGTGCGCCAGGGAGAGGATCCCCCCCATGGCCAGACGCCATTCGAAGCGCACCGCCACGTAGGCCAGAATACAGAGGATGGAGGCCAACATGGCCAGCGCCCCGTCTGTCGCCAGTTCGTCACCCACTGAAGGACCGACGAACTCGACCCGCTTGAGCACGGCGCTCTCATCGATCAGCTTGGCAGCCGCCAACACTTCGTTGCCTTGCTGTTCGACCTTGACCCCTTCTTTCGGGGACATGCGCACCAACACGTCGCGGCTGGAGCCGAAGAATTGCAGGGTGGCCCCTTCAATCTTCTGCTGATCCAGTGCATCGTGCATCTTGTCCAGGCTCACCGATTGCTGGAACCCCACCTCGATGGTGGTACCACCGGTGAAGTCCAGTCCCCAGTTCAGGCCCCGATCGAACAGGCAGAACAGGGCGAGCATCGTCAGCAGGGCAGAGAACACCATTCCCGACTTGGCGAAGCGCATGAAGGGGATGGGCTTTTCAAAATGTAGAATCTGAAACATGTCTCTTCCTTAGATCGGCAGCTTGTCGATGCGCCGTCCACCCCAGGCCAGGTTGATAATGGCGCGGGATACCGTGATGGCCGTAAACATGGAGGCGGTCAGACCGATCCCCAGCGTCAGGGCGAAGCCCTTGATGGCGCCGGTACCGATACCGAACAGGATCACGCAGGTGATGAGCGAGGTGACGTTGGAGTCGGCGATGGTCGAGAAGGCGCGATCAAAGCCCATGTGAATGGCTTGCTGCACCCCGCGGCCGTTGCGGATCTCTTCACGAATACGCTCGTAGATCAGCACGTTCGCATCCACAGCCATACCAAGCGTCAGCACGATACCGGCGATGCCTGGCAGGGTCATGGTGGCCCCCGGGATCATCGACATGATACCGATGATCAGCACCAGGTTCATGGTCAGTGCCAGGTTGGCGACCCAACCGAAGGCGCGATAGTAGATCCCCATGAACAGTACGATCACCAGCATGGCCCAGCCGATGGCTTCCATACCGCTGTCGATGTTCTGTTGACCCAGGCTCGGGCCTATGGTGCGCTCTTCCACGATCTGGATGGGCGCAATCAGGGCACCGGCACGCAGCAGCAGCGCCAGGTTGTGGGCTTCGTTGGCGTTGTCGATACCGGTGATGCGGAACTGGCTACCAAGGCGCGACTGGATAGTGGCGACGTTGATCACCTCTTCCTGCTTGCGGAACTTGCGCTTGCCATCCGGACCAGGCTGACCCACCGGCTTGTACTCGATGAACACGGTCGCCATGCCCTTACCAACGTTGTCCTTGGTAAAGTTGGCCATCTTGTTGCCACCCTGGCCATCGAGCTTGATGTTGACCTGGGGACGGCTGTATTCATCGAAACCGGACTGGGCACCCACGATGTGGTCACCGGTCAGGATGATGCGCTTTTGCAGCACCACGGGACGGCCATTGCGATCGTTGTACACCTTGGAGCTCGGTGGCACCCGACCATCAGCAGCAGCCTGCACATCGGCCGCTTCATCGACCATGTGGAATTCCAGGGTCGCGGTCGCGCCCAGAATTTCCTTGGCACGGGCGGTGTCCTG
Source organism: Aeromonas tecta (assembly GCF_000820185.1). Lineage (GTDB taxonomy): Bacteria > Pseudomonadota > Gammaproteobacteria > Enterobacterales > Aeromonadaceae > Aeromonas > Aeromonas tecta. The sequence continues at coordinate 115,595 of NZ_CDCA01000037.1, forward strand.
GATACCGGGCAGCTCAACCACGATGCGCTCGGCACCCTGTTGTTGCACCAGCGGCTCGGCCACACCCAGCTCGTTCACCCGGTTACGGATGATGGTGATGTTCTGCTCGAGGGCATACTTCTTCACTTCCTTGATCTTGGCTTCACTCAAGCCAGCCAGCAGGATGAAGTCATCCCCCTTCTGCTCGGTGGTGAAGGTGAGATCCGGGTTCTGACGGCGCAGGAAAGAAGCCGCCTTGGACTGATCGGCTTCCTCACGGAACACGACCTGTACCTGATCACCGACCCGGCGCACGCCGGAGTAACGGATCTTCTGGGTACGCAGCTCGGAGCGGAAATCCTGCACCATCTGCTCTTGCTGCTTGGTCAGCGCCTCGGCCATGTCCACTTCCATCAGGAAGTGCACACCACCGCGCAGGTCCAGACCCAGCTTGAGCGGTGCCGCGCCAATGGCTTCGAGCCAGGCGGGCGTGGACGGAGCCAGGTTCAGGGCCGTAATAAAGTTGTCGCCCAGCTTGGCGGCAACGATATCGCGCGCCTTGAGCTGATCTTCGGTGTTGCTAAAACGGACCAGGATGAAGCCGTGTTCGAACGCCGCATGCTTGACCGGGATCTGAGCCGCCTCGAGCGTCTCCTTCACCAGATCGAGCGTCTCTAGCTTGACTTCGGCACCGCGGCTGGCAGAGACCTGCAAGGCCGGGTCTTCACCGTAAAGATTGGGGGCTGCATATAGAAAACCGATGGCGATCACGAAGACCACCATCAGGTATTTCCACAGCGGATAGCGATTTAACACGCTGTGCTCCTCGGGAGATTAAAGGGACTGGATAGAACCCTTGGGCAGAACGGCAGAGACGAAATCACGCTTGATGGTGACTTGAGTCTGATCATTCAGGGCCAGCACGATGTATTCGCTATCGGTGGAGACTTTGGCAATCTTGCCAACCAGGCCACCGGAGGTGAGCACTTCATCACCCTTGGCCAGGGAGCTCATCAGGTCACGGTGAGTCTTGGCACGTTTGGCCTGGGGACGGTAGATCATGAAGTAGAAGATAAGGCCAAACACGGCCAGCATGATGATCATTTCCATGCCACCACCCTGTGCACCGGGAACCGCGCCTTCTGCATATGCCTTGGAGATAATGCTCATTTAACAACCTCTTGTTTGATGTAGATTTGATAACTAGCTGATATATCGTTGTTATTTCACGTCGTTTTCAGCTAATGGAGGCACAGGCTTCCCTTGCCGACGGTAGAACTCAGTTACAAAGTCGTCTAATTTACCCTGCTCGATCGCGTCCCGCAAACCCTGCATCACACGCTGGTAATAACGCAGGTTGTGGATGGTGTTCAGACGGGCACCGAGGATCTCGTTGCACTTGTCCAGATGGTACAAATAGCTGCGGGTGTAGTTCTTGCAGGTGTAGCAATCGCAGTCCGCATCCAGGGTGCTGGTGTCTTCGCGATACTTGGCGTTGCGGATCTTGACCACCCCATCGGTGGTGAACAGATGGCCGTTACGGGCGTTACGGGTCGGCATCACGCAGTCGAACATGTCGACACCGCGGCGCACCCCTTCCACCAGATCTTCCGGCTTGCCCACCCCCATCAGGTAGCGTGGCTTGTCGGCCGGAATTTTCGGGCAGACATGCTCGAGGATACGGTGCATGTCTTCCTTGGGTTCACCCACTGCCAGACCGCCGACCGCATAACCGTCGAAGCCAATTTCCAGCAGGCCGTTCAGCGACACATCCCGCAACTCTTCGTATACCGAGCCCTGGATGATGCCGAACAGGGCATTCTTGTTGCCAAGGGCATCGAACTTGTCGCGGGAGCGCTTGCCCCAACGCAGGGACATCTCCATGGACTTGCGTGCTTCTTCGTACGTGGCCGGATAGGGGGTGCACTCGTCGAAGATCATCACGATGTCGGAGCCCAGATCGTACTGGATCTCCATGGATTTCTCGGGGTCGAGGAAGATCTTCTCACCGTTGATGGGGTGGCGGAAATGCACGCCAGCCTCGGTGATCTTGCGGATGTGACCAAGGCTGAACACCTGGAAACCGCCGGAGTCGGTCAGGATCGGGCCCTGCCAGTTCATGAAATCGTGCAGATCGCCGTGGGCGCGCATCACCGCCTGCCCCGGCCGCAGCCAGAGGTGGAAGGTGTTGCCGAGCAGGATCTCGGCACCGGTCTCGCGCACTTCTTCCGGGGTCATGCCCTTGACGGTGCCGTAGGTGCCAACCGGCATGAAGGCCGGGGTCTGCACCACGCCACGTTCAAACACCAGCTGACCGCGACGGGCGCGGCCATCGGTGGTTTTCAGTTCAAATTTCATCACTACCTCGATTCAGTCAGAGAAACAGTCTGACAGCAGGGAGCCCGACGGGCCCGATATGGGGATGAGCGCGACTCAGCCCCGGCGACGGGTGACGAACATGGCGTCCCCGTAGCTGAAGAAACGGTACTGCTCGGCCACCGCCGCCTGATAGGCCGCCATGACGTTATCGTACCCGGCGAAGGCACTGACCAGCATGATCAGCGTCGATTCCGGCAGGTGGAAATTGGTGACCATGGCATCGACAATCTGGAACTCGTAGCCCGGGAAGATGAAGATGTCGGTGTCGCTGAAAAACGGCGCCAACGGCTTGCCCTGGGCCAGGGTCACCTTGGCGGCGCTCTCAAGCGATCGTACCGAGGTGGTGCCCACCGCGATGACGCGGCCACCACGGGCGCGGGTCGCAGCGATGGCGTCCACCACCTCCTGCGGCACCTCGGCATACTCCGAGTGCATGTGGTGATCTTCAATCTTGTCCACCCGCACCGGCTGGAAGGTCCCCGCCCCTACATGCAGGGTGACGAAGGCCATTTCAACCCCTTTGGCCCGAATTTTTGCCAGCAAGGGTTCATCGAAATGCAGACCGGCGGTCGGCGCGGCAACCGCGCCCGGTTTCTGGTTGTAGACGGTCTGGTAGCGCTCCTTGTCGGCATCCTCATCAGGCCTGTCGATGTAGGGCGGCAGCGGCATGTGGCCGATGGCTTCTAGAATTTCCAGCACGGGACGGGGGTCGAGGAAGTGGATCTCGAACAGGGCGTCATGGCGGGCTCGCATCTCGGCCTCTACCTTATCGCCATCAGCGCCACCATCCTGCTCTCTACTCAACAGCAGGCGGGTACCCGGCTTGGGCGCCTTGGAGGCTCGCACGTGGGCCAGCACACTGTGCTCGTCCAGGATGCGCTCCACCAGCACCTCCAGCTTGCCGCCGCTGGCCTTCTGGCCAAACATGCGGGCCGGAATGACCCGGGTGTTGTTGAACACCAGCAGATCGCCAGGATTAAGCTGATCCAGCACATCCACAAATTGACCATGGCGCAGGGCGCCGCTTTGACCATCGAGCTGCAACAGACGGCTGGCAGAACGCTGCGTCATGGGATAGCGGGCAATCAGCTCGTCTGGCAGATCAAAATGAAAATCGGATACTTGCATCTTTCACCTCGGGGGGAATCGGCGGCTAGTCTAGTTATCCCCTTCCTGCAAGGCAACCCAAAAGACCAAAAACCCAAGGCAGACAAGGGATAGCGAGCAATATTGAGACTCTCATCTAATGAATGACTCTTTAATGGTCTGTATTGACCCTGATCATGTTTCGGTACCAACGGCTGGGCTAGGGTGGAAACAGAGACACAAGGAGGCCCACCATGATGACCCTGTCCGAAATCATGACCGAACATCCCTTCACTTTGGGTCCGCAGAACAGCGTCAAACAAGCGATGGATCTGATGCAACAAGAGCGGATCCGCCACATCCCCATCGTCGACGAGCACCAGCAACTGTTGGGGCTGGTTACCCTCTCCGACATCCTGGCGACCCGCGAGTCCAAGCTGCTGCTCATCAATCCCGAGCGGGAGGCCGAGTTCACCGACAGCGTCCAGCTCGACGAGATCATGACCCGCCAGGTGGCGAGCGTGGATCCCCATGCGGGCATCAAGGAGGCCGCCCTCTATCTGCAGCGCCACAAATATGGCTGCCTGCCGGTCATCCGGGGCCGCAAACTGGTGGGCATCGTCACAGAGTCGGATTTCATCGCGGTGGCCATCAACCTGCTGGAGTTGATGGAGGAGCAGGAGCCGATCTCGGATTTCTGATCGCCAAAAACTGTAATTAAATTACAATAAAAGCGTTTTCAGCCTGAAAAATAGACCTTGAAGCTGAAAGCCTTTCATTTTGAATGAAAAATTACACCAAGAGGTTGCTTTGTGATCTGCATCACACTATGATGCCCGTCATGCAATGTTTGCCGAAGGGGAGATGAGGGATTGTGCACCCGATGTCTTCTCTTCATTGTCTGCAAGTTTGCACACCCCGTAGTAAGTCTTTGCTGTAAAGCATTTGTTATATCGCCATTCCTTGTTTGATGACCCGGCCCTGTCTTCACGATAGCGCCGGGATTTTTTTGTCCGTCTTCCGCCCTCCCCTACGATCCTTCATATTTCCCTGCTTTCATCTCGTGGATAAAACAAGATCCCATCCGGGCCTTGAAAATGTGACCAGGAGGACAGAAATTGAACTTCGACAATGAGTTATCTGTGAAGTCCTGAGATATTCATGTTGGGTACAGTTGTGATGGGTTATCTAATAAATAGATTTAAGTGATTCAAAATTGTGGCTTTGACCGATTATCGAAAAGCCCTATGATGACCCCATCGAAAGTTAAACGCCTCGCCTGGCCAGATTCTTCGCAACCAGACAGGCATATGTACATCACCAAGGAGCTAATACATGTCTACCTATATCAACACTGAAATCAAGCCGTTCAATGCTACCGCTTACCACAATGGCAAATTCGTTCAGGTGTCTGACGCTGACCTGAAAGGCAAGTGGTCCGTGGTGTTCTTCTACCCGGCTGACTTCACCTTCGTTTGCCCGACCGAGCTGGGCGACCTGGCAGACAACTACGCTGCATTCAAGAAGCTGGGCGTCGAGATCTACGCCGTCTCTACCGACACCCACTTCACTCACAAGGCCTGGCACGACACTTCCGACACCATCAAGAAGATCCAGTATCCGATGATTGGTGACCCGACTGGCGCCATCACCCGCAACTTCGGCGTGATGATCGAAGAAGCTGGCCTGGCTGACCGTGGTACCTTCGTGATCGACCCGCAAGGCATCATCCAGATCGTTGAAATCAACGCTGGTGGCATCGGCCGTGACGCCCTGGAGCTGCTGCGCAAAGTCAAAGCTGCCCAGTACGTTGCCGCTCACCCGGGTGAAGTCTGCCCGGCCAAGTGGAAAGAAGGCGATGCCACTCTGGCCCCGTCCCTGGATCTGGTAGGCAAAATCTAAGCCTCCCTCCTCCAAGACCGGCCCATTCAAGGGCCGGTCTGCTTTCCGGCCCACGTCAAGGGTGCCGGTCTGCTTCTTGGCTCCATGTTCTCTGTTTATCCGTGTTTTCTATACCCTGTCATGGCGCCGACCCGCACTCAGCAAGAAGGAATTCGAAGATGTTAGATACCAACCTCAAACAACAACTCAACGGTTACTTGCAGTACATCGTCAATCCCATCGAGATCAGCGTGTCCGGCAATGACAGTGACAAATCCGCAGAGCTCTTGGCCCTGGCCACAGAAATCAGCGAGATGTCCCCCAAAATTTCACAGACCTCTGGCCATAACGCTCGCAAGCCTTCCATGAGTATCGCGCCCCAGGGCCAAGCCCCGCGCGTGCACTTTGCCGGCATCCCCATGGGTCATGAATTCACCTCCCTGGTGCTCGCCCTGCTGCAAAGCGGCGGTCACCCCTCCAAGGCCGATCCGGCCGTGCTGGAGCAGGTCAAGAACCTGAAGGGCGAGTTCCACTTCGAGACTTATATCTCTCTGTCCTGCCACAACTGCCCGGACGTGGTACAGGCCCTGAACCTGATGGCGACTCTGAACCCCGGCATCACCCACACCATGATCGACGGTGCCCTGTTCCAAGACGAAGTCGCTGATCGCCAGATCATGGCGGTGCCGAACGTCTACCTGAACGGTCAGCCGTTCAGCCAGGGCCGTATCTCCCTGGAAGAAGTGGTCGCCAAGCTCGATACCGGCGCCGCCGCACGCAAGGCTGAAGAGCTGAGCGAGAAAGCCCCCTACGACGTACTGGTAGTCGGTGGTGGCCCGGCTGGCGCAGCCGCAGCTATCTATGCTGCCCGTAAAGGGATCCGCACCGCCATCGTCGCCGAGCGCTTCGGTGGTCAGGTGATGGACACCGTCGGCATCGAGAACTTCATCTCCGTGCCCTACACCGAGGGCCCCAAGCTGGCTGCCAGCCTGGAGCAGCACGTCAAGCAGTACGGCGTGGAAGTGATCACCGAGCAGCGCGCCGCCGCCATCAGCAAAGATGGTTACGTGAATGTGGAACTCGCCTCTGGGGCGACCCTCAAGAGCCGCGCCGTGATCCTGGCCACCGGTGCCCGCTGGCGCGACCTGAACGTGCCGGGTGAGGTGGAATACCGCACCAAGGGCGTGGCCTACTGCCCGCACTGCGATGGCCCCTTCTTCAAGGGCAAGCGGGTGGCGGTGATCGGTGGCGGTAACTCCGGCATCGAAGCAGCCATCGACTTGGCGGGCATCGTCGAGCACGTTACCGTCGTCGAGTTCGCCGACACCCTACGCGCCGACGAGGTGCTGCAGAAGAAGGCCCGCTCCATGGGCAACATCGACATCATCATGAGTGCCCGTACCACCGAAGTCATCGGTGATGGCAGCAAGGTGGTGGGCATGGATTATGAAGATCGCACCACCGGTGAAATCAAGCACCTGGCGGTGGCCGGCATCTTCGTACAGATCGGCTTGGTGCCGAACACCGAGTTCCTCAAGGGGAGCGAAGTGGCCCTGACCCGCTTCGGCGAGATCGAGATCGACACCAAGGGCGCCACCTCCCTGCCCGGCGTCTACGCCGCAGGGGATGCCACCACTGTGCCGTTCAAGCAGATCATCATCTCCATGGGGGCCGGTGCCACCGCAGCCCTGGGGGCCTTTGATTACCTCATCCGCAATGCCGCGCCAGAAGCACCTGTCGTCAAGGCCGATGCCGTGACCGCCTGATAGGCTCATCGCCCAACAAAAAGCCGACTCCCTGGAGTCGGCTTTTTTTATGTCTTGCTTATATGCTCACGGCTAGCCGCGGGTCGGCTCCTCTGCTTCAACCACCTCGTCCGGTGTGGCGAAACTCGCTGGCACCGCCTCCCCCGCCAGATCCGTTCTTGGCTCCAGTTCGGCGGTCATGGGAGTGTTGGGGGGAACCGGAATAAACACCTGATGCTCGGCCAGTGGAATGGGGGCCTGCTGGCGCTTGCGCCATCCCAGATAGGCCGCCAACAAGGCGCCGCACAGGGCGAAGTAGACAAATAACCCTTGCGGCCCAAACTGCAGCATGACGAAGGGGGCCAGCAGCGGCCCTATCATGGCGCCCAGGCTGTAGGCGAGCAGCAGCCCCTGATTGGCGCCGAGCACCTGATCCGGTCTGAGCTCATCGCAGGCGTGACTGAGACTCAAGGGATAGATGGAGAACGCCATCCCGCCGAGCAAAAACACCAACCCTCCGGCAACGGGCTCGCGCCAGCCCTCGGGCAACCCCACCATCAGCAGGGCAAGCACCGTCAGCACGGCGCTGAGCAACAGGATCACCAACCGCCTGTCATAGCGATCCGACATCCGGCCGATGGGGTATTGCAAACACATGCCCCCCAGGATCACCAGCGCCATCATGTCCGCCACCCGGGCCAGGGAGGCGCCACTGTCGGTGAAATAGAGCGGCAACAGGCCGTAGATGGCCCCGAGGATGAGGCCAGAGGTGAAGCTGCTGCCCATGCCCGCCGGGGTGAGCCGAATCAGCTCCAGTACCCCGACCGGCTGCGGTGCCACCATGGCGGGTGTCGACACTCGGGAGAGCGCGAGCGGCACCACCGACAGGGTGGCGGCCATGGCGCACAGGGCAAAGGGCGTCAGCACCATGGGATCCACCCATTTGAGCAGTAACTGGCCCATGGCAAGGGAGCCGTAGAGCAGGATCATATAGAGCGACATCAGCCGCCCCCGGTTGGCCGGGGTGCTGGAGACCAGCATCCAGGATTCCAGCACCACGAACAGGCCACCGGTGGCAAAGCCCCCCACCAGTCGCAGCGCCGCCCAGCTGATGGGATCCACCACCATGCCGTGCAGCAAAAACAGGAAACAGAGCAGGGAGGCGTAGGCCGCATAGGCCCGGATATGCCCCACCCGGATGATGAGACGAGCATTGACGAAGGCCCCCAACATCAGCCCGCCGAAATAGGCGGCCGACACCAGTCCGATGGCCTGCACCGACACCTGCTCGGCCGACAGGCGCACCGTCAGCAGGGTATTGAACATGCCGTGGCCCAGAATGAATATCACCAGACTGGTCAAGGGTGACAACAACCTTGTGAGTGTCATGAAACCTCCCCTTCTTGGCTAAACAGTCATGGTAGCGTCTGCTTCCCGGCCACTTCAACCCAAGTACCCCACTATCGACCGGCTATCCTTAGCAAGGATCTTGCAAGGAGGTAACCGAGATGAAACTCGTTCTGTTGTTGATCGGCCTGCTCTTCGCCGGTGCGGCCCTCGCCTTTCACTGCCCGATGGATATGAAGAAAATCGATGATGCCCTGGCCGCAGGCCCCGCCATCAGCGCCGAGCGGCTGGCCGAGGTGAAGCAGCTCAGGGCCGAAGGTGAGACCCTGCACAAGGAGGGCAAGCATCAAGAATCCGTCGATACGCTGGCCAAGGCCATGACCCTGCTTGGCATTGACAAGGGGTGATGCCAGCAAGCCCGCCTGGCGACGAGATGCTTCGCAGCAGGCCGCTGTGACACAAGGCCACAGCGGGCAATAGACAACAAGGCCCTCGCTTGACGAGGGCCTTGTCATGAGGATCAGCGAGCATTGAGTGGCGGCTCTGCGCCAGCACCGCCTGCTGCCAAACTGGCCACTTTAGACCCGACCGCTGTAGACCAGGGTGCGGTAGTTGAAGGCTATCTGACCATTCACCTCCCAACGAGCAAACTCCCGGCGGATCAGCGCCGTCAGCTGCTCATAGGCCTCGCTGCCGATGATGGGCGCATAAGAGGAGGAGTTGAGCCGCCCCAGCACCCCATCGAGATCAAACAGCTGCACATTTTCAAACTGATCGCATCGGTAATCCCCCTCGAAGAAGGCACTAAAGTCGGCCTCGCCGAGATTGCGGTGATTGACTTCCTGATAGTCGCCGGAGTAGGCGCGCAGCCCCGCCTCATAAGCCTTGAGAAACTCGGTGTCGGTCAACCTGTCGTTCCAGATGAGGGCGACCCGGCCGCCGGGTGTGAGCAGGCGCCGGCACTCCTGTTTGAAGGCGGCGCGATCAAACCAGTGAAAGGCCTGGGCGACGGTGATGAGATCCACGCTGGCATCGGAAAGGCCGGTCGCCTCCGCACTACAACTGCACCACGCCAGATTGTCCACCCCCGCCAGCAGTCGCTGGGCGGCGGCGCGCATATCATCATTGGGCTCCACCGCCCATAACCGCCCAACCCGAGGCGCCAGCAGCGCCGTCAGAATACCGGTGCCCGCCCCTATATCGGCCACCCTTGCCTCGCTTCCCATGGCGAGCTGCTCGGCCAAAAAATCCAACATGGCCGCCGGATAACCGGGCCGGTATTTCACATAAGCCTCAACCCGGGCCGAGAATCGCTGAGTACTGTCCATGCTGACTCCTGTTTTGATTAGCGAGCTGAATCTGAGCTGTCTATGCCAACCTTATCAATAGACGGTGCACGAAGCAGGCCCTTACACTGCGACCCTTATCACATTTACCAGGAGATGTATCTTGCGCGGGGTTGTTCGACTACTGATTTTGCTGACACTGCTGGCGGGTCAGGTAGTACTGGCCGAGGTGCCGGCCCCCTATGCCCTGCGCCTCGATGCCGAGCAGCGTGAATGGTTGCGCGAGAAGCAGACCCTGGTGATCGGCATGCCGGCTTCCGACTGGGCGCCTTACAGCTACTACACGGGCGACAATCACTATCAGGGGTTGCTGCACGATTACCTGAAGACGGTCAGTCAGCGGCTCGATCTCAGACTCCGCTACCGGGCTTATCCCATCTTCGAAGATGCCCAGCAGGCCTTGCGCAGCGGCGAGGTCGACGCCCTTGCCGGGGTGGCCATGACACCCCAGCGCCAGAACCTGATGCATTTTACCGCACCGCTTATCGAGATCCCGCGCGCCGTGCTGCTCGCCAAGTCGGGCCCGCCCCCCGACTTGGCGCAGGCCGCGCAGATGCAGTGGGTCTGCGAGCGAGGCTATGACAATTGCGATCTGCTCGAACACCTTGGCTTCAAGAAGATCAAGCATGTTGATACCAACATGGAAGCCCTGTTCATGGTCAAGTACGGGTTGGCGGATGCCTACCTCTCCGATCGCCCTTATCTGGAGACCAACATAGCCAGTCAACGGGTCAAGGCCCAGCATCTGGTCGAGGTGCCCTGGATAGAATCCGCCCAGCTTTCCCTCTCCACGGATACCAACAATGTGCGGCTGGGAGCCCTGCTCGGGCTCGCGGTGGACAGCCTGACCCTGCAGGACAAGCACGCGCTCATCGAGCTGGCCGGCATCTATCGCGAGCCCAAAGAGAAGAGCCGGGCCTCCAACCTGTTTACCCCGCAGGAGCAGGCATGGATCGCCCATCACCGGGAGGTACGCTTCGCGCCTGGCCCCTGGTTTGGTCTCGCCACCCTTGATGACAACGGCAAGCTCAGCGGCATGCTGGCGGATCTGCTGACCCTGATCGAGCGGCGCAGCGGTCTGCGTTTCAAGCTGCAACCCACCGATCCCCAGACGGGCAGCCTGGTCATGCTGGCAGAAGGCAAGCTGGATCTCGTCCCGGCCATCGTCAACCTGCCCGAGCGAAGGAAGCACTTCCTATTCATCCCGGACTACCTGACCCTGAAACGCATGCTGATCACCCGGCGCGAGAAGGGGGAGTTGAACAACCTCAGCGAGCTCAAGGGAGCCAGGATTGCAGGGAGTAAAGCCTCGGCCGATGAGACCATCATCCGTGCCTGGCAGGCCGAGCCCGTCACCTTCTCCTCCTTCGATGAGCAACTGGCGGCCCTCGCCGAGGGCCGCGTGGACTACATCCTGGCCAATGGCGGGGTCAGCGGTCAGATCCTGCACAAGGACACAGGCCAGGGGCTGCGCATCGCCTACAGCGGCGACGAGCTGGATGCGCCTCTGGCGATGGTGGTGACCAAGGACAACCCCCTGCTGGCCAGCATCCTTGCCAAGACCCTGGGCTCGATCAGCCCGGAAGAGATGCAACTGCTGCAAGACAAGTGGTTCACCCTAAAAATAGAAACAGGAATCAACAGAAGCCAGTTGTTACGACTGGTTATCTGGATGGTTGGCAGCATTGTTGTCGTGGTGTTTTTTGGCTATTTATGGAACCGTTCCCTCAGCCGCGAAGTGCGCCAGCGTCAGCGGGCCGAGACCGCACTCTCGCATCAGTTGCAACTGATGGAGACCCTGCTCGATACCCTGCCCAACATGGTGGTACTCACCAACGATCAGCTGGAAATCTCGATCACCAACCGGGCCTACCGCCAGCTCTACCTCGGTGGAAAAGATACCCATGGGGATTATGCGATGCTGCTCAATCAGATCCTTCCCCCGGAGGTCATACTGCGCATCCAGGACGAAGATGCCCGGGTGTGGGAAAGCGGGGAGGATCTCTACTCCCAGGGAGAGGTTGAGCAGCACGATGGCAGCGAGCGGATCATCACCTATCACAAGCGGCTGTTTCGCGACCAGAAAGGGGAGAAAGCGGGGGTACTCACCGTCCTCACCGACATGACCGAGCAACTGCACGCCCAGGCCCGCGCCAGAGAGGCCGAGGTTCGCCTCTCCCGCTTGACCGACAGCATTCCCGGCTTCGTGTTCCAGTTCGAGTATCGGGGCAAGGGAGAGGGGCAGTTCCAGTATGTCAGCGCCGGCGCCCAGGAGATGAACCTGCTCACGTCGCAGCAGATCCTCTCGCGCCAATATCACGAGCTGCTGCCCTATATCGACGAGCCCCTGCGATCCACCCTGCTCACCGAGCTCGAGCGCCAGATCGCCGAAGAGGCCCAGGTCGATATCACCATTCCCTCGCGCCTGGTTGATGGCAAGGTACGCAGCCTGCAAGTGCGCGGCAATACCATCCGCCAGCCCGATGGCAGCGCCGTGCTCTATGGCATGGTGCAAGACATCACGGCGCTGAACGAACAACAGCAGGCACTCAAGGAGGCGCATCAGAAGGCCGAGGCGGCAACCCGGGCCCGGGATCGCTTCCTCGCCACCATGAGTCATGAGCTGCGCACCCCCATCGCCGGCATGCACGGCATGCTGGAGCTGCTGCAGCTGGGCCAGCTGAGCGAAGATCAGCACTATCTGGTGCGCAACGTGGTCAGCTCTGCCAATAACCTGCTCTATCTGGTCAACGACATCCTCGACTACTCCAAGATGGAGGCTGATCAGCTGCGCCTGGAGCCACGTTCCGTGCGCCTGGCCGAGGTGCTCTGCGCCGTGGTGCGCAGCAACGTGACCACCGCGCGCCAGAAGGGATTGCAAGTCCAGCTGCAGTGGGATACCACGTTGCCGGACAGGGTCGAGATCGACTCGAACCGGCTGGGACAGATCTTCTCCAACCTGCTGCACAACGCCATCAAGTTCACCGAGCGGGGCAGCATCACCCTCACCCTCGCCTGTCAGGATGCGCTGCTGTGGCTGAGGGTGGAGGACACCGGCATCGGCATCGCCCCGGAGCGGTTGCCTCGCCTCTTCACCCCTTTCGAGCAGGAAGATACCAGCATCAGCCGCCGTTTCGGGGGGACCGGGCTCGGCCTCGCCATCAGCCGCAATCTGGTCGAGCGGATGGGGGGAAGCCTGACGCTGGAAAGCGATCCGGGTCTGGGTACCCGGGCCATCTTGTCGCTGCCACTGCGCCAGCCCTGCTGGGACGAGCCGCCGCTGGCCGGCACTCACTGGCAAGTCTCGGCCTCCCTGTACGAGGGAGCCGCCTTGCTGCGCAGCTTCGGCGCCGAGGTGACGCTCTGCGATCGAGAGGCCCCCCTCGCGCCCGGGCTGTTGCTACTGGACGAACCCACGGCGCAAACCCTCTGCCCGCCAGGTTGCCAACAGGGTCATGAGAGCCCCGCCTGTCGGGTGGTGCATGCTGGCTACCGGATTGTCTATCTCAGCGAGCTGGAGAGCCTGCGTACCAGTGTGCATCCTGGCAACTGCCTGCGCCTTGGCAGTCACCCTCTCTACCCGGATCTGCTGTTGGAGAGCTGCCTCGAACTGACTGCCCGCCGTGATACGGCGACCCCGACCAGCCCCACCATCAGCCAGCTACAGGGCCGGGTGCTGGTCGCCGAAGATCACCCCATCAACCGGGCCCTGCTGCGGCGCCAGCTCGGCCTGCTGGGGCTCGAATTCGAATTATGTGAGAACGGAAACGTCGCGCTTGCCGCCTGGCAGCAGCAGCCGTTCGATCTGCTGCTCACCGACTGCCACATGCCCGAGCTCGATGGCTATCGTCTCACCGCAGCCCTGCGCAAACTGGGGGTCATCGCGCCCATCATCGGCATCACGGCGGATGCCTCCGAGGAGGTGAGCCGCCAGAGCGCCCAAGCCGGCATGACCCGGATGCTCCATAAGCCCTACACGCTGGAGGATCTCGGGCAGCTTCTTGGCCACTACCTGCCGCCCGCCGGGCAACCCGTAGCGCAGATCAGCGCCATAGGGGATCGCTGGATAGACTTGTTTGGCAGTGAGGCCGTGGCCCGCACCCTGGCGGCCGAGTACCTAAGCAGCAACGAGAGCGATCTGGCGACACTACAGGCGGCATTGCCCTCCCTTGAGTGGGACAGCTTGCTCAATGCCGCCCACAGCCTCAAGGGGGCGGCGCACATGGTGGACGAGCACGAGCTGGCCGAACTGGCCCATGCCGTGGAAACCTGCTGCAAGCAGCAAGAATCCGAGCCACTGGCCGAGCTGATCCGCCAGTTGCACAGCAAGGCACAGGCCATCGGCCACGAGATAGGAGCCTGGCTCAATGAACAAACCCCACTCTGAGCTTTCCCTGCTGGTGGTGGAAGACAATGTGTTTCAACGCAAGGTCCTGCTACACCAGCTCCGGGCCCTCGGCTACCCAATGCCGCTCGCGGCCGGTGATGGCGAGGCCGCGCTGGCCCTGTGCTGTCAGCATCCGGTGGATATTTTGCTGTGCGATCTGCGCATGCCCGGCATGGATGGCATGGCACTGCTGCGCCGCCTCTCCCTGAACGGATTTCGTGGCGGCATCATTCTGGTGAGTGCCCTCGACGAGGACGTGGTAGAGGCGGTGCGGCGCATGAGCGATGCCTACGGTCTGCGAGTGCTCGGCCGACTGGATAAACCAGCAAGCCCGGCACGGCTCGCTGCGCTGCTGGCCCGCTGGGCGCCGGATGCCAACCTTCCCCTTGCGGGATCCGGGCCCCATATCGGGGTCGCGGATCTGGCCAGGGCGCTGGCAGAGGGGGAGATAGTGCCCTGGTATCAGCCCAAGGTGAGCTTCGCCACCGGCGAGTGGCTGGGGGTGGAGGCGCTATCTCGCTGGCTGCACCCAAGCCTTGGCATCATACCCCCCGCTCGTTTCATCCCGCTGGCCGAGGAGCACGGCCTCATCACGCCACTGACCAAGCGGCTTATAGATCAGAGCCTGCAGGATGAGGCGAGCTGGCTGGCGGCCGGGCTCGCCATCAAGCTCTCCCTGAATCTCTCGAGCACTAGTCTGGTCGAGGGCAACCTCTGTGATCACCTGCTCGAGCAGTGCCAACACAGGGGGATCAACCCCAACCTCATCACCCTGGAGGTGACCGAGAGCGCCTTCGTCAAGGATCTCGGCCACTCCCTCGAGATGCTGAGCCGGCTACGGATGCACGGCTTTGGCCTCTCCATCGATGACTTTGGCACCGGCTACTCCTCGATGCAGCAACTCAACTTGCTGCCCTTCACCGAGCTCAAGCTGGATCGCAGCTTCGTCGACCGCTGCCACGAGGATCCGGTGCGACTCGCCATCATAGAATCGACCCTGACTCTGGCGCGCAAGATTGGCCTCAGAACCGTGGCCGAAGGGGTAGAAGACAAGGGGACCTGGGATCAGCTGGCTCGTCTGGGCTGCGACGAATGCCAGGGCTACTACGCGGGCCGGCCCATGCCCTTTGATCAACTGCCGGGCTGGCATGCCAACTGGCTGGCCAATGGGCCCGGCCGTCAGGCATAGGGCCTATGCCCTGAGCTGCCGTAAGGGCGCAATCGACCGATGGCCACCCCTGTTCGGCTCGGCGACCATACTGCTATGCCATGCTTCCCCGGCACTACACTCAAGCGTGCCTCCTGCAAGGCGGCAAGCCTGAGTGACCCAAGCCGATGGGAGAGATCCATGTTGAGCACCAGATATCTATTGCCCCTCCTCGCCAGCCTGTTATGGGGCTGCGGCCCCGAACTGGCCGGCACGGCGGCCACCACGGGGGCGCTGCAAGCCGAACAGGCCAAGGCGCAGATGGATGAGTTCCAGCAAGCCCTCAGCGCCGCCGTGGATGCCACACAAGTGGCGGCGTCCGCCGCCGCAACCACTGCCAAATAGCAATCTAACAGACCATTGCGCTGCCAGTAAGCCATGTTATGGAGAGACAACATGATGAAAGCGGAAAAGAACAGGATCTGCCTCTGGTACGATGGCGACGCCGAGGAAGCCGCCCGGTTTTATGCCAGCCTCTTCCCTGACTCCAGGGTCGGAGCGCTGTTTTATGCCCCCACCGACTTTCCCTCCGGCAAGCGGGGAGATCTACTGACGGTCGAATTCGTCCTGATGGGGATCCCCTGCCTCGGGCTCAACGGTGGCCCTGGGGTCAACCACAGCTGGGCCTTCTCGTTCCAGATAGCGACAGAGACCCAGGCCGAGACGGATCGTTACTGGCACGCCATCATCGACAACGGCGGTCAGGCGAGCGAATGCGGCTGGTGCCAGGACAAGTGGGGCCTCTCCTGGCAGATCACCCCCCTCGCCCTCACCCAGGCCCTGGCCGACCCCGATCCCGCCGTCGCCCGGCGCACCTTCGAGGCCATGATGCAGATGAGCAAGATCGACATCGCTCGCATCGAGGCGGCCCGGCGAGGCTGAGCCTCTCGTCCAGCCATAAAAAAGGCCCCGCAGATGCAGGGCCTTTACGTTTCCAGGGGGTAGAGACGCACTTTCACTGGCGAGTCTGTATGAAATAGGCCGCTCGGCTCGGCTAAAGGTTGATGACCTTGTGCTCCACATACATGGCAATCCCCTCGCTGCCGAACTCACGGCCGATGCCGCTTTGCTTATAGCCGCCAAATGGCGCGCGAAAATCGGGCCACTGGCCGTTGATGGAGACAGTCCCTGTTCTCATCTGCCGGGCGATCTCGATGGCCTTTGACTCATCATGGGTCCAGACGCCACCGGACAATCCATAAGGCGAGTCGTTGGCAATGGAGATGGCGTCGTCGAGATCCTGATACGGAATGACGCACACCACGGGGCCGAAGATCTCTTCCTGGGCAATACGCATGCTGTTATTGACGTTGGCAAACAGGGTTGGACTCACGAAGGCGCCCTCGGTCAATCCCTCCGGCATCCCCAAGCCACCGGCGGCCAGCCTTGCCCCTTCGGCGATCCCGCTTTCGATAAAGCCCCAAACACGCTCCTGCTGCCGCTTGGCGACCAGCGGCCCCTGCATGGTCGCAGGATCGCTCGGGTCACCCACCTTGATGGCATTGACCACCTTGGCCAGTGCATCGACAAAGCGGTCATGCATCGTTGCGGGCACCAGCACGCGGGTATGGGCAATGCACGCCTGGCCGTTGTTCATATAGGCGCTGTGCTGGATGGCAGCGGCGGTGGCCGCAATATCCACATCCGGCAAGATAATGGCGGCGGACTTGCCACCCAGCTCGAGGCTAACTCGCTTGAGACTTTCGCCAGCCAGACTGGCGATGCGCTTGCCTGCGCCCGTCGAACCGGTAAAGGCAATCTTGTCCACGCCAGGATGCCTGACTAGATACTCGCTGGTTTCACGCTCGGCCGTCAGTATGCTCAGCACCCCCTCCGGCAGACCCGCTTCGTTGAACAGCTCGCCCAGCAGATGACCGTCCAGGCCGGTTTCCGGCGCCAGTTTGAGCACCACGGAGCAACCGGCCAGCAGCGCGGGGAACAACTTCACCAGCGCCGATTGCTGCGGGGCATTCCAGGGGATGATGGCGGCGACCACCCCCAGCGGCTCGCGGCGCCATATCGTCTCGCCCTTGATAAACGCGGGGCGGCGCTCCTCCCAGGGGAAGCTGGCGGCAGCATCGAGATAGGCCTGGTTTTGCGGCACTATCCCCTGCTGGAGCATGAGTGCGCCGCTGATGGGAGTGCCGTTCTCACGGCTGATCAGAGTCGCAATCTCGTTGGCGTTGGCGGCGTGAAGTGCCGAGAATTTTTGGAGTACAGTCTGGCGCTCAGAGGGTAACAGACGCGGCCAGGGACCGGTGTCGAAGGCCTGGCGTGCGGCGCTAACGGCCAGATCGATGTCGGCTGGAGTGGCGGCAGGCACAGTGCCGACTAGCGCACCATCAAAAGGGGATCGCACTTCGAAAAGATCGCTCCCTTGGGGCGCTACTCGGTGACCGCCAATAAAATGGTGAGTGATGTGAAGCATGATCATTGTCCTTTTACAGGTTACAACCAAACAGTTGGTTTGTAGCATTCTAGACCTTGCTTAGAAGTAGTCAACCAAATGGTTGGTTTGTAGTGTCGGAGGCGCTTTGCTAGACTGGCAACCAATTGGTTGTTAATGAAGGTTGAGGTTTTATGCGAGATCCAGAAGCAACACGTCGTCGTCTACTGGAGGCGGGAACGGCCGAGTTTGCGGCTTACGGCATAGCGGGGGCGCGGGTAGATCGCATCGCCGCAACCTCGTCCTGCAACAAGCAGTCGATCTACGGCCACTTTGGCAGCAAGGAGGGCTTGTTCGATGCGGTCTTCGATGAAATGGTCCTGAACGTCATCAATCACGTCTCTTTCGACCCCTATGATCTGCCTGGCTATGTGTCGCAGATGTTCGACTGGTACAGCGCCCATCCCGAGGTGCTCAGGTTAGCCACCTGGCAGCAACTCGAGCGCGGCGGTATGCCGGAGATGGCGGGAGCAGCGGCCGAGGCCAACGCGGAAAAAGTGGCAAAATTGGTCGAGGCCCAGGATGCCGGTGCCGTGACCAAGGCCATTCCGGCCCAGCACCTGCTGACCCTCATCTATCGGCTCTCGACGGTGCAGCTGGATTATGTGGAGTTGCTGGATGGCAGCCAGAAGGAGGCCGTCCGCAGTGCATTGATCGAGGCCGTGCGCCGTCTGGTGACGCCATGAGGAGCCCACTGAAGGTACTGGTGTTTGGTGCCACTGGCATGCTGGGCCAGGGTGTCATCCGCGAGTGTCTGCTGGCATCCGATGTGTCGCCGCTCACCCTGGTCGGGCGGACAAAAGTGGATCGGCAAGAGGCAAAACTGACCCAGGTTGTGATCCCGGATCTCATGCAGATCGCGGATCATGCCGCCGAATTGACGGGATTCGATGCCTGCTTCTTCTGTCTCGGGGTCTCCTCCTCCGGCATGACGGAGGCGCAATACACGCGCATCACCTATGACCTGACCCTCAGGGTGGCCCGGCTGATGGCCACCATCAATCCCGGCATGGTGTTTGTCTATGTATCCGGGGCGGGCACCGACAACACGGGCAAGTCAGGCTCCATGTGGGCGCGGGTGAAAGGCCGTACCGAACGTGATCTGCAGGCACTGCCCTTTCGCGGCGTCTACCTCATGCGCCCGGCATTCATTCAGCCGCTCCATGGCGCGCAGTCAAAAACCCCTAGCTACAGAAGGCTGTATCAACTCGCTCGCCCCTTCATGCCTTTGATAAAGCGCCTGCTCCCCCACTATTTCCTCACCACAGAGGAGGTGGCGAGCGCCATGCTCAATGTGGCTCGCACCGGCGCGGGCAACCACACGCTGGAGGTTCGCGATATCCAGCGGCTCGCAAGGCAGAGGCCAAATGCGTCAGACAGTTAACAGGCAGCGATGTGGAGCGGCATTGCTGTGACTGACCGCTCTCCAGATCGGCTCGTTGGATCAACCGCTCCGAATTAAGAGCTACCACAGGTAGCCTGCCCAGCAGCAAACTTTGATCTACAGCCAGACGACAAAATAAAAAGGCCCTGCAGATGCAGGGCCTTCGCGTTTTCAACTTAGATAGCCGTGATCACCGATGAAGATTAGTCAGCATAATCCTCGGTCGGGATGCAGGAGCAGAATAGGTTGCGATCCCCGTACACGTCGTCGATGCGGTTGACCGACGGCCACAGCTTGGCGGCGCGCACGGCGTCGGACGGGAACACCGCCTCGGCGCGGGTATAGCCACGGGCCCACTGCTCGTCCATCACGTCATCCTGGGTGTGGGGCGCATGCACCAGCGGGTTGTCGGTCAGGCTCCAATGGCCGTCCTGCACCTTGGCAATCTCGGCACGGATACGGGTCATGGCTTCGACGAAGCGATCCAGCTCGCGCTTGGATTCGGATTCGGTCGGCTCGACCATCAGGGTACCCGCCACCGGGAAGCTCATGGTCGGCGCGTGGAAGCCGTAGTCCATCAGGCGCTTGGCCACGTCCATCTCGCTGATGCCGGAGGCCTCTTTGAGCGGACGAATGTCCAGGATGCACTCGTGGGCGACCCGGCCGTTGCGACCTGTGTAGAGCACGGGGAAGGATTCCCCCAGCTTCTTGGCCAGGTAGTTGGCGTTGAGGATGGCCACCTGAGTGGATTTTTTGAGACCCTCATCACCCAGCATGGCGATGTACATCCAGCTGATGGGCAGGATGCTGGCCGAGCCGAACGGAGCCGCCGACACGGCGCCGTTGTTGCGGCTCTCCTTGTCGGTCTTGACCACGGCATGACCGGCCACGAAGGGGGCCAGGTGCTGTTTCACGCCGATGGGGCCCATGCCAGGACCACCACCGCCATGGGGAATGGCGAAGGTCTTGTGCAGGTTGAGGTGAGAGACGTCCGCACCGATAAAGCCAGGCGCCGTCAGCCCCACTTGGGCGTTCATGTTGGCGCCGTCCAGGTACACCTGACCACCGTGCTGGTGCACGATATCGCACACCTCCTTGATGGTCTCCTCATACACCCCGTGGGTGGAGGGGTAGGTCACCATCAGGCAGGAGAGTTGATCTCCCACCTCGGCGGCCTTGGCGCGCAGGTCGTCGAGATCCACGTTACCGAACTTGTCGCAGGCGGTGACGATGACCTTGAGGCCCGCCATCTGGGCGGAAGCCGGATTGGTGCCGTGGGCGGAGGCCGGGATCAGGCAGACATCGCGATGCCCCTCGCCACGAGACTCGTGGTACTTCTTGATGGCCAGGAGGCCAGCGTACTCGCCCTGGGCGCCGGAGTTCGGCTGCATGCAGACGGCGTCATAACCGGTTACCTTCACCAGCCAGTCTTCGAGGTCTGCCAGCAGCAGCTGGTAACCCTGGGTCTGGGCCAGCGGGGCGAAGGGGTGCAGCTTGCCAAACTCGGGCCAGGTCACCGGGATCATCTCGGCGGTGGCGTTGAGCTTCATGGTGCAGGAGCCAAGCGAGATCATGGCGTAGTTCAGCGCCAGATCTTTCGCTTCGAGACGGTGGATGTAGCGCAACATCTCGGTCTCGGAGTGGTACTTGTTGAACACCTCGTGGGTCAGCACGGCATCGCTGCGCAGCAGATCCGGCGCGATGGCCTGATGGGCCTGCGCCTTGGCATCCAGAGCGGCGACGTCCAGGCCGTGGCCTTTGCCCAGGAACAGATCAAACAGCTCGGCGACATCCTCGCGGGTGGTGGTCTCGGACAGGGAGACGCCCACGGTACCGTCCAGATCCGAGCGCAGGTTGACGCCAAGCAGCTCGGCGCGGGCAACCAGCCCTGCTTTGTCAGCGGTCAGCACAGTGAGGGTATCGAACCAGCTGTTGTGCTTGAGGCTCATGCCCTTGGCGGTGAGACCCAGCGCCAGGATGGACGTCAGGCGATGGACGCGGGACGCTATGGTTTTCAGTCCAACCGGGCCGTGGTAGACGGCGTAGAAGCTCGCCATGTTGGCCAGCAGCACCTGAGCGGTACAGATGTTGGAATTCGCCTTCTCGCGGCGAATGTGCTGCTCGCGGGTCTGCATCGCCATGCGCAGGGCCGGCTTGCCACGGGCATCCTTGGAGACGCCGATGATGCGGCCCGGCATGGAGCGCTTGTAGGCATCGCGGGTGGCGAAGAAGGCCGCGTGCGGGCCACCGTAACCCATGGGCACGCCGAAGCGCTGAGCGGAGCCGAACACCACGTCCGCGCCCAGCTCACCGGGGGATTTGAGCAGCAACAGGGAGAGCATGTCGGCGCCGACGCAGGCCAAGCCCTTCTGGGCCTGGACCGCGGCGATCAGGGTACGCAGATCGGTGACGTTACCAGTGGTGCCGGGGTATTGGAACATGGCACCGAACACCTCCTCGCTCACCGCCTCAGCGGCGGGAGCAACGGCGACGTCGAAGCCAAAATGCACCGCCCGCTCCTTGACCACGTCGATCACTTGCGGGTGCACATCGTCGGCCACGAAGAAGAGGTTGGACTTGGATTTGGCCATGCGCTTGGCGAGCGCCATGGCTTCGGCGGCGGCGGTGGCCTCATCCAGCAGGGAGGCACTGGCCAAGTCCATGCCGGTCAAATCCAGAGTCAACTGCTGGAAGTTCAGCAGCGCCTCGAGACGGCCCTGGGCCAGCTCGGGTTGATAAGGGGTGTAGGCGGTGTACCAACCCGGGTTTTCCAGCACGTTGCGCAAGATGACGTGGGGCACGTGGGTGTCGTGATAGCCCATGCCGATGTAGCTCTTGGCGATCCGGTTTTTCGCGGCGTAGCCCTTGAGTTTGGCCAGGGCCTCCACTTCGGTCATGGGGGCGCCGATGCCGAGCGGGCCGGGACGACGGATGGCGGCGGGGACGGTCTGATCGATGAGATCGTCCAGGCTCTCTGCGCCCACTACGGCCAGCAGGGCGCGCAGCTCTTCCTCACCCGGGCCTATGTGGCGGCGGATGAAGTCGGTTTTTTGTTCGAGTTCAAACAGTGACTGAGTCATTTCCCTGATTTCCTGATAAATAGGTCCTGCTAATAAGTCCTGATAGACATTCCCGAGCCGGCGGCGCCGACTCCACTCATGTTCTGTGTGTCACGGGCACTGGGTGCGGACACGGGATACGGCTGGCGCATCCAGGGGAGTCGCGGTTCTGGCGGCCTGCCCGTCTCATCCAAGAGGAGAGAACGGGCTGGCGCGGGCGACTTCACCCGGCCGCCACGACCCAAAGTCGCTCGCGGCCATACAAAAAGGCCCTGCAAATTCTTGCAGGGCCCGGCATCCTTAGTCTTCGTCGACCACGTTCTGGTAGCCTTCGGCATCCAGCAAGTTGGCGAGCTCAGAGGCGTCGTCCAGCTTGATGCGGAACAACCAGCCGGCGCCGTAGGGATCGGAGTTGACCAGCTCGGGGCTGCCTTCCAGCTCTTCGTTGATGGCGATGATCTCGCCACTCACCGGGCTGTAGATGTCGGAGGCGGCTTTTACCGACTCGGCCACGGCGCAGTCTTCACCGGCACCGATTTGCTTGCCCACTTCCGGCAGATCGACGAACACCATGTCTCCCAGCAGATCCTGGGCGTGCTCGGTGATACCGACCACGGCCTCACCGTTGGCTTCAACACGGACCCACTCGTGGGAGGTGGCATATTTCAGTTCGCTCGGGATATGGCTCATTTCTGCTTCCTTTATGCTCTTGAATCGCTTCGACAAAAAGAACTGGCGAAGGGGAACACCCTTCGCCGCAATAGATAGTTACACCAATGGCTGGCCGTTGCGCACGAAGGCCGGCTTGGTGACCTTCACGGTGACCAGCTTCTTGCGGATCTCGACTTGCGCCTCGGCGCCGATGTCACGGGGCACGCGGGCCAGGGCAATGCTGTAACCCAGGGTCGGCGAGAAGGAGCCGGAGGTGATAATCCCCTCCCGGGTCTCACCACTCTCGCTGGTGAAGGTGACCGGCATGCCGGCACGCAGCACCCCTTTCTCTTCCATCACCAGGCCTACCAATTTTGGTTGGGTACCGGCGGCTTTCTGGGCTTCCAGGGCGGCGCGGCCGATAAACTGGCGATCGCTGGGCTCCCAGGCCAGGGTCCAGGCCATGTTGGCGGCCAGCGGAGAGATAGACTCGTCCATGTCCTGACCGTAGAGGTTCATGCCGGCTTCGAGACGCAGGGTGTCGCGGGCACCCAGGCCGCAAGGGGCCACGCCGTTGTCCAGCAGCGCCTGCCACAGGGCGCAGGCTTGCGGCTCGGGCACCACGATTTCGTAGCCCTCTTCGCCGGTGTAGCCGGTGGTGGCAATGAAGAGATCGCCGGCCTGTACGCCGAAGAAGGGTTTCATCCCCGCCACGGCGGCGTTTTGCTCAGGGGTGAACACCTTGGCCGCCTTGGCCTTGGCTTGCGGGCCCTGTACCGCGATCATGGCGAGTTCCGGGCGCTCGGTGACGCTCACGGCAAAATCGATGGCGTGGTGACGGATCCAGGCCAGGTCTTTCTCGCGGGTGGCGGAGTTCACCACCAGGCGGTAGAAGGTGTCGCCGAGATAATAGGTGATGAGGTCATCGATGACGCCACCGTCCGGGTTCAGCATGCCGCTGTAGAGGGCCTTGCCAGGGACGGTGAGCTTGGCCACGTCGTTGGCCAGCAGGTGTTGCAGGAAGGCTTTGACCCGTTCGCCGGTCAAATCGACGATGGTCATGTGGGAGACATCGAACATGCCCGCATCGGTGCGCACCACATGGTGCTCTTCGAGCTGGGAGCCGTAGTTGATGGGCATCTCCCAACCGTGGAAGTCTACCATCTTGGCACCGGCTTCCAGGTGCTTGGGATGCAGTACAGTAGTCTGGATCATCGCATTCTTTCCTTAGCAAAGAGCCCTAAAGCGTTAGCGACAACACCTGCGACGTCCATCTCGCTTACCTCTCGGGAAGAGAGACAGGATCACAAGGTCTGTGCTCGTTCCTGCCCTTGCCGGGCAAGAGTGATTCCTTGAACGGAGCGGATTATATGACAAGAGCGAGATGCTGCTGCTCAAAAAAAACTAATCCGCCCCCGTTAAACTGACACCAGACACTAAGGCAAAAACAGTGATAAAAACAGTAGATGACCGGCATTTGCGGGATTTAATGTTGATTTTCACCGTTTCGTCACAATTTACAGAAAAACGTTTCGCCTCACGCCAACATTAAAGGCTGGTCCCCAGAAGGGGCATTTCGCCTTGTCAGATTAGATTTATTGTTAAAAACCCCGGGTAGGATTAGATTTTTTCACCCTTGGCCAGGGCCGGCAGCTCTCCGTCCAGCCCCATGGCGGCCCGGATCACCTGGGTTTTGAGGGGAGTCAGGGCATCGAAAGCCCGTAGCCCCACTCCGCGTACCAGCTTCTTGAGTGGATGAACGCCACCAAACAGCCGCTTGAGCCCCTCCATCGCCGCCAGCATGCGGGCGGCCTCGCTCTTGCGCCAGCGCTCGTAACCGCGCAGGTTCTCAAGCCGGCCTATGTCGGCGCCGGTGCGCTGGCTCTTGAGCAGTTGCTCGGCCAGGGCCGCCGCGTCCAACAGGCCGAGGTTCACCCCCTGCCCCGCCAGCGGGTGTATGGTGTGGGCCGCATCCCCCACCAACACCAGCCGCTCGCGGGCAAAGTCGCGAGCATAGCGCGCGGTGAGCGGGATGGCGTTGCGCGCCCCTTCCACCTTGCACAGCCCCAGCCGGCCATCGAAGGCCGCCGTGAGTTGGCGGTTGAATTGCTCCTCATCGCAATCGCACAGCGCCTCGGCGCGGGCGGCGGGGATGGACCAGACGATGGAACAGAGATCCGGTTGCCACAGGGGCAGGAAGGCGAGCGGCCCCTCGGGGGTGAAGATCTGGCGCGCCACCCCATCGTGGGGCTCGCTGGTGCGCACCGTCGCCACCAGGGCGTGATGGCCGTAATCCCAGCTGGTGAGCGGAATGTCTGCCTGGCGGCGCACCCAGGAGTGGGCACCGTCGGCCGCCACTACCAACTTGGCCGAGAGGGCGCGGCCATCGTCCAGCAGCAGGACGGCGCCCGCCTCGCCACATTGCAGACTCTGGGCTCGCGCCGGGGTGAGTAGCTGGATGTTGCTTGCCCCATTATTGCCATCAAGAATGGCATCGAGCAGCGCCAGCTGAATGACCCGGTTCTCGATGATATGGCCGAGGGCGCTCTGGCGCAAACTGGCGGCATCGAAAGCTATGTGGCCGAAGCTGTCTTGCTCCCACACCGCCATCTTGTCGTAAGGCTGCAGGCGCCGCGCCTCGATACCGGCCCAGGCGCCGACCCCTTGCAAGATGTGTTGGCTGGCCAGACTCAAGGCGCTGACCCTGTTGTCCGGCGCCGCCCCGAGCACTGGGTCGGGCAACTGGCCTTCCACCACGGCCACGCTCAGTGCACTGTTTTTAAGGGCGGCGGCGAGCCCGAGGCCCACCATGCCGCCCCCCACGATCACCACATCCACCGTCTGCATTTGCATCATCTATTCCTTCGCTGGCCGGCCGCCTTGGCCACCGGCATCATCAATCAATTCGTCGCAGGCGGGCCTGCCCATTGCCTGCGCCACACTCATCTCGTGGTCTGGCTGACGAAGCCCAGGGTCTGGGCCGCCAGCGGCGCCTTGAGGCAGGCAAATCGCCCCATCAGGGAGAGCGCCAGGTTGCGGCCCGCCACCAGCGGGGCATGACCATTGGAGAAGAGCTGGGCCAGGGCGGAAGTCAACCAGATGGTGTGCGCCTGATCGTCCTGGCGCTGACGCCAGTAGCCGCTCAGCACCTCGAAGCTGCCGATATCCTCACCCGCGGCCAACACCTTGGCCACCGCCTGGCTGAGCAGATCGAGATCGCGCATGCCGAGGTTGAAGCCCTGCCCTGCGATGGGGTGTAGCAGATGGGCGGCATTGCCCACCAGCACGGTGCGCTGGGCCAGCGGATAATCGGCGGCGGTCAGCACCAGCGGATAGACATGGCGCTGGCCGGTGCGTTCGAAGCGCCCGAGCCGCCAGCCAAATGCCTGTTGCAGGCGAGCGAGGAAGGCGTCGTCATCCAGCCCCATCAGCTCCTCCGCCTGATCCCGCCGCACGCTCCACACCAGGGACGATAGCCCGTCCTGCATCGGCAAGAGCGCCAGCGGCCCCCCTTCGGTGAAGCGCTCGAAGGCGCGGCCTGCCGGGTCCTGCGCCGTCTTGACCGTGGCGATGATGGCGCTCTGCTCATAATCGTGGCGGCTGACCGGCAGCTTGAAGTGCTGGCGCACGAAGGAGTTGCCGCCATCGGCCGCCACCAGCAGCCGGGTCTGGTAGCGCTCGCCGCTGGCCAGGGTCAGCTGTACTCCCTCTTCCAGCGGCTCGATCGTCGCGAGCTGGGCCGGACAGTGCATCGCGACCTGCGGGCAGGCGGCGATCCCTTGCTGCAGCGCGAGGCCCGCCGCCGACAGCTCGATCACCTGACCGAGTGCCGGCAAGCCGTATTCCGCCGCCGACAGGCGAGCCTGGCCGAAATGGCCGCGATCCGAGACGTGGATGTCGGTGATGGGGGCGCAGTGGGGGGCGAAGCGAGGCCAGAGGCCGTGCCGCTCAAGCGCCTCGCAGGTGCCGGCCGAGAGCGCGATGGCGCGGGCGTCGAAGCCGGGGTGCGCGTTGAGCTCCGGGGCGCTCGCCTCCAGCAGCAGGATCTGCAGGGGGGCACCGGTCGGCCCGCGCAGGGCCGCGAGGGAAAGCGCCAGCACGGCGCCACTCATACCGCCGCCGACGATAGCCACATCGACGTGAACCAGAGAGGATTGAGACATGAGATGAGGGGAAGCTGCTGAAAACATGAAGATGATGCTACCACAAAGCCACTCCCCTGGATGCGAAGCCACGGGCAAAAAACCGATCTGAGCCCCCCGCTGCGCCAACCGAACAGCCGGACCCTTTATGCAAAAGAGCACCGCCGGGTTCATACAAAAGAGCGCCACAGGGGCGCTCTTTTTTTCAGGCAGTGATAGTCATTCTCTTACGGGGATCAATGCAGGGTCGGCGGCGTGATCGGGGCATCCGGACGCTTGCCGAACTCCTCGAAGGTCATCATGACCCCGAGCCGCACGTGTTCGTAGAGCACCAGGAAGGAGGCCTCGTTCTCGTCATCCTCCTGATCGAACTCGGCGGAGACCTGGGTGATGCTGGCGATATCCTGGATCATCTCCTGCAGCTCTTCCGAGGCCTTGGACAACTCCTGCTGCACCACGCCAAAACCGGCAAGGAAGGCCTGGGACCAATCCACCAGCGCGTCGATGCGCTCATCGAGTGGCGCCTCGTCGCTTGGCAGCAACAGCTCGACGCCCTTCTGGGCCATCAGGCTCTCGATGGCCTCATGATAGAGCTCGGTCATCAGCTGGCGCACCGGTGCCGGCAGACCGAAACCGTCGTTAACGAGATCGTTAAAGGGGGGCAACCAGCTCTTGTCGTCCAGCGGGACGCCACCGCAGACCAGGCCGCAGATCACGCCATGAGCCTCGACAGCCGTTGCCATCAGCTCATGCCGTTCCATCAGATCGGCCACGGCCGCGTATTTCGGGGGGTTCGTTTTGCTCATCGAAGATCCGCTCAAAGTTCAGGCAAATATGCAAAATTTATGGTCAGGATCCTAGCATTCTCCCCCTTCTAGGGCCAGCAAGGCCTTGAAACTTCTGCATCTGCGCTATATAGTCCCGCCCAGTTGTCCACGTGGATAAAAGCGGGAATCAGCCCCGCCGTATTGAGGAAGGCATGAGCATAGAGGCTGTAGAAATCGTCATTCTGGGACGTCCCTACAAGGTATCCTGTCCCCTGGGACAACAGGATGCCCTGCGCCAGGCCGCCGACCAGCTGACTGACAAGCTCATCGAGCTGCGTCAACGCTCCAAGGTCTCCAGCAATGAACAGCTTGCTATCATGGCAGCGCTCAACTTCTGTCATGAGCTCTGCCTTGAAAAAGATAAAAACCACCAATATTCTGAGACCATGGACAAGCGCATCAAGATGCTGCAACGCACCATCGAAGCGGCCTTGATTGAACATGGACAGTATGGTGATTCTGGCGACGAGGGCACCAAGCCCTAAGCGCGACCCGTTTTAAAATTCCCTGGGATGTTTGTCAGCCGGTTCAAGTCCCCGAGCCGATAATCATACCCCCAAGGGGGTCTATCTTCTGACTATTGCGCATGCTCGGCCCGACCGAGAAGCCTGCGGCCAGTTTAGATCCCCGCCTTGAACTCACGGTTCAAGGGCCCAAACCGGCAACGGCATTCCGGGGTACCAACAGCAAAAAGCCCGTCAGCATCTGACGGGCTTTTTCTTTGCCTGAGTGGTGGGTTGCACTGCCTCTCGCCACCCCCTTAGTCATCTACCACTGTCGTATTACATTCAGGCAGTGCTTTCCTCTTATACGCCTTTCCCTCTCTCCCACACTGCCGGGTCGTCGGCGGATATAAAAAAGCCCGCCAGGGTTGGCGGGCTTTTGCTGTTTAACGAAAGGCGTCAGACGGCCATCTGCTCATGGGGCGAGCCGTGGTGGCGCAGCCAGGTGAAGCTCAATATCACCAGCAGCACCATCAGCGTCATGATGACCCCCAGGGTCACCTGCCCCTGCATCGGGAAGCAGGCGGCCAGCAGGGTGACTATCCCCGCCCCCAGGTTTTGCATGCCACCCAGGATGGCACCGGCCGTCCCGGCCTGACCCGGGAAGGGCTCGATGGCGCAGGAGGTGGCGGTCGGATAGAGGATGCCGCTACCGATGAAGTAAACCGCCGCGCCGCCCACCAGGGAGGCTGCGCTCACCAGCCCGAACAGACCGGGCACCAGTATGATGAGCGAGCCCAGCGCCAGGAAGGCGATGCCAAGGCGCATCAGCTTGCCCTGACTCAGGCGAAAACTCAGCTTGGCGGAGAGCCAGGCGCCAAACAGGTAGCCGGGTAGCGGCAGCACGAACAACACGCTCACGGTGCGGGCACTGAGTTTGAGCACATCGCCGAGCAGCACGCCCGCCGCTGCTTCAAATACCGCCAGCCCCGCGAAGGTCGCCATCAGGCACAGCAGGTTGCCCTGGAAGCGCGGGTTGCCAAGCACATGGCGATAGGCGGCGCCGACACGCAGCTGCTGTTGACGGGCAGTCACCGGCAGGGTCTCGCCAAACCAGGCCAGCAGGGCCAGGGTGGTCAGGGCGCCAAAACCGAACAGGAACCAGTAACCGGCGCGCCAGTTGAACAGCTCGGTCAACCAGCCGCCCAGCACCGGCGCCAGCAGCGGGGAGAAGATCACCCCCATGCTCACCAGGCTGTTGGCTCGGTTCAGCTCGGCGCCGCTGTAGCGATCGCGCATCACGGTCCGGCTCATGGCGCCGCCAGCGCCGGTCCCCAGCCCCTGGATGAAGCTGCCGATGAGCAGCGCCATGAAGCTCGGGATCAGCTGGATGGTCAGGGTACCCACCAGAAACACCATCATGCCGATGAGCAACACCGGGCGACGACCAATCCTGTCCGACAGCGGGCCATAGACGAACTGGGAGAGCCCGTAGGGGATCAGGTAACAGGCCATCACCGCCTGCAGCTGACCGGAGGCCACATGGAAGTCCCCCGCCATCATGGGAATGGAGGGCACATACAGGGTCTGGGTCATCTGACCCACGGCGACCATCAGGATGGTCAGGAAAAACAGAGGGTAAAAACTGTGCCGATACATATCTCAGTCCCGCAAATCATCAAAAAGCAGCCACGCCCCTGGCAGAAAACTGCAGAGGGGATCCAAACAAGGGTCAATCAAAGGTGAAAATACAAGGCGGAGAAACCGCACCGGCCGGGAGCAGGACGCTCCCTTGGCTTGGGCGTGATCTTAGTGATTCATGTCACAAAAAACGAACGAATCTTTATAATCGGCTTTCCCTAGTTTTTCTAATGTAACGGCGGTTTCTCCCCAGACTGGTATGAAGATCAAACAGTTATTGTCAGCCACCCGCCTTGCTTGTCCCTTTCACCGACTCAACACGACAGGGGCGGAGCCGGTGCCGGCAATCCATCAGGCCAGCAGAGATGCGAGATAAGAAGTCGTAGCGCAGTAGATGGCCAAATAACCACCAAGGCTTATTCAACGACAAGGCTCATACCACGCATTGAGGACAGTACTCGCATTGGAAAAATCGCCCGCCTGCGCCGGATTACCCCCTCCTTTTGCGGCGGCATCACCTTATAAAGCGTAATAAAATCATACGAATATATATTTGTTATTTTTTTGTTACCGCAAACTTGCGAACTCTCTCGGCCTCACCTAAAAATGTAATCGATTACATTTTACGCACAGGTATCTGGAATGAGCCGAGCCCCCGCCCCCGTCAACCCCGTCTCCATGGCCGCCGTCGCGGCGCGGGCCGGGGTATCGGTTGCCACCGTCTCGCGGGTGCTCAATCGTCAGGAGGGCGTCACCAGCAAGACCCAGGCCAGGGTCAACCGCGCAGTCGATGAGCTCGGCTACAGAGTCAATCATCTGGCCACCAGCCTGCGCACCGCCAAGAGCTGGCTGCTGCTCATCATGGTGCCCGACCTCACCAACCCCTTCTACATCGAGATAGTGCGTGGCATCGACCGGGTGGCCCGGCAGCACGGCTATTTCGTGCTGCTGTGCGACACCGGCGCCGATCCGGGTCGGGAGCGCTCGGCCTTCGAGCTGCTGCGCACCCACAGGGCGGATGGCGCCATCTGTCTGGATCCCGACTCCATCCAGCAGGGGCTGAGCCAGGAGATCAACGCGCTGCCCTGGGTCGCCTGCTGCGAATTTGATCCCGCCATGCCCGTACCCTATGTGGGTATCGATAACCAGGCGGCGGCGGCCGAGGCCGTCCGTTATCTGCTGAGCCGGGGCCATCGCCAGATCGCGCTGATAGGAGCGGATCCCGCCTACCTCTATGCCCGCCAGCGCGAGGCCGGGGTGCGCCAGGCCCTGGCAGAGGCCGGACTCACCCTGACGGAGGAGTGGAACATCCGGGTCACCCGTTTCAGCTTTGTGGCCGGGGCCGAGGCGGCGCAGCAGTTGCTTCGCTGCCAACAGCGCCCCAGCGCCATCTTCGCGGTCGCCGATGCCCTGGCCATCGGCCTGATGCAGGGTTTACAGGAGGCGGGTCTGCGCATCCCCGATGACATCGCCATCATGGGCTTCGATGACATAACCCTGGCCGCCCACCTCAATCCGCCCCTCACCACCATGGCGCAACCCATGGATGATCTCGGCGCCGAGGCGGCCCGCCTGCTGCTGCAACGTCTGAGTGCCCCCGACACCCCGCCGACCGGCTCTCTGCTTCCCCATCGACTCGTCGTCAGAGGCAGCGCCTGATGCCACTCACTCCCCTTCGCCAGCAGTCCGCTCGGAGCGAGCACCACAGGAGTACTCGATGAGCCTCAGTGTCGAATTTCACGGCGTCTGCAAGGAGTTTGGCCCCATCCGAGTGCTGCACGGGGTCGATTTCGACCTGGCCGCGGGGCGCGTCTACGGCCTGCTCGGGGAGAATGGTGCGGGCAAGTCCACCCTGATGAAGATCCTCGCCGGCTACGAGCCCATCAGCAGCGGGGAGATCCACATCGATGGCGAGGCGCGCCGCTGGATCTCCTCTCGCGAGGCGGAGCAGGCGGGAATAGTGCTGATCCATCAAGAACTCAACCTGGCCGAACACCTGACCCTGACCCAGAACCTGTTCCTCGGCCACGAGCTGAAACGGGGCTGGTTGCTGGACGAGGCCCGCATGGCGAGCCAGACCCAACACTATCTGGAGCTGGTCGGGTTGCAACGGGATCCCGCCACCCGGGTGCGGCAACTTATCGTCGCGGAGAAGCAGCTGGTGGAGATTGCCAAGGCCCTGTCGCGCCAGGCCAGGCTGCTTATCATGGACGAGCCGACCGCCACCCTGACCCCGGGGGAGACGACGCGGCTGTTCGCCCTCATCGCCAGGCTCAAGGCCCAGGGCACCACCGTCATCTACATCTCCCACAAGCTGGACGAGGTCAAGCGGATCACCGACGAGATAGTGGTGATGCGTGATGGCCGCTTCGTCAGCCGCGGCGAGACGGCGTCCCTCAGCCGCCAGCAGATGGCCAACCTCATGGTGGGGCGCGAGATGTCGGACATGTTTCCCCCAAGGCTCCCTCCCCCAGAGGACAGCGACATCGCCCTCGCGGTGAAGGGGCTCTGCGTCCCCGGCTGGGTGGAGAGCCTCGATTTTGAGGTGCAACGCGGCGAGATCTACGGCTTCGCCGGGCTGGTGGGAGCCGGTCGCACCGAGGCGTTTGAGGCTATTTTGGGCCTGCGTGAACGCCAGGCTGGCCACATCCAGCTGGCGGGCAAGGCCGTGCGCATCGACAGCCCGCGCGCCGCCATGCAGCAGGGGCTCACCTATCTGCCGGAGGATCGCAAAGGCAAGGGGCTGCACATTGACCTTGGGCTAACCGAGAACCTCACCCTGATGACGCTGGCGCGCTATGCCCACCCCTGGCTGGACAAGGGGGCGGAGCGGGCGGCCCTCGGCCGCGCCATCGATGAGTTCGGCATCAAGGCCGGCGCTCACTCGCTTCGGGCCCGCATGATGTCGGGGGGCAATCAGCAAAAATTGGCCCTCGCCAAGTTCCTGCACCCCGACCCCAGGGTCATCGTCCTCGACGAGCCCACCCGGGGGGTGGATGTGGGCGCCAAGCGCGACATCTATTTCCTGATCCAGCGGCTGGCCGCCGAGGGGCGCGCCGTCATCGTCATCTCGAGCGAGCTGATCGAACTGATCGGCCTGTGCCACAGGGTCGCCGTGCTGCGGGCAGGCCGCCTGCAGGCGGTGCTGCCCGCCCATCATCTGACCGAAGAGGAGTTGATCGCCTATGCAACCGGCACCCACTGAAACCCGCAAAGAGCGGATCTCCTCCCTGCTGTCGGGCACGGGCCCGCTGCTGGGGCTCATCCTGCTGTGCCTGCTCGGGACCCTGCTCAACCCCGACTTCGCCACCCTGGACAACCTGCTCAACGTGCTGACCCGCACCGCCTTCATCGGCATCATCGCCGTGGGCATGACCTTCGTTATCATGTCCGGCGGCATCGATCTCTCGGTCGGCGCCATGGCGGCCCTGATCGCCGGCGCCATGATCCTCATCATGAACCGGCTCGGCGCGGGGCCGCTGGCGGAGTCTCCCCTGCTGGTGGTGATCATCGGCATCCTGCTGGCCCTGCTGCTCGGCCTGCTGTTCGGGGCCGGCCACGGCCTGCTCATCACCAGCGGCAAGATTGAGCCCTTCATCGTCACCCTCGGCACCCTCGGCATCTTCCGGGCCGTGCTGACCTATCTGGCCGATGGCGGCGCCCTGACCCTGGACGATGCCCTCGGCGACATCTACAGCCCCGTCTACTACGGCAGCCTGCTGGGGATCCCCATTCCGGTCTGGGTCTTCCTGCTGGTGGCGCTGGCCGGGGGCTTGTTGCTCAACCGCACCGCCTTCGGTCGCCACGTGCAGGCCATCGGCTCCAACGAGCAGGTGGCGCGCTACGCCACCATCCGGGTCGATCTGGTCAAGCTGCTCAGCTACGCCCTGCTCGGGCTCTGCGTCGGCATCGCCACCCTGCTCTATGTGCCGCGCCTGGGCTCCGCCACCCCCACCACCGGGCTCTTGTGGGAACTGGAGGCCATCGCCGCCGTGGTGGTGGGCGGCACCTCCCTCAAGGGGGGCGAGGGGCGCATCTTCGGCACCCTGGTGGGCGCCATCCTGCTGTCGGTCATCAGCAACATCCTCAATCTGACCAGCATCATCAGTGTTTACCTCAATGCGGCCGTGCAGGGCGTCGTGATCATCATGGTCGCCTTTATGCAGCGCCGGCGTTGAGCTTGTGGTGGAAACGGCAGTAAGACGAGTGGCGAGGGCTCCCTTCGCCGGACAAGGAACGGGCAGCAGCCCAACAGTCAAGAGGCTATCAAGATGAACAAGATGCTACACACCCTGGGCGCCTGCGCCCTCATGCTTGGCGCCAGCAGCGCCCTGGCGGCCGAGAAGATGACCCTGGGGGTCTCCATCCCGACCGCCACCCACAGCTTCACCGCCGGCATCGTCTGGTGGGCCAACAAGGCCAAGGAGGATCTGGAGAAGGCCCACCCCGATCTCAAGGTGATCGTCAAGACCGCCGCCACGGCGCCGGAACAGGCCAACCAGCTGCAGGATCTGCTGACGGTCAACAAGATAGACACGCTAGTCATCTTCCCGTTTGAGTCAGCCTCCCTGACCAAGCCCGTGGCCCAGGTCAAGAAGAAGGGGGTCTATGTCACCGTGGTCGACCGGGGGCTGACCGACACCAGCGCCCAGGATGCCTACGTGGCCGGGGACAACACCGCCTTCGGCAAGCTGCCGGCGGAGTTCATCGCCAAGACCCTGAATGGCAAAGGGAATGTCGTCGCCCTTCGCGGCATTCCCACCACCCTGGACAACGAGCGTTACGATGCCTTCAGCGGCGTGATGAAGCAGCACGGGGAGATCAAGATCCTCGACGCCAAATACGGCAACTGGAACCGAGACGACGCCTTCAAGGTGATGCAGGACTTCCTGACCCGCTTCAAGCACATAGATGCGGTCTGGGCGGCGGATGACGACATGGCGGTGGGGGTGCTCAAGGCCATCGATCAGGCCAAGCGTACCGACATCAAGCTGGTGTTTGGCGGCGCCGGCGCCAAGGGGGCGATCAAGACCCTGATGGAGGGTAGCGATCCGCGCATCCAGGCCAACGTCTCCTACTCCCCCAAGTTCATGTATGACGCCATCATGCTCACCGCCGAGGCCCGCATCAAGGGCGAGCCCCTGCCGGCCAACACCATCATCCCCTCGGTGCTGATCACCCCGCAGACGGCCAAGGAGTTCTACTTCCCCGACTCCCCGTTCTAAGCAGCCACTGGCGATCGGCCCAGCCGATCGCCAGTCTGTCATCCGTGCAACCTTTCACCGCGCTTTGACGCAGGAGTGCCCATGAAGACCATCAAGGGACCGGCCATCTTCCTCGCCCAGTTCATGGGGGAGCAGCCGCCATTCAACAGCCTGACGGGCCTGGCCGACTGGGCCGCCGGCCTCGGCTTTCACGGCCTGCAACTGCCGACGGACCCGCGCCTGTTCGATCTGACTAAGGCGGCGGCCAGTCAGGATTATTGCGACGAGGTCAGCGGCCTGCTGGCCGAGCGGGGGCTGGTCATCACCGAGCTATCCACCCATCTGCAGGGTCAGCTGCTGGCGGTCCACCCCGCCTATGACAGCCTGTTCGACGGCTTCGCCCCCCCGGCGGTGCGCGGCAAGCCCGCCGCCCGCACCCAGTGGGCAAGCGATCAGCTCAAGGCGGCCGCCACCGCCTCCCGACGACTCGGCCTCAGTGCCCACGTCACCTTCTCCGGCGCCCTCGCCTGGCCTTATCTCTACCCCTGGCCCCAGCGCCCTGCCGGGCTCATCGAAGAGGCCTTCGCCGAGCTCGCCCGCCGCTGGCTCCCCCTGCTGAACACGTTTGATGAGGCCGGGGTGGATCTCTGCTACGAGCTGCACCCGGGGGAAGATCTGTTCGACGGCGCCACGCTGGAGCGCTTCCTCGAGGCGACCGGTAATCACCCCCGGGTCAACGTGCTCTACGATCCCAGCCACATGCTGCTGCAGCAGCTCGACTACCTCGCCTTCCTCGATCTCTATCACGAGCGGGTGCGCGCCTTCCACGTCAAAGATGCCGAGTTCAGGCCCTCGGGGCGCCAGGGCGTCTACGGCGGCTATGCCCCCTGGCTGGAGCGGGCGGGACGCTTTCGCTCCCTGGGGGATGGGCAGATCGACTTTGGTGCCATCTTCAGCAAGCTCGCCCAGTACGACTACCCCGGTTGGGCCGTGCTGGAGTGGGAGTGCGCCCTCAAGCACCCGCAGGACGGTGCCGCCGAGGGGGCCGACTTCATCCGCCGCCACATTATCCGGGTCGCCGAGCACCCCTTCGATGACTTCGCCGGCAGCGGCCTGGCGCGGGAAGAGGTCAGAAACCTGCTCGGCCTCGGCGCGGATCCCACCGGCAAGCAAGGAGATAAGCGATGACAAGACGACTGCGTCTGGGCATGGTGGGGGGCGGCCAGGGGGCCTTCATCGGCGCCGTGCACCGGCTGGCCGCCCGCATGGACGATCACTATGAGCTGCTCGCCGCCGCCCTCTCCGCCGATCCCGCCAACGCCCGGGCGAGCGCACTCGCCCTCGGGCTGGATCCGGCCCGCGCCTATGAGGATTACACCCTCATGGCCCGGGCCGAGGCGGCCAGACCCGACGGCATCGAGGTGGTGGCCATCACCACCCCGAACCACCTGCACGCCCCGGTGGCGCGCGCCTTCCTGCAGGCCGGGATCCACGTCATCTGCGACAAACCGCTGGCGCTGACCCTGGCCGAGGGGGAAGAGCTCGCCCTGCTCGCCCGCCAGCAACGGCGGCTGTTCGCCCTCACCCACACCTATTCGGGCTACCCCATGGTGCGCCACGCCCGCGAGCTGGTCGCCGCCGGCGCCCTGGGCGAGCTGCGCTATGTGCAGGTGGAATACCTGCAAGACTGGCTCGCCAATCCCATCCCTCCCGGCCAGAACAAGCAGGCGGACTGGCGGGCGGATCCCGCCCTGGCCGGGCGGGCGGGTTGTCTCGGTGACATCGGCACCCACGCCTACCAGCTGGCGGCCTTTATCAGCGGGCAGCAGCCAGGCGAGCTTGCCGCCCTGCTGCACAGCTTCGTGCCGGGGCGCCTGGTGGACGACCATCTGCAAGTCTGGCTGCGCTACCCCGGCGGGATGCGCGGATCGCTCAACGCGAGCCAGGTCGCCAGCGGCGAGGAGAACCGGCTGCAGATCCGCCTCTATGGCAGCAAGGCCAGCCTTGTCTTTCGCCAGGAGGATCCCAATGTGCTCTGGCTCACCCCCCTCGGCGGCGCCAGCCAGCGGCTGACCCGGGGCCGGGTGGCGAGCCCGGCGGCGCAGCACGCCAGCCGGGTACCTGCCGGGCATCCCGAGGGCTATCTGGAGGCCTTCGCCCAGCTTTACACGGACGCGGCGCTGCAGATCCACGCCCTCGAGGCGGGCCTCCCGCCCCCGCCCGAGAGTCTGGCTCTCACCACGGTCGAGGACGGGGTGGCGGGGATGCGCTTCATCGAAGCCAGCCTGGCCAGTCACGCCGCTGACGGACGCTGGCAGCCGCTCTCCCCCTGACACCGCCATGGGGGAAGCGCCTCGCCAGACAAGCCGGACGGCGCCATTCAGCCAGCGCCGTCCGGCGGCTCGTCATCTGTTGTACCCCTTTGATCTGATACATCTTTATCCCCTTGTTATCGCTGGACATCTCTGCTGGAGGCAGTTTATTGCGCCTAATTAGCGCCATTAATCAGTGATTTGTGTTGAAAAATAAGAATATTATGTTGCTATTTACGGCCTCTAGTGCACCCGAGGTGGCGGGGTCGCCTGCCTCACCAAGGTCTCGGAACCAGGCGCATGCTCAGGCCCCCGTCCGGCCACCGCATCACCCCGCCCGCCGTCCGCTGGCCAGCTCCTGGTTTGCCACCGTCTCTCCCAGCCGCAGGCAGCGATCACCAACCTTGTCGGCCAGCGCCTCGTCATGGGTCACCAGCAGCAGGGCGCAGCCTATTTCGCCGAGCTCCTCCAGCAGGCAGGCCATGGTCTGCTGCTGGCTGAGGGGATCGAGCCGGGAGGTCGGCTCGTCGGCAAACAGCAGCACGGGGCGCAGCAGCAGCGCCCGGATCAGCGACAGCCGCTGCAGCTCGCCGCCCGACACCTGGCCCGGCAGGCGCATCAGCAGGCCCTCGTCCAGCCCGAGCCTCCCTAGGTAGTCGGTCAGGCGCTGGCGGGGCAACTGATGGTGGCGCAGCAGATCGTCAAACAGGGTGCCGAGCCGCACCCGGCTGGCGAAGGCCTGCACCGGATCCTGATAGAGCTTCTGCCAGCGGTGAGGCGCTATCCCCTCCCGGCGCAACAACTGCCCGCGCAGCGGCCGCTGCAGGCCGAGCAGCACATTGCCGAGGGTGCTCTTGCCCGCCCCGCTCGGCGCCATGATGGCCAGCCGCTCCCCCTGCGCCAGTTGCACATCGAGATCCTCGAACAGCCGTTGCTCCCCGTAGCCCATGGTCAGCCCCTCGCCCCTCAACAGCCAGTCACCGGGCGCGGGCGCGCTCGCCCTGGGCCAGGCCCCGGGCTCCGCCGCCAGCAGCGCCCGGGTGTAAGAGTGGACAGGCTGGTGCAGCACCCGCTCGGCGGGGCCCTGCTCCACTATCTCCCCCCCCTTGACCACCAGCACCCAGCCCCCCAGCACGCGGGCCAGGGCCAGATCATGGGTGATGGTCAGCAGCTGGCTGCCTCGCGCCAGATAGCCGAGCAGCAACTCTTGCAACTTCGCGCAGGCCAGACGGTCGAGCCCCTTGGTGGGTTCATCGGCGATAAGCAGCCGGGCCTGCCCCAGGGTGGCCGCCGCAAAGGCGGCGCGCTGGGCCATACCACCGGAGAGCTGGTGCGGCAGGTGGCGCTCCCGTCCCGCCAGCCCCAAATGCTCGAGGGACGCCCGGGCCCGCGAGCGCGCGGTTGGCCCTCTGGCCAGCCAGCCCTCTTCCACCTGGCGCAGCAACCCCATGGTGGGATCCAGCGCCAGCACCGGCTCCTGTGGCAGCATCACCAGCTCTCGCCCCCACAGGGCCCGCAGACGATGGGGCTCGGCCAGATCGTGATGCTGGCCTGCCACCTCAAGCCGCCCCTGTGCTAGCAGGGGGGGAGGCAATGTGCCCATCAGGGCGTGGGCCAACAGGGATTTGCCCGAGCCGCTCTCCCCTATCAGGGTCAGGGCCGTGCCGGGGATGAGGGTCAGGTCCAACGCTTGTAGCAAGACTTGTCTGCCATCGCTCACCCGAAGACCCTTGATATGAATGGCCGTCATGCTGCGACTCCTTGTGAAGAACGGGGATGGGGAGAAACCTGCTGATTGAGCAGCACCAGCGCCAGCAGCATCAGCCCCATCACCATGATGGGCGCCAGCAACAGGCGGGGCGCCTCCTGATAGTGAGGCAGCGCCTCCGTCATCATCAGGCCCAGCTCCGGGGTGGGCGGCTGAATGCCCACGCCAACGAAGCCCAGGGTCGAGAGGGTCAGAATGGCTCCGGCGAGGCCGAACGCCATCATGGTCAGCAACTGGGGCGCCAGCACGGGCCAGAGGTGGCGGCGCGCGACATAGCCATTGCCAAAGCCGAGCAGCCGGGACGCCTCCACCTGCGGCGAGGCGAGCAGACTGCGACTGCGGGCCCGCACCACCCGGTAGTACTCCACCCATTGGGCCATCGCCAGACCGAGGTAAAGAATGGCGAAGCCGCCCTGGGCCATGGCGGAGAACAGCAGCACCAGCAGCAGGCTCGGCAGGGCCAGCACGCCGTCGGCCAGGCTGCGCAGCAGCCCGTCCACCCAGCCACCGCGCCAGGCGCTGAGCCAGCCAAGCAGGCAACCGAGCAGGGCCGCGGTCAGCACACAGAGGCTGCCAAGCAGCAAGGACAAGCGGGTTGCCGATCCGAGCCGGGCCATCAGGCTGCGGCCCAGCTGATCGCGGCCGAGCGGTTCTTGCCAACTGGGACCGGCCAGAAAATGAGCCAGATCCTGGGCCGCCGGATCGGACCAGGCGAGGGGCGCCAACAAGGCAAACAGCACCACCAGCAGGAGCAGCGCGGCCCCCGCCTTGACGGAAAAAGACATGATCAAGACTCCTTGGGACCACGGGGATCGATGGCGAGGCAAAGCAAGTCGGTCAGGGTGTTGAGCAGCACGAACAGCGCCGCCAGCACCAGCACAGTGCCCTGAACCATGGGCACGTCGCGCCAGAAGATGGCATGCACCAGCGCATGGCCGATGCCGGGCCAGGCGAACAGGCTCTCGACCACCACCACGCCTTCGATCAGGAGCACCAATTGCACGCTGGTGTAGGCGATGACGCTGACCCCGATGTTGCGCAGCCCGTGGCGCCAGAATACCCGCACCGGAGAGAGCCCCTTGGTGAGGGCGAAGCGGTAATAATCGGACTGCACCACGCTGAGCACGCTTTCTCGCACCACTCGGGCCAGCACGCCGGAGAGGCCAAGCCCCAGGGTCAATGCGGGCAGCCAGAGGTTGTGTCCCTCCCCGTGCCCGGCGGCGCGAAACCAGCCCAGCTCGACCGAGAGCAGTACCATCAGCACCAGGCCGAGCAGGAAGGGAGGCAGCGCCCGCATCAGCACACTCCAGGCCAGGATCAACCGATCGCAGAGCCCTCCCGGGCGCAGGGCGCTCAGGCTGCCGAGGGGCAAGGCCAGCAGCAGGGCCAGCACCACGGCGGCGAACGCCAGCGACAGGGTGGCCCCCAGGTGATGGGCAATCTCGCCCGCCACCGGCGCCCCTGTCACCAGGGAGTTGCCCAGATCCCCCTGCAGCAGGGCGCCCAGCCAGTCACCGAAGCGGGCAAGGGCCGAGCCGGTCAGTCCCGGCTCGCTGCGCACTGCGCTCGCGGCCTCGGCGGTGACATAGTCATAGCCGTAGCGGCCCGCGGCGATGCGAAAGGCGATGTCCCCCGGCAGGGATTGCACCATCAGAAAACAGAGCCCGGCCACCAGCAGCGCCACCGTCAGCGCCTGTATCAGCCGCAGGCCGAGGACCGCCATGACGGTCGGCCAGAGCGAGCCTGTCATGGCGCACTCCATGTCAGCCTGGTCAGATGGTAGCTGCGCTCCTGGGGATCCAGCGCAAAGCCCTTGAGCTGACGGCTGACCGCCGCACTCTGGCGATACCAGGCGATGGGCAGCAGCGGCAGCTCCTGTTGCAATGTGGTGGCGATGCCGAGGCGAAGCGCGGCGGCCTCCTTTGCCGGCAGCGTCTCCTTGCCAAGGCGGGCAAGATCTTGCTCAAGCGCGGGGGATTGCCAGTTCATCACTCCCCAGTCGGCCCCTGCGGGTGCCAGATCCCCCAGCAGGGTCACCAGCGGATCCGGCACCAGCGCATAGTTGCGGGCATAGAGACCGAGCTGGAGCGAGCCATCCTGATGGCCGGCCGGGATCTCGCTCGAGTTGCCCACCGCCACCTTGAGCTCGACCCCCACTTGCTTCCACTGCGCCTGCAACGCCGTCGCCAGCTGCGGCAACTCCGGGCGATCCGGGAAGGTGCGCAGGGTCAGGGCAAAGCGAGCCTGTCCCTTGTGCAACACGCCGTCGTCCCCCTTGTGCCAACCCGCCGCGGCAAAGGCCGCCTGCGCCGCCTTCAGGTCATAGGCGAGCGGGGTCAGGCCGGGTTGATGCCATTCGCTCAGGCTGGGTGGAAACAGCTGAGTCGCCGCCATCTCGGGATCCCGCAGCAGGGCGGTCGCCATGCCGCTGCGGTCGATAGCCAGACTGAGTGCGCGGCGCACGGCCGGATCACTTAACAGCGGATCGGCCCCATTGAGTTTGAGCTGTATGGTGCGTGGCAGAGTCACCGAGGCGATGGTAACGCGAGGGGCCTGCTGCAGGCGGCGGATGCTGACCGGATCCAGCCCCCAGGCGATGTCAGCCTGACCGCTCTCGGCCATCAGGGTGCGGCTCTCGGCGCGGCCCACCGTCAGATAGCTGACTTGCTCAATAGCAGGTTGGGCGCCATCCCACCCCTCGAAGCGGCTGACGTCAATTCGCTGCGGTTGCTGTAAACGGCTGATGCGATAAGGGCCGGAGCCAATAACCCGGGTCACCTCCCCCTTGTCGTCATAAGCCCCCTTCGCCAGGATCTGGGTACTGGGATGGGCCAGCACCGCCGCCAAGGAGGCGAAGGGCTCGTGGAGACTGATGAGCAGCGAATCCTCTTTTGCTTCAACCCTCTCGATAGGCACGCTTTGCAGCACGCCGGGTTTGCGCAAGGCCTGCTGCAAGGCAAACGCGACCTGCTCGGCACTCACCTCGCTGTCATCGTGAAAATGGGCGTGGGGGCGCAGCCTGAATTGCCAGCTCAAACCATCGTCGGACACTGACCAGCTACTGGCGAGGCCAGGTTGCAGTTCTCCCTTGTCGCCCACTTCCACCAGGGTCTCGGCGACCTGCAAGCGGGTGAAGAAGACCCCGTTACTGGCCGGATCCAGGCTGTGGATCTCCCAGGGCCCCACCATGGTGAGCGGCTTGCCATGGGCCGCACTCATCCCAACCAGCAGTGCCAGCGCGCACCAGCCTGAATAGGCATACTTTTTTGTCATTCCTTCCACCCAAACAATAATCATTATCAGCCAAAAGCGTTTCGTTATAACATAACATTTATTCGTGCAAAATAGCTTTCTTCTCTTGATAAATGGCTTATTTGACGGAAATGAACGATGTCATCAGCCCTTCAGATCAGGGCTTTGTCGAGATGGGTGGTGGGAAATATTGGGGTCAAAACGAGGGGGGAAGAACTGGAAAAAAGATGGCCCATCGCAGGGCCATCCTTGTCATCTTAACGAGTGACCATCTGTTGCACCCGTTTGGCCGCCTCTTCTGGCGTCTCTTCCTTGCGCGGCGGTATGTTGATGCCCTTCTGGCAGGCGGGCTTGGCGGCCATGCGATCCATCCAGGCCTGCAAATGAGTCAGCCCCTCGATGGAGATACCGCTCCAGTCATAGATCCGCACCCAGGGCCAGGTGGCGATGTCGGCGATGCTGTACTCGTCGGCCAGATACTGGTGGTGGGCCAGATGGCTGTCGAGCACCTCGAACAGGCGGCGCCCCTCTTTCTGGTAGC
Source organism: Aeromonas tecta (assembly GCF_000820185.1). Lineage (GTDB taxonomy): Bacteria > Pseudomonadota > Gammaproteobacteria > Enterobacterales > Aeromonadaceae > Aeromonas > Aeromonas tecta. The sequence continues at coordinate 158,622 of NZ_CDCA01000037.1, forward strand.
GCTCGATGGCGGCCGGGATCTTCTCGGGGAAGTAGCGATAGAAGACGTTGGCCTGCCCCATCATGGGACCGACGCCGCCCATCTGGAACATCAGCCACTGAATGGCCTGGGAGCGGCGCTTGGGATCTTGCGGCAGCAGCTTGCCCGCTTTCTCCGCCAGATAGAGCAGGATGGCGCCGGATTCGAACACCGCGAAGTCGCCGTTATCCCGGTCGACGATGGCCGGAATGCGGCCGTTGGGATTGATCGCCAGAAAGTCAGGCTTCTTCTGATCCAGCGCCGACAGGTCGAGGGGGATCACCCGATAGGGCAGCCCCAGCTCTTCCAGGGCGATGGTGACCTTGAAGCCATTGGGGGTTGCTGCGGTATAGAGATCGATCATCATGGACTCCTTGATTATTCACACATAGCCGTCAGGCCTGGGCACTCTGACGGGCACTGACCCGCTCGTGCCAAGCCTGAAGATGCCGTTGAGTGGGGGCGATGCGCAATCCCACCACCTTGCCAAAATCGATGGTACAGAGGGTCAGGATATCGGCGATGGTGAAACGCTCGCCGGCCATATAGGGCACCTCGGCCAGCCGCGCCTCCAGCTTGTCAAACCATGTCTGGGCATTCCTTTTGCACTCCTCGCCCCAGTCGGGGAAGACGGTCTCCCTATCCTTGTAAAAGCCGGTGATGTGGCGAAACGCCATGCCGGTCGGCAACCAGAGGTTGAACTCGATGAAGCGACTCCACATCTCTATGGTCGCCCGCTCAAGGGGTGTGCTGCCAAACAGATTGGGAGTGGGATAAAGCTCTTCAAAATAGCGGCAGATGGCGATGGTTTCACTGATGTGGGTGCCATCATCTAGCTCAAGCACCGGGATGCGCCCGGCGGGATTCTTGGCCAGAAAGTCCGGGGCCAGGTTCTCCCCCGCCCCCAGGTCCACCTGCTGGTACGTCATCTCGACCCCTTTCTCCGCCAGGAACATCCTGACCCGGCGGGCGTTGGGGGCACGCCTCAACTCATACACCTTCATGTCATTCTCCGTTGACAGTCGCTCTCATTCGCCGTGACACATCGACAATGCGGGGAGTAAAACAGATCGCGGCTGCGCAATACCGGTCAGTTATGACAAATATTGCGCCGCTTGAACAGCGATACCAAAGATAAGCTGACTAGCTGGGCAGCCCCATGGGTTGGCGCTGACGCAGCAGGGTGAGACGGGAAAGGAGGGGGAAATAGGACTCGAGCTTGCTCTGCAAGACGCGGCTGCGGGCGGGATCGGCCAGGTCTGCTTCATCCAGCACTATGCCGTTGGAGACAAAGTAGAAGCGGGGATCCCTGACATCCGGCCCCTGGGGCGAGAGGGTGTCGCTCTGCCGATACACCCGCAGCGGCAAGACCGGCAGGCCCAGCGATTCATTGCCAAGCGACCAGGACAGCTCGGGCCAGGCGGCATCATCCTCTTCCAGCAACAGAATGGCCGCCTCGCCTGGCTCGGGTTGCCATTGTGCGGGTTGTGAGACACGTACCTCGTTGAAATAATTCCCATATCCACTGGCGGCCTGCAGTGCGACCAACACTCCCTGCGCCGTCGCAGCCGCCGGTTTTTGACTAATCAATGACAGATTCATGGCTCATGTCCCTATGCTCACCACAGCCTGTTGTTCGGCTGTCGCGATAAGACTAGACCAAAAAGAGTCTTTATTGGAGCCGTCAGATCTGGCAGTCGCGAAAGTAAGGGGACGCATGTATATCGGTTGCCATTCTCAAATATCTTGGTAAGATACCGCGTCCTTTTATCCCCGTTCTTTAACATCCAGTGGTGAACCTATGCATCCGATGCTGAATATCGCCGTGCGCGCTGCGCGCAACGCCGGTCAAGTTGTAGTAAAAGCCTTCTCCCAGCCTGAGAACATCGAGGCTATCCAGAAAGGCAGCCATGACTTCGTGACCAACGTTGACCGTGACGCCGAAGCGGCCATCATTCACACCATCAAAAAATCTTACCCGGAACACAGCATCGTGGCTGAAGAGTCTGGTGAGATTGCCGGTACCAATCCGGATTACCAATGGATCATCGACCCACTGGATGGCACGACCAACCTGGTCAAAGGCATTCCGCACTTTGCCGTCTCCATCGCCCTGCGCGTCAAGGGCAAGACCGAACAAGCCGTTGTGTACGATCCGATCCGCGACGAGCTGTTTACCTCTACCCGCGGTAACGGCGCTCAGCTGAACGGCTACCGCATCCGCGTCGGCAAGGCCAAAGAGATGGCTGGCACCGTACTGGCCACCGGTTTCCCGTTCAAGCAGAAGCACCACATCGAGCCTTACCTGAAGATGTTCCAGAGCATGTTCATCGAGTGTGCCGACATCCGTCGCGCCGGCTGCCCTGCGCTGGATCTGGCCTACGTGGCCGCTGGTCGTATCGACGGTTTCTGGGAAATAGGCCTGAAGCCTTGGGAAACCGCCGCCGGTGAGCTGCTGGCCAAGGAAGCGGGTGCCATCGTGACCGACTTCGTCGGTGGTCACAACTACGAGAACTCCGGTAACCTGGTCGTCGCCAACCCGCGCGTCCTCAAAGAGATGCTCGGCAAGATCCGCGAGAACCTGCCGGAATCCCTGGCCAAATAAGCCAGCGTATTCTCGATAGAAAAAATGCCAGTCGGCTCAGCTGACTGGCATTTTTTTATGCCCGTCATGCGGGAATAAGGGGTCTTTAGGGATGGCTATTATGGTCAGGATATGAGGAAAATAACCCTGGATAGGCAGTGCAATATTTCATCAAAGCAACGTTTTACAGCATTAGGCGATATGCTGCAGAGGTCAGGCAGCATGGCTCACTGCCTGTCAGATGGCGCCGTTGCGGCCCATGTTGATCACCACTCGCCGGTTCTTGGCGCGGCCGCCTTCCGTTTCATTGGAGGCCACGTGCTGCTTCTCGCCATGGCCCTCCACCGAGATCTTGCCCTCCTCGATCCCCAAGTCCACAAACACCTGCTTGATGGCATCGGCCCGCTTCTCGGACAGCTTCTGATTGGGCCAGCGCCCGCCGTAGCTGTCGCTGTAGGCGTCGATCACCACCACGTCGATACTCTTGTCCGCCTTCACGTAGTCGCCGATCATCGCCAGCCGCCTGCGGGAGGCGACCGACAGGTTGTCGCTGTTCTTGTCATAGGTGAGCACGCTGAAGGCGATGTCATTGAAGTTGTAAGGCAGCAGGCCGCTCAGGCAATCCATGAAGGCCTGGTATTTGACCCGGAAGTTGACCGAGGAGAGCGACACCCGCACCGGCCTGTCCTGGCGATACCAGTCGCGGTACTGGAAGGTCGGCATGCGCCCCCCTTCCAGCTCGTCCAGCATGGTCCAGGCGGTTTGCCCCCCCACCAGACCGTCAAACTGCTGGTAAAACTGCAGCTGGCTTATCTCACGGCCAGCCACGCCCGGTCGCCAGATGGGCGGCATGATGCCGAGGCTCACGGTCTGGGTGCGCGCCTGGGGGCGCTGTCCCTTCAATTCGAAATCCAGATTGATCTTGCGACCGGCACGGCTGACGAAGGCGCCGGTGCCCCAGCGGGGAATGGGATGCTCGAGGCGACACTCGACCTGGCTATCGGAGGTCAACCGCCAGACGGATTGATCCAGGCCGGCACCAAATTCGGTGACTCCCGCCTGCAACTGCATACTCACGGATATGCTGACCAACCCTAACACCCAAGCATTCAATGGCTTGCCCTCCATACGATCTCGGATTAACTATCGGCAGGGGCGGCGCAAGCTTTAGCAACAAAGCGGGGCAAGGGAGGGAGAAAAGCTCAAAGGCGGGTCAAGTGCTGGCCGCGCCGCCGCATAATGCGAAAACCCAGGGGTCAGCGCGTCGCTTGGCCGTCGCTCGGGAGGGACAAGAGCGCGCTTTTTTGCCATAATGCGCCTTCCTTTCACGCCGACCGAGATACCATGACCGACGCCGTTCACACCCTCAAGGGCCGCTTTCGTGGCTTTTACCCCGTCGTCATCGATGTTGAAACCGCCGGGTTCAATGCCAGTACCGACGCCCTGCTGGAGATCGCCGCCTCTACTCTCAAGATGGATGAGCAGGGCTGGCTGGTACCTGATCAGATGTTTCATTTTCATGTCGAGCCATTCGAAGGCGCCAACCTGGAGAAGGCGGCGCTGGACTTCACCGGCATCGACCCCTTCAATCCGCTGCGCGGCGCCGTCAGCGAGAAAGAGGCGCTGACCGAGATCTTCAAGGGCGTGCGCAAGGGCATGAAGGAGCAAGATTGCGGCCGCGCCATCATAGTGGCCCACAACGCCACTTTCGATCACGGCTTCGTGATGGCCGCCGCCGAGCGCGCTGGCCTCAAGCGCAATCCATTCCACCCCTTTGCGACCTTCGACACCGCCGCGCTCGCGGGCCTTGCCCTGGGTCAGACCGTGCTGGCCAAGGCCTGCCAGAGCGCCCGCATCCCGTTTGACAACAAAGAGGCGCACTCCGCCCTCTATGACACCGAGCGCACCAGCGAACTGTTCTGTCATATCGTCAACCGCTGGAAGAGCCTGGGCGGCTGGCCGCCAGCCAACCCGGACGAGGCACCTGAGGCCGAACCCGAGGCATAGGCCGTTTGAGCCCTGCACAAACAGGCTGCCCCCAGGCAGCCTGTTTGTTTTGCGAGAGGTCGGCTACTGCTGCTGGTTTGACCAGAACGGGCACAGAACACCGCCTGCGGGTCAAATGCTGCCTATGATCAATTTTGTGCCACAAGATGCTGCCAAATAGCCTATTTGGCCGATTTTTTTCTCGACATTTGTCACGTTTTTCGCAAACTAACCGCTTTTCACATGACAGACAGCAACATAATAAATAAGGAAATCAAATGAATCCTGTTGTTATCGCGGTGGCGCTGATGCTGGTGCTCAGCCTGCTGCGGATCAATGTGGTGGTCTCCCTCGCCATCGGCGCCATCGTCGGTGGCCTGATCGGCGGACTCTCACTGGAGCACACCCTCAGCACCTTCAGCGGTGGCCTGGGGGGCGGCGCCGAAATCGCCCTCTCCTACGCCATGCTGGGGGCCTTCGCGGTCGCCATCTCCCGCTCAGGGATCACCGATCTGCTGGCCCGCAAGGTCATCAGCCAGCTCGGCAAAGATGCCAGCAGTTCGCGCATCCTCTGGGTCAAAACCCTGCTGCTCAGCTCGGTACTGGGGGTCTCCATCTCCTCCCAGAACCTGATCCCGGTGCACATCGCCTTCATCCCCATCCTGATCCCACCGCTGTTGCACGTCATGGCCCAGATGCAAATTGACCGCCGTCAGGTGGCCTGCGTCATCACCTTCGGCCTGACCGCGACCTATATGCTGCTGCCGGTGGGCTTTGGCGGCATCTTCCTCAACAACATCCTGGCCAAGAACCTGATCGACAACGGCGTTGCCGTAGAGCACAGCCAGTTGCCGCTGGCCATGGCCATCCCGGTGTTTGGCATGTTCATCGGTCTGCTGATCGCCGTCTTCTTCAGCTACCGCAAGCCACGCCAGTACGATCTGGACAAGATCCTGGCCGCCGAGCCGGAGACGGTGGATCTTAACCTCAACCACATCTGGGTCGCCCTGCTGGCCATCGCCGTGGCGCTGGGGCTGCAGCTGATGACCAACAGCATCGTACTGGGTGCGCTGGCCGGTTTTGTCATCTTTACCTGCGGCGGCGTCATCAAGTTCCGCGAGAGTCAGGACGCCTTCACCCAGGGCGTGCGCATGATGTCCCTCATCGGCTTCATCATGATCTCCGCCGCCGGCTTCGCCGCCGTGATGAAGGAAACCCACGGGGTCGAGAGCCTGGTGCAGGCCGTCTCCGGCATGATGGCCGGTCACAAGGGCATAGCTGCCTTCCTGATGCTGCTGGTGGGCCTGCTCATCACCATGGGGATCGGCTCCTCCTTCTCCACCGTGCCCATCATCGCCACCATCTATGTGCCGCTGTGCCTCCACCTCGGCTTCTCCCCGCTGGCGACCATCTCCCTAGTGGGGACCGCCGGTGCGCTGGGGGATGCGGGTTCTCCCGCCTCGGATTCGACCCTGGGGCCGACCTCCGGCCTCAACGCCGATGGTCAGCACGACCACATCTGGGACAGCGTGGTGCCCACCTTCGTCCACTACAACATCCCGCTCATCATCTTCGGCTGGATAGCCGCCATGGTGCTCTAAGCACCCGGCTGAGAGCACAGACAGATGCAATGCAAAAGGCGACCCCAGGGTCGCCTTTTGTTTATCCCGCTCACAGGCATCGTCGGGCCAGCGCTAGCCTCTTGCGCCGCCCTAGCATCACCAGCAGCAGTATCTGCAACGCCAACCGCAATTCACCTCCGCCCACCCCGAACCGGCCGCCTCATGACGCCACCGGAACCGAGCGCATTGCGAGCAATATGTCCGCCATGAGTTGGGTTATTGCCCGGCACCTCACAGGCCATCGCTACATTGCTGATGGGCGATAAGTGCGCTATCCCCACCCAGCAAGATAACCGCCAGCACAAATATCGCCATCACCCCTATCGAGGCATTCCCCCTGCCCTTACCCCGTTCGTTAATGCCTTTACCAACCACTGCTAGGCCCATCGGGCACAAGCCCATACCCGGTCTGGTCGACACCACGGCCACGGGATCGCTGCCTTAGCAGGTGACAGCCATCAGGCCAGCCAGCTCGAGCAAGATGAGTATTGCGCCCATAAAAAAGGCCGCTCAATGAGCGGCCTTTTATCAGTGCAATCAGGACTTAGCTATCGCGGCGCTTGTTGCCACCGAACTTGCGATCCTTGTTGAAGCCACCTTCACGGCGCTCCCCGCTCTTGTTGAACGGACGGTCACCGGCAGGACGGCGATCCTTGTTGAAAGGACGGTCCTTGTTGAAGGGACGATCGCTGGACGGACGGGGAGCAGTGTTGCTGCCGGCCGGCACTTCGGTGTAGCGGCTGATCTGCAGCGGACGCTGGCAGACACGGGCCTTCTTGATCACTTCCAGCACGTCGGCGGTCATGCCCTTGGGCAGGTCGACGGTGGAGAAGTCATCGGCGATGTCGATGTTACCGATGAAACGGCTCTCGATGTTCGCTTCGTTGGCGATGGCGCCCACGATCTGGCCCGGCTTGACGCCGTGATGGGCACCCACGTCTACACGGTAGCGCTCCATTTCCACGTCCGGGTTGTCTTTCAGCGGACGCGGCTCGAGGGACGGCATGCGACGGGCAGGACGATCACCACGGTCGGCGAAATCACGGTTACCGAACTCACGACCACCATCACGGCGCTCGAAGTCACGGCCACCACGATCGTTGCTGGTGTTGAAGGCCGGATCCGGGATGGACTCGTCCAGCAGCAGCGGTTGGTCGCCCTGTACCAGCTTGGCCAATGCAGCAGCCAGCTCCAGCGGATCGGCAGAATCTTCTTCGATCAGCTCGTTGACCAGGTTGTGATAGAGCTCAAGCTCTTCGCCCATCATGGTTTCCCGGATGCGCTCTTTGAACTTGGTCATACGATGCTGGTTGATGTCTTCGGTGCTCGGCATCTTCATCGGCTCGATGGCCTGACGAGTTGCGTGCTCGATGGCGCGCAGCATGCGGCGCTCACGGGGAGCCACGAACAGGATGGCCTCACCCTTACGACCGGCACGACCAGTACGGCCGATACGGTGTACGTAGGATTCGGTATCGTACGGAATGTCGTAGTTCACCACGTGGGTGATACGCTCAACGTCCAGACCACGAGCGACCACGTCGGTGGCGATCAGGATGTCCAGCTGGCCTTGACGCAGCTTGTCGACGGTACGCTCACGCAGTTTCTGCGGGATGTCACCGTGCAAGGCTTCACAGGCGTGGCCACGAGCGGCCAGCTTGCCGGCCAGCTCTTCGGCGGCGTTCTTGGTGCGTACAAACACCAGTACAGCCTCGTAGGGCTCGACTTCCAGCAGACGGGTCATGGCGTCCAGCTTGTGCAGACCGGTTACCTGCCAGTAGCGCTGACGGATGGTCGGTGCAGTGGAGGTCTTGGAGACGATCTTGATCTCTTTCGGCTGTTTCAGGTGCTTCTGGGCCACACGACGGATCTGCTCCGGCATGGTGGCGGAGAACAGGGCAACCTGACGACCGGCCGGGCACTGATCCATGATCCAGTCCACGTCGTCGATGAAGCCCATGCGCAGCATTTCATCGGCTTCGTCCAGCACCAGCGCTTTCAGGCCGGAGAGGTCCAGATTTTTGCGACGGATCAGATCCATCACACGACCCGGGGTACCCACGACAACCTGAGCGCCGCGACGCAGAGCGCGGGTCTGGGTTTCGTAGGAGGAACCACCGTAGATCGGCAGGACGTGGAAGTCAGGCATGTGCTTGGCGTAACGTTGGCACGCCTCAGCAACCTGCAGCGCCAGTTCACGAGTAGGTGCCAGCACCAAAACCTGGGTGTTACGGTTACCAGCTTCCAAACGAGACAACAGAGGCAAGGCAAAAGCAGCGGTCTTCCCTGTACCGGTTTGAGCCTGCCCCAGCAGATCGTGTCCCGCCATCAGGTGGGGGATTGCTGCGGCCTGGATGGGAGACGGGCGCTCATAGCCCACGTCCTGCAGCGCTTTCAATACAGGCGCGGCCAGTCCAAGCTCACTAAAAAGGGGCAGTTGTTCGGTATCAGACATAGATTCGATTCTTCCAGATTAAGGCAGGCGGCTAACACCGCGGAATAGCAAAAAGGCGGCGATTATAGCGCCACTTTGTTCTGCTGTCTTGAAAAATGTGATAAGCATCTCAAGACGTTGGCAATTATAGAGGGATCTCGCGACTATGGCTTGCTTATTTTGCACGCATAGTGCGTTATTGCAGATCACTTCTCGCGAAAGTCCTTGTCCAGCTTGTGTTTTAACACCGCCATGGTGAGCCGGCTGGTACAGAGCAAACGCCCCCTTTCATCCCGGATTTCAATCTGCCACACCTGGGTCGTTGCCCCCAGATGCAAGGGTGAACAACGCCCTGTCACCACCCCTTCCCGCTTGGCCCGCAGATGGTTGGCATTGACCTCCAGTCCCACACAATAACTGTCTGCACCGACCGCCATATTGGCCGCCAACGATCCCAGCGTCTCCGCCAGCACTACTGAGGCGCCGCCGTGCAACATGCCGAGCGGTTGATGGGTACGGTGATCCACCGGCATGCTGGCTTCCAGCCAATCCGGGCCAAAGGCCGTGTAGAGGATGCCAAGGTGGGCCATCAGGGTGTTGCGGGAGCTGGCATTGAGCCCCTCCAGACTGATGGGTTTGCGCCAGATGGGCGCGCTATCTTGGTTCATGACGAGATGACTCCTTGTATGATCAATGAGTTGAAACATGCAGTGTCAGAGAAAGCGGCACGAAAAAATGCCTGCGCCGGGGCTGTGCGGGACATTCGCGCAAAATGATAACCGAGTCACCAGGGGTAGGTCACCCCTGGCCACTCGTTCCAGGGGATTTCCCGCCCCGGCAAGCACGGCTGGGACCAATGCCACGTCTTGCCAAGCCAGGCACGCAACTCGGCCTCCAGCTCGGCATCCGACAGGGGCGCCTCGGCCACCTTCCAGAAGAACAGCTCCACCTCCACCTCGGGCAAGACCGAGGGATAGAGATAGACGCCCCCCCAAAACACGGGCTCCCGCTCCGGGCTCCAGAGGCCATAGGCAAAGGAGCGCTTGGCCAGAAACTCGGAGCGCTGCCACTCCAGATCGGCCTCATGCTGGCTCAGGCTGAACTGGGCGGAAGGCCAGATGTCGTTGGCACGAAACAGCTGATGCAGCTGCTCGCGCGAACGCAATATGGCCACAAACTCCACCACCGCCTGAGCCTGGCTGGTCGGCAACAGCAGAAAACTCGGGTGCCGAAAGGCTTGCGGCACCCGAAACCGTTTGGGCAGGCTGAGCATCAGAGCAGTTCCAGCAACGCCTGCAGCGGATGCTTGAGTTTTTCGCCCTCCATCCGTTTCACCTGACTGCGACAGGAGTAACCCGTGGCCAGACAGCGTTCTTTGGGCAGACGAGCAAGCGGCTCGGCCCAACTCAAGCCATAGATGCCCTTGGAGTTGTCCACCTGCTTGGCGTCGTGACCGTAGGTACCTGCCATGCCGCAGCAGCCGACCGGGACTGGCTGCAACTTGGCGCCGAAGCGGCTAAACAGGGTGCTCCAGTCGCCGTGGGTCGACGGCTTGTTGGTCTTCTCGGTGCAGTGGGCAAACAGATACCAGGGCTCCGCTGCGACGGCTTTCGGCTCTGGCGCAGGTAGCGTCAGCAGCCACTCCTGGGGCAGCAACACCTGGAAGTCGCCACGGGCGGCGCCCAGCGCCTTGGCGTATTCATCGCGATAGCAAAGCACTAGCGAGGGATCCACCCCCACCATGGGGATGCCCAGCGCCGCTATCTTGTTGAGGAACTGGGCACTGCTCGCCGCGGTGCGGGCAAAGGCGCGCAGGAAACCTTTTACATGCTGGGGTTTGCCATTGGGCTTGAACGGCAGCAAATAGGGCTGAAGCCCGAGTTTACTGGCGAGTTTCACCAGATCGCGCACCACGGGCGCGTCGTAATAACTAGTGAAGGGGTCTTGTACGATAAGAACCACTTTTTGACGCTGCTCAAGGCTCATGGCCTCAAGCCCCGGCAGGTCGAAGTAACGGGCACGATGGTCGCGCAGGGAGTCCGCCAGGGTCGGCACCGAGAGCAGGGGCACATCCACCATGCCGATGCTCTTCTCGGTCGCCTTCTGGGCCCACTCTTTTTCCAGGAAGAAGTTGACCAGCTTGGGGGCCTTGGCGAGCAGTGGTGCATAGCTTTCGACGGTGCCGACGAAGTAATCCTTGGGGCCGCGCAGGTAGCGGCTGTGATAGAGCTGCATGAAGCGGGCGCGGAAGTTGGGCACATCCACCTTGATGGGGCACTGGCTGGTGCACGCCTTGCAGGCCAGGCACCCTTCCATCGCCTCCATCACCTCGTGGGAGAAGTCATACTGGCCGCGGGCGCGAGCCACTGTGTTACGCACCTTGTCGACAATGCTCTTTATCGCTAAGCCACCGCTTTGCAGCGCCACCTCCTCTGCCAGAGGATCGAAACCCTGCTCAGCCAGCTGGCGCAGCCATTCACGCATCAAGCCCGCCCGTCCCTTGGGAGAGTGACGCCTGTCTTTGCTTACCTTGACCGAGGGGCACATGGGGGAGTCGGTCTCGAAGGTGAAGCACAGACCGTTGCCGTTGCAGTCCATGGCGCGGGTGTAACTCGCGCGCACGGCGATGGGGATCTGGCGATCAAACTTGCCGCGCTTGGGCCCATCCACTGATACAAGCTCGGCGCCGCTGCCATAGGGCACGCAGATCTTGCCGGGGTTGAGGCGATTTTGGGGATCGAAGGCCCCCTTCACCCGCTGCAACTCCTCCCACAGCTCGCCGAAGAAGGCGGGGCTGTACTCGGAGCGAAAGCCCTTGCCGTGCTCGCCCCACATCAGGCCGCCGTATTTGGCGGTGAGCGCCACCACCTGATCCGAGATGCGGCGCAGCAGCACCTCCTGCTCGGGATCGCACAGATCCAGTGCCGGGCGCACGTGCAGCACCCCCGCATCGACGTGGCCGAACATGCCGTAATCGAGGCCGTGACCGTCGAGCAGGGCACGAAACTCCATGATGAAATCGGCGAGGGATTCTGGCGGTACCGCGGTATCTTCGGTAAAAGCCACCGGCTTCTTGCGGCCCTCGGCGTTGCCGAGCAGCCCCACCGACTTCTTGCGCATGCCGTAGATGGTCTCGATGCTTGGCAAATGACTGCACACCTGATAGCCGATGACGCCCGCCTCGCCGTGCTCCAGTAACCCATCGATACGGCGGCACAGCTCGGCCACCTTGATCTCGTGCGCTGCTTCATCGGTATCCGCAAACTCGACGATGTTGAGCCCCTGCAGATCCTTGCCCGGCACGTCCTGAATGAACTCTTTCACCGAATGCCAGATGATATCGGCGCGAGCCAGCCCCAAGACGCGAGAATCCACCGTCTCCACCGACAGGGCGTGGGCTTGCACCATAAAGGGGGCGTTGCGCAGGGCGGAGGGAAAGCTGTCGTACTTGACGTTGACCAGGGTCCGGTAGCGCGGGATGGGGGTGATGTTGAGCCTGGCCTCGGTGATAAAGCCCAAGGAGCCTTCCGAGCCGCACAGCACCCGACTTATATCCAGAGTGTCGGTCTCGGGGCTATAGAGGTGTTTGAGATCGTAACCGGTGAGGAAACGGTTCAGCTTGGGGAAGGTCGCCTCTATGTCGGCGCGCCTCTCCTTGCCGATGCGATAGAGGGTGCGATAAATATCCCCCTCCCGACTCTCGAGGGCCAGCTTGTCTTCGAGCCGCGCGCCATTGACCGGCTCGGTCGCCAGGATGTCACCGTTTTCCAGCACGGCTTTGAGGCCCAGCACGTGATCCGAGGTCTTGCCGTAGACCAGCGACCCTTGCCCCGAGGCATCGGTGTTGACCATGCCGCCCAGGGTGGCGCGGTTGGAAGTGGAGAGATCCGGCGAGAAGAAGAAGCCGTGGGGTTTGAGATAGGCGTTGAGCTGATCCTTTACCACCCCGGCCTGGGCCCGCACCCAGCCCTCTTCCAGATTAATTTCCATGATCTGGTTCATATGGCGGGAGAGATCGACGATAATGCCGCCGCCCAAGGACTGGCCATTGGTGCCGGTACCGCCGCCGCGAGGGAAAAAGCTCAAGGCTGCGTGGTCTGGCTGCTGAGCCAACTTGAGCATCACCGCAATATCATCCGCGCTGCGCGGATAAAGGACTGCCTGAGGAACGACCTGATAGACGCTGTTATCCGTCGCCATCGCCAACCGGCTTGCATAAGACTTTTCGATATCACCACGAAATGCGCTGCGTCCTAGCAACTCAAGGAACTGCAGGGTTGTGGGTGACAAACTGTCCTGGTAATCGAGTCTCGGGATCATGAATCCTTGTTCCCTTCCTTTGCTTGATGCCGGAACACCGGCGACAACGACCGCCAGACTGGCCTCTACCGGGCTGCCTTGGCCGATCCGCTCACATGTGAGCGGGCAGTATATCAGCTAGAAAACCGCTTGCGCTCTGCAATCTTCACCATTTGAAAGGAGGACTTTTATGGCTCATTACAGCCATGTTATCAGTACGCTTATTCGCACCGAAAAACAGGCCCTGACGCTGTCGCTGTTTGGTTGCATCAGCTTCGCCATCTTCGGCATCGGCTATGGTCTCTTCGTCGGCTCCAACGCCATCATGCTCGATGGCATCTTCACCCTGTTCAGCATGGGCATGACGGGCCTTGGGCTCATCACCGCCTACTTGGTTACCCGCCCCTCAGATGACCGTTTCCAGTACGGCTACGCCCACTTCGAGCCCATCACCAACGTCATCAACGGCGCCATCATTCTGCTGCTCTGTCTCGGCGCCCTCTATAGCGGCATCACCTCCCTGATGGCAGGCGGTCGGGAAATCGATCTCGGTCACGCCCTCATCTATGCCGCCGTCTGCACCTTCTTCTGCGCCATCATCTACCGCATCGAAGCGGCGGTTGCCGAGCGGATCAACTCCGAACTGGTGCGAGTCGACTCCAAGGAGTGGCTGGTCGACACCCTGCTCAGCGCCACCCTGCTCATCGGTTTCGTGGTCGCCATCGGCCTCGAGGCCATCGGCTACGGCCACTACAACCGCTACATAGACCCGGTGCTGGTCACCCTGCTTGCCCTGTGCGCCACCCTGATCCCCATCAAGGTGTTGGGCCGCAACCTGCGCGAAGTGCTCAAAGTAGCCCCCAAGGGCGAGGTCACAGAGCGGGTCGAGCACGAGATAGAGGCCCTGCGCCAACGTCATGGCATCGAGTGTTACAGCCATTTGGCCAAAAGCGGCCGCCGCTTCGACTTGGAGCTCAACATCCTGGTTGCGCCCGATCAGGAGTGGCCCATCGAGCGCCAGGATGCCCTGCGCCAGGAGCTCTGGTCCCGCCTTGGCGATACCCTCGGCGATGCCTGGCTGTCGGTCTGCTTCACCCGCGAGAAGCGCTGGCTCTGACCCTTTGCCATCACGCGGGGTTCGGCCCCGCGTGATGGCGCAGTAGCGAGATAAGGTTCGAGCCCCCGCCCACACTATTCCCCTGCCAAATGACAACATCCATTTGCGCCGCCATCCACCGGCCTCCCGGTGTTGCTATTCCCCTCTCTTTATTCGCATTAATGTGATTATTTAAGTAAACAATATTCGGCTTCCCCTGATGGCGTATCAATAACCATTACCATGTACAAAACAATACAAAAATTTCGTTGCTAAAATTAAGTGCAACCGCTATTTATTCTCACCGCGAACCAATGGATATTCGCCGAGGCACCTTGTCACACCTCAATAAAATAACAAGCGACATATTGTTAAACAGTGAAGGTAATAGTCATGAATAAAATGTTCATTGCAATCATCACCATGGCAATGGCTGGCACGGCGAGTGCCGCCCTGCCCCAGCTGAACTATCAATGTCCGGGTAAGATCCAGATGCACAGCGATGAAGGCGGCGCCGTCTATATCAATGGCAAAGAGGCCAAACTCAAGAAGTACAGCGACGACTTCTATGAGGCCAGAGGCGCCGGTGTCACCCTCTCCATCAGCAAGACCGGGAAGCAGTACGACGTATCCTACACCAGCAAGCAAGGCTCGGGCATTTGCCAACCCAGCGCAGCCGCTGCCAGCAAGAGCGCCCCCGCCAGCAAGGCCAGCCCTGCCGAGACTGCCTGTCTGAAGGCCGTGGCTGGCAAAACCAAGGTTCCCCTGAGCCAACTCAAGGTCACCGAGGTGCTGGATTCGCAAGCTGGGGTGGGCGTCACCATCCAGGTGCCGGGCGCCGAGGCCCCCTGGTCCTGCCTCAGTGACAAAAAAGGACATGTGCAAGGCGCCGCTTACACCGGCAACCAATAGCCCGATCTGCGGACGGTCAACCCCGATCCATCAACCCGGTCCATCAAGGTGTAATCGCAAGGGGGAGGCATCACCTCCCTGCTTTGTGCTTATATTTCCATCCAGACAGATGCATTATCCCGACAAGATCTGGTGTATCTATATCTCACACCCTCAATATATATCGCTCAACCAAAATAGAGTATTTATCCCATATTTAATTCGATTGTGACAAATAAAGAATGCCGAGGTTAATAACATTGGGGTGCATCGGCGTTTATTATCGACAGTCTGCACTGATTAATAATTACCGGCAGCCTCTGCTTGCTCAATGAATCTCTTTATATTGATGTCGTTGTCATCATGTGTTCTGGCGACGAGCGGCTTTGTTTGCGTTCATAAAACCCATTGCTCAGCCCGCCATCACAATCCCTTGCCAAATCAGCGACAACCGTTATCATCGGGGTTCATTTTTAACCGAGGTTTTATTGCCCATCATGGACAACCCCCGAAGTAGCCCTTCGTCTTTCCCCATCAAAGCCTATCTTTACCTGCTCCATCAGCGCCTCTGAACAACAGCCTTGCACTGCCGCGGCCCTTGCCGTGACTGACACCCTTTCTGTTTGTTTTTATTGAGGTTTATGACATGGAATTCTTGCTGGACCCCTCGATCTGGGTCGGTCTTTTTACCCTGATCATCCTGGAGATAGTGCTCGGGATAGACAATCTGGTGTTCATCGCCATCCTGGTGAAAAAATTGCCCCCCGCCCAGCGGGACAAGGCAAGGCTCATCGGGCTGTCGCTGGCCCTGCTGATGCGGCTGGGGTTGCTCAGTATCATGTCCTGGCTGGTGACGCTCACCCAGCCCATCTTGCAACTCGGTGAGTTCGCCTTCTCCGGTCGGGATCTGATCCTGATGGGGGGTGGCCTGTTCCTACTGTTCAAGGCCACCACCGAGCTGCACGAACGGCTCGAAGCCAAGCCCGAGCAACATGGTCAGGTCGGCGTCTACGCCGGCTTCGGGGTGGTGATCGCCCAGATTTTGGTGCTGGATGCGGTCTTCTCCCTGGACTCCATCATCACCGCCGTCGGCATGGTGGATCACCTCGGCGTCATGATGGCCGCCGTGACCATCGCCATGGTGGTGATGGTGCTCGCTTCCAAACCGCTGACCCGCTTCGTCAACGCCCACCCCACAGTAGTGGTGCTCTGTCTGAGCTTCCTGCTGATGATAGGCTTCAGCCTGGTGGCGGAAGGTTTTGGCTTCCACATCCCCAAGGGTTATCTCTACGCCGCCATCGGCTTCTCGGTGCTCATCGAGTTCTTCAACCAGCTGGCCCAGCGCAGTGCCCAGCGTCATGAGTCCAGGCAGCCACTGCGCGAGCGCACCACCGCCGCCATCTTCAGTTTGATGGGCGGTAGCAAGGCCAATCAGCAGCATCTGCAAGATGAGGAAGAGGAGCAAGATACTCCTCGCCCCATCAGCTTTGGTGAGGAGGAGCGTTACATGGTGACCGGGGTGCTCTCCTTGGCCGAGCGATCCATTCGCACCATCATGACCCCCCGCGCCGAGATGGAGTGGATCGACATCAACGACTCCATCGACGAGATCCGTGCCCTGCTACAGCGCGCCCCTCACAGCCTGTTCCCGGTCTGCGACGGTGAGCTGGACGAGATAGTCGGGGTGGTCAAGGCGCGCGATCTGCTGTTTGCCTTGAATGAGGGCCAGTCACTGGCCGAGCTCGCCAAGCAGAACGACCCCATCATAGTGCCGCAGACCATCAACGTGATCCGGCTGCTGGCGGAGCTGCGCCAGGCCAAGGGCAGCCTCATCCTGGTGGCCGACGAGTTCGGCGTCATCCAGGGACTGGTCACCACCCATGATCTGCTGGAGGCCATCGTCGGCGAACTGCCGGACGAGGACGAGACTCCGGACATAGTGCCTGAGGGCGAGGGTTGGCTCATCAATGGCAGCACCAACATCCACCATGTGGAGCAGGTGCTGGAGTGCGACGGTCTGGTGAGCGACAGCGACGAGTACGTGACCCTGGCGGGCATGCTGCTCTCCCACTTCGGCGTGCTGCCAAATGCCGGCCAGCAGCTGCGGCTCGGCCAGCTCTGCTTCGAGGTGCTGGCGGTGAGCGAGCGACGCATCGAGCGGGTGCGCGTCACCCCGCTGGGCCTCTAATGCCCTGATGATCGCCCTAGCGGTAGATAACGAGAGAGGGAGGCCATATGCCTCCCTCTCTTTTTTCACCCCCGTTCTGTATGCATTGCTGCGCCCATCGCCACCACACTGTACTATCCCAGCGATGGCCTTTTCCTGATATTCCCCCTCTATTGCTGCACAACTTGCAATTCTCTTCTGCAATTACCCCTCTTTTTCACAATGACATCCGAACGTAGAGTGACCTCAATCCCAAATGAGGAATTCAAGATGAGCCACGACAACCTGTTCTGCCCCCTGCGCCTCGGCCAATTGCACCTGAATAACCGTATCGTCATGCCCCCCATGACCCGCTCCCGTGCCAGTCAGCCAGGGGACGTAGCCAACGCCATGATGGCGACCTATTACGCCCAGCGCGCCGGGGCCGGCCTCATCATCGGTGAAGGCACCCAGATAGATCCTCTCGGTAAGGGCTATGCCTGGACGCCAGGTATCTATAGTCCTGAGCAGGTCGCCGGCTGGAAGCAGGTGACCGACGCCGTCCACGCCAAGGGGGGCACCATGTTCGCCCAGCTCTGGCACGTGGGTCGGGTCACCCATCCTGACAACATCGGCGGTGCCCAGCCCATCTCGGCCTCTGCCATCAAGGCCGATGGGGTCAGGGTGTTCGTCGATAACGGCGGCGACGCCCCCGGCTTCGTCGAGACCGTCCCCCCCCGCGCCATGAGCCAGGACGACATCGATGCCGTGGTGGATCAGTTCCGCCAGGCCGCCCGCAACGCCATGGACGCAGGCTTTGACGGCATCGAGCTGCACGCCGCCAACGGCTACCTCATCAACCAGTTCCTCGACTCCGAGTCCAATGCCCGCACCGACAGCTACGGTGGCTCCCTCGAGAATCGGCTGCGCTTCTTGAGAGAAGTGACCGAGGCGGTCAGCGCCGAGATCGGCGCAGACAGAGTCGGCGTGCGCCTGGCCCCGCTCACCACCCTCAACGGCACCGTCGATGCGAACCCGGAGCAGACCTATCTGGCCGCCGCCAAGCTGCTGGGGGAGCTCAATGTCACCTATCTGCATATCGCCGAGGCGGATTGGGACGATGCCCCCCTGATGCCGGACAACTTCAAGCAAGGGCTGCGGGACGCCTTCCCCAACACCCTCATCTATGCGGGCAAGTACGATGGTGAGCGGGCGCGCGCCGCCCTCAAGGCGGGCTGGGCCGACATGATTGGCTTCGGTCGCCCCTTCGTGGCGAACCCTGACTTGCCGAACCGGCTGCGTCACGGCTACCCCTGGACGCCCCACGATCCGGCCACCCTGTTTGGTGGGGCCGAGCAGGGCCTTATCGACTACCCCGTCTATCAGGCCAGCACGGAGCCACAACCGGCCTGAGTGATCTGACATGCAACAGCCCCCCATCAGCGGGGGCTGTTCGTTTCTCGCCCCTTTCCTCCTTTATCCGCTATCCGCTTCTTTTCAGCTCAGCAGGAGCTCCACCTTATTTTCATGCTTTGTCACCCCTTCTTCGCAATCGATTGCCCTGGCTGCGTCAAAAGCTGGGAGTCAATCATCACTTGTCTGATGGAGATCAAAAAATCCCCCCCGCGACAGGCAGATAGTGCAGCTATCTCACTCATCCATGGAGTTTCGGTTGTGAGCACACCGCAATCTCGTTTGGTCGCCTCGGTTCCGGGGCGGCTTCGCATCAGGCAGGGCGCCACTGACCCGGCCCAGCTGAGCCATTGGCAAACCGAACTGGCCGCCTGGCCAGAGGTACAGAGCCTTCGCCTCAACCCAGAGGCGCGCAGCCTGATAGTGCAATATCGCATCGCGCACTGTGACAAAGCCGAGATGGAGTCCAGGGTGCTGACCCTGTGCAACGGGCAACCGCAGAGCGAGCCCCAGGACGCGCAAGGGCAGACCAACCACCCGCCCGAGGCAGCCGCCCCGGCGCAGGCAACCAAACCCGCAAAGCGAGCCCATCGCGCCGCCTGGCGCCGCCGTGCCAACCGGGGAGCCAAGATAGCCGCCATAGTGGCGCTGCCGGTCTCCATCGCCCTGGTCTATGCCGGCAACAAGCGCCTGCACGCCGCCACCGGCTGGCTGTTTGTGGCCGCCCTCTCGGTTCACCTCGCCATTCACCGTCGCAATGTCTTTCACTGATGCAGCGCAAACAAGGGCCATGCATGACTCGCCTTGAACAACTGCGGGCCCTGACCCGCCACCTGACCATCGCCCACCACATTCCCGGCCGGGTTCGCTTCAAACTCAAGCTGGGGGCGCTCGCCAGCCCGGAACTCGGTCAGCTGAGCCAGGTCGGCCAACTCAAGCAGATGATCGAAACCATGCCCGGCATCCGCGATTTGAGAGTCAATCCCGCCGCCCTGTCGTGCGTGGTGGAGTATGACACGGCCGAGATCCCCCCTCCCCTGTGGGAGTCCCTGCTCGGCGGGGAAGAGTGCCCGCAGGTGACCCAGGCACTCGATCGCATCGAACACCATTACCAGACCTTCGCCCGCGGCTGAGCAGGCTGCGGCACCTCTGAATCAACCACAGGAGTATCAACATGATCCCATTGATTGTCGGCGCCATCGCCGGCGCCCTGGCGATGCGCACCCTTCCCCGCAATCTGCCCCGCACCGTGTCCACCGCCTCGGTCGGCACGGTGAAGGCCAAACTGCGCGAGGCGTCCATCTGTGGCCTCGCCAACCTGGAGCACTCCTCCGCCAAACTGCGTCAGCATCTGGCCGAGACACAGGAGCAGGTTGCGCCCGTCGCAGCTGTGGCCGATCCCGCCAGCGATCCGCAGCCCGCCCAGCGGGAGTCAGAGGCATGAAGCCCCAGAGCCGCGAACTCGCCAATCACTTCGTGCGCGGCGCCGTGGCGGGTGGCTTGCTCAGCGCACTGCAAAGCGGCGCCAAGCCGGGCAAGGCGCCTTGTCGCAAGATCCTGCGCCATTCATTGCAAGGCGGCCTGGCCGTGGCCACCGGCCTTGGGGTCGCCAACGCCCTCGAGCAGGGCAATGTGCAGCGGGCCGGCCTGCTGTTGCTGGGGGGTGTCATCGGCATCGCCAGCACCGAACAACTACTGAATCACTCAAAGGAATCGTCACATGGGTAAGAAGAGCAAGAAGGCCTACAAGAAGCTGTTGAAGGCACAAATGGCGCAAGGCAATGGCGCTCAGGCCGGCCTGAGTCAGGCTCAGGGCTGGCTTGGCAAGTTGCAGGGCAATAACACCCAGCAACTGCTGCTCGGGGCGGCCATCGGTGCGGCGGCCGTCTATGTGCTCAGCAACGATGAGCTGCGCGAGAAGATAGTGCGCTCGGCGGTGCGTCTCTACAGCGACATCAACGGTGGCGTGGCGGAGCTCAAGGAGCAGATGGCCGACATGCAGGCCGAGCTGCAGGCCCAGGGCGGCGAGCAGGATGAGTAGCGAGCTCGCCGGTGTCGCCTCCCTGCGCCAGGTACATTTGTGCCGGGGACGGGTACGCTGGCACTATCGCCGCTCATCGGGGCAACCGCTGGACTGCCAGGGGCTCAGCTACGCCATCGCCGATCTGGCCGGGGTGCAGCAGGTCAGGTTCAACCCCAAGGCCAGCTCCCTCGTCATCTCCTTTGACTGGCGCGTGACAGCGGCATCCACCCTGGCCGAGCAGATCCTGGCGCTCACCCCGCCCCCTGGCCGGATCGGATTTGCAGCCCCTGCACCTGCCGCCGTCAGTCGCACCCGGCTCGCCACCAATCTGGCGGCGCTGCTCGGGGTCAACCTGCTGCCGGTGCCACAGCGTCTGCCCCTCTCTTTGCTGATGGCGCTGCCGGTGCTGCGCCACGGCGCCGGTGAGCTGGTCTCCCGCGGCCTCACCTCCCATGTACTGGAAGGGATGGCGGTTTCCATCTCCCTTGGCAGCGGCGATTATCTCGCGGCCAACACCACCTCCTTCATGCTGGAGCTGGGGGAATATCTGGAGGAGTCCATCTCCAGGCGATCCGATGACATGCTGCGGGAATTGCTCAAACCCGCCAGCGACGAGATCTGGGTCGAGCGGGATGGGGTGGAAATTCTGGTGCCCGCGAGCGAGGTCGAGGTCGGCGAGACGGTGATCGTCGCCACCGGCATGGTCATCCAGATAGATGGCACAGTGCTCGGCGGCGAGGCCTATGTCAACGAGGCCTCCATGACCGGCGAGAGCCGATCCGTTGCCAAATCGCGCGGCGACGCCGTGATGTCCGGTACCGTGCTGGAGGATGGGCGGCTGCGCATCTACGCCGAGCACGTGGGCCAGCGCACCGCCGCCGCCCGCATCGCCGACTATGTGCAGCAATCCCTCACCGCCAAGAGCGAGGTGCAGCTGCAGGCCTCCCAGCTCGCCGACAAGCTGGTGCCGAGGGTACTCGGGCTCGCGGGCTCGGCCTTCCTGCTCAGCGGTGACTGGCGCCGGGCCGCCG
This sequence comes from Aeromonas tecta, assembly GCF_000820185.1. Classification (GTDB taxonomy): domain Bacteria; phylum Pseudomonadota; class Gammaproteobacteria; order Enterobacterales; family Aeromonadaceae; genus Aeromonas; species Aeromonas tecta. The sequence goes on from NZ_CDCA01000037.1 coordinate 180,165, forward strand.
CCGTGCTGCAGGCGGACTACTCCTGCGCCCTCAAGCTCGCCACCCCGGTGGCATTCAAATCCGCCATGTACGCAGCCGGCAAGGGGGGCATTCTCATCAAGGGGGCCACGGCCCTCGAGCGCCTGGCCGAGGCCGATACCTTCATCTTCGACAAGACCGGCACCCTGACCAACGGGGATCTGGTGGTGACTGATTCTGTGACCTTCGATTCCGCCTACACCGCGGACGATCTCATCTGGCTCGCCGCCTCGGTGGAGGAGCACTACTTCCACCCGCTGGCCATCGCCGTGGTGGAGGCGTCCCGCAACATTCAGGGCCGCCACTTCGATCACACCGAGGTGGAGTTCATCGTCGCCCACGGGGTCGCGAGCGAGATCGATGGCAAGCGCATCGTGGTGGGCTCGCGCCACTTCGTGGAGGAAGACGAGGGGATCGATGTCACCCCCTGGGCCGAAACCCTGCACAACCTCTATCTGGAGGGCAAGACCCTGCTCTACATCGGCTACGGCGGCAGCCTCATCGGCGTGCTGGCCCTGCGCGATACGGTGCGCGAGCAGAGCGCCGCCACACTGGCGCGGCTGCGCCAATCCGGGGTGAAACGCATCCTGATGCTGACCGGGGATCACCACGACAGGGCCAGCGAGCTAGCAGCCCAGCTCGGCATCGACGAGGTGTTTGCCCAGCTGCTGCCGGAGGAGAAGGCCAGCATCATAAAACAGCTGACCGCGGATGGGTCGCGCATCGCCTTCGTCGGGGATGGCATCAACGATGCGCCAGCGCTGGCGGGGGCTCATGTGGGGATCGCCATGCAAAAAGGGGCCGACATCGCCCGCATCTCGGCCGATATCGCCCTGCTGCAGGACGACATCAGCCGAGTGGCCGATGCCCGCGAGCTGGCGTGCGCCGCCATGGGGCTTATCCACGACAACTACCGCATCACCATAGGCGCCAACACCGCCATTTTGGGAGCGGCGGCGGTCGGCCTGTTGAGCCCCATCGCCGCGTCCGTGCTGCACAACGGCACCACCATCGGCATCCTGCTCAATGCCCTGCGTGGCCGGCACTGACCCGGCTCAGGATTACCAAGGCTCGTATCACACAGGGCTCGCCACGGCGGGCCCTGTGTTTTTCCGACATTGCTTCAGCGCCTCTCTGTGCCGATGCCTTTCACCCAGCGCGCCAACCACTCACTCTCAGCAACCAACGCTCTTAACCCGCAATCTTAACCGGCACGCTCAGCCAGGCACCTCGGTCAGACACGCTCAACCAGGCAAGGCATCGTGGCAGGCCCCGTGGGCACGAATGTCGCGGGTGAGCCGCGCCTTGTCCGCCAGGCTCAGCCAGCTCGCCTCCACGGCGTTGAGGGAGAGGCGGCACAGTTGCTCCCGGCTGGCGCCGAGACTCTGGGCGAGGGCCTCGAAATTGGCCCCGAGATAACCGCCGAAGTAAGCAGGATCATCTGAATTAATAGTGATACATAGACCTTTTTCTAACAGGGTTAGCACGTTGTGCTGCCTCATATCCTCAAACACCTTGAGTCGCACGTTGGACAGGGGGCAGACGGTGAGCGGCAGCCGGGTGTCGGCGAGGTAGCGCAGCAACTCGGGGTCATCGACGCAGCGCACCCCGTGATCGATGCGCCGCACCTGCAACTCGTTGATGGCCTGCCAGATATAGGCCGCCGGCCCCTCCTCCCCCGCGTGGCACACCACCGGCAAGCCGAGCGACCTCGCCCTGGCAAAGACCCCGGCAAACTTGGTTGGTGGGTTGCCAAGTTCTCCCGAATCGAGCCCCACCCCGTGAAGGCGGGCAAGATAGGGCTCGGCCTCGGCCAGGGTGGCGAAGGCTTCCTCTTCGCTTAAGTGGCGCAAGAAGCTCATGATAAGTCGCCAACTAATCCCGAAGCTCTCCTCACCGGCCTGCAAGGCCCGCTCTATGCCGCCGAGCACGGTGGCGAAGGGGACGCCGCGGGCGGTGTGGGTCTGGGGATCGAAGAAGACTTCCACATGCACCACCTTGTCCGCGGCGCAGCGCTTCAGATAAGCGAAGGTGAGATCGAAGAAATCCTGCTCGCGGATGAGCACGCTGGCGCCGAGGTAGTAGAGATCGAGGAAGGATTGCAGATTGTCGAACTCGTAGGCGGCGCGCACCGCCGCCACATCGGGCCAGGGCAGCGCCACGCCGTTGCGGGCGGCCAGTGTGAACATCAGCTCGGGCTCGAGGGTGCCCTCGATATGCAGGTGCAACTCCAGCTTGGGCAAGCCGGCAATAAAGCGTTCCATGATGACGGCTCCATCGTCAGACCCATGAGGGTCATGCAGGCGCGACCGAGGTGGCGCCCTCCTTCTGCCATCATTGTGCACCCATCTGGCACGCCGGGGGAGACTTGTCATCAAAGCGCCTTATAATGGCGGCACAAAAATCATAACTGATTGAAGACATTAACAGTTGGCGTCCCTAGCGCCCTGCCGCCCTACAAGGAGTCCCTATGAAGAAAAACGTCATCTGTGATATCGACGGCGTCATCCTGCACAACAACGATCTCATCCCCGGGGCCGATCGCTTCGTGCATCGCCTGCTTGAGCAGGGCAGCAAGCTGTTGTTTCTCACCAACTATCCGGCCCAGACCCAGAAAGATCTGCAGAACCGCTTTCGCTCTGCCGGCATCGAAGTGCCCGAGGAGTGCTTCTACACCTCCGCCATGGGCACCGCCGATTTTCTCAAGCGCCAGGATGGCAAGAAGGCCTATGTGATCGGCGAAGGGGCCCTGACCCACGAGCTCTACAAGGCCGGCTTCACCATCACCGACATCGATCCCGACTTCGTGGTGGTAGGGGAGACCCGCAACTACAACTGGACCATGATGCAGCTGGGCGCCAAGTTCGTGGATCAGGGAGCGCGCTTCATCGCCACCAACCCCGACACCCACGGCCCCATGATGTACCCGGCCTGCGGCGCGCTGTGCGCCCCCATCGAGCGGATGACCGGCAAGAAGCCGTTCTACGTCGGCAAGCCGAGCGCCTGGATCATCCGCGCGGCGCTCAACCGGATGGAAGCCCACTCCGACGACACCATCATCATCGGCGACAACTTGCGCACCGACATACTGGCGGGCTTCCAGGCGGGTCTGGAGACCGTGCTGGTGCTGTCCGGGGTGAGCAAGGTGGCGGACATCGACCGCATGCCGTTCAGACCGAATCACATCTTCGACTCCGTCGTCGACATCGATATCGTCTGATCATGCCTGTGGGCCGCCGCGCGGCCCCTTGGCAAGGCCGGGCAGATCGTTTAACTTAAACGCAACATTGTTAAGAAAAGTAAACGAACACGGGATCAGGACGATCCCGTTGCCCCTCTCCCCTTGCAAGGAAGCCCCATGAAAAACTTGAATGACTGGATCCTGCTGAGCGATCACTTCGTCACCCCCACCCCGCACACTCCACCAGCGGATCGCATCAAGGCAGGCAATCCAAACCAGACCCTGTGGAATCACTATTCCGATCCGAGCCAGCAGTTTCACGTGGGCTTCTGGGCCTGCGAGCCCGGCCGCTGGGCCGTGCACTACACCGAGCACGAGTATTGCCAACTGCTGGAAGGCGAGGCGCTGATCCACGACAGCCAGGGGGGCAAATTGCACCTCACCCCGGGCAGCCAGTTCGTCATCCCGGCAGGCTTCGTCGGCGAGTGGGAGACCCTCATTGCCTGCCGCAAACTCTATGTGATCTTCGAACCCGCAACGACTTGACGTTCCCGTCAATTCATCCCCTTTTCCCAACCCGCTTCCGATGCCGCCAGCTTGACGCTCGCGGCATGATTTTGTGCGGTTTTCCCGCTTGCAAAAGGGTTTTGCGCTAGGCATTGTGATTGACGAGGAATGTAAATGGAATTTCGAGCCCAAACGTGGGGGGCTCATATAAAAATCAAGAGGATTACCGCCAATGTGTTCTATTTTCGGCATTCTGGACATCAAGTCTGACGCAGCAACCCTGCGCAAATCAGCGCTGGAAATGTCCAAGCGACTGCGTCACCGCGGACCCGACTGGTCCGGCGTCTACAGCTCGGACAAGGCCATTCTGGTGCACGAGCGCCTGGCCATCGTCGATCCGGGCAACGGCGCCCAGCCGCTCTACAACCCCGAGCGCACCCATGTGCTGGCCGTCAACGGCGAGATTTACAACCACAAAGAGCTGGAGAAGGGCCTCAAGGTCGACTTCCAGTTCCAGACCCACTCCGACTGCGAGGTGCTGCTGGCACTCTACAAGGAGAAGGGCCCCGCCTTCCTGGACGATCTGAACGGCATCTTCGCCTTTATCCTCTATGACGCCGAGCAGGATGCCTACCTGATTGGTCGCGATCACATGGGGATCATCCCGCTCTACACCGGTCGCGACGAGCACGGCAACTTCTATGTCGCCTCCGAGATGAAGGCGCTGGTACCGGTGTGCAAGAGCGTCGAAACCTTCCCGCCGGGACACTACCTGTGGAGCAAGGATGGCGAACTCAAGCAGTGGTACCAGCGCGACTGGATGGAATATAGCGCGGTCGAGCAGAATGTCAGCGACAAGGCGGAGCTGAAAGCGGCGCTGGAAGCGGCGGTCAAGCGCCAGCTGATGTGCGACGTGCCCTACGGCGTGCTGCTCTCCGGCGGTCTGGATTCCTCCGTCATCTCCGCCATCACCAAGCTCTACGCCGCCCGCCGGGTGGAAGACGATGGCAAGAGCGAGGCCTGGTGGCCACAGCTGCACTCCTTCGCCGTCGGGCTGGATGGTTCGCCAGACTTGGCCGCCGCCCGCAAGGTGGCCGATCACCTCGGCACCATTCACCACCAGATCCACTTCACCGTGCAAGAGGGCCTGGATGCCCTGCGGGACGTCATCTATCACCTCGAGACCTATGACGTCACCACCATCCGCGCCTCCACACCGATGTACCTGATGGCCCGCTATATCAAGGCGATGGGCATCAAGATGGTGCTGTCCGGCGAGGGTTCGGACGAGCTGTTTGGCGGTTATCTTTACTTCCACAAGGCGCCGAACGCCAAAGAGTTCCACGAGGAGAACGTGCGCAAGCTCGCCTCCCTGCATCTGTATGACTGCCTGCGGGCCAACAAGTCCATGGCCGCCTGGGGCGTGGAGGGCCGCGTGCCCTTCCTTGACAAAGAGTTCATGGATGTGGCCATGCGCCTGCAGCCTGCCGACAAGATGTGTGGCAAGGGCAAGATCGAGAAGCATATCCTGCGGGAAGCCTTTGAGGAGCTGCTGCCCCACGAGGTGGCCTGGCGCCAGAAGGAGCAGTTCTCCGATGGCGTGGGCTACTCCTGGATTGACAGCCTCAAAGCCATGGTCGAGGTCGAGGTGACGGATCAGATGTTTGAGGCGGCCGCGTTCCGCTTCCCCATCAACACCCCGCTCACCAAGGAGGCCTACTACTATCGCGCCATCTTCGACGAGCACTTCCCGCTGGAAGCCGCCGCCCGCACCGTGCCTTACGGCAAGTCGGTCGCCTGCTCCACCCCGACCGCGCTCGAATGGGATGCCAAATTCAAAGAGATGGCCGACCCGTCCGGCCGCGCCGTGATGGACGTCCACCAGCAAGGCTACTAAGCCCCTCATCTCCCATCGAGATCACCAAGCCCCTCCCAGCGAGGGGCTTTTTCATGCGCGTCTTCTTCATGTGCGTCTTCGTGGCTTAACAATACCGATCTTTGCATATCCCAGCTCATCCTGACCCTTGGTGACGGGGTTCGTTCGTGTCACATTGTTGCAGCTCGGAAGCAACCCATTACGACACAAGGAAGAGACCATGAAACGACTGTTACTGCCCCTGATGCTGGGCACCGCGCTGTTCAATGGGACGGCTCAGGCGGCCGACCACCTCTGGGCCAAGGGGCTGCCCGACTACAGCCAGGGTTATGACGAGCAGCGGGATCCGGTCAGCGATCTCGCTGCCGCCAGCGTGAGGGCCGAGCAGGAGGGCAAGAAGGTGTTGCTGCTGGTGGGTGGCGAGTGGTGCAGCTGGTGCCAGGAGATGAACCAGTTTCTGGACAGGGAGCCCCAACTTGCCAGCCAGTTCAACCAGACCTTCGTGGTGGTCAAGGTGAACGTCAGCAAGGAGAACAAGAACGAGCCTTTCTTGAAACGCTATCCCGAGTACCTGGGCGTCCCCCACTTCTATGTGTTGAATGACAAGGGCAAGCTGCTGGAGTCGTTCAATACCGGGCTGCTCGAGAAGGGCAAGAGCTACGACGAGGAGAAGTTCGGCAAGTTTATCGCCTTCTTCCAGCCCAAGACGGCCCGCGGCTAAACAACCATAAATCAGGGCTCCTCGACCGAGGGAGCCCTGATTGTGTATGCCGTCATTGCTCCTGGGGCTGAACACAGGATCCCGGTATCTTGGGGCTGGTAGCCATCATTCGTAGCCATTGATTTATCCCCTTGCGCGATGAGACGCTTCCTCGATGGATCCCCGGTTTTCTACACAAGGACGATGAGATGTTACGGATATTGGGCAAGGCCTCGTCAATCAATGTGCGCAAGGTGCTCTGGACCTGCTCCGAGCTGAACCTGCCTTTCGAGCGAGAGGAGTGGGGCTCTGGTTTCAAACCCACCGATACCCCCGAATTCCTGGCGATGAATCCCAACGCCATGGTGCCAGTCATTCAGGATGGTGACTTCATCCTGTGGGAATCGAATTCCATCATCCGCTACCTGGCCACGCGCTACGGCGACGGAGCCCTCTATCCCACCGAGGCACGTGCGAGGGCCGGGGTCGATCAATGGATAGATTGGCAATCGTCAGACTTGAACCGCTCCTGGAGCTACGCCTTCATGTCGCTGGTGAGGCTCTCCCCCTTGCATCAGGACAGCCGAGCACTCAGCGCAGGTTGCGCGGATTGGTCCAGATACATGCAGATCCTGGACCGGCATCTCCAATCAACCGGCGCTTATGTGGCAGGGAGTCACTTCTCACTCGCCGACATTCCCATCGGTCTTTCCGTCAACCGCTGGCTGGAAACGCCATTTGACCGTCCACCACTGCCGGCGGTGAGCGACTATTACCAGCGATTGAGTGAGCGGCCCGGATTTAGGCTGTATGGGTGCAACGGAACGCCATAGGAGGGTAATACAAGAGAGGTCGGCAGTATGGAATACTGCAGGTTGGGCTGGTGTTACCACGCCCAACCTGCACACACAATCTCAGGCTTGCGCATCCGGCTGGTTGGCGGGGGCCGCCTGAATAAAGGCCTGCAACTGTTCGCAGTTGGCGACGATGCGGGCGATGGTAGGGTAATCGTCCAGGGTCATATTGAAGCGGTGAGCGTTGTAGACCTGGGGCACCAGCATGCAATCCGCCAGAGTCACCTCGTTGCCGACGCAATAGACACCGGCGGTGGTCATCAATAGCTGCTCGAGGGCGGTGAAGGTCTCGTCAATCCAGTGGCGATACCAGGTATCACGGGTCGTCTTGCCCTGCCCCAACGACTGCTCCAGATAGTTGAGCACCCGCAGGTTGTTCAAAGGGTGGATGTCGCAGGCGATCATATTGACTATCTGGCGTACCCTGGCCCGCTCCAGCGCCGCCGACGGCATCAGCGGATAGGCGGGATAGGTCTCGTCGAGGTATTCCATGATGGCGACCGACTGCCCCAGCTGCACCTCCCCATCGATGAGAAAAGGCACCAGCCCCTGGGGATTGAGCCGACGATAGGCTTTCTCTTTCTGCTCGCCCTTGCCCAGATGCACCGGGTGCTGCTCATAACTGAGTCCTTTCAGTTGCAACACCAGTCGCACCCGAAAACTGGCCGATGAACGCCAATATCCAAACAACTGCAGCATATTCTGTCCCTGTGATGGCAGGTGTGTGCCACCTGCCGTGTCGCCTGCCGGCCCTGTCGCCGGCCCAGGCTTCCTAGCTCGTCTGGCTGGCCTCCGTTTGCGCGACGCGCTGCAAAATGGTGCCAAACAGACTCATCCCGTTGCGATCCTGCATCGCGATGGACACTGTATCACCAAAGCGCAGGAAGGGTGTAGTGGCCTGACCCGACTCGATAATTTCCAGCATGCGCAGCTCGGCGAGGCAGGAAGAACCGGCACTTCTGTCGTAATTGGAGACGGTGCCAGAGCCGATGATGCAACCCGCCCCGAGCGGCCGGGTCTTGGCGGCGTGGGCAATCAGCTCGAAGAAGTTGAAGGTCATGTCCACCCCCGCATTGGGAGCGCCAAACAGGGCGCCGTTGAGGTGCGTCATGAGCGGCAGATGCACCTTGCCATCTTGCCAATCCTGACCGAGCTCGTCCGGGGTGATGGCCACCGGCGAGAAGCTGCTTGAGGGCTTGGACTGGAAGAAGCCAAAGCCCTTGGCAAGCTCCCCCGGGATAAGGTTGCGCAGGCTGACATCGTTGACCAGCATCAACAGCTTGACGTGGCTAGCGGCAGCTTCCGGGCTCACCCCCATGGGCACATCGTCGGTGATGATGGCCACCTCGGATTCAAAGTCGATGCCCCACTCCTCCGTCTCCATCACGATGGGGCCACGCGGTGCCAGGAAGCGGTCAGAGCCCCCCTGATACATCAGGGGATCGTGCCAGAAACTGCCCGGCATCTCGGCGCCGCGCGCCTTGCGCACCAGCTCCACGTGGTTGACGTAGGCGCTGCCATCGGCCCACTGGTAGGCGCGAGGCAAGGGTGAGAGGCAGGCAGCCTCGTCGAACGGGAAGGCATCGGCACAGCCATCCTCGTTGAGGGCCGCGTAGATCGCTGCCAATCGTGGCGCCGTATCGGCCCACTCGTCCAGCGCCCCTTGCAGGGTCGGGGCGATGTCCGCCACCGACACGGCGCGGGCCAGATCCCGGCTGACCACCACCAGGGCGCCATCGCGCTTGCCGTTATTCAATGTTGCGAGTTTCATGACAGATCCTTATTTACCGCTTTGGGCGAGTTCGGGGCGCAGCCAGCTGTTGACGTAACGGGGATTCTCCACCCCCTCGCACAGGCTGCCGACGTTCAGGGCATCGCGGGTATCGAGCATCACCGCCACCTCGTCGGTGAACTGCTTGGCGTGGGCGCGGCCGGCCGCGAATGCCTTGGGATGGGGGCCGTGGGTGAAGCCGGCGGGATGGAAGGTGACCATGCCCCGCTCTATGTTGTCCCGGCTGAAGAAGTCGCCAGCGTGGTAGAACAGCACCTCGTCAAAATCGTCGTTGCTGTGGTAGAAGGGCACCCGCAGCGCACCCGGATCGCTCTCGATGGGGCGCGGTACGAAGGTGCAGACCACGAAACGACTCGCCACGAAAGTAGAGTGAGCCGAGGGCGGCAGGTGGTAGCGGTGGCTCATCAGCGGGCGGATATCGCGCCAGTTGAGGCGCACCACGCACAAGTCCCCGTGCCAACCCTGGGCATCGAGCGGGTTGAACGGCCAGGTGACGACCGAGACCTGGTGGTGGCGCTTGATCTGCAGCGACCAAGGGTTCTCGTCCTGCTGGGCCAGGAAGGTGTCATCGATGGCGGGCACATCCAGCGCCGCGGGATCGAAGATGGCATGATTGCCCACCAGCCCCTTGTCCGGCAGCTGATAACTGTCGTTTGTCGCCTCGATCATCAGGATAAACAGCGGTTCTGTTGGCTCGATGCGCCACATTGTGCCACGGGGGATCACCACATAGTCCCCGTCTCGCACACTCAGATGGCCGTAGTCGCAATAGAACTCGCCGCGCCCCTCGTGGATAAACAGCAGCTCGTCGCCATCGGCGTTGCGCACCAGAAACGGCATGGTTTCCGACAGGCGCCATACCCGATAGCGGCAGTGGGCGTTGTGCAGAATGTCCGGCATCACCCAGGGGGAGAGGGAGCTTATCTCCTCCTTGAGGCCGTTGAGATCAAAGGCCCTGGGTCGCAGCGGCCCTTCCCAACCCACCCAGTCGGTGGGGGCATGTTTGTGGTGCATGTGGGTGGCCGGGCCGAAGAAACCGGAGCGCCCGAGTTCGCGCTCGTAGATGGCCTGTTCGGGCAAGTCGGCGTGGGCCTGGCGGGAATGGGTCCCCTCCCGGTGGGGAAAGCTAATCCAGTTGCGCATGGCAACCTCCTGCAAAATAGCGAATGGCCTGATCCTGACACCTGGTCGAAGACTTATGCATCATGAAGCACACCACGGCGGATCTGGTCGAGCTCGATGGATTCGAACAATGCCTGGAAGTTACCCTCGCCAAAGCCCTCGTTACCCTTGCGCTGGATGATTTCGAAGAACACCGGGCCGATGACGGTGTCGGTGAAGATCTGCAGCAGGATGCCGTCCTTGGTCGGCGAGCCGTCGATCAGGATGCGCAGCGCCTTGAGCGCCTCCAGATCTTCCTGATGGCCCTCGACCCGGTTATTCACCTGCTCATAGTAGGTGTCCGGGGTCGGCATAAAGCCGGTGCCACGGCCGCGCAGGGTGCGGATGGTCTGGTAGATGTCGCTGGATGCGAGGGCGATGTGCTGGATCCCCTCCCCTTTGTACTGGCGCAGGTACTCCTCGATCTGCGACTTGTCGTCGGAGGATTCGTTGATGGGGATGCGGATCTTGCCGCAGGGAGCCGTCATGGCACGGGAATGCAGGCCGGTCAGCTTGCCCTCGATGTCGAAGTAGCGAATTTCGCGAAAATTGCCGATCCGCTCGTAGAAGTTCGACCAGACATCCATGTTGCCGCGCTGCACGTTGTGGGTCAGGTGATCGATCTCGTAGAGCCCGGCATCCACCTCGGCCATGCGCGCTTGCCAATCGGGGTAGAACACGAAGTCCACGTCATAGATGGAGCCCTTGTCACCGTATCTGTCGACAAAGGAGAGCGTGCTCTCACCGATGCCATAGATGGCCGGGATATTGAGCTCCATGGGTCCTATCTTGCCGACAAAGGGCTTGGCCCCCTTGCCGATGGCATATTGCTGGGCAAGGCCCGCATCGCTCACCCGAAACGCCATGCCGCAGACGCTCGGTCCGTGCAGGCTGGCGAACTGCTCCGCCTGGGAGTGGGGCTCGGCGTTGACCACGAAGTTGATGTCACCCTGACGATAGAGCCAGCACTGCTTGTGTTTGTGCTGCGCCACCTCGGCAAAGCCCAGAGAAACGAACAACGCCTTGAGGGCGGCGATGCCTTTGGCGTCCGGCGCCGTGTACTCGACGAATTCGAAACCGTCGGTACCGAGGGGATTGAGGGTGTGAGAACGGGAAGAGGAAGTGGTCGTCATGATGCGCTCCTTGCGGCGCTGCCCTGTTGCAGCGGCCATGGTCAAGCCGATGAGATCCCCCTTGGGGGAATGATTGTTATCAACTTGTTTCATTAGAGGCAGCGCGAGCGCAGAAGAGAAGAGGCGGATGAACGATAGTTTTTCGAGTTTTCCCTGCAAGGATGTAAATGAAATGTGACGCGCAAGGTGCAGCCCTGCGGATCCGCCGATGGCGGTCCGCAGGGCTGTCAGCCTGGGCTTACAGTTGCCAGTATTTGGGCGCGATATGCGGCAACCTCTGCTGCACTTTTTGCAAGCGAGCCGGAGTCGGGTTGATGAGCCAGGCCTGCTCCCCCAGTGCTAGCAGCGGCAGATCGTGCAGGCTGTCACTCAGGGCAAGGACTGGCTTAATCGCCAGGATCTCCGGCAGGATCTTGTGCTGCCCATGGCAGTAGAAACGCGGCATCAGCCCGCCACGGCGATAGTGCATCCGCGAGCCGATCACTCGGTGAGGCATGGTGGAGAGTTGCTGATAGAGCTGACCCCGCACCAGGGCGCGGGGGCTGGCCGATAGCACCCAGCAGCGCTCCCCCTCTGCCACCAGCAAGGTGCGCGCCTCCCGATAGAGCCCCGGCCGGGTACGGCAATAGCCCCGCACCAACTTGCGCCAACCAAGGGGCGAGAGCCCGAGGGTGATGACCCACCAGATCAGCGAAATGCCCCGCCGCCGCTGGGCAGGCAGCAGATAGATTACGCCCCCCAGTGCGATAAGAGGCCACAGCAACAGCGGCCAGAGACGGCGGCGCAAGATATAGCGCAGCAGGCCGGCATGACTGTCATCCGGCGCCAATGTGTCGTCAAAGTCCGCCAGGATCCAACCATTCGGCGCCATCTCCTGCTCCTTGCTCATTCGCTCAACCCGGAGACCGCGGCCAGCAACTCGGGAGTGACAAATTCGTCCCCCTGTTCGGGGGGGCAGATGAAGTCAAACGACTCATCCGCCAGGGTGAAACTCAGCCGCCAGGCATGCAAGTAGCCACGATCCGCCGGGGTGCCGCCATAGCGCTCGTCCCCCAGGATCGGCGCCCCTATGCTCTTGAGCGCGACCCGGATCTGGTGGGTCTTGCCGGTCTGGGGCTTGATGCGATAGAGCCGCAGTCCCTCGCGCACCGGGCAGGAGTCAAACCAGCTGATGGCGGGGTTGTCCAGGGTTCGCGCCAGCATCCAGCTGCCGCCTCGCCCTTTTTGCATGTCCCCTTTGACCCAGCCCTGCTTCTTCTTCGGCTTGCGATCGGAGAGTGCCAGATACTGCTTGCTCACCCGCCGCTCGGCGAACGCCATGCTAAGGGCCCGGTTTGCCACAGGGGTGCGAGCCAACAACAGCAACCCCGAGGTCATCTTGTCGAGCCGATGCACGGGGTAGAGTTCCAACCCGGTTTCAATCCGCACCCGATTAACCAGCCCAGCCTCCCCCGCCTCATCATGCATACCCAGGCCAGGCCCTTTGTTAATCACTATGAAATCTTTGTGTTGCGACAGTATCCGGTACATCGAGAACCCTTTAGAATAACTTTATTAATAAGTTGTGAACGGGCCGCCTGGCCACACCCCATGGACCCTCAGCACAAGAATCACACGGATGAAGAGATGCTTATTTTGGCTGCTACTGCTGGTCGCCAGTACCCCTCCTCTACTCCTGGCCAGTGATCGCTCGCATGAGGCGCCTGATCGGGTGGTATTGCAACTGCGCTGGCTGCATCAGCCCCAGTTTGTGGGCTACCACATGGCCAAGGCCAAGGGCTTCTATGCCGATGCAGGACTGGACGTCGAGATAAGACCAGGCGGCAAGGGCATCAGCCCGGTACAGGAGGTACTGGCCGGGCGCGCCGATTTTGGCGTCGGCAACACCGAAGTGTTGACCAGTTACGCCAGCGGCCAGCCTTTGCTGGCGCTCGCCAGCGTCTATCAGCATTCACCTTCCGTGTTCCTGGCCCGTCGTGACAGCGGCATTCTCACCGTTGCAGACATGCGGGGCAAACGGATCATGATGTTCCCCGGCCATCAGGATGCCGAACTGCTCGCCACCCTCTACTACCAGGGGCTGCACGAGCGCGAACTCATTCCCGTGCCCACCTCGGTCAATATCGACGATCTGGTCGCGAATCGCGTCGATATCTTCAACGCCTATATCAGCAACGAGCCTTTCTATCTGGAAGAGCGGGGCATAGCTGTATCCATCATCAACCCCCGCAACTACGGCATCGATTTTTACAGCGACATCCTGTTCACGACCCAGGCGCAAGAGCAGGCCAACCTGGGGCGGGTTGAGCGTTTTCGCGCCGCCAGCCTCAAGGGGTGGCGATACGCTCTCTCTCACCCGGCGGAGGCGATCGCCCTGCTACGCAAGGAATATGGAGTCAACCGCAGCCAGGCGCACATGGAATACGAGCTGCAGATGAGCAAGGAGATGATCCAGCCGCTCTATGTGGAGATCGGGTATATGAACCCGGACCGCTTCGCCCACATCATGGCGCAGCTGACGGAGATCGGCCTCATCCCCAGACCCTTGCCGCTGACCGATTTTCTCTATAAAGCCCCCTCGGAGCAGTGGACATTCTGGCGCCCCTGGTTTTTCCTGAGCCTGGCGGTAGGCGCCCTCATCCTGCTGTTGAGCATCTACCTGCTGATCAGCAACGAGCGTCTGAACCGGGAAGTTGCCCTGCGCAAGCTGCGAGAGCAAGAGATATTGCAGCTGGCCCGCCAGGATCCACTCACCGGCCTGCCCAACCGCCTGAGCCTCATGGAGCAGCTGGAGCTGCAGATCAACAGCCCCGAGCCCGGCTGCCTGCTGTTTTGCGATCTCGACAATTTCAAACAGGTCAACGACAGTTACGGCCACAGCTGTGGCGATGCCCTGCTCTGCCAACTGGCGGAGCGCATCAATCAGAGTCTCGGCTATCAACGCTTCTTCGCCAGACTGGCGGGCGATGAGTTTGTGCTGTTGCTGCCCCATCACAACCGCCAGCAAGCCGAGGACGTGGCCGAGGTGATCCGGCAAGCCATCCTCCGCCCCTTCGTGGTTCAGGGCCACCCGCTGTCAATCGGGATCAGCGTGGGGGTCAGCCCCTATCAGGCCAACTGGAATGCGGAGCAGTGGCTCATTCACGCCGATCAGGCCATGTATGGTGACAAGGGAATCGTACTGGAGAAGCATCGCACCCTGGGTTGATCACAGAGAGTTGATCACACAGGGTTGATCACAGAAACCCCTCCTCCCAATACAACAAGGCCACCCTGAGGTGGCCTTGTTGTATTGGAGACAATCATCGGGCTCAGCCGAATGTCTGCCCCAGGGATTTGAGTTGCCGCGCCTTGGTGAGCAGGATATCGCTCGACTCATTGACGACCTTCATCTTGTTGCTGTTGGTGTGCGAGTGCTGGGAGATGACATTGACGTTCTGGCTGATGTCCTCGACCACCGCCTGCTGCTGCCCGGCCGCGGCCGAGATCTGGGTCGACAGCGCCACCACCTGCTCTATCTCCGTCAACACCTGATGCAGGCTGTCCGAGCCCTGCCGGGTCAGGGTTACGCAAGACTGGGTCTGCTGCAGGTTCTGTTGCATCATCCCCTTCCAGTCGTTCAGGGTGCGCTGGATCTGCCCTATGCTCCCCTGGATCTGCTCGGTCGCCCTGTGGGTACGGGTAGACAGGGTGCGCACCTCATCGGCCACCACCGCAAAACCCCGGCCCTGTTCACCGGCGCGGGCGGCCTCAATGGCCGCGTTGAGTGCTAGCAGATTGGTCTGATCCGCAATGCCCTGGATCTCGTTCATCAAGACCCCAATCCGATCCGACTCATCGGCCAGCGCCACCGCCGCGCTGAAGGCATGCTCGGCCTGGGCGGCCAGCTCGGTGATGCGCAGTTGGGTATCCTCCAGCTGCCTGTCAGTATGCTGGCAATGCTCCTTGGCCTGGGCTATCTGGCTATCCGTCTCCTCGATATTGCGGGCTATCTCATGGGCCGTTGCCGCCATCTCGGTGATAGCCGCCGCCACCTGCTGGGTCTGGATGTCCTGCTCGACGATGTCGGCACTCGCCTCGCTGGAAGCCGTTTTGAGGTGAACGGCAAGGTCTTGCAGGGAGAGGGTCGCATCGTCCACTCGTCCAAGCACGGTCCGGATCCTGGCCTGCAACAATTTGATGTGGAAATCCGCGATGGCATTGGGCTCATTGCCCGAGTAAATGAGCCGGGTCAGGCTGTCATACTCATGGGCCAGCTGACGCAGGTAACGCGGGGTGCTGATAAGGTCATGGCGATAGAGCAGGATGAACCAGGCCAGCGGCAACAGCATGCACAGCGGAGCCCAAGTGCCCCATAGATAGGTACCGCCCCCCAGCATCAACACCAGCCCGAGGATGGCCACCCCATGGCGCACTCCCTGCCCGAGGGCAACACCGGCCTTGCGCTCCCCTCGCTCATGCGACCTCAATCTGGCATAGGTGCGCGTCGCGATGGCTTTCAGTTCCGGTTCGGCGCGGCTGCGTACCGACTGATAACCACTGATCTTGCCCTGCTCGAAGATGGGCGTCACATAGGCATCCACCCAGTAGTAACGGCCATCCTTGCAACGATTCTTGACCATGCCGCGCCAGGGCTTGCCCTGTTTCAGCTTGCCCCAGAGATCGGCAAAGGCAGCCTTGGGCATGTCAGGGTGGCGCACCATGTTGTGATGCTGGCCGATCATTTCCGCCGGACTGTAACCTGCCACCCTGCAAAAATTGTCATTCGCGTAGGTGATGACACCCCGCATATCCGTGGTGGACACCAACTGCTCATTGGCTGAAAAATCGACTTCCTCATCAATGAGATGTACCTGCGTCTTGCTCATCGCGCCCGCCTTTTATGTGAAAACTCAATTAGCGTAGTCAAGCCCCTTTCCCCCGGCAATCCATGCCCCTCACCCGGTGGGTGAGGTTGAGAGTCCAGGGCTTCATTTCATGACGTAGCGCTCAATTTTTGCTCACAACATGCATTTCTTGCTCCCGGATCAGCCTCTTGTTGACCTTGCCGACACTGGTCTTGGGGATCTCCTGTACGACTCGGATCTGACGCGGGATCGCCCAGCGATTGATACGGCCGCTGTCGACAAAGTGCTGCAGGTGCGCAGCGATGGCTTGCTGATCCAGATTGTTCCCCTCCTTGCAGACCACCAGCGCCAAGGGGCGCTCTCCCCACTGCTCATCCGGGATCCCCACCACGGCCACCGCATGCACAGCAGCGTGGGCACTGATGAGATTCTCCAGCGCGAGAGAGCTTATCCACTCTCCCCCCGTCTTGATCACATCCTTGATACGATCCTTGATCTCCACCGTGCCCAGCGGCGTGATGGAGGCTACATCGCCGGTGTGCAGCCAGCCGCCCTGCCAAAGCTCGGCGCCCTTCTCCGGCTCTTTCAGATAGCCTTGGGTCAACCAGGGTGCCCGCACCACTATCTCCCCCATGGATTGGCCATCATGAGCGACCTCCTTGCCCTCCGCGTCTATGATGCGCAAGTCCACCAGCGGGATCGGGGTGCCGGTGCGGATCCGCAGGGGCAACTGCTCGTCCATGGGCAGCGCCAACTCGGCGTCGCTCAAGTGCCCCACACACAGCAGCGGGCAGGTCTCCGACATGCCGTAACCGGCATGGATCAGGATCCCCTTTTGGTGTGCCTGGGTGGCAAGACCCAGTGGCAGTGCACTGCCCCCCAGCAGCATCTTCCAGCCGATGAGCGAGCGCTGCTTCGCCTCCTCGCAATCGAGGATCATCTGCAAGATGGTTGGCACGCAATGAGAGAAGGTCACGCCCTCCTCCAGGTAGAGTCGAACCAGCTTGTTGGGCTCGTAGCGGCCAGGATAGACCTGTTTCACCCCGAGCATGGTCGCCACATAGGGCACGCCCCAGGCGTGGACGTGGAACATCGGCGTGATCGGCATATAGACGTCGCCCGACTGCAGCAATGCCTGTCCCGTATGAGCCGCCAGGGTGCCCAGTTCGTTGAGGGTATGCAGCACCAGCTGGCGATGGCTGAAGTAGACCCCCTTGGGATCTCCGGTGGTGCCCGTGGTGTAGAACAAGGTGGCCACCGACTGCTCATCAAAATCGGGGAAGCCATAGTGGTCGTCTGCCGCCGCCAGCAGCGCTTCATACTCGCCCAGGCTGGGCAGGCTGGTCACTGGCGCCTCGTCATCGGTGAGCTGGATATAGCCCCTGACCGTCGGCAGCTGATCATCAATGGATTCGAGGATCGGCAAGAAGTCATCGTGCACCAGCACCAGCTTATCCTCGGCGTGGTGCATGGTGTAGGCGATCTGCTCCGGCGAGAAGCGCACGTTGACCGTGTGCAGCACGGCCCCGATCATGGGCACCGCGAAGAAGCACTCAAGGGAGCGGTGACTGTCCCAGTCCAGCAGGGCGACAGTGTCACCGGGGCCGACCCCGGCGGCGGTCAGCATGTTCGCCAAGCGCTGGATCCGCTGGTTGAGGGTGCGATAGTCGTAACGCAATCTGTCGGCATAGACTATCTGCTGCGTGGGGTGATAGCGCACCCCGGACATCAGCAGGCTCTTGATCAGCAAGGGATAAGCATGGGCTCCCTGCGCTGGCGGTATGATCCGGGTCTTCACCATATTCACTCCTTGTGTCCATCTGCTCGATGGGATGACGGGGACATCCATCCCCCTGTGTACTCGCGGCCGACGCCTTACATGGGATAGCACGATAGCGGATCGTCGGTGTCAGATATCGAGACGCCGCAGCAATGCCTCCGCCTCGGGCCAGGGACCGAACCCGCTCGCCGGGTTGAGATGACCCACCTCCCCGATATCGACCAGCTCACTCCCCCAGTCGAGGGCCATGGCGCGCACGGCGTCCTGACTGGCAAGGGGATCGTTGCGGCTCATGGCGACCAAGCTGGCAAATGGGAGCTGCGTGCGTGGCAGCGGGATCCAGCCTCCGCCGTGCATGGCTTGCGGGCTGGGGTAGTAAGACGGCCAGGGAGCATCGAGATCCGGGGGCGTAACCAGCAGCGCACCCAGGATAGGGCGGCGATGCGTCGCGGCCCAATGCACCGCCATCAAGACCCCGGCACTGTGGGCGACCAGGATCACCGGCCCGTCGATGCCAGCAAGCGCCTGTTGAATGGCATCGACCCTGGCCTGACAGTTCAGCTTGTCTTCGGTTAACGGCGCTACCGAATGCACCCTGGCCAGGCGAGCCTCAAGCAGTGTCTGCCAATGATCCGCCACATGATCACGCAGGCCAGGCACGATCAACACCGTCGCCCTAGTGTGTAATTTCTCCATGTCACTCCCTCGTCTCTCATCTGCTCGGCGAGGGCCAAGCACCTTGAGGGACACAGTAAGGTGCCCGGCGGCACATTGCTTTACCTTGGGTGTCATGGGCTTATCATTTTGCGACAACACAGCCACCACGCAGTGGCTGATGAGGGGCCAGCGCAGCGCCCGGCACAGTGGTTTTCAGATGAAGCACATGACTAATTAACTAGTCACAAGTCGCTTCTCATTTTGTAAATGAAATGATAAAAAAGAGTTAATAACAAGCAGATCAGCATGTGCTCCGCTGTAATGGGAACCGTATTATGACCCTCTTCGCCAGAGCCGCTACGCTCACCAATTATCTCGATGTCGCCCGTCAGTTGGGCCTCAACACCCCCAAGCTGCTGGCAGAGGCCGGCCTCAGTACCTCCATTCTGGATGTTCCCAACCAGCGTCTGCCGGTCTCGGCCATCATCAAGCTGCTCGAGCTGTCGGCCCGTATCGGTGCCTGCGACGGCCTGGGGCTGCGGATGGCGGAGCATCGCCAGCTGTCCGATTTTGGTGAAGTCAGCTTGCTGCTCAGCTATCAGCCCAATCTGCGCGAAGCCTTGCAGGTGATGGTGCAATACATCCGGCTGTTCAACAATGCGTTGGCGATCTTCATCGAGGAGGCGGGCAAGACCGTCATCATCCGCGAGGAGATCATCACCGACAGTCCCATGCCGTCGCGCCAGGCCACCGAGCTGGCAGTTGGCGTCATGTATCGCTTCTGCGCCGCCCAGGTCGGGGTCGGTAACAACTGGCACCCCATCAGCGTCAACTTCACCCATGCGGCGCCAGCCGATCTCAGCATCCACAAGCGCCTGTTTGGCTGCAAGCTGGAATTTGGTAGCGAATTCAACGGTATAGTGTGCCAGTCTACGGATCTGGACATCCCCAATCCGCTGGCCAATCAGGCCATGGCCCGCCATGCGCGCCAGTACCTCGACACCTTGCTGGTGGAGACCCAGCAGTCCCTGCTGGTCGATGTGCGCAAGACCATTTATCTGCAGCTCCCCATGGGGCGCGCCACCATAGATCAGATAGCCAGCACCCTGGGGATGAACGTGCGCACCCTGCAGCGTCATCTGGAAGAGAGCGGCGTCACCTTCAGCGAGTTGGTCAACGAGGTGCGCCGGGATCTGGTGATGCGCTACCTGCAAAATGCAGGCTATTCCCTCGGTCACATTGCCGACATGCTCGGCTACTCCATGCCCAGCTCCTTCACTCGCTGGTTCAGCGCCCAGTTCGGCATGCCGCCGGCCACCTGGCGCTCCCGCCACAAGATAGTCCCCAACGCCGCCCAGAGTGCCCGCACCAGCCTGGCTTACGGCTAGGCTCTCGACCTCATGACCAAAGAGAGGGAGGCATCAAGCCTCCCTCTCTTTTCATATCCCGCACCCGGTTATCGTGACGGCCAAAATACCTTGCTCCCTAGCGGGCATCGGCATTGGCGAGTCGCTGACTCTCGTTCGCCTTGGCGGCCTCTGACGAGGGCGCTTGCTCGCGGATCGCCCCTGCTCTGGCGGTCTGCGTCCTTGGGCCAGAGAGCAAGAAATACGACAGCGCCGGGATGCCGATGAGCGCCCCCAGCATGTTCCACAGGAACATGAAGGTGAGCAGTATGCCCATGTCGGCCTGGAACTTGATGGGGGACCAGGCCCAACCCACCACGCCGGCGGCCAGAGTGATACCGACCAGACCCACCACCCGACCGGTGAAGGCCACCGCGTTGCGATACGCCTCGGTCAATGACATGCCCTGGCGCTGATAGTGCAGCTGCACGCTCAACAGATAGAGTGCGTAGTCCACCCCGATACCGACCCCAAGCGCAATGACCGGCAGGGTCGCGACCTTGACGCCGATGCCCATGGCGACCATCAGCGCCTCGCACAGCACCGAGGTGAGCATCAGCGGCACCAGCGCCACCACGGTCGCCCGCCAGCTACGGAAGGTGATGAGGCAGAAAACGGTGACCGCCAGATAGACGTAGAGCAGCATGGTGCGGTTGGCCTCGTGCACCACCAGGTTGGTGGCGGCCTCGATGCCCGCGCTGCCAGCGGCGAGCAGGAACTGGCGATCCGACGTGCTGTTCTCCTGGGCGAACTTGTCGGCAATGGCCACCACGGCATTGAGGGTCTCGGCCTTGTGATCCCGCAGGTAAGCGATCACCGGCATCACCGAGCAATCGGTGTTGAACAGCTCGGGGGTATTGACCGAGGCCTGCTGGGCGGCATAGTTCAGCACATTCTGGTTGCGCTGGATGCTGGCAAGCTTGGGGTTGCCCTCGTAGGTACCAGCGGTTATCTGGCGCACCGCATTGACCAGGGACGAGGTCGCTTGCACCCCCGGATACTGCTGCAGCTCCCAGGCCAGCCGGTCGGCCAGGATCAGGGTCTGATAGTTCAGGCAGCCTTCCGGCGCCGTCTTGATCATGACCGCGAACAAGTCGCTCGAGAGCGCATAGTGGCCGGTGATGTAGCCGTTATCACGGTTGTAGCGCGAATCCGCCCGCAGCTCCGGCGCCCCGCTATCCAGATCGCCGACTTTCAGATTCAGGCTCACCAGATAGCCGCCGATCCCCATCGCCAGCCCCAGCAGTACCACGATGGTGGCCCACTTGCGTTCGGTGCAGTGATCCAGCAGATCCCACAACTTGCCAAAACCCTTGTGGGCATCGGCATTGGTGTCGATCTTGAGCGCACGTTCCGCCGCCTTGCGGCCGACCCCGACGAAGGAGAGCGCCACCGGCATCAGCAGCAAAGAGGTAAAAATCAGCACCGCCACGCCGATGCTGGCGGTGATGGCGAGATCCTGGATCACCGGGATGTCGATCAACATCAGCACCGCGAAGCCGACCGCATCGGCGAGCAGCGCGGTGACCCCGGCCAAGAATAACCGGCGGAAGGTGTAACGGGCCGCTATCTGGCGGTGGGTGCCGCGGGCGATGTCCTGCATGATGCCGTTCATCTTCTGGGCCGCGTGGGAGACGCCGATGGCGAAGATGAGGAAGGGCACCAGCACCGAATAGGGGTCGATGGCATAGCCGAGCCAGGCGACGATGCCAAGCTGCCACACCACGGCAACCAGCGAGCAGCCAACCACGAGTAAGGTGCTACGCACGCAGCGGGTATAGAGGAAGATGATGCCAAGGGAAGTCAGCACCGCCAGGCCGAAGAACATGATCACCTGAATGAGGCCGTCGATCAGATCCCCCACCAACTTGGCAAAACCGATCACCCGGATCTTGTACTTGCCCGTGCCCTCGGCCCCCGCCTTGTGAGACGCGCCGCCAAACTCAATCTTGTCGCGCAGCTGTTCGATGCGCTGGGAGAACTGATGGTAGTTGAGCGGCTTGCCGGTGGCCGAGGCCTTGTCCAGCAAGGGCACGATCAGCATGGTGGACTTGAAGTCGTTCGATACCAAGCTGCCGACGATGCCGGCCCGGTTGATGTTCTGGCGCAGTTGCTCGATGTCGGCGGCCGAGCCCTTGTAGGAGTCGGGCATCACGGGGCCACCCTGGAAGCCCTCTTCGGTCACCTCGGTCCAGCGCACCGCCGGGCTCCACAACGACTTCATCCAGACCCGGTCAACCCCTTCGCTCAGGAACAGCTCGTCGTTGACCTGCTTGAGCACAGCCAGGTAATCGGGATCGAAGATGTCACCCTCGGTGTTTTCCACCACCACCCGCACCGAGTTGCCGAGGCCACGCAAGGAGTGGCGGTTCTCGAGGAAGTTTTTGATGTAGGGCTGGCTCTGGGGGATCATCTTCTCGAAGCTGGGGGCAAGCGCCAGCCGGGTCGTCGCCATATAGCCAAACACCAAGGTGGCCAGGGTCATGAGTAGCATGAAGAGCGGGCGGTGGTTGAACACCATCCGCTCCAGCAGGTTGCCACTGCGCCGATCAAAATCCGACAGATCGCGGATCACCGGCATGGTCTCTTGCTTCACATTGTTCATGTCTGCGTTCTCGCTCTCGTTATTCTCGTTATCCGGCGGCCGTCACTTGGCTGACAAGGTGCGCACACCCCGGCTACCGACCAGCGCCAGCGTGCCGGCATCGGTCAGGGCCGCACCGGCCACCGGCGACGGCTCCACCTGCTTGATCAGCTGCAGCGGGTCGTTGCCGTTCTGGCGCAACATATGGCCGGCCTGGGTGAACAGCCGGAAGTGACCGCTGCCATCTGGCACCGCCGCGCTGATGCTGATGGGCAGGCCGCTGTCGAGTTTGGCCCAATGCTGGCCGCCATCGGTGCTGCGAAACACATGGCCACGCAGGCCATAGACGATCACCTCGCCGGGCTGGCCGATCAGGCCGAAATAGCTGCCCTCATAGGGGCTCGGCACGTCGAGGAAGCGCTGCTGCGCCGGGCCCCACTTGCGCAGCAACCCCTGCTCGCCGACCAGATAGAGTGCATCACCGGTGGAGTTGATGGCGTTGAGGTGGAAACCCTGTGGGTTGTCGGTACGATCCTGCAGCGGTGTCCAGTGCTGGCCACCGTCCTCGGTGCGCAGGATAAGATTGAAGACGCCGACCACATAACCGACCCTATCGTTCTCGAACCAGACGTCGAGCAGCGGCTTGTCGGCCCCCTCCTCCACCAGCCGTTGCCCCTCCTCCACCAGGGCGGGCCACTGCTCGCTGCCCGGCTCTGCGGCGGCCAGGGCGCGGTAATGCGTCAACACCAGTTCACCTATCTGGCGACCGTCCAGCTGTTTTTGCCAAGTGGCACCGGCATCCCTGCTGTGCAGCACCACCCCATCGCCGCCTACCGCCCAGCCTTGGCTTGGGGTGGGAAAATAGACCGCATTGAGATCGACGCTGACCGGCACACTGGCTTGTTGCCACTGCTTGCCCGCGTCGTCGGAAAAGAGAATATGGCCGCGCTGGCCCACCGCCACCAGGCGCTGCCCGGCGGAAGCGAGATCCAGTAGCGGACTACGCTGTGCCAGCACGCTCGCCTTGGCGGGCAAGTCCAGCACATCAACGAAATCGGACGCCTGTGCGGCGCTCTGCATCAGCAGGGCGCCAAACACCAGCGACGCCAACTTATGGAATGACCCCATACCACGTCCTTGTATTGGAGTGCGTCGTGGCACCGCGAGGGTGGCTCGACGCCAATATAAGAAGCCCGGTGCGATGCAGGAATGGCAAGGCACCGGTCCTCCGTTACTGCTAGCGAATACCCGCCCCGGCAAGGGCTTCAGGCGACCACTGCGCCTTCGACAGCGGCTCGCCATACTTGATGCCGCCGTAAGGGCCCACCACCCCATTGATGTTGTAAGTACCCGCCACCAGGTCATAGATCATGAAGGGGGTGGCATCCGGGGTCTGCTTGTCGTAGCTCTGGCTCAGGAACGCGAAGGAACCACGGTAGAGCTGATCACGGGCATCGTACTGATCGGACGCCAGGGCCACCCAGCTGTCTTCATCCAGATAGAAGCGGCGCTTGGCATAGACATGGCGCTCGCCGGACTTCAGGGAGCCTTCCACGACCCAGACGCGGTGCTTCTCCCAGCGCACCAGATCCGGTGACAGGGTGTTCGGGGTGGTCAGCGCCCTGGCATCGTGCTCATAGGTCACCTTGTAGGTGTTATAAGGAACGATCATCTCCTGCTTGCCCACCAGCTTCCAGTCGAAGCGATCCAACGCACCGTTGAAGACAAACACATCGTCATAGGTACCGGCGCCAGAGGTGCCAGGGTTTGGGGTGTCATAGGCCAGGTTCGGGGCCAGTTTGACCCGGCGCTGGCCAGGCAGGTACTGCCAGCCCTTGCGCGGTTGCTCCAGGGGGTTGGCCGCATCGCGCAGCATGATGGCCTCACCGGCGCGGCGCGCCGGCCCGGTGTAGTACAGCTTCATCTGGTAGTAGGTGTCCTTGGCCGAAATGGGCTTGGACATGTCGTCGTAGATGGCGTAGTTGATGAATGCCTTGCCCGTGGTGGACAGGGCCGCCGTCCCCGAGGAGTCGACGTTCCAGGAGTCATACTTGGTCGCGATGTTCACCCCCTGATAGCGCAGCAGGAAGTTCCACATCGCCTCGGCACCGGTCTGGGGGATCGGGAAGGGAATGCCCGGCAGCACGTTGTCCACCGCCAGACCACCCTCCAGGGTCTTGGCATTGACCGCGTTCTTCTTGGTGTTGTCCAGCACCGCCTGGGGCAGCACTACGCTACGGTGGGTCGGATAGACATCGACGCGAAACGCAGGGTAGCGCTTGAGCAGCTCCGCCGTGGTGGCGGTCAGCTGGTTCTGGTACTGCGCCACGTTCTTGCCGTCGATCACCAGCACCGGCTTGTCGCTGGCATAAGGGTCAGGGCGCATGCTGTCACCGGCCTTGAAGCCAGCGGGCGCCTGAGTCAAACCGCCGGTGTAGGCCGGGATGGCACCATCGCTACTGGCCGCCACTTCGGCCCCCACGGCGGTGAGGCTGTTGCCCAGCTTGCCCGCCTCGCTCGCGGATACGGCCGCCTCGGCCTGGCCGATGAAGGCCAGGGTGAGGGATGCAGCCAACAGGGTTTTCTCGAATCTCATCATGTTGTTCTCCAGCACTTGGCTAATCGGATCAGTAGGTGGTCTTCAGGGTCAGGTAGACGGCGCCCCTGTCTTCCGTGGTGGCACCACCACCGGAGAAGGAGGAGTAACCACCGGCGTAGCAGGTCGTCCGCTGCGCGGCATCCAGTGCGTTCGGGGTTGAGCCGTCGGCACCGCCGTCGTTGCAATCCTCAGACTTGCCGAAGGAGTCCACGTATTTCAGGTCGACGAAATATTGGTTGTAGATGGTGGCACCAAGGCCGACCGCGTAGTTGCCGGTATCTTTCGCCCCACCGGCCTGCACAGGGGAAATACCGCTCAGTCCCCAGTTCACCGACAACGGCATGTTCATGTCCACGCCTGGGAACACCTGATACCAGATGGGAGTGAAGTTGACCGCCAGACCCCAGTTGTCCTTGGTCGGCTTGTCGATACCCTGATAGATGTCCTCCCCCTTGTAGAGCGCCTTGTTGTGGCCATCCAGGCTCAGCAGGTTGCTGTAGTAGAGCTCCCCGAGCAGGGCGGCGGCATCGAACAACGGGGTGTCGGCGATGGTCATCAGGCCGTTTAGGGTCCAGTGCAGGGTGTCGCCGGTGGCGCTGTAACCGTCGCTGTCATCGGT
Organism: Aeromonas tecta; assembly: GCF_000820185.1. Lineage (GTDB taxonomy): Bacteria > Pseudomonadota > Gammaproteobacteria > Enterobacterales > Aeromonadaceae > Aeromonas > Aeromonas tecta. The sequence continues at coordinate 205,879 of NZ_CDCA01000037.1, forward strand.
GATGACCCCGGTACCGGGTTGACGGGGAGGCAACACCCCGAAGCCGTTGGATAGCCCGCCGGCCCCCGGGGCGCTGAGCAGCGCCGGGATGCTGGCAAGCGGCATGTTGTGGCGGTAGTTCAGATCGCTGCCGACGCTGACTCCGGCCACATCCTTGGAGAGGCTGAGGCCAAAGATATCGATGTCTTCGCCATAGGCCAGGGAGTAGCTGGTGGTCGAGATCGAGTTGCGCAGATTGGGAATAGCCCCGGCCGGCAGCGGCACCGCGCCTCTCACCGTCATGCCACGGGCATTCAGTACTGCCTGGGGCAAAATGTCGGCGGTGCGGCGGTAGAAGGCGCCCAGGGTGCCATCGAGCGCCTCGGGCGACCACTTCGCCATGATGCCCCAGTCACCGTGCTTGCCCGGCTCGATATCCTCACCGCGCCGGATGTTGGTCAGGGTACCGTTCGGCCCGGCCAAGCCAGGACCGCCGGTGTGACCCAGCAGGAAGGACTGGGCACCGAAGCCCACCAGATCGGAGCTGCCGTAATAGGTGCCGGCTTCTGGCAAACGGGCGGCGTTCCAGTCCAGGAAATACTGGGCGGCGAAGGTCAACTCGGGATTGAGGGTGAAGGAGGCCGAGATCTGGTTGCGCGGCACGAACAGCTCCTTGGCCTCGGTGCCGGGGGATGCCGCGAGTTTCGCGAGATCCAGGCCGGACTGGCCGTAGCTCATCGAGTGCACCGGGTTGAGCAGGGTCTCCCCCCAGTAGACGTTGTGCTGGCCAATCTTGAAGCCCAGCAGAGATTCGCTGCCGATCTCCATGTTGTGGAACACGAAGGCGTCGAGGATCTCGCCGGAGGGGCCATGGTAGTAGCGATCGGCGTAGGGGCTCAGGTGGCGGTTGCCTGCCACGGGCGGCTGCCCGACGATACCGGAGGTCGCGCTGTTACCGTTGATAAACGGGTTTTCATCCGAACCGATATCGCTGTAGGCGAAGTCATACCAGCTGGCCGCGCTGATACGAAAACCGGTGTTGCCCTTGTTCACCACGTCCAGCTCGGTCAACAGATCGAAACGGGTGGCGACGGTGTCACCGGCATCCTTGAAGTTGTAATCACCGTCGTTGTTGTTCGGGGTGGCGAGCATGCGCGAGTCGGCACTCTCGGTGCGCATACCGTAGTTGAACTTGCCGGTGTTATCGAAACGGACGGACCAGTCTTCACTGCCCGTGTCCACTTCGACCGCCTGAACGGTTGGCATAAAGGCGGCCGAGACGGCCACCGCCAGCAGGCTGAGGCGCAGGGCGCGGCAACCATGACTCGTGTGCTTGTAATCCATTACAGTCTCTCCGAGTGTCGTCATCTGTTATTTGTTGTTGGTTTTTCTTTGCTTAGTAGCCGTTTCCGTTGGCTTTATTGTTATGCCTTGTCGCGGTGACCCGTCTTGGCGGTGAGGATGCGATTAACTGCATACTCCCTCGCTGAGAGGTCGCTCGCCCGGGGGCTCCCGGTGTTGTTCTTGCTACCGAATGTACGGCCCAATTCAGTGGTTCGCTTGCCATTGCACGCCAGCTACTTTTCATTTGATGACAGCCCCTGCCGGAGATGACAAAGCCAGCGGTGGCATGGTCAAAAGCAGCGTCAGACAGGCCCTGGCGGGGGCACAACCCGGCAAACTGCAGCGCATATTGCGACTCATCTTCGGGAAGGCCATTGGCTGCTGACTGATGAAAGAGGTCGATCGATGGCACCGATGAAGGGAGAGCCGCCTCGGCAGAATGGGGTCGACATAAAAGCGGCGGAGAAGGCGCAGGCACCCGCCTTCGCCGGAAAAAGGGCCGACGAGTCGGCCTACACGCGAGTCAGCGCAAGATGGTGCAGCCGGTGGCGGCTTGCAGCACCTCAAAGTCGATACCGGGGGCCATCTCCACCAGGCGCAGGCCCGCCGGAGTGACGTCCAGCACGGCGAGATCGCTGATGATGCGATCCACGACCCCCACCCCGGTCAACGGCAGATTGCACCACGAAAGGATCTTGTGGGCGCCGTCCTTGGCGCAGTGCTCCATCAGCACCACCACCCGCTTGACTCCGGCCACCAGATCCATGGCGCCCCCCATGCCCTTGACCAGCATGCCCGGGATCATCCAGTTGGCGAGATCGCCGCGCTCTGATACCTGCATGGCGCCGAGCAACGCCAAATTGACGTGGCCGCCACGGATCATGGCAAAGCTCTCGGCGCTGTCGAAGAAACTGCTGCCAGGCAGGGTGGTGATGGTCTGCTTGCCGGCGTTGATGAGATCCGGATCCAGCTCTTCCTCGCTCGGGAAGGGGCCGATGCCGAGCAGGCCGTTTTCGCTTTGCAGCCACACCTCCATGCCGGCGGGAATGTAGTTGGCCACCAGGGTCGGCAGGCCAATGCCCAGGTTGACGTAGAAGCCGTCCTGTAATTCTTGTGCGGCGCGCTGCGCCATCTCTTCACGGGTCCAGGCCATGACTAGCTCCCTACTGAATACGGTTGAAAACAAGAAGCCACTGGCGACTCTTGAGCGAGACATTGCGCCATACCTTCACGGGTCCAGAGCATGTCAGTTTTTCTCCATGACGGTGCGCACTTCGACGCGTTTCTCGGGATGGGGGTTCAGCACCAGCCGCTGCACATAGATACCGGGCAAATGGATCTCGTCCGGGGCCAGATCCCCCACCTCGACGATCTCCTCCACCTCGGCGACGCAGACCCGGCCCGCTTTGGCGCAGAGCGGGTTGAAGTTGCGGGCGGTCTTGTTGAACATCAGGTTACCCGCCTTATCGGCCTTGGCGCCCTTGATCAGAGCCAGATCGGCGGTCAGGGCGCGTTCCATCACGAACCACTCCCCGTCGAACTGGCGAGTCTCCTTGCCCTCGGCGATCAGCGTCCCGTAGCCCGTCTTGGTGAAGAAGGCCGGGATACCGGCGCCGCCTGCCCGCAGCTTCTCCGCCAGCGTGCCTTGAGGGGTGAACTCCAGCTCCAATTCCCCTGCCAGATACTGGCGCTCGAACTCCTTGTTGCCCCCGACGTAGGAGGAGATCATCTTGCTGATCTGGCGGCTATGGAGCAGCGGCCCCAGACCGAATTCATCCACCCCGCAGTTGTTGCTGATGATGGTGAAGCCGCGCTTGCCACTCTCTCGTAGCGCCTCGATAAGCTGCTCGGGAATGCCGCACAGGCCAAATCCGCCCGAGGCGATGGTGATGTCGTCCTGCACCAGATCCGCGAGAGCGGCCCCGGCACTGGGATAGATCTTGTTCATAAATACCTCGGCTAATCCATTGGCCACGGGGGCGAGTTCGCTGTTACTACTGGTTTATCTTCATTGGGCGTCAAACCGCATCTTCAGGGTTTCATACCCCAATGCATCAGCAGCAGCACCAAGGCGATAAGGAAGAGGGTCTCCCCCACCATCAGCAAGATGGGTTTGATGCCCACCTTGGCCAATTCTTTCAGTTGGGTCTTCATGCCGATGGCGCTGATGGCGATGACCAGGCACCAACGTGACAGATCGTTGACCCCGCTCTGAACGATTTCGGGCACCCAGCCTGTGCTGTTGATGCAGGCCAGCACCAGAAAGCCCACCGCAAACATCGGCAACAGCGGTGGCCGTTTGCCGGAAGTGGGATCCGCCCCCTGGCGACGGGTGATCATGGCGGCCACCAGGATCACCGGCAGCAGCATGGCGACGCGCATCAACTTGACCACGGTCGCCACATCCCCGGTCTCGGTAGACATGCTGTAACCGGCGCCCACCACCTGCGCGACGTCGTGGATGGTGGCGCCGAGGAAGACCCCGGATTCCACAGGTGACAAGTTGAAGAAGCGGGCAATCATCGGATAAGTGATCATCGCCAAGGTGGAGAGCACCGAGACCCCGATCACCGTGAACAGGGTGGCGCGCTCTTTTTGCGGATGATTGGGCAGGGCTGCGGCCAGGGCCAGCGCGGCGGAGGCGCCACAGATCGCCGTGGCGCCGCCGGTCAGCATGCCAAACAGGCGCTGGAAGCCCATCAGCTTGGCCGCGATGACGGAAAGGCTGATGGTGACCACCACCAGAGTGACCACCAGCAGCACCGGCATCCAGCCAAGCTCGGCTATCTGGCCGAGGGTGATGCGCATCCCCAGCAGCGCGACACCGAGGCGCAACACGCTGCGCGCCGTGAACTCGATGCCCGCCTTGCAGGCCCCCTCGGCGGAGAGGAAATTGAGCCCCATGCCGAGCAGCAGGGCAAACAGCAGCACAGGGGCGCCGTAGTGTTCAGACAGAAAGGTCGCGGCCGCCGCCACCGTGACGCTGACCGCCATGCCAGGCACCCAGGCGCGCATTCTCATGAAACTGTCGGTCAGGGCTAGCGCGTGCATGATGTCAGCTCCTGCGACTCGATGACGATATAGAGGCGATCCCCTTCCTGCTCGACCGGGTAACGGCCGACCTTGAGTTCGGTCGACCCCTGCAGGTAACCGGTACGCAGGTTGAAACGCAGGCCATGGGCGCGGCACTGGATTGTCTCCCCCTCCAGCTTGCCGCCGCACAGGGAGGCCCCCTGGTGAGGGCAGCTGTCATCGATGGCGTGAAACTGGCCGTCGATGTTGAACAGCACCAGACTCTTGCCCTCTGCCTCGATCAGGGCGCGCTGGCCGGGTACCGGCACACGGCTGGCTGGCACCTCGAGGCGCGCCTTCCCCTTCACTTTCGTCTCCAGGGCCGCCACCGCCAGCCGCAGGCTGACGAGCAGTTTTTCCACCGGTTGGGCCCCCGAGAGGGTCAGGCCCCCTCCCAACACGAAACTGGGCACTCCCTGACTGGCAGGGCCCTCGGCTATCCCCAAGAAGGGACTGCCATCCCAGTGCAGACAACTGACCAGGCTCTCCAGTGCGAAACCCGCCTGCTCGGCGAGCCCCAGCAGCAGATTGCCGTCACTCAGGTCTCCCCCTTGCAAGAAGTGACAGGAAAAAAGCGACTCAAGCAGTGTTTCCTGCTGCTGTGGCGTGCCCAGCTGGCAGGCCCGTTGCCACAATCGATGGGCATCTGCGGTGTTCGGCATGCGGGCAATGCGGCCAAAGTCCAGGCTCACCCCGACGCTCGCCGCGGCCTGTTGCACCTGGGCCTGGCGCAGGCGCACCGCCTGTTCACCGCCGAGTCGACGCAGATAAAAATCGTTGAAGTCCTCTCCCTGCACCGGCAGATAGGGCAGCAGTTGCACCCCGTGCCAGCACAGCTCCACCACCAACTCGGGCCGCTCGGCATGCAACCGGGCCAGCGCCTGCTCCAGCTGGCGTTTGCCGATCAGGCACCAGGGACAGATAAAATCGAAGTAAATCTCTACTTTCAAGGTACTGCTCATGCCCTTGTCTCCTGGGTATCAGTCCTTGCCCGGCGCCGTGGCGCAGGGCAAATCGAGTCAAAACCGTTTGCCCGCTTCGGGGCGCAACTCATGCCCTTGCCTCCGCGACAGAGGCGCTCGCCATGGGATCACAGGCGACAGGCGCTGAGATCTCGCCCTCCAGTCTCGCGACATCCTTGTGGTAGTGACGCTTGCCATAGAAGAACACCGCCGCCGCAAAGAGGCTGATCAGCGGCACCAGCTGGAAGGCGTGATCCAGACCGATATGGTCAGACACCTTGCCGGTGATGAAGGGCCCCGGCGCGAGGCCAAGCAGGTTGTTGGCCAGCGTCAGGGTCGCAAAGGCGGTGCCGTGCACGCTGGCGTGGGTGAGATTGGCCACCATGGCGCCGGCAGGACCCGAGGTGCCGGTGGCGATAAACATGCCAAGGCAGATCAGCAGCAGTTGGGGCAAGCCGAATGGCAGGGCAAATGCCAGCGACAACAGGGCGCAGCTCCCCAGGCAATAGCCGATGGCGAGGCTTATCTTGCGATCCGGGCGCGCCTTGCACAGCCGGTCGCTCAACATGCCGCAGAGGATCATGCCGGCGCCGCTGCACAGCACTATGATGGCCGCCGCCGCGCCGGCCTTGTCCGTCTCCATGCCGTAATAACGGTTGAGGTAGCTCGGCATCCAGACGATGACGGTGCCGCCAACAAACAGCTGCAATCCGCTGCCCACATAGGCCGAGATCACCGAGCGGCTGGAGTAGAGGCTGCGCAAGGGATTGCGACCCTCGGCCGTGCCCCTGGACGCGCGGCAAGGGGTCGAGATGCGCGACTCCTTGACAACGAGGGGATAGATCGCCGCCAGCAGCAGGCCAAACAGCGCCATGCCGGCGAAGGCCCAGCGCCAGCCCATCAGGTGGGCCAACACGCCCCCGCTGGCCATGCCAAGCACGGAGCCAAACAGGCCGCCCGAGATGAAGGCGCCCGACAGGGTGGCCCGCATCTCCCGCGGGAAGACGGAGACCACCACGGCGATGCCGACGCTGCCATAGGCCGCCTCCCCCACTCCGACCAGGAAGCGGGCGACGAACATCTGCTCGTAGTTCTGGGCCAGGGCGCAGCCCAGGGTCGCCAGACTCCAGAGCGCGGCCATCAACGCCAGGCTCTTCACCCGGCCGAAGCGATCCGCCAGCAAGGAGAGCGGGAAGGTGAGCAGCCCGACCATCAGCGCCACTATGCCGCTGAGCAGGCCAAGCTGGGTATCCGTGAGCACCCACTCCCCCTTGAGCATGGGGAAGACGGCGTTGAGCACCTGACGCGACATATAGTCGGAGATGAGCAGACCGAAGGTCAGTGCAAACACTATCCAGGCGTAGCGACGGGGCACGGCAACCTCGCCGGCCGGGGCGCTCTCATCGATATGATACGTAGCCATACAATCCCTCGCGCTACAACAAATGGGGTTGGAACCCGGTTGGGGAACCGGTGGCCGGAGCCGCCGGAAACCCACTACTGACACATCACTCAGTTTGCCGGGTGCTGCATAGTGCAAGGACAAACGGTTTTTGGCAAACAGAGTTAGGACAGGTTCTTAGGGGCGCAATCCGCAGAGTGGCGACCCTTTTTACTTAGGGCGCTTGGCTTGTGGCCTTGCCCCCCGACACGCAGATCTGCGTGGGTATTACACCCTATGCCTGCAGGCCAATTACTTCTTCAAGAAGCCCTGTTGACCGCCCTGTGGATTAGGGGCGAAGCCGTTGGCTGCAAGGGTTTCTTCAACCGTGTTATAGAAAACACCGATTTTTAGGATCTCGCGGGCTTCCTTACCGTTAGCAACTGGACGGCCGATCTCTTTGGCAAGGCGCACCAACTGTTCGATCTGCTCGACGGAGGTCATCTTACGGGAACGGTCCTGGGTCCAGAGGTTATCCTCAATACCGCAGCGCACGTGCAGGCCCATCGCCATGCCCATCAGGTTGATTGGCAGGGTGTTGAGCATGGAGCTTTCCACCGTCAGCATGGTGCCGTCGGGGATGGCGCGCAGGAAGTTGGCCATGCTGTAGATATGTGGCTGGTCCATGCCACCGCCAATCGCCACCCAGTTGCATACCAGCGGGCCCTTATAGACACCGCGGCGGATCAGGCGCTCCACCGACTCGTAGCTGTTGATGTTGTAAAACTGGAAGGCACTCTGGATGCCGGCGGCACTCAGACGCTTGACGTGCTCCTCGATGAAGCCAGGGCCGGAGGGCACGATCATCTCGCGGTAGGCTTCGTAGGTATCGGTCCCCATAGAGGTGCCGGCGTAGTCACGCTTATCCATCTGCTCGACCACGTTCATCTGCGTGGTGTTGACGGTCACAGTGACTTGGTCGGGTTTGGGCTCGAGTTCGGCGAGCATGTGCCGAGTGTCGTCGTGCAGCCACTTGGCGGCCGCACCATCTTCTGGCGGCGCGAAAGAAATAGAGCCGCCGACCTGGATGATCATGTCCGGCACGGCCTTGCGCACACCGGCGATCAGTTCGTTGAACATCGATAGGCGCTTGGAGCCCTTGCCGTCCAGTTCACGCACGTGCAGGTGCAGTACGGCGGCGCCCGCTTCGTAGCAGTCGACCGCTTTCTGGATCTGCTCTTCCATGGTCACCGGGATGTCTTCCGGATAGTCGGAAGGGAACCACTCAGGGCCATACGGGGCTACGGTAATAACCAACTTGTCCTGATTTTCAGGGAAGAGAGAACCGTCAAGGAAGTTCATGTCTATTGCCTCAAGTTATTGAAAATTAGCGGTATCACTGGGATGTTACGACTCAGTAAGGCGTGTCGCCCACTATCCCGGCGCGTTCCATCTTGCGATGGCTCGGCGGGTAGTCCATGGCGGCATAATGCTGGGTGCTGCGGTTGTCCCAGATGGCGATGCTGTTGGGTTGCCAGCGCCAGCGCACCTGGTACTCGGGGATATAGGCCTGGCTTATCAGGTAGCGCAGCAGATCGCTGCCACCCATGCTGTAGTCCTGCCCAACGCGCACATGGGCCGGGGTGTGGAAATTGGTGAGGTGTGTGGCAAAGGCGTTGACGAACAGGATCTTCTCATCGGTGTCCGGATGCGTGCGCACCACAGGGTGCTCGGCGTCCGGAAACTGGGCCTTCAAGGCGAGGCGCTTCTCGATGGGCATGGCCGCCCCGAAGCTCGCCTCTATGCTGTGGCGGGCGCGCAGACCGGCGATCTTCTGCTTGATCTCCTCAGGCAACTTTTCATAGGCCACCGCCATGTTGGCCCAGAGGGTATCGCCCCCCACCGGCGGGCACTCCACGCAGCGCAGCACGCAGCCAAACGGCGGCTTCTCGCGCCAGGTGGCGTCGGTGTGCCAGGCATTTTCGTAGCGATCGTTGGGCACATCCGGTGACTTGTAGATCCGCACCAGGCCGGGGTTGTCCGGGTCGCTGCCCGCCACCGGATGATCTTCCAGCTCGCCGAAGCGGCGGGCGAAGGCCACGTGATCGGCACGGCTGATGTCCTGATTGCGCAAAAACAGCACCCTGTGCCTGAGCAGCTGGGTACGGATCTCGGCGAACAGCCCTTCATCATGAACGGCATCTGCCAAGTTGACGCCGGTAAGCTCGGCCCCGATATGGCAGGTCAGTTGTTCTACACGCATGTCATGCACTCCCTCGATGACAAGTCTGTTGCGCTATGCGCCTCGCATGAACTCCCGGACCACGACGGCCCTCATGCCTTGCGCCTCTGCTTAGATAACGAAGACCGATGAACCCGTGGTCTTGCGCGATTCGAGATCCCGGTGCGCCTGCACCGCATCCTGCAGCGCATACTTCTGGTTGATCTCGATCTTGATCCGCCCGCTGGCCACGTGATCGAACAACTCGCCTGCGAGGGCGGCTTTCTCGGCCGGATCGGCAATGTAGTCGGCCAGCGCCGGGCGGGTCAGATAGAGCGAGCCCTTCATCGCCAGCAACTGGGGATCGAACGGCGGTATGGTGCCGGACGCCGTGCCGACGCAGACCATCAGGCCGCGGCGCTTGAGGGAATCGAGGGAGCCTATAAAGGTGCTCTTGCCGACGCTGTCGAACACCACGTTGACGCCGACACCGTCGGTCAGGGCGCGTACCCGCGCGGCCACATCTTCATGGCTGTAGTCGATGGTGAAATCGCAACCGTGGGCCCTGGCCACCTCGGCCTTGGCTTTGCTCGACACTGTGCCGATCACGGTCAGGCCCAGCAGCTTGGCCCATTGGGCCACGATGAGACCCACCCCGCCGGCGGCGGCATGCAGCAAGATGCTGTCACCGGGTTTGAAGTCGTGGAGACGGCGCATCAGGTAGGCGGACGTCAGGCCACGCATGGTCATGGCGGCGGCGGTCTCGAAGCCGATGTTGTCCGGCAGCTTGATGAGCGGCGCGGCCGGGATCAGGCGCTCGGTCGCATAGGCGCCGAGGGTGTTGAGAAAACCGGTGTAGGTGACGCGATCGCCGACCGCGACATGGGTCACCCCCTCGCCGATGGCGTCTACCACGCCCGCCGCCTCGACCCCGATGCCATTTGGCATGGCAACGGGGTAGATGCCGCTGCGAAAATAGGTGTCGGCATAGTTCAGACCGACGGCGCCATGGCGCAGTCGCACCTGGCCCGGGCCCGGTTCACCGACCGCGACCTCTTCGTAGCGCAGGACCTCGGGGCCCCCGGTTTCATAAAAGCGTATGGCGTTGGCCATGGCTGTTCTCCAATCCGTTCGTGAGTGAAAGTCTTCGTCCGGATTGAATCTAGGGGGTTACGTAAACGTCCGCTTTGCATCGGGCGACAGCCACTTTTCATCTCATGACACCCCCCTTCGAATTCGTTGCCCCCCCTCGGCTAAGGCGCCAGAATCGCCCCAGTCCAACCGTGACGGAAACACGCCAGAGGCTGCTCTCGCAGGGCGATGAGCGGTATCATCTTGAAGTAAATGGCGTTATCCGAACGGAGTGGGCGGTACTCAGGTGTCGATGCACCTTGGACTTAAGCATGATTGACGTTAACGTCAACGTGGTGTGAGATGGTAATACCCGCAGCATGAAAGGAGTCACTATGTCTAACCCATCCAATTCGGCCGGAGCACGCTTTCGCAGCGCGCTGGCCAACGAAAAACCCCTGCAGATCGTCGGTACCATCAACGCCTACATGGCGCTGATGGCCGAACGCAGCGGTTTCAAGGCGATCTACCTGTCCGGTGCCGGGGTGGCGAACGCCTCCTTCGGCCTGCCGGATCTCGGCATGACCTCCATGAATGACGTGCTGATCGATGCCGAGCGCATCACCGCCGCGACCCAGGTACCGCTGTTGGTGGATATCGACACCGGCTGGGGTGGCGCCTTCAACATCGCCCGCACCATCCGCGCCTTCGAGCGCGGTGGCGTCGCCGCTGTCCACATGGAAGATCAGGTCGCCCAGAAACGCTGCGGCCACAGACCGAACAAGGCGGTGGTTTCCATTGCCGAGATGGTGGACAGGATCAAGGCCGCGGTGGATGCCCGCACCGACGACAACTTCGTCATCATGGCACGCACCGATGCGCTGGCCGTCGAGGGAATTGACTCCGCCCTGGAGCGTGCCGCCGCTTACGTGGCCGCCGGCGCCGACATGATCTTCGCCGAAGCCGTCACCGCGCTGCCCCAGTACGATCTGTTCAAGCAGGCGGCCGGCGTGCCCATCCTCGCGAACATGACCGAATTTGGCCAAACCGAGCTGTTTGACAAGGGCCACCTCGCCGATCACGGCGTCGACATGGTGCTCTACCCCTTAAGCGCCGCCCGCGCCGCCAACCAGGCCGCCCTCAACGTCTATCAGCAGCTGCGCCACGATGGCCACCAGCGCGCCGTGGTCGACACCATGCAGACCCGGGAGGCGCTGTACGACTTCCTCGGCTACCACCACTACGAGCAGACCCTGGATCGCCTCTTCACCGCGGAGAAGAGTGATAAAGCCTGATCCCAATGGAATGACAGACCGCCGGCCGCCCTGCTTGTGACAACGAGGGCCGCCGGCAGGCTCACACGTATAAGGAAAGACAAGCAATGAGCGCAACTACCGACACCGTCACCCCCGTCTTCAAGCCAAAGAAGTCCGTGGCCCTCTCCGGCACCGCCGCCGGCAACACCGCCCTGTGCACCGTTGGCCTCTCCGGCAACGATCTGCACTACCGTGGCTATGACATCCTCGATGTCGCCACCACCTGCGAATTCGAAGAGATCGCCCACCTGCTGGTGCATGGCCACCTGCCCAATATCGCCGAGCTCGCCGCCTACAAGGCCAAACTCAAAGCGCTGCGAGGCCTGCCCTCCGGCGTCAAGACCGCGCTGGAGCAGCTGCCCCCCTCCGCCCATCCGATGGATGTGATGCGCACCGCCGTCTCGGTATTGGGCTGCGTCTCACCGGAGAAGGACGATCACAACCACCCCGGCGCCCGCGACATCGCCGACAAGCTGATGGCGAGCCTCGGCTCTGTGCTGCTCTACTGGTACCACTTCAGCCACAACGGTAAGCGCATCGAAGTCGAGACCGACGATGACTCCATCGGCGGCCACTTCCTGCACCTGCTGCACGGTGAGAAGCCACGCGCCTCCTGGGTGCGTGCCATGCACACCTCGCTCATCCTCTATGCCGAACACGAGTTCAACGCCTCCACCTTCACCGGGCGCGTCATCGCCGGCACCGGCTCCGACATGTACTCCTGTATCACCGGCGCTATCGGCGCGCTGCGCGGGCCCAAGCATGGCGGCGCCAACGAGGTGGCCTTCGAGATCCAGAAGCGCTACGAGAACCCGGATGAAGCCGAGGCTGACATCCGCGCCCGGGTCGAGAAGAAGGAAGTGGTCATCGGCTTCGGTCACCCGGTCTATACCGTCTCCGATCCGCGCAATCATGTGATCAAGGAGGTCGCCCGCGAGCTCTCTGCCGAGCAGCACAACGCCAAGATGTTCAACATCGCCGAGCGGCTGGAGTCCACCATGTGGGAGATCAAGAAGATGTTCCCGAACCTGGACTGGTTCAGCGCCGTCAGCTACCACATGATGGGGGTGCCCACCGCCATGTTCACCCCGCTGTTCGTCATCGCCCGCACCTCCGGCTGGTCGGCCCATGTCATCGAGCAGCGCATCGACGGCAAGATCATCCGCCCGAGCGCCAACTACGTCGGCCCGGAAGATCTGATGTTTGTCCCGCTCAAGGATCGCAAGTGATGAACAGCCAATACCGTAAACCCCTGCCCGGCACGGCGCTTGACTACTTCGACGCTCGTGCCGCCGTCGACGCCATCGCGCCCGGTGCCTGGGACAGGCTCTCCTACACGGCCCGCGTGCACACCGAGAAGAATCAGGAGCGCAAGTGATGATAAACGCTCAATACCGCAAGCCGCTGCCCGGCACTTCGCTGGATTACTTCGACGCCCGCGCGGCGGTTGAGGCCATCCAGCCCGGCGCCTGGAACAGGCTCTCCTACACGGCCCGGGTGCATGCCGAGAATCTGGTGCGCAAGTGCGATCCGGCCATCCTCGCTGAATGCCTCGGCCAGATAGTCCATGGCAAGCGTGAGCGCGACTTCCCCTGGTTCCCGGCGCGGGTGGTGTGCCACGACATCCTAGGCCAGACCGCCCTGGTGGACCTGGCGGGGCTGCGCGATGCCATCGCCGATCAGGGCGGTGACCCCGCCCAGGTCAACCCTGTGGTGCCGGTGCAGCTTATCGTCGATCACTCGCTCGCCGTGGAGTGTGGCGGCTTTGATCCCCAGGCGTTCGAGAAGAACCGCGCCATCGAGGATCGCCGCAACGAGGATCGCTTCCACTTCATCAACTGGACCAAGCAGGCGTTCAAGAACATCGAGGTGATCCAGCCGGGCAACGGCATCATGCACCAGATCAACCTGGAGAAGATGTCACCGGTCATTCACAATGACCGTGGCCTCGCCTACCCGGACACCTGCGTCGGCACCGACAGCCACACCCCTCACGTTGACGCCCTGGGTGTCATCGCCGTGGGCGTGGGCGGCCTCGAAGCCGAGAACGTGATGCTGGGGCGCGCCTCCTGGATGAGGCTGCCGGAGATCGTCGGCGTCGAGCTCAGTGGCAGGCCGCAATCCGGTATCACCGCCACCGACGTGGTGCTCTCCTTGACCGAGTTCCTGCGCCAGCAGAAGGTGGTCGGTGCCTATCTGGAGTTTCGCGGCGAAGGCGCCGCCGCCCTGACGCTGGGCGATCGCGCCACCATCTCCAACATGGCGCCGGAATATGGCGCTACCGCGGCCATGTTCTTCATCGATCAGCAGACCATCGACTACCTTCGCCTGACCGGTCGTGACGACAGCCAAGTCAAGCTGGTGGAAACCTACGCCAAGGAGGCCGGTCTCTGGGCCGACGCCCTGGCTGGTGCCCAATACGAGCGGGTGCTGCACTTTGATTTATCGACTGTGGTGCGCACCCTGGCGGGGCCTTCCAACCCACATCGCCGCCTGCCTGTGGCCGAGCTGGCCTCCCGCGGTATCGCCGTGGATCTGGACAAGGCCCGTGCCCAGGAGGCCGATGGCCTGCTGCCGGATGGCGCCGTCATCATCGCCGCCATCACCAGCTGTACCAACACCAGCAACCCGCGCAACGTGATTGCCGCAGGCTTGCTGGCCCGCAACGCGAACAGGCTCGGCCTGACGCGCAAGCCCTGGGTGAAATCCTCCCTGGCGCCGGGCTCCAAGACAGTGGCGCTGTACCTGAAAGACGCCGGCCTCGACGCGGAGCTGGAGCAACTTGGCTTCGGCATAGTGGCGTTCGCCTGCACCACCTGCAACGGCATGTCCGGTGCGCTGGATCCCATCATCCAGCAGGAGATCATCGACCGGGATCTGTACGCCACCGCGGTGCTGTCGGGCAACCGCAACTTCGACGGTCGCATCCACCCCTATGCCAAGCAGGCGTTCCTGGCCTCCCCGCCGCTGGTGGTGGCCTACGCCATCGCCGGCACCATCCGCTTTGACATCGAGAAGGATGTGTTGGCGGTGGTAGACGGGCGCGAAATCCGCCTCAAGGACATCTGGCCATCGGATGAAGAGATCGACGCCGTGGTCAAGGCCTCTGTCAAGCCCTCTCAATTCCGTCAGGTCTATATCCCTATGTTCACCATCGAGGAAGACCAGGGTCCGAAGGTGGCACCACTGTATGACTGGCGCCCACAGAGCACCTATATCCGCCGCCCCCCCTACTGGGAAGGCGCCCTGGCCGGTGAGCGTACCCTCAAGGGCATGAGGCCGCTGGCGGTGTTGCCTGACAACATCACCACCGACCATCTGTCGCCGTCCAACGCCATCATGATGAACAGCGCGGCGGGGGAGTACCTGCACAAGATGGGCCTGCCGGAGGAGGACTTCAACTCCTACGCGACGCACCGCGGCGATCACCTGACCGCCCAGCGCGCCACCTTCGCGAACCCGCAGTTGGTGAACGAGATGGCGGTGGTCAACGGGGCGGTGAAGAAGGGCTCCCTCGCCCGTGTCGAGCCGGAAGGCCGGGTCATGCGGATGTGGGAGGCTATCGAGACCTACATGGAGCGCAAGCAACCGCTGATCATCGTCGCGGGCGCCGACTACGGTCAGGGCTCGTCCCGTGACTGGGCGGCCAAGGGCGTGCGGCTGGCCGGGGTGGAGGTGATCGCGGCGGAAGGCTTCGAGCGCATTCACCGCACCAACCTGATCGGCATGGGCGTGCTGCCCCTGGAGTTCAAGCCGGGCACCACCCGCCTGACCCTTGGGCTGGATGGCACAGAGACCTACGATGTGGTGGGGGAGCGCAAGCCGCGTACCGATCTCGCGCTCGTGATTACTCGTCGCAACGGTGAAGTGGTCGAGGTGCCCATGACCTGCCGTCTCGACACCGCCGAGGAGGTCTCGGTCTACGAGGCAGGTGGCGTGCTGCAACGCTTCGCCCAGGACTTCCTGGAGTCAACGGCGCACCAGGCCGCCAGCTAATATCGGGCCAGGTACCCTCTCCCAGTGGGAGAGGGTTGGGGAGGGAAAATACGGCGCTCTCCCCTCTTTTGATCTTCGGGCTCATTCTCCCCAAAGGAGAAGGGTCTATCACCCATTTCAGGACGATTCTATGGCCCACCAACCCCAAGTGAAAATCCCGGCCACCTATCTGCGCGGCGGAACCAGCAAGGGTGTATTTTTCCGTCTGCAAGACCTGCCAGCGCGCTGCCAGGTACCGGGCCCAACCCGCGACCAGTTCTTCATGCGGGTGATCGGCAGCCCGGACCCCTACAGCGCCCATATCGACGGCATGGGGGGCGCCACCTCTTCGACCTCCAAGTGCGTGATCCTCTCTAAAAGCAGCCAGCCCGATCACGACGTGGACTACCTCTACGGCCAGATTGCCATCGACAAGGCGTTCGTCGACTGGAGCGGCAACTGCGGCAACCTCTCCACCGGCGCCGGCGCCTTCGCCATCCACGCCGGCCTGGTAGACGCAGCTCGCATCCCGGATAACGGCACCTGCGTGGTGCGGATCTGGCAGGCCAACATCGGTAAGACCATCATCGCCCACGTGCCGGTGACCAACGGTCAGGTGCAGGAGACCGGCGACTTCGAGCTGGACGGGGTGACCTTCCCCGCCGCCGAGATCGTGCTGGAATTTCTCGACCCCTCAGATGACGGTGAAGACGGCGGCGCCCTCTTCCCCACCGGCAATTTGATAGATGAGCTGGAAGTCCCCGGCATCGGTGTGCTGAAGGCCACCATGATTACCGCCGGCATCCCTACTGTGTTCGTCAACGCCGAAGATATTGGCTATGAAGGCACCGAGCTACGCGAGGCGATCAACACAGATCCCGAGACGCTGGCCCGCTTCGAGGCGATCCGCATCGCCGGCGCCCTGCGCATGGGGCTCATCAAGACGGCGGCAGAGGCGGCCACCCGCCAGCACACCCCCAAGGTGGCCTTCGTGGCCAAGCCGAAGGATTACCTCAGTGCCAGTGGCAAACAGGTGAAGGCAGGGGACGTCGATCTGCTGGTGAGGGCGCTCTCCATGGGCAAGCTGCACCACGCCATGATGGGCACCTGCGCGGTGGCCATCGGCACGGCCGCGGCCATCCCGGGCACCTTGGTGAACGCGGCCGCCGGTGGTGGCGAGCGCGAGGCAGTGCGCTTCGGTCATCCCTCAGGCACCCTGCGGGTGGGTGCAGAGGCGCGGCAACTGGATGGGGAGTGGACCGTCACCAAGGCGGTGATGTCGCGCTCCGCCCGCATCCTGATGGAAGGCTGGGTACGGGTGCCGGGAGACACCTTCTAGCCCGGCGGGGCCCTTTCGAGCCATATGAAAAGAGCCAAGGCGACTACCTTGGCTCTTTTTTACACTATATTCCGCTACTCCAGCCCACTTATCATTGCGGTCTGGGCACACATTCCACTTGGCGTGGGATATTCCGCTTGGCGTCGCCGCCGACCAGCTTCTTCACCTGACTGTCCGGGCAGCGGCCATCATCCACATAGACCTGCTTGCCATAAGGGATGGCTCCCGGCGGCGGATCCTGCGGCAGATACGAGATGGGGGCTGGGACAAGGGTGGCGCAACCCGACACCAGGCTCGTCATCAACAGTCCCGCCAGCCTTCCCGCACTCTTCCATCGAACAACCATTGGCCACTCCCTCAGTGTGATCCAGGCACTGCGCCAACTCCGGAGCACCACGACTGCTACGTGCTCGGCCACTTCCCGCTCGCTCCACCCCTGCGCCTGCTCTGCATCCACTTTCAGGACCAGGTGATAGTGGTTGATCATCACCGCATAGGTGCAGATACCGATGGCAAAAATCCGCGACAAACAACTGGCCCAGCTTGTCTACCACCCACTGGCGACGAGCTCGTAGCTCTGGCCCGAGTAAGCATCTTCCCCGCACAGGAAGGCCCGCCGCACACAGCGGCTGACCACATGGTAGTAAGGCGTATCCTGCAGACTGATTTGACGTGAACGGGCAATGGTCATGGCAAGTTACTCGGCAGTGATGCCTCAAGCCAAGCAAACCGCTATATTCCTGTCAAAATGGTGGGTGTCCCAGAATTTTGGCGGATGGGAGTCTGCTTGAACGACCCGCTTGCCAGCATAGCTGGTGGACAATATAAAACACCGGCTAAAGGCCGGTGTTTTATGATAAGCAGATTTTCGCAAATGCCCGATTACGCTTCGCTAATCGAGCCTACGGGCTAATAAAGCATGGTTTGATTTGCGGTAAATAGTGATGATGTTAATATCAAATTAAGGGTGAGACCGGTAATGGCCTTGCCTTGTTAGATCAATTACGCTGAATAAATCGAGGCTGTATCTATGTACCTTTTTTTGGTATTTTATCAATTAAACTATTTATTTTTAATGCGTGTTCCGGATGCAGATTTAAGAATCGTTCACATGCAAGATGCACGTAGTGATAGCAGGTTTCTTCGCTAACAATAACTGCTTTGGCTTCAGAAGGTGGATAGCCAACGGCAAATTCAACCCCTTCAAAATGCTCACTTTCATCATAACTATTCATATCTGGAAAGTTACAATAAGCGCCATCTGTATTAAAACCATGTCTTTTCACTATGTGCTCAATAACATCTAAGAAATTTCGACCAGAAAACATGGCATTGAAATATCCTATAATAACTTCATCTAAACCAGCGTACACATCTGACATTTCAAATAGGTTTTTATTCATATCGGCTCCCGAAATAAATCAATTAGGGTGATAATTTCTTACAGTTCCAGTTGATTTGTCAACATATATCCTGAAACTAATCCCATCGACACTAACATTAACGGCACCATTAGGACTGTTTAGTGCATCTTTATAGCCCTTAGCTGCAGCCTGTTGCCCAAGCTCCAACATTTTCTGATCATTAAATATTTAAGGGTCATAGATAGTTTTTGTTTCAGGCGTTACTTTGTACTCCCCTGTAAGATTCCCAGCACGGTCTTTAGTCAGGATTAAATACCTCACCTCAGTGATGCCATTCACTCCCGTAGGCGTTTCGCTGACAATCTTTACATTGTATTCTTTTGCGGCATCATAAAATACATTCGCATTGTGTCCGCCAGAAATACCTGATTTCTGTGTAAATCCATCTACAGTAGCCAGATGCTTTGGCTGATCAATACGAAAGCTAATACCATCGGGATAAGTTACCATCACCGGTTTACCTACCGCCGGTAACAATGTTTCTCCCCCCTCCTTCACCAACTTGGCCGTGACTTTCTCAGTCAGCAGCGCACCGCCTTTGATTGCACCTGCGCCCCCAGCGACCAGCGAAGCCCCCTCGACCAGCAGTTTGCCATACTCCATACCCGCATTAAACGAGCCGCTGGCACCAGCCTTCTGATACTCAGCCTCTGCAGCTTCAATACGGGCCAGATAACTCTGCTTTATTGCATCCTTCGCGGTACCAAGGATATCGCCACTATTGACCAGTTCTTTCAGTGCAGTGAGCGTCTGAACGGGGTTAAGTCCCAGTTGTACTAACCCTTGTACACCATCAATCATCCCTGCCGGAACACCTGCCAACATACCGGCACCAAAGGTGCTATCTTGCAACAAACTAATTGCATTCCATTTGGCACCCTCCTGGACAATGCATAGCCTTTCCCCGTTACAGGAAACAAAATCCTTTTCACGCTCCTTTTCTTGAGGATGACTTAGGTAGTTATACCGATACACCGTCTCAGCCCGCTCAGCTCCGATATCAAACTGGTTTTGATCGCCAGTTACAGCCACTGCAGCCAAACCACCCAGTACCTTGTTCAAAGCGACCTGGTGCTCGGTATTAGAGAAAACCTGACTACTCCAGCTGCTGGCCAACTCCGACATGGCGCCACCTGCTGCCCCCGCAGCAAACTTGCCACCGGTGATCTCGGCAATGGCACCGCTGGTCACCCCATGGGCAGCGATTTTCCCTGCCTCTGCCAACGCACTGTTGGCAGCATCAAATTTAATGCCTTGATCCCCTATCCAGTTGGCGGTGGACTTACCCACTTCCCCCTGAATATTGGAGAGCAAACTGGCTTTAAACGCATCCGCAAAGTGGGAGCCATTGATGGTGGTATTAATGCCTGCGGTTACGGCTGAGTGACTCGTCACCCGGTTGAAGGTATCCCAGGAGAACAGATCGGATGTGGCTGGCTGCATTAGCCTTTTGCGCCCACCCCATTGTATTATCCTGCCCTTGCAATGCCCCTGCACTTGCCACCAAAGCTGCCACCGTTATTGATTGTGGAAATTGTCGCCTGACTGACCAAGGTACTAAACGCCACGTTGGCCATTGCAACTGAAATCGCTCCTTTAACTGCCCATTAGGTCGCCTGTTGTACACTGAGGAGATATATATGCCATACCTACCAGAGGCCTTAATGATGCTCTATCGCAGTCAGCATATAGATTGGAGCTGGGGCTAGCCTCTTAGCCTTGCACCTACAACTGCCATTCAATAACATTAATCTTTCTCACTTAAGAATCCATCCATAATAGAGCATAATAAGTATTGATGTTAAATAAGACAATCTAGCCATCCAAATAAGGATGCTGTTTTTAGACACCTCACATCTAAAGAGTAACTCTTTTAAAAAACCAAATCTATCTGCCTTATCGTTCTTTACTGATAGAAATCTACAATGTAGGAATAGAGAAACTATTCCGAGCATGTTAATACAGTAAGAAATGATATTGCCATAGGACTCTCCCATCACCCACGAAAGCCCAATTCCCATAATGCATGATATAAGAAAGAACACAGCAGATGCATTAGTCAATACACTAGACTGATACATAATCTTATTCATGAATATCAATACACCTTTCGCATCATTTGATTTTATTTTGTTCTCAGCATAAAAACGTACTTGATACAATATTAGAAGCGCAAGAAATAATATCATGCCTGATGTAAAAACAATCTTCATAACACTTCCATTTTAAAGTCGTACCAGTATATTTTCTTGCCAACCTTTCCGATACCTTCCACATCAAAGGTGGCTGTCGTTGCCTGCATGCGCCTCTCCCAAATATTTGCTCACCACCAACTGGGTGGCCTGTTGCCCGACTTCATATTGACATAAAAAACACACCTATAAGCCTTGCAAAGAATATAATATCTTCACTTTTCATTTTTAAAATCACTCTTTATTTTTTCTTACTCCTATAAAGTTCAAAAAAAATCCTGCTCTATTTTACCTTCATCTTTAAGAATGTCGATAAAGCGACCATAGGCTATTTCATCATATTCCAAAAGATCATCAAGCAACCCTTCCTCTATTAGTGACCAATGATAAACCCCGGAATTAGAATAAACAAATCCATTAGGGAGTGTAGAATCAATAAACTCTACCTTCTCCGCTAGGTCACCAGTGATTCTATAAGGTGATAGACCACCATTACCTTTGGGGAGGCCCAATAAAATTGTTTCGGTATTAGATCGATCAATTGACATGACCCAATAAATACCATAAATATCGACAGCGTTACCCTTTTCAGTTTTAATTTTCATTTAACTACATCCTTTATATTATTAATGATATCAGTTGGGTTGGTTGTTGTGCGTTGAGGAGAAACTATTTTCATATCATATGCCTTACCTGTAACAGTGTTGTATTGATAATGAACTTCAATTTTCTTTCCATTAGGCAATTCATGAGACATCGTCATCTTTTCAAAACCCGCGGATTTGGGGAAGCGAACATCGCCATTTAAATCAAGTCCCATATCTGAAAACTTCACCCCACCTGATGGACTTTCTTTAATATTATTCCACAAGACTTGTTCATTTAAATCACGTGGCTGAGTAGACTGTCCCTTCTTCGCCGTCGATATTTTTTCTGCCGCACGGATCAGGATTTTATTATCAATAACTTTAGCTGTTTTACTGACAAGAGACAGTGCCTTTTCTGCCGGGATCGATGTCAGTAGCGCCAACGCGTAATCTTTCGCATCTTCTGCAGACAATATCGCCATTATGGTATCGGAGCCGGGATTGTTACTCAGAATGGCCCTGATAATATCCGTACCTTCTGGTGCATCGCCTTTTACCATTTGAGTTAAACCTGCATACACCTGTTCAGGTGGCAGATTATTGTCCTGCACATATTTCACATAAGAAGCTACTGATTGCCCATAACTCATTATTCCTGGTTGAAGCATATTATGCCAACCATCACTTAAGGAGTTATTTTCCACCACCGTCTTGCCGGTCTGGGCGCCTGCCAGCACATCGGTACCATCAGCACCGGTCAGGCCACCGGCCAAGCCGGCGGCGAGGGTAGCCAGAGTCGAGACGGTCTCCTTCTCCCCTTCTGTCAGCTGGCTTGCATCTTTGTGGTAGAGTTCAGTCGCCAACATGCCGACCAACTCGCCGGTGGCGGCGCCGGTAGCGCTGACCATGGCGTTCTTGTTCTGGGCTGCGGCCAGGGCTCCCTGTACCAGGGCATGAGCCATCACCCTAGATGGACCCTCCGGGGTTTGCTGTTTAATCAACTGAGCCAGATAAGGAGCAGCGGCACCGGCAGCGGCCTGAGCGATATCCCCGCCGGCCAGTCCTTGCAGGGCGGCTGTCGCCGCCTGCATCCCCCGCTGGAAGTCACTGCCGACCCCCCATTTCGCTTGAAGATCCTTGTACTCCTTGCTCTGGGCATACTTGGGATCCTCCTTGGCCTTCTCGTTCGCCTCTCCCAGATATTTGGTCACCACCAATTGAGTAGCCTGCTGCCCAACTTCGCCGATCATCCGGGCCTCTTGCATTCTCTCCAGCTCTTTCTGCTTGTCGAAGATGGGTGAGAGGCCGTTGGCAGCCTGGGTCGGATCCCGGTGCAGAGTTACTAGATCCTGCTGCTGCGCCTCTTCGTTACGGATCTCTATCTGACCCGCGCTGATGGATGCATGAGTGGTCGAGCTGGCACTACCACTACTGTTGCCACCACCCAGCATGGCGGCGGCTGTCATTGCGCCTTTGCCTGAGAATCCCTCCTCCTTGGATCCTCCACTGCTACTGATGCCTATGCTCTGGCTTTCGACCTTGTAATCGGCGCGGTTGACCAGGTCGTTCCAGCCCAGCGTGCCGGTAGAGAGCCGGTTCTTACTATCGTCTTCACTGCCCGCCAGCACGGCACCATTGAGCTGGGTATGCTCACCGACCCGGATATCGAAGCCCTGCTTGCCGGCAAAGACCCCGGTTTGTTCCACTACGCTCTCAAAATCGCTGTTAATCTTCTGGCGACTGGCATTGATGTAGCCAGAGCCTGACATGGAGCCGAAGGTAAAGCTGCCTCCCGCCGCTATGCTGCTCTGCTTGCTCTGATAGTGATCGTTATCCTGCTGGCTGGTGAGAGTCAGGTTGCGACCTATGTCGGCATTGACCTTGTCACCGCTGACCATGGCCCCGAGCAGGGTTGCATCACGGCCCGAGGTGAGGGTCAGCACATTGCCGGCGGTGATATTGGTTTCAGTATAGCGATCCGAATCGCCATTCTCCTTGCCCTTGGCGGCATTCATATTGGCAAAGATGCTGATCCCGAAGCTGCCTTGGGACACCCCAATACTGAGCCCCACATTCCAGCCGCTGCTATGGTTGCTGCCTTTGCTATCGCTGCTGTTGACTGCCGATTGCAACACCAGATCACGGGCCGCGCCTAGGGTCACGTTCTGCCCCTTGACGCTACTGCCTGTCATCAGGAGATCACCCGAGGTATTGGCCGCATCGCCCTTGGCAACGATGGTCACATCGCCGCCTGCGTTGACCTCGGAAGTGAAGGCATTGCTCTCACTGCTCTGGCTGCTCGAGTGGCTGCGCTGGTTGCCCACCGAAATGGCGATGCCAACGAAGGAGGCGTCAGGCACCCCCCCGGGACCTCCCGAGCTGGATTGCAATGCCTCCCAGGCCTGGTAACCACTCATCGCCGCCTTGGTGCCTTGCAGGGCGACCAGACGATCGTTGCTGCTCTCCTTGCTGGTCTTGGCGAGATCATAGGCTGCCTGTACGGCGGTGACGGCGCCCCCTGTCAAGGCCAGGGTCAAGCCAGACTGCTGGCTCTTGAACTCCTCCTTGCGCGTGATGATCTGCTGCTCGGACAGGATCGCAACATCCTTGCCCGTCATCAGGATATCCTTGCCGGCGATGACATCGCTGCCCGCTACCACCAGCTGATCACCCGCCTGCAGGGTGACATTCCCTTGCACGCTGCCAACGCTGGAGCCCTCTTTGGCCAGGGTGGCACCCATCATGTCGCTGCTTTGCTGCTGTTTGCCGATGGTGACTCCCAGACCGCCGCTGCCCATCAGGCCGGAGCGCTTGGTTTCGCTGAAGTGCATCTCGCGGCTCAACAGATCGACAGCGGAAATATTCATATCGCGGCCCGCCAACAAGGTAGCACCGAGATCCCCGACCACATTGCTTCCCTTGATATCCATATCCTGCTGCGCCTTGAGCAGCACATACTGGCCACCCAGATCGCTGGCCTGGGCGGCATGTTGCTCGACGATGTCATGGGTGGTGGAGGTCTTCTTGCTGAACGCCTTCTTCTTTGTTTCCTTGGTATAAGACTCACGGTAGTCGGTGGTCTCACCGGACTCGACCAGAAGATCTCGCCCAGCGGTGGCCGATAGCTGCTCCGTCGCCTGTACGCTGGCGGCGCGCAGGCTGAGATCCCCGCCCGAACGCAGCGCTATGTTGTTGGCGGTCAGGTTGACCCCTACCTCTTCACTCTGACGCTCGATGTCATAGCCATTGCGGCGAGTGGTATGCAAGGAGGCTTGGTTATCCGCGGTTTTCAAACTGAGTTCGTTGCCTGCCTGCAACAGCGCATCCCCTTTCGCCGTGAGGGAGGTGGCGCTGATAATCAGATCCCTATCTGCCGAGAGGGCCAATGAACGGCCCGCATCCAGGCTACTCATCAGCTGCTCGACCCGGGTGAAGCTGTTTTGGCCCTCTTCCCACTTGCTTCGATCCTCCAGGCTGCCAATGGTGATATCCCGCCCTGCCGAGAGGGACATGTCGAGGCCCGCGAGGAGATTGCTGGCTGACAGGGAGATGTCCTGCCCGGCTTGCAGCAAGAGGTTGCCCGTTGACTCGATACGGGCGATGTCCCCCACGTCGGTGCGGCTGAAGCGAGTCTGATCGGTGAGTTCACTCGACAGCACACCGTTGACATCCACATGACGCTGGGAGGTCTGGGTTTCGTTACGAACCGAGCCGTCCAACGAGGCAATGGCGACATTCCCCCCCTTGATGAGGTTCTGGTTGAGGATGTCTCCCTTCGCAATCAGCTCGAGACGCCCACCGGCCTGGATCTGACCCTGGTTGACCAGGGTGCTGCCGCTCTTGAGGGATAGAGTGCCATCGGCCAGCAGGGTGCCGCTGTTGTTGATGCCTCCTGCAGTCAGATCGATATTAGCGGCAGTGATGACACTACCGGAGAGGTGGCGTTTGTCGGCTTCGGTCAAGTAGAGCTTGGGAGCGAGCACTATCTTGCCCTGATACCAGACTGGCTCCCACCACACCATGCTGTGACCGAGTTGGGCGACCTGCTCGGCGCTCAAGGCAACCCCTGGAGAGAGCCCAAGCTCACGCTGGTTCTTGGCTGCGTTGTCGATCAGAGCCTTCATCTGAGCCAGATCAGACCCCATCTCGTTGTTGATGAAGCGCCGACCCGTCTGGGCCAATACCGCATCACGGATAACGCGGGTATCGAAAGCCGCATCCCCGAGCAGCTTGATGTCTTTCTCCGGGGTGAAGTTCACCTGATCGAAGAAGTAGTTTGAGCCGAGGAACTGGTCGACCTGGGTCAGAACCGGGCTGGTTTCAACCACTGGAGCCGTTACAACGGCAGGCGTGGGCTGGCTGCTAATCTGTGCGGCGCCAGGCGCCACCACAGTCACGCCGCTGACGGGCTGACCCTGCCAGCCATTTTGCAGGCTCTGTTGCCATTGGCCAGCAACTTGTCCTCCCCCTCCGGTAACTTGCTGCCCACCTCCTTCATGGGTGAAACCATCCTGCAAGCTTTGCTGCCATTGACCAGCTGACCCCGAATGTCCACCCGAGATATGCGGCCCCTGTCCACTGGGGTTGAAGCTCTGTTGCAGACTATGTTGCCATTGGTTTGTTACTCCTGAGCTGCCCCCTGCAATTTGCGGCTCTTGCCCAGTTGGGCTGAAACCCTGTTGCAAACTCTGTTGCCACAGGTCTGTTGCCCCTGAACTTCCCCCAGCAATTTGCGGTCCTTGTCCAGTTGGGCTGAAACCCTGTTGCAAACTCTGCTGCCATTGGTCTGAAGCGCCTGTGGCTCCAGCCCCGACTTGTGGTCCCTGTTCAGTAGGGCCAAAGCCCTGTTGCAAACTCTGCTGCCATTGCTGAGAGACAGTGGCATGGCCATTGTTGACTGGCTTGACGCCGTTCAAGTCTTGGAAATCGGGGGATGCGGCTTCGCCAATCACACGCCCAGGCAACGACCAGTTCGCATTCTGACCATTAGCCTGGGTTATACCGCCATTACCAGAAATGCTATCGAAGGAGAGTTGCCCCGACCCCTGCAACTGCTGCTGGAGAGCTGCATCGATGCGATCCATCATGCCGTTGCCGGATTGCCCCAAGTTGGCCAGCAGCGGATTGACCTCGATCAGATAAGGGCTGTCACCGCTGTCATTGATGGCAAAGAGACCCTTGTCTCCCGAGGGTAACTGGAAGTCCGGCATCGGTACTCCGTTATCGGGACCGACTGGTTTCAACACATGAGATATAAACTGTAAATTACTAGGCGATGGAGGAGTGAAAGCACTACCATTATTATTTATGTATTGAGGCCTAGATATATCATCGCGACCATCAACCTTTACGCCATTATTATTTAAAATCCCACTAACATTACCATAAAGCCCATGTGAGGCCGATATATTAGAAGTGTGTACCGTACCTTCAGCATAGCTCGAACTCGTATTTACCAGAGTATATAAAAACTTGGTCTTATTGTCCTTCACTCCATACAACACACCCGTCTCTGGATCTTTATATACATAAACACCTGTATTATAGAAATCTGACAACTGTGGGAGCGCATCATCTTTTAGCTTATATACAAAAGTCTCACGGGAGATGCCAGATGTATACCCAATATTATTTATTTGTGATGACTCCATATATATATCTCTACCTGATACGATATCTCCAATTTCATTCACAACTTGATTTGATTTTATTTTGATATCTTTCCCTGAGACAACAACCCCTCTTTCCCCTGCATTAACAACCAACTCTGATGCATTGCCATTCAATATTATATCTTCTTTATTCTTAGGTACTGCAACTTTTTTATAAGATACATATGGTATGTTTCTACTTTCAATGACAAGGTCATTATAATCCACAGGTATATAGAGAGATGAGCTGCCAATATTAAGGTTATGTGTAGGTTTTACTTCATTCCGAACAACAGAGATCGCATTGGATTTATTAGTAAACCTCTCACCAACTATTTCTATGTTACCACCAACACTCTCTATTCTCCCCCCATCATTGACGACCACCACACTGCCAATGAAAATATTATCCTGTGAGCTTATCTCTCCACGATCATTAGTCAGACGTTCACTATGTAATACCATGGTACTATCAGAGATAAGTGTACTATAGTTATCTATGCTTTTAGAGTTAATTGAAAGTATGGTGCCAACAATGGCCCCTTTATTCTCCACGTTGCCATTACTTTTTATACCTACTTTTCCCCCACCTACAATTGATCCGGTTTGGGATAGGTTATTCACAGCAACATTTACACTTCCATTACTCCCCAACATACCTTTATTATACATATTGCCTGATATATTAATTATAAATTTATTACCACTACCCCATTCATTAACATGTGTCCAATCACCTTGCACTCTCACGTCAAGAGTGCCCTTAGCACTCAGAGTGCCTTGGCTACTCAGGGATGAACCAACTTTGAGGGAGAGATCGCCACCGGACAGCCATTCACCTATGCCGGTTGCCTGACCAGCCTCCAGCGTGGCCTTCTGCCCCGCCAGGATCTTGCCGGGAGCATAGATGTCTGCACTGTGCAGGGTAAGCTGTTGTCCGAACAAGGTGCCAGTATTGACCAAGCGTGCCAGTGGCGAGGCCTCCAGCCAGTTAGCGCTGACGAGGCCCGCATTGCTTAACTGGTTTCCCTTGAGGAGCAAACTGTTGCCGGATGAAAGCTCGCCGGCATTGCTGAGCGTGACGGCGGAGATATCGCCCTGGTTCTGTGCTCGCAGCACGGCGCCCAGCTGATTGTCGAGAGACTGCGTCTCCAGGCGCACAGAGCCACCCTGCACACGCCCACGGTTCAGAACCTCGGCATTGGTGATGGTCAGATTATTGGCAAGTAGCGCTCCCCGGTTATCGAGTTGAGCGTTTGTGATGGTGAGTCCATCCCCTTGCAAGGTTCCCCGGTTATCCAACCGGGCGCCACTCAGGCTTCCTTGACCGACAACCAGCATGATGCCGTCGTTTTGCAGTTCGCCGCGGCTCTGCAGAGTACCAGCCTCAATACGTCCTTGCTGATCGATGCGAGCCGCCCCCAGAGTCAGTTCACCGCCACTGAGCAGATTACCCAACTGGCTTAGCTGAGAGGTGGTGGTGAGATTGACATTGCCCTTGGAGGCCAGGGTTCCCTTGAGAGTCAGTGAAGGCGCAGAGAGAAGGATGCCCCCATCTGCCTGTACCGTGCCCGCAAGTACCGAATCCTCGGTGAATGCGGCATTCAAGGTGCCGCTGGCACGGGTCTTGCCGTTTTGCTGCCAGCTGCCGCTGCGCAGTCCGAGATCGGTCCCTGCCAGCAGATCGCCCTGCTGTTCAACGCGGCTACCTTTGATCTGCATTGCTCGCTCGGACTGCCAGAGCCCTTGCTGGGTCAGCTGCTTGCCTTCGACCGACAAGTTACCGCCCGATACCAGCTGACTGCCTGTTTTACTGCTCAGATCGCCGCGGCTCAGTAGGGTCAGATCGCCGCCACTGATCAAAGATCCGTTTAACGTGACTGTATCCGCCTGGATATCGGTCGCGCCGAGGATACGCCATGGGCCCTGTTGTTGCAGTTGGCCGGTGCGCAGCGTCAGAGTGCCATTGCTACCCAGAGTACCCGCCCCTTGCCAGCTAGCACTGTTCAGAACGAGATTACCACCTTGCCACTGTCCGTCATGCTGAACCGCGCCCCGGGCGTTCACCACCAGATTGCCCTGGCTGTTGAGGCTGCCTCCTGTCGTCAGGCTGCTCGTATCCAGAGCGACAGCCCCTCCCTGCAAGGTGCCATCCAGCGTCAAGGCTTCACCTTCTAGCCGCAGCGCACTATCCGTGACGGTCGTGCCACTGTGGTTGAAGCGTTGCCCCTGCCAGCTCAGATCATCCGCGGCGGAGAGCATGCCAGCACTGCTGACATCCGCCCCCTTGAGTGCCAACCGGCCGTTACTGGCCGTGGTGCTGCCGTTCTCAAGAATTATCTCGTCGGCAGTCAGGGACATATCCTGATTGGCCAACAACTTGCCGCGGCTATTGAGGTGCTGCGCCGTCAGGGTCATGGCACTGCCTGATTGCAGCGTACCGCTGTTGTCCAACGCATCCAGCGTCAGGCTCTGCGCCAGGCCACTGATCCAGTGCCCACTATTGAGCAGACGAGTTGCCGTCAGCGTGATGCCTTGATCGGCTTGCCAATGGCCACGGTTGATCAGATCGCCAGTTTTCAAGGCCAGCGCGCCCTTGCTGACCAGCGCACCGCCGTTGTCGATATGACCGGCCTCAAGCGTCAGTGTCTCACTCGAGATCTTGCCTTCGTTATGCAGGGTATCTGCCACCTGCAATGCCAAGCCTCCCCCACTGGCCAGCACACCCTGCTGAGTCAAGGCTGTCGCCAGAATTTCCTGCTGCAAACCAGCCACTATACTGCCTTGCAACGTCATCTGGTCGGCCTTTAGCTGCTGCTTTTCCTTGGCCAGCAGGCTGCTTGTTTTGCCTGTTGTCAGGGTGCTGGCTTCCAGTGTCTGACGATCTCCCTTGAGGCTCCCCTCCAGGGAGATCTGATTGCCGCTGAGTTCAGCCTCGCGGGCGACGGTTGTTCCCCCCATGATCAGATGCTGGCCACCCCATTGCAGGCGATCGGCCACGACATTGCCTGCCAGCGTTGCCTGGCCTGCAGTCAGTGTGAGTTGCTTCTTAGCCTGGGTGAGACCACCCAGAGCCAATGAGTCGGCTCCCAGCGTCAGCTCGCCACTGCTTAGCATGTCCCCTTGGGAGTCCAGGGTTGCGGCGTTCAGATTGATGTGATCCTTGCCAACCAGAACCCCATTGTTCTCGAGGCGATCCGTGGCCACCATGGTCAACTGATGAACCCCCACATCACCACTGTTGATGAGGTGTTGACCCGACAGGGTCGCCCGGCCGGCGATCAAGGCACCCAGGTTGTGCCATTGTTTCCCCTCCCAACCAAATTCCTCCAGGCTCTCCATCCGCCCGCGGTTTGTCAGTTCGCCAAATGCCAGTCCCATGCTGGCGGCACGCAAGGCGCCGCTGTTGTTGAATTGGGTGCCTTCCATCTTCAGCGCGCCATCGCCGACCCACTGGCCGTGCTGCTGCACATCATCTACCTTGATGGATTGATCGCCTGCACCGAGCCAGGAGCCTTCTTGCACCAGGCTCTTGCCAACCAGGGTGAGCGGTCCACCGGCCACCAGAGTCGCCCCCTGCTGGTTATGCATTTCTCCGACGTTAAGACTCGCAGCCTGTTCGCTCGCCAAGCGCCCCTTGTTGACCAGAGAGTCGGCCAACAGTTGCCATTGGCTGGCTTGCCAATCACCATCGAGGGTCAGTTGCTTGCCCGTGCTGTGCAGTAGGGCGCCAACACGCCAGTTACCAGCCAGCTGTTGCTCATCGCCCTTCAGGGTCAAGGAGCCACCAATATCGGCATTCCCTCCCAGGGCTAAAAGGTTGGCACCAAGCTGGACAGCCCCCTGACTGGTGAGGCGCCCGGTCAGGATGGCGCGCTCCGCCGAAAGTTCGACCCCTTGCTTGCCTTGCAACAAGCCACTGTTTTGCAGCTCTTTGCTGATCAGGGAGAGTTGGTTACCCGCCAGGCTACCCTGGTTGGTCAGGCGATCTTTGGCTTCGATACTGTGTTTGCCACCGGCAATGAGGGTCCCATCGTTATCGAGGGAGCGAGTGGTCAGCGTCAGATCCTTGCCCGCCTGCAACCACCCCTTATTGGTCAGCAGATCGCTCTGCCAGGTAAAACTATCTGCGATAAGGTGTTGGCCACTGCTCTGCCCCTCACGGCTTTGCAACGCCGCAGTCCTGGCTTGTGTCGAGCCACCCAGCTGCAACTGGTCGGCATCAATGCTGAGGCCCTGGACTGTGTTCAGCGTGCCGAGTTGAACGTAGTTGTCAGCAGTGATGCCCACGTTCCCCTTGGCTGCCACGGTACCTGCCAACGTCACGGCATCTCCGGCCAATGACAGCTTGCCACCGGCCTGTAACACACCTTTGTCTTGTTGGGTCAGCCGTGTTCCACGCCAGACCAGCGCACCGTCAGTGGCCAGCGAACCCCGTTGATCCCACTGCCCTGCGTCGATGTCCGCCTGCTTGGCCAACACCTTGCCGGCACTGCGCAGGGTTTCCGCCTTCACGTTGAGATCTGCGCCAACCTCCAGTTCACCGCCGAGATCGGCATCTTTCGCCTCCAGCCGCAGTGCGCCACCGACTTGCTGTGTGCCAGACAGACTCAACAAGGTGGCCCCCAAGGTCAGATCCGTGCCAATGCGAGACCCCCCACCGAGTTGCAGCGTATCGGCCTGCAATTGAGCGCCCCGGGTGGTCTCGAGCGTTCCTTGCAGGGTCAATCGAGAGCCAGTCAAGGCCATATCCCGGGCGAACAACCCTCCCTGGCTGCTGAGCTCGGCAAAATCGAGCGCCATACGCCCCTGTGCCAGCGCAGTGCCTTTGTGAGTCAAGGCATTCCCTGACAGGGTCAGATCGGCACCCGCCTGCATCCAGCCATTACCTTCCAGCTGCTTGCTTTGCCATACCAAATTGTCCGATGCCAGCAGTCGACCATGCTGGCTACCGCGATCGCTGGTGAGTAGAACGGACTGCCCCTGTACCTGCCCGGTCAATGACAAATCATCAGCCTTGATGGCCATGGCCTGGCCGCTGACCAGGGCGCCACTCTGACTGACCTGTTTGCCCTGGATGTCCAGCGCGTTACCCGCGCCGATGGTGCCTCCCAGCGTCAGCTGCTCACCTGTGAGCGTGACCCCCTGGTTGGCAATCAACTCGCTATTCTGATCTGTGGTCAGATGCTGCCCCAACCACTGCAGCCCTTCCCGACTGTGCAGCTTGCCGTCGCTCTTGGCCTGATTGACCGCCAACACCAGCGACTGGGCCTTGAGCAGTCCATCAAACTCACCTTCCTCGGCTGTGATGTGGGCCTTGCCTCCCACCAGGGTCTGACCACTCAGTTGCAACAACCGGCTGCCCAGTTGCAGCTCACCGTCGGTCAGCTGCTGGCCCATCAGCACCAGCTCATCCCCGTCAAGGGCGAGCCGTGAGACCCCCAGCAAAGTGCCGCTACTGCTCAACTGGTGGGCATCCACCGCCACATCCTGGCTGGCGATACGTCCCGTGTTGGTTAGCTTGTTGGCCGTTATCGCCAAGGTTTCACCGCCGGCCAGAGAGCCCTGGTTACTCAGGGTGTCGCCCTTGAGCACCAGGTGCTTGTCACCCTGCAGGCTGCCGCTATTGTCCAGCTCACCGCCTTGCCAACTCAGGGTCTGGCCCGCCTGTATCTCGCCCTGGTTATGGAGCTTGCCTGCCGTCAGCTGGACTTCTTCTCCTCGCACCTTGCCGCCGACCGTTAGAGCGTCGCTGTTCACATTGAGCGACTTGGCTTCGGTTTCCCCATTCAGCGTCAGGCTATCAGCCTTGATGGCCATGGCCTGGCCGCTGACCA
>NZ_CDCA01000038.1:0-791 GCF_000820185.1 Aeromonas tecta
GTGATGGTGATGGTCAGGGTGCTGGTCTGGCTCACGGTGCCGTCGGTGGCGGTGTAGGTGAACACCACGCCTGCAGTCTGACCGGCCGCCAGTTTCTGGGCATCCGCCCCGTTGGCGTTGAAGCTGTAGCTGCCGTCGGCGCGGATGGTCAGGGTGCCGTAACTGTTGCTCAGCACGGTGTCGCCACTGGCGTTGACGGTGGTGGCCGTCCCCGTGGTGCCGTTCAGGATCCCTGTCACCTTCAGGGCATTGCCGTCCACATCGCTGTCATTCGCCAGCACGCCGCTCGCCGCATTGACGGTCAGGATGGCGTCTTCGTTGACTGCCCCCACATCGGCCTGCAGCACCGGTGCATCGTTGGCGCCGGTGATGGTGATGGTCACGGTATGCGTGGTGCCATCGGCACTCTGGACGGTGAAGGTCTCGACCTTGGTCTCGCCCTCCTTGAGGTACTGCACCGCCGCGTTGGCCACGTTGTAGGT
Organism: Aeromonas tecta; assembly: GCF_000820185.1. GTDB lineage: Bacteria > Pseudomonadota > Gammaproteobacteria > Enterobacterales > Aeromonadaceae > Aeromonas > Aeromonas tecta. The sequence continues at coordinate 483 of NZ_CDCA01000038.1, forward strand.
CCAGGCGCCGCCTTCGGTGATGGTCAGGCTGCCCAATGCGCCATTGCTGGCTACACCGTTACCCGCCACAAACACCGACTGGCCCGCATCCGCGTCAGTCACGGTCAGCACGCCGCTGTCGGTCAGGGTCGGGTTGGCCGCATCTTCGGTGACCGCGCCCGTGTCGTCGCCAGCGATGGTCGGCAAGTCGTTGGTGCCGGTGATGGTGATGGTCACGGTATGCGTGGTGCCATCGGCACTCTGGACGGTGAAGGTCTCGACCTTGGTCTCGCCCTCCTTGAGGTACTGCACCGCCGCGTTGGCCACGTT
>NZ_CDCA01000038.1:1024-1232 GCF_000820185.1 Aeromonas tecta
CCGGCCACAAACACCGACTGGCCCGCATCCGCATCGGTCACGGTCAGCACGCCGCTGTCGGTCAGGGTCGGGTTGGCCGCGTCTTCGGTGACCGCGCCCAGGTCGTCGCCTTCGATGGTCGGCAAGTCATTGGTGCCGGTGATGGTGATGGTGACGGTATGCGTGGTGCCATCGGCACTCTGGACGGTGAAGGTCTCGACCTTGGTCT
>NZ_CDCA01000040.1 GCF_000820185.1 Aeromonas tecta
TCACTGCTGTGCCAGGCGACCATGTTGCTGATATCGACACTGGAGTTATCAGAGTAAGTGCCTTGTGCGATGTACTGCTGGGTCAGGCCGGCGGCGATCGAAGCGGCGGCCGGAGTGAGTTGGATAGCGGTGAGGGTGGCTGCGGTCACGTTCAGATACGCAGTTGCGCTAATCCCATTCAGGCTGATGGAGATGGTGGCAGGGCCTGCAGTGAGGGCCGTGGCCAAGCCGGTGGTGTTGACGGTGGCGATGGCGGTATCACTGCTGTGCCAGGCGACGGCGTTGCTGATATCGACACTGGAGTTATCAGAGTAAATGCCTTGTGCGATGTACTGCTGGGTCAGGCCGGCGACGATCGAAGCGGCGGCCGGGGTAAGCTGGATTGCAGTCAGAGTTGCCGCGGTCACATCCAGGTGTGCAAATGTAGTGATCCCATTCAAGCTGGCGGAGATCGTGGTCGAACCTGCAATGAGGGTCGTGGCCAAGCCGGCAGTGTTGACGGTGGCGATGGC
>NZ_CDCA01000041.1 GCF_000820185.1 Aeromonas tecta
ATGGATAACAAAACAGGCCCTGCATGGGCCTGTTTTTTTAGCTGCAATCGAACCGGGTACTCAGCTCCCCTGCCGGGAGATGGCGCCCGAGCCAGCGATCTCGCTCTCCAGTCGGGGATCGCCCCAATAATTGACCGAGCCGGAGCCGGCGATGCCGACCTTCAGCAACTCGCTGGCATTCACCTCCACATCGCCGCTGCCCGCGATATTGACCTCGACCTTCTCTCCCTTGAACTCAGCGCCCGACACGCCGCCGGCGCCGGCGATATTCAGCTCGACCTCCCTGGCCGAACCGCTCCCCAGATCCAGGCTGCCCGCACCGGCGATGTTGCCCTCCAGTCGATCCAGCGCCAGCTGGCTGGCGACTATGTCTCCCAAGCCTGCCACCGACAGCACCAGTTCATCCCCCGAAAAACCGCTCAGATCGCCACGGGCCAGGCCCGCCAGCGCCAGCTCTTCCACCTTGGGCAGGGTGATGGTGATGTCGATGGGTTCGGGAGACTCAAGCCGGTAGCCATCCTTGACCTCCAGCTCCAGCTTGTTGCCTCGCTCGGTCAGCACCAGATAGGGCAGCAGTTTCTCCTGCCCACGGATCAAGATGCCCCTCTCCTCCCCGACCACCAGATGGATATTGGCGGGCACCCCGGCCAGCACCCGGGTCACCTGCTGACCCAGGGGATGGCGCTGCTCGATGACGGCGCCATCACCGCTCACCTGGATGTAATCCAGCTTGTTGCAGCCACCGAGCCCCAGGGCCAACATCACTCCCAGCATCCACTTCATTTCTCTCTCCTTGTTGATGGCCCTGTCCGGCCTGTTTGTACTCATCCGGGAATCAAGATGGCAATCCTCGTGCCATAAGCTCAATCACATGATTTTTATGGGTTTTACTCTTTTTATTGCCTGTGTCATCAGGCTGTAAGGCGCCATTCTGACTATATAGTGGTAAAACTGACCATACCCGAATGGGGATGGCCCTGCCGGGCGAGCAGCCGCCATGACGATAGGCCCCGACAGTTTTTTGTTGTCGCGCCGGTCTGTTGAGCCAATAGTGATACTTTGTGCATCCGCGCACCCAGTCCGTCTTCACTGCCCAAAAGGAGTCAGAGCGTGACCCAAGCCAGCCACCCCCTTGCCGCCATCGACGGCCTGCCAGCGCCTACCCGCACCCCGCTGCTGACCGGTGAGGATCCCGAGCAGAAGCGGCGCGAGCTGCTCGCCTACTTCAGCCAGACCTTCGCGCTCTATGACTCCCTGTTCGATTGCCTGGCCGATGAGCGCGCCTGGTTCAGCAAGGCCATCTCCCTGCGCCACCCGCTCATCTTCTACTACGGCCACACCGCCGCCTTCTTCATCAACAAGCTGCTGGCGGCCCGCCTCATCGAGGCTCGCCTCGATCCGCGCATCGAGGCCATGGTGGCCATCGGGGTGGACGAGATGAGCTGGGACGATCTGGACGACACCCATTACGACTGGCCCAGCGTCGCCGAACTGCGCAGCTATCGAACCAGGGTGTGTGCCCTGGTGACTGACTTTATCGAGCGCATGCCCCTGACCCTGCCCATCCAGTGGCAGAGCCCGGCCTGGGTCATCCTGATGGGCATAGAGCACGAGCGCATTCACCTCGAGACCTCCAGCGTGCTGATCCGCCAGCTGCCGCTGGCCTGGGTGCGACCCCAAGCTCACTGGCCGGTCTGCGAAGAGCGCAGCCACCAGCCCGGCGAGGTGCCCGCCAACGCCCTGCTGCCGGTGGCGGGAGGACGGGTGCGCCTCGGCAAGCAAGACGCCACCTATGGCTGGGACAACGAATACGGCGAGCGCCACATCGAGCTGGCCCCCTTCCAGGCGAGCCGCATGCTGGTGAGCAATGCCGAATACCTCGCGTTCGTGCAGGCGGGAGGCTATCGGCAACAGGCCTGGTGGGACGATGAAGGCTGGGGCTGGCGCCAGTTCGCCGGGGCGCGGATGCCGAGCTTCTGGGTGGGCGATCCCAGCGAACCCGAACAGTTGCAACTGAGGTTGATGACGGAGCAGATCCCCATGCCCTGGGACTGGCCCGCCGAGGTGAATCAGCTGGAAGCCGCCGCCTTCTGCCGCTGGAAATCGGCCCAGACAGGGCTGTCCGTCCAGCTGCCGAGCGAGGCCGAATGGCAGCTGCTGCGCGAACAACTGGCGGGGGATCAGCCGGACTGGCTGGAGGCCCCAGGAAATATCAACCTGGCCCGCTTCGCCTCCCCCTGCCCGGTCAACGCCTGCCCCCAGGCCGACTTCTTCGATCTGGTGGGCAACGTCTGGCAGTGGACCAGCACCGCCATCGACGGCTTCGAGGGTTTCAAGGTGCATCCCCTCTACGACGACTTCTCCACCCCCACCTTCGATGGCAAGCACAGCCTGATCAAGGGGGGCAGCTGGATAAGCACCGGCAACGAGGCGCTCAAATCGTCCCGTTACGCCTTTCGCCGCCACTTCTTCCAGCACGCGGGCTTCCGCTACCTGGTCTCCCGCTATCAGGAACCCATCATTGTGAATCCTTACGAAACCGACACGCTCGTCGCCCAATACCTCGACTTCCAATACGGCCCGACCCACTTCGGGGTGGCGAACTACGCCAAGACCCTGGCTGACCTTGCCGGCGAACTGTGCGGCAACCACCAGCGGGCGCTGGACATCGGCTGCGCCACCGGCCGCGCCAGTTTCGAGCTGGCCCGCCACTTCCAGCACGTTGACGGAGTCGACTACTCGGCCCGCTTCATCGACGTGGCGCTGGCGCTGGCCAAACAGGACAGCTTCCGCTACGCCATGCCGGTTGAGGGGGGGCTGGTGGAGTATTGCGAGGCCCGGCTCTCCGCCCAGGATCTCGGCAGTGCACAGGCCGATCGCATCCACTTCAGCCAAGGGGATGCCTGCAACCTCAAGCCCAAGTACGACCACTACGATCTGGTGCTCGCCTCCAACCTCATCGACCGGTTGCGCGAACCCGCCCGCTTCCTGCGCGACATTGCCCCGCGCCTGCGCAGTGGCGGCCTCTTGATGCTCACCAGCCCCTACACCTGGCTGACCGACTACACCCCCAAGGCGAACTGGCTCGGCGGCATCCGCGAGAACGGCGAGGCGCTCAGCACCCATCAGGCGCTGCAGCGCTTGCTGGCGGCGGAGTTCGAGGAGCTGTGCCCACCAAGGGACGTCCCCTTCGTCATCCGCGAGACCGCCCGCAAGTATCAGCACACCCTGGCCCAGCTCACCGTCTGGCGTAAACGCTGAAGCTGATGCAACAAAAAAGAGAGGGAGGCACTGGCCTCCCTCTCTTTTATCCGCGTTTATCTCTTGTCCACGCAGCGCTCTTGTCACCTAGCGGGTGCCTCATCCCTCCTGAGTGGAGGCCTGAGTTGTCCCCTCGTGATAGCGGCGCGCCAGCACGGCGCACACCATCAGCTGGATCTGATGGAAGATCATCAGCGGCAACACCATGACCCCAACGCTGGCGGCCGGGAACATGACGTTCGCCATGGGCACCCCGTTGGCCAGACTCTTCTTGGAGCCGCAGAAGACGATGGTGATCTCGTCCGCCCGGTTGAACCCGAGCCGACGGCTGATCCAGACGTTCCAGCCCAGTACCAGCGCCAGCAGTACGCAGCTCAGCAGCACGATACTGGCCAAGTCATACCAACCCACTTGGTGCCAGATCCCCTGCACCACGGCCTCGCTGAAGGCCACATAGACCACCAGCAGGATGGAGCTCTGATCCAGCTTGCCGATGAGCGGCCTGTGGGCATCGACCCAGCGGCCGATGAGCGGCCGGGACAGGTGCCCCACCACGAACGGCAGCATCAGCTGCACCATGATGGACTGGATGGAGTGCCAGGTGTCGATGCCCTCCCCCTGCACGTTGATCATCAGTCCCACCAGCACCGGGGAGAGGAAGATGCCGAGGATGCTGGAGGCCGAGGCGCTGCACACCGCCGCCGACACATTGCCACCGGCCAGGGAGGTGAAGGCGATGGCCGACTGCACGGTGGCGGGCAGGGCGCACAGATACAGGAAGCCGAGGTAGATGGCTGGGCTCAGCCAGTGGGGCACGAAGGGGGTGAGCAACAGCCCCAGCAGCGGGAACAGCACGAAGGTGCTGAGCATCACCACCAGGTGCAGCCGCCAGTGGCCGAGCCCCGCCAGCAGGTTCTGGCGCGACAGCTTGGCGCCGTGCATGAAGAACAACAGCGCCACCGCCAGCTTGGTCAACAGCGCGAACCAGACGGCGACCTGCCCCTCGCAGGGGAACAGGGAGGCCAGGGTGACCACCAGGATCAGCACACAGGTAAAGGGATCTAGACGCACGACGAGTCTCCAGGAAAGCGCGTCCCGCGTCGCCGAGGCGTTCGGGAGGGGACGACAGGAAAGACAACAGGAGCTGTTTGAGAGCTCCCGTTGCAACGAATCCCCAGCTTACCCCGAGAAATCGGTGCTGCAAAGTTGAGCGATGGTTTCAGGCGTTTAAGAAAATTAAACGTCTTTGAACCATGTTGGTGTGAAAGTGAACAATCCACAGTGCTCCAGGGGCGAGAAAGCATAAAAAACGGGTGGCCTGGGCCACCCATTGCATCAGGAGGTCTGATGTCGTCAGCTCTGCTTGACCAGCTTGCTCCCCTTGCCTGGCAGCTTGCCGCCACCGGCCAGTTTGCGGGCCTGACGCTTCTCGAAGCGGGAGATCCACCAGTAGGCGATGGCCGAGAACACCGCCGTCATGAAGACGTTGATGAAGAAGGCGCGCACCAGATCCACCCCGCTCGGGAAGGCGGAGGCGCTCATGCTCACCACGAAGATGAGGATCAGCACCGACACCACGGCCATGCCGAAGCGGCGGGATCCCATGCGGAACTCGCGGGGGGTATCGTCGTGTTTCCAGCGGAACACGAAGTAGGCCACCATGATGAAGATCGGCGGCAACATGGCGGTGCCGGCGGTGAGGTTGATGGCGGTGTTCATCATCTGCTGCACCGACTCGGAGCCAAAACCGTTTACCACCAGCATCACGAACACGAACACAAACTGCCACCAGGCAGCGCGCACCGGCACCCCGTGCTCGTTGAGCTGGGTGGTCTTCTCGCCGTAGACGCCCTGGGGGATCTCGGAGAAGTGGATCTTCACCGGCGCCGAGGTCCACATCATCATGGAGCCGAACATGGCGATGAACAGCACCACCCCGACCGCCCGCCCGACCAGCGCCTCGGAGACATGGAAGTACTGCGCCATGCCGGTGAAGATCTCCACCATGCCGCCGGCGTAGGTGAGGCTCTCCCGCGGCACGAACACGTTCACCAGCAAGGAGCCCAGCGCATACATGGCGCCGATGATGATGCCGGCGGTGATGATCACCCTGATGAAGGACTTCTGCCCACCCTTGACGTCATTGAGGTAGGCAGCCGCCGTCTCGGCGCCACCCGCCGCCTGGAAGATCCAGCACATGATGCCGAGCGTCGCCCAGTTGACGGTCGGGGTCATGGCCTCGAGGGTGATGGGCTGGGCCGGCACATGATCGCCACCGAGGGCCATCAGGGCCCCCAGCACATAGATGGCGAACAGGGCGAACACCCCGTAGGCCACCAGTTCGGCAATCTTGCCGAGCCAGCTGGCGCCCTTGGTGGAGATGTGGGTCGCCGCCGCGAACAGCGCGATGGAGATGACCGAGGTCACCATGGGGGAGAAGCTGTATTCATAGCCCAGCATGGCGTAGGAGGCGTAGGCGATGACGTTCGGCAGCAGGGAGACGAACCAGAACAGGTTCACGAACCAGTAGAGGAAGGAGCCGAGATAGGCCATACGGGTGCCGAGTGGCTTCTTAAGCCAGTCATACATACCCGATTCCGAGTGCTTGTTGGCCGAGACGAACTCGGAAATGATAAACACGAAGGGGATGAAGTAAACCAGGGTGGCCAACAGGAAGATGGGCGCCGAACTCAGCCCCAGCTCGATGTTGTTGTTGACGATGTTGCGCACGTTGAACACGGCGGCAAAGGTCATCGACAACAGGGCAAACTTGCCAATGGTGCCGCGTACTGAATCTGACATGATGTTCTCCCATGGGGCGCACCGTGACGGCGCTTTGACTCTGACTGTGTGCTGTCCTGGCCTGATGGCCGGACTCTTTTATTTCTTGTTATGGCCAGGCGGGCCGTCCTGGCAGATATACGGACTATCAACCATCAGACGATGGGGGTGCCCGGCGCCATGGGCACGCGAGGCTGCAGCAGCACGCTCTGGCTCTCGTCCGGCGTCTCGGCGCACAGCAACATGCACTCGGATCGCTCACCGCGCATCTTGGTGGGCTTCAGATTTGTCAGCACCACCACCTGGCTGCCCAGCAGTTCCGCTTCGCTGTAATGGGGCACCAGGCTGGTGACCGTCTGCAGTGGCCGCTCGCCCCCCACGTCTATCTGAACGATATAGAGCTTGTCGGCGCCCGGGTGGCGCACCACCTCCAGCACCTTGCCCACCTTCATCTCGACCCGCTTGAATTCGGCAAACTCGATCAACTCGCTCATTCCATTCTCCTTGTTCTCTGTTGTGCAACCGGTCACGGGTGGCCGCAGCCACCCGGTTTAACGTGCTTGGCCACTTGGGCCCTGATCAGGGTGCTAATACCACCGGGACGGCAACCTGGGCGGTCGGCTGGGCTTCTATCCGCCGCGCCTCAGCGCTCAGGGAGGCCTCGTATCTGTTGTATTTCCACCAGGCGAAGCCGAGGAAAATCACAATCCCGCCCACGTTGTAGAAGACGATGGTCATGATGTCGGCGCCGGTCGGGAAGGTGGAGGCCAAGAAGCCCACCGAGAAGATGGCGATCAGCACCGAGACCACGGCGATGCCGGTGGTGCGTGAGCCCATCTTGAAATCCCGTGGCAGGTGATCCATCTTCAGGCGCAGGTTCAGATAGGCCAGCATGATGAACAGCGGTGGCAGCATGGAGGCGGCAGCCGTCATGTTGATCACTGTATTCATCAGGTCTTGGGCGGTGTTGGAGCCGAGCGTCGGGATCAGCATCAGCGGCAGCACGATCAGGTACTGTATCCAGGCCGCACGGGCGGGCACACCGTTCTCGTTCAGCTCGACCGTCTTCTTGCCGAAGATGCCGGCCGGGATCTCGGAGAAGAAGATCTTCACCGGGGTGGCCGTCCACATCAGCAGGGAGCCGAACATGGCGGTGAAGGAGACCAGACCCACGAAGCGGTTCACCAGCAGGATTGGCAGGCCAAAGTAGGAGGCCAGCCCTTCGAACACCTGCACCGAGCCGCCGGTGAATTTCAGGGTGTCGCTGGGGGCAAACACGTTGATCAACAGTGAGGCGACTGAGTAGAGCACGCCGATGAAGATGCCGGCGATGATGATCACCTTCACGAACGACTTGGAGCCGCCCTTGACGTCATTCACGTACACGGCGACGGATTCCGCGCCGCCGGCCGCCATAAAGATCCAGGTGGTGATCCCCAGGAAGGCCCAGCTGAAGTCCGGGATCATCGCCTCTACCGTGATGGGGTCCGCCGGTTGCACGCCGCCGATCAGGGCTGCGCCCGCCAGCAAAATGTAGGAGAGGGTCAGCAGCAGCATCAGGGACGAGGTCACCGAGGTGATGGGACCGAGCATCTTGGCGCCGTTGGTGGAGACATAGGTGGCGAAGGCGAACAGGATCATGCTCAGGCCAGTGGTCGCCAGCGGCGTGAGTATGTATTCGTAGCCCAGGAAGGCATAAGAGGCATAGGCAATCACCCGTGGCAACAGCGAGGTGAAGAAGAACAGGTTCACGAACCAGTAGGTGTAGGCGGAGATAAAGGCCCAGCGTCCACCGAGGGAGCTTTTGACCCAGGCATAGACACCGGCTTCGGAGTTCTTATTCAGTGACACGAACTCCGCGATGATCAGACAAAACGGAATGAAGTAAAAAATCGTGGCCAGAAAGAACATCGGGGCCGAGGCCAGGCCGATCTCGATGTTGTTGTTGATGACGTTGTTGAAGCTGAATACGGCCGCAAAGGTGAGCGACAGCAAGCCGAACTTGCCTATCGTATTGCGCTTGGAATCTGACATTTTCCATCTCCAGACCTGTAGTTATCTCTGCGAAAGGGCGGGGCATTGGCTGTAGGGTGAGCCCCGCCCCTTCCGGCTTTTATCAGTACAAAAGCGGCGGATTATTTGTTTTTGAAGTAGCCGCCTTCCACCGTGACCTTGATGATCAGCTTGCGAACCTCGCCATCCCCGACGAAGCGGTAGGCCTCGTGGTTCTCGAAGATCACCAGCTGACCGTTGCCGACCTTCTGGCGCTCGCGCACCTCACCGGCCAGCCACTCACGGTCTGTGGTGTCGTCATAGGCTTGCTCGGTCTGCAACTCGCTTTTTCCAGCCCACTCCACCGTCTCTTGCCCTTCCAGGTAGTAGTGGATATCGAAGTAGCGGCGCTGCCCTTCGAACAGGGAGGTGGCCGGGCTGGCCCCCTCCTGCAAGCGGTAGGTGAGGGAGTCACCGATGGAGTGGCAGATGCCGGGCTTGAGGTTAGGCAGGTTGTCGATGGCCTCCACGCAGCGGCCCCACTTCTTGCCCTCCCGGTAGATGTTCTTGAACAGGGTCAGGTTATCCAGGGTGATCATGCGAGGTTCCTCCCGCCGTTGATGCTGAGATCGAGCCCGGCCAGGGCGGCCGGATTGAGGTTGCCGCGGGCGATGGGCAGCAGGGTCAGGCCGAAGCAGAACGGTTCGAAACGCACCCGCCAGGAATCCAGCACCTCGGATCCCCAGGAGTTGGAGCCGAGCCCCAGCACCTTGTGATCCAGATTCAGGGTGAGATAACCGCTGGGCTCCAGCTCGTTGATGTGCTGGGCGGCGTGGATATGTTCCCAGCTGTAGGGCCAGACGCTCAGGTTGATGGGGGCATCGGGCCGCACATAGAGGCCATCACCGTGGCGGTTGGTCAGGGTCACCCAGCGCACCTGCTGGCGGTTGCCGTTGTCCTGCGGGAAGGGGTAGTGCTCCCACATCTCGGCGACCGTGCTCTGGAAGCAGTCGATCCAGTTGCTCTGGCGGCTGTCCTGGTAGTTTTCACCCGGCCCCATGCCGAAATAGTGCACCCGATCGAGGTCCTGACGGATACCCAGCTCGAAGCCTACCTTGGGGATGATGTCGTCATAGCCGCCGTAGGGCTGGCCGCACAGATCCACGTGCAGCTGGCCATTCGGGCTCAGGGTGTAGACGTAGCAGCAGCGCATGCCGAAATCGAACACCGGGGGCGCTATCAGACTCTCCACCGTCACCTCGACCGCCTCACCCAGCTGACGCCAGCTCAGGCTGCGGAAGTGCTCCTGCATGATCTGCAGGTGGTTCGGGTGCCACAGGCTCTCGTACTCCTGCTTGTGGTTGTCGATCATCGGCTTGAAGAAGGTGAGGCGCGGCGAGCGTTCGATCAGCTCATTGCCATCCTGTTGCCAGCTCACCAACTTGCCGTCGAGACGGGAGAAGCGCAGGGCGAAACCGTTGCCGGTCAGGGTCAGCGCGAGCCGTTCATCGGTGGTCTGCAGCGCCGTGGCGTTGGGGTTACGCAGCGGTTGCAGCTGGCGGGTCGATGCCTTGAGCTGGAACTGATACTGACCGAGCTCGTGATCCGCCGGGCTGTAGCGGGTGGCGCTGGCCTTGATGACCCGGATCTGGAGGAAGGTTTCCCGCTCATCCAGGCTCGGCAGCGCCAGCTGCAGCGGTACAGTGGCGCCGGGGGCAACCCCGTCCAGCCGGATCTGCTGGCTGGCCAGCAATTCGCCTTCCGCCTTCACCTCGACCAGTAGGCGAATGTCATCCAGGTTCGAGAACCAATAGCGGTTCTCCACTTCCAGCTTGCCGTTCGCTCCGTCGAGGGCGCGGATCTTGACCGGGCAGATCACCTGCTTGTATTCGCGAAGGCCGGGCCCCGGGGTCTGATCCGGGTAGATGAGCCCATCCATGCAGAAGTTGTAGTTATTGGGGTAGTCACCGTAGTCGCCACCGTACTTGTAGACCGGGCGGCCCTGCTCGTCCTCATCCAGGATGCCGTGATCGCACCACTCCCAGATGTAGTGACCCTGAATGTGGGGATGGCGATCGAACACCTGCTGATATTCGTGCAGGCCACCGGGGCCGTTACCCATGGCGTGGGCGTATTCGCAGAGGATGCGTGGCTTGTCCATGGGGAACTCGCCGAAGCAGTTCATCTGGGAGACGCGGGAATACATGGTGCTGGCCACATCCACCACCTCGGCGTCGCGGTCTTCCTCGTAGTGCACCAGCCGGGTCGGATCGAGCGCCTTGCAGCGGTGGTACATGGCCCTGATGTTGCAGCCGTAGCCGGACTCGTTACCGAGGGACCAGATGATGATGGAGGGGTGGTTCTTCTGGGCGTGGACGTGGCGCTCGATCCTGTCTACAAACACCGGTTCCCAGAAGGGATCGTCGGTGATGCGGCTGAGATCGCCGACGTTGGCAAAACCGTGGGTCTCCACGTCGGTCTCCGCCATCACGAACAGACCGTACTGGTCGCACAGCTCGTAGAAGCGCGGATCGTTCGGGTAGTGAGCGGTGCGCACCGAGTTGAGGTTGTGCTGCTTCATCAGCACGATATCCCGCTCCACCCGATCCATGCCGACGGCGCGGCCCTTCAGGTGGTCGTTGTCGTGGCGGTTCACCCCGTGCAGCTTGAGGTACTGGCCGTTGACATAAAACAGCCCGCCTTTAACGCGGATCTCGCGCACCCCGACTCGCTGCGGGATCACTTCCAGCAACTCGCCACTGTCGTCATAGAGGGAGAGTTGCAGCTGATAAAGATACGGGTCTTCGGCGCTCCACAGCCGGGGGCTCGACAGATCCAGGCTGAAGCCGCAGCTCAGCTCGCCATCGATGACAAGGCTGTCGAGAGAGCCGCCGGCTATCTCGCTGCCCTGATCCAGTAGGGACCAGACCAGGCGATGGTCACGGGCCTGGGCCCCCAGGTTCTCCAGCCGAATGTCGCAGCTCAGAGTGGCGCTCCGATTGTCGTCGGCCAGGGCGGTCTGGATGAAGAAGTCCTGCACATGGACGGGGGTCTTGCCCACCAGGTAGACGTCGCGGAAGATCCCCGCCATCCACCACATGTCCTGATCTTCGATGTAGGTGGAATCCGCCCACTGCATCACCCGCACCGACAGCAGGTTCTCGCCGGTGTGGGCGTAGGCGCTGATGTCGAACTCGGCGGTGAGACGGCTGCCCTTGCTGAAACCCGCATAGTGGCCGTTCACATAAACTTCGAAGTAGGTCTCTACCCCGTCGAACTTGATGATCACCTGTTCACCCGCCCAGGCTGGGCTCAAGGTGAAACTGCGCTGATAGGCACCGGTCGGGTTGTTGCTTGGCACGAAAGGCACATCGATGGGGAAGGGAAAACCTTCGTCGGTGTACTGCAGGTTGCCGTGGCCTTCCATCTGCCACATGTTGGGCACGGCTATCTGGCCCCACTCCGTCATGGGACTGTGATAGAAGGCCTCCGGCACCTGCAGCGGGTGTTCGAAATAGTGGAATTGCCACTGACCGCTGAGGCTTTGGAAGCGGCGGCTCAGCTCACGCTGCAGGGTAGCGGCACTGGTGCTGTCGGCATAAGAGAAGAAGTAGGCACGGGGTGCCAGTCGGTGTTCACCAACGAGTTGAACGTTTTCCCAGTTATTCACATGTCCTCCCGGAACAAGGCAAGGTAACTGGGTAAACTCTAGATAAACATTTACTAAATATCAGTTAATGATCGGTAATCTTTTAACCTGATCACATATCATAGCCCGATTTGTGAGCGGGATCGGAAGCCTAACATAAAGGGGGAATGGATCTGCCTGAATGGCATAGATATTGGCATCATTATATAAACCACATAAAGTTGTTAATAAACAATCTATTGAATGTGAGTTATAACAAGGGTGTCAATTGATGAGGGAGGAACGGCTTGCCCCATAGCATATGAAGCAAGCCAAAAAGAAAATATTTTACTAAAATTATCGTGTGGTACCACGCAGGGTTAACTTGCTGGGCACCAGCACCCGCAGCGGTACTTCTCGCTCGTCCCGCAGCCGTTCAACCAGCAGATTGACCCCCTGGGAACCCATCAACTCGGAGTGGATCCGCACCGTGGAGAGCGGCGGGAAGGTGAACTTGGCGGTCGGGATGTCGTTCACGCTGATCAGCTCGATCTGCTGGGGAATGACCAATCCCTTCTCGTGGATGGCCCGCAGCACACCGATGGCGATGGAATCCGAGGCCACAAATAACGCCTTTGGCCAGTCGCCGGCCAGCATCTCCTTCGCCAGCCGGTAACCGGAAGCGCTGGAGAAATCGCCCCGATAGAGGTCACTCTCCTGCACCACCCCTAGCCGCTGACCATAGTCGACGAAAGCGAGTTCACGCAGATCCGGTGCCTCATCCTGACCACCGATATAACCGATGCGGCCATGCCCCTGGGCGATGAAGAAGTCCACCACCTGCTGGCTGATCAGCGCCAGATCCACGTCCACCGAATCGAATTCCCCCTCGGAGCGGCAGTCGATAAACACCAGCTGGGCAGAGAGAGAATAGAGGGCGGCCAGACGCTCCGCAGGCAAATGGCCGATCACCAGGATGCCGTCGACGGCGGAGAGATCCCGCCCTTCGGCGCCGTTGTAGAAGTGGGTCAGTTCGATATTGAGGCGGGCACACTGAGTCTCGATACCGTAGCGAATGGCGAGATAATAGGGGTCATTGACCTCGGTGCTCTGCTGGTAGGCATAGACCGCCAGGAAGTGCAGCTTGCTCTTGTGCACACCTTTGCGAGCGCTGCTGGTCTTGTACTCCAACCGCTCGGCGATCTCGAAGATCTTGTGCCTTGTCTCTTCCTTGACGCTCAGTGTCGGATCCTCATTGAGCACCCGTGACACCGTAGCCTGGGATACCCCGGCCTCCAGCGCAATTTCCTTCAACGTGGCCATGCATACTCCTCTGGCGATAACCCCCGGCCCATGCCTCAGAGTAACGGGCAAGTCACTGACAGCCCAGCATTTTTACTAAAAGAAACCGTGATAAGTGGCAAAAATTCCAAAGCAAAAAGGCCTCCCGCATGGGAGGCCTCTTCTAAATAGGTGCCTGACAGTGTCCTACTCTCGCATGGCGAATGCCACACTACCATCGGCGCTACCGCGTTTCACTTCTGAGTTCGGCATGGGATCAGGTGGTTCCACGGCGCTATTGCCGTCAGGCAAAAGCTGTTTTACTTAAAACTGGTGCTGATACCCAGAGTC
>NZ_CDCA01000042.1 GCF_000820185.1 Aeromonas tecta
AGGCTTTTCGAGGCACCGACTGGCTTAACTGCGTTGCCGCTTGCCCTGTCGATGGAGGCGCATTATAGGGAGTTGAAACTTGCTGGCAAGGGGTTAATTGCAAAAATATGGCTTTCGTCGCTCGTTCGCTCACAAAGCCATCGATTTGGATGCTAAGCCATCGAAATCAGTGTGCCGCTGGCACAGAAACGGCAAAATCGTGCAGATTGTCATAAACCGCATCGGCCAATGCTATGCCTGTATCCGTAATTGGCTTGCCGGTACGCACCATTACTTTGTGGCCAACCTTGGCATTCATTGCTGCACTCAGATCGGAAGGCTTGTCACCCACCATATAAGAACGGCTCATGTCGATGCCCAGCTCCTGTTGTGCCAACAACAGCATGCCAGGTGCTGGTTTACGGCAATCACAGGGCGCCCCGTGATCCGGGTGATGAGGACAGAAGTAGATACCATCGAGATCCACGCCCCGATCGGCCAGTGACCAATCCATCCACTCGGTGAGGTTCATGAAGTCATCTTCACTGAAGTAACCGCGCGCGATACCGGACTGGTTGGTGACCACGATCAACTGGTAGCCTTTCTGCTTCAGCAGTTGCATGGCATCGATCACGCCGGGCAGGAAATGGAAGTCATCGACCTGGCTGACATAACCAGTGTCTTCATTGATGACACCGTCTCTGTCCAGAAAAATGGCGGGCTTACTCACGGGGACTACCTCGGTAATGGATGTTTGAAAAGTATCTCACAGGGCAGATAAAGCCCCAAAAAGTAAAAGGGGCGGCCGAAGCCACCCCTTTTATGTGTGCAGATAGCGAATCGATTAAGCGATTACGCTAGCAACAACACCAGCACCTACGGTACGGCCACCTTCACGGATGGCGAAACGCAGGCCGTCGTCCATCGCGATCGGTGCAATCAGGGTAACAACCATTTTGATGTTGTCGCCTGGCATTACCATTTCTACGCCTTCCGGCAGTTCGATGGTACCGGTCACGTCGGTAGTACGGAAGTAGAACTGAGGACGGTAGCCCTTGAAGAACGGGGTATGACGACCACCTTCTTCTTTGGACAGAACGTACACTTCAGATTCGAACTTGGTGTGCGGCTTGATAGAACCCGGCTTGGCCAGTACTTGACCACGCTCTACGTCTTCACGCTTAACGCCACGCAGCAGTGCGCCAACGTTCTCACCGGCACGACCTTCGTCCAGCAGTTTGCGGAACATTTCAACACCGGTACAGGTGGTAGAAACGGTGTCTTTGATACCGACGATTTCGACGGTCTCACCAACTTTAACGATACCGCGCTCAACACGACCGGTAACAACGGTACCACGGCCAGCGATGGAGAAGACGTCTTCGATAGGCATCAGGAACGGCAGGTCGATTGCACGCTCCGGCTCCGGGATATAGGTATCCAGGTGGCCAGCCAGCTCGATGATTTTCTCTTCCCAAGCAGCGTCGCCTTCCAGCGCTTTCAGGGCAGAACCACGTACTACCGGCAGGTCATCACCCGGGAAGTCGTACTCGGTCAGCAGTTCACGCACTTCCATCTCGACCAGCTC
>NZ_CDCA01000043.1 GCF_000820185.1 Aeromonas tecta
CCCCGACCCTGAAATGGCGTTTGAATTCGCAGACGACGGGGTTCGGCGAACTGGGATTGACCTGGTCTGTGCCCGAGATCGCGTTCGTGCCTGGGGTCACAGATCCGGTTTTGATTTTTACCGGAGGCTATGACTCGAACAAGAATGCTCTGGGGCTGGGGGCGAGTGACAGCATGGGGCGGGGGATCTACATCGTCAACGCGGCGACGGGGGCACTCCTGTTTAGCGCAACTCCAGCTGCGACCTCGACCACCAACCTGCAGGTAACAGGGATGCTTGATAGCATGCCTGGCTCGGCGGCTACTCTGGACAGTGATGGCGATGACAAAACGGATCGTATCTACGTAGGGGATACCGGGGGGAATATATGGCGGATGGACCTTCCTTCTGCCACTAAATCCGATTGGAAGGTATTCAAGTTTGCCAGTCTGGGATCGGACACGACCCAGGCAGATGACCGCCGCTTCTTTACCCAGCCCATAGTGGTCAGAACTATCAACAAGCAAGTGACGGCAACGGTTGTCGGGGGAAATACAACCTACTCCTATCAGGATCGTCCCTTCGATGCGGTGTTGATAGGAAGTGGTGACCGCAATCGCCCTTCCTCTGAATCAACCGTCCATAACGGCTACTTCATGTTGCGTGACTACGATGTGATGCCGCGTACATCGACTTCGCCCACTAGGTCGGCTATCCAGATTTCAGAACTCTACGATGTGACCAATGATCCCTTGTCGGCACAGACCACCAGTACCGGCATTCTGGCAACCAAGGCCGGTATTACCAGTGCGAAGGGCTGGGTCAACTGGTTGAACGAAGAGGGTGAGAAGTCGCTGGGGGCGGGTGTGGTACTGCAGGGCAAGCTCTATTTCACCTCCTTCCTACCCCAGGTTCAGTCATTCCAGCAGTGCACCATTCAGTCCATTGGGGCGGCGCGCCAATATATGGTGGATATGCACTATGGCAGCTCCTTCCGCTACGTGGTGGATCTGGACGGCAATGAAACGCCAGAACGCTATGTGGAAGTGCAAAACAAGGTGGCGGATGACCTGGTCGTACATGCGGGTGATGACGCGAAAATACGCATCATTGGTGGCGGAGCAGGGGAAGAGGTCATCCTCAAAGACGATGGAAGTGGTGAGCCCGAGCGCTGTACCGGTGGTGGTGAATGTGCCCAGGGGGCGGAAGAGGCCGAGATGGACATGTCGCCCAAAAAAATCTACCTGTATGAAGGAGAGGCGCAATGAAACCGCTGAAGATGATGTTGGGCCTGGGGGTTTTATTATCAGGCTCTGTGCTGGCGGATGACATGAAGTGTTATACCGAGCTGACCAATGGGCAGCGGGTCGTATTGCACGGCACAGTAGCAGATAGCAGCTCTCAGGCCGTGCAGGAGAAATTCAAGCTGCGAGGATATGAAGTGAACGGTGTTGTGGTACCTGTGCTCAAGCTGTTGGAATGCCAGCAATTGGGGGATAAGTTCCAGTCAAAAGAAGCTAGACAGCAGGATGAGAGTCAATTGCGATGAATATCAAGGGCAGATGTTAGCTTGAGTTGACTGAGTTGTGCGCCCGGAAGGGGCTATGACCAGATTAACTTGGGCATTGCCCGGACTGCAGAGGCTGAGGGTGGCATTGGTGACCAGGCTGGTGCCATCCGGGCTGAACGTCGTGGAAATCCTGTTGTTGGCTGCGGTCAATGTTCTGGGGAAGGTTGGGCTTCTTGCCAAGAACTGCTCCCCGCTGTTGAGGATGTTATTGCCGTTATCATCGATAAACACCAGCAGCTGTGTCGGGCTGGCGGTGACGCAGTTATCGCTGGCGTTGGCCAGGCAGGCGGTGACCGTTTGTTGGTTGTCGACGGCTTGGCTGCGAGCAAAACGCAAGTACTTCAGGACTGAGCGGGATTCAAACTGCAGCGTGTTCTCATTGAGCAGACTCGACATGGCGGGGGCACCAATCCCAAGCAAGATGATACCCAGACTGACGGCAATCATCAGTTCAAGCAGGGTGAATCCTTTCACATCCTTGACCATGGCAATGTCTCCCTTGATTAGTTACATCTTATCTCTTGGCCGCCAGAACTCCAGCGCAAAGGCCAAGTGTTGAGCTGGCACAGCCAGCCCCTTTTCTTTATCATTCCCCATCATTTTTGATTTTAAGATGCATCGCCATGGCAAAAGCCCTCTCTCTGATGCTTGCCCAGTTAAATCTGACGGTAGGCGCCATCGAAGATAACTGTGACAAGGTGTTGGCCGCAGCCGCGCAGGCGGAGCTGCAAGGCGTCGATCTGCTGGTGTGTTCCGAGCTGGCGCTGACCGGCTACCCGCCGGAAGATCTGCTGCTGCGCGCCGACCTGATGATCCGGGTCGAGGTTGCCCTGGGCCGCATCGCGGCCTGGCAGGGTCATTGCGCCATTTTGGTGGGGCATCCCTGGCGCGAGGGTGAGGCGCTCTACAACGCGGCCTCTCTCTATGAGCGGGGTCAGCTGGTCGCCCGTTACTTCAAGCAAGACTTGCCCAATTACGGGGTCTTTGACGAGAAGCGCTACTTCACTGCTGGCTCAGAGACTTGCGTCGTTTCCTTCCGTGGTCACCAGCTTGGGCTGCTTATCTGCGAAGATCTGTGGCAAGCGGACCCTGCGCTGGCCGCCAAGGCGGCGGGAGCAGAGCTACTGCTCACCATCAATGCCTCTCCCTATGACAGAGAAAAACCCTGGATCCGTCACGAGCTGATGACGGCGCGTTGCGCCCAGACCGGCCTGCCGCTGGTGTACCTCAATCAGGTGTGTGGCCAGGATGAGCTGATCTTCGATGGCTGCTCCAAGGTATTCAATGGCTTGGGTGAGCTGACCCACAAGTTGGCACCTTTCGCCGAAGAGTTGGCGCTAGTGCGTTTCGAGCAGGGTCAGCCGGTGAAAGTGAAAGAGCCCGCCGCTTCTCTCGAGCCTCTGGCCGAGATCTATCAGGCGCTGGTGCTGGCGGTGCGTGACTACATCACCAAGAACGGCTTCCAGGGCGCGGTGTTGGGTCTGTCCGGTGGCATCGATTCCGCCCTGACCCTGGCTATTGCCGCCGACGCCATCGGTGCTGACAAGGTGCAGGCGGTGATGATGCCGTTCCGCTACACCGCCCAGATGAGCGTGGAGGATGCCAAGGAGCAGGCTGAGCGGATGGGGGTGGAGTTTGACATCATCTCCATCGAGCCCATGTTCGAGGGCTTTATGACCCAGCTTGCCCCCTTGTTTGCCGGTACCGCTCGCGATACCACCGAAGAGAACCTGCAGGCCCGCTGCCGCGGCGTGCTTTTGATGGCGCTCTCCAACAAACGCCGCCGCATTGTGTTGACCACGGGCAACAAGAGCGAAATGGCGGTCGGTTATGCCACCCTCTATGGCGACATGGCCGGCGGCTTCGATGTGCTCAAGGATGTGCCCAAGACCCTAGTCTTCAAGTTGTGCGAATATCGCAACAGCGTCGATTATGTGATCCCGCAGCGGGTCATCGATCGCCCCCCGTCGGCAGAGCTGGCGCCAGATCAGGTGGATCAAGACAGCCTGCCGCCCTATGACATCCTGGATGCGATCCTCAAGCGTTATGTGGAAGAGGATGCTTCGGTCACCGATCTGGTGGCGGAGGGCTTCGAGGAGGCGGTGGTGCGCAAGGTGATCCGCTTGGTGGATCTCAATGAATACAAGCGTCGCCAAGCCGCTGTCGGGCCCCGCATCACGGCCCGCAACTTTGGTAAGGATCGCCGTTACCCCATCACCTCCGGGTTTGGCAAACAGAACTGGTAAGGAGTCACCATGAAGAAGATTGAAGCCATCATCAAACCGTTCAAGCTGGACGATGTGCGCGAGGCCCTGGCCGAGATCGGCATCAACGGCATGACAGTGTCCGAAGTCAAAGGCTTCGGTCGTCAGAAAGGCCATACCGAACTCTACCGCGGTGCCGAATACATGGTGGATTTCCTGCCCAAGGTAAAAGTCGAGCTGGTGGTGCAGGACGAAGACCTCGACGCCTGTCTGGAGGCCATCCAGAATACCGCCCGCACCGGCAAGATTGGTGATGGCAAGATTTTCGTCTGTGAAGTGGAACGCGTTATTCGCATCCGTACTGGCGAAGAGAACGAAGACGCTATTTGATGTTATGGATGCGCCTCGTAACGACAGTAAAGATGGCATCGCGCTGATGTGGATGCGTCTCGTGGTGGTGGCAGGCCTGTTGATGGGCCTGACAGCCTGTAGTAGCAAGCCGCCGGCCCAGCCGGAGAACCTGTGCCAGATTTTTCGGGAGAAGCCGGAGTGGCACAAGGCGGCGCTCAATATGACCGAGCGTTGGGGCACCCCGGTGCATGTGGTGATGGCCATGATGTATCAGGAGTCCTCCTTCGTGCATGATGCCCAGCCGCCGATGCAGTATTTCCTGTTCATCCCGACTGGGCGCGCCAGCTCGGCCTATGGTTATGCTCAGGTGAAAGATGAAACTTGGGATGATTATCAGCGGGAAAGCGGGAATGGCTGGAGCGATCGCGACGACTTTGCCGACGCCATCGATTTCATGGGCTGGTACACTAGCAAGGCGCAGCGGCTCAATGGCACCTCCAAGTGGGATGCCTATGGTCAGTATCTCAATTATCACGAAGGCTGGGGTGGCTACCGGCGTGGCAGCTATCGCAGCAAAGGGTGGCTGATGAAGGTCTCCCGCAAGGTGGAGGCCCGCGCTCAGCGCTACGGCGCCCAGTACCGACAATGCAAGGAACAGCTCCCCAGCGGGGGCTGGTTCTCGTAACCAATCAGGAGTCAGAAATGCCGTTATTGGACAGTTTTACCGTCGACCATACCCGTATGGAAGCCCCTGCAGTGCGGGTGGCCAAGACCATGCAGACCCCGAGCAAGGACACCATTACCGTGTTCGACCTGCGTTTCTGCGTGCCTAACCAGGAGATCCTCTCCGAGCGCGGCATCCACACGCTGGAGCACCTGTTTGCCGGCTTTATGCGCGACCATCTCAATGGGGATGGGGTCGAGATCATCGACATCTCCCCCATGGGCTGCCGTACCGGTTTCTACATGAGCCTGATCGGCGCACCGGATGAGGCCCGTGTGGGCGCTGCCTGGAAAGCCGCTATGAGCGACGTACTGACCGTACAGGAGCAGGGCAAGATCCCCGAGCTGAACGAGTACCAGTGCGGTACCTACAGCATGCACTCGCTGGAGGAGGCCCATGCCATCGCCCGCCACGTGCTGGAGCGCGGCATCGGCGTCAACCATAACGACGAGCTGGCCTTGCCGGAAGAGAAGCTCAAGAGCCTCTAAACGCATCGCCAGAATGAAAAAGGCCGGTCATTGACCGGCCTTTTTACTATTCGACGTTGCACCCTGTGCGTTCAGGAGGGCAGCGGCATCACCCGGTTGCGGCCCAGCTCCTTGGCCTTGTAGAGCAGCTTGTCGGTGCGCTCGACCAAGGCATCGCCGGTCTCCTGGCCATTGTGTTCACCGACACCGAACGAGGCGGTGATGTGATCGATGCGGCGACCGGACTTGCGATCCAGGATCGACATCTTTTCGATGGCCCGGCGCAGGCTCTCCGCCATCTGGCGGGTCAACGATAGGGAGCGGCGCGGCGCCAGCAGGGCAAACTCTTCCCCCCCGAGTCGATAGGCGGTGATCCCTTCCTTGCTCGCTTCCCGCAGTCGCTTGCCGAAGATGCGCAGCACCTGATCCCCCAGCAGATGACCGTACTCGTCGTTGAAGCTCTTGAAGCGGTCGATGTCGACCATGATCAGCGAGAACGGCTGGCGGTTGCGGATCAGGCAGTCCATCTCCAGATCGAAGGCGCGGCGATTGAGCAGATTGGTGAGGGCGTCTTCGGTGGCCAGTTTGCGGGTTTCGCTCAGCGCCTCCTTCAGCTCCTTGATCTCCTTCTCGGCGCTGCTGAGCTGATTGCGAAAGTGCAGGGTGGACATGCGCACGTCCCGCGATTCGCGTACCAGCTCGCGCAAGATGGTCATGGTGTCATCCAGACTCAGCCCCTCGTCATCGATGAGGCTCAGCCGGTCGAAACTCTTGTCGAGCATGGCCTGGAACTGACCGGTATCGACCAGCGCATCCTGCATGGAGTGACCGAGCTCGTTGGCCATGGCGGCCAGACTGAGTTTCATGGCCTCCAGTTGCTGCTCATCCTGGTTGGCGAGGTGCTGGTGATAGAGGCGCTCACAGGTAGGCAGGGAGCAGGTTCCCTGCAGTTTGACCGCCTGATCGATGGCACTGTTCAGCTCGGGCATGTCGCCTGAGACGTAGTTATACCAAAGGTGGTAATTATTCGGGGTGGTAGGGATTTGATACTTGATCATCAAGGGTACCGCCTGTTTCAAATAGGCGGCGGATTGGGCGAACGAGTCCTTGCTCATGAGTTCCGAGTCTCACATACCTGCAAACTGGGCCCAGTATGACAGAGAGATTGGCCAAAAGGCAGTCGATGGATGCCATTAGCTCCCCCCTTCGATATAATGTCTTCATTATTACCTACCCTAAGGCCTGCTTATGTCTCAAAAAGATCCTTTCCTCCAACGCGAGGCCGAAAAATACGAAAATCCTATCGCCAGTCGCGAGATGCTGCTGGAGCTCATCAGGGGCCATGAGAAACCCATGTCCCGTGAGGAGTTGGCCAAGGCCCTCAAGCTGACCGACGAAGAACCGTTGGAAGCCTTGCGCCGTCGTCTGCGCGCCATGGAACGTGATGGACAGTTGGTGTTCACTCGCAACCAATGTTACGCCCTGCCGGATCGTCTGAATCTGGTGAAAGGCTATGTGCTCGGTCACAAAGATGGATTCGGTTTTCTGCGCCCCGAGGGTGGCGGATCGGATCTGTTCCTGAACAACCGCGAGATGCAGCGCCTGATGCACGGTGACTACGTGCTGGTGCAGCCGACCGAGATCGACCGCAAGGGGCGTCAGGAAGCGCGTCTGGTGCGTCTGCTCAAGGCCCGTGAGGCCGACATCGTCGGTCGCTATTTCGTCGAGAACGGGGTTGGTTTCGTGGTACCGGATGACAGCCGCATCGGCCAGGACATCATCATCCCGGAAGGGGAGAACAAGGGTGCCCGCCAGAGCCAGGTGGTGGTCGTGCGGATCACCCAGCGCGCCACTTCCCGCATCAATGCGGTCGGTACCGTGCTGGACGTGCTGGGCGAGAACATGGCGCCGGGCATGGAGATCGAGATCGCCCTGCGTACCCACGGCATCCCCCACACCTGGCCGGAAGAGGTGACCAAAGAGGTCGCCGGTCTCGGCGAGCAGGTGCCGGAGAAGGCCAAGGAGGGTCGCATCGACTTGCGCGCCCTGCCGCTCATCACCATCGATGGGGAAGATGCTCGCGACTTCGATGATGCCGTGTTCTGTGAAGCCAAACGCGGTGGCGGCTGGCGCCTGTGGGTGGCCATCGCCGACGTGTCCGCCTATGTGAAGCCCGGCACGGCGCTGGATGCCGAGGCCTATCAGCGTGGCAACTCCGT
Organism: Aeromonas tecta; assembly: GCF_000820185.1. Taxonomy (GTDB): domain Bacteria; phylum Pseudomonadota; class Gammaproteobacteria; order Enterobacterales; family Aeromonadaceae; genus Aeromonas; species Aeromonas tecta. The sequence goes on from NZ_CDCA01000043.1 coordinate 7,515, forward strand.
CTACTTCCCCGAGTTCGTGGTGCCCATGCTGCCGGAGGTGCTCTCCAACGGCTTGTGTTCCCTGAACCCGCAAGTTGATCGCCTGTGCATGGTGTGCGAGATGACCATCTCCGCCGCTGGCCGCATGTCCGGTTACAAGTTCTACGAAGCCGTGATGAACTCCCACGCGCGCATGACCTACAGCAAGGTGGCCGGCATTCTGGATGGCGAGCCCAAGCTGCGTCAGCAGTACGAACCGCTGATCGGGCACATCGAAGAGCTCAACAACCTCTACAAGGCGCTCAAGCACGCCCGTCACCAGCGTGGTGCGGTGGAGTTCGAGAGCGACGAGACCCGCTTCATCTTCAACGCCCAGCGCAAGATCGACCAGATCGTGCCGCTGGTGCGCAACGACGCTCACAAGATCATCGAAGAGTGCATGATCCAGGCGAACGTGGCCGCTGCCCGTTACATCGAGAAGAACGAAGCCGCCGCCCTGTTCCGTACCCACGACCGTCCGGGTGAAGAGCGTCTGATCGCCTTCCGTGACTTCCTGGCCGAGCTGGGTCTGGAGCTCAAGGGTGGCCTCGAGCCCGAGCCGAAAGATTTCGCCGAGCTGGCTGCCAAGTTTGAAGGGCGCCCGGATGCCGAGCTGCTCTCCACCATGTTGCTGCGCTCCATGCGCCAGGCGGTCTATCAGGCCGACAACATCGGTCACTTCGGTCTGGCCTTGAAGTCTTACGCCCACTTCACCTCACCGATCCGTCGTTACCCGGATCTCATCCTGCACCGTGCTATTAAATACCAGACGGCCAAGGAGCAGCAGGGTAATCTGCGCCACAAGTGGACACCAAGCGGTGGTTATCACTACCAGCTGGAAGAAGTGGATCCTATGGGCGAGCACTGCTCCATGACCGAGCGCCGTGCCGACGATGCGACTCGCGATGTAGCCGACTGGCTCAAGTGTGAGTACATGCTGGATCACGTGGGTGACGACTTTGACGGCGTCATCGCCAGCGTCACCGGTTTCGGCTTCTTCGTCCGACTGGCGGATATCCACATCGACGGTCTGGTGCATGTCAGCACCCTCACCAACGACTACTACCAGTTTGATCCCCTGCACATGCAGCTGATCGGCGAAAACTTCCGCCGTCGCTACCGCCTGGGTGACAAGGTCCGGGTCAAGGTGATGGGCGTGAACCTGGACGATCGCAAGATCGACTTCGTGATGGTGGAAGCACCACTCACCGGCAAGGATGGCAAAGAGGTCGTGCGCAAGCCCGCCAAGGGTGGCCAGCGTCACGAGAAACGCAAAGAAGGCGGCAAGGATAGCGGCAAATCCGACCGGGGTGGCCACGCCAAACCCAACAACAGACGACCGAGCAAGAAGGCTCGTGACAAGGCCAAGAGCACTAAATGAGTACTGAACTGATCTACGGCATTCACGCTGTATCTGCGCTGCTTGAGCGCACCCCGGAGCGTTTCATCGAAGTGTGGGCTCTCAAGGGGCGCGAGGATGACCGGCTGCAACCCTTACTGGACGAGCTGGAATCCCTCGGCCTCAAGGTGCAGAGCGTGAACCGCAAGACGCTTGATGACAAAGCCGAGGGCAACAATCACCAGGGCATCATGGCCAAGGTAATTGAAGCGCCCAAGCTGGCCGAGCACGACCTGGCCAACCTGCTGGATCAGCTTGCCGAGCAGCAGACCGAGCCTTTCCTGCTGGTGCTGGACGGGGTGACCGATCCGCACAACCTCGGTGCCTGCCTGCGCAGCGCCGATGCGGCGGGTGTCCATGCGGTGATCGTGCCGCGGGACAAGGCCACTGGTTTGACTTCTGTGGTGCGCAAGGTTGCCTGCGGCGCCGCCGAAGTGGTGCCGCTCATCCAGGTCACCAACCTGGCCCGCAGCCTGCGCGAGTTGCAGGAGCGTGGCGTCTGGCTAGTCGGCACCGCCGGCGAGGCGGATCACGATCTCTATCAGGCCAAGTTGACCGGTCCGATGGCGTTGGTGATGGGAGCCGAGGGCAAGGGCATGCGCCGCTTGACGCGCGAGCATTGCGACGAGCTGGTAAGCATCCCGATGGCTGGCGCGGTATCGAGCCTCAACGTCTCGGTGGCGACCGGCGTCTGCCTGTTCGAAGCCGTGCGTCAGCGCCGCAGCTGAGTCAGAAGATGGACAGACCCCAGTTCAGTCTGGATAGGGTCATGAATGAGCAGGAGGCCGAGCGCCTCCTCTCTTTTGCCCGCTCGCTGCGGCTCGCTCCCAAATCCTGCCTCTGGCATGCCGGCGACAGCCCGGATCTGCTGGTCAGGGTGGAGCAGGGGTTGCTGCGGGCCAAGGTGGTACTGGCGGACGGGCGCGAGTACATCAAGGAGTTCTACTGGGAGGGGGACGAGTTCATCGACTTCCATCATCTGCTCTCGGGTGAACCCGCCCGTTATAGCCTGGAGGCGCTGGAGCCCTGCCGGTTGCAACTGTTCTCCCTGGCCGATCTGCGCCAGCTTCCCTGCTGGTCCGACTGGTATCATCACCTGCTGGCTGTGCAGCTGCGCATCAAGGAAGAAAAAGAGCTGCTACTGCTGACCGAGAGTCCCCAGGCCCGTTACCAGCACTTCCTTGACCATTTTCCGGCGCTGGATGCCAGGGTACCGGATCACCAGATCGCCGCCTATCTCGGCATCAGCCCCATCAGCCTCAGCCGCATTCGCAAGCGGCTCAAGAGTCTTAACCAAGGTTAATGCCGGCGCTGGCCTGGGCGTTTATGCTGGCGGGCCGGATCCATAAGGAGTTGTCGATGAATTGGAGTCTCAAGCCCTGGTGTGACCTCACCACGGACGAATTGTATGAGTTGCTTGCCCTGCGCGCCGAGGTGTTTGTGGTGGAGCAGACCTGTCCCTTCCAGGATCTGGACGGACTGGATCGCCGTGATGGCGTATTGCACCTGCTCGGCTATGAGGGCCGGCATCTGGCGGCCTACGCCCGCATCATGGCCCCCGGTATAGGTGACGAGCAGGGTGTTGCTATCGGCCGGGTGGTTAGCTCGCCCGCATCGCGGGGCGGTGGTCTGGGTCACCGTCTATTGAGCGAGGCCGTCAAAGGCTGTGAAACTGTCTGGCCGGGTCATTCCATCTGGCTCGGGGCCCAGGCCCACCTGCAGGGTTTCTATGGGCAGCACGGTTTCGTGGCGGAAGGGGAGGGCTATATCGAAGACGACATCCCGCATATGGGGATGCGCAAGGCACCCTGAGCCGACGCCGAGCCAAGGGAGCCTTCATGAGATGGCTCCCAGATTGCTGTGCTACAAACGGGTATGATGCCCGTCCCGAATGGACTGGAACCCTGTCGTGACTCCCACCATCTTCGCGGCCATCTTGCTGGCCGCCCTGTTGCACGCGCTCTGGAACGCGCTAGCCAAGCGCCAGGCTGCGGGCCGGGTCAGCGTCTTGCTGGTCGCCCTCTGCTCCGGCCTGTTTTCTCTCCCCTTCTTGCCGCTGGTGGGACTGCCTGCACCGGCCGAGTATCCCTGGCTGGCACTCTCGGTGCTGCTGCATTGCGGTTATTGCCTGTTTCTCGGCCGCGCCTACCGGCTCGGAGAGTTTGGCCAGATCTATCCCCTTGCCCGTGGCAGCGCCCCACTGCTGACCCTGCTGCTCGGGGCCCTGCTGCTGGGGGAGTGGCCCGGATGGCTGGCTGCGGTGGGGGCTCTGGTGCTGGTGAGCGGGGTTCTGCTGATGGCGTGGCGCGGCGGCATCAGGTTGGAGCCTGCCGCCCTTATCGCCGTGTTGATCACGGCGCTCTTTACCGCCGCCTACACCCTGTCTGATGGCATGGGGGCGCGCTCGGCCGGCGCGCCGGTGCGTTATACCCTCTGGCTATTCACCCTGACAGCCCTAGTTATGCCGCTGCTGATGCAGTGGCAGAGCCGTGGTGCCTGGCGCACGCTGAACCGGGTTGACTGGTATAAGGGGGCCGTCGGGGGCGGGTTGTCGCTGCTCGCCTACGGCATCGTCATCTGGGCCATGACCAAGGCGCCCATCGGGCTGGTGGCAGCGCTGCGAGAAAGCAGCGTGCTGTTTGCCGTGCTGCTCTCCTGGCTCTGGCTGGGGGAGCGGCTGGGACGGGTCAGGGTAGTCGCCGCCCTGGTGATCCTGTGCGGCATCCTGCTGATCAGGCTTAGCTGATGGGAGAACGCCGAGTCGAGACATGGCCGACTCGGCGTTTTGCTTAAGGGGCGACCCGGCTGATCAGGGTGAAGCCTTCCTCTGCGGGGGTGAGTTGTACCCTGACCTGACCCAGCTCGGCCAGGCTGCCGACATGAGTACCACCGCAGGGGATGGTCAGCTCGTTTCCTTCGAGCACACAGTGCCAGTAGCGCGAGTCGATGATGGCGTCGCCGGCCCGTGAGCGGCGGATCTCGCCCCCCTCTGCCAGCCAACTGGCCAACTGCTCATTAATGCTTTGTTCGATGGCGGGCAGGGCCGCGAGCAGCTCCACCGCCATCACCCCCTTCTTGCGCAGGCTCTTGCCGATCCGGTACTGCTCCCGGGAGCCGTTAGGCTCGACCCTGGAAAGCGCAATGGCGAGCCGGTCAAAATCCGGCTGACCGAGGGCATCCCGCTCGTCCACTTCCTTACGCCAGTAAGCAGCGACTACCCGGTTGAGCGCCAGTGCCGCCAGGTGGCAGCCGCTGTGACCCAGGCTCAGGCCATGGCGAGCCTCGGCATCCACCCGCAACTCGACCTCACTGCCGACCGCCAGCTCATGCTTGCCAGCCAGCGGATGCACCACCACGAAGGCCCAACCTTCGGCGCCGCGCTTGACCGGAATATCCTGATCGACAAACAGCTCGCCATCCGGGCTGATGGCGCCCATGCGGCAGGGGCCCACGGCGGCACTGCCGCCATCCCATACCACAGTGCCCACGTCTCCCGGTTGATCGGGCCAGAGGTGGCTCTGGGGATGAAAAGGTGTGAGGTCGGTCACCAGCAGGGTCGGCTGAGCGGCCTGGCAATAGACCACTTTGGCCTGCTCCTGATGATGGCCCAGCACGAAGCTGGCGCGGCTATGTTCCATGAATGGCTCCTGCGTACGGCATATGAGGAAAGTCGCAGCATACGCCAAAGTGCAGACAGGCTCATTAACCCGCGTTAATGAGCCTGTCTGGAGGTGGCCGATTGGGCGCTAGATCATGGAGACCAGCAGGTAGGCGTTGAGGCCGATCACCAGGGCGACGATCAGGCGTCCCAGTGCCTGGGTGACCGGGTGATTGCGATGCTGGCCCATCAGGGTGCGATCGCCGGTCAGGATCAGCAGGGGAATGAGCGCAAGGGCGATACCAAAGCTCAGGACCACCTGGCTCAGTACCAGGATCTCGGTGGTGTTGAACCCCATGGCGATCACCACGAAGGCGGGGGCCATGGTGATGGCCCGGCGCAGCCAGAGCGGAATGGTGAAACGCACGAAGCCCTGCATCACCACCTGGCCGGCGAGTGTGCCCACCACGGTGGAAGAGATGCCGGACGCCACCAGGGATAGGCCAAACAGGGTCGCCGCCGCCGGCCCGAGCAAGGGGGTGAGCGTCTGGTAGGCGGTTTCCAGCTCGGCCACCGGCTGGCTGCCCGTGCCGTGGAAAGCCGCCGCGGCCATGGCCATCATGGCCAGGTTGACGAAGCCGGCGATGGTCATGGCGATGGCGACATCCACCTTGGTGGTGTGCAATCGCTGGGTGATGGTGCCCTGATCCTGGGTGTGCTGGGTCAGCGCCGAGTGCAGATAGATGACGTGGGGCATGACGGTTGCGCCGAGCACGCCGGCGGCGAGATAGACGGCATCGCTGTTGGGCAGGCCCGGGAAGAGAGCGCCTTCCAGCAGGCTTGGCAGGTGAGGGCGAGAGAACACCAGTTCGACGATATAGGCGGCGGCGACGAACAGCAGCAGGCCGCCCACCACGAACTCCAGCGGCTTCTGGCCACGGCTCTGCAGCATCAGGATAGCCCAGGTGACCACGGCCGTGATGCAGGCCCCTTCCAGCAAGGTGACGCCGAGCAGCAGCTTGAAGCCCACGGCCGCGCCGATGAACTCGGCGAGATCGGTGGCCATGGCGATGAGCTCCGCCTGTACCCAGTAGGCCCAAACCGCGGGTTTGGGCAACTTGTCGCGGATGTGCTCCGCCAGGTTCTTGCCGGTGACGATACCGAGCTTGGCGGAGAGGGTCTGCACCAGCATGGCCATCAGGTTGGCCCACACCACCACCCACAACAGTTGATAGCCAAAGGTGGATCCCGCCTGGATATTGGTGGCGAAATTACCCGGATCTATATAGCCGATGGCGGCAATAAAGGCGGGCCCCAGCAGGGTCAGCTTGAATTTGCGGGCCGGGATGGCCGTGCTCAACGCGGGTTGCATGCTATCACCCTCCATAAGGTCATGAGGATAGAATAGATCTAAATGATAATTGTTATCAATTGAAGTTTTGTATCGAAGCCATCGATAAAAACATCTGTCGACGCCAGTTGCAGTGAGAGAGGCGATTTCGTACAATACGCCGCCCTAGAAAGCAGTGTTTAAACACCACTATGTTCCTTGCCTCCGAGGTTTGGCTGCACCTGGGCGGAGGCTGAATTAATCCGTAAGGAGCTAATTAATGCGTCATTACGAAATCGTCTTCATGGTTCACCCGGACCAGAGCGAGCAAGTACCTGGCATGATCGAGCGTTACACCGGCGCTATCACCACCGCTGGTGGCACTATTCATCGCATGGAAGATTGGGGCCGTCGTCAACTGGCTTACCCGATCGACAAGCTGCACAAAGCTCACTACGTTCTGATGAACGTGGAAGCCGAGCAGGCCGTTATCGATGAGCTGGAAACCAACTTCCGCTTCAACGATGCCGTTATCCGCAACATGATCATGCGCACCAAGCACGCCGTGACTGAAGTTTCTCCGATGGCCAAGGCCAAAGAAGAGCGCTTCCCACGTCGTGACGACGAGCGCCGCGAAGATGCTGTTGAAGCTTCTTCCGAAGAGTAATTCTGGATCACTGAATAGAGGATAAAGGCCATGGCACGTTATTTCCGTCGTCGTAAGTTCTGCCGCTTCACCGCCGAGAACGTTACCGAGATCGACTACAAAGATATCGTTACTCTGAAAAACTACGTCACTGAATCTGGCAAGATCGTACCGAGCCGTATCACCGGTACCCGCGCCAAGTATCAGCGTCAGCTGGCACGCGCCATCAAGCGTGCTCGTTACCTGGCTCTGCTGCCGTACACCGATCTGCACAACAAGTAAGAATCGGTCCGGCACTTAAGCCTAACTCAACTTTCTTAGAGGAAAGGTAATGCAAGTTATCCTGCTCGACAAAATCGCCAAACTGGGCGGTCTGGGTGATCAAGTCGCTGTTAAAGCTGGCTACGCCCGTAACTATCTGATCCCGCAAGGCAAAGCCGTTATGGCTACCAAGGCCAACATCGAGACCTTCGATGCTCGCCGTGCTGAACTGGAAGCCAAACTGGCTGCCGGTAAAGCTGCCGCTGAAGAGCGCGCTGCCAAGCTGGGTGAACTGGCTGCCGTTGTTATCGCCTCCAAATCTGGCGACGAAGGCAAGCTGTTCGGTTCCATCGGTACCCGTGACGTGGCTGAAGCCATCACTGCTGCCGGCGTCGCCGTTGCCAAGAGCGAAGTCCGTATGGGCAACGTTCTGCGTAACACCGGCGAGTACGAAGTTGTTGTTCAGCTGCACGCTGACGTCAAAGCAACCGTACAGATCCAGGTTGTTGCTCTGTAATAGCGTCTCGCTTTGCAGAAAAAACCCGCGCAACTGCGCGGGTTTTTTTCTTTTTGAATCAAGGGGGGATCAAAGGGTAAAGTGAGGTTCTGTTCTTCTGGAGGAGATCCTTATGGCTGCCTGGGTCGAAGGTCGGGTACTCGAGCGAATCGAGTGGACGTCCACCCTGTTTTCCCTGCGTATCGCGGCGGACCTCGCCCCCTACAAGGCGGGGCAATTTACCAAGCTGGCCCTGCAACGGGGTGAGCAGCGCATTCAGCGCGCGTACTCTTTCGTCAATCCTCCCTCTGCCCCCTATCACGAATTCTATCTGGTCGAGATCCCGGACGGCGAACTGACCCCCTCGCTCGGTGCCTTGCAGCCCGGAGACAGCCTGTTGGTCTACTCGCAAGGGACGGGGTTTCTGACCCTGGATGAGCTGCCCGCCGGGCGCGATCTCTGGCTGCTCTCCACCGGTACCGCCATCGGCCCCTTCCTCGCCATGCTGGCAGACGGTGAGGCGTTCGAGCGCTTCGAGAATCTGGTGCTGGTGCACGGGGTGCGCAAGGGCGAAGAGCTCACCTATCAGGCGCTGATTACCAGCCTGATCGAGCAGTATGACGGGCGTTTTCGCTATGTTCCCTTCGTCAGTCGGGAGGAGTGGCCGGATGCCATCAGCGGCCGGATCCCGGCAGCCATCGGTGACGGGCGGTTGCAGGCGCGGGTTGGGCTCGAGTTTGCGGCCGAGCACAGTCAGGTGATGATCTGTGGCAATCCTGCCATGGTGAAGGAGACCCAGCAGGCCTTGCTGGCGCTGGGGTTGGCCAAGAATCTGCGGCGGGCGCCGGGCAATATCAGTGCGGAAAATTACTGGTAGATAAGGCAGTGTAACGCGCTAATTTACTCTGTTTTTCCATTCACTTCTTTTGCTGGAATCATTGTTTCTGGTTCGTCATGCTGCCTCATGGCGGCATCTCGCTTCGCCTGAGATGGCTCATTTTGACGCGTTGTCGCGGCATCGGGGCGTGCAGGGGGCGCGTCAAATGCCGCGCCGCTATTGAGCAGTCGGGAGAGCAAATGGGAGATGGAGTTGCGCATGATAGCCTCGTCACAGCAGGAGGAGGCGCAGTGTATCGCCATCAAGCTTAACGGAAACGGAACGGCGTTCGCGCCAGCTCTTGCGGGAGTTGGTGATGAACGGGCGGGTAACGTGGTGGATTGGGTCGACATCCTCTGACCTGAGGCCAGAATATAAAGAATGTCAGTCAATTATTCCTAATACATGTAAATAAACCGCATCTTTTGCTGTCGCTGAGTGGGGCCCCTGACGGTAGCAGGGGCTTGCCAGCGTCATTTATTCTTGTTGTTCCCCTTATCTTTTCCCTTCTGTTTGTCATGGCCCTTGCCGGGGTTGTTGCCGCTGTGGATGCTGCGGTTGTAGTGGTCGCGGTATTTGCCGTCCATGTTGTCGCAGTTGAGCTGGATGCGGTTGTCGCGGGTGCTGACATCCAGGCAGTTGTCCTGCCACCAACCGTACTCCTTGTCGTCCCAGCCCAGGTTCACCTTGATGTTGTCGGTGGAGATCCTGATGCCGTCGTCGTCCTTGTGGGGAGGCGTGGCCGACGCGGCGCCCTGGACGAATAACAGGCTGAGCAGCAGGGGGGTGAGAGTGCGCATGATGACCTCGATGTCAGGGGAATGAGTGTCAGTGTATTCGCCCGTCCCTTAATCATGGCGGAATAGAGATGTAACGCTGCGCCTGCACCAGCCGCCCGAGGCGGCGCAGGGATGGCTATTTGTCCAATTAGGTCGGGTTCTGCCCATCCAAACCGGGATATGAAGGAAATCCGGCGATGGGTCTTCATTCTGCGGTCTGGCTGACTATAATCGGCAGCCAAATTTCCTCTGCACCACATCGCCTCTTCATCATGACTACACAGGACACCGCCGCACTGCGCTACCCCAAGGGCTGGTTCGCACTGACCACGGTTTACAGTTTTACCGGGTTGGCTATTCTGGCCTCCATCGTCTTCTCCCTGCTGCTGTTTCTCTCCATCGACGACAACCCGCTGATGAAGTGGCTGTTCGGCGGGCTCGCCATCATCTTCGAACTGGGCAAGTTTTACGTCTGGTACGAGTACGGTGAGTGCAAGGCGCGCCGCGATTTCGGCGGCGCCTTCTGGTCGCTGCTGTTTTACAGCGTGCTGGCGGCCATCTCCATCGGTGGCAGTATCGGCGGCATCAACAGCGCCACCAACACCATTCTGAGTCAGCAGGCGCGCCACGAGCGGGAACTGGCGCGCTTCGACGAGCAGATCGCCAGCATCGAGCGCCAGATCCAGCTCAACGAGGAGGCGGCGCGCAAGTACATCGAGATGGCACGGATCTCCAGCGGCGTCAGCGGCTTGCAGCAGGCCAATACCAAGCTCAGGTTGAAGCAGGATGAGCTGCGGCTGGAGCGCGATGCCAAGCCGCTCAACGAGCAGTCCTCCATGCTGGGGCTGATGAGCAGCCTGGCGGACGGGGTGGGCATGAGCATCAGCCAGGTGCAGTTCCTGCTGGTCTGCTTCCTCTCGGTGCTGCTCGATGCATTCGGTGCCTATTTCGTCAGCCTGATCGGGGCGGAGAACCGCTTCCGCCGCCAGTGGTTGCTGCAGCAGCGAGAGCGCACCGAGGCTGTGTCATCGGAGGCCGCTGACATCCTGGTCGACAAACCGGCCCCGGCGCCCGCCCTGGTGGAACGGGTGCGTGGCGCGCTGGAGAGTGGCGAGCTCAAGTGCAGCAAGCGCAAGGTGGCAGAGGTGCTGGCCATGCCGCTGGAAGAGGTGGACAGGGTGTTCCAGCATCTGCTGGCACAGGGGGTGCTGGGGCAGGGCAGCAACCGCCATTACTATCTCAATACATCCGCCAGTTGAACGCGAGGCCACCCCAGGGTGGCCTCGTTGTTGCTGGGGATTGCCGGGGGCTGCTAGTGAGTCAGCACCCTCTTTGTTGCCGGGGGAGGCTCGCGGGCTAGTGAGTCAGCACCATCATCAGGCTGAGGAATGCCGCCAGACCGCCACCGAGGCCGATGATCCAGTAAAACCCCTTGGCTCCTTGCTTGAGCGGGATGCGGAAGTAGAGCAGCAAGGCCCACCATCCCAGTGCCAGCAACAGAGGAATAAGAAACATTCGAGCCATGATGCCCTCGCTGTTATTCTGTTGATCCTTGATCAATCAACAGGATGGATTGTGCAATGACGCAGCTACAGATTACCGCATTCGGCGACCCCTCGGTACTTAAGCTCAACCCCTCCCTCGACAAGGTGCCCGCAGAGGGGGAGGTTCGGGTGCGCATCTGTTATGCCGGGGTCAATCCCATCGACGCCAAGACCCGGGCCGGCCTCGGCTGGGCGGCGGCCCAGAACAAGGACAAGCTGCCCTGGACGCCGGGTTATGACGTGGCGGGCGTGATCGAGAAGCTCGGCCCGGGCGTCAGCGCCTTCAAGGAAGGGGAGCCGGTGTGTGGCATGGTGGGTTTCCCGCTGGCGGGGGGCGGCTATGCCGAATCCATCGTGGTGAGCGAGCGTGAACTGGTCAAACTCGACGGCGTCAGTCTCAAGCAGGGCGCCGCGCTGCCCCTGGCGGGCCTCACCGCCTGGCAGGGATTGTTCGAGCACGGTGGCCTCAAGGGAGGGCAGCGAGTGCTGATCCTGGCCGGTGCCGGCGGGGTGGGCCATCTGGCGGTGCAGTTTGCCAGTGCCTATGGCGCCGAGGTGGTGGTCACCGCGAGCAAGGACAATCACGTCTTCCTGCATGGGATCGGCGCCAGCAAGATGGTGGATTACCACGACGCCGACTGGGTCGCCCAGGTCGGGCCGGTGGATCTGGTGCTGGATCTGATGGGGGGGGAAAGTGGCAAGGCGGCGCTGGCCTGTGTCGCCAAGGGTGGCAAGCTGGTGACGGTGCCGACCCTCACGGCGCAGCTGATCAAGGATGCCGGCGCGGCGCTGGGCGTAGAGGTGACCGGCATGCTGGTACACCCCGATACCAGGCAGCTGGCCCAGATGCTGATCCTGCTGCGCCAGGGGGGTGCGCACATCACCCTGGCGGGCGAACACACGTTGGCAGAGGGGGCCCTGGCGCATCAGGCCCTCGAGCGCGGCCATACCCGTGGCAAACTGGTGCTGCGCATGCCTGCCGCCGAACGCTATCCTGCCTGATGGCGGCGCTGGAAACCGGGCTGGGTTGGCTGTTTCTCAGTGCCTTCACCTCGGCGACCCTGTTACCCGGCAGCTCGGAAGTGCTGCTGGGGGTAATGGCCAATCAGGACAAGTGGAGCATGACCAGCCTGCTGCTGTGGGCGACCCTGGGCAATACCCTGGGCTCCATGACCACCTGGTGGCTCGGCTGGCTTGCTACTTACAAGAAAAAACCGGAAGATTTTCAAGGCCGTGGGGAACAAAAAGCGCTCGGTTGGCTCAAACTCCATGGTCACTGGTGCCTGTTTTTTACCTGGGTGCCGGTGATCGGTGATGGACTCTGTCTGCTGGCCGGTTGGCTCCGTTTCTCATTTTGGCGTTCTCTTGTGCTGATAGGGCTCGGTAAACTGGTGCGTTATGCCGTGGTGTTGTTGCTGGCCAAGCAGATCTTCTAGCCTCTTTTTTCATTGGTGAGGTAACAGTGACAGAACGCGCTCCATCAGGCATCTCATTGGACTCTACCCTGCCAGCGCTGGCAGCCCCGGCCCTGGACTTGCAGCCGCTCAGGCTGCTGCCAGGCATATTCTCTAGTCTCGTTTTCCGTGCAGCCACGAGGTAACCGTGAACAAACTCATTCCATTAAGCCTGCTGCTGGGCTTTGCCCTGCCGGTGCTGGCCGCCCCGACCCTGGTCTCTGAACAGGTCAAGCAGGAGGGCAAGCTCGGTATTCCCTATCAGATGTACAAGCTCGATAACGGCCTGACCGTGATCCTGGCACCCGACAAGTCCGATCCCCTGGTTCACCTCGACGTGACCTATCACGTGGGCTCGTCCCGCGAGACCGTGGGCAAGTCCGGTTTCGCTCACTTCTTCGAGCACATGATGTTCCAGGGCTCCAAGCACGTTGGCGATCAGCAGCACATGCGGATCATCAACGAGGCGGGTGGTGACATGAACGGCACCACCAACAAGGACAGAACCAACTACTACGAGACCGTGCCGGCCAACCAGCTGGAGAAGGTGTTGTGGCTGGAAGCGGATCGCATGGGCTTCCTGCTCGATGCGGTGAGCCAGAAGAAATTCGAGATCCAGCGCGCCACCGTCAAGAACGAACGGGCCCAGCGCATCGACAACCAGCCCTATGGTCTGGTGAGCGAGAAGGTGGGCGAGGTGCTCTATCCGCGCTCCCATCCTTACTCTTGGCAACCCATCGGCTATGTGGAAGATTTGGACAGAGTCGGGGTCGATGACCTCAAGCAGTTCTTCCTGCGCTGGTACGGGCCGAACAACGCTACCCTGACCCTGGGCGGCGATTTCGACACCCAGCAGGCGCTGGCCTGGATTGAGCAATACTTCGGCTCCATTCCCCGCGGGCCCGACGTGGCCGAGCCGACGCCCGAGCCGGTGAGCCTGCCCGAGACCCGCTACGTCACCCTGGAAGACAAGGTGCACCTGCCGCTGCTCTACATCAGCTACCCGACGGTGGCGCTCGGTGATCCGCAGGAGCCGGCGCTCGATATCTTCGCCGATGTGCTCGGCGGCTCCGCCAGCTCCATGCTCTATCAGTCCCTGGTCAAGACCGGCAAGGCCATCGAGGTCGGCGCCTCTCACTCCTGCGAGGAGCTGGCCTGTACCCTGACGGTGTACGCCTATCCGAACCCGGCGCAGGACGGCAACCTCAAGACCCTCAAAGACGAGGTCGACAAGGTGATCGCGGAGTTTGCCACCCGTGGCCTCAAACCTGACGATCTCGAGAAGGCCATCAGCAGCTATCGCGCCGCCGCCATCTGGGGGCTGGACAGCATCGAGGGCAAGGTGAGCCAGCTCGCCATGGGCCAGGTGCTGGCGCAGGATCCGAACTATGTGTTCAAGAATCTGGATGCCATCAGTCAGGTCAAGGCCTCTGACGTCAAGGCAGCCTATGACAAGTTCATCGCCGGCAAGCCTGCCGTGGTGCTGAGCGTGGTGCCCAAGGGTAAGACCGATTGGCAGGCGGGCACGCCGAACTTCACCCCCGCCAAGCGGGAGTTGCCGGATTACAGTCAGCATGCCGAGGCGCTGGCGCTGCGGCCAGTCAAAGACAGTTTCGACAGGAGCGTCCAGCCCAAGGCGGCCGAGGCGGTCAGCGTCAAGGTGCCAGCTATCTGGCGCGGCAAGCTGGACAAGGGCATCGAGCTCATCGGCACCCAGAGTGACGAGATCCCGGCGGTCTCCATCATGATCGCCCTGCCGGGCGGTATTCGGGCCGAAGGCAAGGGTGAGCTGGGTCTCGCCAGCCTCACCGCCGCCATGCTGGAGCAGGGCACGGTACGCCTCTCCGAGGCCGAGCTCAGCGACGAGTTGCAAAAACTCGGTGCCAGCATCAGCGTCTCAACCGCCCAGTACAACAACCTCATCACCATCAGCAGCCTGACCGACAAGTTGCCCCAGACGCTGGCACTGGTGCGCGAAGTCTTGATGCGTCCCGGCATGCGGGAGGCGGATTTTGAACGGCTCAAGGCGCAGATGCTGCAAGGCATGAAGCAGAGCGAGCAGCAGCCTGAGTGGCTGGCCGGTCAGGCGTTCCGGGAGCTGGTCTACGGCAAGCAAAACCGGCTCGGTCAACCGACCAACGGGGTGCTGAACGATGTCGAGAAGCTGACCCTGGCGGATGTGAAGCGCTTCTATCAGGAGTACTACAACCCGACCAATGCCAAGGTGGTGGTGACCGGCGATGTGACCCAGCAACAGATCGAGGATCAACTTGGTTTCCTGACCGAGTGGAAGGGCGCAGCGCCCCAGCTGGGAGATCTCAAGCCCAAGGGTGAGCAGGCCAAACCCGGTATCTACCTGGTGGACAAACCGGGCGCGCCCCAGTCGGTGATCCGCATCGGTCGCCGCGCCATGGCGTTTGATACCACGGGGGATTACTTCACCGCGAACCTGATGAACTTCAATCTGGGGGGCAACTTCAACAGCCGCATCAACCTCAACCTGCGGGAAGACAAGGGCTACACCTATGGTGCCAGCTCGGGCTTCTCCGCCAATCGTGAGGCGGGTGTGTTCGCCACCGGCGCCAACGTGCGCAGCGATGCGACCGTGGATGCCATTCGCCAGTTCCTCAAGGAAATGGATGGCTACCGTGCCAGCGGCCCGACCCCGGTGGAGCTGGCCTATATGCGCAGCGCCGTCTCCCAGCAGGATGCGCTCTCCTACGAGACCCTGGCGCAGAAGGCCGGCTTCTTGCTGCAGATGATCATGTATGACCTGAAACCTGACTATGTGCAGGCCCAGAACAAGCTGATCAAAACGGTGTCGCCTGAGGCGCTAAAGGCCAGTGCGGCTCGCTGGCTGGATCCGGCCGATATGGTAATAGTGGTGGTAGGTGACAAGCAAAAGCTTGAAAAACCGCTGGCGGAGCTTCATCTTCCCATTTATCCGTTGCAGCTGCCCTGAGGGCGCTACACAAAATGAGCGCCGCCCCGATGGGGGCGGCCAACCATGAGCCGTGAATATGACTACTACTAGCTTGTCGCTCACCGAGTTGTTGACTGCCCTGGGTTCGCCGGAACGGGTGACCGCCCTCAAGGGGATCCGGCGCGGGATCGAACGTGAATGTCTGCGCATCACCCCCGAGGGTGCGCTCTCCCAGAGCGATCATCCCAAGAGTCTGGGCTCGGCCCTGACCCATGCCAACATCACCACCGATTACTCCGAGAGCCTGCTGGAGTTCATTACCCCGGCCACCGACTCCATCGAGAGCCTGATCGAGCAGCTCGGCGACATCCATCGCCATACCATCCACCATATCGGTGATGAGCGGATCTGGCCGCTCTCCATGCCCTGTTTCATCGGGGATGAGGAGAGCATCCGCCTGGCCCAGTACGGCAGCTCCAATATTGGCAAGATGAAGACCCTGTACCGCCAGGGCTTGAAGAATCGTTACGGCAGCCTGATGCAGGTGATCGCCGGGGTGCATTTTAACTTCTCCATGCCAGACAGCTTCTGGTGCGAATGGCAGGATCTGGTGGGCGAGGGCTGCTGCAGCCAGCGTTTCATCTCCGAGAAGTACATGGGGCTTATTCGCAACGTGTACCGCTTCGGCTGGCTGGTGCCCTATCTGTTTGGCGCCTCACCGGCCATCTGCGACTCCTTCCTAAAGGGGCGCAAGAGTAGCCTGCCGTTCCAGAAGACCGGCAAGGGCACCCTCTATCTGCCCTATGCTACCGCGCTGCGGTTGTCGGATCTCGGCTATACCAGCAGCTCCCAGAGCCGACTCAATATCAGCCACGACAACCTGCCGGCCTATGTGGCCAGCCTGCGCCGTGCCATCAGCACCCATGATCCCGAGTTCGCGAAGATTGGGGTCAAGGTGAACGGTGAATACCGTCAGCTCAACGACAACGTGCTGCAGCTGGAGAACGAGTTGTATGCGCCCATTCGTCCCAAACGTACCCCGCGCAGCGGCGAGAAGCCGTCCGATGCGCTGGAGCAGCGCGGCATCGAATACATCGAGCTGCGCACCGTGGACGTGAACCCCTTCACGCCGTTCGGCATCGATGTGGATCAGATCCGCTTCTTCGACTTGTTCCTGGTCTGGTGTCTGCTGCGCCCGTCCCCGGTCCTGACTGAGGCGGAGATTGCCCGCAACCGTCGCAACCAGAACAAGGTGGTGCTGGAGGGACGTCGTCCCGGCCTCGAACTGGAAGACGAGCAGGGTAACCCCATCGGCCTCAAAGAGTTCGGTCTCAAGCTGTTCGACGAGCTGGATCAGGTCGCCGGGCTGCTGGATCGCTGCTGTGGCCGCAACCGCTATCGCGAGACGCTGGCCATGCACCGCGAGAAGCTGCACAACCCCGAGCTGACCTACTCTGCCCGCCTGCTCAAGCAACTGCTGGAGAGTGGTCAGGACAATGGCTGCTTTGGCGACGAGCTGGCGAGCCGCTACCGGGAAGAGATGCTGGCCGGTGAGCTGCAGTACTGGGATGAAGCTTATTTTGCGGGTGAGGCGCGGGATTCCCTCGCCAAGCAGCGGGAGCGGGAGCGCGGTGACAGCCTGTCGTTCGACGACTTCCTTGCCGATTACTTCGGGACTCGCCAGACCACGGTCTGACATCCTGCCCTTGATGATGAAAGCCGCTCCCTGGAGCGGCTTTTTACTGTGCGTGATGCAAGAGTGCGAGCTGGCTCAGCAGATAGTAGTGATAGCGCAGACCAAACAGCTTGTGGGACTCCAGGGAGGCAATGAGCGCCTGCTTGCGCTGGGTCTGCAGCAGAGGCAGGCGACGCACATGGGTATCTATCCAGACGATGGCACCTGAGGGGGCCAGCATCAGGTTGCCGAGATGCAGATCTCTGTGATGGTAACCCTGCCTGGCCAATGCCAAGACATCCCTGGCAAGGGCGCGAAGCAAGGCAAGCCGGCCGGCTTCATCGGCCTGGCGAAAGTACGCCTCACCGGACTGATGATCCTGCAGGTATTGTACGGCGAGGAAAGAGGCGAGGGGGTTTAGCGGATTGAGCGCCAGGCCTGCCGCCTTGCAGGGCACGACATTGAGGCCGGCCTGGCGGATCAGGCGGTTACTACGGTATTCACGAAAGGCATCGATGTGGCCGATCAGCCGTTTGCCGAGCAGATCCCGACAGAACCAGCGCAGGCTCCAGCGGGGATATTTGTCGGTAACCAGCTTGCAGAGGCTGCTACTGGCGGGATGGTGCCAGAACAGGCTGCTGGCCTGTTGCTCGAGACGCCGGGTCTGGCTGGTCTGAGCCAGGGTCCAGATCGGCAGCTTGAGATCGTCATTCACTAGCAGATAGTAGTGTTTTTGACCATTAAAGCTCAGAGAGGTGAGTGTCATAGCGCTGTTTTTAGTATTTATGACGGTGATTAATTCTCTCCTCCATAAGCTGACCTGACCTGAATGAGCTTGTCTAAAAAAGAAAACGGCCCCGAAGGGCCGTTGTGCATGCAGTCATCGACTCGGATGATCAGAGGATCATGCCGCCGAAGAAGAAGCCAAGCGCCACTGCCATGGCGATGGTGGCCACACCCGGGATGAAGAAGGGGTGGTTGAACACCGCCTTGCCGATCCGGGTTGAGCCGGTGTCATCCATCTCGACCGCGGCCAGCAGGGTCGGGTAGGTTGGCAGCACGAACAGCGCGCTCACGGCGGCGAAGGAGGCGATGGCAGCCAGCGGGCTCACACCCAGTGCCAGTGCGGCCGGCATCAGGGCCTTGGTGGTGGCACCCTGGGAGTACAGCAGCATGGAGGAGAAGAACAGCACCACGGCCAGCAGCCAGCTGTATTGGCTCAGCAGATCGCCGGCGAAGGCCTGGATCTCGACCATGTTGCCCTTCACGAAGACGTTACCCAACCAGGCCACACCCAGTACACAGATGCAGGCGGACATACCGGACTTGAAGGTCGGCATGTTGGTGATCTGGGCGGCGTCCAGTTTGCAGAACAGCACCATCAGGGTGGCGGCGGAGAGCATGATGCCCATGATGGCGCCATCACGAGGGATTGGCGGGTTGGAGATAAGACCCACGTTACCGGAGATGGCGGTGGCATAGGCCATGACCGCGACGATGGCGACGATGAAGATGCCGACGGAGAGCTTGGCGTAAGGCTTGAGTTCAACCTTGCTGGTGCCGCGCAGCTTGATCAGGCCCTTGGCCTTGCGCTCCAGGTAGACTTCGTCCTGATCCAGCGGTTTGCCCAGCATGTTGGCCACGAAGGCGCCCAGGATACAGGCAAGGAAGCTGGACGGGATGCAGATGGCCAGCAGGGTCAGGTAATCGACACCGAGCGGCTCGAGCATGCCGGAGAAGGCGACCACGGCTGCCGAGATCGGGGAAGCGGTGATGGCGATCTGGGAGGCGACCACAGCGATGGAGAGTGGGCGGGAAGGGCGAATTCCCTGCTCCTTGGCCACTTCGGCAATCACCGGCAGGGTGGAGAAGGCGGTGTGGCCGGTACCGGCCAGCATGGTCATCAGGTAGGTGACGACCGGCGCGGCGAAGGTGATGTGCTTGGGATTTTTACGCAGCGCTTTCTCGGCAAGGGAGACCAGGTAGTCCATCCCGCCCGCCAGTTGCATACAGGCGATGGCACAGATGACGGACGCGATGATCATGATCACGTCCCAAGGCAGATAGGCGACCAGCTGATCACTCGGGATGGGCATGCCCAGACCCCAGGTCAGTACCAGTACCCCCAAACCACCGGCAAAGCCGATGCCGATGCTGCCTATCCGGGCCCCTAGATAGATAGCGGCGAGCACGACAAGTAACTCGATTCCAATCATAGCGAACACTCCAATTTCCAGTTTTTTTAGGTTTTATGTGGCTGAAAAGCCAATTCCCGATAGGGCTGGGGGAGACCAATCGGGAACTGACTCTATGGGCCGGCTGTTACCCCGGCCCATCGATACGCTTATACGGCGGCTTCGCGGGTGTAACGCTTGGCTTTGTATTGCGGGTTCATCAGGTTCTCGATGGAGAGAATTTCGTCCAGCTGCTCGGCGGTCAGCAGGCCGCGCTCCAGCACGACCTCACGGACGTTCTTGCCAGTCTGGGCGCAGATCTTGCCGACGATGTCACCTTCGTGGTGGCCGATGAAGGGGTTCAGGTAGGTCACGATACCGATGGAGTTCAGCACGTGGTTCATGCAGATTTCCGGGTTGGCGGTGATGCCTTCGACACACTTCTCACGCAGGGAGACGCAGGCTTTTTCCATCAGGCTCAGGGATTCGAACATCGCCTGGCCGATTACCGGCTCCATTACGTTCAACTGCAGCTGACCCGCTTCGGCGGCGAAGGTGATGGTGACGTCGTTACCGAACACCTTGAAGCAGGACTGGTTGACCACTTCCGGGATAACCGGGTTGACCTTGGCTGGCATGATGGAGGAACCCGCCTGCATTTCCGGCAGGTTGATCTCTTTGAGTGCGGTACGCGGGCCGGAGGAGAGCAGACGCAGATCGTTACAGATCTTGGACATCTTCATGGCCAGACGCTTGATGGCGCCGTGCAGCATCACATAAGCACCACAGTCGGAGGTCGCTTCGATGAGATCCTCTGCCGGCACATAGGCACGACCGGTGATCTCGGCCAGGCGTTTGATGGCCAGGGCAGAGTACTCGGGCGGAGTGTTCAGGCCGGTACCGATGGCGGTAGCGCCCAGGTTCACTTCCAGCAGCAGCTCCTGGCAACGCTTGATGGACTTGATCTCTTCACGCAGGGTGACGGCGAAGGCGTGGAATTCCTGACCCAGAGTCATGGGAACCGCATCCTGCAGCTGGGTACGGCCCATCTTGAGGATACTCTTGAACTCTTTGGCCTTGGCGTCGAAGGCGGCGATCAGGCCTTCCAGCGCGAACAGGGTGGTGTCGGTGCTGTTGACCACTGCCACTCGGAAACCGGTGGGGTAGGCATCGTTGGTGGACTGGCACTTGTTGACATGGTCGTTCGGGTTGATGACGTCGTAACGACCCTTCTCCAGACCCATCAGCTCGAGGGCGATGTTGGCCAGCACCTCGTTGGTGTTCATGTTGACGGAAGTACCGGCGCCGCCCTGGTAAACGTCGACCGGGAACTGGTCGAAGCACTTGCCGGTGTTGAGCATCAGATCGCAGGCTTCGATGATCTTGTCGGCGATTTCGGGACGGATGGTACCCAGCTCACCGTTGGCCAGTGCAGCGGCCTTCTTGGTCAGCACCATGCCACGGACAAATTCGGGAACGTCAGAAATCTTCTGAGTGCTGATCTTGAAGTTTTCGACAGCACGCAGGGTGTGCACACCGTAATAGAGATTGTTGGAAACTTCTTTGGTGCCCAGCAGGTCTTCTTCAATGCGGACGTTCTTGATGTCGCTCATTGTAATGCCTCAGAAATCAGATAAATGGAAAAATCCTCACCGAGTGGTCGCGACTTCCTTCACGCACGGTTCATCCTGAAGCACCACACATCGAGTGGGGCGGTTGGGAGCCAGATGCTCCCGGGTAAACATTGGTGTAGATATTACCTCAATCGAGGTATCCGATATTAGACCTGGATCACTAAATTTGAGCCGACCCTAAATATCTTGTGGTCATTAAACAGATACTGCAATTGTGCGATTTACTGTGACAGAACAACCACTTCAATCCCAGTTATTCAATAAGATATTTGTCTGAATCCCGATCCCTATCACTCAGCAGACTTGAAAAATGAACTCTCACCCCCACTTTAGTTGTCAGAACCAACAGAGCCGTGGCCTGGCGCCGGGATCGCCTCCCTGATTGTGCCATCTCTGGTTCCTCTATTTCACCCGCACCGAGGTTTTTATGGGCAAGTTGTTACTGTTATTGGTTGGCCTGGTCGTGCTGGAGCTCACCGTGATGATCGAAGTGGGGGCCGTGATCGGCGCCCTGCCGACCGTGGGGCTGCTGATCCTGACCGCGGTGCTTGGCTCCTCCCTGGTGCGCAGTGAGGGGATCAAGACCCTGTTCAGTGCCCAGCAGAAGATGCAACAAGGGGAGATGCCGGGCCGTGAAGTGATGGGCGGCATGATGCTGGCGCTGGCTGGCCTGCTGTTGATCATTCCTGGTTTCGTCACCGACTTCTTCGGCATCTTGTTGCTGCAACCCTGGCTTCGCAACAGGTTGGCCGACAAGCTGGTGGGCAGCAGTCAATTCAGAATGCAGATGGGGGGCTTTCAGACGCAGCAGCCTCCGTTCGATGTACGCCCTGATGAGGGGCAGCCGGATCAAATCAACCGGGGCCGGGGCGGTACCACCATAGAGGGTGAGTTCGAACGCAAAGAGTAAGTCACCCCATCCACTGTGTCATCAAGGCTTGCCCTGATGGCACAGTGGTTCGAATCGGCGATGGGCATATCCCCATGCCAGCATTCCCGCCGCCAGATTGGCCAGCAGTATGCCCAGATAGATCCCCTGCTCTCCCCCCAGCTTTGCCCCCAGCCAGGCCCCTGGCAGCAAGAAGACAAACAGCCGCATCCCGTTGAAGACGAATGAGACCGTCGAGGCCCGCACGCCGTTGAGGGCGGAGGCCAGCAGCATCACCATGCCCTGGAAGCCATAACCGATGGGGACCAGATGCAGGTAGAGCACGATCAGCTGCACCACCCGGGGGTTATCGCTGAACAGCCCGGCAATGAGCGGTGCCAGCAGCCAGACGAGACCATAGACGACGAGTTGAAACAGCAACGCGAAGCGCATGCACAGCAGCAGGGCGGCCCGGGCCCGAGCCGGGTTGCCCGCCCCGCAGTTTTGCGAGATGAAGGGAGCCAGCACCGAGGAGAGCGCCATCATCACGATCAGCAGCAGCGCCTCGACCCGGGACGCTGCCCCATAGGCCGCCACCACTTCGGTGCCCAGCCCGGCGAAGATGATCATCAGCACGGCAGTGGCGAGGGGATTGAGCATGTTGGTGAAGGAGGCGGGTACCGCCACGTGCAGCAGGGCGCGCCAGTGAGTCAGCAGCCGTGGGCGAGGGGAGAGGCGCAACAGCAGCAGTTGCTCTCGCTTGTGCAGAATATGGAGGCTGACCAGGGTCGCCATCAACCAGGAGAGGGAAGTAGCGATGGCGGCGCCACGAATGCCCCATTCGGGGAAGGGGCCAATACCGAAGATGAGCAGCGGATCCAGCACGCCGTTGACCAGCCCCGCCACCCCCATCACCAGACTCGGCGTCTTGGTATCCCCGGTCGCCCGGATGGCGGCGTTGCCGACCATGGGCAGAGCCAGCAAGGGCACCGTCAGATACCAGATCAGCATGTAGTCATGGATCAGTGAAATGAGCTCGGCGCTGGCCCCCAGCAGGGTAAAGAGGGGGTCTATGGTCAATGCTCCCAACGCTGCGAGCAGGGTGACCAGGATGACGGCGAGGAACAGGCAGTCGGTGGTGATGCGGGCCGCCTCGTCATGGCGCCCTTGTCCCAGGGTGTGGCCAAGCAGGGCGGAGAGGCCGGCCCCGAGGCCCATGGTTAGCGAGGTCACCACGAAGGTGACCGGAAAGGTGAAGCTGATGGCGGCCAGTGCCTGGGTCCCCATCATGCCGATGAAGAAGGTGTCGACCAGGTTGAAGGCCAGGATGGCGATGATGCCGAGGATCATGGGACCCGTCATGCGCAGCAGCACTGAGGTCATGGGGGCGGTCAGCATGGGATTGGGTCGGCTCAAGGGATCATCTCTATTGCTGCTGGGCCAGTATGCCGGCCGCGTCCATCCGCCTTCCTGGTGGGGGGTTGCTGATCCATCAAAGATGTTCATAGTACGTGAAAATTTTTTTTTTGTATTTGCCCTTGAAGGGCTACCCAAATTGCCCCAGATCAGGGGCATAACAAATTTGGCCAACTGTGGCCATTCCTCAAGCAACACAGAGACTCATTTTGGGAGAGTTATCGATGAAAATTCGTCCACTGCACGACCGCGTCATCATCAAGCGCATCGAAGCTGAAGCCAAATCCGCTGGCGGTATCGTCTTGACTGGCACGGCGGCCCAGAAGTCCACCCGTGGTGAAGTTATTGCCGTGGGGACTGGTCGAATTCTGGATAATGGCGATGTCAAAGCCCTCGCCGTCAAGGTAGGTGACAAGGTGATCTTCAACGAAGGCTACGGCGTGAAGACCGAGAAGCTGGATGGTCAGGACGTGCTGATCCTGTCCGAGACCGACATCCTGGCGATTGTCGAAGCCTAATCACTCCCTTTTCCCCGAATTGATTTAAGGACTTAAATATCATGGCAGCTAAAGAAGTTAAGTTCGGCAACGAAGCTCGCATCAAAATGCTGGAAGGCGTCAACATCCTGGCCGATGCCGTCAAAGTAACCTTGGGCCCGAAAGGCCGCAACGTGGTTCTGGACAAGTCCTTCGGTGCCCCGACCATCACCAAGGATGGCGTCTCCGTTGCGCGCGAAATCGAACTGGAAGACAAGTTCCAGAACATGGGCGCCCAGATGGTCAAGGAAGTCGCTTCCAAGGCCAACGACGCCGCCGGTGACGGTACCACTACCGCGACCGTACTGGCACAAGCCATCGTCAACGAAGGCCTGAAGGCCGTTGCCGCCGGCATGAACCCGATGGATCTGAAGCGCGGTATCGACAAGGCCGTGGTGGCTGCCGTCGCCGAGCTGCAGGCGCTGTCTACTCCTTGCGCCGATAGCAACGCCATCGCTCAGGTAGGGACCATCTCCGCCAACTCCGACGAGAAAGTGGGTGCACTGATCGCCGAAGCCATGGACAAAGTAGGCCGTGATGGCGTCATCACCGTCGAAGATGGTCAGGGTCTGGAAGATGAGCTGGCTGTGGTTGAAGGCATGCAATTCGACCGTGGCTACCTGTCCCCTTACTTCGTCAACAAGCCGGAAACCGGTGCCGTTGAACTGGATGACCCCTTCATCCTGCTGGTGGACAAGAAAGTTTCCAACATTCGCGAGATGCTGCCGGTGCTGGAAGGCGTGGCCAAAGCGGGCAAACCGCTGCTGATCGTCGCCGAAGATGTAGAAGGCGAAGCGCTGGCGACCCTGGTGGTCAACACCATGCGTGGCATCGTCAAAGTTGCCGCCGTCAAGGCGCCTGGCTTTGGTGACCGTCGCAAAGCCATGCTGCAGGATATCGCCGTGCTGACTGGCGGTACCGTGATCTCCGAAGAAGTGGGCATGGAGCTGGAGAAAGCGACCCTGGAAGATCTGGGCCGTGCCAAGCGCATCGTTATCACCAAAGAGAACACCACCATCATCGATGGCGTGGGTGATGCTGCCCTGATCGAGAGCCGTGTTGCTCAGATCCGTCAGCAGATCGAAGACACTTCTTCCGATTACGACCGTGAGAAGCTGCAAGAGCGCGTAGCCAAGCTGGCTGGCGGTGTTGCGGTCATCAAGGTTGGCGCTGCCACCGAAGTCGAGATGAAAGAGAAGAAAGCTCGGGTTGACGATGCTCTGCACGCCACTCGCGCTGCGGTAGAAGAAGGCGTGGTTGCCGGTGGTGGTGTCGCGCTGGTACGCGTTGCCGCCAAACTGGCCGGTCTGCGTGGTGACAACGAAGACCAGAACGTGGGTATCAAGGTTGCTCTGCGCGCCATGGAAGCCCCGCTGCGTCAAATTGTCATCAACGCCGGTGAAGAAGCCTCTGTCATCGCCAACGCGGTGAAGAATGGCGAAGGTAACTTCGGCTACAACGCTTACACCGAACAGTACGGTGACATGCTGGCCATGGGTATCCTGGATCCGACCAAGGTCACCCGTTCTGCGCTGCAGTTCGCCTCTTCCATCGCCGGTCTGATGATCACCACCGAGTGCATGATCACCGAG
Organism: Aeromonas tecta; assembly: GCF_000820185.1. Classification (GTDB taxonomy): domain Bacteria; phylum Pseudomonadota; class Gammaproteobacteria; order Enterobacterales; family Aeromonadaceae; genus Aeromonas; species Aeromonas tecta. Next base: position 32,735 of record NZ_CDCA01000043.1, read on the forward strand.
ATGCCGAAGAAAGACACGCCTGCCATGCCTGATATGGGTGGCATGGGCGGCATGGGTATGATGTAATCCTGCCTTGGTAATCAAACGGCTCGCATTTGCGGGCCGTTTTTTTTAGTGCTACTAGACTGAGTCTATTGATAGTGAAATCATCTGAGGTGTACATGCGAAATTTAGGCCTGATTCCATTACTGTTTTCTCTGGCTATGCCCGCCATGGTCGTGGCAGCGCCACAGGGGCCCGTCGTCCTCAAGGTGACGGGTAATGTGGATCCTGCCGAGCCGACTGATGGCGAAGTGGCCTTCGACCTGGCCATGATCCAGGCCCTGCCACAACACGAAATCGTGACGGGCAACCCCTGGGTGGACAAACCGCACAAGTATGTGGGCCCCAAGCTGTCGGACGTGATGAAGGCGGTGGGCGCCACCGGCAAGACCATCACCCTGACGGCCCTGAACAGTTTCCAGATCCGGATCAACTGGGATAAGGTCAAGCAGTATGATCCCATCCTGGCGTGGCAGGACAATGGTATGACCATGCGGGTACGTGACAAGGGGCCACTGTGGTTTATCCTGCCACTGGAGCAGAATCCCGAACTCAAGCGGTCAGAATTCACCGATATGATGATTTGGCAACTGAGCTCGATCGATATTCAGCACTGATGATGGTGGCTTGCGGGAGTACGGGGTGAAAGCGAAGACCAGGGCCTGGCCCTTACTCGGCGTTCTTTATCTATCCATTCTGTTGTTCACGGGTAGCACTCTGTACTGTCTGGTGCAGATTCAAAATGCGACCAGGGTCATGGAGAAGTACACCTATGACGTCTCCTGGGCATTGATGCAGCTGCAGCTCGAGCTGGGGCGTTTCCTCAATGCCGTGGAGATCTACCACTACGGCGGCATCGATCATGAGTCCCTGTTGCTGCGCTATGACATCCTCTGGAGTCGCACGCCTATCCTGCTCAGTGGCCAGCTGCGCAAGAGCCTGGCTGACAATCAGAAGACACTGCGGTTGGTGCAGCTGACCGAGAACACCATCCGGGAACTGGAGCCCAAGCTGGCTGAGCTGAAACAGGGCACGCCGGATTACCAGCAAGTGATGATGCGACTCGCTCCCCTGCAAGAACCACTCTCCTATTCCCTCGCTTCTGTCATGCAGAACAACATCAACGTCTATTCGGGCAACGACAAGCGCTTTGGCCAGCTGCGTAATGCGTTGCTGTTTATGGTGTCCGGTCTGGTCATCTCGGTCATTCTATTGAGTGGCCTGCTCATTCGTGAAGCCAGGCGTCATTTCAGAACGGCGCGGATCGATCCCCTGACCGGTCTTGCCAACCGGCTGGCCTTGCTGGAAAAGATGGAGTCCTATGTCAGTCGGGATACCCCCTTTGGCTTGGTGCTGATCGACATCAACGATTTTCGGGACATCAACAGCAAGTTTGGCTACAACACCGGGGATATCCTGCTGCAGGAGCTGGCGAAACGGCTGCGAGCGCTGTGTGAGAATGGCGAGTGGGTTGCGCGCCTTGGTGGCGATCAGCTGGCCATGTTGCAGCGAGAGAGCAGCGATCTGCGCCAAGTCAGGGAATTGGTGGCGAGGGTCCTGCATGCGATCAAGCAGGACATCATCATCGATAACTATCCCTTCCGGCTGGAGGTGGGCATTGGCATCGCCTTCTTCCCCATGGACAGTAACCAGACTCAGGAGCTGCTCAGTCGGGCGGAACAGGCCCTGTTCCACAGTCGCAAGACCCATGTGCCCTATGTCATTTATGACAGTTCCCTGCTCAATGAGACTGCCCGACGCAAGCACCTCGCGTCCGACATGGTGATGGCGCTGGAGCACAATGCACTCGAGCTCTACTACCAGCCCATCGTCAACCTGGAAAGCGGGCGCTGCGAAGCGGTCGAGGCGCTGCTGCGCTGGCGCCATCCCGAGCTGGGCTTCATCCCGCCCAATGAGGTGATCCAGGTGGCGGAGGAGTTCCAGCTGGCGGAGAAGCTCGGCAGCTGGATCCTGAACACCGCGTGCGAGCAGCTCTATAAATGGCAGCATCTGGGATTGGTCGATCTGCAGATGTGCGTCAACATCTCACCCGGCATGTACCAGCGAAACTTGCTGAAACTGGTGGCCAAAGCCTTGATGGAACACCATATTCCCGCCGCCAGCCTGGTGCTGGAGGTCACGGAAGACACCACCATGCGCGAGGTGAAAAACTCGCTGCAACTGATGCAGGATCTCAATCGCCAGGGTGTCCAGCTGGCCCTTGACGACTTCGGCACCGGTTACTCTTCCCTGAGCTACCTGCAGAAGCTGCCGGTGAGCAAGGTGAAGATAGACAGATCCTTCATTCAGGGGATCGACACCTCCATCGAAGCGGCGGAGCTGGTTGCCAACATCTGCCGCATGGGCTCCATGCTGGGCAAGAAGCTGGTGTGCGAGGGTATCGAGACCCAGGGCCAACTCGATGTGCTGCGTTCATTGACCGATATCCACCTCTACGGGCAAGGCTATCTGTTCAGTCGGCCCGAGCAGGCGGCGAAGGCCTATCAGACCCTGCTGGAGATGGAAGAGCGCTGGCTGGCACAGCGTTCACCGGACAAGGCATACCGGGTTTGACCAATATGTCTCATGTCTGACGCACGCTGGCCGATAGAGCTTAAGCAGGAGGTACACAATGGACATTTCTAGCTCTGCATCTACGTCATATGGTTCTGCCTTGATGACGGCCAGTCTGGCGAAAAAACAGCAGCTTCAGGACGGGGAAACCGCACTGAAGTTGTTGCAGACTGCCGCCCAGCCAGCTCAGGCGCCGGTTACATCGGCGACAGGCTCCTTGGGAAGCAACATCAACATTCACGTCTGACCCTAATGAAAAAGCCCCCATCGGTTGATGGGGGCTTTTTTTATTCAGACTCTATGCCGGCAAGCGGGCTCAGAGCGGGAAGGGTGCCGGTGCCTCGAAGCTCATTCGCTCGCCACTGCGTGGGTGAGCGATGGTCAGCATGGCCGCATGCAGATAAAGATGTGGCGCCGCCGCCAGGGCATCAGGGTGGGCATAGAGGTTGTCCCCCAGGATGGGATGGCCCAGCTCCAGCATGTGCACCCGCAACTGGTGTGAGCGCCCGGTGATGGGGGTCAGCTTGATCAGGCTGTTGCCATTTTCCACCTTCAACTTCTCCCACAGGGTCAGGGCATGGCGCCCCTCCTCGAAGTCCACCTTCTGTCTGGGACGGTTAGGCCAGTCTACGCAAAGCGGCAGATCGACCTGACCGGAGTCCGCTTCTGGCTCGCCCCACACCCAGGCAAGGTAGTGCTTCTCGGTTTCCCGTTCGCGGAATTGTCGGCTCAGTTCCCGATGGGAGTTCGGAGTGAGGGGTATGACAATGACCCCGGTGGTGGACATGTCGAGACGATGTGCCGCCGCCGCCTTGGGGTGCTGCTGCTTGACCCGGTACAGGACGCTGTCTTCATTCTCGGGTCCGCGCCCAGGCACGCTGAGCAGGCCGGTCGGCTTGTTGACCACCATGATGTCCTTGTCCTTGAACAGGATATCGAGCCAGGGTTCCAGAGGCGGTGAGTATTCAAATGTAGCGTCTTGCATCTTTCATCCAAGGGGCAGGCCCCATCAGTGACTTAGTTATGGGTGACCACGATGAAGCGGATGGCATCCAGCTTGAGTTGGGTCTGATCGATCAGGTGGTGCAATTCTGCCTGCAAGTTGCGCAGATAATCCAGTTCACTGTCACGCACGTTCGGGTTGACTACCTTGAGTGCCGCCAGTCGGTCCAGATCCTGTTGCAGGGTTTGCGCCATCTGCGCACGTGCCTTGTCCACTATGGTGGCCTTCAGCTCTTCGGCAATGATCTGACCCTTGCCAATCAGACCGTGGATCACAGGCTGGGATGCGGTCACCAGCTTGCTACCAAGGTGACGATTGACCGGGGTTAGCTGGCGGTTGAAGGCATCAAACGCCACCTTCTCCCCCAGATTCTGGCCATTCTTGTCCATCAGCAGCCGAATGGGGGTCGGCGGCATGAAGCGATAGAGCTGGGGATGACTGGCCGACTCGGCGACGAAGATCAATTCCAGCAGGATGGAGCCGATCGGCAGAGCTTTATTCTTCAATAAGGCCACCGAGGTAGCACCAATCTCTGAACCCAAGATCAGGTCGATGCCGCCGCGCATGATGGGGTGCTCCCAGGAGAGCAATGCCATGTCATCCCGCGCCAGGGCGGTGGGGCGATCGAAGGTGATGGTCATGCCATCCTGGGGTAGGCCCGGGAAGCTTGGCACCAGCATGTGATCCCCAGGGGTCAGCACCAGCGCATTCTCTCCTCTGTCATCCTGATTGACGCCGATCTCGTCGAACATCTTGAGGGCAAAGGAGATCATGCCGGTGTCATCATCTTCGGCAGTCAGCTTCTCGACCAGGGCGAGGGCGGCGTCGCCACCGCTGGAGTGGATCTCCAGCAGGCGATCACGTCCCTGCTCCATCCGCGCCTTGAGCGGCTCGTGCAGTTCACGGGTTTTGACCAGCAGGGCATCCAGCACCGTCTGCTCGCCATCGTTGGCGGCCAGCAACTCGAACAACTCGTCCCGTACCGCTTCAAAGATTGGGCGGGCGGTGGGGCAGGTCTGCTCGAAGGCATCCAGACCATCGTGATACCAGAGCAGCAGCGCCCGCTGGGCGGTGCCGGTCAGGTAGGGGACATGGATCTCGACGGTATTCTGCTGGCCGATCCGGTCGAGACGACCGATGCGTTGCTCCAGCAGATCCGGGTTCAGCGGCAGATCGAACAGCACCAGATGGCTGGCAAACTGGAAGTTGCGGCCCTCAGATCCTATCTCGGAGCAGAGCAGCACCTGAGCACCGCCGTCCTGCTGGGCGAAGTAGGCAGAAGCCTTGTCACGCTCCAGGATGGACATACCTTCGTGGAACACGGCACCCCGGATCCCTTCACGGGTACGCAGGGCCTCTTCCAGCGCGATGGCGGTGGCAGCCTCGGAGCAGATCACCAGCACCTTCTGTTGACGGGCACCGAGCAACAGCTCCAGCAACCAGTCGACGCGAGGATCGAACTGGGTCCAGCTGGCGCTGTCTCCTTCGAACTGCTGGAAGATCTTCTCCGGATAGAGGTAGCGCCGGGCACGGGTCTGCAGATCGCCACCGTTGCCACCCATCATGCCCATCACCTTGATGGCGGTCTTGTACTGCTCCGGCAGCGGCATGGGGTAAACGTTGAGGTGGCGCTCCGGGAAGCCTTGAATGTTGGCGCGGCTGTTACGGAACAGCACCCGGCCGGTGCCGTGCTGATCGAGCAACTGATGCACCGCCTGCTGGCGAGCTGATGCGTTGCTCAAATCCAGTCCCGCCAGCTGATTGGCAAGGATCGCTCTGGCTTGATCGCTCAGGGTATCGCCAGCCAGCAGCTCTTGCGCAGCACTGGCGACCTGGCCATAGGCCTGCTCCTCGGCGAGGAAGACCTCGTAGTCATAGAAACGCTCGGGATCGAGCAGACGCAGACGAGCAAAATGGCTCTGGTGGCCGAGCTGATCCGGGGTGGCGGTCAGCAGCAGCACGCCGGGTACCTGCTCGGCCAGCGCTTCTACCATTTCGTAGGCACGGCTCGGCGTCTCTTCGCTCCACTCCAGGTGGTGAGCTTCATCGACGACCAGCAGATCCCACTCGGCTTCCAGCACCTGCTCGAAGCGGCGGCGCTTCTTGCGCAGGAAGTCGAGGCTGCAGATCACCAGCTGCTCCGTCTCGAACGGATTCTCGGCATCGGCGAAGGCCTCGATGCAGCGCTCCTCGTCAAACAGGGAGAAGTGCAGGTTGAAGCGACGCATCATCTCGACCAGCCACTGATGCTGCAGCGTTTCTGGCAGCAGGATGAGCACGCGCTGGGCACGGCCAGACAGCAACTGCTGATGGATGATCATCCCCGCTTCGATGGTCTTGCCCAGACCCACTTCATCGGCCAGCAACACCCGTGGGGCGTAGCGATGACCCACTTCGTGTGCAATATAAAGCTGATGCGGGATCAGGCTGACCTTGCCGCCGGCCAGACCGCGGGTCGGATTGCGGCGACGCTGGTGCTGGTTGATCAGGGCTTCGTAGCGCAGGGTAAAACGGGACATCCGATCGATCTGACCCGCAAACAGGCGATCCTGCGGCTTGTTGAACTTGATAAAGTTGCTGAGGAACACTTCCTTGAGGACGACAGGCTCATCGGTGTCGGTACGTGTGCCTACATATATAAGCAGCCCATCCTTCTCCTGCACTTCTTCAACCAGCATGGTCCAGTCTTCGTGACTGGCTATCTGATCGCCCACATTGAAGCTGACCCGGGTGACCGGCGCCTCTTCTTTGGCATACATGCGGTTTTCACCGGTAGCCGGAAACAACAGGGTAACCATGCGTCCTTCAACAGCAACGACAGTCCCCAACCCCAGATCCGTCTCTGTATCACTAATCCAACGCTGGCCAAGTGCAAAAGGCATTAAACTCTCCAAAGCCCAAGAGTGTGAGAATCGCAAAGGGGCGCTATGTTACCCGAAGGCGGGATCCCGATCACCATGGTTGTGGCGATAGGGAAAGCCAATCCGATACAAGTTTGATCTGTCGCCACCATTCATCTCTCCACTAATAGCTAGAGCACGGCCAATTGAACCTCTGTGTGGCTGTTAAATCACCGTGTTGATGCATTGGTGAGCGGTTGAGCCGTGAATGCGAATTTTATGCGAACTTGCCCTTGCCAATCCGATCCAACTCCCTATAATGCGCCACATCGACAGGGCAAGCGGCAACGCAGTTAAGCCAGTCGGTGCCTAGAAAAGCCTTTGAAAATAAGGCTTGACTCG
>NZ_CDCA01000044.1:0-38077 GCF_000820185.1 Aeromonas tecta
CACTGGAGTTATCAGAGTAAATGCCTTGTGCGATGTACTGCTGGGTCAGGCCGGCGACGATCGAAGCGGCGGCCGGAGTGAGTTGGATAGCGGTGAGGGTGGCATCAGAAATCATCAACCTTCTCTCTCCCATGATGTTATCGAGAGAGGCACTGATCACTACTGCACCGGGGGTTCTGGCTGTAACTATTCCAGTTGATGTAACTGAGGCGTTGGAGTTTGAAGTGCTCCATAGCACCCCATCGGTCATGATAGTTGTTGTGTTATCTGTATAAGTAATTACTGCTTGGTACTGGGCGACAAGCCCTATGGGTAGCTGCTCTTGGCTGATCCCGTGAGCTAACTTACTTTGCGGTTCAATGTGAATTTCTTTGATGATTTTTTGTGGGGGAGAAGTATCGGACTCAGCCCCACCGCCACACGACGTAACTAACATCGATATTAACAACATAGTTAGTATTTTGTAAAAAAATATATTGAATGAAGTATTGTTCATGATGCTACACATATAGAAAAAGGTAGTTCACTATATACTATTCGGGTTGGTCAGATCTATCGCCATATAAAAAACCTTATACCAATATAAGCGCCATTTGTCGTGACACTGGTCTGGGTGCTATGCTAATTGTAAAAAAGATTTTTCATAAATTCATAGGCTTAAAACCCTGGCGGGATCCAAATATGGAAAATAGATAGAGGACAGTAGAAAGTGAAACCGCAAACGTAAGAAAAAGTGAGGAAGCGAAAAGCGAAGAAAAAGCAGAGCGGCGCACCGGTAGAAGGATCATCCGAGTTAGAAGGCGTCTGCCAAAAAGAGGGAATAAACTGAAGGAGGATATAGGGGATTTGTGCCGGTTGGCGTGTTTTGTATGTACGATTATATTTTTTATTTTTTTTGGTTATGTTTTTGGTTATCTTTGTGCTTTTTCATTTTCGTTAATTTCTGACCATGTGTTTTCTGGTTGTTGTGGTTCACTATGGTGAGTATGTTTGATCTGTTGTGCGTTGTTTTTGTTAGCTTGCTTTCATTTTTAGTCTTTGTTGTATCGTTTTATTATACTTGATGTGAACATTTATCTTGTTGGGAGGGGGCATGACTGACTTGAGAATAGTGGCGCGTAGCGTTGGAGTGGATGTTCGGTCTTGCAGGATGAATGGTATTGAACGCTTAGAGTCATTGAACTCGAAACGGAAAGAGTTTTTTAATAGATCCATTATCAATGCCTTTCATCCCGTTCTTCAAACAATTACCCCTGCAGCTATGTTAATGCGGGTAAGTAGTTCTTTAGACGAGGTTAGAATAAAAAGACATGATTATGATGTTAGATTGCTTGAGGTTTACTATCGACCGAAAGGTAATTTGTTGACAACAGCGTTCTATAATTCATGTGATTCCATCTCATTAATAGAGTTAACGCTCCTGCAGCTCAGTGATGCTCTTTTAAGAGCATTGCATGAGAAGGCTACAGCTATTTTCTTTAAAGTAGAATCAAGGGTGTTATATGCTCTTGAAGAGTCACTTATACATTTTTCATCTATTTTTAATACCCATGGGATCTCCTTGTATATTGAGATCGGTGGTCGAGTATTTATCTCTAATAATGTTTCAATACACACACTAACCAGATTGTGCGAAAACAACGTAAATTTAGTGATTGAGAATTTTTTATGGCGTGGAGGAGATTGGCGAGAGCGTTATATTTCGAGTGGGATTTTTAAATGTGTGAAATTCGACACTCCACCACAGTCAAAGGATGAAGTTAATAAATTCAAGGATGTGCTATTTTATTTAAAAGAAAAACACGAAATTGACACTATAGTTAGCCGGGTTGAAACGAAAAAACAAAGTGAGATAGTTCTTTCTACAGGATGTTGGGCAGTACAGGGCTTCTATTATGCGAGGCCAAAAATTGAAAAATTAATAAATCTGGAGGCGTTATGATGTGGACGCTGCTCGAGCAATTAGCATTGAGTAAGGTCAATATTTATGGTTTGTTGACGCTCCTGCTTATAATAATGAATGCAACCGTACTTTTTTTTGTATTCTTCTGTCTATAAACGATAGCTTAAGGAGGATGGTTCTAGGTGTTGATGTCCACATCATCCAGCGTTAGTATTGCCCAAAGATGGCCAGAGTCCCCGTGACCCTGGCCTTTTTCGTTTCTGGCCCGCCTCGTGCGGGCTTTGTCGTTTCTGGAGGGGCGATGCATGGGGAAAGAAGAAGAGCTCGCGACGGCTGCTGCTGCTGCGGGTGTGGCAAAGAGCGCGCCACCGGTGGTTGTATCTGGCATGACGCTGGCCGGGTACTCGCTCAATGACTGGGTGCTGGCTGCAACGTTGATGTGGATAGCGGTTCAGATGGGCTGGTTCATCTGGTCGAATATCATCAAGCCGCGCCGCCAGCAGGGAGGTGCAGAGTGAGCAAGGTCCGCATCGCAATCGCAGCACTCACGCTGAGCGCCGCCGGCTTTGTGGGGATCCTGAATCGGGAGGGGTACGAGCCAGTGGCTTATCCCGACCCGGTACATGGCACCAAACTCCCTTCCATCGGATTTGGGAGCACTGAAGGGGTCAAGATGGGCGACACCATCGCGCCTGTTGCCGCGGTGAACAGGAGCTTGCGGGAGGTACGGGTATTCGAGGACTCCCTCAAGGCCTGCATCAAGGTGCCACTTCACCAGTATGAGTTCGACGCCTATGTCGAGCTCTCCCACAACATCGGCCCCGGCGCCTTCTGCCGCTCCACCATCGTGAAGCGCCTGAACGCTGGTGACTACCCAGGGGCCTGTGAGGCGATCCTGCTGTTCAAGCGTGCCGGCAATCAGGACTGCTCGGCGCCAGGGAACCGGGTATGCCCCGGGCTCTGGAAAGACCGGCTGCGCCTCAATACGAAGTGCAAGGGGGCATGATGGGGATGACTCCGCAGGGCAAGGCTGTGCCGTTTCTGGCCGGCGCCTTGGTGATAGTCGCCCTGGCAGGCGGTGGGGTGGCGCTCTATCGCTCCGGTCATGCTGCTGGGGAGGAGGGGGAGCGCAAGACTTGGCTGGCGAAGTGGAATGAAGAGGCTACCCGCCTCGCTACTGCCAGGGCCAAGGCCGAGCAGAAGGCCCGGGAAGAGGAGCTGCGCCGTCAGTCTGAAATCGATGAGGTGAGAGACTATGCACAAGAAGAAATCGCCCAAGCACAAGCTGATGCCACTGCTGCTGGCCTTGAGTCTGGCCGGCTGCGCGAGCAAGCCCGCCGCCTGGCAGCCCGAGCAAGTCAGTGCGCCAGCAATCCCGGCGTTGCCCAAGGAAGCCCGGCAGCCGAACAGCCTGCCGTGGTGCTCGCCGACCTGCTCAGCCGGGCTGACGAAAGAGCGGGTGAGCTGGCAGCAGCGTATGACAGAGCTCGAGCATCAGGGCTAGCCTGCGAGCGTGCCTATGACTCTCTGCGCACCGCGACCATGAAACCCCGCCCATAACGGCGGGGTTTGTCTTTCTGGGGAAGGGGAGAAGGTGATGCAGATGAACTGGAGCAGTGAAGTGATAAACGGTATCGACGTGACTGGGGTGATCGTCAGCGTAGAGCACTACGACGGAGGCGAGGCCCTGGTTGTTCTTTCCTCCGGTGTTTCCGTTGTGGTTCCAGCTACTCACAAGCCGGTACCTGGTGACACCATCGTTGAAGGCGAGTTATCTCTCTAAATGGCAAAGACCGATTGGGCAGAGCTCAATGCAGAATTCCTGCAGGAGCATGAAGCGACCGGCATCAGTGCGAAAGACTGGTGTGACAGCCGCGGCCTGAACTACAACTCGGCGCGTCGCTATTTGAAATCTCGGGGGCAATCCCCTGCGCAACCCGATAAATCTCGCGTAGCTGCGCAAACTGCGCAGTCCGAAGTGCGCAAAACTGCGCAATCTGCGCAACGTGCGCAAGCCAAGGGGAATGAAGGCAAGACGAAAGGGGGAGAGCGAAGAGGGGGAAGGTCATCCTCATCCACTCACACCCAAGCTGACTCAGGCCAGAACGCGAATACAAACGGCCGTGATAGCAGCGGTCGCTTTACTGAGGGCAACCCAGGCAACCCTAACCCTGTCACGCAGTGGAAGCCCGGCGACCGACCGGCCCTGACCCACGGCGGCTATGCCAAGTTCCTCGACTCCCCAGAGCTGTTCAACGAAGCCCGCGAACTGCAACTGCGCGACGAGCTGGACTTCACCCGGGCACGAGTCATCTCTGTCACTGGGTTGCTCAAGGGGCTGCAGCAGGACCTGGTCACTGCCAGCGAGATGGCCGACCGCATTGCGCTCTACGACAAGATCCTGAAAGCCGAGCAGGCCCTCGACCGCAACATTCAGCGTATCGAGTCCATCGAGCGGACCCTGAGTGCCCTGATGGTAGATGCCGTCAGCGTGCCCAAAATTGAGGAAGATACTCGCCGCATCCAAGCTGCCACTCGCAAGCTGACGGCCGAAGCCGATAGGCTGGAGAAGGATGGCGGTAGTGAGTCCACCCCGGTCAGCGGGATGATGGCTGAGTTACAGGGCATGGGAACTGGGGGGCTGATGTCGTGATAAAATCATATAGGGTTTGAGGATTGGGGAAGGCGATGAAGTTTTATAGCGGAGATGGCGATGGTGGATATACCTTAATCGCTGATGAGCCTGTGCCCGGTTATATCATGGAAGAGTTGGTGCGTGGGTTGATGATCTACTACGAGCTTCCTCCCTGTCCTAGCTTGGGCCGAGGCTATGTCAGTGCAGAGTCTCGTTCCAACATAAATACTATTGTTATTCATCGCGAGTTTGTTGAGCTTCAACCATTTTACGAAAAGAGCCGCTGTACAGGGGCCTTGATAAGTAATACAGAAGATGCCAATAGGTTTATCGAATATATCAAGCATTGTGCTGCCGCTAGTGCAGAGGCTAAACAGATAGCTGAAACTCTTCGAGCTGATGCCGAAATGCAGGTCAGGCTCGATGCCATGAGCCAGCTGGCGGCAATATTTCCAGATTACGACCCTAACAGTAAGAATTCTCAGCATCGGCATGAGGACGAGCTGAACAATTTGATCCGTCTAGAGATGCGGCGAAGGTTTGAACCGTAACTACAACGCACGACATCCAACCCACTTCGGTGGGTTTTTTATTACCTGAGATCCGCCCATGACAGAACCCGATATCTCTACCATGAACGAGCAGGAGCAGCTTGCATACATCCGCTCGAAGCTAAGTGATAAATGGTGGAGGATGAGCAACCTCTACAAGGTGGAGAACGAGCAAGGTGAGCTGGTGCAATTCAGGCTGCGCCCGGCACAGGAGCTGCTGTTCAGGACAATGTGGTACCTGAACATCATCCTCAAGGCGCGCCAGCTCGGGTTCTCCACTGCCATAGACATCTACCTGCTTGATGAAGCGCTGTTCAACAAGAACCTCAAGTGCGGGATCATCGCCCAGGATCTGACGGCCGCCGGCGAGATTTACCGCACCAAGATTGAAGTGCCGTTCGATAACTTACCTAAGTGGCTCAAGGCCTGCTTCCCGATAGCCTCTCGCCGCGGCGGTGCTAATGGTGGCTACATTCTGTTCCGCCATGGCTCCAGCATCCAGGTGGCCACATCCTTCCGCTCCGGTACCGTCCAGCGCCTGCATGTCTCCGAGCACGGGAAGATCTGCGCCAAGTACCCCGAGAAGGCCAAAGAGGTGCGCACCGGTACCCTCAACGCCATTCACCCTGGCGCTATCGCCTTTATCGAGAGCACTGCGGAAGGGGTTGGCGGCGACTTCCACGCCATGAGCATGAAGTCGCTGGAGCTCGCTCGGGCGTGTAGCGAGCTGACCCAGCAAGACTGGAAGTTCCACTTCTTCGCCTGGTGGCAAGATCCCAAGTACCGTGCAGATGTCCCTGCCAGTGGCGTGACCATGAGTAAGGAGCAGGCCGAATACTTCGACGCGGTGGAGCAGGCCATGGACTGCTCCATCACCGACGAGCAGCGCCAGTGGTATGTGCTCAAGGAGTTCACCCAGGGCGATGAGATGAAGCAGGAGTTCCCCAGCACGCCGCTGGAAGCTTTCCTCACCTCCGGCCGCCGAGTGTTCGCCCCAAGCATGACCATGCGCGCCGAAGGCGACTGCCGGCCCCCTGAGCTGGTCTACGACATGGATCCCGTCACCGGCAAGCGTGAGCGGGTGAATGGTCCCGAGACGCTGGATGAGCGGGGTCAGCGTAGCCTGGCCAACCTGCTGCTGGTGTGGGAGCTCCCAGACCAGGAGGAGGACTACGCGATCGGCGTGGACATCTCCGAGGGACTGGAGCACGGCGACCGAAGTTCATTTGATGTGGTGAAACGCAGCAACGGCGAGCAGGTGGCGCACTGGTTCGGGCACCTGGACCCGGGCCTGCTGGCGCAGCTGGTCGCTCATGTGGGGCGCTGGTATGGATCCGAGGAATATGGCCCTGCCTTCGTCGGCCCTGAGCGCAACAACCACGGCCACGCCTTCCTGCTGCGCCTGCGCGACATCTACCCGACTCGGCGCATCTACTCACAGGAGTATATCGACCGGGAAAGCGACGACGAGACAGACCGCTTGGGCTGGCTGACAACGGCTCAGAGTAAGCCCATTGTCGTGGATGGGCTCAAGACCCTGCTGCGAGCTGGTCAGTCCGGGATCCGCTGGATCGGTACCGTCCACGAAGCATCCAGCTATGTCTATGACAAGAAAGGCCGGATGAACGCCCAGGATGGCTGCTTTGATGATCAGCTGATGAGCTACATGATTTCCCAAGAGATGCGGGCACGCATGCCGGCGCGCATCGTCCGAGACAACACACCCCGCCAACAAAAGCACTGGATGGCCCACTGATGAACGACACTCCGACCAAGGCGCCCGCAAAGGGGCGTCTCGATACCACGCGCCTGCTCGCCCTGATGAGCGACATCCAGGGGCAGCCCGACTGGCGCACCTTCGCCAATCTCTGTTGTGCCTATTACGACGGGGACCAGCTACCGCCAAACGTGGTCAAGGTGCTTAAGGACCGTGGCCAGCCGACCACGATCCACAACCTGATCGCCCCGACTATCGACGGTGTGCTGGGGATGGAAGCTAAGACCCGAACCGACCTGATGGTCGTCGCTGATGACATCGAGGAGGAGTACGAGCTCCTGGCCGAGGCGGTGAACTCGGAGTTTGCCGACATGGCCCGGCTCGGCGGTTGTGATCGTGCTTGTGGCGAGGCCTATGCCAGCCAGATCAAGACGGGCATCGGTTGGGTGGAGGTGCGCCGCAATCCTGACCCGTTCGGTCCACGCTTCCGGTTTAGCTTCGTCCACCGGGACGAGGTGTTCTGGGACTGGCACCACCGGGAGTTGGATCTTTCCGATAGCCGCTGGCTGATGCGCCGCCGCTGGCTTGACCTCGATGAGGCATACACCATGTTCCCCAGCAAGGCCGAGGTGCTGCGCTGTAGTGTCGGTGAGACTTGGAACGGGGTGGTGAGCGTTGCCTCCATTGAGGGGATGGATGCCAGCACCCAGAACGCTTTTGATGAGTGGCAGCAGTTCGATGCCCGCCAGGTGGAGTGGTGCAGTACCGACCGCAAGCGCCTGTTGCTGCAGGTGGTCTACTACCGCACCTACACCATGCGCCGCGTGCTGCTGCTCGAGTCTGGGCGAGCCATCGAGTTCGATGAGTCCAACGAGCTTCACCTCGCCGCCGTTTCGCTGGGCCGCGGGGTCGTGGAGCGCCAGCCGGTGGCAACTATCCGTGAGGCCTGGTTCGCAGGCCCCCATGCCCTGGTCGATCGCCCCTGCAGCGCTCCGCACAACATGTACCCCTTGGTGCCGTTCTGGGGGTACCGCAAGGACCGCAGTCGTGAGCCCTATGGCCTGATTGCCCGGGCCATCCCAGCCCAGGATGAGGTGAACCTGCGCCGTATCAAGCTCACCTGGCTGCTGCAGGCCAAGCGGGTGATCATGGACAAGGACGCCACCAACATGAGCCGCGACCAGGTGATGGAGGAGGTGGAGCGCGCCGATGGGCTGATCGAACTGAACCCGGACCGCAAGAACAAGCAGACCATCGCGGACGTGTTCAAGGTGGAGCAGGACTTCCAGGTGGCGGCACAACAATTCCAGGTGATGCAGGACAGCGTGAAGCTGATCCAGGACACCATGGGGGTCTATGCCGCCTATCTGGGGCAGGGGGAGACTGGGCAATCTGGTGTGGCCATCGCCAACCTGGTGGAGCAAGGCGCCACTACACTCTCCGAGATCAACGACAACTACCGGTTTGGCCGGCAGCTGGTCGGGCAGCTTGCCCTGGGATATCTCCTCGAGGAGCTCTCGCAGCGTCGAAATGTGAAGGTGACCATCAACCGGGAAGACAAGGGGCGCCGCAAGGCCGTCATGCTCAACGTGCCAGAAGGGGAGATGCTGACTAACGATGTGACCCGGCTACGTGCCCATATCGCTCTGGCCCCGATTCAGCAGACTCCGGCCTACAAGCAGCAGCTGGCTGAGCGGATGATGGAAGCTATGACCCGCTTGCCGCCCCAGGCTCAAGCAGCCTGCTTCGATATGCTGGTCGAGCTCATGGATGTGCCCAACAAGCACGAGTTTGCCGAGCGGGTGCGCAATGCCCTGGGGATCGCTAAACCGGCCGACCAGATGACGCCGGAGGAGCAGCAGGCAGCCCAGCAGCAGGCGCAGATGCAGCAAGCTCAGCAGGAGCTGGCGATGCGGGAGGCCGAGGCCAAGGTCGCAGAGATCGAGGCGAGGGCCGCCAAATGGCAGACAGAGGCCCAGCGCCTGCAGAAGCAAATCGACTCCATGCGCTTCGATGACGCTCTCAAGCAGGCCAATACGGGCAAGGTGCTGCAGGAGATGGAGCTCATGCAGCAAGAGGGGGAGCAGATCTCCGCCGAGCGTGCTGCGCTGCAGGCCCAGCTTGCTGAGACGATCCAAGCTCAGATTGACGAGATCGCGCTCTAAGGCTGTTGCATTCACCACCTGCCAGCGTTAGGATTTCCCCAACATGGCCCAGTCTCTCGAGATTGGGCTTTTTCGTTTCCAGACCCGGCCACTGCGCCGGGTTTTGTGTTTAGTACCGTTGATGATTGAGCCCGCCCTGTGCGGGCTTTGTCATTTCTGCCCCAGCCGGAGAGGGTTTTTCCGAGAGCCTTCCCCCGCTTGGGCAGCGATACCACCCGCAAACACCACGAGGATAACTATGGACCCCATCGATTTTGACAACCTCACCGGTACCGAATCACTGGAGGAGCTTGAGGCCGCGCTGAATGCGCTGGAGGATGGTGGCGACACCGAGAAACCGAAGCAGGACGAACAGGCCACCCACATCGACGAAAAGGGCGAACAGACCGCGCCGCCGGCGGCCGAGGTGCAGGGCAAGACCACCCAGGACGACACCCAGGAAGAAGGGCAGGCGGGCGCCAAAGTCATCCTGTCCAAAGATGGTAAGCACCAGATCCCCTACGACGTGCTGGAGTCTGAGCGGGCGCAGCGGCAGGCACTCGCCGCCGAGAATGCGCAACTCAAGGCCGAAGCCGGCGAACGGGAGCGACTGCAGGCTCTGCTGGAAAAGCACGGGATCAAGCCCGACGCTGACCCGGATGCGCTCGACGTTAAGGAGATTGAGCAACTGGCCCAGGACTATCCCGAGATCGGGAAGGTGCTGACCGGTATTGCCAGCCGCCTGAACAAGCTCGCGCAACCGGCACCCCAGCAGCCCACCCAGTCGCAGGCTCCCTCTGTCCCGAACGATGTTCAGACTGCGCTGCAGGCGGTACCTGAACTTGCAACGTGGATGGAGAAGGACCAGGACCGCGCCACCTTTGCCGTCAGTGTCGATGAGCGCCTCAAAGAGGATCCCGCGTGGAAGGATAAACCCCTGACGGAGCGCTTTGCGGAAGTGGCCAAGCGCACCAAGGCCGCCTTTGGTGACCCGGTAGAGCAGCAGGCCCCGCCTGCCGAGAAGCTGGCACCCCAGAAGAAGGTCGAGGAGCGCGACCATATTCCGCAAAGCCCGTCAGACCTCGGCCAGTCCGTACAGCACGAGAGCAAACTCGAGAAGTACGGCGGCATGAGCCAAGAGCAGCTGATGGCTGAGATGTCCAACATGTCCGCTGCCCAGATCGAAGCCCTGCTTGCAGAGCACGACCTGTAAACCAGCCAAACCCATTCCGACCCCGGCCCAGTGCCGGGGTTTTGTTTTGTAGGAGAGGATCATGACCCAAGTCACCCAGGCGCAAGCCAATAAAATCCTGCAGGTGGCCCTCTTTACTGAGGCCAACCGCACCCACTCCCTGGTCAATATGCTGACCGAGGAGGCGCCCAAGGGCGTCAAAATCAACGGCGGCAAGCAGACCAGCCATGGTGCTCCCGTTGTCCGTATCACCGACCTGAGCAAGCAGGCCGGTACCGAAGTGGACATGCAGATCTTCCATCAACTGTCTGGCCGCCCGACCATGGGCGACAAGAAGATCGCCGGTCGCCTGGAGAACCTCTCACAGGCGGACTTCGGTCTGACCATCAACCAGACCCGTCACGGTGTGGATGCCGGCGGCAAGATGAGCCAGAAGCGTACCAAGCACGACCTGCGTCAGATCGCTCGTACCATGTTGGCTGATGGCTACTACGGTCGCCTGACCGACCAGCGTGGCATGATCCAGCTGGCCGGCGCCCGAGGCGACTACATGGCCACCGACATCATCGTACCGTTGGGGGAAGATCCCGAGTTCGGCGAGATCATGGTCAACAAGGTGACGGCTCCGACCTACGAGCGCCACTTCTTCGGCGGGGATGCCACTTCCTTCGAGGCGATCGACGCGGCTGACCGTTTCAACCTGGGCTGTGTGGACAACATGGCACTGTTCCTGGCCGAAATGGCCAACCCGATCCAGCCCATCCGCTTCGGCTCCGACCCGAACACTGGTGACCCCCTGTACCTGCTCTATGTCACCCCGCGCCAGTGGCATGACTTCTACACCTCGAGCTCCGGCAAAGACTGGCAGGCGATGCTGCAGGGGGCGATCACTCGCAGCAAGGGCTGGAGTCACCCGTTGTTCCAGGGCGACAGTGCCATGTGGCGCAACATCCTGGTCAAGCAGTACCCCGGGATGCCGATCCGCTTCAACCAAGGCAGCACCGTCAAGGTGTGTGCGGCCAACTCCGCAACCGGCGTGGAGGCGGACAAGACCGCGGGCACCACCATCGACCGTGCCATCCTGCTGGGCGGCCAGGCGCTGGCCAATGCCTTTGGCTCCGGTGTGGAAGGCGGTTCCTTCAACATGCACGAGGAGAAGGCGGACCACGACAACGGTACCGAGCTCTCCATCAGCTGGATCTCCGGTCTGCAGAAGATCCGCTTCAAGCAGAAGAACGGCAACGTGCAGGACCACGGCTGTATGGTGCTGGACACCGCTGTGAGCCCGATCGCTCGCTAATCCTGGGCTGCCCCGACCCGGGGCGCCTTTACTCAGACTGACAAGAGGACCATTCAATGGCCAAACTGACCCTGGTTAAGACCCTGCGCCGTTGGTTCAACGGCACTTTCGGCAATCTCTCCATCTCTCCGACCCTGGTGGCAAAACTGGCCGCCGTGCCGGCCGGTGATGTGGTGGTGTTTGGCGATCCGGTGGAGCCGAACATCAAGGTGGTGGGGGTCTCGCTCACCTCCGCGGCGCTCGGTGCCAGTACCACCCTCACGGTGAAGGTGGGGGAGATCACCATCATCAATGCCCAAAACACCGCGGCGGCAGTGAACAGCTACATCCCGGTGGATGATTTGATGACCCAGGAGGGGCAGGAGATCAGCCTGACGGTGGGCGGCGGCGCTGCCACGGGTACCGTCAAGGTCAAACTGCACTACGAGATGGTGGGTAACCTCTAAGGTTTCCGCCCCCTGCGAGCCCGGCCCTGTGCCGGGCTTTTCTTTTCCCTGACTGGAGAAATAACCGTGAGCGACAAGATCGCAATCGCCTATATCGGCGACAAACCGATGAAGAAGGACACAGTGACCGGTTCCCGCATGGTGTTCCCGCGCCACACCCCAGTGGATGTGGAGAGCCACATCGCCATGCAACTGCTGGAGTTCCCGACCGTCTGGCGTAAGGCCGACGAGCTGGAAGGTGTGCTGGCCCATCAATCTGAGCTCGAGGCCGCAGCAGCCGAAGCGGCCCGCCGGGCAGAGGACGAAGCCGCCCGCCTTGCTGCTGAGCAGAGCATGGTGGTCGAGCACCTCAGCCTGGATCTGGCCAAGATGACCTCCGCGCAGCTCGCTACCGTGGCCGAGAAGTACGAGCTTCACATCAAGCAGGAAACCGGTGAGCGGGTCGATGACTTCCGCACCCGTGTTCGCGATGCCCTGCGTGCTCAGAAGGAGTCCGCGTAATGGTGCCGGTGTTGGACAGCCGTTTGGTCAGTCCTGACTCCCTGATCCCGCTGGTTCGCCAGCGGGTTCTCCATCTACCGCAAACGGAAGGTGCTGACGCGCTCATACGCAGCTACCTCGTCGAAGCGGCCATCGTGTTCTGTAAAGAAAGCGCGTTGATACATCTGGAACGCCAATTTGACAGCGTCCTTGAGGGGCAAACTGTCAGCTTTGCGATGGCCAGCAGTATCAATCGAGGTGCTAGGCAGTATGTGAGAGAGCCACAGGTGACCGGGTCGGTGCTTCATCGCATCACTGCAGACGGCATCATTCTGACGCCTGGAAGGCACTATCACGCTCAGTCTGCTGAGTCTATCCGCTTCCTTGAGTCGCTGAGCAACGTTTGCATTGTGGGGGCTATTGAGCCTTTACCGACTGCAACACTCATTCCTTCCGCACTGGTTGAGGACTACGCGCATGAGCTGGCGTGTGGGGCGGCCTATCTCCTGCAGCAGCTTCCGGCCAAGCCGTGGACAAACCATGAGCTGGCTCAGATTAACCGCGGCACATTCTATGGCGGGATCCGCGCGGCATACCGATTTCGCATAGAGCAAACCGAGAGTGCAAGGGTTCATAACCCAGTTCGAAAACGAAATTTCTTCTGATCTGAGGTGAGTCATGCTGGTCAGTGAATTATTGAATAGAGCATCGATTGAGTTGACGGATACGCAGCGGATCTACTGGGGGCTGGATGATTTGCTCTCCTACTACAACAGCGCCATATCCGCGATCGCCAGCGCCAGGCCTGACATCTTCATTAAGACGCAGTCCTTTGCGTGCGCCGCCGGTACTCGCCAGACAGCCCCCACAGGGACCATCAAACTAATCGACGTGGAGCGCAACTCGCTGACCGGCAAAACGATCCGTTATGTGTCTCGCGCCGATCTGGAGAGTCTTATCCCGAGCTGGGCTAGTAGTACCGGTGGAGTAGAGGCGGAGCTTTACATCCACGAGCCAACCAATATCACCGCCTTCTGGCTGTACCCCGGCGTGAAGGCGGGAGCGAGTGTCGATCTGGTGCTCAGTATTCTCCCGATCCCAGTTACGAAAAGTGAGGTCGGATCGGGTGCGGATGTCCAAGTCGATGACCGATACATTACTCCCTGTCTGGACTGGATTATGTATCGGGCGTTTATGCGTGATTCGGAGGTCACGGCCAATGCATCAAGAGGGCAGATCCACCTTCAATCCTTCACGAATGCGTTGGCAATCAGCACCGAAACTGACGCCACTATGCTAGCGATGCGTGACAGCCAGGCCAGCACTAAAGGGGGGCGTCAATGATCCAGATCCATGGTGTGATCACTGACCCTGCTGGCAAGCCGGTACCGAGGGCACTCATTGAGTTGCGGGCCCTCAGTTCCACCAGTGAGGTGTTGATGGGGTCGGCAATGACCTTCAAATGTGAGCAGGATGGGGGATATCGATTCCAGCTGGCGGCCGGCACCTACGATGTCTATGCCCAGAACGACCTGTGTGGGGACATGGATTACATGGGGACCGGGGTGGTGGCGGCTCAAAGTACCGATGGCCCCCTGAACAGCATCCTGGTCGATAGCGGTATCAACCTGACGCCCCCTCTGCTTGATCGAGCGGTAGAGGCCATGCAGCGGTCAGAAGCAGCGGCAGAAGCCACTGCCGAAGATCGGCTGCAGACCGGCAATGATGTGGTGACTGCGGAGCAGGCAATGCAGGTCGCGACTGAGCAGGCTGCGGCGGCATCCACATCGGCTGCTACGGCAGGCAGTCAAGCGGGTGATGCGGCGACCAGCGCGGGGGATGCTGCAGGGTCTGCGAGCAGAGCCCAGAAGTGGGCGGATAACCCGGTTGATGTGGCGGTGGTCCCTGGCAAGCATTCTGCTTTGCATCATGCGACCAAGGCGAGTGCCTCGGCATCGGAATCTGCAACAAGCGCAACGGCGGCCGCGGCCAGTGCTAGTACCGCATCAGCCAAGGCGACCAGTGCGAGTACCAGCGCCACCACGGCGACGGCCAAGGCCAGTGAGGCTGCCGCCAGTGCGAGCACGGCTGCCACCCATGCGAGTGCTGCTAACAGTTCCAAAGTCGCGGCGGCTACCTCCGCCACCAATGCCGGTACCCACGCCAGTAATGCTGAGAAGGCAGCCCAGGCGGCAGAGGGGGTGAAGGTGGTGACGCTGGATAACGCGGCTAGGGTCGGCACGCTGGCGGAGCAAGTCACGGCTGACCGGACCCAAGTACAGGAGAAAACCTCCCAGGTTGCGGCAAATGCGGTGACAGTCGCCGGGCAGGCCAAAGAAGTCAGCACCAACACCGACACCGTCTCACAGGCCAAAACTGCCGTTCAGGGCATGCGGGATGTGGTGGTGGCGAAGACGACCCAGGCACAGGCTGCGGCAGACACGGCGAGCACTAAGGCGAGCCAGGCGGCGCAAGATCAGGCCTCGGCCAATGCCAGCTCCCAGCGCGCCAGTGTGTCAGAGGGGATGGCGGAGGCCTGGGCGCAAAATCCGGAAGGGAGCGATATCAACGGGCGCCCCGGGGAGTTCTCGGCTTTGCATTGGGCGCTGCAGGCTCAGAAGTGGGCGCAGGCCATCACCTCGCAGTTGGTCTGGGCTGGCCCCTGGAATGCCGCCGCGGGGGCGCCAGCTGTGCCGGTGGCGAATCAAGGCGTGCCGTTTTATCGGATCTCTCACCCTGGGGTGATCGCCAGCGTTTCCTATGTGGCGGGTGATTACCTGCACTGGGATCCGGCCACCCGTACCTGGTTCAAGATCGATGGCTCGGACGCGGTGATCTCGGTCAATGGCATGACTGGGGCCGTGGTGCTGAGTGCGGCCGATGTGGGGGCCAGGCCAGCCAGTTGGGTACCAGGATGGGCTGACATCACCAACAAGCCGGTGACCATGCCCCCCTCTGAGCACAGCCACCCGTGGTCGCAGATCTCCAACGTCCCGGTATACGCATCGCGCTGGCCCACCCTTGCAGAGGTGGGGGCCGCCGCCGCGAGCCACACCCATCCCTGGTCGCAGCTGACGGGGATCCCCACCTATGCGACTCGCTGGCCCGCTTGGGGGGAAGTGACAGACAAGCCTGACTTGGCCGCAGCATCCCACCGGCACCCTTGGAACCAGATTGATCAGATCCCGGTCACGGCCTCACGGTGGCCAACTTGGAGCGAGGTCACCGGTAAACCCAGTATCGCCGCCGCGGCACACCGCCACCCCTGGAGTGAGCTGAATGAAGTGCCTGCCACCGCGAGTCGCTGGCCGAGCTACGACGAGGTGACCGATAAGCCTGATTTCGCTGCGGTAGCTCACCGGCATTCGTGGAGCCAGCTCGATCAGGTACCGGTTCAGGCGACCCGCTGGCCAGCGTGGGGAGAAGTGACTGGGAAACCGGGCACAATGCCACCATCTGCACACACTCATGCCTGGGCGGATGTGACGGGAGCACCAGCTCAGGCGACTCGTTGGCCGGCGTGGGGGGAAGTAACGGGTAAGCCGTCCTCGATGCCGCCATCAGCGCATAACCACCCATGGTCCGAGCTGACAGGTGTCCCAACGCAAGCGACCCGCTGGCCTGCATGGGGTGAGGTAACCGATAAACCGGATCTGGCGGCAGTGGACCACTCTCACCTCGGCAGCTTACTCAACCCGATCAGCTTGGCGAAGGAGGACCTGGATACCATCAAGACGCCGGGCCACTACGCCCAGCACGCGAACGCTAATACCTCTGCAGCTCAGCATTATCCAGAGAACTCTGCCGGCAGCCTGATTGTGACCTCTGGTGCTGGCCCCCAGCAGCGTTACCACGTCTACAACTCCAGCCGGGTGTGGACCCGAGCGCAATACAGCACCGGTGCCTGGACTGCTTGGGCAAGGGATTACAACACCTTAAACAAGCCCTCTGCCGCTGACGTAGGTGTGGGCACGGTGATCTTTACCGGCCCAGTTCCTTCGTTTCCCGGGGCCACCATACCGAAAGTCGCGGGCTTGTACGCAATGGCTTATCACAACAACTCAACGCCTTATCAACGGGACACTGTGATGATCTGGTGGGATGGCGGAGCCTCTGGCGCTGACTGCTGGGGGGCCAGTCGTGTGTCTGCACTTGCGGTCTACATCAGCAAGGACGGACAGGTGAATAACACCGCTAATGGCAGTGGCTTCACACTGCTCTCCATCACGAAAGTGTACTAACTAGCCACACCAACAAGGACATGACATGAGCAATCGAGTTACCCGGTACCTCTTTCGCGTGCTGGTCTCCATTGACCAGCTTGGCAACACCCTCCTGGGCGGCCGGCCTGATGAAACCATCTCTGGCAACGTGGGCTACAACGCCAAGCAGGGAAAGCCTTGGGCATTGAGGGCAGAGAAAGCCATCAACTTCATCATGCGCAGTCCGACACACTGCAGGGACAGCATCGAGTATGACGAGCGCAAGATCCCACTTCGCAATGCTTGGTGAGCTTGCTCAGCGCCTGGTGCAGCGTTAGCATAGCCCCATCATGGCCCTGCTCTAACGAGTGGGGCTTTTTCATTTCTAGCCTTAGAGAAACCCCATGCCATTGATCGACATCGTGACTATGCGAGGCATGGTGCCGCGTGTGGCAGACCACCTATTGCCGGACGAGGCGGCCACCCTAGCCCAAGATTGTCATTTTGACCGCGGGGTGGTGGCGCCACTGATGACAGACAAGGTGGCTGGCGTTTCCCTGCCGATCACCCCCAAGACGCTGTTCCACTACTACGGCGCGCACTGGTTTGCCTGGAACAAGCAGGTGGAGGTCATGCGATCGCCCATAGCTCAGGATCAGTACAACCGTGTCTACTTCACCGATGGGGAGTTTCCCAAGCTGACCTACGACGCGATCGCCACTGGGGGCAGCAACAAGCCCACGGCCTGGTATCGGCTGGGGGTGCCGGTGCCGGCCACGCCGCCGAACGTGCAATCCGTCACGCCACCCTCTGGCAGCAAGGATGATGACCCGACGGATGATGAGACCCGTTTCTACGTGGAGACCTACGTGACCGGGCTGGGGGAGGAGGGTGCCCCGGGACCGGCCAGCGGCAAGACGGCGATCCCGATCCCGGGCTCGACGGTGGTTGTGGGCTTGTCTGCGGTCCCGACCAACAACAGCAATATCACTCGGCGGCGGCTCTACCGCTCGGTGTCGGGTGGTGGTCTCGCTGACTATCTGCTGGTTGCCGATCTGCCCATTGCGACGGCCAGCTACAGCGATGCCAGGAAGGATGGGGAGCTGGGGCCGGTACTTGAGACCTACGGCTACAGCATGCCCCCCGACAAGATGCGCGGGATTTGCCTGATGGCCAATGGCATCTGCGCCGGGTTTGTCGGCAATGCGGTCCTGTTTTCCGAGCCCTTCCTGCCCTATGCCTGGCCGGATCAATACAAGCTGACCACAGAGCACGACATTGTGGCGATCGCGGCCATCGACACGGCGCTGGTTGTGGGCACTAAGGGCTACCCCTATCTCTTCCAAGGGGCGTCCCCGTCCTCCATCACTGGTCAGAAGCTCACGCCTACCCCACAGGCTTGTGTCAGCGCTCGCTCCATGGTGGCACTGGATGGGATGGTCTTGTACGCCGCGCCGGATGGACTGGTCGGCGTCGGGGCTGACGGTGGTGTGCTGGTGACTGAGGGGATCATCACTCGGGAGCAGTGGCAGGCTCTGAAACCCGACACGCTGCGAGCCTGGTACAGCGAGGGGCGTTATGTGGCCCAGACCGATAGCCATGGCTTTGTGTTTGACCCCAGATCCGGTGATCTGCGCTGGATTTCGGGGCGCTGGGATGCGGCGGTCGCAGACATGCAGCTCGATGCCCTGATGATTGCCAAAGGTACCCAGCTGCATCAATGGCGTGGCGGCGCTGGTGCCCTGCCAATGTGCTGGCGGTCCAAGGAGTTTGTGCTGCCCCCTGGCGTGCGCCTCAGTTGTGCGCGGGTGATGAGTGAGGCCGTCGAACAAGTTGGCTTTGCGCTGATTGTCGATGGGGTCAGGGTGTTCGAGCTGATGGCGGGTCAGGTCCCGCCGTTCGGATTCCGGTTGCCGCCACTGCGGGGCCAGCGCTGGCAAGTCGAGGTGAGAGGAGCCGCCGTGGTCGAGCGGATTACCCTGGGCGGCAGTATGGCGGAGGTCTGTCTGCAATGAGCAAGAACACCTTCCGAGCCAGCAGCACCCAGCAGGGGCTGACCGAGAACATGCAGATCCTGACCGGCCAGAAAGGGGACCGGCTGGATAAGGCGCTGACCCTGCGCGAGGCCGCCAGCCTGGGGATGCTGAATCTACGGCGTACCGCCGGTGGCGCAGTGGTGCCGGAGCTCCCTCCGGCCAACAACGTCGATCCGGAGTGGAGTGGCGTTCAGCCGCCCCATGCCCCGGTCAACGTCTCGGTCAGTGGCGCATTTCATACCATCGTGCTGACCTGGGACGCCCCGACATACTGGGGGCATGCCTTTGCCGAGGTGTGGCGCTCTGGGGACGACAACCTGAGTCATGCGGTCAGGGTCGGGACGACACTGGCCAACGTCTATGCCGATGCGGTGGGCAAGGAGTTTTCCGCCTTCTACTGGGTGCGGTTCGTCAACAAGAATGCCATGGAAGGCCCCTATCAAGGCACCGAGGGTTTGCATGCTGCAACCAGCAAGGATGTGCAGGACATTCTGGATGAGCTGCAGGGGAAGATTGAAGCGAGTCACCTGGTCCAGTCACTGCTGGAGCCCATACAGCAGGTGCCACAGCTTTCCAACAACCTCAACCAGCTCGGTGCCAGCCTGGATGAGGAGGTGCGGGCGCGCACCAATGCCCAGGAAGCGCTGGCCCAGAAGATCACGCAAGTCACCGCCGGATTCAAAGAGGGGGATACCCAGCTGGCTGGCCAGATCACCACCGAGACGGAGGCCAGGGCTTCGGCAGATGGTGCGCTTGGGAAGCGGATCGACACGGTGACCGCCAAGGCCGGTGAGTTAGGGGCAGCCGTTCAGCAGCAAAGCCAGGCCATCGCGGATCTCGAGGGCGGGGCTCAAGCCATGTGGAGTGCCAAGGCGAGCGCCGGCGAGATAACGGCAGGGATTGGCCTCATCGCCAAGTCTGATGGCACCAGCCAGGTGGCCATCTCAGCGTCCCAGGTCTTTGTGTTTGACCCAAACAGCAGTACGCCGATGGCGCCGCTTTTTGCCATCGACAACGGCCAGGTCGTGATGGCGGAGACCATTATTCGCAAGGCCACCATTCAGATCCTGAACTCCGAGAAGATCACGGCTGACTACATCAAGGCCGGGGTCAGCATCTCGGCGCCCTCTATCTCGGGCGGCTCCTTCGATATGGGCAACGCCTTCATGTCGGGGGGATCCGCTGGTTTTGGCCTGGGCGGGCCTTATAGCGGGTGGGGGAAGGGCTGGTTCACCATCATTTACAGCGACGGCAACCTCTACACCAACCGGCTGACTGCCCAGGGCGGGCGCATCGACAACATGACGATGCGCAACTGCACGATTGAAGAGGATTGTGTGGTGAAAGGGACTATCTACGCAGACCGTATTGTCGGTGATGTGACCACGCTGATTAAGCCCTCTGGCAATTTCAATATCGCGGCGTACAAGCGGGCGAGGAACATGGTTTGCATCCGAGCGATTGCGGGAAGTGCTGTCGTATCCGGGGTGGGGGTGATGGGGGTCACCCTGATTTGCAAGATGAATGGCGTGGAGATCTCACGCGCAACGACTCAGGCCGAATACGCCGTGGGGATTAACCAGATCCGGATGCGAGCCAGTATGCAGGATGCGTTTGTTATCCCCGCCAATACCAATGCCAGCATCACCTTCGAGGTGGCGCCATTCGGTGGCGTGAGCAGCATCTCCGATCGGATCATCGAGGGGAACAGCATATGGCTGATGGGGCTTGTATGAATGAGGTTCTGATTGATCGCATCGCCAGGGACACCCGGGACCCACAACTGCACCACACCTTGAATGACGCCTGCCGCAACAAGCAGGCGTTTTTGTTTGTGCGTGGGGCAGATGGGTTCGTCCTGAAACCGGCGATGGAGGCGGGGGCCTGCGGTGTGGTGGTGTGGGTCGGATGGGGAGGGCAGGGAGCCCCGGTCAGGCACCTGCCAGAGGTAAAACGCCTAGCCAGGATGATTGGTGCTCGCTGGCTGCGGTTCCACTCGACCAGGCGCGGTTGGCTCAAGGTGGCGCCAAAGATGGGATGGGTACGCCAACCCGATGACGACGACGGCATGCTGGTGTTTCAGATCAACCTGTGAGGTGGAGTGATGGGTAAGGGCGGTTCTAACGAGATCAAAGAGACCTCGGCGCAGAAGGCCATGGCGGACATTGCGATGAAGCAATGGGGGATCTACCAGTCGGATCTCAAGCAGTACGAAGACATTTTCATGGACAAGGTGGACAAGTTGAACGGGGAGGAGGCCTTTGACGATGCCGCGGGTACCGCAGCCCTGGGCACGGCCCACAGCTTCGGTGAGGCGCGGGAGGGGCTATCTGATGCCATGGCTGCGTCTGGAGTAGACCCGACGAGCGGCAAATATCAGGACACCATGCACGAGTTAGAAACAGACCAGGCGCTAAGCCAAACCGATACCACCAACCGCACGCAGTCCAGTCAGCAGGACAAGTATGTGGCCGGGCTCAAGGATGTGGTCTCGATGGGACAGGGGCAGAAGGCTGAGGCCCTTGAGGGATATAGCAGCCTGGCCAGCTCCAGCCTCAACAAGGCTGCGAGCGATGCCCAAACGAAGTTCAACAACAAGCAGGCTGTGTTGGGGTTGGTCGGTACTGTTGGTGGCGCTGCAACGGCCTATGGCATGAACAGCGCCGCAGGGGGGACCGCGGCGGGGAAGAAGATCAGCCCGACTGCCAGCGTCCTGCAAAACAAGGGCTACTAAGGGGGTAACCGATGGGATGGGCTTCGGACCAATTTGCCAGCATCACCCGGCAGCAATACGACGACTGGTTGACGCGCTTCTACCCGAAGCAGAAAGAGCTGATGGAGCAGGCCACGAGTGGCCAGTTGCTGCGTGACCAGCTTGGCCGCGTCGAGCAGAACAACACCAATGCGCTGGTATCCGCACAGCAGGCTACTGCCAATCGCAATGGTCGTATGGGGGTCGCAGCACCGGCTAACCCACAAGACAACAGCCAGGGGCTGCGCATGGCGTTGATGACGGCCGGTACCGAGAATGGCCTGCGTGAGCAGGAGAAAGAACGTCAGATGGGGATCCTCACCGGGGCCGATGCCGGCTTGCGAGAGGCGATTAAAGCAGGCGGGGGAATGTGATGGGATATGGACTGATTGATATTGGCGCCCAGACGCGGCGCCAGGCCATGCAGGGGATGAACGAGTCGGCAAAGTTGGACGAGGCGCGTGAGACCGCCAACAAGAACCTCAAGGCACAGCAGAAGCAGCAGACGATGACCAACGTGGGGACCGGTGCGGCCGTCGGCGCCATGGCTGGGGCCCAGGCGGGCTCAGTCGGTGGACCATGGGGCGCCGTAATCGGTGCCGGTGTCGGCCTCTTGGCCAGCTTGTTCTAAGGAGGAGTGATGGGAGTTTCAGGATTGGCCGAGGGGTTCCTCGCCGGGTTTGGCACCATGAACCACTATCAGCGCGGCCAGAAGGCCGACGAGCGTGCGGAGAAAGAGCAGGGGCTGCGTGATGCGATGTGGCAGAACAATCTGGACCGTCAACGGCAGTCTGATGAACGGTATGCCGATGAGACGACCTATGCCCGGCAGCGAGACAGCAAGCAAGATGAGCGCGAGGCGCGGCGAGATGGCCTCTATGAGGAACAGGTGCGCACTTCCATTGCTAGCACCAAGTCGGCAAACGCCCGGGCGGCGCGTGCTGACTCCCGAGCGGAAGAAGAATATCAGTGGCTGAAAGACCGACGGGAGAAAGAGGCCTATCAGCAGGAGTACCTGCCGGTGATCCAGCAAGGGTGGCTGGATATCGAGTCTGGCAAGGATCCGGGGGATGTCTTTCGGAAGGTGGTGAGCGACCCGAAGGCTGCGCAGTACAACCCGGCTCGCTATATGGAGCGCGAGTTTACTGGCGCCGGCAAGACTTTTGTGAATTACACGAAGGGCCTGATGAGTGATGCCGAAAGCGGCAAGCTGGACTGGAACAGTGAGGAAGGCGTCAACCGCATCAATAACCCCGAGTTTCTCAAGGCTGCCAGCACCCTCTACCAGGAGGAGATCAAGACCGGTATCGGCGATGTGGATCCTGCCACCGGCAAGACAATCAAGAACAAGGAGCTGGGCCGCATCATGGTGACACCGGATGGCGCAGGCGTGGTGCTGGGGTTAAAGGTTACCTATGACGACGGCTCTACCGCCGATCGCCCGGTGACGGATAACCGCACAGCCAGGGGCGATGATAAACCCAAGGTGATCCCCATTTCTGATTTCGTCGGTACCGGTTACAAGCGTGCGGCGCTCTCCCATGATTTGGTGGCCAAGGCCAATAGCATCCGGACCAGCTTGGGGTTAACGCCCGGGGCTGATGTGAAGGGCTACCGCCAGGCCATCGTGAAGCTGCAGGCAGACACCGATAAGGCGATCGGTCAGATCCGCCGGGACACAATGTTGAGCCAGGAAGAGAGAGAGACAGCTATCGCAGCAGAGCGAGATGCCGCCCAGCAGCAGGCACAGGGACTGCGTGATGTGTTCGGCCTGGAGGCCCAGGCGCCGACCCCGGCGGCCGGTGCTGGGTCTGAACCTGCCCCCTCCCAATTGACGCAATGGGTTGGCAAGGATGCTCTGCGCCGTGAGTTTGTGCAGGAGGCGGGAACGAATGGGCGATCCCTATCTGAGCATGCAGATCCGGCCATGCTAGACCAGATTTACAGTCGCTGGGTTCAGCTGCGGCGGGATGGGCAGACGGCCAATGCCATAAGAGAACCCACTCCAGCGGCGGTTGCCGAGCAGGATCCCAGGGCTGCCGAGAAGGCTGCACTCAATGCACTTGCGGATCCCTTCAAAACGACCCCAAACCTCAACAAGGCTCCCGATGGGCTAGCTGCCTATCAGGCCATGGCGGCTCGCTAAACCTTGCCTGTCAGCCCCTCCAGCGTTAGCATCTCCCCATCATCGGTCAGTGTGCCTGTTGCCCTGATCGCCATCTCCAAGCCCTGACTGGTTCGCCGGTCGGGGCTTTTCTTTTTCCATTCTCGAGGACGCCATGGATAAGAACGCAAGCACGCTGCCGATGGCGCAGCAAAGTGATACCCGCATGGATGAGTTCTGGAACAGCCTGGATGCCGGTTTGGCTGCCCCCGCCCCGACGCCGCGCAATCTGGATGTTGGCCTCAGTGACGTTGCTCGTGCTGTTGGTGCTGGCGGACTCGAGCTTGTGGGTGGCATCGGTGAGCTGGCACGCCAGGCGGGCAACTATGGCCGGCAGAACGGCGGCAAGGATCAGGGGGACTACCTGGATAATGCCCGCGCAAACCTGGCCAAGAAGCTGGCGCCGGCACTTGATGTGGTGGCCGGTGCTGGGGGGCTGGCTCAATCTGGAGCGGACAGCCTCAAGGAGGGGATGAGTGTCGATGCGCGGGAGGCGATGACTCGCAGCCTTGTCAGCGAGTCACCTTCGGGCTCCATCACCTTGGGGGACGGTGCTGGAGATATTGATGTCTGGGCGATGAAAATGGCTCAAGGGGTGGGGTCGCTTCTCCCTACGCTGGCGAGTGGCGGGATTACCGGGCTGGCTGCCAAGGCGACGATTGGCCGGATGGTTACCGCCTCTATGATCAAGCGGGGTGCCGCGCAAGAGGTAGCGGAAGCTGTTGCGGCCAAGACGGTGTCTCGGTTGGCCACTGGCGCAGCGACGACCACGGGGGTCACCGGTTCGGTTGGCGCCGCGGGCGTGAATGCCAGGGATTCTGTACTGGGCATGAGCTTTGATGAGTTGCGAAACAGCACGACCTTCCGGGATACCTTCTTACGCATCGATGCCGATCAACAGACCGCACATCTCTCTGATAGCGAGAAGCTGCAGCTGGCACGCGAAGAAACCGCCAATGTTGCAAGCCAGGCCA
This sequence comes from Aeromonas tecta, assembly GCF_000820185.1. Classification (GTDB taxonomy): domain Bacteria; phylum Pseudomonadota; class Gammaproteobacteria; order Enterobacterales; family Aeromonadaceae; genus Aeromonas; species Aeromonas tecta. Next base: position 24,497 of record NZ_CDCA01000044.1, read on the forward strand.
CCATGGGGGACGCCAAGACTTGGGGAGCGGCTGCCGTGGGCACCCTGATGGGCGACACCATGCTGTTCAAGATGCTTGCCGGTAAAGGTGCCGGTGGCGGCGTGCTCAAGGGAATGGGTAAAGGGGCTGCTGGCGAGGGTATCAGTGAAGCGCTCGAAGAGGGGACCCAACAGTACAGCGTGAACGAAGCACTCAATGAGGTCGCAGGAGCCAATATCGATCCCATGAAGGGGGTTGTTTCCTCTGCCATTGAGGGCGGCCTTATCGGCATGGGGGTTGGTGGCGCCACGGGGGGTGTCGGTGGCCTACGCGGCGAGCGTGGCGAAGTGGAGATCGAAGAGCACCAGGCCCAAGATGCTGAACCTACAGCACAGGATTCCGTGCCTGATGAGCAAGTTGAGCCGCAGGTTACTCCCGAGCCGGAAGTACCTACAGCAACAGACCAATCCCCGCTTGGCCCAAGCGCCAGCCAGTATGACGAGCTGCGCGACGTGCCAGCTTATCTGCGCCAGGACGATACGGCCGATCGCTTCAAGGGGCTGGCCCAGGATAGCGAGGTACAGCGCGCTCTGGCTGGCGAGTTTGGCTCATCGGTGCAGGAGCTGGTGTCAGCTCAAATTCAGGGGGGCAACAAGGGCAAAAGCCTCTATGAACGAGTTCAAACAGGGGAACTGGGAGAGGATCCCTTTGCCGGTGGCAAGAGTGCCCTACAGGTGGCAATGGAGGGGCATCGCCCGGCCCTGCCGCTCAAGGATGTGATTTTTGCTGGTGACGCGAATGCCAAGCCCAAAGGGAAGGAAGTGGCCGCACCGGGGGATCACGATGACCACCAGGCTGGCCCCGGCCCTCAGTTTCGTGGCAGTGAACGCACCCGCTGGCAAAGCGGACAGGAGGGGGACTTATTGCCTGCAGATCGCGGTCAGATGCAAAACGCTGATTCGCTGCCCGGCGCTACCATCGAGGGAGAGGGGCGCGAAATTGGCACCGAGCTGCCGCATCGAGATGTGATCTATGGTGGCGATCAGCGTCAGCCGGATGCTGCGCCTATGAGGGGAAGTACGTCGGTTGACCCCACCATCGGCCCGCTCAAGAGCCTGCGTGTTACCCGGAAGGGCAAGCCATTCGCCAGCGAGAAGGAGGCCCAGTTAGCCAGCCGCAAAGGACTTGAGACGCCAGTCCAACTCAATGGTGGTGGGTTTGGTGTTGCCGAAATATCCGAGGTTGAACGGGCGAAAGCGGGGCAGTCCAACAACCGTCAGCCCCAGCAACTCACACCTGCAGTCGATACTGGCTATCGAGATGCCATCCCTTCCAGTGAACAGCCCGAGGTGACCTATGACCAGCCTGCCCGAATACCTGCAAGCAGCAGTGAAGGACAAGGTGATCAGCCTGGCGCAGGCAATCAAGCTGCAACTGACGCTAAGCCAGCCACTGCCGGGCTCGCCAGCCGAGCTGGAGCAAGAGATCGGGGAGAGCTCGCTCCTCCTGTACCTACATCAACTGGACAGCAACAAGATGACAAGACACTGACAACCCCGGCTCCTGCCGGGGTTGTTGTTTCTGAGCCGGTCGCGCAAGTGGAGGCCGCCAGGGCAGAGGTAAATACTGAGCCAACCCAGGCCCAGAAGGAGGCAGGCAACTACAAGAAGGGGCACCTCAAGTTACACGGCTTCGACATTGCCCTGGAAAACCCCAAAGGATCCACTCGTTCCGGTACTGCGCCTGATGGCAAAGCATGGCAATCGACCATGGCCCATGACTACGGCTACATCAAACGTACCGAAGGGGCTGATGGTGATCACGTCGATGTCTTTATCGGTGACCAGCCGGAGAGTGAGCAGGTCTATGTGGTAGACCAGGTAGACCCCCAGACGGGCAAGTTTGACGAGCACAAGGTGATGCTGGGGTTTGCTGATGAGGCCGCTGCTCGGGCAGGCTATCTGGCCAACTACGAGCCGGGCTGGAAGGGACTGGGTACCATCAAGGCCATGCCAGTGAAGGCGTTTAAGCGCTGGTTGAAAGAAGGGGATACCACCCAGTCGATCAGCCGTGCGAAGCGCGCCGCACAAGAATCGATTACTGACTTCGGCGAGAAGATTGGTGGGGCTCGCAAGGATGTCTGGGCCAGTTACCGGGATAGCATCCAGGGCGATACGGTCGATGAGATAAAGGAGCTGCCGCTCTCCAAGGCCTGGCCGACGCCAGATTACCAGAAGCTGCTCGACAGCGGCATCCAGCCGTGGTTCGTGGCCTACGCCCGCGCGGCCCGCGACAGCATCCCGGCCAAGCCGCAGACCGGTTGGAAGCAGCAACGCTGGGCCGAAGCCGTCAAGACGATGCGCGACACTGCGTTGGGGCTGCTGGAAGGCGACAGCTCCAGCGAGCAGTTGCGCCAGCAGATCGCCAAGTCGGGCCTGCATCTGGCGGAAGACATCAGCAACCGCGCCGCCCTGTACGAGGCTGTGGGCCATCAACGCAGCCTGGCCGACCTCAAGCTGCGGGGTGGCGAGTATAGTCTATATAACGGGGTGAAGTACGATCCGCCCAAGCAGATGTGGACCCTCGAGCGCGGGACCAAGTCCAGCGCCCTGGGCAACTGGCCACGTATCATCGCCACCGGTGATACCAAGCAGGAGACCATTGCCGCCTTCAAGGATCGCTATGAGGAGCTGACAGCCGAGGCCAGTAAGCCCAAGGCGGTGACGTTCGACATCTACAGTCGGGACGATGGCAAGGGCTGGTTTGTTGGCAAGAAATTAGGGCGTAACTACCTCGATCTCACGCCAGCGTTCAAAAATGTGAAGGAGGCCCGTACCTACCGGGCCGAGCATCAGGACGAGCTGATCGCCAAGTTGGAGCAGCACAAGGCCATCCCCCGCGAGCGCCGCGACCTCAACCAGCCCCGGGTGGGCGAGGACATGCGCGCCGGGCAGGATGTCACCCCGGAGCAGTTTGCCAGCACCTTTGGCTTCCGTGGGGTTGAATTCGGCAACTGGGTGGAGCAGGGACGCCGCCAGCGCGACCTCAACGATGCCTTCGACGCACTTATGGACATGGCCGCCATTCTGGGGATCCCGCCCAAGGCGATCTCGCTCAACGGTGAGTTGGGGCTAGCCTTCGGGGCGCGTGGTAGTGGCGGGGTATCGCCCGCGGCCGCCCACTACGAACCGGGCAAGATGGTGATCAATCTCACCAAGATGAACGGCGCCGGCTCGCTCGGCCACGAGTGGTGGCATGCGCTGGATAACTATTTCTCCCGCCTGCGCGGCAAGCCGGGCGACAACATGACCACCGCGCTGGATGTCAGCCTGGCGGCCCAGGGTAGCAACTTTGCCCACCGTGGGGAGGTACGCAAGGAGATGGTGGAAGCGTTTGGCGAGGTGATGCGTGCCATCAAGCAGACCTCTCTCAAAGCCCGTTCCCAGAAGCTCGACAGTCGCCGCAGCAAGGCGTACTGGGCCACTGACGTCGAACTGTCTGCCCGGGCCTTCGAGTCCTACCTGATTGCCAAGCTGCAGGACCAGAGTGCCAGCAACGACTATCTGGCCAACATCGTCAGCGAGGCACAGTGGGAGGCCGAGGCTGCGCTTGGACTGGAGATGGATGATAGCTACCCCTATGCCACTGCAGGGGAGGTGCCCGCTATCCGGGCCGGCTTCGACCAGCTCTTTGATACTCTCGAGTCCAAACAGGAGGGAGATCGCACCGTCTTGTTCTCCAAGCAGGCTATGGCCCAGGGTGACAAGCCGGCCAAACACCTGACCCGCAAAGAAGCCGAGCTGGTCACCAAAATGTGGTTCAAGCAGTACCGGGGGGCGAGCGGAATCAATGTGCAGATCCACGCCACCCAAGCTGAATTGGAACAAGCGCTGGGATTGGATGCCAAAGATGGGTTGATCCGGCGCGCCGCGTTTGACGACGATGCGGGCACCCTGCATGTGGCCGCCGATACTATCGCCAACCCCAAGCGGATGCGCGAGATACTGCGTCATGAGGTGCTGGCCCACTATGGCCTGGCCATAGTGCTTGGTGACGGGGAATACACCAAGCTCATGAGCCGCCTCATCCAGTCCCAGAAAGACCCCAGCATGAAGGTGGTGTGGGACTGGGTGAACACCCATTACGCCGATGAGGATGTTGGTACCCAAGCAGAGGAGGTGGTGGCCCATCTGGCCGAGATGGAGCAGGGCGCTTGGGGCCGCGGTTGGGATCGTGTGGTGGCGTGGGTTACCCGGGCGCTGCGCGCTGTTGGTTTTCTACCTGATGGCATCACTGCGGCTGAGACCCGCTCCCTCATCGAGGGGCTGGGTAAGAAGCTGCAACGCACTAGCCTGGATGACGGTGGTTCAGGCGGTAAGAAGTTCAGCCAAGAGGAGAAGCCTGGTCAGGACATATTCAAGCCGAACCCTGCCGAGGCGGAGGAATACCGTCGGCAACTGGCCAAAGCGATGGTCTCACCAAGGTCAGGAGAGATCCCCATTGATTTGGGCCGTACCCCGATGGTATTGCAAGCCATGGGGGCCCCCGATCTGGCAATCCGCATCAGCCGTGACATTGTGCGCAAAGCAGTTAACGGGGTTAAACATGATGTGAGCATGGGGACGATCGAGGCGCTGCCGGGGCTGCTTAGTGACCCGCTCGCCATTTTTGATTCCAAGACTCATCCCGGCGATGCCATCGTGGTTTTACTAGACGCGAAGGACGGAACAGGTCGTCCAGTGATCGCGGCACTCCAGTTGAAGGTACAGGCTGGTAAGTTTCTGGAGATCAATCGCATCGCCAGTATTCACGGGCGGCCAGAGGAGCAGCTTCAAGGATGGGTAGAGGGAGGGTTGGCGAAATACATAAAGAAAAACCACCGTAGCTCTTTACGCACCGGGCTGCAATTGCCCTTAGGTTCAAGCATAGATGGTTCAAATGCGAGCATATTCTCGGAAGGTGATGCTGTCAATCTCGCCAAGTGGGAAGGTGATCGAGACGATGGATCTCTCCCGCCTGATGGTCTGAAATTCAGCCAGACCAATGCAGCTACCGATGAGGCGCTGCAAAAGCTCAATCTGGGCCCTAAGCCCGACATCATCGACAAGACCAAAACCAACCTGAACAAGCTGCGCCAGGTAGACCGCGGCGTGGTCAGTTCATGGATTGATCGCGTCATCAAGAAGGCCAACACTGAGGTGCTAGACGCCCTGGCCCCCATCAAATATGCGGAAGAAGCCGCTGGCATTACCGAGGCGGCCGACTCCGGATATGTGGGCGCGCGTATGGCCACTGGCGCAGCCTCCACCATGCAAGCGACGATGCTCTACGGCCTACCAGAGTGGAAGGACGGTGTGATCCAGCGAAAGGCTGGTACTGGTGAAAAAGATGCCCTGTTGGGCATTTTTTCTGACCTCGGAAAAGACCTGCATAACTGGCTGGGCTGGATGGCCGGGCACCGGGCTGAAATCCTGATGGGGCAGGGGCGTGAGAACTTGCTGAGTGAGCAGGATATTACTGCACTTAAGGGGCTTGGCAACGGGAAGGAGGCCAAGTTCATGGAGGCAAAAGAGCGCTGGAATAAGCTCAACACTGCCACCCTGGATCTGGCGCAGGAGGCTGGCTTGTTCACCGCCGAGGCGCGGGCCGAGTTCGAAAGCGAGTGGTATATCCCCTTCTTCCGTGAATCTGATGATGGCGACGTGGTTGCACCGTTCAAGCCAAAGGGCATTGCCAACCAGAATGCCGGGATCAAGAAGCTCAAGGGTGGGGAGGCCAATACCAACGACCTGCTCGAGAACATCTTCACCAGCACCAGTAAGCTGATCGATGCCTCCATGAAGAACATGGCGGCCCAGAAGACCGTCTGGAACCTGGCCGACACCGGCATAATCGAGGTGGTAGCCAAACCCAACATGATGGACTGGCGCGCCCTCAAAAATGGGAAAGACCTGATAACTGTGAAGCTGGAGGGGGAGGACTACATGATCCGGGTTGAGGATCCGGACCTCTACCGGGCTATGACCTTCTTCGATCGTAAGCCGTTCGGCGCCATGGTCAATGTCGCGGCTAAGGCCAAGCGACTACTCACCGCCGGTGTGACCGCATCCCCTGAATTCATGCTGCGCAACTTCCTGCGCGACTCCCTCTCCAGCTGGGCGATAAGCAAGGACGGCTTCAAGCCGGTGATCGGTTCAATCAAAGGGGTGAAAAAGACCCTGGCGATGGAGGGCAGCACCATCGACGTGATGTTCAGTGGCGCCAGCTTCCTGGGTGGGTATGTCAACGGCAACGACCCGACAGCCATGGCCGACACTGTGCGCAAGTCACTGCGCCGCAAGGGGATGACGCCGGAACAAATCGCGAAATATGAGAAATCCATCATCCGCAATGCGGCACACGCCAAAGGCGTTGTAGCTGACGTGTGGGAGAAATACAGCCGCTTTGGCGAAGCATTTGAGAATGGTAACCGTGAGGCGGTCTATGACGCCGCCATCAAGTCGGGTAAGAGTCATGCACAGGCTGCTTTTGAATCGAAGGACTTGATGGACTTCTCCATGCTGGGGGCCGCTCGTGCTATCCAAGGGGCTGCCATGGTGCTGCCATTCTTCAATGCTCGGCTCCAGGGCTTGGGTAAGTTGACACGCGAGCTCCGAGACAACCCGCGAGAAATTGTGAAGCGTGCCGGGATGATCACCGCAATGTCGCTCGGGCTGCTGGCTACCAACTGGGATGATGAGCGCTATGAGGAACTGCCAGACTGGGACAAGGATGCAAACTGGCATTTCTTCGTCGGTGGTCAGCATTGGCGGATCCCCAAGCCGTTCGAGATCGGGGTGATGTTCGGCACCATCCCTGAGCGTATGGTGCGCGCCCTGGGTGACAAAGATACGGGCGCCCAGTTCGGTAAAGCAGTAGCTCGGGCAATTGGCGACACCTTTGCTCTCAATCCGACCCCTCAGATCGTCAAACCGATGGTGGAGGGCGCGTTCAACTACGACAGTTTCCGGGGCGGCCCTATCGACAGCCCACAGGATCTGGCCGTGCGCGCCGAAGCTCGCTACAACGAGCAGACCAGCCTGCTGATGCGCGAACTTGGAGAGCTCTCAGGGTTGTCACCCAAGCAGTTGGAGCACCTGGTGATCGGTTACACCGGCACCATGGGCAGCTATGTGATGGCTGCTGCCGATGGACTGATCCGGAATGCGCGACCGGGAGAGTCAGCAAGCTGGCGCGCCGACGAGATCCCACTGGTGAAAGCGGTATACCGCGGTACCGGGCCGGCCAAGTCCACCCAGCATATGGAAGAGTTTTACCGGATGCTGAGCGAGGTGAATCAACTCAAGCGTACAGTGGACCAGTATCGTAGCGAGGGACTGACAGATAAGGCCAGCGAGTTGCTGGAAGAGCAGGGCGGGATCCTCAAGTCACGTCGTAACCTGAGCCGCACCCAGCAGCAGATTAGGGTGGTGCGCAACAGGATAGAGCTGATCCAGCGTGATAAGACAATGGGGGCTGAGGAGAAGCGCCAGCGCATCGATGAGCTGATGGCCCGCCGTAATGACCTTGTGTACCAGGCAGTCAATACCAACCAGCGAAACTGGGAATAGCGGCCCTGCCATGGCCACATAGATGGGAGTAGACTGAGGCCTTTATCAGTGGGGACTCAACCATGTGGCTGCTGATTGCGATCGGAAGCATGGTGCTGGCGCTTAAAGTGTTCAGCGTCAGTTTTACATTGGCATTGGTACCATTCGCGATAGGGATCTGGTGTTTCAGTAAATCCAACCGTGAGAGCCTGGATAACTTCATGGCCTTCGCTTTCATCATTGTGCTGATTGGTTTTGCTGTGAATGTACTCATTAGTATCTGGTGAAATTTGGCTCACAGTTTTGAGAGTAACATGATTCATGAAGGGGCTTAGGCCCCTTTTTTAATATCCAAAATGGTCCAAAAATGATAAGTTCCCTCACGTTACTGTATATTCATACAGTGATTCACAGCCGAGAGGCTGAGAGAGAACGGGAGACACGGGATGGAATCATCACTAACCGAACTAGAAGACCTTATCGATACCTTGGATCTGACACCTCAGGAGGAAGATAGACTCGCGCGCATTCTACAAAAACTACGCGATGAAGCCGCTGCGTAATAATGCAGAAAGATTCAAATGAGCTCGCCACTGTGTGGGCTTTTCTATGCTTAAAGATGGGATAACCAATGGAAAATGCTGGGGGTTCTTGGGGCAATTTTTGGGGCAAATCGAGAGGGAAACTGCGGTGGAATGCGGGGAAAAAGCGAATGGAGATGTTGTGAGTGCTTTGTAAAAAGCCTTATATGGCGCGGCTTTAGGTGGTTTTAGCCTACATATAAGAGTTGTTGCTGCTTAACAAAGGAGATGTCCCGGTTGGTCTGTCAAATGGCGCGCATTATGGCACAGATCTGCCGAAAGTTTTAGCGGGAACTGTGATCTGGCGCTATTGCATGGGGGGAGAGGCGCTATGAAAAAAGCCGGCACGGGGCCGGCTTGTTGAGCGATGAAAAAGGATCAGTGGGCGCTGGCGCCGGAGGCACCGAGCCCGGTCTGGGAGCGCACGAACTGCGGGAAGAACTTGGTGTGTTCGTCGGCCGCGTTCTGGGACTTGTCGGTCACCGAGAAGAACCAGATCCCGACGAAGGCCAGCGCCATGGAGAAGAGCGCGGGGTATTCGTAGGGGAAAATCGCCTCGGTATGACCCAGCACCTTCACCCAGATGGTGGGGCCCAGGATCATCAGGGTCACGGCGCTCACCAGCCCCAGCCAGCCACCGTAGACGGCGCCACGGGTGCTCAGGCGTGACCAGAACATCGACAGGAACAGCACCGGGAAGTTGCAGCTCGCCGCGATGGAGAAGGCCAGACCCACCATGAAGGCGATGTTCTGCTTCTCGAACAGGACGCCAAGACCGATGGCAACCACACCCAGTACCAGGGTGGTCATCTTGGAGACGCGCAGTTCATCGACTTCGTTGGCCTTGCCTTTCTTCAGCACGCAGGCATAGAGGTCGTGGGAGACCGCGGAGGCACCCGCCAGGGTCAGGCCGGCGACCACCGCCAGAATAGTGGCGAAGGCCACGGCGCTGATGAAGCCGAGGAACAGGCTGCCACCCACCGCATCGGCCAGATGGACCGCCGCCATGTTGGTGCCGCCGAGCAGGGCGCCGGTGGCGTCCTTAAAGTCCGGGTTGGTGCTGACCAGCAGGATGGCGCCAAAGCCGATGATGAAGGTCAGGATGTAGAAGTAACCGATGAAGCCGGTGGCGTAGAACACCGACTTGCGCGCTTCCTTGGCATCGCTCACGGTGAAGAAACGCATCAGGATGTGGGGCAGGCCGGCGGTACCGAACATCAGCGCCAGACCCAGCGAAATGGCGGAAATGGGGTCGGCCACCAGGCCGCCCGGGCTCATGATGGCAGCGCCATTGGCATGGACCTTGACCGCTTCACTGAACAGAGCGCCGATGTCGTAGTTGACCGATTTCATCACCATGATGGCCATGAAGGAGGCACCGGACAGCAGCATCACCGCCTTGATGATCTGCACCCAGGTGGTGGCCAGCATGCCGCCAAACAGCACGTAGAGCACCATCAGGATACCGACCAGCACCACGGCGATGTGGTATTGCAGGCCGAACAATAGCTCGATGAGCTTGCCGGCACCGACCATCTGGGCGATGAGGTAAAGCGCCACCACCACCAGGGATCCGCTGGCAGACAAGGTACGCACCGAGGTCTGCTTGAGGCGATAGGAGGCTACGTCGGCGAAGGTGTACTTGCCGAGGTTGCGCAGCCGCTCTGCGATCAGGAACAGGATGATGGGCCAGCCCACCAGGAAGCCGATGGAATAGATCAGGCCGTCGTAGCCCGAGGTGTAGACCAGGGCGGAGATGCCGAGGAAGGAGGCGGCGGACATGTAGTCACCGGCGATGGCCAGGCCATTCTGGAAGCCGGTGATACGCCCGCCTGCGGCATAGTAGTCGGAGGCCGAGCGGTTGCGCTTGGAGGCCCAGTAGGTGATGAACAGGGTGGCGGCCACGAAGGCCACGAACATGACGATGGCCGGCACGTTCAGGGGTTGGCGTTGCACCTCGCCAGTCAGCGCATCGGCCGCCAGCAGGGGAGTGGACATCAGGCTGCCGAGCAGCAGCAGAGACTTGCCTTTCATGATTGGGCTCCCTTGAGGATCTTGTTGTTCAGCTCGTCAAACTCGCCGTTGGCGCGATAGACATAGATGCCGGTCAGCACGAAGGAGGAGAGGATCAGCCCCACGCCGACGGGAATGCCACGGGTGATGGCGGAGCCTTCACTGAGCGGCGTGCCAAGCCAGCCAGGTGCGAAGGCGATGAGCAGAATAAACGCCAGGTAGAGCCCCAGCATCAGGATGGAGAGGGTCCAGGCGAAGCGTTGGCGTTTGCTGACCAACTCCTGGAAGACAGGATCTTGCTGGATCCTCAGATAACGTTGCTGTTCCATTGCATTTCTCCATGACATGAATGTCGGCTGTGAATGAAGGATGTCTCTACCGAGCAGGATGCCCGCTCATGTAATGGAAATGTGAATTAAATGTTATTTGTCGGCAATTAGACTTTGGGATAAGCCAGGGGGCCACCCAGCTGCAGACGCAGGAAGATGAGGGCGGCGGTGACGGCATCCGCCAGGGCGTCGTGGGCGGGCAGGGGAGGTAGGCCGAGATGCTGGCAAATGGCGGTCAGGCGCAGATCGATGACCGCATCCGGGTAGCGCCGATAGAGGTGGTCATGATAGAGGCGGCTCACCTCGATGCCCCGTTGCGGCAGGTGCAGCCCCCACAATTTCTGGCAGGCCAGGTTGAGGATGCGCAGGTCATAGGCGATGTGATAGCCCACCAGTTCCCGGGGGCCGATGAAGGCCAACAGCTGGCGCAGCGCGGCGTCCAGCGCCAAGCCCTGTTGCAGGTCCTGGTGGCGCAGGCCGTGAATCGCCACCGATTGTTCGCTCAGGCTGGCAGGCGCCTGCACCCGCAGGGAGAGCGCCTCGCCGGTGAGCAGCCGGTTACCCTTGATGCGCACCGCGCCGATGGCGACAATCTCGGCTCGCTCGGGATCCAGGCTGGTGGTCTCGAAATCCAGCGCCACCCACTCATCGGATGGGGCGCAATCGAACAGCGGGGCAAAGTCTCCGTGGCGAAAAGCGCGGCCATACCAATGGCGTCGACAGCGGTCCCACATGTTATTGCCTCAGACGAAAGTGCAAGCCGAGCCACTGCTGGAACTTCTTCACCTGATGCAGGGCATGGCGCAGCAGATCCCGCTCGCCGTGGCTGAGCGTCTCCACCCGCACCCGGTTGTCTCCCTCCTTGAGCTGGCTGCGCAGGCGCAGGCGCACGAAGAGCCGAAACGCCTCCGCCAGATTGGCGCCGTAGTCGCTGCTAAGGCGCCCGCAGGTCACCAGTGCGTCGATGCGCTCCAGGGTTGAGGTCTCCAGGATCTTGGCCTCCAGTGCCAGCAGGCGAATGCCGCGCACCAGTGAAAACAGGCCACCGCGCTTGAGATCCAGCCCCTGCGGCTCTTGCTCCAGCCGGCCAAACAGGGTGAGCGGGGTGTGGAATGCCACCGCGGCGCGGGCCATCTCCGCCAGCAGATCTGGCCGGTCGGCCAGCTGGGTGCGCAGGTGGCGGGCGATGGGGGCGAGCAGGGCGCGATCCCCCGCAGCGGGCTGGGCATCGGCCAGGGTAGCGAGCCAGAGCAAGTCCGCTTCGCTGGCCTCGATACAGGCCCGTTCTATTTCTAGCTGCCATTGCGACGCTTCTTTCACCCAGGCGGGATTGTTGACCATCACCCGGCCGGGACAGGGCGGGTAGCCGAGCCGCTCGAGTAGGGCACTGAAGGCGGCCAAGTCCCCCTGCTGGCTGGGCCAGTGGAGATCGGCAGGCAGGATCAGCGCGTTGTCCTGATCGGTTTTCTGGATCTGCTCGCCACGCCCCTCCGAGCCCAGCACCAGCAGACATACCCTGGCTTGTACCTCGGCCGGGATGGTCAGGGCGAAGGCCTTGGCGATCAGCTGCTCGTTGAGGGTGGCGATGAGCTTCATCAGGAAGGCGGTGTGGATCCCCTGGGCGAACAGAGAGCGGGTCAGCTGTTGCTGCTCGCGGGCGATCGCTTCCAGGGTCGGCGGGTTGCCTGCCCGGGCGATGCGCAGGGTCAGCACATGGGAGTGGGCGGAGAAGAGCCCGAGCACCTGGGTCAAATGCAGCACTCCCACCACCTCTTGCCGCTGCCAGACCACTAGCCGCTTGATACGGTGACGGGTCATCAGCAGCAGGGCATCGAACAGGTAGCCGCCAAGCGTGAGGCCAATCAGGGGAGCCTGGCTTAGCACCGCCAGCGGCGCCGTCAGTGGCAATCCCTTCAGGGTCAGGGCGTGGAGCAGGGTCTTGCGGGTCGCCAGGGTCAAGCTGCCATCGGCGGCGGGATAGAGCAGGCAATCGTTGCCCTGACTCGCCATAGCCTCGGTGGCGGCCAGCAGGCTGAGCTGGTTGTCGACAATGAGTGGCGCCTGCAGGTGGCTGGTATCGATGCGGGTCAGGATGAATTCAGCCAGGTTCTGCTGACCGAGTTGTTCACGCCTCGCCTGCTGTTGCTGGCGCTCGGCCAGGGTGGCGGTGAAGTAATGCGCGAAGGCCGGGTGCTCGGCGCAGAGCGTCTCGAATACCCCGTGGGGAATGAGCTGGCAGAGGGTATCTTCCAGCGCACTGAAACGGTGGCGGCAGCGGCCATCGAACTGGGCGCGCACGTCGAACAGGTCGTCGACCCCGTAGTCGCCAAAGTGCTGGTGGGGGCCCGACTCTTCCACCGCGCCCTTGATGATGAGATAGAGACCGGGGGGGGTATCGCCGGGGCTTAGCACCGTCTGGCCCGCCCGAAAATAGCAGACGCTGAGGTGCTGCCCAAGCTGCTGGCGCGCCTCTTCGCCGAGACAATCAAAGGGTGGACGGGCGAAGTTGAACAACAGGGTCATGACAATTCTCGTCTCGGCTGGGGGCATAGTGCATGGCGCATGGTGCCAGTCTGGCAAAGCGGCCTGAGGGGAGCCAGCCGACTTTAGTCGCACGGTAAGTGCGGCCTCCCTGTACCAGCTGGTAACACTCTGGTAACGTGGTGGTATGACCAGTATCGACTCAGGAGAGGACAGGGGAAAATGGATAAACCAAGGGTCAAATGCGAGATCCGGGACGGCATCGCCGAGGTGATGTTGGCGCGGGGGGACAAACTCAATGCGCTGGACAGGGCCATGTTCGGCGCCATCGATGAGACGCTCAGCCAGTTGCAGCAGCAGAAAGGCTTGCGGGCGGTGATCCTGCACGGGGAGGGGCGCGCATTTTGCGCCGGGCTGGATGTGAAATCCATGCTCAAGCAGCCGGTGGCGGCCCTCGATATCCTCAAGCGCGAGGCGGACGAGGCCACCAACCTGGCCCAGCGGGTGGCCTATGGTTGGCACCAGCTGTCGGTGCCGGTGATCGTCGTCACCCAGGGCGTCTGTTTCGGTGGCGGTTTGCAGATAGCGCTCGGCGCCGATTTTCGCTTC
>NZ_CDCA01000044.1:38129-39019 GCF_000820185.1 Aeromonas tecta
TCGGCGCCGATTTTCGCTTCAGCACCCCGGATTGCCGCTTCTCGGTGATGGAAATCAAGTGGGGCATCATCCCCGACATGAGCGGCAGCGTTACCCTGCGCAACCTGATGGGGGTGGATACCGCCATGGAGCTCGCCATGAGCGGGCGCGAGTGCGATGCAAGCGAAGCCAAGGCGCTCGGGCTGGTGAGCCGGGTCTGCACCGATCCCCTGAGTGAGGCGCGGGAGTTTGCCAGGACGCTGATCACCAAGTCGCCGGATGCGCTGGCGGGGATCAAGCAGCTCTACACCCAGGCCTGGGCCCGCAGCGACGAGGCGATGCTCAAAGAAGAGACCCGTTTGCAGCGGCAGATCCTCGGGCGACCGAACCAGTGGCGCGCCACCCTCAACAGCCTGTTTCGCTGGCGCCTACCGTTTGGCCCGCGCCGCAATGCGCTCTAGGGTCTATGCCCAACGAAAAATGGCAGCCTGGGCTGCCATTTTTTTATCTTGGTATGCGTGAAAGGGTCAGGAGACTTTGCGGTCCGGCTCGAACGCGTGACCGGCCTGCTCCTGCTCCAGGTTTTGCTCCGAGCGCTTGCCCGCCCAGTAATCGGCATTCTTGATGCCGAGTTTTTCCGGGTGGAACACAGGATCCAGCCCTTGGGCCTTCTGAGCCTCATAATCTTTCAGGCAGATGAAGGCGGTTTTTTGCAGCAGCAAGATGGCGACGATGTTAAGCCAGGCCATCAGACCCACCCCGATATCCCCCATCCCCCAGGCCAGATCGGCGGTCTTGACTGTGCCATAGACGGTGGAGGCCATCAGCGTCAGCTTGAGCACGAAGGTCAGCCAGGGGCGATTCACCTTGCGGTTGATGTAGGCGATGTTGGTCTCGGCGATGTAGTAGTA
>NZ_CDCA01000045.1 GCF_000820185.1 Aeromonas tecta
TGTGTCGCCTGCTGGGTTTGGTGTTGCAGCCCTACAGCAAACCCTCGGCCAGACCATGAAAAAAGCCCCGCAGTTGCGGGGCTTTTTTTGCAGGGGACGGGGTCGCCCAACTATCTTGACAGCCGATCAGGCGAGGCTACGACCGGCGCGACTCATCTCGGCCAACTGCGCCTCGGTCAGGGTCGATACCAGCTTGCCGTCGAGATAGAGATCCACCTGCTCGCCGCGCTTTTCACCGCGCATCATGCTGCTACGGCCATCCAGGTAGTGAATTTCCATCAACGCAGTGCGATCGTCAGGATAAGTCACTTCCACCTCCCGCACGCCTTGCGGCAACATGGCAAGCGGCACCTTGTTCAGCGCCGGATCCAGATGCTGGTTGACCTTGATCACCGCATCGGCCTTCTGATCCACCAGCGCCGGTGACTTGCCGGTGATGGGGTTCTTGCCGGACCAGAACTCGATGGTGTTGAACACGAACAGATCCGCGGTCGCCGCCAGACCATACACCGGGGAGAGCAATACGAAGACGCCGGCGCGGCCATAGCGGTTATCCACCGCGCTCAGGTTGCCCTTGGTCAGCATGGCGGAGAGGCCCATCGACCCCATGCAACCGCTCAGACCCACACTCGCTACCATCCCCAGCAGCAGCGCCGCTGCCCTGCCTTTCTGTCCAACTGCCATCTTCTCTACCCGCTCAATGAAAAATGAGCCGGCAGACTAATCAAGGCGGCAGGGCAGAACAATTCACAAGCAAGGGGTCATACAGGCCGGATTCAGATTGGGCGTTCAACCGCTCACACTTTTGGCACTCTCGCCAGATACCGTCGCAAGGGTCTGGCGCTGGCTGAGTCGTGCCTCAGATGGAAAGACTGGAGACCGTCTCCGAAACCCGATTCGCCTCTTGGCGGATCTCGGCCATCACCCGATCGACCCGGGCAATCTGCTGCTTGCCGAGTTCAGCGCTGCCGGCGACCCCGGCCATGTCGTCGGTGACTCTGGTGGTCAGCTCACGGTTCTTCTGCACCACCTTGGCAATCTCGCCGGTCGACAGCGAGGTGCGCGCCGCCAGCTGGCGTACCTCGTCGGCCACCACCGCAAAGCCACGGCCCTGATCCCCGGCGCGCGCCGCCTCGATGGCCGCGTTGAGCGCCAGCAGGTTGGTCTGATCGGCGATGGCGCTGATGGTCGAGACGATGGCCTCGATGTGCCTGGATTGCTCGTTGAGCTGACCGATGAGGGCGATGGCCTGATCCACCTGGGCCGCGATCAGAGACGAGGTATCGACCACGGCGCGCAACAGTTCGGCCCCCTGCTCGGCGCTGCTGAGGGTTTCCTGCGCCGTGCTGTGGGCAATCTTGGCCGCGTCCCGGGTGGCGTTGCTCTGATGAATGCGCGCCGTGATGTCACTGGCGAACTTGACCACCCTCACCACCTTGCCCTGCTCGTCCCGGATCGGGTTGTAGGTCGCCTCCAGCCAGACGGCCTCGCCCCGGCTGTTGTAGCGCATGAAGAGCCCGGACTTGAACTGGCCGCGGGCCAGCTCCGCCCAGAAGTGGGGCTGCTCGCGCAAAAACGCTTCGTCACAGAACATCTTGTGATGCTGCCCCTTCAACTGGCTCTGGCTGTATCCCATGCAATCGAGAAAGTTGGCATTGGCGCTGAGAATGTCGCCGCTTGGGGTGAATTCGATCATCGCCTGGGATCTGTCCAGCGCCTGGGCCAGCGCCTCCTGGCGTTGCAGCCGTTGCTGCCGGGCCGTCATGTCGGTGGCTATCTTGATCACCTGAGTCACCCGGCCCTGCTGCTTCACCGGGAAGTAGCTCGCCTGCAGCCAGAGTGTCTCACCCCGCTGGTTGAGGCGCTCGAAGAGACCGGACTGGGCTTGCCCCTGTTTGAGCCTGGCCCAGAACTGCTGGTCGTCGGGCGATTGCGCCCAGCTCTTAAGGCAAAACAGGCCATGGTGGTGTCCCTGCAGCTCGGCGGCCCGGTAGCCCATCAGGTTCAAGAACGACTCGTTGGCCTCCAGGATCTCGCCATCCGGGCTGAAGATGATGGTCGCGGCGCCCTGCTTGACCGCCTCGACGATCCCCTGCTGCTCATCGAGCCGAGTCTGGCAAGACTGCAACTGCGCCTTAAGTTTGTGGTTGAACATCAATATGCTGCCTCTGTACTGACAAAAATGGAGCCAATATGGCTCCCTCAATCCGCTCATGCATGTTTGGTCACTCGACTCCGCCCGCGGCACCCTGTTATCGGCAGCATCGGGCCCGATAAGAGTGCCGTTGTTGCGGCTAGATGGGCGGACACCGGCTGGCCATCGCGGCGCTGCCAGGGACGCACCTTGGCGGGCAAAGCGCTGACGGTGCCAGTACGTAACGCGGCCGATGTTGGATCATCTGGCAAGCGGATTAACCCGCGGGCTGCCACTCCAGATAAGCGGGATTGGTCACAAACCCCATGCGCTCATACAAGGGGCGCCCCTCGTCGCTGGCATGCAGCCACAGCTTGCCCAGTTGCTGCTCGCGCGCATGGGTCGCCATCACCTCGAGCAGGGCGCCCGCTATGCCCTGCTTGCGCCAGGCGGGCTGGGTATACATGTTGAGCAAGTACGCCTCTCGCCCCGCCAGATTGCCGGGATAGGGCGGGCGCACGAACAGCGCCAGGGTGCCGCAGGCCACCAACCTGCCCTCTGCTTCCACCACCCAGGAGCGGGCACTGCCCTCTTGCATCGACTGGGTGAAATAGGCCTGGGTCGACTGCCAGAGCGCGGGATCGGCCAAGGGGGTGACAAGCTCCCCCACTTCGCAGAACAATTGCATGCGAAGATCTACCAGAGCAGGAATATCGGCTGCCACAGCCTCACGAATTAGCATGTTTTTCTACCTTCAGGTCATGGTCGGGACATTGTGCCATACCCGCACCCGATAGCTTGGCTAACCATCAAATAAGGGGCCCGCAGGCCCCTCCAGTTGATGCCCACCTCAAGGGGCTCGCCGCCCCCTGGCAAGGCGCCAGTGATCCAGCGACAGGGGGCCGGCGCCCCACACCGCCAGGGTCAGCAGCATCCAGCCCCACAGCTGGTGATCGTAAAAGCCCCCCGCCCACAGGGTCGGGTAGGAGATGACCGCCATGATGTTGAAGCCAAACAGCAGCGCGGCGACCGGGCGGGTAAAGAGCCCCGCCAGCAGGAACAGCGGCAACAGCAGCTCGGTGGTCGTGCCCACATAGGCCGCCCACTGCCAGGGCAGCAGGGGCACCTGATATTCAGATTCGAACAGATAGAGAGTGGAATCCCAGGCGCTCAGCTTGAGCCAACCCGAGCGCAGGAAGACAGAGGCAACCCAGAGCCTGGCGAGCAGCAAGACGGCGCCGACCAGCCAGGGCTGGGCGCGCTCGGCCCACTGGCAGAGGGCGCTTGATGAGGTGTGTTCAGTCATGGACAAACTCCAGATCGACCAGCAGATCGAGGGTGATAAGCGAGGGTAGCTGCGCGGCCATGGTGGAGGCGCCTCCCAGCAGTTGGGCCAGGGGCTGGCCTTGCTGGCAGCCTTGCAGCAGTTGCCAGGCTGGCGCCGGGAGCGCAATGGGCGAGGCCCTGTGACCCGGCAACTTCTTGAGCACCAGCCAGCAGGGGGCATCCAGTTCGGTAACGGTGGCGCCGCCGTGCAGGGCCATCTGCCACAACGCCAGCACCGGATAGGCGCTTTCAAACAGCAGGATGTCGCTGGCCGGTTGCAGCACCAGCTGCTCCCAGCGCTCGGGGGCTACGGCGGCCAGACGCTCTGCTGGCCAGCGGCGCAGCTCCAGAGGCAGCAAGGCGGCTCTGTCCAGCGCCCACTCGAAATGGGCCAGACTCTTCAGCCAGGGCAGCTCGGCGGTAGTCGGCAAGCTGGCGAGCCAGTCGCCAAAGCCCTCGCCATAGTGCATCACGGCGCCTTCGCGCAGCGGCTCGGCCAGCACGAAGCCGCGGGCCGCGGCGGCAAAAAAATCCTCCCCCACCATGGCCTTGACCGCGGGATAGCTGCTGGCCAGCACCTCACTCAGACCCAGCACGAAGTTGTTGCGATAGACCTGCAGCAAGGCGCTGGCGGGCAAGGTGGCCGGGGCAACAAGCGGCAAGATGGCGTCACCACCGAGCAGCCCCTCGGCAAATGCCTGCTGCACCTGCTGCACCTGCTGCAACTGGCTCAGATCGGGCACAGGGGTCAACTCAGCTCCCGGTATCAATTCAGACATGACTGGCCTCCCGCCCGGCGAGGCACTGGGACGCCTGGGCGGCGCTCAGGATCTCGCTGGCAAGCTGCGCCTCCCCCAAGAGCACCGGCAGCGGCGGTATCTCCAGATCCCACTCGATCAGGGTGGGGATGGCGCGCTGCTCACAGATCTGGCGATAGAGTTCCCACACCGGTTCTGCTACCGGCGCGCTGTGGGTGTCGATATAGAGGTGCCCCTCGGGCAGGGCCTTGTCGGTGTAACCGGCGAGGTGGATCTCCCCCACCCGGTCGAGATCGATGGCCGAAAGATAATCGGCGCAGTCAAAGCCGTGGTTGAAGGCACTGACATACAGGTTGTTGAGATCGAGCAAGATGCCGCAGCTGCTGCGCCGGGCGAGCTCGGCCAGAAACTCCCATTCGCTCATCTCGCCGGGCAGTTGCAGATAAGATGAGGGGTTTTCAATCAACAGCTGACGCCCCAGGGCCTGCTGCACCTGTTCTATCTTGTCGCTCATCTGGGCCAGCGCCGCCCGGGTGTAGGGGACCGGCAGCAGATCGTTGAAATAGCGCCCGCCGATGCTGCCCCAGCTCAGGTGCTCGGAGACCCGCACCGGCCGGATATCCTCCACCAGCGCCGTCAGCTGGCGCAGATGGGCGAGATCCAGGGGATCGGCGGAGCCGAGCGACATACCCACCCCGTGCAGGCTGATGGGATAGTGCCCGGCAAGCTCCGCCAGCACCTCGAATCCCAGTGTGTGGCGTGCGAAGTAGTTCTCGCTGTGCACCTCGAGCCAGCCGATGGCCGGCAGGGTTTGCCGGATCTCGTCGTAATGGGGGGGGCGTAAACCGATACCAATCAATGGGTTCATGACAAGGCTCGCAGTCATCGAGGGGAAACCATGATGTGGCCAGGACGCCACATCATGGCATGACGCTTACTTGGGTTGCAGGGAACCGCCCGCCAGCTTCTCGCACAGGCCCTTGGGCACCACCACGAAGGCATCGCCCTGAGCATCCATCTTGGCGGTACCGGCGCAGGAGTTGCTCTTGGTGGCGCAGTCATTATTACCGGCCTTGACCACGCCGTAGCACTTCTCCTTCTCCTCGGCAGCCATGGCTGGCGCGGCGATCATCTGGGCGCCCAGGGCCAGCAGGCCCGTCATGGCGCAAGTGATGGCGGTGCTCTTTTTCACGTTCATATGCAAATTCCTTATTGTTGAGCCTGATGGCTGATATCTGCGGTGTGAAGGTGTTGCCGGGCATCACATGCCGGCTACCTGCAATAAAACCGGACCAGAGGGGAAAAGATTTCATCAAAAGATAGCCTTGATGGCATTTGTCAGGAGAAATACCGTTAACCAGCTGTTTTATAAGATGAATATTCAAGACAATAAAAACGGACAGGGCGCAGCAAGCCTCGGAGGAGGCTCGGAGAGGAACATTAGCGAATGTATTTACGATATTTAACGCTGCATTTAAGGCAAAAAACTCACCATATATGCCACGCACACCATCCAGTTAGTTATATAAGCCGAAAACAAGGCATTAAGAAGATATCTATTTCGATGTCGACCCAAGAAAAAAGGGGCCTCTGGCCCCTCGCTCTGATGTCGGGGAAGAGAGATCCCCTCCCCCATTTTCACCCCACCAAGAAGCGCTTACTCACCCGCTTCGCGGCGCTGCACATGACCTCAGGCGGTCTTCACGCATTTTTGGATAAAGCTGTTCTTGGCGGCTCCCGCCAGCTTCTTGTCGGCAGCCGCCTTCTCACACTGGCTCGCCTTGTCTGCGGCCGCGTCCGTCTTCACACATTTTTGGATAAAGCTGTTCTTGGCCGCCCCCGCCAGCTTCTTGTCGGCGGCCGCCTTCTCGCACTGGCTCGCCTTGGCGCTGGCACCATCGGCGGCAGGGGCCGTCTTGACGCACTTGCCGATAAAACTGGTCTTGGCGGCGCCCGCCAACTTCTTGGCCACCGCTTGCGCCTCGCACGCCTGCTCTGCCGCAGAGCCCGCGCCCTGCACCGTCGGCGTGGCGCTATGGGCGACCCCCATTCCCATCAAAAACACCGTCATCAGGATGGCAATACCTTTCATGTGACAAGCCCTCATGGTTGATTCGATTGCGGTTCTGGCAACGAGGGAGCAAGGCTCAGCCGTCTCCCTCTTCCGATTGCACTATAGTCCTCCCGCCGGATGGGCACCAAAGTGACCACCACCATCAGCCTATCTCCTTGCCATTGAGCCCAACTCATCCGTCACAGGTTGTCAGGCACTGGGGAAGATGCCGCTAAGGGTCTGAACAAAATGCCCTCCTCCCCTGTCTTTTAGGCCCAAACCCACTTAACTAGTAGCTGGAATCCCCATTCGAAGGTGTCCCATGAACTCGCCCCGCCCACCTCGCTGTACCCTCTCGCTGCCCATCGTCATCCCGAGCCTGCTGTTTATCGCCGTGCTGCTGGCCATCTGCTCCCTGGCACCCGAGGCCGCCGCCCGCTTCTTTGGCGCAGGCCAGAGCTGGATCACCGAACACTTCAGCTGGTTCTACGTGCTGGTGGTCGGCATGTTCCTGATCCTGCTGCTGGTGCTGGCGTTCAGCAGCTATGGCAGCATCCGGCTAGGCCCGGACGACGCCCGACCCGAGTTCAGTTTCACCTCCTGGCTCGCCATGCTGTTTGCCGCCGGCATGGGGATAGGGCTCATGTATTTCGGGGTGGGCGAGCCCATGACCCATTTTGTCTCCCCACCCCAGGCGATGCCCCTCACGCAAGTCGCCGCCCGCGAGGCCATGGTCACCACCTTCTTCCACTGGGGCTTTCACGCCTGGGCCATCTACGCCATCGTCGGCCTGGTGCTGGCCTACTTCGGCTTTCGCTACAACCTGCCGCTGACCATCCGCTCCGGCCTCTATCCCATCTTCAAGGAGCGGATCCACGGCCCCATTGGCCACGCGGTGGACGTGTTCGCCCTGGTGGGTACCATCTTCGGTATCGCCACCACCCTAGGCTACGGGGTGCTGCAACTGTCGGCGGGGATCACCCGGCTCACCGGGCTCGACACCACGGGGGATCTGTTTCGCTTCGCCCTGATCGGGGTCGTGGTCGGCCTGGCGGGTCTGTCGGCGGTCACCGGCCTCGATAAAGGAGTCAAGCGACTCTCCGAGCTCAACCTCTTCCTCGCCATCGTGTTATTGCTGTTCGTGCTGCTGGCTGGCCCCACCCAATACCTGCTGGGGGCCCTCTCCGAGAACATAGGCAACTATATCTCGTCTCTCACCCAGCTCACCTTTCGCACCTTCACCTACAGCGAGACCCGCCAGGCGGGCTGGTTTGGCAACTGGACCCTGCTCTACTGGGCCTGGTGGATCTCCTGGTCCCCCTTCGTCGGCCTCTTCATCGCCCGCATCTCCCGTGGCCGCACCCTGCGCGAGTTCATCCTCGGGGTGCTGTTTGTCCCCACCGCCTTCAACCTGCTGTGGATGACGGTGTTTGGCAACGCGGCCATCTGGGCCAGCCAGCACGAAGGGGGCCAGACGCTAATTGACTCGGTCGGCAACATCGACACCCTGCTGTTCAACTTCTTCGATCTGCTACCGGGGGCCGACATCACCTCGGCGCTGGCGGTGATCCTCATCAGCGTCTTCTTCGTCACCTCCGCCGACTCGGGGGCCTTTGTCATCGACAACATCGCCACCCAGGGCAAGGATCGCTCCCCCATCTGGCAGCGCCTGTTCTGGGCCCTGCTGCTCGGGATCACCGCCGGCACATTGATGAGCACGGGTGGGCTGGCGGCGCTGCAGTCCATGACCCTGATCGCCGCCCTGCCGTTCGCCTTCATCATGGTGCTGCTCTGCCTCGGCCTGGTGCGCGGCCTGATTGCGGACAAGGAGCACTCGGCGCGGCGCCTCTCCCCCGCCACCGATTTCTGGAATGGCAAGCAGTGGCGCACCCGCATGGATCACCTGCTGAGCCCCTCCAGCGAGGAGGATGCCCGCAGATTCCTTGGCGAAACCGCCCTGCCCGCCCTGACCGCCCTGTGCCGCGAGTTTGAGGCCCGCGGCCTCACCAGCCGGGTCGAGCAGAGCGATCCGGATCAGTGCCTGCTGCTGGTGCCCCAGGAGGGACGGCGCGACTTCGGCTATGGGGTGCGCATCGAATCCAGACCCGCCCCCGCCTTCAACCCGCTGGAGGCCACCCACAACCACGACCCGGACGCCCGCATCTTCGAGCCCATGACCTTCTTCGCCGATGGCCGCGCCGGTTACGACATCCAGTACCTGACCCGGGACGAACTGAGCGCCGACGTCTTGCGCCAGTACGAACGCTATCTGGTGCTAAGCCAGGACGAGGGGCAAGATCTGCTGAGTGCGGCGCCGGAGCACAGCCCGCCGGAGTCCGGGGGCTAATGACTCAGACTAAGTGAAGAGATCGGCTGGCATGATTGGTTGGCAAGTGTGGCAACCAATCATGTCTTGAAGGCTTGTTGAATAGGTTGAACTGATTGCACTGATTGCACTGATTGCACTGATTGCACTGATTGCACTGACGCCAATCATGACCAATAAAAATCCCCCACCAAGGAGTTTATGTTGGCAATACCGAGGCTATTTGACGATACCCCCATCGGATAACCCATAGCCAGCCCTGCTGTCAGATCCATCCTTACACCATTACCCAATCGCACGGCCCACGATTTAGATAATGGCCACTGTGACCGGTCCCCAGATCAGCACAGCCTGGCTCTGTATCTGCTTACTCAGTTATCGGAGTATCAAGAGCCGCATTTGCCGCCCCCATCCGAGTTGAGAACTAATTGGTGAGCTAGCGCAAAAAACACAAATTTTACCTATGATTGCATCACTTTTTGACTGGTTTGTCGGTAAAGGGCAAGCCTATGATGGCCCCGGTGCCTATTGAACCATCCGGGCCCCGCCCGCTGCTCGATGGAGCAGATTGGAAGCTGTAATCCAGGGCGTAGGGTTACAGTTCAATGTTTTGTGTAACAAAATCCAAGTATGTAACCATGTCCTATGTTAGAGACGAGCTTATGACTGATGAGTTGATAGTATCAGCAGCCAATGGCGCTGGCGGATTTATTTCAAATGTTTTTGAACACAAGATAAATAAAATTAAAGATTATTTTCTAGAAAAAGAACTAGCAAAAGATATAGAGCCTGAAAATATATCAAACTCTCTGTCTTTATACTTCGAAAAGCTATCTAAACGAGTTAGTGAAATCACGACCGTAGCATTCCCACAACATAAACTTGATTTTGTAACTATTTATGAGCCATTAAATTTAATTGAAATAAATAAAAGTGAGCATATTGAAGGCGTTGCTCTCGGAAATGGTAAAGCCCAACCTTTCGATATTGTTAATCAACTCAAAAATGAAAGTGGCGCATATATTATAATTGATAGCGCTGGGATGGGAAAAACTACATTTTCTAGATATTTAGTTCATGAGATTTTGTATAAGAGTGAAAAAATCCCTATCTTATTTGACTTAAGGAAAATTAATGAAGGGGCTGATTTAATTGAATTATTAGCAAAAGAACTAGATTTTCCTTGGAAAACATTTTCTCGGGATTTATTTTACCGCCTCTTAGCTATAAATAAATTCATAATTATATTGGATGGGTTTGATGAAGTAGCACCGTCCAACCAAGAGTATGTTGCAAATCAAATTCACACGCTATCCAGTAAGTGTTGTGACAACTCAATCCTTCTTACATCAAGACCACAAGAAGGCTTACCAGATATTATAAATAGCAATGTATTTAAATTTGAAGAACTAAATGTAGAACAAGTCAAATCCTTGCTATTAAGATATGACAAGTGCGCCTCATCAAGTGTAGGAAAAAACTTAATTGAGCAACTTGACAAAGTGCCACAGAACTTCTTAAAAACTCCATTAATCGTTTCACTACTATATAAAACTTTTGGTTTTAATAACTCAATTGCTGATCGTCTCTGTACTTTCTACGATGATGTTTATCAAGCCTTATATAAAGGTCACGACTTAATTAATAAAGGTGGTTTTTGTAGAAAGAAAATGTCTAATCTTGATTACGAAGACTTTAGAAAACTAGTACGAGGGTTCTGTTATTTAATGACTGTATGCAGAGTAGTTTCATTTACAGATAAAAATGATCTCTATTCTAATTTAGATAAAGCTATAAGGCTGACTGGTATAAAACCTAGCTCCAACAGCCATTTTCTTACCGATTTGCTGGTCTCTGTACCTTTAATGACAAAAGAAGGAAATGAATACAAATTTATACATAAAACAATTTTAGAGTATTTTTCAGCAGAGTACATTGTCTACCACTCTGCAAGTAAAGAAAAGCTTTCTTTAATGCTAAGAAGTGAGTCTTTCTCATCATTTTCAAAAATTATGGATTTTGTTTATGATATAAACGCATCTTTATACAATAAAGTAATAACAAGAAACTTAGCTACCGTAGCTTACGAAAAAATAAATTTTGATAATTTATTAAACAATCTAATAACTTCATGCATGTTACTATATGATATTAAAATAGGAATTTTCGATCTTCCATTTTTAAATAAGGTAATGGATAACCACAAGACTGTTTTTTATGAAAGTAATTTCAAAACAGAAAGGGAACAAATCGCCCTACATTTTTCACTTGCTGATAATAACATCATGGGATATATGTCCTACGCAGCAAGAATAAGAATGAACAGTAATGTTTTTTACTTTGGCATTGCTAGAAAAGACAAAAAAGATAGCCTTCCATTTCATCACTATGCCTATAATGAAATATGTGAAAAATACTCCTATAAAGATTTGTTTGATATTCTTGGCGTTAGTGTTTTAAACCAAGATCATGGCCATGCTCTCAAAGAGTACAGTGATGAGATTTTAAACACTATAGAATCGAACAAATGGTTTGATTTTCATGAGAGAACACCTTTTATTTCATGGGGAAGGGATATCATAATAAATGGAATCATAGATGCTGTTTTTATGAGCGTTGATGAATCAAACAATTCTTTTGCACATATAGTTTCAAAGAAAAAAATAGAGATTTTTTTAGATGAGTTAAAAAAGGAAGATCAGTTGGAGAGGGAAATAGAAACACTCCTTTGAGATAAAGTCTGGGGGGTGATTTAGGACACCCACCTTTTCTGAGAAAGTCCCAGTCTGACCAATTAACACCGTTGTGACCAATGAAGGGTCTAGATGTCAGTGTAAAAGCAGGCACGCCGGTAGCTTTAGCATGGTAAGTATCTTGCTCAGCAACACGGGTGGTACTGAAAAGCACCACCCGTTTTTATCTTCCTACGTCTATTTATCCCCTATTCCTCAATCTCCTCACCCAACCAATATTCCCGCCCAACCCCGGCCCCGGCGACAAAGTAAGGATCGTGGGAAACCAGCAGCAAAGTGCTTGGATAGTCGGCCAGCACCTGAGTGAGCAACTGCCGAGAGGCGTGATCCAGGTGGTTATCCGGTTCATCGAGGAGCAGCAGCTCTGGCTGCTGGGCCAATACCATCAGCAGACCCAGTTTCAGCCGCTCGCCACCGCTGAGTGCGTGGCTCGGCTGCAAGGCTCTGTCGCGCCGCAATCCTATACCCGCCAGCCGGGTTCTCGCGTCACTCTCAGCCAGATCCGGCGCCGCTGCCAACAGGTTAGCCAGTGGACTGAGCGCCTTGTCGATGAGACTCAATCCCTGATCCAGACAGGCAAGCCTGGCGCTGATCCGGTAAGAACCCGATTCTGGTACCAGCTCCCCGCGTAGCATCTTGAACAGGCTCGATTTTCCGCTACCGTTCTTGCCACTGAGCAGGCAGCGATCTCCCCGTTGCAACACCAGACTGACGCTCTGGCTGTGCCAGCGCGGATGGCTGGCTGCCGTAATCACCAGCGGCTGGGCACTGCCCTGTTTGCTGGCATCGACCCCATCCTGCCACTGCATACGCAGAGGCTGCACCGCAGCCAGGGCGGCGGCCGCATCCACCTTTAGCCCCAGCTGCTGTTGATGACCACGCTCATGACGATCCAATACCTTGCCAAGGGACTTGCCCGCCTGATCCGCTTTGAAATCGAGCAGCACCTTGGCCTGGGAGCCACGCTCCCGGCGACCCTGACTGGCGCGCTTTGCCGCTTGCTCGCGCACTCTTTGCAGTGCCTGAGCTGCCGCCTTCTCACTGCGCACTGCCTGATCCAGGCGCGCACCTCTCGCGGCCTGCTCCTGTGCCTGCTGCTGTAAATAGGCCTGGAATGAAAGCTGCGAGCTTTGCAGCCCTTGCTCGTTTAACTCAAACAGTTGCTGGGCCTGATTGAGCAGCCGCCTGTCGTGGCTCACAAGCAGATAACCGCCTGGGTGGCGCGCCAGTTGCCGCCCCAGCCAGTCGATACCCTCGGCGTCGAGGTGATTGTCAGGCTCGTCCAGCAGCAGGAAGTGATCCGGGTTGGCAAAGAGCGCCAACAGCCTTAACCGTCTGAGCTGACCACCGCTTAGACAGGCCAATGGTTGGTTGATATCGACATCCAAGTTGGCCTCTGCCAGAAGCGCCGCTAGGTCCTCTCTCAGGGTCCAGCGCTCCCCTAGCAGCTCGAAATCCCGGCTGTCGATACTGCCCAACTCAATGCGCTCAAGAGCGCCCAGGGCCTCCCCCCAGCCAATAAGATCACTCACTGAGCCTTCACTGCCTGACGCAAATTGGGAAAGCCAGGCGACGGGCCGAGCCCATTCCACCTTGCCCGATACCGGAGCGCGCAGACCGGCCAGCACCTCCAGCAGCAGGCTCTTGCCGATGCCATTGCGGCCGATCAGGGTGCAGGGCGCCTGGGGCAGGGAAAATGTGAGGGGCGCAATGCCGGGCAGATAAGGCAGTTGCAACTGTTTGATATGACATGACATAGGGGTCATCTGCACTCCTGTGGGTCAATGCCGGAGCATCAAGCCAAGAGCCAAGCCAAATGACAGGGACGTGCGTCCACGGATACGAAGCAAGGAGGAATCAACATCAACCTGTCACGGTAAAGACGCACCCGGCCTCGCTAAACGAGGGCAAAGACGATAAGGGGTGCGGACAGGTTAAATGCGCATCGGAGGAAATACTCGGGTATCAAGGAAGCCCAAAGGCTAACCCGACGACGCAAAGCGGTCAACTGAACATGCTGACACCCATCACAGTGCAAGCTTGATGAGCTGCCCTACCGGCGTTTTATGCTTTCCATATGGAAACCATCCTACGTATGATTCCAAACGGCACCACTTATGGGCGTTCTATTTCTCGAAACCCAGGCTGCCATTTTGAATCATCACCCACCTCTCAACGGACAGTGAGCCCCTATGAACCTTCGTTACTGCGCCCTGCTGGCATGTTGCCTGCCACTTGTGACCCATGCAGAGATCACTCCCCCCTATCAACTGGAAGCCGGGAAAGTGGTCTTCAAACCCTATGGCAATCAACCGGGGACACCACTTGTGGGTGCGCAGACGGAAGACTTCGAGGTCACATATCGCAACGATGATTTCAGCATTGCCCTCTCGCAAGGGCGCTATTTCTGTAACGAACACCCCTTGCCCGACAGCTTCGATATCAACACCGCCAAGGCGCTCGGCAGCTTCCTGCTGAGCGGGCAGCAGGCCTATGCCTATTGCGAGCAGGTCAAGACGCCGGTCAATATCGCCTCTTTCAAATTGCTCGATCACCCTTTCGCCAGCGACGATCGCCATGTCTTTCTCGTCACAGGCGAAGTGCTCGACGGCGCTGACCCCAAGCACCTGAAGACGGCCCATGGCCAGGCTGCCGACCAGCGTCACTACTACTATGTGGCCGAGCAGACCAGAGTCATCCCCCACAAGGGCAAAGTGACCCTGTACGACGTCTGCCAGGGATGGGCCAAGATCGACGGCGCTCTCTATTTCGAGGGCGAAGCTCAAAAAGAGGTGGATGCCGCCAGCTTCCATTGTCTGAACTTCTCTTCGGCCGTCACCAAGGACGGTTTCTATAGCGGCAACCAGCGGATAGCGCCCCTGCCAACAGGGGTCGATAGCGCCCTTATCAAGCCGCTGCAGGAGAACTTCGTCACCGACGGCACCCGGGTCTGGTACGTGAACATCAAGCCGACCGAACTGGCAGGGGTCAATCTGGCGGCGGCCAAGGTGGAATACGATCGGCTCAGCGATGGCGTGCACAACTGGGATTGCAGTGTTCACGACGACCAGGGCAACCCCAGCTGTAAAAAAACAGCAGTGGAATAACTTGCTCCCGATTTCTGGTTGCTCTCAACCTGAACGCAGAAAACAAAAATCCCCCGATATCGGGGGATTTTTTATGGCTACCATTCAGCACCCAGATATCCTGCTTAACCAGTCTTACTCAACCAGAAATGCCCTTAACGGGGCGAACTCTGCCGGCAGGTTGTGGGACAAGAGCGGCAAGGCGGCGTGCTTGGCAAGCGGGCCCGGCAGCGGTACGTCCAGCCCCAGGATCTCGTCCACCGACTCCTTGAACTTGGCGGGATGGGCGGTGCAGAGGAACACCCCTACTTCGTCCTCAGCCAACTGCTCACCCAGCAGATCCCAGGCGATGGCGCCGTGGGGCTCGCACAGGTAATCCAGCTGGTGCAGGCGTTGGAGCGCATCGCGGGTCTGGGCGTCGTCACGCATGCCTGAGCCCAGAGTCTCCAGCGCCCAGCCATTGCGGCGGCACAGCTCTTCGACCCGCGGCCAGTTGTTGGGGCGGCTCACGTCCATGGCGTTGGAGAGGGTCGCGACCGTCTGGTGCGGCTCCCACTGGCCGGTTTTCAGGTAGCGCGGCACCGTATCGTTGGCATTGGTGGCGGCGATAAAGCGCTTCACCGGCAGCCCCAGCGCCTTGGCAATGAGGCCCGCTGTCAGGTTCCCGAAGTTGCCGGACGGCACGCTGATGACCGCCTTGGCACGATCCGCTTTGGGTAACTGGGCGGCGGCTTCGAAGTAGTAGCAAACTTGCGCGAGCAAGCGGCTGATGTTGATGGAGTTGGCGGAATTCAGACCGATGGCCTTTTTCAGCACCTCGTCATCGAACGCATCTTTCACCAGTGCCTGACAGGCATCGAAGTCACCGTCGATGGCGATGGTGCGGATGTTGCCGCCGAGGGTGCAGAACAGCGCCTCCTGCAAGGGGCTGATCTTGCCCTTGGGATAGAGGATGACCACTTCTATCCCCTCCAGCCCGTAGAAGGCGTGGGCCACGGCGGCGCCGGTATCGCCGGAGGTGGCGGTCAAGATGGTGATCTTGTCGTTGGTGCGGAAGGCAGCCAGGCACTGGGCCATAAAGCGGCCGCCGAAGTCCTTGAACGCCAGGGTCGGGCCGTGGAACAGCTCCAGGGCATAAGTCCCGTCTTTGAGTTTCACCAGAGGCGCCGGGAAGGTGAAGGCGGCGTCGATCAACTCACTCACTTTAGCGGCAGGTACTTCATCCCCCAGCAGGTGGCTGATGATGCGAGCGGAGCGCTCGGCCAGCGGCAGCGCCAGCAGAGCGTCCACATCGGCAAGCGGCTCAAGCGTCTCAGGGAAGAAGAGCCCCTGTTCGCGGCCCAAGCCCTGGCGCACCGCCTGGGCGAAGCTGACCTGTTCACTCTTGTCCTTGATATTGTAAAGATTCATAGCTCGCTTCCTGTTACCCGTGCCCCGGCCATGTCCA
Organism: Aeromonas tecta; assembly: GCF_000820185.1. Taxonomy (GTDB): domain Bacteria; phylum Pseudomonadota; class Gammaproteobacteria; order Enterobacterales; family Aeromonadaceae; genus Aeromonas; species Aeromonas tecta. The sequence goes on from NZ_CDCA01000045.1 coordinate 15,884, forward strand.
ATTTACAGACCCGGGCAAATCCATCTTCGTTCTGCACGAAATGTGCGTCCATCCAATCCTTCATGCGCTCGGCCTGGGCCAGATCCTTCATCACCACGAAGACGCTGGGGCCAGAGCCGGAGATGCCGGTGGCGAGCGCCCCGTTCTGGGCCGCCTGGGACCGCACCTCGTTGAACCCTTCGATCAGCGCCGCGCGATAGGGCTCGGCGATCACGTCTTTCAAGACACTCGCCGCCAGTCCTTCCTGCTGGCTGTAGCTGGCGTGCACGAAGGCCGCCAGCCGGCGACCGTAGGTGAGGCAGTCCTGACGGCGATACTGGGCCGGCAGGATGGCGCGGGCGGCGGCGGTGGAGACCACAGTGCCCGGGTAGCAGACCACCCAGTACCACTGCTCAAACACCGGGATGCCCTGGCTGATGACGCCCGCCTCTTCCACGATCAGCTGCATACCGCCGAGATAGCAGGGGGCCACGTTGTCGTAGTGCACGGAGCCAGAGATCCGTCCTTCCATCTCCCCCATCAGCAGTAGCATATCGTGTTCGTTCAAGGGCTCGCCGTGGAAGGCGTTGAGGCCCTCCAGCGCCGCCACCACGCTGCAGGCGCTGGACCCGAGGCCCGATCCCACCGGCAGGTTCTTCTCCAGCACCATCTCAAGCGGGCGCAGTGTCTTGCCAATCTTGGCGAGCGCCTCTCCATAGCCTACCCAGCAGTCGTAGAGGATGTTCTTCTTGGGATCATCCGGCAGCTTGTGGGCATAGCGGCCCACGGAGGAGAGGGCAAAGGAAACGTCTGCCGCTTTGACCTGGACGCGATCCCCCAAGAGGGAGCCATCCACGGGGGCGAGGGCCGCCCCCAACACATCGAATCCCACGCTCAGGTTGGCGCTGGAGGCCGGGGCATATGCCACTACGCTGCCGTACATGTCTGAACTCATGCTTATAGCTCCTGCTTCCAGTTCTGGGTGCGCAGCACGTCGGCGAAGACGCCGGCGGCGGTCACCTCGGTACCGGCGCCATAGCCGCGCAGCACCAGAGGGATAGGCTGGTAATAGGTGGAGAAGAAGGCGAGCGCGTTCTCCCCATCTTTGACCTTGAACAGCGGCTCATCGGCGCCGACCGCCTTGATGGCGACCTTGCACTTGCCTCCCTCGATGGAGCCCACGTAACGCAGCACCTTGCCCTCGCTCTGGGCCAGCGCGAACTGGTCGCGGAACCAGCCGTCAGCCTCGGGCAGACGGGCCATAAAGGCCTCCACGTCACCGCTGACATCAAAGCCCGGCGGCAGCGCCTGCTCCACCTCCACGTCGGACAGCTCCAGCGCCATGCCGGCCTCGCGCGCCAGGATCAGCAGCTTGCGGGCCACGTCCATGCCGTTCAGATCGTCACGGGGATCCGGCTCGGTGAAGCCGTTGCCACGGGCGATCCCGGTGGCCTCGGAGAAGGCCATGCCCTCGTCCAGCTTGCCGAAGATGAAGGAGAGGGATCCTGACAGCACGCCGTCGAAGGCACGCAGCTTGTCACCGGCCTTGATGAGGTTTTGCAGGTTCTCGATGACCGGCAGGCCGGCACCGACGTTGGTCTCGTACAGGAACTTGCGGCGGGTCTGACGGGCGGTGCGACGCAGCGCCTTGTAGTAATCGAGCGATCCTGTGTTCGCCTTCTTGTTCGGGGTGACCACGTGGAAACCGGCGGCCAGGAAGTCCGCATACTGCACGGCGACGGCCTCGCTTGATGTGCAATCGACGATCACCGGGTTGATGAGGTGGCTCTCTTCCACGGCCTTCTTCACCGCCTCCAGGCTGAAGCTGTCGCGCGCCTCCACCAGCTGCTCACGCCAATTGGCGAGGTTCAGGCCATCCTTGTTGACCGCCATCTGGCGGCTGTTGGCGATGCCGACCACCCGCAGGCCTGTGCCCTGCTCGGCCAAGACCGGTTGCTGGCGGGCAATCTGATCCACCAGGGCCGCGCCGACGCCGCCGACACCGACCACGAACAAATCGATGAACTGCTGGCTGCCAAAGAAGTTCTGGTGGCAGGCCTTGATGGCTTCGGCGACCTTGCGATCCCGCACCACGGCGGAGATGGAGCGCTCGCTCGAGCCCTGCGCGATGGCAACGATATTGATGGAGGCCTGGGCCAGAGAAGTGAAGAAGCGGGCCGCCATCCCCTTGCTGGTGCGCATGCCGTCACCGATGAGGGAGATGATGGCGAGATCGGTCATGATTTCGAGCGGATCCAACAGCTGGTTCTTGAACTCAAGCTCGAACTCGCGCTCCAGCACCTTGCGGGTCTTGTCGCTGTCATAGCTGTGGATACAGAAGCTGACGCTGTACTCGGAGGATGACTGGGTGATGAGGACGATACTGACCCCGGCGCGGGAGACGGCGGAGAAGATGCGGCCCGCCATGCCCACCATGCCCTTCATGCCGGGGCCGGAGACGTTGAACATGCACATGCCGGAGAGATCCGAGATGGCCTTGACCTTGAGATCGTCATCCCCCTGCTCGACGCCGATGAGGGTGCCCGGCCCCTGCGGGTTGAAGCTGTTCTTGATGAGGCAGGGAATGTGGAACTGGGCCACGGGGGCGATGGTTTTCGGATGCAGCACCTTGGCGCCGAAGTAGGAGAGCTCCATCGCCTCCTTGTAGGAGAGGGTTTTGAGCAGGTAGGCATCCGGCACCAGGCGCGGATCGCAGTTGTAGCACCCCTCCACGTCGGTCCAGATCTCGCAGCACTCCGCATCGACGCAGGCGGCCAAGACGGCGGCGCTGTAATCGGAACCGTTACGGCCCAGCAGCACGGTTTCACCCTTGTCGCTGCCACCGGTGAAGCCCGGCATCAGGTAGAGGCAATCGCTGCGCAGTCCCTTGGCGGCGAAGCGCAGGCGGGAGGCCTCGATGTCGACGTGGGCCTCCAGATAACCGCCATCGGTGGCCAGTAGCTGCTCCGGCACGATGAGATCCAGTTCGAGGCCACGCACCCGCAGCAGCTCGTGCATGAAGGCGATGGAGAGGTTTTCACCGCGGCTCAGGATGCGGGCCTGCACGTTGTCCGGGCAGAGCCCCAGCAGACGGATACCCTGCATCAGCCGCTCCACCTGATCCAGTTCGCTGGTCAAGCGCGCCAGCAGCGCCTTGTCATCCAGCGCCGGATAAGCGGCCTTGAGCCCCGCCAGCAGGCGGGAGAAGATGCCGTTCACTTCAAACAGAGTGGCGCTGGCATCCATGCCGCGACTGGTTTGCTCCACCAGGGCTACCAGGTGGTTGGTCACCTTGGCCGGGGCCGAAAGCACCAGGGCTACTTGAGACTGACCGTGGGTGTTGACCGCGATATCGGCTACCCGTAAGAAACGCTCTGCATCGGCCAGTGACGACCCGCCAAACTTCAACACTCTCATCGCTTTCTCTCCCTGACTTTTTGCAATCAAATTGGCTAAAAACCTGCCCGACTATGGTTCTGAAAATCATCCAACAAAAAGGCCCGTACTGGGTGGGTACGGGCCTTTTTTGATTTCTGTGCTTGTTCGTCAGCGCATCAACCGGCCCCAGTGCCACCTGTGGTGGTACCGGTAATAATGGTGGTAGTGGTAACGTTGATGAATGACTGCATGACGAACACTCTTGAACGAAGCTGGCTTTTAGCAATACCGCGCCGGGTGATGGGCTGTCAACTTAAACCGCGTTACTCCTTGCGCTCAAATCGGCGAACGAGGTCTTTGCAGAGCAGATGCAGCATATTCAGATCCCGCTGCGGCAGCATGGGCACTCGGTCCATCACCCACTGATGCAGTTTTTCATCCTGCGAAACTCCGAGTTCACCGAGAATTTCTGCTGTTTTTGATTTCAGCACCCGAACCTGTCCGGTGTTATCAAAATTTTCTGCTACGACCTCGGCCTCGTCCAGCAAGGGGCTCATCTCGTAGGCATACAGCATGATCGCCTGACCCAGGTTCAGGGAGGGATAGCTCACCTTGAGGGGCAGGTAGCTAATGAGATCCACCTGGGCGAGCTGCTCGTTGGAGAGGCCGGACTCCTCGCAGCCAAAGACGATGGCGACCTTGCCCAGAGACGGCTTGGCGCGGATCTGATCGCGGATCTCCGCCGGGGTGAGGTAGTGCTGATAACGGCCGCGCTGGCGCGCCGTGGTGGCGACCACCAGATCCATGTCGGCGAGGGCCTCTGGTAGGGTGTCAAAGGCCTCGGCCTCGGCCAAAATCTCCTGCGCCCCGTGAGCCACCCAGCTCGCCTCTTCTTCCTCGTGTACCCGACTCGCCACCAGGCGCATGGCATCGAAGCCCATGGTTTTCATGGCGCGGGCGGCTGCCCCGACATTGGCCGCACGGGCCGGTGCCACCAGCACAAAATAGAGTTTCATCGGGTTTCCTCTTGGGCAGGGCCTATGCCCCTCAGTGGGTATAACGCATCGGCAAAATAGGGGCGCAATCTACCGTTTCTGCCCGAAAATTGCCACTTGAACGGACGTTTGAATGTTGCCATAGTGACCCGATAGGCGGGCAAATTGCCGCCCATGATCCGCGAATATGCTGCGATGGACAGGCGCGATTCGCACCTGGGATCAGACGACAAACGAGCCACAGTTGCCGCACTATCGGGCCGGGCCATCACAAGGAAGAGAGAGATGCAGCAGCCATTAGAGCAGGCGGTCGCCGAGACCATCTTGCAGCGCTTCGAGTCATTTTACAGCCGGTTTCTCGAGATAACCCAGGGCAGCAAGAGCCGTTTCGAGAACAGTGACTGGCTGGGGGTGCAACTGGCGGGGCGCGAGCGTATCCGCCTCTACGACCATCACGTCGGCGCCACCACCGCCCTGATCAAACAGATGATGGGAGAACAGCTGCCAAGCCAGGCCCTGCTCAAGCAGGTGAAGGGGGCCTTCAGCGATCTGCTGCCCCGCTGTGACAACTTCGAGGTGGCAGAATCCTTCTTCAACTCCGTCTATCGCCGCATCTTCCGCCATCGCAACATCCGCGACGAGAACCTCTACATACACCCGTTTCGCAGTCGAGGGGAAAAACCCGATCTCACGGCCCTGCTGCGGGTCTATCGCACCGATTTGACCCGTCTGCCTCAGACCCTGAGCCAACTGTTGGGGGATTACAGTTTCACTCTGCCTTATGAAGACAAACAGCGGGACATTGTCGACATCCACCGCCATCTTGCCGAGAACGGGCCGAGCATCTTGCACGATGAGCCCTTCGCCATCGAACTCTTGAAAGAGGTGTTCTACCGCAACAAGGGCGCCTACCTGGTGGGGCTGATCCGGGTGAAGGACGAAGTGCATCCCTTCATCTTGCCGTTGCTCAGCACCGGCCAACACATCTATGTGGACACCGTCATCTTCGAGCCCGAGCTCGCCTCCATCGTGTTCGGTTTCGCCCGTGCCTACTTCATGGTCTATGCCCCGGTGCCAGCGCTGTTCGTGCTGTTCCTGCGCCAGATCATGCCCCGCAAGCCCGATTACGAGATCTACAACGCCATCGGTTGCCAGAAGCACGGCAAGACCGAGCTCTATCGCCACTATCAGCAGCATCTGGCATCGAGCCGGGAGCAGTTTGTCATCGCCCCCGGCATCAAGGGCATGGTGATGAGCGTATTCACCCTGCCCTCCTACGATGTGGTGTTCAAGGTGATCAAGGACGAGTTCACGCCGCCAAAGGACGTGAGCCACGAGCAGGTGAAGGCCAAGTACCGGCTGGTAAAACAGCACGATAGGGTCGGTCGCATGGCCGATACCCAGGAGTTCACCAACTTCGAGTTTCCGCTGGACCGCATCTCGCCCGAGCTGCTGACCGAGCTCAAAGCGGTGGCCCCCTCGGCGCTCACCATCACCAGTGACAAACTGGTGATCAAGCACCTCTATACCGAGCGCAAGATGATCCCGCTCAACCTCTACCTGGACAGGGCGGACGAGCAGCAGACCCGACTCGCGCTGGAGGAGTACGGCAATGCCATCAAGCAGCTGGCGGCGGCCAACATCTTCCCCGGCGACATGCTGTTCAAGAACTTCGGCGTCACCCGCCACGGTCGGGTGGTGTTCTACGACTACGACGAGATCTGCTACATGACGGAGTGCAATTTCCGCCAGATCCCGCCGCCGCGCTACCCGGAGGACGAGTGGAGTGCCGAACCCTGGTATTCGGTCGCCCCGAACGACATCTTCCCCGAGGAGTTCGCCACCTTCCTGCTGCAAAAGCCCCAGGTGCGGGAGATCATGATGCAGGTGCACAGGGAGCTGTTCGATGCCAACTACTGGAAGATGCTGCAGAGCAACATCAAGGAAGGGGTGTTCGAGGACGTCTATCCCTACCGGCGCAAGAAGCGCTTTCGCTTTCAACGGGGAGGATGAGTTATCTCATCCCGAGCCTCAGCAAAAAGGGACGCCGCGGCGTCCCTTTTACTGTGCACGACATGGCGGTCTGACTGCGACAGCCGATGACGGTAGTTAGGCTTATTTCACCGCATCGAAGGTCAGCAGCGGCGCCTTGTTGGCATCGCTCAGCACCAGCTGCTTGCCCTCGATCTGGTAGGTCGCTACCTTCCCCAGGGTCTGCAGATAGTTGTTCTCCTTGCCGGCCAGATCCCCCATGCACATCATGCGGGTCGCGCCCATGGCGCCCAGGGTCAGAACGCCATCACCTTGCTGGGTAACGCCGCCAAAGTAGCGGTTGCAGCCGCCCTTGCCCGCTACCTTGTCGCCCGCTACTTGCAGGGTGAAGGTGTCACCACTCGCCCCTTGCAGCTGCCAGGTCGATGCTTGCAGTTCGGCCACAGTAGAACCCGTTGCCATGGCGCAGCCTCCCAGAGCCAGTACGGTCAGCAGGGTCAGTTTCTTGTTCATGAGATCACCTCTTGATGGAGAAGAATAATGAAGACACAGAGTGACGGGGGTCTGTTTATCATGGGGTGGCCGCAGATGAAAACTCTTTTATTGTGATCCGGGTTGCCTTTACTCCCCGCAGGCATGTGCCATGCTTGTAGTCCTGTTCGGACCCAGGGAGGGGAAACGAATGGTCAAGTCTCTGATTATTATGCTCACATCCAGCCTTGCGCTTTCGGCCCAGGCAGCCGACTGGAGCTTTCTCCAGGACGAATCAGACAGCCAGCTCTATGTGAAAAGTTATTCCGGCATACTGCTCGGCACTCAGACCCATCACAGTGACAATTTCGATCTCTGGCTCATCAATACCGGCTACCAATATCCGGTCGAAGACAATGTCAGCCTCTACATGGAGGCAGGCCCCGCTATTGGCACGCACAGCGAACAGGCTGGCTTCAATATCAGCTCAGGGGTGCGCTATCAGCTCACCCCCTCCCTCAACATCGGCAGTCAGGTCAAGCAGTTGGAGGTGAGCAAACCCAGCACCCTGGTGGAGCTCAACAGCAGCCTGCTGTTGACGTCCCAGCTCGCCCTGACCGCCAACTACGGCGTCAGTGCCTTCAGCACCGAGCAGTTCCTGACCCTGGGAGTTGGCTTCAACTTCTAAGGGTCAGATTAGCCTGGCACCACTGACCAATACACCATTGAGATCGGCGTAGACATAGTCACCCGGTGCTATGGTCACCCCGGCAAACGACAGCACCAGATCCAGCTCACCCTGCCCGCGTTTTTCAGTTTTGGCCGGGCAGGCTGCCAGCGCCTTGACCCCGAGCGCCAGCGTCGCCAGGGTACCCACATCCCGCACCGCGCCATGGATGAGGATCCCCTCCCAGCCCTGCTCCGCCGCCTTGATGGCCAGTTGATCTCCAAGCAGGGCCCGGCGCAACGAGCCACCCCCATCGATCACCATCACCTTGCCGTGGCCGGGGCGAGTCACCAGCTCCCGCACCAGGCTGTTGTCCTCGAAACAGGAGAGGGTGACCGCCTCACCGTAGAACAACGGCTTGCCGCCATAATTGTTGAACAGTGGCTCAGCCACCTGCAGGGCATCACCGTGTTGATCGCAAAGGTCGGGCAGTAGATCCAGCATGTCAGCATCCTTCCATGGAATGGTTTTGCTCATTCTTCCATCAAGCCTCGCCTCTGACAATCCAGCGAGACGCCAGCCTGCCCAGATGGAGTGGCTCTCCTCCCTTCATCCGAGCGGGTACCAGCCAGATCTCCTGTTGTTCGACCCAGTAGAAGGCATTCTGGCCGAAACGACTGGCCAGCAAGACGGCGTCGGCGCGAGGCATCTGCAACAACAGCGATGCCTCCTGCCAGCTTTCATCCAAAGAACTGCCCCACACCGGTCCCATAACGAGCCAATCGAAGGAATCATTGACCAGCCGCAACAGGGCACGCTGACGCCGGCGGTTACGACGCATGCCAACCCACTTGCTGGCCGGATCCCAGGCCGTGACGATGGCATAGGCAGGCCAAGCAGGTGGCGCGAAGGGGGCAAAGAAACAGACTTTTCTGTAGTTTTCCCACAAAATCATGTCAACCACATGTTACATCCCATTACATTTTATAAGGGCGAAAAAGCGGGCCAGCCCAAGTATCATGCAGCGAACTCAGGGTTTGACCTACATCAAGCCAGAGTTAAAAAGTTGCTATCTGACGGCAAAGAGTGTTGTTATGCGCCTGTTAACTGATAAAATGCAGCAACTTTTGTAACGGACTACCTTTCAGGGCACCTCTCGATCAGACTTGTTGAGATCCCATGCGTGGCACAAGGATGTTTGCCAACATCAATACCAAATTCGCGATGATTCGACCTGATATTCATACCCAGGATGACGTAATAAATTTTCAGGACCGGTCGAATAACGCCAAAGAGTGTTAAAATTTCGAAAATTAACTGATAAGAATCTGGGAATACTCATGCAAACACCACACATTCTGATCGTCGAAGACGAACTGGTCACCCGCAACACTCTCAAAAGCATTTTCGAGGCCGAAGGCTACATCGTGCTCGAAGCCAACAATGGCGACGAGATGCATCAAGCCCTGACTGCCCACACCATCAATCTGGTGATCATGGACATCAATCTGCCAGGCAAGAACGGTCTGCTGCTGGCCCGTGAGCTGCGCGAAGATGACAACATCGCCCTGATGTTCCTGACCGGGCGTGACAACGAAGTAGACAAGATCCTGGGTCTGGAGATTGGCGCCGATGATTACATCACCAAGCCATTCAACCCGCGCGAGCTGACTATCCGTGCCCGCAATCTGCTGAGCCGCACCATGAACGTCGCCGCCGGTGGCGAAGAGAAGAAGCAGGTCGAGCGTTACCTGTTCAACGGTTGGGCGCTGGACATCAACAGCCGCGCACTGGTCAGCCCGGCTGGCGACATGTTCAAGCTGCCGCGCTCCGAGTTCCGCGCCATGCTGCACTTCTGCGAGAACCCGGGCCAGATCCAGACCCGTGCCGAGCTGCTCAAGAAGATGACCGGCCGTGAGCTCAAGCCCCACGACCGTACCGTGGATGTCACCATCCGCCGCATTCGCAAACACTTCGAAAGCGTGGGTGACACCCCGGAAATCATCGCCACCATTCACGGCGAAGGCTACCGCTTCTGCGGCGAGCTGGAGCAGGAATAATCCCTGCTCGCCAGATCCCTGTGTGGTAAGAAGAGGCGCCGATGGCGCCTCTTTTGCTTTTGGCGCTCAGCCGATACCCCTCTTGAACAAAGCACCGAACAACACCAGTCAGATAAGAAGATAGAAAACAAAAAGCCCACTCGGTTGAGTGGGCTTTTTGTTTGAAAGCTGGAGCGGGCAGCGGGAATCGAACCCGCATCATCAGCTTGGAAGGCTGAGGTAATAGCCATTATACGATGCCCGCAAGGCATCAAAATCGCAGTATATACGAGGCATCAAATCAACGTCGAGCAACAGTGCGCTGGGCAGAGGTGATAACGAGACGGGTTGAATGCCGGATATCAGAATGTGGAGCGGGTGATGGGAATCGAACCCACGTATGCAGCTTGGGAAGCTACCGTTCTACCATTGAACTACACCCGCGTCAGTGGCCTCTACTATATGCATTTTGCCGGCGAGCGCAATCACCGCCAGGGTGTTTTTTGCCATAAATCAAGCTGTTCGACCAACTAATGAGCATGCAGCGTATTTTTCAAGCAAACAGTCTCACGCTCCAGTCATGGCAAGGTTGCCAAGCTCAGGGGGCGACGATAGTCTTGCGCCACTCGACCGAGGAGGGCGGTAATGGACAAGAACACGCAGAAACATCTTTATGGCTGGTTGCGCAAGCAATCGAGTCATGGCCGACGCTGGATCGGCCTCTCCATCGGCTTTGGCATGGGCCAGGGCATGCTGATGGTGGCGCAGGCCTGGTTGTTGGCCACCCTGCTCCATGGCTTCATCATCGAAGGTACGACGCCGGAGCAATCCATTCCCCTCTTCATCACACTGGTGCTGGTCACAGCGCTCAAGGCCGGACTGGCCTATGGCCGCGAGATTGCCAGTTTCAAGGCGGGCAGCACGGTGCGCCAGGCCATTCGTGAGCTGGTGCTCACCCGCCTCGCCCGGCTGGGGCCTGCCTATATCCAGCGCCGCCCGGCGGGCAGCTGGGCCAGCCTACTGCTCGAACAAATCGAAGACATGCAGGATTTCTTCTCCCGCTACCTGCCGCAGATGGCGGTTGCCGTGTTCATTCCGGTGGTGACCCTGGTCTCGGTGTTCCCGGTCAACTGGGCCGCCGGCATCATCTTGCTGGGCACAGCCCCGCTGATCCCGCTGTTCATGATCCTGGTGGGAGTCGGCGCAGCCGATGCCAACCGCCGCAACTTCCAGTCACTTGCACGGCTCTCCGGCCACTTCCTCGACCGGCTCAAGGGTCTGCGCACCCTGCAGCTCTTCCTGCGCACCCAGGCCGAGGGCGAGGCGATCCGCGATGCCTCGGAAGATTTCCGGGAGCGCACCATGGAGGTGCTGCGTCTGGCCTTCCTTAGCACCGCCGTGCTGGAGTTCTTCGCCGCCATTGCGGTGGCGCTGGTGGCGGTCTATTTCGGTTTCTCCTACATAGATCACCTGAACTTTGGCAACTATGGCGTCAAGGTCACGCTCTTTACCGGCCTGTTCGTGCTGTTTCTCGCCCCCGAGTTCTACGCCCCACTGCGTGAACTGGGTGCCCATTATCACGCCAAAGCCCAAGCCATCGGCGCCGCCGAACAGCTGCTGGAATTTTTGGAAGCCGAGGTCAGCGAACCCGCGTCAGGCTCGGCGCTCTTCCATGCCGAGGGCCCCATCAAGATTGAGGCCAAGTCACTCGAGGTGTTGAGCGCCGAGGGCAAGGTGCTGGTTGGTCCTATCGACTTCCAGCTAACGCCCGGCTCTCGCACGGCGCTGGTCGGCATCAGCGGCGCGGGCAAGAGCTCGCTGGTCAACGCCCTGCTCGGCTTTGCCCCCTATCGCGGTGAACTGAAGGTCAACGGCCAGGAGCTCGCCACCCTCGACATGAGTCAGTGGCGCCTGCAGCTCGGCTGGCTGTCCCAGAACCCGCAGCTATTCCACGCCTCCTTGCGTGACAACCTGCTGTTGGCCAAGCCTTCGGCCAGCGACGCCGAGCTGGAAGCCGCCCTGAAACGGGCAGAGGCGTGGGAATTTGCCAAAGAGAAGGGCTTTGACTATAGCGTCGGCGATCAGGCAGGCGGCCTCTCGGTCGGTCAGGCCCAGCGCCTCGCCCTGGCCCGCACCCTGCTCAAGAGCACCCAGTTGATGGTATTGGATGAACCCACCGCCAGCCTGGATCGCCACTCCGAGCGCGCCATCATGAGCACGCTCGAACAGGCTGCGGCCGGCCAGACGCTGTTGATGATCACCCATCGCCTCGATCAGCTCACCAAGATGGACAAGATCCTGGTGCTGGAGCGTGGCCAACTAGTCGAGCAAGGCAACTTCCAGCAACTCAGCGAGGCCAAGGGGCCCTTTGCCCGACTCTTGTCGCAACACCAGTCCCAAGGTCAGGAGGACTCCCTCGATGCGTGATCTACTGCCATTTCTGCGTCTCTACCGCCAGCATTGGCTGAGCCTCTCCCTCGGCCTGCTGCTGGCCTTCGTCACCCTGGTGGCCGGCATGGGGCTGTTGTCCCTCTCCGGCTGGTTCCTCTCCGCCGCCGCGGTGGCCGGGCTGGCCGTCTCCAGCCGTGACACCTTCAACTACATGACCCCGGCCGGTGGCGTGCGCTTCTTCTCCATCGTGCGCACCGCCAGCCGCTGGGGTGAGCGGGTGGTGAGCCACGACGCCACCTTCCGGGTGCTTACCCGGCTGCGGGTCTGGTTCTGGCAAAAGCTCTCGCCGCTCTCGACCGGTACCCTTGCCGGGTTCCGCCAGGCGGACCTGCTCAACCGGCTGGTGGCAGACATCGATGCCATGGACCACGTCTACCTGCGCCTCATCACCCCCATAGGGGCGGCCCTGCTCAGCTGTGCCGGCCTGGTGTTCTTCCTCTCCTTCTTCGACAGCGAGCTGGCCCTGACTCTGGGCGCCATCCTGCTGTTTGGCATGATTGCCCTGCCGCTGGTGTTCTTCTTCGCCGGCAGCAAGCCGGGCCAGGCCTTGATCGCCGAGAAATCCAGCCTGCGTACCCGCCTGGTGGATTATCTGGACGGCCAGGCCGAGCTGCAGATGTTTGCCGCCGCCCCCAAGGCGCTCGATGAGTTGCAACAGGCCGAGCAGGCCCTGATCCGTGCCCAGGCCCGCATGGCCAGGGTCAGCGGGCTGGCCAATGCCAGCGTGCAACTACTGAGTGGCTGGACCCTGACCCTGATGCTGTGGCTGGCCGGCCACGGTGTGGGCGGGGCTACGCCGGATCCCATCACGGCGCTGATGGTGTTCGCCACCCTGGCGAGCTTCGAGGCGCTGCTGCCGCTGGCGGGCGCCTTCCAGCACCTCTCCACCAGCCTCACCTCGGCCCGCCGTCTCAACGAGATCCTGCAAGAGGCCAAGGCCCCCGACTGGGGCAACGAGCAGCAGCACGCCCGCGCGGGCAGCCTGCAGATAAAGGACCTCACCTTCAGCTATCCGGCAGTCTCTTCTGGCACGGACGTCGAGCCCGTGCTGCGTGGTTGCTCCCTGCAGCTGAAGGCCGGCGAGAAGCTGGCCCTGCTGGGCCAGACCGGCTGTGGAAAATCCACCCTGATGGGGCTGCTGACCCGGGAGTGGAACCTGCAGCAAGGCGAGATATTGCTCGATGGCAAGCCGCTCACCGACTACAGCGAAGCGGCGCTACGCGCCTCCTTCTCGGTGGTGAGCCAGCGAGTGCACCTGTTTGCCGATACCCTGCGAGGTAACCTCAAGCTCGCCGCGCCGGACGCCAGCGATGAGCAGCTTATCGAAGTGCTGGATCAGGTCGGTCTCGATAGCCTGCTCGAAGACGATGCGGGTCTGGATGCCTGGCTGGGGGATGGTGGTCGGCCGCTTTCCGGCGGCGAGCGTCGCCGCATCGGCCTCGCCCGCGCCCTGCTGCACGACGCCCCGCTCTGGCTCTTGGATGAACCGACCGAGGGGCTCGACAGCCAGACCGAGCGGGAGATCATGGCCCTGCTGTTCAAGCTAGGGGCCGATCGCTCCCTGCTGCTCATCTCCCATCGCCTGCTGGGGCTGGAGCAGATGGACAGGATCGCCCTGATGGAAGAGGGGCAGATCCGCCTGTGCGCCCCTCACGCAGAGCTGCTGGCCGATGACTACTATCGCAGCCTGCACCAGCGGCTCACCCCAGCCTGATCCCGATATACGCAAGAGGGGGCTTCCATGCCCCCTCACTCTTTTGACACAACACCCGTCCGATGATGCTGCGCCCTACCAAGGGGCGGCACCGGTCTGATCCCCATCACACCCCACCTCCATGGCTAAAAATGGGGCTGGTCCCGGGCAGCGACTGACCCCTATAATGGTCCCCTCACCGTTCAACAAGATGCCGCCATGAAACGCCTGACCCTATTGCTGCTGCCCCTCTTCACCTCCGGTTGCGCCTATTTCTCCTTCAACAGCAACCTGGACAAGGAGAACTTCGACGAGTACTTCAAGCCGGGCAGCGTCCAGGTCTATGAACAGGGTCAGCTGGCCGACCTCAACTACCTCTACCTCGGCACCGTCGAGGGGGAATCCTGCCAGAGCGATGCCAACCAGGCGGTGCCGAACGCAGGTGAGGCCCGCACCCTGGCTCGCCGCCGTGCAGCCGACATGGGTGGCAACGGCATCACCTTCGACAAGTGCGCCGAGTTCAGCGATGTGCCGGGCTGCCTCAAGCAGGTGATCTGCTACGGCCAGGCGCTGAAAGTCGCCGAAGAGAAGTAAGCCTGTGGCGCTCGCCATCGTCCGGCTCGGCAGCCCCCGTCTACCTGACGAGGGGCTCCGCATTGGCACCGTCCGTCGGCCACCCCGTGGCGTGCCCAAAGCTGAGTTCGCGAGCCAAAATTGGTACGACGTCTGGTTCCCCAACCTGGCCCCCAGCCCCGAGACCATGAAACTCGGTCAGGGCGCCGAGACCCAGACTCAGTGGGCCGCCTTCTGCAAACAATACAAGGTCGAGATGACCAGCCCAGCCGCGAAGCACGATCTCGCGCTGCTGGCCGCCCTCTCCCACCACACCAATCTGTCGGTGGGCTGCTACTGCGAACAGGAATCCCGCTGTCATCGCAGCATTCTCAAGGAGCTGCTGGTCGGCTGCGGTGCCACCCTGCGCTAGTGCCGGATGAAGAGCTAAAAAAGAGGACGCCCCGCGAGGCGCCCTCTTTTTTTACGATACTTTCCACTTTCACGATATTTTCCACTGCCTACACCGTTCCGTATTCAGGGTGCAGGCACAGCACGCCTACGGTATGGCGTGCGCGGCCAACACCCGTTGACGCAGCGCCGCCTCCTCTTCGGCCGTCATCCCGGTCGCCGCGCCCTGCCCCCCTTCCGCCAACCAGTTCGCCAGATCCGCTACCGTCTCCTCCAGCGGCCGGAAGTTCAGCCCCTGCACTATGGCCGCCTCGGCGCTGATCCGGCCATAACCCCCATACTCCACCAACTCATTGGGCAGCAGGGTCGGATAACTCTGCCAGGGCTCTACCCCGGCGGCCAACAGCTCAGGCCAGGGCACCCACTCAGGCTGGATGGGCACCACCGGAGTCAGCCGGGCGGCAATGCGCTCCACCCAGTCTCCCAGCGCGATACCGGGCTTGAGCAGGTTGAACACGCCGCCAAGGCGCTGCTCGGCGGCTCGCAGCACGAACTCGGCGCAGTCGCACACGTCCAGGTATTGCAACCTGTCCTGCCCGGTACCTGGCAGCAGCCAGGGGCCGCCCTGCTGTACCCGCCTCACCCACCAGGCGAGACGACCCGTGTGATCATAAGGGCCACACAAGACTCCGGGGCGCAGGATACAGAGCCGTTCCCCCCAGTGGGCGCGGTACTCTGCCTCGCACAGCACCTTGAGGGGACCGTAGTCGTCGGGCATCTCCCCTGCGGGGATCTCGTGCAGGGGCGCCGACTCATCCATCCCCTTGAGGGCGAAGTCGCGATAGACGCTGATGGTGGAGATGAAGATGAGGTGCTCGCAGCGCCCCTGCAGCGCCGCCGAGAGGCTGGCCGCCTGCTCGGGTCGATAGCAGCAGGTGTCGATGACCAGATCCCAGTACAGCCCTGCCCCACGCAGGGCGCCGAGATCATGATCCCTGTCACCATGCAGCTGCTGCAGATCCCGCCAGTCCGGGTGCTGGCGGCGGCCGCGGTTGAACAGGGTCACCTCGTGGCCCCAATCCAGCGCCAGCGCGCTGAGGTGGCGGCCCAGAAACCCCGTCCCCCCTATGATAAGCAGTTTCATACCTGTGACTCCTTGTCGGCATGGTTGGCGCCTGGCTGGGACGCGGACCGGATGGCAATCGTTTTTCCTGCCCCTACCCTACGCAAGTCGGCGCCCCTCGGCAGCCCCCAGCGGGCCGGGATGGGACGGGGATCACGGCGGTATTGATGGGATGGGCGAGGCGGCGAGCCTGCGTTTTGGGGCCGCCTGTGCTAAATTGCCGGGGTTTTTAGCCACGAGTCCGCCATGAAGTTCGAAATCGACACCCTCGGGATCATCCACTCTCCCTACAAGGAGAAGTTCGCCATCCCCCGCCAGCCCGGTCTGGTCAAATCGGCCCGTGCCCGTCTCGAGCTGCTGCCTCCCTACGATCAGCCGGATGTGCTGCGCGGCATAGAGCAGTTTTCCCACCTCTGGCTCAGCTTCGTGTTCCACCAGACCATGGCCCAGGGCTGGCACCCGACGGTGCGCCCGCCACGGCTCGGCGGCAACGAGCGAGTCGGGGTCTTCGCCACCCGCTCCACCTTCCGCCCCAACCCGCTTGGGCTGTCGGTGGTGGAGCTGCACGGGGTGGGCCGCGAGCGCGGCAAGCTGTGGCTCGAACTCGGCGCCGTGGACCTGCTGGACGGCACCCCCATCGTCGATATCAAGCCTTATATCCCCTACGCCGACAGCCTGCCGGACGCCCGTGGCGGCTTCGCCCCGGATGCCCCCACCCCGCCGCTGGCGGTGAGTTTCAGCCCTGCAGCGGAGCAGCAGCTCGGTCAGCTCACCTCCCGTCACCCAGAGCTTCGCCAGCTGGTGAGCGAGGTGCTGGCCCAGGATCCACGCCCGGCCTACAAGAAAGGCAAGCCGGACGACAAGGAGTACGGGGTGAGATTGTTCGACCTGAACGTGAAATTTAAGATAGATGAACCAGAGTGCGTGATTTTATCTATAGAAGTGGCGTGAAAAACATCAATCAGGCAGTGTAAAAAACCACCCAGCGGGTGGTTTTTTCATGGTAAGAGCAGGGTCGGAGCTATTAGCGACGCTGCAACAGCAGGCTGCCGATAGAGTAGCCGGCGCCGAAGGAGCAGAGCACGCCGCGTGCGCCGCTCGGCAAGTCCTGATTGAACAGGTGGAAGGCGATGATGGAGCCCGCCGAGCTGGTGTTGCCGTAGCTGTCCAGGATCACCGGCGCCTCTTGCTGGCTGGTATCGTGCCCCAGCAGCTTGCGGCCGATGAACTGGTTCATGGTGAGGTTGGCCTGATGCAGCCAGAGCCGATTCAGCTCCCCTGCCTCCCAGCCCTGCACGGCCAGCTGGCCAGAAATCTGATCGCACACCAATGGCAGCACCTCCTTGAACACCTTGCGCCCCTGCTGACGGAACAGCTTGTCATCGCCGTAGCGGGTGCGCGGGCTGAAGCGGTTCAAGAAGCCGAAGTTGTTGCGGATGTTGTTGGAGTACTGGGTCACCAGCTTGCTGGCCACTAGCTGCCAGGGGTTGGCCACCTTGCAATCGGCTTCGCGCTCCAGCAGCACGGCGGTACAGGCATCGCCGAAGATAAAGTGGCTGTCTCTATCTCTAAAGTTGAGATGGCCCGAGCAGATCTCCGGGTTCACCACCAGCGCCAGCTTGGCGGTGCCCGCCGCCAGCAGATCCGCCGCCGTCTTGATGCCGAAGGTGGCCGACGAGCAGGCCACGTTCATGTCAAACGCCATGCCACTGGCACCGAGATAGTGCTGCAGCTCGATGGAGAGCGCCGGATAGGGGCGCGGCATATTGGATGCGGCGACGATGACGAGATCGATCTCACCCGGTTCGCGACCGGCGGCGATCAGCGCCTGCTCGGCGGCGGCCACTGCCATCTCCACCATGATGGAGGGCTTGTCGTCCGGGCGCTCGGGGAGCAGCGGCTGCATGATGTCCGGATCCAGCACCCCCTCCTTGCTCACCAGGTAGCGGCTCTTGATGCCGGAGGCCTTCTCGATAAACTCGCAGCTCGAGTGCTGCTTGGCATCCAGCTGGCCGGCGTCGATGGCGGAGGCGTTCTCCTCGTTGTAGAGATCCACATATTGATTGAAGGCGGCCACCAGCTCTTCGTTGTTGACGGCAAAGGGAGGGGTATAGAGGCCTGAGCCACTGATTACTATGGAAGTCATCTTTGCTCCTGGCCGGGTGCAATCCCGGCTTGTCTGTTTTGTAGGGTAAGAGGGTTATAGCCGATCGATCGCCTCGGCGAGACCGGCCAGGGTCAGCGGGTGCATGCGCCCACCGATCAGGTCATTCATCAGCTTGATGGAAGGATGCCAGAGCCACTCCCGTCTGGGGAGGGGATTGATCCACACCAGTTTGGGGTATTGGTGCTGCAGCCGGGTGAGCCACAGCTGACCCGGCTCCTCGTTCCAGTACTCGACGCTACCGCCGGGCCAGCTGATCTCATAGGGGCCCATCTTGGCATCCCCCACCAAAATCACCCGATAGTCGCTGCCATAGGTACGCAGCAGACGACAGGTGTCGAATTTCTCCTCGAAGCGACGGTTGTTGTCCTGCCAGACGAAGTCGTAGAGGCAGTTGTGAAAATAGAAAAACTCCAGGTGCTTGAACTCGTGTCGCAGGGCCGAGAACAGTCGCTGCACCTCGGCCACGTGGCTGTCCATGGAGCCCCCCACGTCGAAGAACACCAGCAGCTTGACCCCGTTGTGGCGCTCGGGTCGCAGCTTCACATCGAGCCAGCCCTGGCGGGCCGTGCTGCGAATGGTGTCGTCGAGATCCAGCTCGTCGAGGCTCCCCTTGCGCACCCAGCGCCTGAGTTTGCGCAGGGCCAGCTGGATGGCGCGCTGGCCCAGGGGGGCGTCATCGTCGCTGAAGTTGCGAAAGTGGCGCGCCTCCCACACCTTGGCGGCACGGCCATGCTGCCCCTCGCCCCCCATTCGCACCCCTTCCGGGTGAAAACCGCCGTGGCCGAAGGGACTGCTGCCCCCGGTGCCCACCCACTTGTTGCCACCGGCATGGCGCTCTTTTTGCTCCGCCAGCCGCTGATGGAGGGTTTCCAGCAACTTGTCCAGGCCCCCCAGGGATTGCAGCAAGGCTTTATCTTCCGGGCTCAGTAGCCGTGCAAACTCCTGGCGCAGCCAGTCATCCGGCAAGGTTTCCGGCAATAAGGGGCTGGCCTGCAGGCCATCGTAATACTCGGCGAAGGCGCGATCGAAGCGATCGTAATGGGCCTCGTCTTTTACCAGCAGGCAACGAGCGAGTAGATAAAACTCATCCATGTCGAGGCGGACGAGCCGGGCGGTAAGCGCCCCGTGCAGGTCCAGCAATTCCCGCAGGCTGCAGGGCAGCTTGTGGCGACGCAGATGGGTGAAGAAGTCAATCAGCATTCAGCCGCCGCGCCGGGCCAGGAAGGCCAGCTTCTCGAACAGGTGCAGATCTTGCTCGGTCTTGAGCAGGGCGCCATAGAGGGCCGGCACCAGCTTGCCCGGCTCGCGGGTGCGCATCGCCTCGGGAGAGATGCCATCGGCCAGCAGCAGCCGGATCCAGTCAAGCAGCTCCGAGGTGGAGGGTTTCTTGCGCAGCCCTTCCACCGCCCGCAGCTCGAAGAACAGGCTCATGGCCTCGTCCAGCAGCGCCTCTTTCAGCTTGGGGTAATGCAGATGGACGATGGCCTGCATCTCGGCCTTGTCGGGGAAGCGGATGTAGTGGAAGAAGCAGCGGCGCAGGAAGGCATCCGGCAGCTCTTTCTCGTTGTTGGAGGTGATGATGACCACGGGGCGCTGGCGGGCTTTGACTCGCTCGCCGGTCTCGTAGACGTCGAACTCCATTCGATCCAGCTCCAGCAGCAGATCGTTGGGGAACTCTATGTCCGCCTTGTCTATCTCGTCGATAAGCAACACGGGCCGCTGCTCGGCGCTGAAGGCCTGCCACAGCTTGCCCCGGCGGATGTAGTGGTTGATGTCCCCTACCCGCGGATCGCCGAGCTGGGAGTCCCGCAGCCGCGCCACTGCGTCGTATTCATAGAGCCCCTGCTGGGCCTTGGTGGTGGACTTGATGTGCCAGGAGATGAGCTCGGCGCCGAGGGACTCGGCCACCGCCTCCGCCAGCACCGTCTTGCCGGTGCCGGGCTCTCCTTTAATGAGCAGCGGCTTCTCCAGCACCACGGCCGCGTTGACGGCCATACTCAGATCCTTTGAGGCGAGATAGCGATCGCTTCCTGCAAATCCCATGGCGTCCGTTCCCTTGGTAGCACAAGGCCCGCCCTGGGCCCAGGTAATAAAGAATAAGTTCTATATGTTGTAATAACATATTGTTATAACGATTCGTCACTTCTCATTCAGAAATCACAGGGTAATCTGGTTTCATCGCCTTAACAAACACAGGGATAGCACCATGAGCAAAATTTTTGAGGACAACAGCCAGACCATAGGCAACACCCCACTGGTTCGTCTCAACCGTGTTACCAAAGGCCGCGTGCTGGCCAAGATCGAGAGCCGCAACCCGAGCTTCAGCGTCAAATGCCGGATCGGTTCCAACCTCATCTGGGATGCCGAGAAACGCGGCGTGCTGACCAAGGGCAAGGAGATCATCGAGCCCACCAGCGGTAACACCGGTATTGCTCTGGCTTTCGTGGCAGCCGCCCGTGGCTATCCCATCACCCTGACCATGCCGGCCACCATGAGCCTGGAGCGCCGCAAGCTGCTCAAGGCGCTGGGCGCCAACCTGGTGCTGACCGAAGGCCCGCTGGGCATGAAGGGCGCCATCGCCAAGGCCAACGAGATCCTGGAATCCGAGCCGGGCAAGTATGTGCTGCTGCAGCAATTCGAGAACCCCGCCAACCCCGAGATCCACGAGAAGACCACGGGCCCGGAGATCTGGGAAGCCACCGACGGTGACATCGATGTGTTCGTGGCGGGCGTCGGCACCGGCGGCACCATCACCGGTGTCTCCCGCTTCATCAAGCAGACCAAGGGCAAGGCCATCGTTTCCGTGGCGGTCGAGCCGTCAGAATCTCCGGTCATCAGCCAGAGGCTGGCCGGCCTCGAGATCAAACCCGGTCCGCACAAGATCCAGGGCATAGGCGCCGGTTTCATCCCGGGCAACCTGGACTTGACGCTGCTGGATCGCGTCGAGCAGGTGAGCAGCGATGAGGCCATCGAGATGACCCGCCGCCTGATGGAAGAAGAGGGCATTCTGGCCGGGATCAGCTCTGGCGCCGCCGTGGTGGCCGCCGCCCGTCTGGCCGAACTGCCGGAGTTCGAAGGCAAGACCATAGTGGTGGTGCTGCCGAGCGCCGCCGAGCGCTACCTCTCCAGCGCCCTGTTCGCCGGGGTGTTCAGCGAGCAGGAACTGCAGCAGTAATTGATCTGCTTACATCAAAACAACGGCGCTCTTCGGGGCGCCGTTTTTCTTTATGGGCTAAACTCAGTCGTCATTAGTTTCAGTCGACCCCTTATTTTTTGGGGTAAAATAACAAATTTCAGCGTGACAAAAAAAGCAGACATTCTGTGATAAATCTCATATCCTGTGCGGCGTCACGAGGTGTTTGCTGGCTAGGTATCACAAGGTAACAAAGTGTTATTTTTCGTTATAAATTAATCTCATGCCAGTCCTGACGCGGCTTGTAGCTCGATAACGAAAAAGACTTGGCCCGGACGCCGAATACTGCACAGAAAATTGACCTGGATTAAACCATTGCGGGTCTGATTTCGTTACTTTACAACATATCCATACTGACACGGTGAGACAGGTAGCCTCATAAGCAACCGTTTCTCCACACAATATCAATAATATGGGGTGAAACCATGTACGAGAAGTCTGTTGTTATTACTGCTGAAAACGGCCTGCACACCCGTCCCGCAGCTCAGTTCGTGAAAGAAGCCAAAGAATTCCAAAGCGAGATCACTGTGGTCTCCGGTGGCAAATCCGCCAGCGCCAAGAGCCTGTTCAAGCTGCAGACTCTGGGCCTGACCAAAGGCACCAACGTGACCATCCAGGCCGACGGCCCGGACGCTCAGAAAGCCGTTGAGAAGCTGGTTGCCCTGATGGACGAGCTGGAGTAATCCGGCTTTATTCCTCCCCCACAGTCGTTTTAATAGGAAGGATTATGATATCTGGCATTCTTGCGTCCCCCGGTATCGCATTCGGTAAGGCGCTTCTTCTGAAAGAAGATGAAATCGTTATCAATCAGGGCAAGATTTCTGTTGACCAGATTGACGCCGAAATCAACCGCTTCCTCGAAGCCCGCACCAAGTCAGCCGCACAGCTGGAAGCCATCAAAGAGATGGCCGGTCGCACCTTCGGTGAGGAAAAAGAGGCCATCTTCGAAGGCCATATCATGCTGCTCGAAGATGAGGAGCTGGAAGGGGATATCAGATCCTTCATCAAAGACAACAAGGCATCCGCCGATAAAGCCATCTATGAGGTGATCGAACAGTACGCCAAGATGATGGCCGATCTGGATGACCCTTATCTGCGTGAGCGCGCAACCGATTTCCGTGACATCGGCACCCGTCTGGTGAAGAACGTGCTGGGCATCGCCGTTGTCAATCTGAGCACCATCGACGAAGAGGTGATCTTGGTCGCCAAAGACCTGACCCCGTCCGAAACCGCTCAGATCAACCTGAAATACGTGCTGGGTTTTGTCACCGACATCGGTGGCCGTACCTCTCACACCTCCATCATGGCCCGCTCCCTTGAGCTGCCGGCCATCGTGGGCACCAACGACATCACCGCGCGCGTCAACAATGGTGACATGCTGATCCTGGATGGGATCAACAACCAGATCATCGTCAACCCGACCGCCGAGCAGCTGACTGAAGCCAAGAAATTCCAGGCCCAGTTCCAGGCTGAGAAAGATGAATTGGCCAAACTCAAAGACTTGCCAGCCATCACCCTCGATGGTCATCGGGTCGAAGTGTGCGCCAACATCGGTACCGTCAAGGATACCGAGGGTGCCATCCGTAATGGCGCCGAAGGCGTGGGTCTGTACCGCACCGAGTTCCTGTTTATGGACCGTGATGCGCTGCCGACCGAAGACGAGCAGTTCAAGGCCTACAAAGAAGTGGCAGAGGCCATGCCGGATCAGCCGATCATCGTCCGCACCATGGACATTGGCGGCGACAAAGAACTGCCCTACATGAATTTCCCGAAAGAGATGAACCCCTTCCTGGGCTGGCGTGCCGTGCGTATTTTCTTCGATCGCGAAGACATCATGCACGCCCAACTGAAGGCCATCCTGCGTGCCTCTGCCTTTGGCAAACTGCGCATCATGTTCCCGATGATCATCTCCGTCGAAGAGTTCCGCAGCCTCAAGGCCACCGTGGAACAGCTGAAGGCCGAACTGCGTGCCGACGGCAAAGCCTTTGATGAATCCATCGAAGTAGGTATCATGATTGAGACCCCGGCCGCTGCCGTGATGGCTCATCATCTTGCCAAGGAAGTGGATTTCTTCAGTATCGGTACCAACGACCTGACCCAGTACACCCTGGCCGTCGACCGTGGTAACGAGATGATTTCCGCCATGTACAACCCGCTGTCACCTTCCGTCCTGACCCTGATCAAGATGGTAATCGACGCTTCCCATGACAATGGCAAGTGGACCGGTATGTGCGGTGAACTGGCTGGTGACGAACGTGCCACCCTGCTGCTGCTGGGTATGGGTCTGGATGAGTTCTCCATGAGCGCCATCTCTGTACCGCGTATCAAGAAGCTTATCCGCAACACCAACTTCGAAGATGTGAAGGCAATGGCAGACCAGGCTCTGAGCTATGCGACCGCCGCCGAAATCGAAGCCTGTGTAGATAACTTTATTAAGCAGAAGGCAGTCTGCTAAGATCGGCTGCAAACAGCGACAATCATCTCTAGGAGCTTTACTATGGGTCTGTTTGATAAACTGAAGAAACTGGTTTCCGATGATAGCTCTGACACCGGTGGCATCGAAATCTTTGCCCCCCTGTCAGGTGAAATCGTACCAATCGAAGATGTACCCGACGTCGTCTTCGCCGAGAAGATCGTGGGTGACGGTATCGCCATCAAGCCGGCTGGCAACAAGATGGTTGCCCCGTGCGACGGTACCATCGGCAAGATCTTCGAGACCAACCATGCGTTCTCTCTGGAATCCGACTCAGGTATCGAGCTGTTCGTTCACTTCGGTATCGACACCGTTGAGCTGAAAGGCGAAGGCTTCACCCGTATCGCTCAGGAAGGTCAGAAGGTCAAACGCGGTGACACCATCATCGAGTTCGATCTGGCCGTGCTGGAAGCGAAAGCCAAGTCTACTCTGACGCCTGTGGTCATCTCCAACATGGACGAGATCAAAGAGCTGATCAAGATGACTGGCGCCGTGACTGTGGGCGAGACCCCGGTGATCCGCATCAAGAAATAATGCGCCGCTGGCCTGTGCCAGTTGCTGCAACAAAAAACCGAAGCCCTGGGCTTCGGTTTTTTTATGGGCAACACCTATGACCCACCTTGCCCCAGCCATCAGGGGCGATGTCATCACCTGACCGGGCAAGGACACTCCGATGCAAAAGTGAGGTCGAGATCAAGGCATTGTCCGGCAAGCCTTGTAGCATGGGGATGGAAACCACGGGATCCTGACGCCACACCTGTGTCGGGATAGACAAGGGCGATGCACTGCGCCCTCCGGAAGGAGATGAATATGTTGAAGAATACGGAACAACGTTATGGCAGCCTGAGCATCGGCCTGCACTGGCTGACCCTACTGCTGATTGTGGCCATCTATGGGCTGATGGAGTTCAGGGATCTTTTCCCCAAGGGTTCGGCCGGACGCGACCTGATGAAGGAGTTTCACTTCATGGTGGGCTTGCTGATCCTGGCGCTGGTGGTGGCGCGGCTGCTGGTGCGCTTTGGCAGCCCGTCACCCCGCATCCTGCCCGTCCCTCCACCCCTGATGCGCAGGCTCGGCCACCTCGCTCATCTGGCCCTGTACGGCTTCTTGATCCTGACGCCACTGCTGGGTTGGTTGCTGCTGAGCGCGGGTGGCAAGCCCATCCCCTTCTTCGGGTTCGAACTGCCCGCCCTTATCGCGCCGGATGATGGCCTGAAAGGCACTATCAAGGATCTGCACGAAACGCTGGCCAACGTAGGCTATGCCCTGATAGCCCTGCATGCTGCGTCGGCCATCTATCACCATTATGTGCTCAAGGACAGCACCCTGACCAATATGTTGCCCGAGCGGGAATAAGCACATGTCTTGAACACGCCAACAAAAAGGCTTCGATACCTGAGCCTTTTTGTTATGGCTTAAGCGTCACCCTCAGGGCAATACCACCCGGCTCTCGCCACCGCCGAGGGCCTCCACCCTTATCTGCACGCCGATGCGCTCAACCAGGGTCTGCACGTGGGAGATGACCCCAATCTGGCGACCGGCCGCCTGCAGGGAGTCGAGGCTGGAGAGCGCCAGATCCAGGCTGTCCGGATCCAGGGTGCCGAAGCCCTCATCGATAAACAGCGATTCAACCTGGGTCTGATGGGAGGAGAGGCTGGAGAGCGCCAGTGCCAGCGCGAGCGACACCAGGAAGCTCTCGCCGCCGGAAAGCGAGTCCACCGAGCGCACCTCATCCCCCATGTCGAGATCCACCACCTGCAGCGCGAGATCCGTGCCGGGCACTCGCTCCAGCCGGTAGCGCGGCGACAGCTCGGCAAGCTGGGCATTGGCTTCCAGCAACAAGCGCTCCAAGGTGAGACTCTGGGCAAAGGTTCTGAACTTGGCGCCACTGGCGGAGCCGATGAGTTCACTCAGTTGCTGCCAGTGATCCGCCACCGCCTGCTGCCGGATCAACTCTTCCTGCAGACTTCCCGCTTTCTGTGCCGCGGCGTCGGCCTGAGCTAGGGCATTCCGGCACTGGAACAACTGCTCTTCCAGCTCGCGGCAATGGGCCTCAGAGGCACTAAGGCGCTCGCTCAGAGCCTCGACAGAGAGCGCCGTCAGCTCTCTATGGTGTTCGCGGTAGCGCTCCAACTTGGCCTCTTCCTGTGCCTGCGCCCGCTGGCGCTCGCCGAGTCGAGTGCGTGCCTCGGCCAGCGCATCGTCCAACTGCTGCAAGGCAATGCGACGGGCCTTGAGCTCATCCGGGGTGATGGCCAACAAGCGGCGCAGCTCATACTCCGCAATGCCAAGCGCGCTGGCCTGGGCCGACCAGCGCCCCTGCACCTCACGCAGGCGTCGACTGCTCACCTGTTTGTCCTGCTCGAGATGGGTCAAGCGGGTCTTGAGCTCAGTTTGTCGCTCCCTTGCGGCGTGCAGGGCCACCACGGCTTCGTCGAGCTGGCTGGCCGCCTGCTGCAAGCGCTGCTGCCACTCGTTCTCGACCAGGGCGATGGCGCGGCCATCGAGGCAAGCCTCGCGGCTGGCCAGCAATCCCTGGCGTTGCTGTTCGCCTTCCTTATAGTCACGCTCCAGCTTGTGCAGCAGCTCGTTCTGGCTCTGCACGCGCACCGCCTGCGCACTGAGGATGGGCGTCAGACTGGCCAGCTCGCTGGCAAGCTGTTCCCACTCGTTCTGTCCCTGCAAATAGGCCTCACAGAGCTGCTGCCACTCCTGCCAGCGCTCCCCCTCCGGCCACTGACGCCAGGGCTCGGCGCCCATCTGTTGATCGAGTCGAGCCTCCCCCTGCACCACACGCTGGCGCAGGGTGCTCTCCTGCTCGGTCAGCGCCTTCAACTCCGCCTCCAGCGCGACCTTCTGGCGCTCGGCGTCGTGCCAGCGTTGCTCGAACTGTTGCTGGTCGACATGGAGTTTGGTCAGCTGATCACGCAGCCTCGCCAGTACCTGTTGCTCCCGCTGGGCCTGTTGCAACTGCTGCTGACCGGCCGCGAGGCTCAGTTTCAGGGCCTCGGCTTGCGCCAACAGCTGGGCCTGCAGTTCGGCCCACTCGGCCGGGTTCAAACTCACCGGCAGGCCGTGCCCCAGCAGCTGATTGCCCCCCAGTTGCAACCAGCGTTGGCTCAGCTGTTCGGATCTTGCCGCCAGCTCAGGCTGATGCTGTTGGTGAGCGGCCAGCTGGCGAGCCAGCTCGACTCGCTCGACCTCGCCCTGAATATGCTGATGATTGAGTTGCCCCCACTCGAGCTCCAGCTGGCGCACCCGTTCGCTCTGTTGCGCCAAAATGCCGGCCACCTGAGGCTGGCTCTGGCGGTAAGGGTGCTCCTCTGCACCGCACAGCGGGCACGCAATCCCCTCCTTGAGCACATGGCGATGCTGCTCGAAGCTGGCCACGGCGCGAGCCTGCTCCAGGGCATGGCGCGCCTCATCACGCTGGATGGCGAGCCGCGCCAAGGCGGGCTCACGCTCGTCATGCAAGGCGGCGAGCCGGCTCAGCTGCTGCGCGAGCATCTCCATCTCTTGTTGCAGCCGCTGTTGCTGCTCGCTGTGGTTGCGGCCCGTCTGGGCCAGCTCCAGTAGCTGATGCACTCGCGCCAGCTGCTCGGTCTGGGACTGACGCAGCTCTTGCGCCCTGGCGACCTGCCCGTCCCACTCCTGCGCCAGCAGCTGATCATGCTGCTGCTGCAGACGAATCCTCTCCTGCTGCCAGTAATCACGCTCCTGCTGTCCCTGCTCCAGGCGCGCATTCAGCTCGAGCAGCACCTCGCTGCGCTGCGCACGGCTTTGCAGCAACCGCTGCAGCTGCGCCTTGTTCTCGCTCCAATCCTGCATGGCGGCCAGCAGGGGTTGCCACTGACGCGCCAAGGGGGCCAGCGCCTTGCGCTCCTCGAGCCAGCTTGCCCATTGCTGGCGACGGGTCTCGAGGGACTGAACCCGCTCGTGCTGCTGCTGCCACTCCTGCTGCAACTGGAGTTGCAACGCACGCGCCTGCTTGCCCTGCTGCTGAGCCTCTTGCAGCTGGCTGGCCTTCTCCCGGATCCGGGTATCGAGATCCTGCGCCCGCTTGAGCTCGGGCTGCAGCGCGGCCCACTCCCGCTCGGCCGCAGTGCGTTGTGCTATTAATTGCTGCTCCAACAAAACAGCCTGCTGCTGTGCCTGCGACGCCAGCTCAAGCTCGGGGCTCAGCTGTGCGATGAGCAGCTCTTGCTGCTGCAGATCGGCGGTCAGGCGGGCCAGCTCGTCGTGATCGGCGCGGGCCACCTGAGCCTGCTCGGCGCGGCCAAACTCCTCCCGCTGTGGCGCCGCCCGGGCATGGGCCGCTTCGGCATCCGCCAGCGCGGCCTGTCCCTCCTGGCAGGCGTGGCGCAGAGCGGCGATGCGATCGTTGAGATCGCGCAAGTCCTGCAACAGCTGGCGTTGCTGCTGCTCGTGCTTGAGGCTGGTGGAGAGGTTAAGTTTCTGCGCGGCCCACTGCTCGCGCGTCGCCTCATCCATCAAGGCCACATCGCCGAGCCGCTGGCTGATGGTCGTCAAGGCCTGCTGCTCGGCCCGGGCCCGCTCATGGGCCTGGACTGAAATGGCGGAGTAGAGCTCGGTGCCGGTCATCCGCTCCAACAGCGCCGAGCGCTCATCGGCACTCGATTTTAGGAAGGCGGCAAACTCCCCCTGTGGCAGGATCACCGCCCGGCGAAACTGCTCCCAGGAGAGGCCCACCAGTTCATCGATGCGCTCCTGCAACTCCCGCTTGCTGCCGGAGAACACCTGACCAGTGGCGACATCTGTCAAACTGCGTTCTACCGGCTGAAATTTACCCTCCGAACGATTGCGGGCTCGCCGCACCGCCCAACGCGCCAACCAGGTGCGACCATCGCAGCCACGAAACGCCACCTCGGCAAAGCCGTTAGCGTGACCGCGGCTGAGGATGCCGCGCACGTCGTTGGCCTTGAGCTTCTCCTCGTCATCCTGGCGACCCACCTCGGCCACGTTCTTGCGATTGGCGATAAAGCGCGGCATCTCTTCATAGAGCGCAAGGCAAATGGCATCGAGCAGAGTGCTTTTGCCTGCCCCGGTATTACCTGTGATGGCGAACAGACCGGCGGCGCCCAGCGCCCCGCGAGTGAAATCGATGGTGAAATTGCCGGTCAGACTGGCGAGGTTCTCGCCGTGCAGGGATAGAATTTTCATGCCTCTGACTCCTTCACCTGCACCAATATTTCTTCGAACGAGGCCACCAGTTCGGCCGCGGGTTCCCCCTCGAACTGGCGCTGGTAGCAGAGCCTGAACACCTCGGTCGGTGAGAGCTCATCCAGCCTGCGGCGACTGCTGCCATCGGCCAGGCCCTGACCCGAGCCTTGATAGCGGGTGCTGATACGCGCAAGGCGCAGCGGTTTGCCGGCCAGCGCCGCCAGAATGCGCTCACGGATGCGCGCCTCGGGCTTGGGCAGCAGCAGCCGCACCTCGAGGAAGGGCTGTGCCTCTGTGGGTAATTCGGACACCTCGAGCACGGAGATGGCAGCCAGGGCCTCATCGAGCGAGCTCTCCGGCAGCCGGACCATCTGTACCGCGCGGGGGACCGGGATCCGCTCCAGCGCCGTCAGCTTGCCGCCCTCTAAGGTCACCTCCAGCACCTGATGGTTGTAGTTCGCCTCGGCCAGAGATAGCGGCAACGGCGAGCCGCTGTAGTGCACGCCGGGGGCCGGGCTCTGGGCCAGGTGCAGGTGACCGAGCGCGGTGTAATCTGCCCCCGCGAAGATGTCGGCCGGCAGGGCATGCTGGTTGCCGCCAAGCACCCGCCGCTCGGACAGCTCGGAGAGCTGGCCCGCGGCCAGGTAGGCGTGGCCCATGGCGATCAGCGCCTGGCCGGGTTCACAGCGCGCCCGCCCCTCACCCAATACCAGTTCATAGACCTGGCGTACCCCTTCAATCAACCTGTCCTGCCCTTCCGCCAGCTGCTCGACTCGCAGATCGCTGCTGCGCAGGAAGGGCACGGCGGCGCACCAGGCGGCCACCCGGCCTTCCTTGTCTTGCAACGGTACCAACAGGCGATCGGTCTCCAGCACACCGTCGTCACCCCGACTGATGCTGCCCACCAGGTGCAGATCGAAGGCCCGCAGCAGCTCGTGGGGGGCATCCAGCTTGGAGGGGGAGTCGTGGTTGCCACCGATCAGCACCATGTTGAGGCGGGGCATCTCGGCGCGCAGCCTGGCCAGGAAGCGATAGAGCTGTTGCCAGGCGCTGGCTGGCGGGTTAGCGGTATCAAACAGGTCGCCCGCCACCAGCAAGGCATCTATCTGCCGGCTCTTGATGGTATCGGTCAGCCAGTCGAGGAAGGCGTCGTGCTCGAAGCGGCGCTCATGGCCATGGAGTTGATGACCCAGGTGCCAGTCGGCGGTGTGCAGGATTTTCATGGGGAAACGGCTCAAATAGAGGAGTGGTGCCAGCGGCACCCAATGCAGACAAGATGCGGATAGCGCCGCTTTTTTTCAAGTAAAACAGGCCGCTGGCGTCAGATTCAGACGGCTGGGAAAGACATCCGATACTGAGGGTGGCCGGTCAGCGGATCGGATTGTTCCCCCTCTATGGCAAAGCCATGGCGACGATAGAAACGTACCGCAGGCTCATTTTCCACAAATACCCGGGTGTGCAATCCACCCCCCTGCAGCTTCGCCTCCTGCAGCAAGGCATGGCCGACCCCACGCCCTTGCCGGTCCGGGCGCACGAACAGCGCCGCCAGGAAATCGTCCACCAGCGCCATGAAGCCGAGCAGCTCGCCGCGCTCCTCGAACACCCAGATACGGGCATGATCGAGGTAACGGGTACGCAGCTCCTCCTGGGCCTGCCACCAGCAAGAAGCATCAACAAAATCATGAGCCTGCAAAGAGGCCAGCAGCCAGATCTCGACTATCTCTTCCATATCTTCTGGCCGACTCGCTCTCAACATTTCCCTATCCTTGTTAACAAACTCAATACAGCCAGTCTAGGGGAATCAGATGACAGAATGGGGAGGAAGCGGGACTCCTTGTGAAGTCGATCGCCCTTTATTTAGCAAGAATGATTGGCTGATCACAAAGCGCCTCTCTAGTACAATGCCCGCCGGACAATCTATGAGACCGAGGACGCCATGTGGTTTAAAAACCTGCAGATTTATCGCTTTACCCGCCCCTTCGAATTGACCGTTGAGCAGCTGGAAACCCAGCTCGAGGCCTGCGCCTTCACCCCTTGCGGTAGCCAGGACATCTCCCGGTTTGGTTGGGTCAAGCCCCTCGGCAAATTCGGCTCCACCCTGACTCACAGCGCCTCCGGCCACATCCTGCTCTGCGCCCGCAAGGAAGAGAAGATGCTGCCAGGCACTGTGGTCAAAGATATGCTGGCGGAGAAGGTAGAAGCGATCGAATTCGAGCAGGGCCGCGCCCTCAAGAAGAAGGAGAAGGAGGCGCTGAAGGAGGAGATCATGCACACCCTGCTGCCCCGCGCCTTCAGTCGTACCAGCCAGACCTTCGCCTGGATCAATCCAGCCGACAACCTGATGGTGGTGGATGCAGGCTCCGCCAAGAAGGCGGACGATCTGCTGGCGCTGCTGCGCAAGTCCATCGGCTCCCTGCCGGTGGTGCCGGTGGCGCTCAAGAACCCGCCCGAGATCACCATGACCGAGTGGCTCAACGAGGGCAACCTGCCGGCCAGCTTCACCCTGGAAGACGAGGCCGAGCTGCGCAGTGCCATGGAGCACGGCGGCATCATCCGCTGCAAGCAGCAGGATCTGATGAGCGACGAGATCAAGAACCACCTGGCCAATGACAAGCTGGTGACCAAGCTGGCGCTGAACTGGGGCGAGACCCTGAGCTTCGTGCTGGGGGATGATCTCTCCATCAAGCGCCTCAAGTTCAGCGAAGAGCTGCGCGAGCAGAACGACGATGTGACCAGCGAAGATCCGGCCGCCCGTCTGGACGCCGACTTCGCCCTGGTGACCGCCGAGCTGGCCCAGTTCATCCCGGCGCTGTTTGCCGTGCTGGGTGGCGAAGAGCAGTCCATCTAAGCCGTCATTAAAAAGCAGTCGTTAACGTTAAAAAACCGCCTGATGGCGGTTTTTTGTTTTGCTGACTATGTTCAGCCCGGTTCAGAGTGCGCCACGCTCTTGCAGCAGCCGATGAAGTCGCTCGGCCAGGGCGCGATAGCCTTGCTCGTTGAAATGTACCCCATCGGACTTGAGCGCCGGGCTTCGCAGCAGCTCGCCGATGCTGTCGTTATCCAGCACCAGCTGGTACTGATCCGCCAACTCCCCGTAGAGAGGGGCCCCATCCGCAAACAGGGACTTACGAGGCACCGCCACCAGCAACAGCTGGGCGCCGCTGCCCTGAACCTCCTCTATCATGGCAGCCAGATTGGCCTTGAGTGCGCCCTCCCCGCTGCCGCGCAAGATGTCATTGCCCCCTTCCAGCAGGATGACCAGCGCGGGTCTGTGCTCGGCCAGCAGCGCCGGCAAACGAGCCTTGCCCGCCTCGCTCTGCTCTCCCGAGATCCCGGCGTTGATGACGGGATGACCGCTCAGGCTGGCCAATACGCTGGGATAGCTCTGGGCCAGACTGACCCCGCGCCCCTCGGTCAGGCTGTCGCCAAAGGCCAAGATGGTCGCCCCCGCCCCCAGGGGCTTGAGGCTCGGCTCACCGCAGGCGGCCAGCAGCAGGCAGCAGGCAGCAGGCAGCACAGTCCCATCACCACATGTCTCATCCATCCTCCCCGAACCCGGTCGATCTCCATCATTGATAGATTTGTAACCATATGAGTAGAAAGACAATCTTTCAATTGAGCCTCAATTGTGACAGATTTCTGTGATTGCACAATAAATCGACAAGGAGTCTGTCATGTCCCTCAAACCCCTGAGCCTGTTGGTCGCCGTTGGCCTGCTGGCTGGCTGCACGTCCCAGAGCGGCTTTCATTATGTGCCCCCGCCCCAGACCCTGATCGCCCCAGAGGCAGCCAGCGGCTGGGCGGACAAGCAAGGCTGGCAAGGCCGCGACTTCATGGTGGCGGCGGCCAATCCGCTGGCGGTGGATGCGGGTTATCAAATCATCAAGGCCGGTGGCAGCGCGGTGGATGCCGCCATCGCGGTCCAGCTGGTGCTGACCCTGGTGGAGCCACAATCCTCCGGGATCGGCGGCGGCTCCCTGCTGCTGGTCTGGGATGGCAGCAAGGTGAGCGCGGTGGATGGCCGGGAGACGGCACCGGCAGCGGCCACGGATCAGCTGTTTATGAAGGATGGAAAGCCCATGGCCTTCTACGATGGGGTGGTGGGCGGCCGCTCGGTCGGCGCTCCAGGCACGGTGCGCGCCTTGGCGCTGGCCCATCAGCGCTATGGCAAGCTGCCCTGGGCCAGTCTGTTTGAACCTGCCATCACCCTGGCCGAGCAGGGCTTCATCATCAGCCCACGTCTCGCCACCCTGCTGGCCAAGGATCCCTATCTTGCCAAAGACCCCGAGGCCCGCGCCTACTTCTATCTGCCGGATGGCAGCCCCAGAGTCGCCGGCAGCAAGCTCACCAACCCGGCGCTGGCCGGGGTGCTGAAAACCCTGGCTCGGGAAGGCGCCGATGCCTTCTATCAGGGACCGCTGGCCGAGGCCATGGTAGCCAAGGTGCGCCAGCATCCCACCAATCCCGGCGTGCTGGCGGCCGCCGATCTCGCCAGCTATCGCGCCAAGCTGCGAGACGGTCTCTGCTTTGACTATCGCCAGAGCGAGATCTGCGGCTTCCCGACCCCCTCTTCCGGCACCATAGCGCTCGGCCAGATCTTCGGCATGCTGGAGCGCCACGACATGGCGGCCCTCAAACCGGTGCAGGCCCCAGACGGTACGCTTGCTGCCTCGAGCGATGCCATCCATCTCTACAGCGAGGCGGCGCGACTGGCCTTCGCCGATCGCAACCAATACGTGGCCGATGGCGACTTCGTCAACGTGCCGGTGACTGGCCTGCTCGACAAAGGCTACCTTGCCGAGCGCAACCAGCTGATCGGTAACCGCTCCATGGGTATCGCCAAAGCGGGCACGCCGCCCAAGGCGTTGGCCATGGGCCGAGACACCACCCCTGAGCTGCCCTCCACCAGCCATGTCTCCATCGTCGACAAGGCTGGCATGGCGGTCTCCATGACCAGCTCCATCGAGGATGGCTTCGGTTCAAGGCTGATGGTCAACGGCTATCTGCTCAACAACCAGCTCACCGATTTCTCCTTTACCTCGCTGGACGCCGCCGGCCTGCCGGTGGCGAACCGGGTCGAGCCCGGCAAGCGACCGCGCTCCTCCATGTCACCCCTGCTGGTGTTTGACAAGCGAAGCGGCACTCTCGAGATGAGCCTCGGCTCCCCCGGCGGCTCGGCCATCATCAACTACGTGGGCAAGGCACTGCTCGGTACTCAGGATTGGGGCTTGAACCTGCAGCAGGCGATCAACCTGCCAAACTTCGGCAGCCGCAATGGCCCCACCGAACTGGAGCAGGGGCGCACACCCCAGAGCGTGGTCGAGGGGCTCAAGGCCAGAGGGCACGAGGTACTGCTAAATGAACAGACCTCTGGCCTGCAAGGGGTAGAGCGCAATGCCAACGGCTGGTTTGGTGCCGCCGATCCAAGACGTGAGGGGATTGCCAGAGGCGAATAAACTGCCTGCGTCACTCTCTCAACAAAGGCGGCCCTGGTGCCGCCTTTGTCATGCCGGGGTGAGGAGACTGCAGTATGCTGAAAACTCATCGCGGATTGATTAGATCTGCCAAAAAATGCACACAAGCATACACTCCTCTCCTTAATACTATGGTTTATGCGCACTTAATCTCAAATAAAGCATCAAACATGGATAAATGTTGCTCTGGTTATAAAAATGCATTATTTTTCAATAGAAACGGCAACTGTTGTCCCCAAGATATTGTGCTTGCTACGGCCAACACTGTCTCTTTCGCCCCCTGCTCATTGACAGCTGCCCTCTTCGCCTCCGGTGATCTGGTAGCCCCTTGACTGCCATTAGCGAGGTGACGATATGGACCATTCACTCCCCCTGATCACGACTCTGGTAGGCGGCTTCGTGCTGGCTTACCTGTTTGGCATGCTGGCCCAGCGCTTGCGGATCTCCCCCATGGTGGGTTATCTGGCCGCTGGTGTAGTGTGTGGTCCCTTCACTCCTGGCTATGTCGCCGACCTGCAGCTGGCACCCGAGCTCGCGGAGATCGGCGTCATCCTGCTGATGTTCGGCGTTGGCCTGCACTTCTCCCTCAAAGATCTGTTGTCCGTCAAACACATCGCCATCCCGGGCGCCATCGTGCAGATAGCCCTGGCGACCCTGCTCGGGCTCGGACTCTCCCAACTGCTCGACTGGAGTATCACCGCCGGGGTGGTGTTCGGACTGGCCCTCTCGACCGCCAGCACAGTGGTGCTGCTACGGGCACTGGAGAGCCGGGGCCAGGTTGATACCAAGGAGGGGCGCATCGCCATCGGCTGGCTGATCGTCGAGGATCTGGTGATGGTGCTGGCGCTGGTATTGCTGCCCATTCTGGCCAATCTACAACAGGGAGATGAGACCCTGACCCTGGCACACGTGCTGTGGGATCTCGGCTTCACCCTGGCCAAGGTGGCCGCCTTCATCGCCTTGATGGCCATCGGTGGTCGCCGCCTCATTCCCTGGCTGCTGGCCCGCACTGCGGCTACCGGTTCCCGCGAGCTATTTACCCTGGCGGTGCTCTCCTGTTCATTGGGTATCGCCTTTGGCGCGGTCAAGCTATTCGGGGTTTCCTTCGCCCTCGGCGCCTTCTTTGCTGGAGTGGTGATGAACGGCTCGCACCTGAGCCACAAGGCAGCCAACGACACCCTGCCCCTGCAAGACGCCTTCGCCGTGCTCTTCTTCGTGTCGGTGGGCATGTTGTTCGACCCCACCATCTTGCTGCGCGAACCCTTGGCGGTGCTGGCAACCATCTTCGTCATCGTCATCGGCAAGTCGGTCGCCGCCTTCGTCATCGTCCGGCTGTTCGGCCACAGTCAGCGCACTGCACTCACCATCTCCGCCAGCCTGGCTCAGGTAGGCGAGTTCTCTTTCATCCTGATGGGGCTTGGGGTCATGCTCGGCCTGGTGCCGAACGTGGCGCGCGATCTGGTGCTGGTCGGCGCCTGTTTCTCCATCATGCTCAACCCGCTGGTGTTCAATCAGGCGGAGCGCTGGTTGCGGCGCTACCCGGAAGCGGAAGGGGCTCCCATCCTCTGCCCCCTGCTGGGACATGTCGTGGTGGTCGGGGCAGGCTCTGTCGGCTGTCATGTGATCAGACGCCTGCACGAGCAGGGGCAAGATATCGTGGTCATTGATACGGATGAGAGCCGACTTGAACCCTGGCGTGCGCAGGGGATCACCTGCCTGGCGGGCCACCCGATACAGGGCGATCTGCTCGATGTGGCCTTGCCCGATGCCAGTTGGTTGCTGATCACGCTGGATGACAGCCTGCTCGCTGGCGAAATCGCAGCGACGGCTCGTGAACGGGGGGCATTGCTGCAGATTGCGGCCTGTGGCCAACAACCCGAAGAGGTGCATCATCTGTTGGGGCGTGGCGTTCAGCACGTGGTTCAAAGCCAAGAAGAGGCGGCGCGTCGCCTGTGCCAGCTGGTGACACATACCACTCCTGTGGAGCCAGACCCGGCATAAGGCTGCAACTTTCGTACTTCCTCTGCGGGTCAGTCCATCAGGATGGACAGTCCAAAGCAGGATTCAACAATGGAATACGAGCCCGGGTCACTACCCGGGCTCGTTTGTTTCGACACTATTCGCTCCGAGATGAGGGCCCTCATTGCTGACGGTACTGGCAATATCATGCTGGCCATGCCAAGACATAAGCCTCACTCACAAGAGATCGTGTTTATCCAGCAAGCGGTAGAGGGTCGCCCGGGAGATGGCAAGCTGGCGGGCCACCTCCTCCAGTTGATCCGGAAAACGGGCAAGGGTCTGCAATAAAGCCTGACGCTCAGCCGCCTCCCGCACTGCCTTGAGCGATCCATCCAACAGCAGTGAGTCCATATTGGTCAGCTCCATGTCCTGAGCCTCGATAAAGGAGCCAGAACACATCACAGCCGCTCTTTGTACCCGGTTGCGCAACTCCCTTACATTGCCTGGCCAGCCGTAGGACTGCATGGCCTGACGGGCCTTGTGGGTGAAGCTGAGCACACGGCCCCCCCGCACCTCGGCCAGGATATCGTCCGCCAGCAGCTGGATGTCTTCGACTCGCTCGCGCAAGGCCGGGGTACGCAGTCGCACCACGTTGAGTCGATAGTAGAGGTCCATGCGAAAACCACCATTTGCCACTGCCTGTTCGACATCGATATTGGTGGCAGCAATGACTCTTACATCGACATTGCGAGACAGATGACTCCCCACGGCCTCGATGCTCTGCTCTTGCAGGAACCGCAGCAGGGTCGCCTGATCCTCCAATGGCAGCTCACCAATCTCGTCGAGGAACAAGGTGCCCCCGTCCGCCGCCTCGATCTTGCCTATCTTGCGGCTCTGGGCCCCGGTAAAGGCGCCTTTCACATGCCCGAACAATTCAGACTGGATCAACTGATGGGACATGGCACCACAATTGACGGCCACAAAGGGGCTCTCTTCCCCAAAGGTGCTGTAGTGCAACTCTCTGGCCACCAGCTCCTTGCCCGTTCCGCTAGGCCCTGTCACCAGCACGGGTAGCCGGCAATGCTGCAGACGCATGATCTGCTCACGCAGCTGGCGGATTGGAGTGCTCTCACCCTGGATAAAGCGCAGCTGCGCCGCCATTTTGGGGCGATGCCGCCGGATAAGCTGGGCCATACCCAAGGCATGTCCAAGGCTATGGGACAGTCGATCCGGATCGAGTGGAAAAGTATGGAAATCGTGGAAGCAGGCGGCGAGCAGATTACGCAATGCTTCACTGGCGAGGCAATCACGCTGGATCAAGCCAATCCACAGACTATTGGCATGCTGCGCAATCAAGGCATGCAATGCTTCATGCTGTTCAGATCCGATGGCCACCAGCACCAGGGGATAATCCTGCTCCTGCAATTTTTTCTCGGCCGCAGCCAAGGAATTTGCCTGCTCAATTCGCCACTCGCCTTCAACCAGCAGACTTTCCAGCACGACACATGAGTTGATGAGTAACAATGCCGTTTCTGCCATATGGAAACCTCCTTGTTATGCCTTCGAGACGATGGAACCCGGCCACGACTCGTTGAGGTTCATGCTTCCATTTAGAGAGAAGATATCTGTTATCAAATGACGCCCTTTCAAGCCCACCAGACGATGATAACTATAAACCATCTCGCATATAGACTAATGGCACCACAATAGTGAGAACGTAAATTTAACGGTGAGAACGAATAAAAGCATTGATAAACAGTAGGTTAATGATTTGACAAAAAGTTCGTCTCAAGAAAGAGACTTAAAGACAAACAAATCAATATAAAAACACAATTAAATCAATGCATTACCGTTTGGCACGTTCGTTGCTCTCTCTAAATAGCTCTCGCAGCTTATGGAGAAAGAGCATGAAAATTTATATTGCAATGGCAGTTTGTTCCCTTTCGGTATTTATGCATCAAGCACGTGCAGAGAACCGGGTTGATCTCGCATCACAGGCGTTGAGCAATATCCGGGGAAGTATGGGTGTCAATATGGTTTCGGGTAATAACAACCAACAAGGCAACCTCTCTGCCATCGCCATATCTGGCCCGGCCGTTATTCAATTTAGTCAGCAAAATCAATCCACTACTCATCTTAGTGGTAGCCAGAGCGTTGCCATTCTCGGATCGGCCCTCAGTAATAACCAGGGGCTCATCGGTATCAATCAGGGGGCTGGTGAAGCCAACCAACAACTCAATGCCTTTGCCTTGTCACTGGATGACAACAGCGGCATGGGAGTCGTGACAGATATCAATCTCAGCACCAGCGTCGCAAAGACCCCTTCGGGCAAGGCCCCCACGGCCACGACTACCAGCATCTATCTGGATGACAACGCCTTGACCGGCAGCAAAGGGGTCATCCAGGTGAACCAAGTCACGGGACAGGGAAACCAAGCAGTCAACATGGTTTCCCTGCCTCTGGCAGGCGCAGTAACGGCATCACCATGATGCCGCAGGGATCGGAAGCAGAGTCCGGAGGTGTTGGGTTAGCCAATGGGCAAATCTTCCACAGAAAATTCAATGGAGAGACTCATTATGCGTGGACTTATTTATAGCTCATTAGCAGTCGCGGTCATCATGGCAATGTCGGGCACCGCATCAGCCAATAATCGTGACAGAGATGAGACAGGGGCAACCTTGACCAAGAAGGTCAAGGCAGAAGTCGATGTGGAGTATGAAGGCAGGGTCAATGTCGGTGGCTACATCAATGTCAACAAGCTTGGCATGGCGGTAGTGGACAACCAGCAATCCAGCACCATGATCGGCACTTCCAACACCCGAACCGACAACACAAGCAAAATTGACGGTTCTTTCAAAGATGCATCCGGTAACGTCGGCGCCAACGTAGCGGCCGGTGATTCCAA
This sequence comes from Aeromonas tecta, assembly GCF_000820185.1. Classification (GTDB taxonomy): domain Bacteria; phylum Pseudomonadota; class Gammaproteobacteria; order Enterobacterales; family Aeromonadaceae; genus Aeromonas; species Aeromonas tecta. The sequence continues at coordinate 54,987 of NZ_CDCA01000045.1, forward strand.
CGTCCAAGGCAACAGCGCGGCCCTTGCCGCTTACGACCAGGTCGATTCCGACGCTGAATTTGTCATGGGCCGGGGTCAGCAACACGGAACCCCTGGTGGATCTTCGGATGCCGAGATCTTCTCCGACCAAAGCGCCAGCCACAACATGACCAGCAACCAAGGCCATCAGAACAAGGCTAGTATTGGTGACGGGGCCTTCGATGGGGCTGCGGGTAACATCGGCGTCAACGTGGTGTCCGGCTCGGGTAACGTGCAGGCCAACAACATGGCGGCCTCCGTCTCCACCGGCAACATGGCGGTCGCTACCGTGGCCAACAGCCAAAGCGTCTCCCATAATTACACCGAGAACAAGAGCCTGAGCGCCACCAAGACGGTCGACTACAACCCCATCTTCCTCAAGCTCAAGGCTAGTGGTGAGTATGAGGGGACCAGCAAGCAGTCCAACAACGTCTATCCGGAAATCTGGAAAAATGGCGACCACCCGGATGGCGGCGACATGTGGGGTCATATCGACTATGACAATCAAGGTAAAAATGACGGCAAGTTCGAGTTCAAGGAAGAGGGGGATATCAAGCTCAGTGGTTATGCCACCGGCTATATTCCTGTGGTCAACACCTACACCAGTCGTGAGACCTTCAATCACGCCACCATCGATGGCGGCTCCTTCAATGGTGCCGTCGGCAATATCGGGGTGAACGTGGCTTCTGGTAGCAACAACCTGCAAGCGAACAACCTCTCGCTGGCAGCTGGATTCGCCAAGTAATCCACACAGGGGGCCTTTATGGCCCCCTTTTTTTTCCAAGGATGAGGAGACAGACAGATGCGCTGGCTACTGCTGTTGCTATTTTGCCCAATGGCTTGGAGTGCCACTCTGCCCATGGGAGAACATCTCTCGGGATTAGGGGATCTCAACAAGCCGGTACAGAGCCTTCTGGAGCGAAAATACGCCAATATCGAGCGTCAGCATACTGATTTCAGCTGTGGGGCCGCCGCGGTGGCGACCATACTGCGCTACGCCTATGGCCAGACAACCAACGAGCGTTGGGTCATGGACGGGATGATGGCCATGGCCGATCCGGCACAGGTCAAACGTTACGGTTTTTCCATGCTCGACATGAAGCAATATGTGCAGATGCTCGGCATGCGAGCCAGAGGCTACCGCTTGGGTGATGAGAAACTTCGCCAAGTGAGAGTCCCCACCATAGTACTGCTCAACATTCGTGGGTATCAGCACTTTGCCGTGCTGCGAGCCATCGATAAACACGATCGTGTCTATTTGGCGGACCCCGCCTTGGGCAATCGCATCATCACATTCAAAGAGTTCAAGAAGAGCTGGAACGGGATCCTGCTGGCCGTGATCGGTTCAGGCTACCGCCCGGATGCTCCCCTTGCCAACCCCTCTCCACCATTGTCGGTCAGAGGGAAAGATGGGCTTTTTGCCCCTATCAACGAAACATCCCTGCTGGAATTTGGTTTCCAGCACAGAGAGCTAATGTGAGGTCATCATGAATACCCGACCCGCCATCTGCCTCATCTGCAGCCTGGGTGGAATTGCTTGCCCATTGCTGGCAGCCCAGGATCCACTGGCACTCCTGTCAGACCAGTTTGCCCCGGAAATGGCTGATGGAGAGCTGGCCAATCTGCGTGGCCGCTACGTCAGTCCCCAGGGGATCAGCTATTTCGGTATCGAGTTCATTTCAACCCTGGCCACAGCCCAGGCCCAGCAAACTGCGGCCATGAATCTGGCGCTGAGCGTGGTACAAAACCAGCCCAAACTGGACATTCGCATCCAGGATGAGGTGAAAAGCACAGTAGCGTCCCTCCAGAGCGCCGCCATTCAAGGCTCAGGCCTGGTGCAGGTCGTGCAATTGGAGGGAAGTGGCAATAGCTCGGTTAACCAGGCAGGCGTCGTCTTGACACCACCGGCCATGGCAGGACAAAGCGTAGTACCCGGCAATTATGAGAGCCAAGGAAGCCTAGGCACCGCCAGCTATCGGGTTTCAGGCAATTATGCTGGGCTGCAGCTAAACTCGTCCGATGGACGCGTCCAATTGGAACAGAGTCTGAGAGGAGCCGACTTCAGCCGAGGTCTGCTACAACTCAATCGAGTCAGGGGAGATGGTTTTCAGACCCTGAATCAGACCAGGATCTGGTTCTCTCATTGAGCCAGAGCCACCCAGTGGGGTGACGCACAATAGAAGGATAATAAACAACAAGGACGTGATTCGATGAAACAGTCTACCATGCTGTTGATTGCGTTAGCCCCCCTCAGCTGCTGGGGTGCAACCGCCGAGGAAGAAGCGCTACAACAACAGCTGGATCAATTACGTCAGCAATTGATCCAGCAAAATCAGGCCCTCCATCAGCTGCAGGCTAAATTGGAGGCCGTCAAAGCCGCTGGTGCGACGACTGCCACAGCGGCGACAGCGGGAGCCGCTGCTGCCGCAACCACCAAGTCAGATCCGGCTCGCCGCGCCCCCGAAGTGGGCCGCAGTACGGAAGACTTGATGCTCGAGCAGCACAACGTGTTCGACCGCGCCCTAACCCTCGATTTCGGCCTCTCCTATCAACACTACAATCGCAAGGATCTTGCCCTGCGTGGCTTCTTGGCGCTGGATGCCATCTTCCTTGGTGAAATCAATCTCGACCGGATCCGATCCGACCAGTGGACCGCAGACTTGGTCACTCGCTATACCCTCAATGACCGCTGGCAACTGGAACTCGCCCTTCCCTACATGTATCGCAGTACCAACTACCAGAGCACCGGCAAAGAGAACTCCAGCCGCGAATTTGAAGAGCAGAGTGTCAGCGATGGCGGGATCGGCGATATGAGCCTTGCCGTCTACTACAGGGTCATGGCCGAAACCGAAGACTGGCCGGATCTGGTGTGGAATGTGCGAGCCAAGGCACCTACCGGAAAAGATCCCTACGGCATAGAGATAGATACATCCGACTCCGGCAATCTCATGACGCCCAAAGAACTCGCCACCGGCAACGGGCTCTGGCAATTGTCGACCGGCTTCTCACTGGTCAAGACCATGGATCCCGCCATCCTGTTCGCCAACCTCAACTATGGCCATAGCCTCAAGCAGGACTTTGACGATATCTCCTATCAACCGGGGGATCAGCCCGGCAGCATCCAGCTCGGTGACTGGTATGAGTACGGCCTGGGGGTCGCATTTGCACTAAACGAGCGCTTCAGCCTCTCCTTCAACATCAACCAGCGCATCACGCTCGAATCCGAGCAGGGGTCAGAAGGCTTTGACATGGAGAAGGTCACCGGCTCGGATGCCAACGCAGCCAGCTTCGGCATGGGATCGACCTGGGCTGTCACCGACAACCTTTCCATGGCCGTCAACTGGTCGGCGGGTCTCACCACGGATGCGCCGGACTACAACATAGGGATACGTTTCCCCTATCGCTTCTAATGGATGAACAGCATGGCTGCCATGCCTTCAGGGGGAATCGTAGTCTCCCCACCATGACGTAGACTGGGCATTCAAGAGTACATAACATAGAGAGGGAGGCATCATGCCTCCCTCTCTATTGTTTCAACCCTTCACTGCAAAAGCAGATTGTCGACTCCATACCGCAGGCCTTTTCCGCCCTCTTTATGCGACATATTTAACTGTATTTATAGTTAAATCCATTACAAATAGCTGCATATCATCGCCCACATATCACCTTTAAGCCTTACACCCCCAATCTATCCCGCAGGGTGTACCAGGTCGCGCCGGCCATGGTGAAGGGGATGCGGAACAAGCGGCCACCCGGGAAGGGGTAGTGAGGCAGCTTGGCAAAGGCGTCGAATCGCTCGGCCTGGCCACTCAACACCTCGGCCAGCAACTTGCCCGCCAGGTGGGTACAGGTCACCCCGTGACCGCTGTAGCCCTGCATGTAGTAGATGTTGTGGCCAATGCGGCCAAACTGCGGCAAACGCGACAAGGTCAGCAAGAAGTTACCGGTCCAGGTGTACTCCACCTTGACGTCCTTCAACTGGGGGAAGGTCTGCAGCATCTTGGGGATGATCAGCCGCTCGATATCTGCCGGATCCCGCGCTCCATAGACCACGCCGCCGCCATAGATCAGGCGGTGATCGCCGGTGGTACGGTAGTAATCGAGCAGGTAGTTGCTATCTTCCAGACAGTAATTCTGTGGCAGCAGTGAGCGAGCCCGCTCCTCCCCCAATACCTCGGTCGCGATCACCTGAGTGCCGCAGGGCATGCTCTTGGACGCGAGTTCGGGCACCAGGTTACCGAGGTAGGCGTTACCGGCCACCACCACGAAGCGCGCCTTCACCGCCCCCTTGGCGGTCTTGACCAATGCGGGCTGGCCCGGCGTGATGCTGGTGACGGCGGATTGCTCGAAGATCTGGCCGCCCTGCATGCGCACGGCTTCGGCCTCCCCCAGCGCCAGGTTGAGGGGATGAATATGACCACCCCGCTTGTCGAGCAGGCCACCGACGTAGCGATCGCTCGCTACTACTTCGCGGATCCCGTCAGCATCGAGCAACGTCAGATCCTCGTTGCCCCACTTCTGCCAACGTGCCTGCTGCGCCTTGAGCTCATGCAACTGACGCTCGGTCTCGGCGGCAAAGACCCCGCCCTGCTGCAGATCGCACTGGATGTTGTAGCGCTTGATGCGCTCGCGGATGATGTCGCCCCCCTCAAACAGCATGGAGCCGAGCAGCCTGGCCTGATCCGGCGGGCAGTTCGCTTCGATGGTGTCGATGTCGCGGCTGTAGGAGTTGACTATCTGACCACCGTTGCGGCCGCTGGCGCCAAAGCCGACCCTGGCCGCCTCCAGTACCACCACAGAGTAGCCTTTCTCCACCAGATGCAGGGCGCTGGAGAGGCCGGTATAACCCGCCCCTATGATGCACACATCACACTCCAGCTGCTCAGTCAGGGTCGGATAGGGCGCATGTTTATTGGCGCTGGCTGCGTAGTAACTGTTTACATGTTCGGTCATGATCCTTGTTTCCTTACCGGTTCTTTTCCAACACTAGAAGTTGGCCGGGGTATGGGCGCTGACGATGCGACAGGTCTCCCCCGACGGATTACTGAAACTGTGGGGCTCGCCAGTGTCTATCACATAGCTGTCCCCGGCGCTGAGCTGGTAGGTTTGTCCAGCCAGGGTCAGCAACACCGATCCTTCCAACACGGTGCCGACCTCCTCCCCCAGATGCTTGACCTGACCCCCGGTGTCCGTGCCGGGGGAATAGGTCTCCAGCATGAAGCCGAGCTGGCGCCGGTTGTTGCCGTTGTGCACCAGCTTCATGGAGACCCCCTGGCTGCCCAGCTCGATGAGTTGGTCGGACTTGATCACCACGGTCGGCGCCCGCGCCTCCTCTTCGGCGAAGAAGCGTGACAGCGGCAGCTCATAAACGCTCAGCAGCTTTTGCAAGGAGGCCACCGACGGGCTCACCTTGTTCTGCTCTATCATGCAGATGGCGCCATGGGTCAGCCCGCTCAGCTCGGCCACTCGCCGCTGGGAGAGCCCAAGCCGGCGCCGGGTAATGGCGAGGCGCTCTCCCATGCTTTTATCTATCCCTTTGTCAGCCAACGGGTTATCCGTCATGGCCTGCCACTGGGCCTCTCCTTGTGGTTGCAGCATCACTCACCTCCTTGTGTGCCTGCGTGAGTGCTCGTTCAAGTCCTGCGAGCCATCTGGTTAAAATAGCGGACCAATTCCACCCTGGTGTTCGTTATCCTGCACAGCCACAACTGTTCATTATTTTGCACACCCAGGACGGTAAAAACCGATAGAATTGCCCTGACAGCACCATTTCTAGCATGCAGCACCCCATTTACTCAAATATATTTAACACTTGAAAAACATTTCGGCTCAATTTATGGTCGTCATGTGCTTATTATTCTATACGGTGGCACCGCGAAATGAGTTGGCCACCCAGACCCACAATCGAGGCTCCTGCTATGTCAGCATCACAACCCGTTCAGGCTCACGCCTTGCTCAAGTCCCTTGCCTATATAGATGGTCGCTGGTGCGAGGCGCATGACGGGCGCCAGTTCGCGGTACAGAATCCCGCCACCGGTCAGGTCATCGTCCAGGTGCCCGACATGAACGAGGTCGACACGAGGCGCGCCATCGACGCGGCCCATGCCGCTCAACCGGCCTGGGCCGCCCTCACCGCCAAGGAGCGCAGCCACAAGCTCTCTGCCTGGTTCGAGCTCATCATGGCCAATCAGGACGAGCTCGCCCGCATCATGACCCAGGAGCAGGGCAAGCCACTCGCCGAAGCCAAGGGCGAAGTGGCCTACGGCGCCAGCTTCATCCAGTGGTTCGCCGAGGAAGGCAAGCGTGCCTATGGCCGCACCATCCCGGGTTTCTCAGGCGACAGGCGTCTGGCCACCATCAAGCAGCCGGTGGGTGTGGTCGCGGCCATCACCCCCTGGAACTTCCCCATCGCCATGATCACCCGCAAGGCGGGCCCGGCGCTAGCGGCCGGTTGCACCATCGTCATCAAGCCCGCCGCCGAGACGCCGCTCTGCGCATTGGCACTGGCGGTGCTGGCCGAAGCCGCCGGCATCCCTGCCGGGGTCATCAACATCGTCACCTCCCATCAGGCGGCGACGGTGGGCAACGAGCTGTGCAGCAACCCCAAGGTGCGCAAGCTCTCCTTTACCGGCTCCACCCGCATCGGCAAGCAGTTGATGCGCCAGTGTGCCGACACCATGAAGCGGCTGTCGCTGGAGCTCGGTGGCAACGCCCCCTTCATCGTGTTTGACGACGCGGATCTCGATGCCGCCGTGGTAGGCGCCTTGGCCTCCAAGTACCGCAACGCGGGCCAGACCTGCGTCTGCGCCAACCGCATCCTGGTGCAATCCAGCGTCTACGACGCCTTCGCCGATAAACTGGCCGCCGCCGTGCGCGCCTTCAAGGTCGGCGATGGCCTCGGCGAAGGCGTGCAGATTGGCCCCCTCATCAACCCGGCCGCCGCCGACAAGGTGGCGAGCCTGGTCAAGCAGGCCGAGGCCGCCGGCGCCAAGGTGCTGGTGGGTGGCGAGCCCCATCCCGCCGGTCCGCTGTTCTACAGCCCGACCATCCTGACCGGGGTCACCAAGGGCAACCCCATCCTGGACGAAGAGATCTTCGGGCCGGTCGCGCCTCTGGTACGTTTTGAGACCGAGGCCGAGGCCATCGCGCTGGCCAACGACACCCCCTATGGGCTGGCCGCCTACTTCTATGGCCGCGACATCGCCAGGGTATGGCGGGTGGCCGAGCAGCTGGAATACGGCATGGTGGGCATCAACGAGGGGATCATCTCCACCGAATTGGCGCCCTTTGGCGGCATCAAGGAGTCCGGCCTTGGCCGGGAAGGGGCGGCCGAGGGACTGGAGGAGTATCTCGAGACCAAATATCTCTGCTTTGGCGGCATTCGCTGAGGCTGATGGCAGGCAGAGGCATCTGAATAAAAGATGCCTCTCATGCCAATCCATCGCTTTTACAGATAGATATTGGGGCGCACCGACCGCCGCACAGGGCCAGAACAGCCCCCTAACGCGCCGCCAGCGCCCCAAAACCGATATGTCGCTCCGCTAACTGATGGCAAGCGACGTCAATTGATAGCCAGATGGCACAGGATTATCCGGGGCAACGGCCCCTCAGGGAGGAAAGATGAGTCAGTCAGAACAGCATTCAAACCAGGCGTGGCAAGCCCGCCGTGAAGCGGCCGTGGTACAGGGCGTCGGTACCCTGCTGCCGGTCTTTATCGAGCGGGCAAAAAACGCCGAACTGTGGGACGTGGAAGGCAATCGCTACATCGATTTCGCCTCCGGCATCGCGGTGCTCAACACCGGCCACAACCATCCCAAGGTGCTCGCCGCGGTGCGCGAGCAGCTCGAAAAGTTCAGCCACACCTGCTTCCAGGTCACCCCTTACTCCGGCTACATCGAGCTGGCGGAGAAGCTCAACGCCCTGGTGCCGGGACCGACCCCCAAGCGCACCCTGTTCCTCTCCACCGGCGCCGAGGCGGTGGAAAACGCCATCAAGATAGCCCGCGCCCACACCGGTCGCAGCGGCACCATCGCCTTCAAGGGCGGCTTCCACGGTCGCACCATGATGGGCATGGCGCTCACCGGCAAGGTCGTCCCCTACAAGACCGGCTTCGGTCCCTTCCCGGGGGAGGTCTATCACCTGCCCTTCCCAGCCGACTACCTGGGCGTGAGCGAGGCCGAGGCCCTGGCGGCGCTGGATCTCTGCTTCAGCTCGGACATCGAGCCGGCCCGGGTCGCCGCCATCATCTTGGAGCCTGTGCAGGGTGAGGGTGGCTTCTATGTCGCCAGCCCAAGCTTCATGCAGGCCCTGCGCAAGATCTGTGACCAGCACGGCATCGTGCTCATCTGCGACGAGATCCAGACCGGATTCTGTCGCACCGGCAAGACCTTCGCCACCGAGTACAGCGGCGTCGAGCCGGACATCATGACCCTGGCGAAAAGCCTGGCGGGCGGCTTCCCATTGTCTGCCGTGGTGGGCAAGAGCGAGATCATGAACGCCGCCAAACCCGGTGGCCTCGGCGGCACCTATGCCGGCTCCCCCATCGCCTGCGCCGCCGCCCTGGCGGTGCTGGAGGTGATCGAGGAGGAGAAGCTCAACCAGCAGGCCTTGCGCCAGGGTGAGCAGATCAAGGCGCGGCTGCATCAGCTGGCGGAGCGCTTCGACTGCATCGGCGACATCCGCGGCCCCGGCGCCATGGTAGCCATGGAGTTGGTCAAGGGGCGCGATGCCAGCCAACCCGCCCCGGATCTCACCAAGCGGCTGGTGGCCGAGGCCGGCAAGCGCGGCCTGGTGCTGCTGGCCTGCGGCGTGCGTGCCAACGTGATCCGCTTCCTCGCCCCCCTCACCGCCGCCCCGGCGTTGATCGACGAGGGACTCGACTTACTGGAGCAAGCATTGAGCGCCGCCAGTCAGGGCTAGTGTCCGGGTTTTCCTGCCCGTACGAAGGATATCGTCAGATAACTGCAGGCCGTCCATCGCGGATGGCCTGCAGATACGGTATCATTTCGCCCCCAAAAAATGATGACAGGAGCACTTGGCTCCCTTTGTGAGCGGTCACCCTGTCATGGAGCCCTTCAGGGCTCTTTACCACTGCATTCTAGGAGACTGGCCCTATGGCCCCACGCCCTGCGCGACTGAAACAAACCCTGACCCTCTGGCAAGTGGTCGTGATGGGCTTGGCCTACATGACCCCCATGGTGGTGTTCGATACCTTCGGCATCGTCACCGACATCACTCAGGGTCACGTCACCACCGCCTACCTGCTGGCGTTGGTCGGGGTACTGTTTACCGCCTCCAGCTACAGCAAGATGGTGCGTCACTACCCGATCGCGGGCTCGGCCTACACCTATGCCCAACGGGAGTTTTCCCCGGTGGTGGGCTTTTTGGTGGGCTGGTCGTCGCTGCTCGACTACATCTTCCTGCCGATGATCAACATGCTGCTCGCCAAGATCTATCTGAGCGCCCTCTTCCCCGGCGTCGAGCCCTGGATCTTCATCCTCGGCATGACGGTGCTGATGACGGCCATCAACCTGCGCGGCATCGATCTGGTGGCCAACCTCAATGGCATCATCATCTTCATCCAGATAGCCATCATGCTGGTCTTCCTCGGCCTGCTCGCCCATGGCATCTATCAGGGGGAAGGGCTCGGCACCGTCAGCCTGCAGCCCATCTACAGCAGCGGCACCGAACTGCTGCCACTGCTGACCGGCGCCACCATCCTCTGCTTCTCCTTCCTCGGTTTCGACAGCCTGAGTGCGCTGTCCGAGGAGACACCGGAGGCGGGCAAGGTGATCCCCAAGGCCATCTTCCTGACCGCCTTGCTGGGGGGCCTCATCTTCGTGGTGGTGGCCTACGCCCTGCAGCTCTACTTCCCGGATGCCTCGCGCTTCCAGGCGCCGGATGCGGTGCTGCCGGAGATCGCCCTCTATGTCGGCGGCAAACTGTTCCAAAGCGTGGTGCTGGTGTGCGCCTGCGTGGCCGTGCTGGCCTCCGGGCTCTCCTCCCACGCCGGCGTCTCCCGCATCCTCTACGTGATGGGGCGCGACAAGGTACTGCCGCAGCGCACCTTCGGCTATATCCATCCCAAATGGCGGACCCCGGTGTTCAACATCCTGCTGGTCGGTTTGCTGGCCTTGTCGGCCGTCAGTTTCGATCTGGAAATCGCCCTCGCGCTGATCAACTTCGGCGCCCTGGTCGCCTTCACCGTGGTCAATCTGTCGGTGATCTCCTGCTACTACGTGCGCCAGGGCCGCAACAAAACCTGGCAGGATCGGCTGCAATACCTGGTGCTGCCTTTGTGCGGCGCCGGGACTGTCGCCGTCTTGTGGCTCAACCTGGAGCAGACCTCCCTCATCCTGGGCATGGTCTGGGCTGCCATCGGCGCGCTTTACCTGTTTTTGCGCACCACCGTCTGGCGGGTTTCGCTGCCGGCCACCCCGGCGGCAGGCCTTGCCAGCAGCGGGCTGACCTCCATTGCGTCGACACCGGAATAGCGGCCATTTATTGATGTAAACCCGGTCATTGATCATTCTCTTGCCGGGAATGCCGATCCTGGCTTGTCATCCCCCCCCATCTGGGGCAAAATGCGCGCCGATTTGAATAGCCGATGTGATCCTCACATCGGTTATTTTTCATTTTGAAAACAAATGTCTACTTCGAGGCCGGAACACTTCCGGAAATGATATCTAGGTTCAGATGGACCTAATGCCGCAATGAGGAAAAACATGGGGCTCTTATTGGCTTTGTCTCCGGTTGTCACCGGAACCTGCTTTGGTCGTCACTCGACCAACGTCTGTGGTCTGCATACCGATGCGATGCGTATGCGTGAAACCAGTCCCATGGCCTCAAGCCATTCAACTTCCTGCAGCGCACGTAAGGAGGAAGCCTGAGTGAGCCAGCAACCCGTTCGTCTGAAAAAAACCCTCAGCATGTGGCAAGTGGTGGTCATGGGCCTGGCCTATCTGACCCCCATGGCCGTGTTCGACACCTTCGCCATCGTCGGTGACATCACCGACGGCCGCGTCGCCACCGCCTACCTGCTGGCGCTGGGCGGCATCCTGCTGACCGCGTTCAGCTATGGCCATCTGGTGCGCCGCTTCCCCTCCGCGGGCTCCGCCTACACCTATGCCCAGAAGGTGTTCAACCCCTACGTCGGTTTCATGGTCGGCTGGTCATCCCTGCTCGACTACATGTTCATGCCGATGATCAACATCCTGTTGGCCAAGATCTACCTGACCGCCATGTTCCCCGGGGTCGATCCCTGGATCTTCATCTTCGGCCTGGTGACGGTGATGACCTTCCTGAACCTGCGCGGCATCAACCTGGTCGCCAACTTCAACGGCTTCATCGTGGTGATCCAGATTGCCATCATCACCCTCTTCATCGGCCTGATGGGCTGGGGCATCTATCACGGTGAGGGTGCCGGCACCCTGATGAGCAGCCGCCCGTTCCATGTGGAATCTGCCAGCATGCTGCCGCTGTTTACCGGCGCCACCATTCTCTGCTTCTCCTTCCTCGGCTTCGACGGTCTGAGCTCGCTCTCCGAAGAGACTCCCAACGCCGGCAAGGTGATCCCGCGCGCCATCGTGCTGACCGCCCTCATCGGCGGCGTCATCTTCGTGGTGGTCTCCTACTGCCTGCAGCTCTACTTCCCGGACTTGGCCCGCTTCAAGGAGCCCGATGCGGTGCTGCCCGAGATCGCCCTCTACGTCGGCGGCGCCTTCTTCCAGAGCGTGGTGCTGGTGTGCACCACGGTGGCGGTGCTGGCCTCCGGCATGGCGGCCCACGCCGGGGTGTCGCGCATCCTCTACGTGATGGGACGGGATCGCATGATCCCGGAGCGGGTGTTTGGCTACATCCACCCGAAATACCGCACTCCCGCCATCAACGTACTGATGGTGGGCGCCTTGGCCCTCTCCGCCGTGTCGTTCGACTTGGACATGGCGCTGGCGCTGGTGAACTTCGGCGCCCTGGTCGCCTTCACCTTCGTCAATCTGTCGGTCATCGGTCAGTTCTGGGTGCGCGAGAAGCGCAACAAGAGCCTCAAGGATCACCTGTTGTTCCTGGTGTTGCCGCTGCTAGGCGCCGCCACTATCGGCGCGCTCTGGATCAACCTGGAGCAGAGCTCCCTCGAACTTGGCCTCATCTGGGCGGGGATCGGGGTGACCTATCTGTTCCTGCGCCTCGCGGTATTCCGCATCCCCTTCCGTCAGTACGAGGAAGCGGCCGACGGCCAGTAAACATCCGTCATGATGCAAAGAGGGGAGCCCGTGGCTCCCCTTTTTCATTTGCGTCGCTGATGGCGCCGCACACACCGCTGACGGTGCAAATCAGTATGCACCGCTCCTGCGCAGTACGGCCCGGCCCGCCGCCTGAGCGGGATCGTTCACCGCATTCTCGACCCGCTGCTTGCTGTTGCGCGCCTTGTTGTAGGCCTCGTCCACCCCGGTGGCCTGAGCCGCCTTACGCTTGGCGTAGTCGGCGGGATCGTCCACCGCGTTCTCGACTCGCTGCTGGGTGTTCTTCGCCTTGTTGTAGGCCTCGTCCACGCCGGTGGCCTGGGCCGCCTTGCGCTTGGCGTAACCGGCGGGATCGTTGACCGCATTGTCTACCCGCTGCTTGGCGCTCGCCGCCGAGCAACGGCTGTTAACGCCGGTGGTGCTGTTGACGGCGGAGCCGATGGCCACCTGTTCGGCGCTGCAACCGGAGGAGAGGATATCGGCATGGGACGGGAGGGCGATCAGGGTCAGGGGAAAGAGCAGGAGGGACCAAGGCTTCATGACAGACTCACAATTGCGAATAAATGACCGCGCAGTTTACCTCCTGAGGCAGCGGGATGTTACCGGACCGGCCGCCGTTTCGCGCGCCCTCCGTCAGTTTCTAACGCATCCATCCGCTACATCAGTTCAACTCACTACCAATCAAATATTAATCAGCATGATATGTCGCTACACCACAACCGATGAGCAGTAATGAGAGGGCTGTCATCAAACCATCATAAAAATGTCACGTTGTCATATTTCTGTCATGGAGCCTTGCTGTAATGCGCCCGTCCATTTTCACAGACTGCCCAGAGGCATCATGCACAGCACCCCATCTTCCCCACAACAGCAGACCCTTCGCACTGGCCCACTGTTCAACTGGCTGGCTGTCATCACCCTGATCTACCTGATCCTGGTCGCCGTCGGGGCCGTCTCCCACGGTTTCAAAGGCTTCTCCGGTGGCGCCGAGGGCGCGGCCCAGATCTTCGCCTTCGCCAACAACCCCTTCGTCGCCCTGCTGCTCGGCATCCTGGCCACCGCCCTGGTGCAATCCTCCAGCACCGTCACCTCGGTGATCGTCGGCCTGGTGGCGGGCGGCCTGCCCATGGAGATGGCGATCCCCATGGTGATGGGCGCCAACCTCGGCACCACCATCACCAATACCATCGTCTCCCTTGGCCATATTCGGGACAGGGCAGAGTTCCGCCGCGCCTTCGCCGCCGCCACCGTGCACGACTTCTTCAACCTGCTGGCGGTGTTCATCTTCCTGCCGCTCGAGCTGATGTTCGGTCTGCTGCAACAGAGTGCAGAGTGGCTCGCCAACCTGCTGATGGGGTCGGCCGACATGTCGATGAAGGGCATGGATTTCATGAAACCCATCATCTCGCCGGCGCTGGACCTTATCGACCAGGCCGCCGCCTTCCTGCCGGGCAAGGGCCCCGCCATCGCCACCATTGCCATCGGTATCCTGCTGATCCTCGGCTGCGTCACCAGCCTCGGCAAGATACTGCAACGGGTCATGGTCGGCCGCGCCAAGGAGCTGCTGCACAAAGCGCTGGGCCGTGGTCCGCTGACCGGCATCGCCTCCGGCACCCTGGTCACCGTCATGGTGCAGTCCTCCTCCACCACCACCAGCCTGATGATCCCGCTGGCCGGCGGCGGCGTGTTCAGCACTCGCCAGCTCTACCCCTTCACCCTGGGCGCCAACATCGGCACCACCATCACGGCCCTGCTGGCGGCCACCGCCATCAGCGGCGCCGGTGCCCAGCTGGCGCTGACCATCGCCCTGGTGCACGTGCTGTTCAACCTGTTCGCCGTGGCGCTCATCTATGGCGTGCCCTTCCTGCGGGAATTGCCCATCAAGGCGGCCGAGACACTGGCCCGGGTGGGCAGCGAGAACAAGCTGCTGGCCCTTGGCTATGTGGGTGGGCTCTTCTTCGCCCTGCCCGCCCTGATGATGGTGGCGGTCAAGTAAGCCGAGCTCAGGCGCGAGGGGGGAATGGCAACGCCCTCCCCTCGCCATTGGGCATGGCCTCCAACAGAACCAGCCAACGGAGAGAGGGCAAAGGTCACTCTCCTCCTTTGTCTGCGCTATCTGTCTGCACTATCTGTCTTCACTATCACATCCTCCGGCCTCCCGACTCGCCCTCTCTGCGTGGCTGGGATAAGATGCCGCTCTCATTGCATTCTTTGTACAGGGAATAGGAAAAACTGATGAAATTCATTCTGATCGCGCTGCTGATTGCCGGGGCGGCTTACTACTTCTACTCCAGTGCCAACAACAAAAAGCTGGCGGCAGAGAACGTGCGCCAGGGCGCCGAGTTCCTCGCCAGCAACAAGGAGAAACCGCTGGTGACCACTACGGCCTCCGGTCTGCAATACGAAGTGCTGACTCCGGGCACCGGTACTGTGCACCCCACCGCCACCAGCAAGGTCAAGGTGCACTACGAGGGCAAGCTGCTGGACGGCACCGTCTTCGACAGCTCGGTCGCCCGCGGCGAGCCCATCGAGTTTGGTCTGAACCAAGTGATCGCCGGCTGGACTGAAGGGGTACAGCTGATGGTGGAAGGGGAGAAGACCCGATTCTACATCCCCGCCAACCTGGCCTATGGCGATCGCGCCGCCGGCAAGATCCCGCCGGGATCCGTGCTTATCTTCGACGTGGAATTGCTGGGCATTCAGTAACAAGATCCCCGCGAAGCACCATCCTTATCTTCGACGTGGAGCTGCTGGGTATTCAGTAACAAGATCCCGCGAAGCACAGTGCTTAGCTTCGATGTGGAACTGCTGCTATCCAGCGAGTCAGCCATCGCCAAGAAGTCACCATCAGGCCAGCGCAACCCGCTGGCCTGATGGTTTTCAGCTCCCCTGACATGGCTGCCAACGCCGCCACTATCAACCAAAAGTGAACAGTGATTACACATAGCATTGGATTGTTAACCATAAAACTTGAGCAGATAATGACTTCAATGTCAGTGGCCCTGTGCCCTGATCCCGTTTCATGCGGTGACGGCCGGTTGTGCCCACACTGCCAACAAGGAGTCTTATCATGACTGTCGCTCCCGTTTGGTTCATCTCCCACGGCGCCCCGGATCTGGTTCTGCGTGATCAACCTGCCACCCAGTTTCTGAAAAACCTGCGACTCGGTAGTATCAAGGGCCTGGTGGTGATCTCGGCTCACTGGTTCAGCCGCACCGATCTGCAACTCAACGTCGAGCCCAAGCCGGCGCTGATGTATGACTTCTACGGCTTCCCGGACCCGCTCTACAGCATCCGCTGGCCCGCCACCAGCCCGGCCTGGCTGCAAGAAGCGGTGAGCGATCAGCTGCTGCTTGCCGGTCTGGCCGCCACCCCGGTCAAACGCGAGCTGGACCACGGCGTCTGGTCGCCGCTCTCCCTGATGGATCCGGCCAGCGAGATCCCGCTGGTACAGCTCTCCATCCCGGCCAACTTCACGCCGGCCCAGCTGTGGCAGTTGGGGGCAGCCCTGCAGGCCCTGCGCGAGCAAGGGATTGGCATCCTCGCCTCCGGCGCCATCACCCACAACCTGCGGGCGCTCGGGCCGGACGGCTCCCCCGTTCCCGCCTGGGCGAGCGACTTTGCCCACTGGCTGGAGCAAACCATGGCCGAGGGGGATCGCCCCGCACTGGAAGATTACCGGGCCCGCGCGCCGGGCGCCGTGGAGTCCCATCCCCACGACGATCACCTGCGCCCGCTGTTCGTGGCACTGGGCGCCGCCGGCCAGGACAAGCCCCGCAAGCTGCACGACAGCTGGGACTACGGCAGCCTCTACATGGGCTCCTATCAGTTCGGCTAAGTGAATGCGGCCGACGGTCGACTGATAATCAGTATCAATGGCGGGCAAGTCCCGCCATTTTTTCGTGTCGCTATCACGCAAAAATGCCGAAACGAGGGACTCATAGTAAGATTTTTCCGATAGAATGCCGCTTTCTGGCCCATTTGACCGACAAGGACGACTGTCGCAACCCGGGTGGCATGATGAACCTTCTTCGATCACTGAGCCTGCTCTGCCTGCTGCTCGCCCTGCCCTCACAGGCGTTGACGCTGCACAGCCGCCACGGTGCCCAGAACAGCCATTTCCCCCAGAGCCCGGCCGAGCAGCGCTGGCTGAAGCAGACCAAGCTGCTGCGCGTTGGTATATTGCAACACGACTACCGCCCGTTCAGCATGATCGTCTCGGACACGCGCTTCGAGGGGATCTCCGCCGATTACCTCAATATCCTGGCCAATACCCTGCAAAAACCGCTCAAACTGCACATCTTCGCCGACAAGCAGAGTGCGCTCGCGGCCCTGCGCAGTGGCGAGGTCGACATCGTCAACCTAGGCAATCTGACCCTGGCCGACACCGACAGGCAGGAGATCCGGCTCAGCCAGCGCTATTTCAACAACACTCCGGTCTTCTCGGCCCAGCGGCAGCGCCAGGGCCCCTTGTTTACGCCAGGCCAGAGCGTCGCCACCGTGCAGGGCTACGTCGATCCGCGGGAGTTCAAACGCTACTACCCCATGCTCCGCCTGGTGACCTACCCCTCCAACATGGCCGCCTTCGACGCCGTCTTCTTTGGCCGGCAGGAGCTGTTGCTCAGCGACATCCACTCGATGTATTACCTCAACAGCGAGCGCTTCGATAGCCTCAAGCCCCGCGGCGAGGCGCAGCCGAGCCTGGCCTCCACCGACTTTCGCTTCGCGGTCTCCGCCCGCACACCCCAACTGCTCAGCCTCATCAACCACGCCCTGCAAGACATAGGTGACGTAACCCGCAACCTGATCTTCAGTCAATGGAACGGGCCCATTCGCGACATCATCGATCACCCGACCGAGCTCTATGACGCCGCCGAGCTGGCCTGGTTGCAACAGGCGCCCCCCATCAGGGTCTGGCTGATGGACAACCTGTATCCCTATGGCGTCAGGGATTACGACGATCAGCTGACCGGCATGACGGTCGACATGCTGGCCAAGGTGAGCAAGCGCTCCGGTCTCCACTTCGAGTTTGTCTCCTTCAACTCGGAGCAGCGGCTCAGCGAGGCCATACAGGCAGGGCGGGTCGATCTCATCGGTGCCATCTCCCAGCCCGTGGCCGAGCGCTATCGGCTGCAGCCGTCACTCCCCTACGCCAGCGACGACATCTATGTGATCCTCGCCCAGCAGAGCGACCAGAGCATCGACGGCCTGCCGAGTCTGGCCGGAAAGAAGGTGGGCGTCACCCGCTACAATCCCCTCGCCAGTCAGCTTGCGAGCAGCCAGCTCAGCGTCATGGAGAGTGCCGAGCAGGCGATGCAAGCCGTCAACCAAGGCAAGCTCGACGCCGCCATAGTGCCGCTCTACTTCGCCCAGCATGTGATCGACAATGGTCATCTGAGCAGGCTGCGCATCGCCGGTCCCGCCGATGATGAACCTATCCGGATGGGCTTTGCCAGCGGGCAGGACAACGCCATGCTGCTGCAGATCCTCGACAAGACCATCCTCTCCATCTCCCCCAACGAGCTGGCGATGATGAGCTATGAGTGGCGTAACCGTAAGCTGCCCACCCCCAGCTTCATGGAGCGCCATGCCGACTACATCTACCTGCTGGTGGCGATCCTGCTCGGTCTCGCCCTGTTGCTGCTCTATCGCAACCGCATGCTCAACCGGCTGGCCCACTCGGAGCAAGCCTCCCGCCAGCAACTGGAAGCCCATATCAACTTCATCGAGGCGCTGGGGGAGAGCCTGCCCCACCCCATGGTGGTGCGAGACAAGAGCGGCACCGTGCTGCTGTGCAACAGCAAGTATCTGGCACTGCTCGAGGCGAAAACGGAGGAGGTGCTGGGCAAGTCACTGGTCGAGGGGCTGCGTGGCCGGATCGATGCCGAGTCCATCGCCACCCTGGAGCAAGACTTTGCACGGGTGCTGCGAGAGGGCCAGCCCATCTTCACCGATCGCATCTTCAACCGGGGGGGGAGCAGCGTCTGCACTTACCACTGGATGGTGCCCTATTGCGACAATCAGGGGGCCATCCGCGGGGTGATCAACGGCTGGATTGACATCTCTGAGCGCAAGACGATGGAGGAGGCACTGCGTCTGGCCAAGGAGCAGGCCGACCTGGCGAGCCGGGCCAAGAGCGACTTCCTCGCCACCATGAGCCACGAGATCCGCACCCCCATGAATGCCATTCTCGGCATGCTGGAGCTCGCCATCCAGGATCCCGCACTGTCGCTCCATACCGGCGAGCAGCTGCGCATCGCCTCTGAATCGGCAAACGGCCTGCTGGATCTGATTGGGGACGTGCTGGATATATCCAGCATCGAGGCGGGTCAGATGACATTGGTTCCACAGCCCTGCGAGCTCACGCCGCTGCTGCAATCGGTCGCCCAGGTGTTCACCAGCATGGCCGAGCAGAAAGGGCTGAACTATCGCATCGATCTCGCGATCCAGCCGTTGCCGCAGGTGCTGGTCGACCCGCTGCGCCTGCGCCAGATCATCTTCAATCTGCTGAGCAATGCCATCAAGTTCACCGAACGGGGCGAGGTCAGCCTCAGCGCCAGCCTGGTGCAAGATGACCCGCATACGCCCGTGCTGCGGCTGATCATCACCGACAGCGGGGTCGGCATCCCGGCCGACAAGCTGCCGCTGCTGTTTGATCCCTTCTATCGCGCCCACTCCCCCTATCAGTTCGCGGGGACCGGCCTTGGCCTCAACATCGCCCAGGTGCTGTGCCAGATGATGGGCGGCCACATCGGGGTCAGCAGTGTGGTCGGTGTGGGCACCCGGCTCGATGTCCGGCTACCGTTGACGCTGGCGGCCTCGACCAGCCTGCGTCCCGCTCCTCTCCTCATCCGCCATGAGGCCATCGAGCAGAGGTCGTTACGGATCCTGGTGGTGGATGACAACCATGCCAACCAGACACTGCTGCGCCAGCAACTCAAGCATCTTGGCCACGAGGTTCGCGTGCGCGGCAACGGGCTGGAGGCGCTGCGAGCCGTCGGCAGCCACGACTTCGATCTCGTCATCACCGACTGCCAGATGCCGGTGATGGATGGCTTCGAATTGACCCGCCACCTGCGGGCCCGTGGCCACACAGTGCCCATCTGGGGCTTCACCGCCCATGCTCTGCCCCGTGAGCGGGAGCTCTGCCTTGCCGCCGGCATGGATGAGTGCCTGTTCAAGCCCATTGGCCTCAGCCGCCTGCAGGCGGCGCTGGCCGAACTCCACCCTGCAGAAAAATCCGGGTCTTGATTGCCTCAGCAGTCAGCAGGGTGCTAAACAGCGGAGTCCACGGGGCGACAGGCGACGTGACATGCCGGAAATAGGGATGAGATGGCGGACATGCCCGGGTGGGGAAAGGCAGAGAAGAAGCAGCGCAGTGGCTTAGCATGGATTGCGTCGGCGCACAGCCAACAGATTAAAGAAAAGCGCAGTGATTTCATGATGTTGACGAAAATAAAAAAGACAGCCTAGGCTGTCTTTTTTATTTACAGAGGGGGATCAGTAGAAGATCCGCTCACCCCGTTCGCTCATCTTGAGCCACACCGGCTTGGTACTGGTCTTGTTCCAGATGCGGTGCAGGTAGCTGTAGAAGCGGGCGCGATCGCTGCGAAACAGCATCACCGGGAAGGCCAGAATGCCCACCAGCAGCACAAAGATACGGCGAAGGATTATCTGAGTCAGAGAGAATGGATGGAACATGATTTAACGCCTCACTGGTAAGACCACTGAACAAAGATTACTCCACATTTTGTAGGATTACTACACCAATAAGCCCATTTTTTTGTAAAAAAACCGCCAAAAAACCAAAAAGTGAAAATGGGTTACATTATTTAACCAAAGAGTAACAAGCCTGGCAAAAGCCACTCTTTGGGCGAGAGTTAGATGACAGGCAACCTGTGGTGGGAGAACAACAGATGAAACTGGCAGAAGTCGCGATCCTGAGCGTGCTGGGTTTGCTGCTCTGGTCGCAATGGCAGGAGTGGAAGCTCAATCAGGGAGATGCCATCGAACTGGCTTATCAGGGAGCACCCGTGGTCAGTCTGTGGCAATGTGGCCAGCTGAAGCAAAAAATGGCTAACCTGACCGATGTGTCGGCCGAGCTACCTTTCCAATTTAGGGGACAATCACCGGCCGAGGTGGAGCGTTATCTGCAAAGAGAGTGGCGCCAGCAGGGCTGCGAGCAATTACTCGCTCAGCAAGGATATTGAACAAGGTGAAATAGGTATGCCGCACAGGAGGTTTCAACGCTGAAACAGGGCATGAATGACGAAAAACGAGGAGAGATATGGAGGCACGTTCCGGAGTCGAACCGGACTAAACGGATTTGCAATCCGCTGCATAACCGCTTTGCTAACGCGCCATGCTGACAAGGTATGGAACCTTGAGAGTGATGTTTATGGTTGGTGCCATGAAAAATTGGAGCGGGAAACGAGACTCGAACTCGCGACCCCGACCTTGGCAAGGTCGTGCTCTACCAACTGAGCTATTCCCGCTTTATTGCCGCGTGCCAGTTACCTGACAACGAGGCGCATTATACGTACCACGAGCACGGGCACAACCCTTTTTTCTGACTTTCAGCACTTTTCTCGACTGTTTGCTCAGGCTTTAAACGGCTTGACCAAAATTCCCCCAGCCGTTGTGACCCAGCATGCGAATTTAAGATAAAGTCATTGAAATGATTAGTCTTTAATCAGAGACTTGAGGTGCTTAGTAACTGGATTCTCAATTGAAAATCACACGATGAAATGGACCTTCAAGCCTCGTGGGCTCAGACCGCAGCTGATGCTGGCTTTTTTCATGTTGGCCATGGTGCCCTTCCTGGTCGTCACCCTGTTTTTCCTCTACAGCCACGGCAAGGATCTCACCACCCAGACCTCTAATCATCTGGTGTCGGTGCGTAACATCAAGAAGAGCCAGCTGGAAGATTACTTCGGCAACCTCAAAGAGCAGATCATCAACTTCTCTCAGCAGGATTTTGCCGGCAACAGTATCGGTCGTTTCTATGGTTTCACCGGTGCCTTCGAAAAGCTCGGCACCACCCCGCAAGAAGCCCGCGCCCGCGCCCAGGCCCGCTATGTGCCGGGCTCCTGGGATCAGCTGCAAAAACCCGACGACAAGGTGGACATCGAGCCCTCCATCAGCGCCCTGATCCTGGCCGACGAGATGTACGGCCGGGTGCATCAGCGTTTTCATCGCGGTTATGCCGACATGGTGCGCAAATCCAACTACAGCGACATCTTCCTGGTGGATCTCAATGGCGACGTGGTCTATTCGGTCACCAAGCATGCCAACTTTGCCACCAACCTGCTCTCGGGCCCCTATCAGGCGAGCGGCCTTGGCAACACCTTCGCCAAGATCAAGCGGCGCCTCGATGGTGGCCAGAAGCCCCAGCAAATCTTCGAATTCACCGACTTTGGCCGCAACGAGCTGACCGGCCAGGTGGTCGCCTATCTCGCGGCCCCCGTCATGCAGTACGACTATGTGCGCGGCGTGGTGATCTTCGAGCTGCTGCCAGACAAGCTCAACCAGATCATGGCGGAGCGGGAGGGGCTAGGAGAGACCGGTGAGACCATTCTTATCGGTCCGGACAAGCGGATGCGGGCCAACGCCTGGCTCGCCCCCGAGTTCAGCGTGGAGAACAGCTTCAGCCCCAATTTCCGGCCGCTGCAGACACCGCTCATCCTCAAGGCGCTCTCTGGCGAGCAAGGAGTTGGCCCCTTCCTTTCCTATCACGATGATGAGGTGCTGGCCGCCTATACCCAGGTCAAGGTATTCGATACCGAGTGGGCTTTTGTCGCTGAGATCTCCACCAGCGAGGCCTATGCCCCCATCCGCCAGCTGGAGACGCTAGTGATCCTGCTGGGGGCCGGCTCGCTGCTGCTGCTGATCTTGTTCTCGCGCTGGCTCTCCCACTCCATCACGGCGCCGCTGCGATCCCTCACTGCCGCCGCCGAGCAGGTGGCCGACGGGGCGCTCGATCACCCCATTACCATCCCTCGCACCGACGATGACATCGACCGGCTCGCCCAGGCATTTCGCCACATGCAGCGCTCGGTGAAAGACAAAATCGAGCTGATCGAGCGCCAGACCCAAGAGTTGCAACAGCAGGTCAAGCTGACCCACAAGCAGAACCTGAGCCTGCAGCAGGCGGACAAACTCAAGGATGAGCTGCTCGCCAACACCTCCCACGAGCTGCGCACCCCCATCCATGGCATCAAGGGCATGGCGGAATCCATGCTCGCCAGCCAGCAGGACCTGACCGAGGGCCAGCAGAAGCAGCTCGGCCTCATCATCAAGAGTGCCGACGGCCTGGCCCGACTGGTGGACGATCTGCTCGATTATCACCAGATGCGCTACGGCCAGTTGGAAATCCACCCCCAACCCGTCTCCTCCAAGGGGGTGATCCGGCTGGTGCTAGATCTCTGCCAGCATCTGGTGCAGGCCAAGCCCCTCACCCTGGTGGACATCAGTCCGGTCGAACTGCCACCTGTGCTGGCCGATGAGCAGCGCCTCGAACAGGTGCTTTACAACCTGGTGGGCAACGCCATCAAGTACACCCCTCAGGGCAAGGTGGTGTTGAGCGCTCTGGTTGAAGGCCAGTTCCTGCGCATCAAGGTGACCGACACCGGCATCGGTATACCCCGGGAACACCTGGAGCACATCTTCGAACCGCTGGTGCAGATGAGCCCGGAGCTAAGCAAGCAGGGGGCCGGGCTCGGCCTCTCCATCACCCGCCAACTGGTGCATCTGATGGGAGGTGAGCTCAGCGTGGAGAGTGAACCCAGTGTCGGCTCTACCTTTGCCTTCACCTTGCCACTGGCCAGCGGCAAGGCTGGCAGTCTGACGCTGGACAGCCGTCAGATGGAGCATCAGCTGGTACGTCAGCAGCCGCTGATCCTGCCGGACTGGGAGAGTGACGACCTGCCCTTGCCGCCGGCCGATGCGCCCCTCATCCTGGTGGTGGATGACGAGCCCATCAACCTGCACATCCTGCGTCACCTGCTGCAACCCTGCGGCTACCGCATCTTGCCGAGCAGCGATGGCCACGATGCCCTCGCCAAGCTAGCGCAAGAGCCGGTCGACCTCATCTTGCTGGACGTGATGATGCCAACCCTGTCTGGCTTCGATGTGTGTCGCCGCCTGCGCGAGCAGCACCCCAAGGATCAACTGCCGGTGCTACTGCTCACCGCTCTCAATCAGCCAAAGGACATCGAGGAAGGCTTCAACGCCGGGGCCAACGACTACCTGGTCAAACCGTTCTGCAAGGAGGAGCTGTTCGCTCGGGTCAGGGCACTGCTGGAGGCCCGCGCCGGCCGCGCCTCGCTGGTGGAGAACCGGCTGCTCAAGCAAGAGATTGAACATCGCCTGAGCCTGCAGGATCAGTTGCATCAGGATCAGGAGCGGCTGCTCACCCTGCTCGGGGAAGGAGCCGATCCCATGGTGTTCATCGACGAGCAAGGCACTGTGCTGTTTGCCTCACGGGTGCTGGCAAGACTGCTGGGCCAGGAGCCGGAAGCCATGGAGGGCTTGCCGCTGGATGAGTGGCTGGCCTCCCCCTTGGCGAGCCAGTGGCCCGACATGACGGTATGCCAGGAGCAGGATCTGACCTTCCTGGTGGCCGGCCAGAAAGACGAACTCAATGCTCGCGCTCTGCCCATCAGCCTAGGTGGTCAACGCGCCTTCGCCCTCACCCTCAGCACGGAATCCCGTCAGGATGACAACCGGGTGATGGCGCTAGAAAATGCCCTCAAAAGCCTGTCCCGTCAGGCGATCATTGAGGATGGCCAACTGCTGGGGGAACTGAGCCGATTGGGGGGGGAATTCCGCTCCCTTGCCGACAACCTTATCCGCCAACAGGATGACGAGCCGCTGCGCCGGGCCCTGGTGGATACCATGCGCCTCACCCTGGATGCCTGGCAGCAGAGCACCGGCAAGGGCAAGATAGTGCTGGCGGAGAGGAGCAAGCTGTGGCGCGTCTACATGGACAGATCCAGCCCCCAGACCCGCACCCTCGACAAATACCTGAACCTGGACACCCTGCCCAAGGCCCCGCGCTGGAAGACGGTGGTGGCCAGCGCCGAGTATGTGCTCAAGCAGTGCCCGCTAAACGAGCTGCAACAGCAGAGCCTGCACCAGAGCACCCAACTGCTGCGCCAGCTCGCCAGTCGCAGCAAGAGCTGACGGCTGGTCCGGCAGAGACGCCCAGTCTCTGCCGGAAGATCACAAACGGCACATAAAGAAAAAGCCCAACCGATATGATCGATTGGGCTGTATAGATGGCGGAGAGACAGGGATTCGAACCCTGGGTGGTATTGCTACCACAATTGATTTCGAGTCAATCCCGTTCGGCCACTCCGGCATCTCTCCACGGGAACTCATATTGACCCAACCCCAGTCGGGAAATCAATGTAAATATCGTTGTAGATCATACGACTGCCTATTAAATCAGCACAGGCTACCCAGACGTACTGACGAGAGTCCCCTTTTCCAGCCCACGCCCTGTTGCGGCTGCCGCTGCCACGCCCCAGATGTCGAGACTTGACGACTGCCCGCGCTATCCCCATCTATATCCAGTCCGTCGTTCTAACGCGGCCTCGGCGCCAGAGCCCCGGGGTACAGGCGGTCTTCACACTAAAAAGAGGGTCAATGGCGCATTAGTCAGGCTCAGGGATGCCATGGCCCGGCGCTGGTAATCACCGGGGGATTGGTTAACAATCCCTGTTCGTTTTTGGGAGGGAAGCGCTCCCTCACGGCATACAGATAGGAAAAACCATGTTGTATACACGTATCGTCTCACTGTTGCTGGTCGCTGCCAGCCTCTGGGCCGCGCCGGTCTGGTCCATCACCTATCCCCTCCCGCCGGCCAACAGCCGTCTCATCGGCGAGCTGGAAGATTACATAGTACAAGAGGGTGACCACCTGGAATTGGTGGGCAAACATACCCAGATTGGTTTTTTGGCGCTGCTCGAGGCAAATCCGGGGGTAGATCCCTATTTACCCACTCCGGGCACCCGCTTGACCCTCCCTACCCAGATGTTGCTGCCCGATGTACCGCGCGAGGGGATCGTCATCAACCTGCCCGAACTGCGGCTCTATTACTTCCCCAAGGGCAAGCAGGAGGTGATGGTGCTGCCCATCGGCATCGGTGACATCGGCCGCGAGACGCCGGAGATGACCACCACCGTCATCGCCAAGAACCCCAATCCGACCTGGGTGCCCGGCCCCATGGTGCGCAAGTCCTGGCTGGAGCAAAAAGGCATCGACCTGCCCGCCGTGGTGCCGCCCGGCCCAGACAATCCCCTCGGCAAGTTCGCCATGCGCCTCGGCTATGGCAACAAGGACTATCTGATCCACGGTACCAACAAGGATTTCGGCGTCGGATTGCGGGTCAGCGCGGGCTGTATTCGCCTGCGTCCCGATGACATCGAGACCCTGTTCAAGATAGTGCCGGTCGGCACTCAGGTGCGGGTGATCAACCAGCCGGTCAAGACGGCGCTGGAGCCCGATGGCAAGCGTTGGCTGGAGGTGCACTCCCCCCTGTCTCGCACCGAGGAAGAGCTGGCCGAGGGTGCTCCCCTGGTGTTGTCAGCCGAGGTCGAACAGTTCATTGCCGCCCCCGAGGTGGACAGCGCTCGGGTGACCAGCCTGCTCGATAGCAAGAATGGGCTACCCCAGCCCATCAGCGATTGAACGCTCGTTCCCCCATGAAGGGGATGAGAAACGGGGCTTGCTGCTTGATCCTGTGGTGTGCCAGCACGGCGGCCATGGCTGACATCCTGTGGATGCATAACGGCGATCGTCTAACCGGCACCATTGAGGAGATAAGCGACGAGCAGGTGACCATCGCCCTGCCCTATAGCCAGACCCTGAGGGTCCAGCGCGATGCCATCAAGCGCTGGCGGCTCGACAAGCAGGAACAGCCCAAGCCCTTGACCAAGACGGGCATCCCCTTGCTGGACTCTCCGGACGAGCTCAATGCCTGGCTGCTGACCGGCACCGCCGATCTTAACGTCAAACTGAAGGAGAGCGACAAGAAGACCAACAACGTCAATCTCAAGGCCTCCACCGAGGTGGCCAACCTGGATTGGCGTTACAGCCTGGATGGGGAGTACATCTACGAGACGTCGAACAGTGTCACCGACAGCCATGAATACAAGCTCAGCCCCAAGCTGGATTACTTCTTCAACGCCAACTGGTTCCTGCGCTCCTCCATTGATGCCGACTACGACATGATAGAGACCAACTATCTGAACCTGAGTTATGCCTCGGGACCGGGCTATCGCTTCTGGAACGACAAGCGGCGGCGGTTGGAGCTGGTCAGTCAGCTCGGCTTGCAACGTGCCTACTTCACCCAAGAACAGTGGGTCTATTCAGACTTGTTCGAAGATCGCATCATCAACTATCCCGTCGCCAGCCTGGGCTGGGACTATCGCCAGCCAATCTCTCTGTGGCAGCAGCGATTCGAGCTGTTCAGCAAGGGCAACTACGAGAAGTTTCTCGATCAACCCTCCCCCTACCTGACTCGCAACCAGACCATCAACGGCAATCTGGGGCTCAGGTACTACTTCAACGATCACCTGCGCCTCTCCTGGTCGAGCGAGCTGAGTTGGGACGACAGCTGGCTCGACTATGGTGGGGTACGAGAGCGCTTGGGAGACAAGGAGTGGCGCCATACCATCACCCTGGGGGCCAGCTTCTAGTCACGCGCTCGGTAAATACCCGGAACGAAACAGGCCCACCAAGGTGGGCCTGTTTTTATCTGCCTCAGAGGACGAGGTCAGAAATAGATTCGGGTAACCGATTCGATGACGCAACCGGGGCGGCGAATGCCCTCGATCTCTATCTTGATCTCTTTGAGCAGCTCGAGGCCACCCTTGATGGGGGTCACTCTGGAGAGCCGGGTGCGCGCCCGGATGTTGCTGTCCACCTTGATCGGGTACGGGAAACGAACCTGCTCCAGACCGAAATTCACCACCATGCGGGCGCTCGGAAACTCCGGGGTCGACTCATCCACCGAACCGGTCAATTGAGGCAGCAAGGCCAGGGTCAGAAAACCATGGGCAATGGTGGTCTTGAACGGCGATTCGGCTGCTGCCCGCTCGGGATCGGTGTGGATCCATTGATGATCCCCCGTCACCGCGGCGAACTGATCGATCAGCGACTGGCTGACCTGCAGCCACTCACCGACATGGGTCTCTTCCCCGATCTGGGTCTGCAGTTCGGCATAGAGGCTGGCCGCCTCGCCGTCAAGCTCGATCAGCTCGCCTTCGGCCAGCGCCGGCTGGCGATTAACCGTCTGGGCCTGAGAGGCACCTTGGCGCCGCACAAATTGGTGATCGATTTGCAGGTCAAGCACTCGTCCCAGCAGAGGGTGAAGATGTGCCTTTTGCTGAAACTCACGCCAATAGTCGCGGATCGCCGGAGAGAGCCAATCCTTGAGCTCAAAGGGGTGCTGCGCCAGTATTTCGCGCTTGTGTTTCAGAAAATCGACAACTTTCATTCACCGATCCCTATTCGATTCAAAGCCTATAAAGAGGTCTAACCAGTCCTATTTTATGAAAGTTTCAATGGTAAGTGCAAAAAAATCTCGGCGTACAACTGTACCGCAGGTGAAAGTAACTACTAACCAGAGGGGGCAATAGAGGCCGTTCAGATGGGAAAAACGATTATCTTGACGGCAACGTCACGAGAAAAGGCCAAACCATAAAAGGACGCCATACGGCATATTTTTACCGTCAGCGCCCCGTTTTTCGATCATTTTTGCCCGGCGGACCACCAATGCGCATGCGCCTCGGCATCCAGGAAGCTCCATGCCAGAATGCGGCTCACCTTGTTGCCCTGCGCCATGTCGATCACCCGTACCTGACATGCCCCCTGCTGAGCCAGCGCCTTCTTGGCGGCGGGCAGGTTCTCTTTCTTCGATACCAATGAGCTGAACCAGAGACATTGGCTGGCGAACGCCTTGCTCTGGCTTATCATGCTGGCCAGAAACGCCGCCTCTCCCCCTTCACACCAGAGTTCCGCCTTCTGGCCACCGAAGTTGAGCACAGGGGATCCTGTCACCGCTTTCCCGAGGTTGCGCAGCTTGCGCTCGCTGCCCTTGCTCGCCTCGGCGAGAGAGGCATGGAAGGGGGGATTACAGAGTGTCAGTGCAAAACGCTCTTTTGGACCAATAATACCGAGGAAAATGTGCTTGGAATTGCTCTGATGGCGGCACTCTATCTGAGCCCCCAACCCATTACTGTTCGCCAGCAGGGTTGCCGCCTTGACCGACACGGGGTCGATGTCCGATCCCACGAAGCGCCAGCCATATTCACGGGCCCCCAGCAACGGATAGATACAATTCGCCCCTACCCCGATATCCAGCACCCGCACACTCTTGCCCGTGGGCAGCTGACCGGCACTCTCCGTCAGCAGATCCGCGACCCTGTGCAGGTAGTCCACTCGCCCCGGAATGGGAGGACAGAGGTAACCCGGCGGCAGATCCCAATGGTTGATGCCATAGTGCAGCGCCAGCAGGGCACGGTTGAGCGCCTTGACGGCGGCAGGGTCGGCAAAATCGAGCGTGCGGGTGCCGTGCTCATTGGTAAAGACAAATGGCAACAGCTCGGGAGTACGCTGACAGAGCGCGTCGAAATCGTAGGGCGCCTGATGGCGATTGCGCGGGTGCAAGCCGGATTTGCGATCGGAGTGGGTCTTCATGCTGGATCTGCCGAGGAACGGGGGGCCACACTATAGAGAGTTGGCCCCGGAAAGTCTAAATGACGGCCATAAAAAACCGGGCTGCCTGAGCCCGGTTCAAGTGAGGTTGGAGAAACAGTCCGTACTGCGAGCCGTTTGTCCAGCCTGACTCAGATTTCTATCCGGCGTGCTTGCCAGAACTTGCCGCGCCAGTAGGCATTATCCAGTTTGGAGCGGGTCACACCGGCTCGGGTGGAGGCATGGATGAACTCACCGTTGCCAACATAAATGCCTACATGATTCAGGCGCTTGCTTATCTTGAAGAAGACCAGATCCCCTTCCATCAGATCCCGCTTTGCAACCCGGGTTCCCTCGTGCACCTGGGAGCGGGTGTCTCGTGGCAACTCGATGCCAACGGCGTTACGGAACACTTCACGCGCAAAGGCAGAACAATCTATGCCTCGCTGGCTGCTCCCACCCATGCGGTAGGGCACACCACGCCACTCTTTATATACGGTCAGGATTTCGTTTACATCGGGTGTCTGCGAAGCTTCCGGTTCAATCACGGGTTCCATCATGGAAACTTCAATCTTACTCGCGACCTCGGTCTGGGGTGCCGAGGCACAACCCACCATTCCGAGCGCGACCAGCAGTAGCATCAGGTGGCGCAATCCTTTATCCCCGCAAAATAGTAAACATTGTTAAAATACGACCGCAAAGGGCAATTTATAAGGCAACAGCACTCGACTATATCCAAGAATTCTATCGAGGCAAGCGAAAATCCCTATCGACATCACATTTCTGCAAGGAAATGCAGTATTTTTCATAATTAATGTGATCATGCCCAAACAATATACAATCTCGAAAGCGGTCATTAGTGCTGGTGAAAACTGCCATTTATCGCTGCTTCACCCTCTTTTTTAAGTGAAAAATTATGATCTCAGCGGATCTCTATTTGTTAAAACCGGCCCAGATAGGCGCTGACCAGCTGATCGCGCTATCGAGTGAGCTCTCTGCGGAAGAACATCAGCATTGGCATGGCATTCAGCAGCCAGGTCGGCGGCGAGAGTACCTGCTCGGCCGGGTGTTGCTGCGCCGAATGCTGGCCGAGCGACTGCACTGCCCGAGCGATGAGCTGGTGTTTCGCAACAGTCCCCACGGCAAACCCGTGCTGTGCAGCCACGCCTGGCAGTTCAATTTCAGCCACAGCGGTGACTGGCTGGCACTCGCCCTCTGCCAGCAGGGTCCACTCGGAGTGGACGTGGAGATGGGGCTGCGCCGCCGCCACATTCTGCCCTTGGCCAAGCGCTTTTATGCAGCCAGTGAATATAAGTGGCTCCTCTCTCTGCCCGTGCAAGAGCAGGAGTCTGCCTTTTATCGGCTCTGGTCACGCAAGGAGGCGGTGCTGAAAGCCCAGGGGGACGGCATCGCTGCCGGACTCGACAAGGTGTGTTTTGTGCCAGAGGAAGGCTGGCGGCTGGATAATCGGCTCGATACGCAGTCCTATCAGGTTCAAGATTGGCAGTTCGGCCGCGGCTGGCTGAGCCTCGCGGCCCCGACCCTCAGCGTCAACGGCTACCTGCTGGATGAATCCTTGAAATCAACCCCCATAGACCCCATGTTAGCTCACACCATTTTTCGAGAGTCAGCCTCATGATCGTCGACATCAATCCCCAGAATTTTCACGCCGAACTGATCGATGCGTCCATGAAGAAGCCGGTCGTCATCTATTTCCACGCCCCCCAGCTGCCCGAATGTCAGGGCATGACCCCGCTGGTGGAGAGCCTGGTCGGCCCGGCCAATAGCCAGGTGACCCTGGCCAAGGTCGACATGAATGACCCCCAGCTGCAGCCACTGGGTAACCAGCTGGGCTTACGGGCCCTGCCCGCACTGGTGCTGTTCCATCAGGGCCGCCCGGACGAGCAGGCCATCCTGGAAGGTCCACAGGACGAAGCGACCCTGCGCCAGTACTTCGCCGCCTTTGCCCCCAAGGAAGAAGAGCAACTGCTCGAGCAAGCCAAGCAGGCCCTGGCCGAGGAGCAAGCCGAGCTGGCCCATGCCCAACTCACCAAGGCCCATCAGCTGGCACCGGCCCGACACGACATCAGCCTGTGGCTGGTGCAAGCTGCGCTGGATCTGAATCTGCTGGAAGAAGCCCAGGCACTGCTCGCGACCATTCCCATGGCGGCGCAGGATGACCATTATCAGACCCTGAGCTCCCGTTTGGCGCTGGCGCTGCAAGCCGCAGACAGTCCCGAACTGCGCGCACTGGAGACGCGTCACGCAGCGGATCCGGCTGATGACGCCCTCACCCAAGAGCTGGCGGTGCTGTACAGTCAGGTTGGTCGGCAGGAAGAAGCCTTGGCGCTGCTATTTAGCATTCTCAGGCGCGATCTGGCGTTTGGCGATGCCAAGAAGATCTATCTCGATATCCTGACGACCATGGGAGCCAACCCGGTGGCGCAGAATTATCGTCGCAAGCTCTATAGCCTGCTTTATTGATCTAGAGAGAAAGGAAAGTCAGGGTGATGCCGAGCGGTCGGCATTGCCTTGTTCAGGCAGAAAGTGAAGCTTGATGGGAAATGACAAATTTCAGGCAAAAAAAAATGGCGCATTGAAAATGCGCCATTTTTTCGCATGGATTACTTCTTGTAGGAAGTAGCCATGTTGTCGATGCGCTGGTTAGCACGCATAGCTTCTTGATTTGCAGTAGCAACATCAGCAGCGATTTTGGATTGATCAGCACGAACAGCGCTAACATCTTGAGCCAGTTGGTCAACTTTGTTAGACAGATTCTGAACGGAGGTTTCCAGTTCGCTGGTGTTTGCACAACCGCCCAGCAGGGCAGACAGACCAACAACACCTACCAACAACAATTTTTTCATTTTTAAAGCTCCCTTTAACTCGCCAGACGTTTAGCAAGCGGCGTGATTATGGCACAAATAAATACGAGTTTGGATAGGCCCCATCACAGATAAATGCATTAAAACCCTCATTTTTTTTTAAACGTACACTTTTTGTGCAAACTTAAGTCAAAAACGAGTGCCCTGGATGAGGTTCGGACAAAGCGTAACCAAAAAATCTACTTATTACAATTTCGTATGAAGCTCAGGCTGAACGTTCTGCCAACAATTGACGGTATTGCACCAGATCTTCGATGGTCAATACCGGCATCTGGTGCTTGCGACCAAACTCGACCAAATCGGGCAGCCTGGCCATGGAGCCATCGGCTTTGGTCAGCTCGCACAATACTCCGAACGGTTTGAGCCCGGCGAGCTGCATTAGATCGACGGTGGCTTCGGTGTGACCGCGTCGGGTCAGCACCCCACCGGTACGCGCGCGCAGCGGGAAGACATGGCCAGGACGATGCAGATCGGACGGGCGGGCACCGTCGGCGATGGCGGCCCTGATGGTAGTGATGCGATCGGCGGCAGAGACCCCGGTAGTGACGCCTTGCGCCGCTTCTATGGTCACGGTAAACGCAGTCTGGTAGTGGCTGGAGTTCGCCTCCACCATCATCGGCAGTTCCAGCTGACGAACCCGCTCGTCGGTCAGGCAGAGGCAGACGATGCCGGAGCACTCGCGGATCATCATGGCCATCTGTTCGTTGGTCATGCTTTGTGCGGCGAAGATGAGATCCCCTTCGTTCTCCCGATCTTCATCATCGGCTACCAAGACGCCACGACCGGCCCGCAATGCGGCCAGCGCCGTTTCGACGCGAGCAATGGGATCACCAAATTCACTGAGTAGAGACTGATTCATGGTAAGACTCCTAAATAAGACAAGGACCAGAATCAGGGCATGGAAAGGCAGACAGAGATAGGCATGCGGCAGCCAGCCCAGAGCGGGCCTGACTGGCAATATCTGTCTTATCCTCTTTCATCCGGACTATGACCGTCGGCTCCGGCATCTCACCGGATCTGCTGACCCCGACCCTGGTTATGAACCAAGGTCAGGCGCTCGCGGGCTCCCCGAGTCAGATCGGGATACCGCCGGTGGGGAATTTCACCCCGCCCTGAGAATAAGCGCAGACAGCGTAAAGAAAAAAAGCGCGCTATACCAGCCTAAAACCCATCAAGGACCAATACGGGCCCCAGAGAGTCTGGTGGATGCCAACTCGGCTCAGCAGCTCATTGCGCGCTGTCTTTTCTGATTTTGTTTATGGCATAGTGCCTGAAAAAACGTGCAGCCTGCGCAGACTCAGGCGCCATTACCACCAACGGAATCATGACAGAGATGGAAAAGAAAATACTGCTGACGGATTGCCCCGACGCCAAGGGCCTCATCGCCAAGATCACCAACATTTGCTACAAGCACCAGCTCAACATCAACAAGAACGATGAGTTCGTGGATCACGAGAATGGCCGCTTCTTCATGCGCACCGAGCTGGAGGGGCGTTTCAACGACGAGACCCTGCTAGCGGATCTCGATGACGCCCTGCCAGTGGGCGCCCAGCGCCGCCTGGTCAAGGCCGGCAAGAAGCGGATCGTCATCTTGGTGACCAAGGAGACCCACTGCCTCGGCGACATTCTGATGAAGAATTACGCCGGTGCGCTGGACATGGACATAGTGGCGGTGATCGGCAACTACGATACCCTCGCCGAATTGACCGGCAAGTTCGACATTCCCTTCCATGCCGTCAGCCATGAGGATCTCAGCCGCACCGAGCATGAAGATCAGGTCCGCGCCATCATCGACAGCTACCAGCCCGATTACGTGATCCTGGCCAAGTACATGCGGGTGCTGACCCCGAGCTTTGTGGCCGCTTATCCGCGCAAGCTCATCAACATCCATCACTCCTTCCTGCCCGCCTTCATCGGAGCCCGCCCCTATCGTCAGGCATTCGATCGCGGGGTCAAGCTGATCGGCGCTACCGCCCACTTCGTCACCGACGATCTGGATGAAGGTCCCATCATCGAGCAGGACGTGATCCACGTCGGCCACACCTTCAGCGCCGACGACATGGCCAAGGCAGGCCGGGATGTGGAGAAATCCGTGCTGAGCCGGGCACTGGAGCTGGTGCTGAACGAGCGGGTGTTCGTCTACGGCAACAAGACAGTGGTCTTCAAGTCATAACCGCACCACCAAAAAAGGCTCCCGAGGGAGCCTTTTTCATGCCTACATTGCCTCCGCGCTATTGCAGCGGCAAGCCGTTGATGGTGATCGCACCCTTGTCGAGCTTCAGGTCAGCGCTGAGCTGTCCCGGCTCCGCCTTCAGGTAACCCTGGGCGGTAAACTGCGCCAGCATGGGGGCCAGCTGCGGCACGGCCTTGCCCAGCTGATCGCCGAGCTTGGTATGGAGCAGACCAGACAGCGCGTGCATGCTCTCGCTCCCCTCTTCACCCCCCATCAACTGCGCCAGCGACGTCGGTGCCAGCTTGACCTCGCCCTGCAGACTGACGGGCTCACCATTGAGCTGGGCACTGAGATCCGTCAACTGCAGCGTGGCGCCCCGTTGCAACATCTTGTCCAGCGCCTGTTGCAGTGCCGCTTCGTCTACCCGCTGGCCGCTGGCCTCCTGCAACGCCTGATAGCCTTCCAGATCCAGCCCTTTCAGCTCCAGATCCAGATTGCCCTGAGTCAGTGCCAGGTTGTCGCTCTCATTTTCCAGATTGAGGGTGGCCACCTTCATCTGATAGTGGCTGGAGAGGGTCTGGGCATCATCCCCTGCCAACTGAGTGGTGCTGCTCAGCCCCTGCAGCGAGACCCTGATGCTCTGCGGCAGGTTCATGGAGAAGGCGGACAGGGTCGCGTTGCTGCGGGGCGAGAGCCAGATCCCGCTGATCTCGGCCAAGTCGGCGCTACCCTTGAAGTCCGCCAGCACTATGTCCATCTTGCTCTGGGCATCATGCAAGGTGAGCCCCTGCCACTGGAAGGTCATGTGGCCATTGCCTTCCAGATCGCCGCTGTAGCTGCCGCTCAGGGGCAGGAAGCTGATTTCGTTCATCCCCTCCTTGACCTTGAAGTCGCTCAGCCAGAAGCGGGCGCTCTGGCTCTGGGTCAACAGACTGCTGGCCGATTCGAGACCAAGCTGCCACTGCTGCATGCCAAGGGCGGCGAAAACGGGAGCCAAGGTCCCCTTGCCGGTCTCGAGCAACAGCTGACTCTTGATGTAGAGCGGCAGTATGCGGTTGCTGCTGTTGAGTTCCATCTCGATGGGCTCGCTCCCCGCCAACTGGGGATCGAAGCTCGCCAGCGCCTGCGGCGTCACCACCACCTTGAGCACACCGTCACGGGTGAACAGGTTTTCACTCGAGGGGATCCAGCTCAGCTCGACGCCGCTGCCCTGCTTCACCTTGGCGATCTCCTCGGCGAGGATCCGATCGAAGGTTTGTCCGGTATACCAGCAGGCACCCAACCCGCCCACCACCAATGCCGCACCGACGGCCAGGGCCACTCTCTTTTTCATCTTGATGTCATTCTCCAAAGGCTCATTGCCGCACTCTACGGGGCGGGAACCGGATGAGGCAAGCCCCATCCGGTTCAGAAGTCATTTTCTTGTGCCGTGGCGGGTGTTTGAACGGGTAGCGAGCGCTCCCCATCCCTTGTCATAGCAAGGGGCTGAACAGGTAGAAGATGTTCTCCAGCAGCTTCTTGTACCAGGGGCGAGCTCGCCACTGGACCAGCGACATGGGGGTCGCCTCCAGCATGTAACCTTGCACCAGCTGATTCATCTCGGCGACAAACACCGGGTTGTCGATGAGCAGGGTCACCTCGAAGTTGAGCCAGAGGCTGCGCCTGTCGAGGTTGACCGTGCCCACCAGGGCAAAGTCGTCGTCCACCAGCACGCTCTTGGTGTGCAAGAGCCCGGCGTCATAGCGATAGATCTCGACGCCGGCCTCGAGCAACTCCTCCATAAAGGCGTTGCAGGCATGATTGGCCATCAGGGAGTCGTTACGTGCCGGCAACACCAGCTGTACCAACACGCCGCGGGCCGCCGCCGAGGAGAGCGCCGCCGCCAGCGGATCGTCCGGCACGAAATAAGGGGTGGTCAGCACCAGGTGGTGGCGCGCCTGATAGATGGCCAGCAGCAGGCTCTGCTGGATGCAGTCGCCGCCGACGAAGGGACCTGAGGGAATGAGCTGGGCACGGTAGTTGGTCTGCGGCCAGGCTTCGGGCTCGTGCTGCAGGCTGTCGAGCAGCCGCTCGCCGGTCTCCATCTCCCAGTCCGAGACGAAGGTGGACCACATCAGCGGCACCACGGGCCCCTGCACCCGGATCATGATGTCGACCCACTGGCCGACCCCCGCATCCTGTTTGAAGAAGCGGGGATCCACCATGTTCATGGAGCCGGTGTAACCCACCCTGTCATCGATCACCACCAGCTTGCGGTGCATGCGCAAGTCCTGGCGCTGGAACGGGATACGCCAGGCGCCGACCGGCAGCACTTCCACCAGCTTGACCCCGGCCTTGCGCAGCCGCTTGGGCCAGGCCGAGCGGAAAAAGGCCTTGCTGCCGATGGAGTCGAGCAGCACACGACAATCCACGCCGCGCTGCGCCACCTCGATCAGGGCCTCGCCCACCGCATCCGCATCCCCGCCGGGGTGCCAGATGTAGAACTCCAGATAGCAGGATTGGGAGGATTGGCGGATATCGCGCACTATCTCCTGCAAGATGGTTTCCGGCTTGTGCAGCAGCGTCATCCGGTTGCCGGAGAGCATGGGCATGGCCAGTCGCCCCTGAATGAGATCATGCAGCGGCCGCGCCTTGCTGCCCACCTCGCAGCAGTGCTGGGGGAAGAGACGGGTCAACTGGCGGATCCAGATGGCGTAAGGGCGATACATGGCCTGAGCCCGCTCGGCCCGCTTGCGGCCTAGCCTGATCTCGCCAAACAACACGTAGAAGCCGACCCCGGCAAAGGGAATGGCATAGATGAGTGCCAGCCAGGCCAGCGACACCCCGATGGGACGCCGCTTCATCACCACCCGCAGCGACACCCCCGCCACTATCACGGTGTGGAAGAAGAGCAACAACCAACCGAGGAAGCGGGTAAACAACAACTGGAGATCGTATTCCAAACCGTCGAGCAAGGCGATTCCTCGGTGCAATGAACGAATGACGCGGGCAGATCCCGATGGATCGGGATGGTATGCTGTAGCACAAACCCATTCTATCAGGTCGTTAGCATGATCCTGCAATCTGTGCTGCTGAGTCTGGCCATGTTAGGCCAAGGCTCATATGACATCAATGAGCAGCAGATAAACCAATATCTGCAATCCCAGGTACAAGTCGATAAACAGCTGGAATTGCCCGGCATCATCAAGGCTCATATCCAGCTCGAGCAGAGCGATGTGCAGATAGGTCGCCAGGCGCCGGACACGGCTCGGGTATTTGGCAAGGGCAAGCTGAAGATAGCGCTGCCGGACAACACCCAGTACGACGCGCTGCTGAACATGACCTACGAGGCCAGGCCCCGCTACGACAAGGCTCAGAGCGCCCTGTTTCTCGATAACATGAAGCTGATTGACTACAAGCTGGAGCCGGCCGCGGCCGAGCAGAAGTTTGGTTTCATGCTCAAGATGTTGCTGCAGAGCATGGAGAAGCGGCTGGAGACCCAACCCGTCTACAAGCTGGATGACAAGGATCCCAACCAGGCTTGGCTCAAGGAGAACCTGCTGGGACTGGAGCTGTCACCTGGCAAGATCCACCTGCTGACCAAGCCCCAGTGAACGCTTAGCTGTAAGCCGAGGCGTCGACCTGGCGCACCAGCAGCTCGATCTGGTAACCCTGTTCGCGCTGCTGGTCATAGAGGGTATGCAGTGGCCCATCCAGCTCATGCAGAGGAAGATGGGCAAAACCCGCCTTGAGGTAGAAGGGTCTCTCGAATGGCAAGGCGTGGCAGATCACCGGCTTGTCCAGCAGATCGTGACAGGCCCGCTGCAACAGGCGCGAACCCAGCCCCAGAGACTGGTAGTGGGGC
This sequence comes from Aeromonas tecta, assembly GCF_000820185.1. Classification (GTDB taxonomy): domain Bacteria; phylum Pseudomonadota; class Gammaproteobacteria; order Enterobacterales; family Aeromonadaceae; genus Aeromonas; species Aeromonas tecta. The sequence continues at coordinate 92,847 of NZ_CDCA01000045.1, forward strand.
AACAACCTAAAACCGCACAGGTGGTAATAATCCTGCTCGTCGCGCAGACGCACAGCGCCCACCAGCCAGTGTGCGTCGCGCACCACGAAGATACGCTCGGCCAAATCCGGCACATAGTGGGAGAATGTCGTCTCGTAATAATCCCTGATCAGGGAGAGATCCGCATCGCAGTACTCTTCGAACGTGAACTCCATTGTCCGCCTGTTTATCACACCCATTTGACCCTTGGCCGCAGCGGCCTCTCCTTCCATTTTTTGTCCGTGCCGGGCTAACAGATCAGACCAGCTTGGACACAGGCAAGATAGCACGCCTGCACACCACAAAAAATGCCGACATTGGCCTCATCCTCTTTCGATCCCATGGTGCACGGGGTTGGATTTCCGGTGCATTGCCGATCGCGGGTGTCAGCGTGATGCTTGCTGAACCATCCTACTCGCTTTACGGCTCCATGCCATAGGCATGCCCACAAGATGCTGATTTAAAATAAGAACCTGACAATGTAAAGATTCATTAACAATATTTTGGCGATACTAGAATCAACAAAAAGCCCCATTCGAGTAGCAATTTAAACCACGCCTCCTATGGTGAAACCTTGGCATAGCCCAGTGCTGTCGTTGCCTGAGTGGGACACCCCCATCCGCTACTTCACCTCGTGCCAAGGAGCATATCCATGTTTAAAACGACAGACTCCCTGCTGATACTGACCTTGCTGCCCGCCATCGGCTGGACTGGCGACCTCCACACCCCGAGTCTCCCCTATCACTTCAGCAAGCAGCAGCTCACAGCGGGCTCTCTTCAGGACTTGCCACTGGACGAGGCTCACTTCGTGTTTGGCGAGGCCGCCATGGCGTTCGATCTGCACGACTTTCTGTTGCAACAGGCGCCTCATCTGCTGCCCAAGGAGGAAGTCATCCTCCATTGGAGCGGCATCACCAGCCTCAATCCCCAGCTGCTGCTGGCGCTGATGGAGGCCGATAGCCAGCTCATCTCGGCACCGTCAAAACAGGCCATGGCGGCGCCCTTCGCCCGGCGGGTCAAGGCGCGAGGGTTCGATCAGCAGTTGGAGCTGATGGCTCGCCAACTGTCGGATCGCTTCTATCAGGCCAAGGCCCAACTGCAACAAGGCAAACATGTCACCCCGCCGCGCCTGCCGGCCGACGCTCATCGTCTCGCCCTCGCCAGCCAGCTCGGTGAGCAGGATCAGCAACGGCTGACCGAGCAGTGGCGAACCCTGTTTGGGACCGAGGCCCTCACCCGCGCCAGAACTGCTGCCGCAGCCCCCTCCCCCCGGCTGGCCACCGGCCAGTTCCAGCTGCCCTGGCGGCAGGGCTACAGCTGGAAGGTCAACGGTGCCCACTCCCACAGCGGCTCCGGCTACCCCTACTCCTCCATCGATGTCTCCTACGACTGGCCGGGCTGGGGCGGCGCCACCTACACGGTCACCGCCGCCAACAGCGGCACCGTCACCGTCTTCTCCCGCTGCCAGCTCAGGATCACCGCCCCCAACGGCTGGGCCACCAACTACTACCACATGAGCGGCATCTCGGTGCGCAGCGGCGACTACGTGACGGCGGACAGCCCCATCGGCAGCTATGCCAGCAACCGCAACGACGCCCTGTGCGAGGGGGGATCCTCCACCGGCCCGCACCTGCACTTCTCCCTGCTACGCAACGGCGTCTATCAATCCCTGCAAGGGCAGCGCCTGAGCAGTTACGGGATCAACGTGGGCACCAGCAACTACGACGACAACTGCAACCGTTTCTGGCTGCAAAACAGCCGCAACAACCAGCGGGTCTGCGCCTGGCAGCCGGTCTACAACCATGGCCTCGACTAGCCATCCAATAACAGAAAAGACAGTAACGACAAGGGCTGGGTGGTTTTATGCAAGCCGTCACAACTGTGCATAACCCAGCTTGAGGATGCTCACAAAAGCGCCGCGCCGTGATTGCCGCCAGCGGAGGCCGATGTGAGGCTCTGGGTGCCCATTCGGGCACCCAAACAAGGACAGACAATAATGAAAAACACAGCGGGAATACTGGCGTTCGCAGGCATGCTGATCGCCCCACTGGCGCACGCCGACGTCATACTGCACGCCTTCAACTGGAAATACAGCGAGGTCACCGCCAAGGCCGATCTCATCAAGGGGGCGGGCTACAAGCAGGTGCTCATCTCGCCGCCCCTCAAGTCTTCGGGCAACGAGTGGTGGGCCCGTTATCAGCCCCAGGATCTGCGACTCGTCGACAGTCCTCTTGGCAACAAGCAGGATCTCGAGCAGCTGATCGCCGCCATGCAGGCCCGCGGCATCGCCGTCTATGCGGATGTGGTGCTCAACCACATGGCCAACGAGAGCTGGAAGCGCAACGACCTCAACTATCCCGGCACTGAACTGCTAGGGCAATACGCTACCAACCCTGATTACTACGGCAGACAACGATTGTTTGGCGACCTGGGGCAGAATTTACTGTCGCCCTCCGACTTTCACCCAGAGGGTTGTATCACCGATTGGAGCGATCCCGGCCATGTCCAGTACTGGCGCCTGTGTGGCGGAGCCGGCGACAAGGGGCTGCCGGATCTCGACCCCAACAACTGGGTAGTGAGCCAGCAGCAGGCCTATCTCAAGGCGCTCAAGGGGATGGGGATCAAGGGCTTTCGGGTCGATGCGGTCAAGCACATGAGCGATTACCAGATCAACGCGGTGTTCACCCCCGAGATCAAACAGGGCATGCACGTGTTTGGCGAGGTGATCACCTCCGGGGGCGCCGGCAGCACGGATTACGAGCGCTTCCTCAAGCCCTATCTCGACAACAGCGGCCAGGGCGCCTATGACTTCCCGCTGTTCGCCTCCCTGCGCGGGGCGCTCGGCTATGGCGGCAGCATGAACCAGCTGGCGGATCCCGGCGCCTACGGGCAGGCCCTGCCGGGCAACCGGGCGGTCACCTTCGCCATCACCCACGACATCCCCACCAACGACGGTTTCCGCTACCAGATCCTGAGCCAGACCGACGAGAAGCTGGCCTATGCCTATCTGCTCGGCCGCGATGGCGGCTCGCCCTTGGTCTATTCGGATCACGGCGAGACCCAGGACAAGGATGGCCTGCGCTGGCAGGACTACTACCTGCGAAGCGATCTCAAGGGGATGATCCTCTTCCATAATACCGTGCAGGGTCAGCCCATGCAGCTCGTCGGCAGCGGCGACTGCTTCGTGCTGTTCAAGCGCGGCAAGCAGGGGCTGGTCGGCGTCAACAAGTGTGATTACGAGCAGGAGTACTGGCTCGACACCGCCAAGTTCGAGCTGAACTGGTATCGCAACTACAAGGATGTGCTGGATCAAAGCGCCGTCATCAATGTGCAGAGTCAGTGGGTACGGGTCGCCCTGCCGGCGCGCAGCGCCCGTCTCTGGCTGCTGGAATAAACAGGCAAGCGCCTTGCTCAAGGCCGCCACTGCGCGGCCTCCTTTTTTGGCTTTTCTGCTGGCGCGCCACACGGCGCGCTTGTTCTGCCTCGCCCCTGATGCTTTACTCAACGGGCGTCCAAGGCTTAAGGAGCAAGCCGTTGAAAGCATGGATCTTGCTGGGAGCCATTCCCCTGATTTCCCTCTCTGTCTGGGGCCAGATGCCATCACCGGCCGAGGTGGTGATCCTGACGACAGAGACGCCCCCCACCATCACGGTCAAACCCGTGGCGATAACGAAACCAGAACCCGCCACCGTATCGGCCACGGATCCCGAGCCTGAGCTGGCCAAGGCATCGGCGCCGCGCCAGATCCAGGTCTACAAATCGGTACAGAAGAACGGGGTCGTCCGCTACTCCGACATCATGCCGGATCAGGGCCACTATGAGCTCTTGCTGTTCAACGACTGCTACGCCTGCAATCCCGATTCCAAGGTCAACTGGCGCACCACTGGCCTCTTCCTCTACGACTACGCCAGCACCATCAAGGCGGCGGCCAAGACCTACAGCGTCGATCCCGCCCTCATCCGCGCGCTTATCCACGCCGAATCCGCCTTCAACCCGCTGGCCGTCTCCCGCAAGGGCGCCATGGGGCTGACCCAGCTGATGCCAGCCACCGCCCGTGAACTGGGAGTGGGCAACGCCCTGCTGGCGGAGCAGAACATCTTCGGCGGGGTGAAGTACCTGGCGGGCTTGCTCAAGCAGTATGACGGCAACATCTCTTTGGCCACCGCCGCCTACAACGCCGGGGCCGGTGCGGTGCAGAAACACGGCGGCATCCCGCCCTATGCGGAGACTCGCGCCTATGTGGAACGAGTCAAACTGCTGCACCAGCGCTACCGGGATATGCTGAGCGCCCGGGGCCTGTAAAGCATCAACATTCCCCGCTATCCCCGATACCGAGACCCGCCCCCCATATGGTGGAGCGGGTACAGCTGCTACACCGGCGCCACAAGGCGCTGCTAAGCGCCCGGGGCCTGTAAAGCCCACATTATCCCGCCCTATGCCGAGACCCGCCCCCATATGGTTCGGATTCCACTGCCACACCGGCACCACAAGAAGCGGCCGAGCACACGGAGCTTGTAAAACTCACGGCCCCATAAAACAAAAAACACGCCCGAAGGCGTGTTCTAGAGCAGCATGTTGCGCGAGCTTATTTCTGCTCGGTCGCCACCAGGCGATAGGCCAGGGCACCCAGGATGCCGCCGACGATGGGGGCAACCCAGAACAGCCACAGCTGGCTGACGGCCCAGTCACCCACAAACAGCGCCACACCTGTGCTGCGCGCCGGGTTGACCGAGGTGTTGGTCACCGGAATGCTGATGAGGTGGATCAGGGTCAGACACAGACCGATGGCGATCGGTGCGAAACCGGCCGGCGCGCGGCTGTCGGTGGCGCCCATGATCACGAACAGGAAGAAGCCCGTCATCACCACTTCACACACCAGGGCCGCCAGCAGGCTGTAACCACCCGGTGAATGCTCGCCATAGCCGTTGGAGGCAAAGCCGGCAGTCACATCGAAGCCGGCCTGACCGCTGGCGATCACATAGAGCACGGCACCCGCCGCTATCCCGCCCAGCACCTGAGCCACTATGTAAGGCAGCACGCCAGAGGCAGGGAAACGACCACCGGCCCACAGGCCAACGGTCACGGCCGGGTTCAGGTGGCAACCTGAGATGTGGCCGATGGCGAAGGCCATGGTCAACACGGTCAGACCAAACGCCAGGGAAACCCCGAGCAGACCTATTCCTACATTGGGGAATGCCGCCGCCAGCACCGCACTGCCACAACCCCCCAGCACCAGCCAGAAGGTGCCCATAAACTCAGCTGCATATGGTTTCACGCTAATAATCTCCCATGATGATGAAATATGAGCCGGGGCTCATGCGGACACTGTCATTAAACAGGCGCCACATTATGGGAGTGTGAATCAAGAAGATGAAGTGAGCCCATTTTGTCTATGAAATGTGACTAACATCACAAGTTATTGATTAATTAAGAGGATTGTCATTATCACGCGCGATATATCGCACTGGTCCGACCGGAGCCTGCGACAGGCTACGGCAACAGTGCTGATTTAATCAACAGCGGCGAAACGTTTTGCCGGACCGGATGGACCGTGCCGGCGCTCAGCGATAGCGGCCGCGCACCGAGCCGGTCACCCGCCCCGCCATCTTGATCAGGCTCTGGCGGGTATGGAAGTGGCAGAGCGCCACCCCGAGGGCATCCGCCGCATCCGCCTGGGGCGTGGCCGACAGCTTGAGCAGATGAGTCACCATGTGTTGCACCTGCTCCTTGGCCGCCCCACCCGTGCCCACCACCGCCAGCTTGATCTGGGTCGCCGAGTATTCGCTGACCGGCAGCAGGGCGTTGACCGCCGCGACTATGGCGCTGCCCCTGGCCTGACCGAGCTTCAAGGCCGAATCAGCGTTGCGGGCCATAAACACCCGCTCGATGGCAAACTCGTCTGGCTTGAACTGGGTGATGATCTCGCTCACCCCGTCATACACCTGCTTGAGGCGTGACGGCAGCTCGCCCAAGTCGGTGCGGATGCAGCCAGATCCCAGATACTCCGCCTTGCCTGCGACTATACGGATCACGCCGTAGCCGGTGATCCGCGAACCCGGATCTATCCCCAAAATAATGCTCATGAAACCATCGTTGCTCTAAAGGCAGATCATGGGCGCCAAGATAGCAAACAAGCCCCCGCTTGGCTCGCATAGCCGCAGGCTGGCCCGCTGACTGCGCGCGGAAGCACCATCTTATACAGTGGTATGGCGACGCACTGACCAGTGCGCCCCCTCAAGCCGTGGCCCATGCCGGCGTAAATCCCCCCTCCCCACCCGAGCGTTACTCCCCGGCCAGGGTCACCAGCTGCTCGGCCAGTTGATGGCTGCGCAGATAACTGTCGATGAGGACGCCATCGGCCTTGCCCGCCTCAATCTGTGCATACCAGTGCGCCAGCATGGCATTGAAACCGCGCCGCGCCAGCACCGGCTGCCAGTCATCCACCGCGATGCTGCTCAGCTGCTTGCCACGGGCGAGGGTGCCCTGGGTGCAGTTCTCCACCTGCAGCGACAGATCCTCGCCATAGAGGCTGATGCGCTCCTCGGTGATGCCGGCGCTGCGGTTCATGCTACCGCTCACCGCCGCCTGCCCGCTCTGCCAGGCCACGCTCACCCCGGCCAGCAGCTCGGGTTGCTGACTGCTGCGCCTGAGCACGGCATGCAGGGGGCCGGTGGGCGCACCGCCATAGTGGCAGAGGCTGTCGAGCACATGGATAAAGTCATCGAACAGGAACTGGCGCGGCAGCCCGGGCAGGGCGTGGCGGTGCTTCTGCCAGTGCAGTTCGGTCAGCGGCTGCTGACGAGCTGCCGCGAGCGCGGGCAGATAACGGCGGTTGAAGCCCACAAACAGCGGACAATCCTTCGCCATGGCCAGGTTGCCCAGCGCCTCCACCTCGGCGGCGCTGTCACAGAGCGGCTTGTCGACAAAGGTGGGGATGCCGGCGCGCAGGCACTGCTCCGCCAGCTTGCCATGCACGGCGGTGGCGGCATGGATCATCACGGCATCCGGGCGGCTCCCTAGCAGCACATCCACCTCGGTGAACAGCTCAGGCGTCCGGTACTGGCGGCCAAGCTTGTCCAGCACAGATGGGCTCCGGGTACAGAGCAACGGGGTGACCCGCTCATCGTTGGCGAGCAGCGGCAGATAGGCCTTCTGGGCGATATCGCCGAGGCCAATCAGGGCAATGCGCATGGGAACTCCTTGTCATGGATGCGATGGCACAGGGTAACATCCGGCGCTTTCTATTCGAGCTCTTTCGAGAGCCCCTTGGCCTGCTCTCTGGCATCCAGCCATTTGCCGACTCTGGCACCCAGCTCGGAGCAGAGCATGGCGCTGAATGCAGCCCAGAGCAGCTGGTCGAAATCAAAGTTCGCCTGCTTCTCAAACAACAGGGGCACCATGAGGTTGAAAGCTATGATCCCGAGCACCAGCCCGAGCCCGCTGCCAATCTTCTCTCTTCTGGAACGGACTTTGACCGCCATCTGATAGCTCCTAAATGCAGGGCAACTCGCTGCAATATGTTCAGAGGAGAGGTCATTATGCCTCCCCTACCCTGTCAGCCGCCAAGATAGCATCTGACCGCTTTTAGTTGCGGTTGACCATGTGCTTTGATGACCTAGTTCAAAAAACAATGATTTTCTGATGGTTATATCACTTTGGATACTCGCCTCAGTAGTCTCGTTTGGCTTACCATAGCCGTCCAGAACCTGTTGAGCTGCGATGGGTTGCTGCCCTCGCTGGTCAATGGAGCATATTGGAAGCTGTAATCCACGGGCGGTAGCGTATTTTTTATAAATTGGAATTTAAGAAAACCACAACTGCAGTAGTCCGCTGCTGATTAGAAACTAGATGTTGTAAAATAGCCTATCTAATTAAGATTATATTTTTCAAATTTATTTTTGGGCTTCACTACATTCAGCATCAATGCACATAACCTGTTGAGTTGCTCCCATCTGTTATACCTTTAATTCAAGATGAGTATGTCAAATTAACAATGAATAAGGAAATCTATGGGCTTAGCTGAAGCCTTAGTTCATATCCCACAATCTGAAAGAGGTGGAGAAATTGCTCAGCGTGGTTTTGATTATCAAGCCTGCTGGGCTTTGTCTGAAATGCTGGAGTATGAACTAAACGGAAAAAGTTATGTTTTTATTTTCGAGTATCATGATGATGTTCTTATTCTTGATGATACAATTTCCCCCAAAGACCTAACTTTCGCACAAGTAAAAACAAATGAGAGTCATTGGACAGCATCATCGCTGAGCAATAGCACAAGTAAAAAACCAATATCAATAATTGGAAAGTTATTTATTCATTATAAAGACTTCATTGAGTATTCACCTCAACTTCTGTTTGTCACCAATGCCTCCTTAAAATTATGTGACAGTAACGGAGGAAAATCTTGTTTCGGGGCTCACGAAGTCAAAAAGGAACACCAATCAAAATTCAAAAAAGCAATAATAGACCAAGCTAACCTAGATGATTCATGCATCGATCTTTCAGTAATGAGATTTATCCAATCATCATTAAGCCTAGATGATCACATTACTCACCTTAAAGGGAAATTATGTAATTTCATAAGCAAAAAGTATGGTGAGGGTTCTACATTAAATGTTAATGCACTAGCATCATTACTGGATCAAGCATGTAGGAATAAATCTAAAGTCAAATCAGCAGATATAATCAACTTCTCAGATTTAATAGCGAGAAAAGGCTTCTCATCCCAAGACTTAAATTCTGTTTTAGATTCATTGAATGCTAGTAATAAAGCTATACCTACTTGGGAAATGGCAAAGCCAGTATTTCATGACCTAGGTAAGACTTCTCTTCAACTCATTACATTACAAGCAACCTTCCTGCAAGTTTGTATAGAGATAAATCAAGGCATTAAAAATCCTTCGCGTATTTATCAAAAGATTGCAATTGAGCTTTACGATGAACAAAAAATTCATTTAAACCTAAACGAGTATGTTATTGCAACAATGGATAAGATTGATGCATGTTGCCCTGACTACAAGCTGGCATTAACGACAGGCAAAAAAGAATGCATCATTATTTATTCAATAGTTCAAACATTACTGACAGGGGATGAGAAATGAGACATATATACTTTAAAAGTGCTCATATATTGTCTCTCAAGGATAAAAAAGGATTCACTTTTGAGTTTTCGCCAGATATAAACATTATCACTGGAAAAAATGACACGGGAAAATCCAGTTTTATAAAGAGCTTATATTATACATTGGGAGCTGATATTCGCTTAGATAAAAAATGGAAGAAGGATAGCTTTGTTTCAAAAGTTGTCATTTGCGTCAATAAGCGAGACTACGCATTTGTTCGTCACGAAAAGCGAATTTCTATCTTCGATATTACTGAGGGAAAAGAACATCTCTTGGTTACATCTAACTCTCGTACAGAGATCGCATTGACCGTACGAGATATTTTTGACTTTAATTTAGAGCTGGTTTTAAAGAAGACATTGGTTCAAGGACAGGCATATCCTGCAAGCCTTTTCCTTCCATTTTATATTGACCAAGATGACGGATGGGGTACGGTATTAAATTCATTTAGCAGCTTGAAGATGTACAAAGATTGGCAGAAAAACATTCTGAATTTTCATGCTGGTGTTAAGCCAAAAGAATATTATCAACTTCAAGGTGAAATTAGCTTAGTCGATATCAACCTTAAAGAAATACGAGCAACATTGAAAGCTCTTGAAACTGCTAAAAAACGTTTTGAAGAATCATTCGGAAGAGTACTATTTGATATAGATATTGATTATTATGAAGAATTATTGGAGCGATTTCTTAGTAAGTGCCAGCATTTACACCAAGAAGAAACAGAATATAGAATTAAACTTATAAAATTATTATCTCAACGAGATGAATTAGTATCAGAGATAGATTCATCCAAAAGACAGCTTGATGAGTGCGATATAGATAATTTATCTCCATCTGCAAGTTTAGAAGCTAAGTATGCTGTACTTAATAACAGAGAGAATCTATTTCAAATCATACCTAAACTGTATGACCAGAAATCATTGTATGATGAACAGATTAATAAAATAAAAGAAGATTTGAAACACTCTCAACGATTAAGCTCTGATCTTAAAGATATGCTTCAAGAAGTCAAAGAAAAATTGACGCTTCAAGATGTTATAAAGTCGCAAGCAAGTAAACAGGTTGAATCAACTTTCGATGAACAGATCGATGAGTTGCTTCGAAAAATTGGAAAGTTAGACCTATCTAGAACTACTCTGTCAGAGAAATTAGCTGAATTTAATAATGTAAAACGAACACGTGAAATAAATGAAAAATTCAAGGATGCATTAATTTTTGCTCAAACAGAGTTAGGAATCAAAGATCCTACCGTTGGAACAATCCTTCAATTTGGCCCAATATCGAAAAGCGAAACAGGCAGCCGAGCCCCAAGAGCGATACTAGCCTATCATTATGCTCTTCTTAAAACGATTGAAGATAAGTCAACAAACCCAATGCTTCCAGTTGTAATTGACTCCCCAAAACAACAAGATCCAGATCCACATACAACTGAAAAATTATTTAATTTATGTATTGGTGGTCTATCTACTAACAATCAGTTAATTATAGGTTCAGTTTCTTTTGAGAGAGAAACTGATGAATTTAAAACACTGATAATGACTAAAAAATATAGCTTATTAAAAGAAGAGCTATACGATGAGGCCTATAAAGAGGTCATGCCTTTATACCAAAAAGCATCATTGCCATAATAAGGTTCTGTATACAGCACATCAAATAAAAGGGCGACCATCTGGTCGCCCTTTTATTTCTATCGCTTTCCAATCATGAAAACTTATCGAGCCGGTCGCTTGGCTGCATTGCCTTTGGCGGCAGGCTTGCCACCCTGAGCTGCCGGCTTGGCGGTACCGGCGCGGCTGGGCGCCTTGCCATTCTGAGCGGGCTTACCCTGCCCTGTGGGCTTGCCCTGACCCGCGCCTTGGGCTGAAGGTTTGCCTCCGGCACCAGTCCCTTTACCAAACTGAGCGCCGACCGGCTTGCCATTGCCCGCCTTGCCGCCATTTTTGGCAGCCGCAGGTACATTGCCCACAGGGACTTGGTTGCGAGCGCCTTGCTTGCCTTGCGATGTGACAGATGAAGCACCCTGAGCACCAACACCTTTACCAGTAGCAGATCCTTTACCGGTAGCAGCCTTGCCTGCGCCATTGCCCCGCTGGTGCACGATATTGCTGTGGCGAGTCAATGCAGGCTTGAGGCCCTTGTTGATACTGCGCTCGGCCTTGACCTCACCGCGACCTTCCGGCGGCACCAGGCAGTCGGGGCCGTTGCCTATCAGGTGACCCTTGCCCATCTCGAGCAGCGCTTCGCGGATCATGGGCCAGCCGGCCGGATCGTGGTAGCGCAGCAGCGCCTTGTGCAGGCGGCGACGGCGCTCACCCTTGACCACGAACACGTCCCCGCCCTGGCGGCTCACCTTGTTGAGCGGGTTTTTCTCGGTGTAATACATGGTGGTGGCGTTGGCGAGCGGCGACGGGTAGAAGTTCTGCACCTGATCCAGCTTGAAGCGGTTGGTCTTGACCCAGAGCGCCATGTTCACCATGTCCTCATCCGTGGTGCCCGGGTGGGCCGAGATGAAGTAGGGGATCAGGTACTGCTGCTTGCCCGCCTCTTTCGAATACTTGTCGAACAGCTCCTTGAACTGGTAGTAGCTGCCCATGCCCGGCTTCATCATCTTGGAGAGCGGACCCTCCTCGGTGTGCTCGGGGGCAATCTTCAGGTAGCCGCCGACGTGGTACTTGGCCAGCTCCTTGATGTAGCGCGGATCTTCCACTGCTATGTCGTAGCGCACCCCGGAGGCGATCAGTATCTTCTTGATGCCCTTCACATCCCGCGCCTTGCGATAGAGATCGATGGTCGGGGTATGGTCGGTGTCCATGTGCGGGCAGATGGTCGGCCAGACACAGGAGGCTCGGCGGCAGGTCTGCTCGGCCCTCGGGCTCTTGCAGCGCAGCTTGTACATGTTGGCAGTGGGGCCGCCGAGATCCGAGATGACGCCGGTGAAGCCCGGTACCTTGTCGCGGATCTCTTCGATCTCTTTGATGATCGACTCTTCCGAGCGGCTCTGGATGATGCGCCCCTCGTGCTCGGTGATGGAGCAGAAGGAGCAGCCGCCGAAGCAGCCGCGCATGATGTTGACCGAGGTCTTGATCATCTCGTAGGCCGGGATCTTCTCCTTGCCATAGGCCGGGTGCGGCACCCGCTGGTACGGCAGGCCGAACACCCCGTCCATCTCGTCGGTTTCCAGCGGGAAGGCGGGCGGGTTGACCCAGACGATGCGATCGCCGTGAGCCTGGGAGAGCGCGCGGGCACAGCCCGGGTTGGTCTCGTGGTGCAGGATGCGCGACGCATGGGCGTAGAGCACCTTGTCTTCCTTCACCCGCTCGAACGCCGGCAGCTTCACATAGGTTTTCTCCCATGGCTTCTGCTTGGGCGGCTGCACCAGCACCGGCTTGGCCTCTTGCGCCGCCGGCGCCACCTCGGTGGCGTCATCGGAGCAGGGCGCCCCTTCCATGTAGGGGTTCATGATGGGGTCGATGCGGCCGATCTGATCCAGCTTGCTGGAATCCACCCCGCGCCACTCGGGCAGCGGCTCCTTGCGGATCACCGCGGTGCCGCGGATATCCTGCATGGTCTCCATGGTCTCGCCGTTGGCGATGCGGTGCGCCACCTCGATCAGCGGCCGCTCGGCGTTGCCGTAGATCAGGATGTCGGCCTTGGCGTCCAGCAGGATGGAGCGACGTATGGTCTCGGACCAGTAGTCGTAGTGAGCTATGCGGCGCAGGGACGCCTCGATGCCACCTATCACCACAGGCACCTCCTTGAAGGCCTCCTTGCAGCGCTGGGTGTAGACCAGGGTGGCGCGATCGGGCCGCTTGCCGCCCACATCCCCGGGGGTGTAGGCGTCGTCGTGGCGCAGCTTCTTGTCGGAGGTGTAGCGGTTGATCATGGAGTCCATGTTGCCCGCGGTCACCCCATAGAAGAGGTTCGGCTTGCCCAGGCGCATGAAGTCATCTTTTGATGACCAGTCCGGCTGGGCGATGATGCCGACCCGAAAGCCCTGGGATTCCAGCATGCGGCCGATGACCGCCATGCCGAAACTCGGGTGATCCACGTAGGCGTCACCGGTCACCAGGACGATGTCGCAGCTGTCCCAGCCGAGCTTGTCCATCTCCGCGCGGGACATGGGCAGGAAAGGCGCCGTGCCGTAGCACTCGGCCCAGTAGCGGGGATAGGAGAAAAGGTGGGTAACCGGCTGCATTTTGAACACCTGGAACAATTCGGGTCGCGCATTATACCGGCAGAGCCGTGCGGGAGCGATGGCTTTTTGCCCCCACTATTCGCAGGGTAAGCACGGGGGACAAGGGGCACCACGCTCAGGTGCCCTGATTTATCACAGATGGTAAGGCCTTAGCTCAGTGGGGCGCCAACAGGAAACGGTGAAGATGGCGCTGCAGCAACTGACGAGCCCCCAACAGGCACCAGATGAGCGCGGGGATCAGAAATACCGGATGGGTCGAGAGGCGCAACATCAGCACACCGAGCAGGATCAGGGCGAAGGGGCGGCTCTCGTAGAGCCAGTGAGGCCAATCCCGCTGATGAGGCTGACGCTGCTTGTCCTTGCGCCTGTGATGGCCGCGCCGAAACCAGATGAGGGATCCGGCCAGATAGAGCGCCAGCCCGGCCAGCAGCAGGGTTGGCCGCTCCGCGAGTCCCAGCAGCAATAAACCGCCGCCCAGATAGACAAAAGGCAGCGGTTCATAAATGGCGGATGGCAGCATGGTGGGTGGCCTCAGGGTTGCACTGGCCACATAGTAACCAGTGCAACCCCGCCCGCCATGCTCTTTTGTCGTCCTTTCCCCAGATGGGGGATAAGCATCAGGCGGCCGGTTTGTCCCTCGTATTCGAGCTGGCCTCCGGCGCCGCGGTGACCCTTGCGGCATCCTTGGCCAGCGCGTCGTCCACCTGCAGATCCCGCGCTCCCGTCATACCCGCCCGTTTGGCCAGCAGATGATAGATGGCCGGCACCATCACCAGGGTCACCAGGGTCGCGAGGGACAACCCGAAGAACACCACAGTCCCCACTGCCATCCGGCTTTCATAACCGGCGCCCATGGAGACCATCAGCGGCACGGCGCCGATGATGGCAGTCAAGGAGGTCATCAGTATGGGACGCAGACGGCGCACCGAGGCGGCGATGATCGCCTCCTCAAAGCCTTCGCCACGCTGTCGCAACTGGTTGATGAACTCCACGATCAAAATGCCGTTCTTGGTCACCATACCAATGAGCATGATCATGCCGATCTGGCTGTAGATGCTGAGCTCCTGCCCCGTCAGCCAGAGGCCCAACAGGCCACCGAAGATCCCGAGCGGCACCGTCACCATCACCACGGTCGGGGTCAGCAGACTCTCGAACTGCGCCACCAACACCAGATAGACCACCAGCAGGGCCAGGCCGAACACCAGCACCATCTCCCCCTGATTGTCGCGGTAATCCTTGGAGTCACCGGCATAGTCCACCGTCATGGTGCTCGGCAGATGGGCACTTGCCCAGCCATCGAGGAAGTCGAGCGCCTCCCCCAGGGTGTGGCCGGGGGCCACGTCCGCGGTGAGGCTGATCGCCTTCTGGCGCTGGTAGTGATTGAGCCGCTGCGGGCTCGCCACCTGCTTGACGGTGGCGAGGGTCGACAGGCTCACCATCTCGCCGCTGGCCGCCTTCAGATAGATGCGGCTGACATCGGAGATGCCGTTGAAGTCGTTCTGATTGGCACGCAGATAGACATCATACTCCTCCCCTCTGTCCACGTAGGTGGTCTGGCTGACGCCACCGAGCAGCGCCTGCAAGGAGCTCGCCACGGTGGAGACTGGGATACCGAGCTGGCTGGCCCTGTCCCGCTCTATGGTCACCTGCAGTTCCGGGGTCTTCTCGGCGTAGTCGAGATCCGGGGTCAGCATCAGGCCGCTTTGGGCCGCGGCTTGCTGCAATATCAGCCCCTGTTGATAGATCTCGGCGTAATCGGAGCCCTGCAACACAAACTGCACGGCGGCGGTGGAGCCCCCTTTAAAGCCTGGCTGGAAGGTGCGGATCATCACATCGGGAATGCCGGCGAGACGACCGCTTAAGGAGCGGCCAAAGTCGGTGGCGGTCTCGTCTCGCACCGCCCAATCGGTCAGCTGGATGATCGCCATCCCGGTCTGATCGCCGCCGCGCCCGAAGGCCGGGGTGCTAAAACTCATGGCCTGCACCACGCCCTGGCCGAGCAGCGGCATGACGGCGGCTTCCACCTGCTGCATGTTGCGCTTCATCCGCTCGATGCTGGTGCCCTCTGCCCCCTTGACGAACACATAGAGCACGCCCCTGTCTTCGGTCGGCGTCAGGCTCGCGGGCAACTGGCTAAACAGGGCGCCGATGCCGCCGAGGCAGAGCACCAGCACCAGCGGGGTCCAGGCGGAGCGGCGCAGCATCCAGCCAAGCAGGCGTCGATAGTGCTTTTCAACCCAGCCAAGCCCCTTGTCCAGACCGGCGGTCAGGGCATTGGGCTTGTCGACGCTGCGCATCAGCCAGGAGCCCATGGCCGGGGTCAGGGTCAGCGCCACCAGGGAGGAGAACAACACCGCCAGGGAGAGCAGGATCGCAAACTCGGTGAAGAGCCGCCCCACCATGCCATCCATGAAGGCGATGGGAACGAACACCATCACCAGCACGGCGGTGGTGGCGATGACCGCAAAGCCCACCTCGCGGGTGCCGTGCCAGGCCGCCATCAGCGGAGATTCGCCCCGTTGCAGATGGTGGTGAATGTTCTCCACCACCACGATGGCGTCATCCACCACCAGGCCGATGGCGAGAATAAGGGCGAGCAATGTGATGAGGTTGATGGAAAAACCGAGATACCAGGCGCCAATAAAGGCGGATATGAGCGACACCGGCACGGTGATGGCCGGGATCAAGGTGGTACGAGCCTGCCCCAGGAACAGATAGAGCACGGCGACCACCAGCAGGGCGCAGATGGCGAGGGTCTCGTATACCTCGTGGATCGCCTGCTTGATGAAGATGGTGGAGTCATAATCGACCTCCAACTTGGCTCCCTCTGGCAGGAAACGCTGCATTTCGGCCATCTTCTGCTCTATCCCCTGGGCCACCGCCAGCGGGTTGGCGGTGGATTGGGCGACGATGCCAATGCCTAAGCTCTCGCGGCCATTGCGCTGATAGGCGCTGTCTTCATTCTTGGCCCCCACCTCCACGTCGGCGATGTCGGCCAGATAGATGCTCTGGCCATTGGCGGCGGTGTGGACCGGCAGGGAGCGAAAATCCTCGGCGCTGTGATAGAGACGGGCTATTTGCACCGCCATGGTCATGCTGTTGTTGCGAATTTCCCCGCCCGGCAGCTCGATGTTCTCCCGCTTGAGGGCATCTTGCACATCTTCCACCGTGATGCCGCGGGCCGCCATGTCCGCCGGGCGCAGCCGGACATACATGACCTGAGTCAGATCGCCAGACAGGGAGACCTCGCTCACCCCGTCCACCAGACTCAAGGGATCGACCAGCATGCGGTTGGCATAATCGGTCAGGGCGGTGCGGTCCATCTGGGTGCTGCTGAAGTTCAGCCAGATCGCCACATCGCCGTTGCCGTTGTCCTTGGTGACCATGGGCTCGTCCACGTCGTCCGGCAACTTGGGCCGGGCGCGGGAGATGGCGTCACGCACATCCGAGGTGCCCTCCACCATGTTCCAGCCGAGCTTGAACTCCACGGTGATCACGGCGCGCCCCTTGCGGGTCACCGAGTTGATGTTCTTGATGCCGCTGATGCCGGAGAGCTGATCCTCGATGGGCTTGGTGACCTGGCTCTCCATGACTTCCGGCGCGGCCCCGTCATAGGTGGTGGTGATGGAAACGGACGGGGTCTGCACGTCCGGCATCTCCCGCACCGTCAATTTCGCGAAGGCGACCAGGCCAAACACGGTGAGCAAGGCGCTGATAACGACCGCCACCAGCGGGCGGCGCACTGACATATCGGAGAGCCACATCAGCCTTTCACCTCGGTCAAATCGTGCACATGAGCACCGTCACGCAGGTTGACCAAGCCTTCGACCGCGATGCGATCGCCGACGTTGAGCCCCTTGAGTACCCATACCTCTTCACCATGGGTATCGCCGAGCTCCACCGAGATACGCTTGACCCGCCCATCCGCCTCCAGGCGATAGACGTAGCGCAGCTCGCCGGCGTACTCCACCGACTGGGCCGGGATCAGGGTCATCTTCTGGGCGGGCAGGGAGAGATCCACGTTCATCAGCATGCCGGGCCGCAACTGGCCATCGGGATTGGGGAGTATGACCCGGGCCTTGATATTTTGGGTCTCGTTGGAGACGCGACTGTCCAGGGTCTCCAGCACACCGGCGAAGGATTGATCCGGCCAGGCGGAGCTGGTGGCCGTCACCGCCATGCCGGGGCGCAGCAGGGCGAGATAACGCTCGGGCACCGCCAGGTCGAGGCGCAGTCGGGCGAGCTCATCCAGGTGCAACAAGACGTCGCCGCTGTTGACCAGAGCGCCTTCACTCAAGTCAATCAGGCTGACGGTGCCATCGAACGGAGCCTGCAGGGTACGCAGGGAGAGCTCGTAGCGGGCCGCATCGACCCGGGCCTGGGCCTGCGCGACGATGGCCTCCTGCCCTTCCAGCTCGGAGTTGGTGATGGCGCCGCGCGCCACCAGCTTGCGCATGTCGCGCAGTTTGCGGCTCTCGTCACGCACGCTGGCGCTCTGCTCGGCCAGCTCCGCCTGCTGCTTGCCATCATCCAGGGCAATCAGGGTCTGTCCCTGCTTGACCTGCTGGCCGGAGCGCACCGCGATGTCGATGATGCGACCGGTGACTTCCGGGCTGACCGCCACGGAGCGATTGGCCGCCAGCTTGCTGACCAGCTTGATGGAGGGCTCGGCCAGGCTCTGCCTGACCGTCTGCGCCCTGATATTGATTTCCTTTGGCTGGGGAGCACTGACCGGAGCGGTCTGTCGGAAATACCAGACGCCTGCCGCCAGCAGCAAGATAAGAGGGAGGAACCACAGCCA
Organism: Aeromonas tecta; assembly: GCF_000820185.1. Classification (GTDB taxonomy): domain Bacteria; phylum Pseudomonadota; class Gammaproteobacteria; order Enterobacterales; family Aeromonadaceae; genus Aeromonas; species Aeromonas tecta. The sequence goes on from NZ_CDCA01000045.1 coordinate 110,980, forward strand.
CATTCGCATTTTCATCAAACGATCCATGCTAATTAAGAGAAAAGAGGAGACTTCATCAATGATGGCACCATGTTACCCCCTGACTATGCCGCGACTATGTAGAAATGTGACAAATCGTAACAGCCGGGGCGAAAGATCATCAAAATCGTATCCAACACAGACGATGATTGCGTTCTGCCTTACACTGGTGAGCCGCAAATCAGTAATCATCCCGGTGCGCCTATGTCCAGACTGAGCCATGCCTTCGCCAAATACCGTCTACAGTGGCTGCTGCTGGGGCTGAGTACCGTATTGCTGGCGCTCTCCTTGCAACATGCCTTCAACCAGATCACCGAACTGAACCGGCGGGACACCAACAACATGGCCGCCGAGCTGAGATCCCAGTTTCAGGAGATGGAAGCCTTCCTCGAGGCCATGCGCGGCCAGGCCGAGGAGCGCCTGCGCAGCAACCCCCAATCCATCCTCTCTCGCCACCTCTATCAGGCACTGCGGGTCGACGAGGGGCAGCGGCTCAATCTGGATAGCATCCCGGCAGATCTCCCCCCCAGCCTCATCGGCAATTTGACCGGGCTGGGGCCACTGCCGGCCCCCGGCAGCGAGCGGGAAGCCACCATGCACCTGGCGCTGAGCCTCTCTCCCCTGCTCTCCACCGCCAGCAAGCTGCTGGATGAGGACGTGGCCTGGATCTATTTCACCGGCACGGACAACTTCATCTACCTCTATCCCTGGGTGCCCTCCAGCCAGTTTCGCTTCGACCCCAGCATCTATCGCAAGTCTTACTGGCAGGACATGCTGACCCAGCAGCCGGCCACTCGGCACGCGACGCTGTCGCGCCCCTATCAGGACTTCGCCGGACGGGGGCAGATGATCACCCTGTCCCAGCCCATCGCCAAAGCCAAAAAAGTCGTTGGCATGCTCAGCATCGATATTTTACTCGCCAACCTCGAGCGTGCCCTGCAACAACCCGCGCCCCAGGTCGGTACCCTGTTTCTGATCAACCAGCATCGGCAGGTGCTGGCCCGCAGCCAGCCAGGCACGGCGCCTCCCCTGCGTTATGGCGAGGAACGGGATCGATACCACTGGCAGCAAGGGGCCTTCCAGCTGGTTCATGCCATTCCCGACACCCCGCTCACCCTTATTCACCGCATCCCGCTAATCGCCCTGCTGGAGGCGCTGTTCTGGCAGTCGATGACCGCCCTCATCACCCTGCTGTGCCTGGTGGTGGCCACCCTCTCCGGCCTGCAGGCCCGCCGCCTCAATCAGCGCCTCAATTACCTCTCTCGCCACGATGCCCTGACCGGCGCCTTCAATCGCCACCACTTCGATGCCTTCGAGCACCAGCACGCCCTGGCGGGTAGCCAGCGGATCGGCGCCATCATGTTCGACTGCGATCACTTCAAGCGCGTCAACGATACCTTCGGTCACGGGGTCGGCGACGAGGTGCTGATCCAGCTGGTACAGCTATGCAAGCCACTCCTGACCAAAGAAAACTCCCTTATTCGCTGGGGTGGCGAAGAGTTCCTGCTACTGGTGGTCGACGAGGCAGTGCCTCTTAGCGATCTCGCCGAGCAACTGCGGCGGGCCATCGCCGATCACCCCTGGGCGAACATAGCCCCGGGGCTCAAGGTGACCATCAGCCTGGGCCACTGTCGTCAGAGCGTCGGGGTCAAGTTGCAAGAGGCCATCCGCCGGGCCGATGTCGCGCTCTATCGCGCCAAGGCCAACGGCCGCAATCGCAGTGAGGGCTGGCGGGATGACGGCCAGGAAAAGCAGGAGTAAGCTGGCACCCATCACTCATGCAAGGAGACTCGCCGTGTCACGAAAACCCCGCCTGGGATTGGCTCTTGGCAGTGGTGCTGCCCGGGGTTGGGCGCACATAGGTATCATACGGGCACTGGAACGTCTGGGTGTCAAACCGGATCTGGTGGCCGGTTGCTCCATCGGCAGCTTCGTGGGCGCGGCCTACGCCGCCGGTGAACTGGACAAACTGGAGTCCTGGGTGCGCGGTTTCAGCCGCTTGCAGGTGATGGGATTGCTCGATCCCGCCCTCTCCGGTGGCCTGTTTCGCGGCGAGAAGGTGTTCGGCATCGCCGCCAATTACCTTGGCAATCCCCCCATCGAGAGCCTGCCGCTGCCCTTCGCCTGCGTCGCCACCGAGCTCAATACCGGCCGCGAGATCTGGCTGCAAGAGGGGCCGCTGCGCCAATGTGTGCGCGCCTCCTGCGGCATGCCCGGCGTGCTGACACCGACCCGTATCGATGATCAATGGCTGGTGGATGGCGCCGTGGTCAACCCGGTGCCCATCTCCCTGGCCCGCGCCATGGGGGCCGAGGTGGTGATCGCCGTCAACCTCAACGCCGACATGCATCAACCCTGGGCCGACGATTCGGACGAACCCGCTCAGGGCGGTCTGCTCAGCCAGTGGCTGAACCGGGGCGAACGCGAGCCCAGCACCCCCGGCATGTGGAGCGTGATGACCGGCTCCATCAACATCATGCAAGAGCGCATCACCCGCGCCCGCATGGCCGGTGATCCGCCCGAGATCCAGCTCTGCCCGCGCCTTGGCAGCTACTCCATCATGGACTTCCACCGGGCGACCGATGCCATCAACGAGGGCGAAGCCTGTGTCGAGCGCAACCTGGAGCAACTCAAGGAAGAGCTGTCCCGCCTCAGGCTGATCTGATGGCCATCACCCGATAAAAAAAGAGCGCCATCAGGCGCTCTTTTTTATTCAAGACAGCCTCAGAACAGCCCGAGCCCCTTGAGCATGACCACCAGGATCAGCAGCGGCGAGACGTAGCGGATGATGAAGAACAGCGGCTTGAGGATCCGAAGTTCCAGCTTGCCGCCGTTGGTCAGGGCCGATTCCATGCGATCGAAGCCCCACACCCAGCCGACAAACAGGCAGAGGAAGATCCCGCCAAGGGGCATCAAGACGTTGGACGAGATGAAATCGAACAAGTCGAAGAAGGTCTTGCCGGCGATCTGCACATCCGCCAGGGTGCTGTTGGAGAGCGCGCAGGTCGAGCCCACCGCGCCCAGCACCAGCAGGTTGATCAGCGTCGCCTTGGCGCGGCTCATGTGGAAGCGCTCGGACAGCACCGAGACCGGCACCTCCAGGATGGAGAGCATGGCCCCGGTCGCCGCGATGGCGGAGAGCACGAAGAATAGCACCATGAACAGGTGACCGAACGGGATGCTGGCAAACACCGCCGGAATGGTAATAAACAGCAGGGAAGGTCCGGCCGATGGCTCGAAACCGAAGGCGAACACCGCCGGGAAGATGGCGATCCCCGCCAACATGGAGACGAACAGGTCGGCGCACATCACCCGGAAGGTGGTGAGCGGAATGTTCTGATCGTCCCGGAAATAGCTGCCATAGGTCATCATGCAGCCCATGCCGATGGAGAGCTTGAAGAAGGCCAGCCCCATGGCCGTCAGCACCACGCCGGCGGTGATCTTGGAGAAATCAGGCGAGAACAGGAAGTGCAGCCCCTCGCTGGCCCCCGGCAGGGTCAGGCTGCGCAGGCCTATCACCAGCAACAAAATGAACAGCACCGGCATCAGTTTCTTGGTGACCGCTTCGATCCCCTTGGCGACCCCCATCAGCAGGATCCCCCCCATCAGCGCCAGCACCAACCACTGCCAGAGCAGGCTCTGCAGCGGATTGGTGATCAAGGCATTGAAGGCCGCGCCGGTGACGGCGGGGTCGGTCGACAGGATCTCGCCGCTGACGGCCTTGAAGATGTAGGCGAACACCCAGGCTGCCACCTCGGAGTAGAAGGACATGATGAGGAAGGCCGCGGTGACCCCCATGACCGCAATCAGCCACCAGGGCTGCCGCTTCGGCGCCAGCTTGATGAGGCCGCTCACCGCATCGGCCTTGGCCTGGCGGCCCAGCATGATCTCGGAGATCATCACCGGCAACCCCACCAGCAGGGTGGCGATGACATAGACCAGCAGGAAACCGGCCCCCCCATTCTCCCCGGTCAGATAGGGGAACTTCCAGATATTGCCAAGACCGACGGCCGAGCCCAGGGTGGCGGCCAATACGCCAAACGTGCTGGTGAAGCCATCTCTGGCTTTGGGAGTGGGGTGACTCATGCTTGTCTCGCTGTGCGCATTACGGGGGCTAATGAAAGGGTCGGAATTCTCTGAGGATTACGCCAGTTTGCCAAGGCGTTTTAGTGGAAATCACTGCGTAGAGCACAATTAATAGCGTTTAATTAAGCATTATAACAATACGATGGATAAAAAAATGCCGCCTCGTGGGCGGCACTTTTATCAAGGCTCAAAAAACTTAAGCCTTGGCAATATCGTCCGGACCGATCTGACCGATTTCGGCGACTTTCTTGTCGGCCAGCAGCCAAAGGGTGAACTTGTGCAATTCCGGGTGATGAGCCAGGGCGACCAGGAAGGCGCCTCCAACTTCACGATAACCCAGTTCGTAGTTCTTCAGGGTAGTCGGGGGGACACCCAGCAGATCGGCAAATTTAGGACGGCTCAGGCCAACCGCTTCGCGGATCTGACGGATCTTTTTGCCAACAGTTACGATATTTGAATTCATGGTGTTCCATACTCCGTTCGGCGGATTCACTCCACCTGTATTTTTCGCGACGACTCGTAGTCAAGTGTATCAGTTTTGAACGGACTCGTTATGGTCGAGCCTCTATCTTTAATAAGCGTCTTTCGACGACAACCCTAACAAACATCGGGGATGGTAATCGCAGAGTCGTCTCAGGTAAACAGTCTCGAAGAGAAACCTTATTGTTGCTGCTGCCATAACTCGTATAATTCGCCGGTTATCCCTTAAAGAGTAATTAGCATGGCATTCCCCGGCATCATCTCCCGTCTCCATTCGGATTCAGACAGCAATACGCTTATCCGTCAGCTCCGTCAGGGTCAACTGACCCGGGCCGAGGCATTCTGGTTGCCCGCCATCCTGCAAAGCGAAGCGGCAGCTGTGTTGGCGGCCCTGTCAGACAAGAGCAGCCTTTATATAGAGCAACCCACCACACTGCCGCTGCGTAGTCACGATGGAGTCTTGCAAGAGGATGGCACTCTGCTGCTGGTAAATGGTAATCGTATGAAGCTCGCCACCGAGCTGGGAGATGGCGGCCTGGTACCCGAAACGGGTCTGTGCGAGATGGCCCGCTGGCTCGAGGCGGGCCATCAGAATTTCATCTGTTCAGCCGCAGTACAGCCTGTGGCACGGGCCATCCTCAATATCTGGCCGCTCGACCCCTATCTTGCCCGCCATTTTCTCCTCAGTTTTACCCCCTTATTGTGCGAAGCAATTGAGGCCGATTACCTCGCAGTGTTTGCAGCAAGAGAGTCTGGAGGCGCGCCGCAGCCTGCCTGGGTTGAGGCCTATATGAAGCTTGAAAAAAAGCTGCACCGAACCTATTTGGATCACTAATAAATTCGGATAAACAGCCAGTTACTCACACGACACAATTTGCCATATCGCTTATCTGTGAGCTTGATCATGTTTTGAAATGAGCATAAAGTGCGCCACGTCATCGGAATGACACCGGCTGTTCGTGAAGGGGCTTTCGCATTGTCGACAATGCAACCCGTTCACCTGTGCACCCAGAATGTGCCTCCTGGAAGGATCTAGGATCCCTGCTCGATGCGACTCTTGTCGCTCGGCAGAGCCAGCAGCTTACATAAATTACAAAGTGTGAAGCACGTGACTACGTGCCATCTCAACGAGGATTATTTTATGATGAAAATGGCTCCTTCCCTGATCGCCATCGCTATGGCAACCATGGGCGCTACTGCTGTACAAGCCGCTGACGACATCTACTTCGGTGCCGGTGTTGGTGCTACTCACTTCAACGGTCTGAACAAGATCGAAGGCGTGACCAACGGTGAAGAAGACGCGACTGCCGTCAACGTCTTCGCTGGTTACAACTTCAACGAATACTTCGGTTCCGAGCTGGGCTACCAGTACACCGGCCGTGGTAACACCGACGGTAACCGTTACGAGAGCCAGGGTGCCACCCTGTCCGGTATCGCTCGTCTGCCGCTGGGCAACGATTTCTCCCTGTTCGGTGAAGCTGGCGCCTACTGGGGCCACACCGACGGTATGGGCACCAGCGATACTAAAGTATCCCCGCTGGCTGGCGCCGGTGTGACCTACAAGGTTAACGACGCGCTGGATCTGCAAGCTCGTTACCGTTACATGTGGGACGTGGCTGCTCTGGAAGCGGGTGGCGTGAGCTACAAAGCTAACCAAAGCATCGCTACCCTGGAAGCCGTTTACCACCCGTTCCGTACTTCCTACGTAGCACCGGCTCCGGCTCCTGTTGTTGAAGAAGCTGCTCCTGCTCCGCAAGTAGTTGAGAAGAACTTCGCTCTGAACTCCGACGTGCTGTTTGCCTTTGGCAAAGACACCCTGAAGCCGGAAGGCGTTGAAGCGCTGAACGGTCTGTACCAGCAAATCGTTGAGTTCCAGCCGAAAGACGGCAACGCCGTTGTAGTTGGTTACACCGACCGTATCGGTTCCGACGCTTACAACCAGAAGCTGTCTGAAGCCCGTGCTCGCACCGTTGCCAACTTCCTGGTCAGCAAAGGTATGGCTGCCAGCAAGGTTGCCATCGAAGGTCGTGGCGAAGCCAACCCTGTCACCGGCACCCAGTGCAACGGCGTCAAGGCCAAGGCTCAGCTGATCTCCTGCTTGGCTCCGGATCGTCGCGTAGAAGTTCGCATCTCCGGCGTTCAAGAAGTTCAGCAATAATCTGACTCTGTTCAGATAATGCGAAAAGGGGATGCCACGGCATCCCCTTTTGCTTGGCTGTTATTTAACCCACTGACGTCACCTTCTGTCTCACCCTGCCGCCTCTTTATTCTCATCTCTCCTTATCGTCAGCCTGTCTCAGCCGGCCGAATGCTGCTTATCTGTTCAGAAACTTGATCAGAGCGAGTCAAAAGAATACAGTTAGCTCGCTTGTAAGGCATTGGATGAACTATTAAAAGTACTATTGCCCGGTGCGTTGTCCATGGAGAATTAGCTTCATGAGAATCCAGGTTACCATCCATTTTTATTCAAGCCGCCCGTGAACGACTCACGAGGTCGCAACATCAAGTGTCATCTGCGGCCGATATAACAGAAAAGTGCGCAGTACGCCCATAGCACGGCAACTCAACGAGGATAAAATGATGAAAATGAAAATGGCACCAACCCTGATTGCTCTGGCTATTGCAGCCATGGGAACTTCCACCGCTCAGGCGGCCGACGACTGGTACACAGGTATGGGTGCTGGTTGGGCATATGGTCACCAGCTGGACAACTTTGGTCAGGATGCTGACAAGGACGCAACCGCGCTGTCCCTGTTCGGTGGCTACAACTTCACCGAAAACTTCGCAGCCGAGCTGGGCTATCTCTATGCCGGCAAGGGTGGCGTCGATGGCGTCGACTTCTCGACTCAAGGTGCGACCCTGTCCGGTATCGCTCGCCTGCCGCTGGGTGACATCTTCTCGGTGTTTGCCGAAGGTGGCGCCTACTTCAACCACGTCAAAGGCAATGGCGACAGCGACAACGGCACCGCCCCGCTGGCCGGTCTGGGTCTGACAGCCAAACTCACCGACCTCATCGATGTGCAGGCCCGTTACCGCTACATGTGGAACCTGGGTGATGAGCAGAAGACCTGGGAAACCGACATGAGCGTCGCGACCCTGGAGCTGGTGATGCACCCGAACCGCACCTCCTATGTCGCACCGGTCGTCGCCCCTGTGGTCGCAGCGCCTGCCCCCACAGTGGTCGACAAAAACTTCTCCCTGAGCTCCGATGTGCTGTTTGCCTTTGGCAAATCCACCCTGAAGCCGGAAGGGACTGCCGCCCTCAACACCCTGTATCAGCAGATTGTTGACGTTCAGCCCAAAGATGGCAGCGCCGTGGTCGTCGGTTACACCGACCGCATCGGCTCAGACGCCTACAACCTGAAGCTGTCCGAAGCGCGCGCCCGCACCGTGGCCGACTTCCTGGTCGGTAAGGGTCTGCCGGCTGGCAAGGTTGCCATCGAAGGTCGCGGCGAAGCCAACCCGGTCACCGGCACCCAGTGTGACGGCGTCAAAGCCAAGGCCCAGCTGATCTCCTGCCTGGCCCCGGATCGCCGCGTCGAAGTGCGCGTCACCGGCGTGCAAGAAGTCCAGCAATAATCGACTCGCAGACATGCAACGAAAGGGGCCACACGGCCCCTTTTTTATCGTCCATTTTTCCCGCCATCTAGGTAGGCCAGGATGCCGTGTTTGCCTGCTCTATCACAAATTCCCTATATGCCCGCGTCACTTAAGTGGTTAAACCTCTTATATCGCCTATACATAATGGTGGTTATGCATAACAAGGGCTGGGAGCCCTATAACACCCAACATCGACGAGGATACGCGATGAACATAAGACTAAAACCCGTGTGGATTGCATTGGCTCTGGCGACGACCGCCGCCCAGGCGGCGCCCGTCAACGACTGGTACATAGGGGCGGGGGGTGGCTGGGCCATCGCCCATGATCTTGGCGATTTCAGCCAGGACGCAAGCAAGGACGCGACCGCCATCACCGCCTTTGGTGGCTACAACTTCACCGAGAACCTGGGCGCCGAGATTGGCTACCTGTCGACCGGTGACTGGGATGTGAAAGGCACCGACTTCAGCAGTCAGGGCGCCACCTTGTCGGTGATAGGTCGTCTGCCGCTGGGGGATATCTTCTCGGTGTTTGCCGAGGGCGGCGGTTATCTCTATCACGTCAAGTCCATCAATGGCGGCGACGACAACCTGGCCCCGCTGGCGGGTCTGGGGCTGACCGCCAAGCTGCACGACTGGGTCGACATCCAGGCACGTTACCGTTACATGGTGCGAGTGGGGGATGATCCCGACAACGGCAAGATCAACAGCGGCACCCAGCGCTGGGTCAGTGACATCAGCACCGCCACCATAGAGCTGGTGCTGCATCCCAACCGCAGCGTCGCCGTGGTACCGGTGGCGGCCCCCATCGTCGTCGCCCCACCCCCGGCACCTGCGCCCGTGGACCAAACCTTCAACCTGAGTTCTGACGTGCTGTTTGCCTTTGGCAAGTCGGATCTCAAACCTGAGGGGATGCAGGCGCTGGAGTCGCTGTATCAGCAGATCGCCGACGTCAAACCCAAGGATGGCAGCGCCGTGGTGATGGGCTATACCGACCGCATCGGCTCGGATACCAACAACCAGGCGCTGTCGGAAGCCCGCGCTAGCACGGTCGCCGACTTCCTGATCGGCAAGGGGCTGCCGGCCGACAAGGTCAGCATTCAAGGCAATGGCGAGAGCAACCCGGTGACTGGCAATCAGTGTGATGCCGTCAAGGGAAGAGCCGCCCTCATCGACTGTCTGGCCCCGGATCGCCGGGTCGAAATCCGGGTGACCGGGGTACAGGATACGGCGACCCCAGCACCGGCCACCGAACCCGCAGCAGAACCGGCTGCCGAGCAACCGGCGCAATAAATCAGGCGCCCATGGCACTGGGTGCACACAAAAAAAGGGATGCTTCGCATCCCTTTTTACATCCAATACCCTTTCACTCGATCAGAATGAGGTGCGGCGATAGCGGCGGTATTCCGGTCGCCAGAAGTTCGCCTCGATGGCTTGATCGATCACATCATCCGGCGTCTGCACCGCCTTGCCCTGCAGCATGGCGGTCTTGGCCACCATCTTGGCGATGTAGCGGGAGACCTGATGAATGTCCGCCAGATCCGGCAGCAGGGAACCTTCTTCCCCCTTCACTAGCGGCGAGCACTCGGCGAGTGCACGGCTGGCCGACATCAGCATGGCGTCGGTCACCCGGGTCGCGCCGGAGGCGATGACCCCAAGGCCTATCCCTGGGAAGATGAAGGAGTTGTTGCACTGGGCGATGACGTAGCGCTTGCCCTTGTGCTCCACCGGTGCGAACGGGCTGCCGGTCGCCACCAGCACCTGGCCGTCGGTCCAGCGAATGAGATCCGCCGGGGTCGCTTCCACCCGGGAAGTGGGGTTGGAGAGCGGGAAGATGATGGGGCGGCTGCAGTGCTTGTGCATGGTCTTGACCACCTCTTCGGTGAACAGACCCGGCTGGCCGGAGACGCCTATCAGGATGTCCGGGCGACCGTGCTCCATCACCTCCAGCAGGGAGATGTTGTCCCCCACCGGCCAGTCGGCGATGCGCTCTACCGGCTGGGAGAGCTTGCGCTGGAACGGCAGCTGGTTCGGGATCTTGTCGGTTATGAGGCCAAATCTGTCCACCATGAACACCCGACCACGGGCCTCGGCGTCCGTCAGCCCTTCGGCCTTCATCTGCGCCACTATCTGCTCGGCGATGCCGCAACCGGCGCTGCCGGCGCCGAGGAAGGCGACCCGTTTCTCGGAGAGCTTGGCGCCCGATGCCTTGCAGGCGGCGATAAGGCTGCCCAGCGTCACCGCGGCCGTGCCCTGAATGTCATCGTTGAAGCAGCACAGCTCATCCTTGTAGCGGTTGAGCAGCGGGGTGGCGTTGCCTTGGGCGAAATCTTCGAACTGCAGCAGGATCTCGGGCCAGCGACGTTTGACCGCCTGGATGAAGGCATCGACGAACTCGTCGTACTCCTCCCCCGAGATGCGCGGGTGGCGCCAACCCATGTAGAAGGGATCGTTCAGCAGTTGCTGGTTGTTGGTGCCCACATCCAGCACCACCGGCAGGCAGTAAGCGGGGGAGATACCGCCACAGGCGGTGTAGAGCGACAGCTTGCCGATGGGAATGCCCATGCCGCCGATGCCCTGATCGCCGAGCCCCAAAATCCGCTCGCCGTCGGTGACCACGATCACCTTGACGTTCTGCTTGGTGGCGTTTTGCAGCATGTCATCGATCCTGTCCTTGTCCGGATAGGAGATGAAGAGGCCACGGGCGCGGCGATAGATGTTGGAGAACTCCTCGCACGCCTTGCCCACGGTCGGGGTGTAGATGACCGGCAGCATCTCGGTCAGGTGATTGGTCAACAGACGGTAAAATAGGGTCTCGTTGGTATCCTGGATGTTGCGCAGATAGATGTGTCTGTCCATGTCGTTGCCAAACGCCATGAACTGGCGATAGGCACGCACGGCCTGCTCTTCGATGGTTTCGATATTCTGGGGCAACAGCCCTTCGAGGTTGAAGCTGCTGCGCTCCTCGCTGGTGAAGGCGCTGCCCTTGTTGAGCAGAGGGGTCTCCAGCAGGGCCGGGCCGGCGTAGGGGATGTAGAGAGGACGTTTCTGATTATTATCTTCTTCAAACATGGATCTGTACCTTGACTGTGTGGCCCGACGATCCTATGGGCTTGGGCCAATAATTTCAAAGAGTTTGCACGTCCGTTGCAAAAGGTTTGCGACCCAGTCGACGAAAGGCCCCTGGGGTCTGACCAGTGAGACGGCGAAAGCGGTTCGCAAAGTTCGCGCCATCGCTGTAACCGACCCGGCCGGCGAGCTCGCTCAAGGGCCAGTTGGTGTAGAGCAGCAGCTGGCGCGCCTTGTTCATCCGAAGCTGGGTGAGCCAGGCCATGGGGCCCATGCCGAACACCTGCCGGCAGAGCCGATGCAGGTGCGGCACAGAGCAAGCCATCTGGTCCGCCAGCAGCGCCACGCTCCATGGCTCATCCAGGCGCGCCTCCACCCGCCGAAACAGCGCCTGCAGCCGCAGCTCAGGGGTGCCGCGCGCCTCCCCTTGCAGGGCTCTGTCCAGCAGCGCCAACAGCAGGCTGAGCAGCTGGGGTTGCAAGGGAGAGCGCACCCCTTCCCCCTGCATCAGGCTGAGCAGATGATAGAGCAGCCCCCCCTCCTCCCCCTGCCAGATGCGATGACCCAGCCGGTGCAGATGGCGCCAGCGCGGCACGTCGTCCAGCAGGATCCAGCTGGTCTGCCAACGCTCCCCGACCAGGCGCAGGCCGCCGGGCACCGCGGCGGGCAGGAACACCAGGGAGTCCGCCGGTATGAGCTGCTCACCACCGTCGGTGAGCAAGACGCCCCCCTCGCCGTGGCTGACCATCAGGATGTGAAACTCGGGGCTGTTGCGACGGATGAGATAGTGATCCCGGATGTGCGACAACCCGGTCAGAAAGATGCCCGCCTCGCCGAGCAGGGGCAATCCCTCGCGCCCCAGCATCCGCTCATCGCAGCCGGGGGCTATTTCCAGACATTCGCTCGCAAAGCCCATATCACCTCAACAAGATAGTTTTGCACAAGAAAACCGAGAGTCACTCACAGTGAGCCCGGCCCCATCCTCCCCTATCATATCCCTGACAACTGTCATCTTTTACATACCCGGTTAATTTATATGAATTATTGGCAAGCGATTTTAAAACAAACCACCGATCGCGAGTTCATGACCCGATTGTGGCGACTGGCCCTGCCAGTCTCGCTGCAATCCATGATGTTCTCCCTGCTGGGTCTCATCGATATCATGATGGTGAGCCAGCTTGGCACCACGGCTGTGGCGGCGGTCGGCTTGGGTAACCGGGTTTTCTTCTTCAATCTGCTGGTGATAGCGGGGCTCTCTGGCGGGGTCTCGGTATTGGCGGCGCAGTATTACGGGCGCGGTGAGCTGGCCGGGGTGCGTCGCTCCCTGGCGCTGGCGCTGGTGGGAGCGCTGCTGGTGAGTCTGCCATTCGCGCTCATCTATGTGCTCTCGCCGGGCAGCGTGCTGGGCTTTGCCAGTCAGGATCCCGCCCTGCGGATCCTGGCGGACGAGTTCCTGATGATCACCGGCGCCACCATCCTCTGCACCGCCGTGGTGGTGCCGCTGGAGGCGGCCCTGCGCTCGGTGGGCAATGCGGCGGCGGCGACCCGCATCGGCATCATTGCCATCATCGCCAACGTCATCCTCAACTACGCCCTCATCTTCGGCAACCTGGGTTTCGAGGCCATGGGGGTTGCGGGCTCGGCCTGGGGCACCACCATCTCCCGTCTGCTGCAGACAGTGTTGCTGCTGGCCTATGTGCTGCGCCAGGAGTCCAGGCTGGTGCCGCGCAAGCCGGACTGGCTGGCGGCCTTCAAGCGCAAGGAGGTGGTGCGCTTCACCCTGATCGCCCTGCCGCTGCTGCTGCACGACGGACTCTGGGCCTTTGGCATGTTGCTCTATGGCTTCCTCTATGCCCATCTCGGTACCGACTCCCTGGCCATCATGACCACGCTCGGGACGCTCGAGAGCATCCTGATCTCCCTGTTCTTCGGGCTGGCGGTGGCCTGCTCCATCCTGCTCGGCCACCGGCTCGGGGCCGAGGAATATGAGGCCGCCTGGCAACATTCCCAGCTGTTCCTGCTGCTTGCACCGGTTGGCGCACTGCTGGTTGGGCTGTCTGTCTGGTTGATGCAGAGTAACCTGCTACTGTGGGTCGGCAACCTACCGCCCGATCTGATGGGAGAGGCTGGTCAGGTGCTCGGCATCATGTGCCTTGGCATGTTGCTCAAGGTGTTCAACATGGTGGGCATCATCGGGGTGCTGCGCTCCGGCGGCGATGTGAACTACAGCATCTTCATCGACATCATCGGCATGTGGTGCATCGGTCTGCCACTCGCCTGGGGAGCGGTCACCCTGCTTGGCTGGCCCCTCTCCTGGGTGGCGGCGGTAGTGCTGCTGGAAGATCTCAGCAAGGTGCTGCTGGTACGGCGCCGGATCCGCCAGCGCCGCTGGCTCAAAAACCTGGTGATCAACTGACGGGATGGAAAAAACCGATGTAATATCAATGACAGAAAATCCCCCTTTGCAGTATGCTTGGCCCCTCTTCAATCAGCGGCAGGGCGCACCATGCCCTGTCAGTAGTCGTTTAAGGAGACGAGCATGCAACCAGAAAAAGAGCTGATCACCGAGACTGCCCTGCTGGAGATGGCCAACGGCATCATCAAGAGCCACGAAGACTTCATCCACGGCATGCGCGCCGACTCGGTGGAGCAGAAGGGGGAGATCCTGGTGTTCAAGGGGGAGTTCTTCCTCGGGGAAGACGGCACCCCGACCGGCAAGACTATGGCGGTGTTCAACATGTTCAAGCTGCTGGCCCAGCAGCTGTCAGGCAAGTACCGCCTGCGTTAAGCCCCTGTCGGCCTTGCGAAGATGCCACCCCTGAGGTGGCATCTTGCGTTTCTGGCCCGTAAACAATAAGCGGCCCAAGCCCCTTGCCCACGCTATTCGTGAAAGGCCTTGCCGAGGTTTTCCAGCCGCGTCGCCAGCGGCGGCAGGCACTGGCTGCTCTGGGTCAGGGCGCCGATGTTGTCTGCGTTGCACTCGGCAATCATCTGTACCCTCTGCAGCCGATGGCCGATGTCCACCGAGACTCTGGACTGCTGCTGGGTAGTGGCCGCGATCAGGCCGTTGAAGCGGTTGATATTGGCGATGTCATCCGCCACCACATGCAGCATCTCGGCGGCAGACTGGCTGGCTGACACGCAGCGCTGCGCCCCTTCGCGACTGCTGTGCATGGCGCTGGCGGCCTGCCGACTACCCTGTTGTAGCCGCTCGATGATCTGCTGGATCTCGCTGGTGGAGACCGAGGTCTTCTGGGACAGATTGCGCACCTCCTCGGCCACCACCGCAAAGCCGCGCCCCTGCTCGCCCGCCCGCGCCGCCTCGATGGCCGCATTGAGCGCCAGCAGATTGGTCTGCTGGGCGATGTCATGGATAACCTCCAGCACCTTGCCGATCTGCTCGGTCTGCGCCGCCACCGATTGCACCGTCTGATCGGTGGCATCGATGCTGGCGGCCAACGCCAAGATGTCCTCACGGGTCTGATCCACCGTCGCCCGCCCCTTGCCTACCTGATCGCTGGCCTCCCCCGCACACTGCAGCGTGTGCTCCACGTGGCCGGCAATTTCATCCATGGCCGTGAGCATCTGCCCCATGGCATCACTCATCCGCGAGACCTCATCGAGCTGATGCTGGGCACCGTCTTCCAGGGTGTTTCCCACCCGGGAGAGATCCCGGCTCAGCTCTCCCAGGCTGCGGCTGTCACGCACCACGCCGTCCACCAGATGGGAGACTTGTCCGAGGAAGTGATCGAAGCGCTGCCCCGATGAGAGCGGAACGCCCTGCTCCTCACTGCGCACAGTTGAGCCTCTGTTGAGCTGATTCGCCGCCACCAGCACCTTGTTCAACACCTCCTGGTTCTCGGTGGCATCCATCAGGCTCAGCCGCGCCAGGTAGATGAGGATCAGGCTCTCCACCACCACATAGAAGGCATGCAGAAAAATCATGCCCCAGCCGCCGTGGGTCGCCATCACATAGACCGGAAAACCGGCGTGTTGCAGCAGATGAAACAAGACGTGATGCACCGCAATCACCGCCGCCGCAATCACGATGGGCAACCAGTCACGGTAAAAGGTCAGCACCGCCAACAACACGAAGATGCCGAAGTGGATCTCTATCATCCCGCGCGCCTGATTGATGTGCAGCGCCGCCATCAGCATCAGCCCGACCCCGATGAGGCAACGCAGGGTGCGGGTCCCCGCCAGCGGCCGATAAAGCGCCGTCAGGAGCAGACACAGAGGGGCGCCGAGCAGGGCGGTCTGCAGCCAGGTATTGTGCCAAAGTGCCAATCCAGCAGAACAAAGAAGCGTAAACCATAGTAAACCCAGCATGATGCGATCACCCTTGCGATAATGGCTGCTAAAACCGGCGGTTGTCGTCATTCCTACTCTCCCTGAAGCCTTCCCCATTTCATCCTGTAAACAGGATAGATCCCCACCTGTCCGAACGATGATAAAACAATCAGTAATATTGAGGGGTTGGAGGATCTCGGGATCTGCCGCTCGCAGCGGGCCTGAGCCTGGCGGCCACGTAAGTCAACGCGGAGCAGGCCAAGGCCCTGGATGGCGATTCAGATGGATGAGGGTATGAGCAGAGGTGGGAGGCTGAACGAGAGAGTCGGCACAGGAGGAGCGGCGCTGCCGACCCAAACCGGCAGGCCGATGGCGACGGGGCCTGTTACCTGTTCACGCCACTGACGGATGAAAAACAGCCAGAGTGGCATCGACGGGATAATGAGAGGGCCATCACACAAACCGGCAGATCATAATCGCCACACGCAAACGTTTCAACCCATCAAAAAATAAACCTTTTCCCGCTCAATTAACGCTGGAAAGCCTCATTTCAGCCACTACAATAGCGCCCAATTTTCTCCCCCTCCCCCACAAAATTTGAGGTACTTATGGAACAGGCTGCCGCTTCGCGCGCCCCCATCGCAGAGGCACATCCCCCGAGGCGCCCCCACAGCGAACTGGTCTACGGCATCGATGATATTCCCCCCCTGCCCCAGACCCTGTTCGCCGCCCTGCAGCATATGCTCGCCATGTTTGTCGCCATCATCACCCCGCCCCTCATCATCGCCAACGCCCTCGGCCTCCCCGCCGCCGACACCCGCTATATCGTCTCCATGTCCCTTGTCATGTCCGGCATCGCCTCCTTCATCCAGACCCGCCGCTTCGGCCCGCTCGGCTCAGGCCTGCTGTCGGTGCAGGGCACCAGTTTCAACTTCCTCGGCCCCATCATCGCCTCCGGCCTCGCCCTCAAGCAGGCGGCCATGCCCACCGAGGATCTGCTGGGCACCCTGTTCGGCACCATGCTGGCGGCGGCCCTCACCATAGTCGTGATGAGCCGCTTCCTGCATCTGGTCAAACGGATCATCACCCCGCTGGTGACCGGCATAGTTGTGCTCTTGATCGGCCTGACCCTCATAAAAGTCGGCCTCATCAGCATGGGGGGTGGCTACGGGGCGCTCGCCGATGGCAGCTTCGCGAGCCATACCAACCTCTTCCTCTCTCTGCTGGTGCTCGGCCTCATCGTGTTGCTGCAGCGCAGCCGCAACCCCTGGTTGCGCCTCTCCGCCATCATGATCGCCATGCTGGTGGGCTATGGGGTAGCGCTGCTGATGGGCAAGGTGAACGCACCAACCTTCGAAGGTCCGTTGGTGATGGTGCCCATCCCGCTGCACTACGGCCTTGGCTTTGACTGGCAGCTGTTCGTGCCGCTCGCCATCATCTTCGTGGTGACGGCGCTGGAAGCCATCGGCGACATGACCGCCACCTCGGATATCTCCGGCGAACCGCTGGACGGCCCCGTCTACATGGCGCGGATCAAGGGCGGCGTGCTGGCCGATGGGGCCAACTCCATGCTGGCGGCAGTCTTCTCCACCTTCCCCATGTCCACCTTCGCCCAGAACAACGGCGTCATTCAGCTGACCGGGGTGGCCAGTCGCCACGTCGGCCTCTTCATCGCCGCTATGCTGGCCCTGCTCGGCCTGTTCCCGGCGGTGGCGAGCCTGGTACAGCAAATACCTGAACCCGTGCTTGGCGGCGCCACTATCGTCATGTTCGGCACCATCGCCGCCGCCGGGGTGCGCATCATCTCCCGTGAGGAGCTGGACCGCCGCGCCCTGATGATCCTGGCGGTGTCGATCGCCATGGGGCTCGGCGTCGCCCAGGTGCCCGAGGTACTGCAACACCTGCCGGAGCTGGCCAGGAGCGTGCTCTCCTACGGCGTCGCCACCGGCGGCCTCACCGCCATCGTCATGAACCTGCTGCTGCCCATCCGCGCCAAGACTCAGTCCTGACAAGGCCCACAGCCACATAGTAGCGCCCCGCCGTGCGGGGCTTTACCTCATCGCCTGCTGCGGGTACTGTGCTTGGCAGCCTCTGCCTCAGGATGCCCCCATGCCCTATACCCTGCTCTCTTTCCCATCAGACAGCCCCGACCAGATATTGACCCAAGAGCAGCAGTGGCTGCGCCATTGTGCCCGCAGCGGTGAGGCCTTCGCCCACCTCTGGCAGGCGCCCCAGTGCCTTATCGTCACCCGCAAGGACATGCGCCTGCCCCGCTATCAAGCCACCTGCGAGCAACTCGCCGCCGAGGGTTGGCCGGTACATGTGCGCGACAGCGGCGGCACCGCCGTGCCCCACGGCGCCGGCATCCTTAACCTGTCGCTCATGCTGCCGCGCACCACCACGGATCTCGCTCATTATTACCGGCTGCTGGGGGCGCCGCTGCTGGCCCTGCTTGGTGAATATGACCTGGAGGGTGGTTACGACTTCGTGCCCGGCTCCTTTTGCGACGGTCAGTACAATCTGGTGATCGAGGGTCGCAAGATAACCGGCACCGCCCAACGCTGGCTGGCGCCGGGCCAGGATCATCAGGGCGCCGTGCTGGCTCAGGCCATGTTGCTGGTGGCAGGAGACGTGGACGAAGGCACCCGAATGGCGAGCCGGTTTTACGAGCTGGCGGGCGGGGAGCTGCGCTTCTCTCCCGGTACCTCCACCACGCTGGCACGCACCATCAACTGGCAGGGTAGTGACGAAGAGTTGGTAAACAAGGTGCGAGCACGGCTGGAAGGACTGCTGACCGAAGGGCTGCCCCCCTCACCCTAGCCCTCTCCCAGAGAGAGAGGGAAGACGCCCTTCCTTCTGCCGTTTATGCAGATGGCACCGCCCATAAAAAAGCCACGACCCGGGTCGTGGCTTTTTCATTTCCAGCATGGTGCACCAACAGGGGCTCAGGCGGTCTGTGGCTCCGGCTCTGCCTCATTATCCAGATCCCGGCTGAAGTAGGCGCGGGTCTCGGCGATCACCACGTGGCGCAAGCCGATGAGACCGATGAGGTTGGGCACCGCCATCAGGCCGTTGACGATGTCCGCCAAGAGCCAAATCATGTCCAGATGGAGGAAGGCGCCGCTCGCCACCAGCACCAGATAGATGAGGCGGTAAGGCTTGATGGCCTTGACCCCGAACAGGTACTCGGTGCAGCGCTCGCCGTAGTAGTTCCAGCCGAGGATGGTGGTGAAGGCAAAGAACAGCAGACCTATGCTCACCAGATACTGGCCGACGTGAGCATCCAGCCCTTGGGCGAAGGCCGCGCTGGTCATGGCAGCGCCGCTGAGATCCCCGCTCCAGACGCCGGTCACCACCAGGGTCAGGCCGGTCATGGTGCAGATGATGAGGGTATCGATGAAGGTGCCGGTCATGGAGACCAACCCCTGCTCCACGCAGGAATCCGTCTTGGCCGCCGCCGCCGCGATGGGGGCTGAGCCTAAGCCCGACTCGTTGGAGAAGACCCCCCGCGCCACCCCGGACTGGATCGCCAGCATGATGCCGGCGCCCACGAAGCCGCCGGTGGCGGCGTGGCCGGTGAAGGCGCTGTTGATCACCAGCAGCACCGCATCCGGCAGGGCGCTGAAATTGTTCACCAGCACCCCGGCGCAGGCCAGGATGTAGAAGATGGCCATGAAGGGCACCACCGTGCTCGACACGCTGGAGATGGACTTGATACCCCCCAGGGTCACCAGCGCGACGATCAGGGTCAGCACCACGGCGGTCACTTCACGGGGCACCGAGAAGGAGAGGCTCATGGCGTCCGAGATGGCGTTGACCTGGGGGAAGGTACCGATGCCGAAGAAGGCGACGCCGATGCCAAACAGGGCGAACAGCTTGGCGAGCGGCTTGGAGCCGAGTCCCTTCTCCAGGTAATACATGGGGCCGCCGGCCATCTGGCCGTTGGCATCCTGCTGGCGATATTTGACTGCCAACAGACACTCGGCGTATTTGGTCGCCATGCCGAACAGGGCCGCCATCCACATCCAGAACAGGGCGCCCGGGCCGCCGAGCTTGATGGCGGTGGCGACGCCGACGATGTTTCCGGTGCCGATGGTGGCGGAGAGCGCGGTGCAGAGCGCGCCGAAACTGGAGACGTCCCCCTGCTTGCCATGGCCCTGATCGCGACCAAAGACCAGTCGCAGGGCGAGCGGCAAGCGCACGACCTGAAGCAGACCCAACCGCAAGGTGAGATAGATACCGGTCCCGACCAGCAGGATCAGCAGGGGCGGACCCCAGATAAAGCTATCGATGGCGCTGAGCGCCGATTGAATTGATGACATGCATCCTCCTTAAAAAACAACGATTAAGGAGGAGAAGGATGATCTTCCCATAGGTGTCGCGACCAGCCAGAGGCGATCGGATGCGGGCCAATAACTTGTTCACGCTCTTACAGCGAGGCCGTGATCAAGGCTCATGTGCTGCTAGGAATCCTCACGTATATCTATACGCTCCGGTTCCTGCGCTGCTCTTTACCTTGCTGACGACCTCTCGTTACAGATCGTGAACAGTTCTAAGCTCAGGTACAACCATCCCATCCCCTCTGTCCTTTTGCCTGAGAGTTTCCGACACCAGCCTGCCCTCGCGGGTCGTCATGGTGCCTTGCTCCTTCGGCGCCCGATCTAACGGGTCTCTCCAGAGTATCGTCCAGTAGCAGTCCACACCGGTTGCCCGGTACCTGAAAGATTCACTTCTTCGGTGGATGGTCCCCCATCGCTCTCCTGCTACCTTCATCCGAACTAGTTTGGATTAGGAAGCGGGCATGGTAATCCAAAAACTGTGAGCTGTCTCGCACTCGGCCGCCCGCTACAACGCTTTTTTCCCGCGAAGCGATTGCGCTGGCAAGATGTTAAATGATCGTTATCTATCAATGAGTTAACCCACGATTCTCACACAGCCCTCAACAGACAGCCGACTGCGGGTTTTATATCGATAGCCCCTTTCGTCTCGACCAGAAAAACTTGCCAACATATCCAATCAAAAAGCTTGCACACAAACGCAATAAGCCGATAATCCGGCGCATAACTAAGCACTTTGCAAGGAAGTTATGCATTGTGTCTGGTGGGTCCCTCCGGACCACTCGCCTGAGCCGGCCGCTGCCGTCTCAACAAACCAAGGCAAGGGCAAATCTGCCCCCTAAGGACTTTCAAAAGAGAATGAACGAGACCCTGGTCGCACAAGATTACCGTCAATTGGTTGAACAATTCGGCTCCCCCCTGCTGCTGCTCGACAAGGCAGCCATCCGCAAACAGTATCGGGCCCTGGCCGTCGCGCTGCCCGATGTGCGCTTGCATTATGCACTCAAGCCCCTGCCCCACGAGGCGGTGGTGTCTGTCTTGAAGGAAGAGGGCGCCTGTTTCGATCTGGCCACCAATGGCGAAGTGGATCTGGTGCGCAGCCAAGGGGTTCGCCCGGGCCGTTGCATTCATACCCATCCCATCAAGCGCGACAGCGACATTCGCTATGCGCTGGAGTTCGGCTGCACCGTGTTTGTCTATGACAACCCGCTGGAGCTGGAAAAGTTCATTCCCTACAAGGACGAAGTGAAGCTGCTGCTGCGGGTCAGCTTCCCGAACCCAGAGACCAAGGTCGATCTCTCCAAGAAGTTCGGCTGTACCCCGGAGCAGGCGCTGCCGCTGCTGCAACTGGCCCAGGCCAAGGGCATCAAGGTGATGGGGCTGTCGTTCCACGTCGGCTCCCAGGTGCCCCACTCCCGTCGTCACGTGCAGGCCATCGACGCCTGCCGCGAGATCATGGAGCAGGCATGGGATCTCGGTCTCAAGCCCTGGGTGCTGGACATCGGCGGCGGCTTCCCGGTGGATTATGAGGGCGGCGAATTCGACATCGACGGCTTCTGTGCCCCCATTCGCGAAGCGCTCGCCCGCTTGCCCGCAACGGTGCAGAAGATTGCCGAGCCGGGCCGCTTCATCAGCGCGCCGGCCATGACCTCGGTTGCCAGCGTGATGGGCAAGGCCCACCGCGGCGACAAGATCTGGTACTACCTGGATGACGGCCTCTACGGCAGCTACAACGGCCAGCTCTATGACCACGTCACCTACCCGGTGAGCACCCCCTACGCCAGTGGTGCGCTGCACAACGCCGTGCTCTCCGGCCCCACCTGCGACAGCGTGGACGTGATCCGCGACGGCATCATGCTGCCGGATCTAGCCATCGGTGAGCTGGTCATCGGCCGGGTGATGGGGGCCTACACCTGGGCCTCCGCTTCCACCTTCAACTTCTTCCCCAAGGCCAGCATCCTCATTCTGGACAGCGCCCAGAAGCAAAAACTGGTGGCCGTGGCCTAAACCGCCATCGCGTAGACCAAAAAAAGGGGGAAGCTTATGCTTCCCCCTTTTCTATTTCATCCTGCCGGCAAATTGGCGCGGCGACCCTCTGTAAAGAGTGGCTAAATAGGCCTCATTTCACAGAGCAAACGACCACTACAGTAACAATTACTAGATGAATTGACTACCCAGCAGCCAGGACGTGTAGGCCACGAAGATGGCGAGCAGCAAGCCGCCCTCCCAACGGTTGATCCGCCCTTGTCCCTTGCGACCGAGACACATCAGCAGCAGCAACAGGGTCAGCCCCATCATCACCGACCAGTCCCGCGACAGCACCATGGCGTCCACCTCCAGCGGGTGAATACCGGCGGCGATACCGACCACCGCCAGGGTGTTGAACAGGTTGGAGCCGAGCACGTTGCCGAGGGCCAGATCGTGCTCCTTCTTGCGAATGGCGATGAGGGAGGAGGCGAGCTCCGGCAGGGAGGTGCCCACCGCGACTATGGTCAGGCCAATCACCAGATCGCTGATGCCAAACGCCTGGGCTATGGTGACCGCGCCCCACACCAGCAGGCGGGAGGCCAGGATCAGCAGCACCAGACCGACGATGAGCCAGAGGATGGCACTTTTGAGCGACATGCCCTCGCTACTGATGTCATCGCTGGTGTCCGCGTCCAGGGCATCGCCCTTGCCGCGCATGCCGGCCCAGATGGACCAGCCCATCAGCACTAGGAACACGGTCCCCAGGATCAGGGCATCCGTGCTGCCCAGATGACCATCCATCAGCAAGGCGCCGGACAGCAGGGTGATACCGAGCAGGATGGGGATCTCTTTGCGCACCACCTGCGAGGAGACGGCGATCGGACTGATAAGGGCAGTCAGACCCAGGATCAGCGCGATATTGGTGATGTTGGAGCCATAGGCGTTGCCGAGCGCCAGACCGGGGTTACCCTGCATGGACGCCAGCGCCGAGACCACCATCTCGGGAGCCGAGGTGCCAAAACCGATGATCACCATGCCGATGAGCAGGGGCGGCATGCCGGCGTAACGGGCGGTCGCGGCGGCGCCGTCCACAAATTTATCCGCACTCCAGACCAGCAGCGCCAGTCCGGCAATCAGGGCAACAAAAGCCAGAGTCATATCGTTCTATTCCGTCCACTGCAAACACGAGAGCCAGGCGCTGTGCCTGGCTCCACCCAAAATCGGGCCCAGTGTAGCGAGCCGGTTTGCTATTTCAAGCGCTAATCAAACAACGATTAACATTTTACAGGGCGGCCAGCAGACTCTGGGCATCGGACACCTCGAACTTGCCAGGCGCCTCCACGAACAGCTGTTGCACCACCCCATCTTGGGCTATCAGGGCGAAGCGCTGGGCGCGCAGACCGCCGAAGGCGCCGGTCTCCTTGGCAAGGCCGAGCGCCTGGGTCCAGCTACCATCCCCATCCGCCAGCATGGTGATGGCCGAGGCGTTCTGGGCCTCTTGCCACGCCTTCATCACGAAGGCATCGTTCACCGACAGGCAATAGATGGCATCGACGCCCTTGGCCTGGAACTCGTCCGCCAGCACCACGTAACCGGGCAGGTGGGCGTTGGAGCAGGTGGGGGTAAAGGCGCCGGGCACCGCGAACAGCACCACCTTCTTGCCCGCAAACAGGGCATTGGTATCTCGTACCTGCTTGCCATCCGGGGTGATGAAGGTAAATTCGCCCGCGGGCAGGGTGTGGCCGACTGCAGTCATGTTGTTTCGTCCTTAACGGGGGGGAAGGAGTCTCAGTCTACTCCAACCTGTGAGAGTACGACATCCGCTCAGCCTTGTCGGCGAGCCTGCCAGGTTGAAATCGCCAGCAGAGAATCCGGTGTGAATTCGGCAGCCCGCACCGCTATCTCGGCCAGGCTCATCCAATACACCTCGCTCACCTCTTCCGCCTGCAGTTGCAGCGGCCCCTGGTAGTGACAGCTGAACAGGCCCCCCCAGACTCTGTAGCCCTTTCCGTCCATCTCCCCTTCGGCGTAGAAAGTACCGAAACTCTGCAGGGGCACGTCACGAATACCCAGCTCCTCGGCCAGCTCGCGCCGGGCGGAAGGTTCCATCACCTCACCCTGGGTCACCACGCCGCCGGCGCAGGCATCCAGCATGCCGGGGCAGAAGTCCTTGCCGAGAGTACGGCGCTGCACCAGCACATGCCCGGCCTCATCGAGCACCAGGATATAGCTGGCGCGATGGCGCAGGTTCTCCCGCCGCACCCGGGCCCGCTCGGCGACGCCAATCACGCTGTCTTGCTCATCTACTACGTCCACCCACTCCACGCGAGGCACCTTGTTAAGATCTTCTGATGAGTCGCAGTATATCGGGGCACAGCGCCGCTACGGCACTACTTTTTCGCCAGCCGACGCCGCTTGATATTGAGGGGAAACAAGGCGGAGAACAGGATTCATACAAACCTTCATCAAATGTCACATTAGTGTCACGGGGAGGCGGCATAGTGTGCCCTGTCCAAGCAACGGGGTGTTTTGCCATGAAGGTGTTCAAGCAGTTGTCTCCTCGCCAGATTGCCCGCCATATCAAGAGCTTCCATCAGGGAAGTTTCATGGTAGAGGCATTGGGGCGATTCGAATTCACGGGTGGGGTCATCGATTTGAAGACGTTGAGCTGTCATCAGGCCTTGCGGCTGGCCCGGCAGATCAACCTGGCGGTGCGGGATCTGCGCACCACCGCCCTGTTGCCTGGCTGACATACTCCGTCTGTAGTCTGCTTCCATGTACATTTTTGGCCCGCCGCTCACCGAGCGTGCGGGCCTTTTTCATGATGGGGCAAGGTGGGATTCAATGCTGCAGGATCTGGGAGAGGAACAGCTTGGTCCGTTCCGACTGGGGATGGTCGAAGAACTGATCCGGCACGTTCTCCTCGATGATCTGGCCACGGTCCATGAAGATCACCCGATCCGCCACCTGCTTGGCAAAGCCCATCTCGTGGGTGACGCAGAGCATGGTCATCCCCTCGTGGGCCAGCTCCACCATGACATCCAGCACCTCCCGCACCATCTCGGGATCCAGCGCCGAGGTGGGCTCGTCAAACAACATCACCTGCGGGTTCATGCATAGGCTACGGGCGATGGCCACCCGCTGCTGCTGACCGCCGGAGAGCTGGCCCGGGTACTTGAGGGCCTGCTCCGGGATCCGCACCCTACGCAGGAACGTCATAGCGATCTCCTCGGCCTCCTTGCGTGGCAACTGCTTGACCCAGATGGGGGCCAGGCAGCAGTTCTCCAGCACCGTCAGGTGAGGGAAGAGGTTAAAGTGCTGGAATACCATGCCCACCTCCCGGCGCACCGTTTCGATGTTCTTGAGATCCGAGGTGAGCGCCGTGCCCTTGACCAGGATGTCGCCACTCTGGTGCTCTTCCAGCCGGTTGATGCAGCGGATCATGGTGGACTTGCCGGAGCCCGACGGACCGCAGATGACGATCTTCTCGCCCTTGCTCACCTGCAGGTTGATGTTACGCAGCACATGAAACTCGCCATACCATTTATTGACATCCTTGAGTGCAACCACTGTGTCCATCGTCATTTTGAAGCTACTCCTGATACTCGTGGTCGTTCCACTTGCTGTCCATGAAAATCACCCTGCTCTGCCATCGCCATTGTCGTCATCGTTAACCTGCTCCTAATGCTTGTGACCCGTGTTGAGTTTGCGCTCCAGATAGATGGAGTAACGGGACATGCCGAAACAAAACATCCAGAAGATCATGGCGATAAACACATAAGCCTCGGTCGAGAAACCAAGCCAGGCCGGATCCGCCAGCGCCACCTTGGAGATGGCGAGCAGGTCGAACAGGCCGATGATCAGCACCAGACTGGTGTCCTTGAACAGCGAGATAAAGGTATTCACCAGGGAAGGAATGGTGATCTTGAGGGCCTGGGGCATGATGATGAGCCCCATCACCTTCCAATAAGAGAGCCCGAGCGCCTCCCCCGCCTCGTACTGCCCCTTGGGGATCGCCTGCAGGCCACCGCGCACCACCTCCGCCACATAGGCAGACTGGAACAAGATGATGCCGATGAGGGCCCGCAGCAGCTTGTCGAGCTCCACCTCGCTGGTCATGAACAGTGGCAACATGACGGACGCCATGAACAGCACTGTGATGAGCGGCACCGCCCGCCAGAACTCGATGTAGACGGTGGAGAGGCTGGAAATGACCGGCATGTGGGAGCGGCGCCCCAGCGCCAGCAAGATGCCGAATGGCAGGGCGACGGCTATCCCCACCACCGCCAATACCAGGGTCAGCATCAAGCCACCCCAGCGGTTGGTCTCCACTACTTCCAGGCCGGCGCCACCGTGGATCAGCACAAAGGCGATGACCGGGAACACCAGCAGGGTAAACAGCGCCAACCAGCCCTTGCGCGGCGTACGCGGCCAGATAAGCAACGCCAGCAACACTGCCAGTCCCGCGAACACCAGATTGATGCGCCAGTACTGATCCACCGGGTAGAAGCCGTAGAGATATTGCCCAAGGCGGCTCTCGATAAAGATCCAGCAAGCCCCGCCCTGCACACAGTCGGCGCGGCTACTGCCCTGCCAGCTGGCCGAAAACAGCGCCCAATCCAGCGCCGACCAGATAGCGGGCAGCAGCACATAGGCCAGCGCCAGGGTCAGTAGGCTGCTCCACCAGTTGGGGAACAGGTTTGACTTCAACCAGGCGAAGACGCCACGGCGGTTGCTGGGCGGCGGCAGCGCTTCTTGCAACTCGTTCACATGCATATTGCCTCCCTAGCGCTCGACCAACGCCATCTTGCGGTTGTAGATGTTCATCAGTACCGAGGTGGTGATGCTGATGAGGAGATAGACCCCCATGGTCATGGCGATCACCTCGATCGCCTGCCCGGTCTGGTTGAGGGTGGTGCCCATGAACACCGAGACCAGATCCGGGTAACCGATGGCGGTGGCCAAAGATGAGTTCTTGGTGAGGTTCAGGTACTGACTGGTCAGCGGTGGAATGATGACCCGCATCGCCTGTGGGATGACCACCAACCGCAGGGTCTTGGTGGGCGACAAGCCCAGCGCGGAGGCGGCTTCGGTCTGCCCCTTGCTGATGGCCAGAATGCCGGAGCGCACTATCTCGGCGATGAAGGCCGCCGTATAGATGGTTAGCGCCAGCAGCAGTGCCGCCAGTTCCGGCAACACCGTCAAGCCACCCCGGAAGTTGAAGCCCTGCAGGGTCGGGATGCTCCAGGAGAGCGGGCTTCCCGCCAGCAGGAAGGTGAGCAAGGGCAGCAGGATGACCAAGCCTAGCGAACTGAGCCAGATTGGAAAGATCCTGCCTGTCTGCTCCTGTCGGCGCAGGGCCCAACGGCGCAGGCCCCAGCTCAGCAGCAAGGCCAATAACAGGGCGCACCACACATAGCCAAACCCGTCCTCAAACAAGGGTTTGGGCAGATAGAGTCCTCGCACATTGAGAAAGGCAAGCTCCCCCAGCTCTACGCTCTGGCGCGGTGATGGCAGGGTGCGCAGCACCGAGAAATACCAGAAGAAGATCTGCAGCAGCAGCGGAATGTTGCGGAAGGTTTCGATGTAGACCGTGGCTATTTTGGCGACCAGCCAGTTGCTCGACAGACGAGCGATACCGAGCATGAAGCCAAGCAGGGTGGCAAACAAAATGCCGAGCACCGACACCAACAGGGTATTGAGCAGGCCAACGACAAAGGTGCGGCCAAAGGTATAGGTTTCATCGTAGGGGATCAGGCTCTGCAGTATGCCGAACCCGGCGGTGTTGCCCAAAAAATCGAAGCCGGTGGTGATGCCACGGGTTGCCAGATTGGTCAGGGCATTGTTGATGATGTAGAACAGAAACGCGATAACGGCGGCAATGGCCAGGCACTGGAAGATCACCGCCCGTACTTTCGCGTCATACCACCAGCGGCCCTGTGCTTTCCTCTGGTTTGCTGCATGTAACGCCATAAGGATGACTCCGACAAAGCCAAGGCAAGGGGGAAATGGGGGGCCGAGCCCCCCGACAGCTATCGACTCAGCGGATCGGCGGTGCGTACATCAGGCCACCCTTGTTCCAGAGTGCGTTGATGCCGCGATCGATCTTGAGAGGAGAGCCAGCGCCCACGTTGCGATCGAACGACTCGCCGTAATTGCCAACCTGCTTGACGATGTTGTAGGCCCATTTGTCATCCAGCCCCAGCACTGAGCCCTTGGGCTCTTCCAGCCCCAGCAGACGACGAATGTCCGGGTTGGTGGACTTGAGCATCTCGTCCACATTGGCGCTGGTCACGCCAGCTTCCTCGGCGTTGAGCATGGCGTAGAGACTCCAGCGCACCACCTTGAACCACTGCTCATCCCCCTGACGTACCGCCGGGCCCAGCGGCTCCTTGGAGATAACTTCTGGCAGCACCACGGCATCTCCCGGTTTGGCCAGCTTGATCTTGAGGGAGTAGAGCTGGGATTGATCCGAGGTCAGCACGTCGCAGCGCCCCGCCTCAAACCCTTTGACGGTCTGATCCGAGGTATCGAACACCACAGGGGTATATTTCATGCCGCCGTTGGCACGGAAGTAATCCGCCAGGTTGAGCTCGGTGGTGGTGCCGGACTGGATGCAGACAGCGGCGCCATCCAGCTCCTTGGCACTCTTGACCCCGAGGGACTTGTTGACCAGAAAGCCCTGGCCGTCGTAGTAGTTCACCCCGGCGAAGGTCAAGCCAAGGGAGCCATCACGGGTCAACGTCCAAGTGGTGTTGCGCGACAGCAGATCCACCTCACCGGATTGCAGGGCGGTGAAGCGCTCCTTGGCGGTAAGAGAGACATATTTGACCTTGGTGGCATCCCCCAGCACGGCGGCGGCCACGGCGCGGCAAACATCCACGTCCAAGCCGGTCCAGGTGCCTTTGGCATCCGGATTGGAGAAGCCGGGCAAGCCATCACCCACCCCGCACTGCACGAATCCTTTCTTCTTAACCGCATCCAGAGTGCCGTCGGCCCAGACATTGGCTGCCGCCAGCGACAGCACTACAACCATACCCGCCTTGTGTATCTGCTTCATGTCACGCTTCCCTGTGGTTTGATTCAAGTTGGCACCCAAAACCTTGCAAGATGCCAGCGTTTCCCTGCTTTTTTGCAGCTTATCCAGCTGGTCGAAAACCTGTCAATCGGTGCAACCAAGCCCAACTCTGGTGCAGCAGCACAAAATGTTTGAGGGGGCCGATATACGCCTTATGAATAAAAAATAGACCCTTATCGACAAAATAGCATACTGAAATGTCCCCTCTGACCAGGGTGATTATTTTTTCAGCAAAATGGGGCTGCACAATTCTGGTGCGAGGCATAAATTGTTAACTTATTAATTAATATCGAGTTTTAATTCTATAGCCCCTCCCCGGGCAAGATGCTCCAGGAGCTGGCGTCATGGCTATGGGCCCTTACTCGAGAGGCTCTGACCGGCAGGAAGAAGCGTGGTAGAAAGGGGATTCAACCCCCGCGCGGGCCGTCTTCGATTTCGGTGATGACACCGTTCTCGACGGTGACAAATTGCATAAACTGGTTCGTGCCGAAGTTGTAAGTCCAGCGCTCGGCATACTTGACCGTCATGCGGGCGCCGAAACCGTTCTCCTCGTAGCGGGTCAAATCTTCCTTGAGCATGGGCTGGCCGCAGCGGATCAGCAGCTCGGCCGTGGTGTCTCCCTCGGTTAGAAGCGCGCTTTTGCAACGCAGGGTACCGGCATGGATCGGCAGCGAGGCCACCAGCAACAACCACCATATTGGCTTCATTTTGTGCTCCATTTGAACAGCATGGCCCCCAGGGTGACACACACCAGGGCGAACAGAACGACCTGCACCAATGATCCCGCGACCTCCTGCCAGCCCGCCCCTTCCAGCATCACGGCGCGGGCTGCCTCGATGATCTGGCTCAGTGGCAAGCGGGCGGCCACGGCCTGCAACCAGGGAGGAGAACCTTCCAGCGAAAACCAGACTCCGGATAAGAACATCATGGGCAGGCTGATGAGATTGAGCAAACCGCTCGCCAGCTCTTCGTTCTGAAGGCGCGCGGCGATGAGCAAGCCCAGAGATGCCATGGCAGCGCCTCCTATCAGGGCGATCAGCAGCAGCAACCAGCCCGAACCGAGCAGCGGGACGCTCAGCAGCCAGTACGCCACCAGGAACACCAGCACACTCACTACCAGGGTGATCAACACCCGCGACAACAATTGGGCACAGAGAAACTCGGCCGCCGACAGTGGCGTGGCCCGCAGCCGCTTGAGCACGCCGTTCTTGCGATAGCGAACGATGACAAAACCGACCCCGAACAGGCCGGAGAACATCAGGTTCATACCGATCACTCCGGGCAACAGCCAGTCACCGTAACGAATGGCCTGCCCGCTCAGGCTCTCTTTCACCAGCGGCAGGAACACCGCCTGGCGCAGCAGATACTCCGCCATGGCCCCCTGCGGCGCATCCGGGTTGACCCAATACCGACCGCGCGCCGGTGAGAGCAACAGATCCAGCTGATGATGACGCACCTTAAGCTGCCCCCGCCCCTCGTCGTCATAGGGGATAAGCTTCAGCAGCGGGATCTTGTGGAGGGGTTGATAGGCGACGGGCAGCTCACCCAGCACCCCAATCTGCACCAGGGGCTTGGGGGGACCGGAGAAGATGAGGGAGAAGCCGAGCACCAGCAACAAGGGAAAGACCAGGTTCCAGATCAGCGCAGCCCTGTCTCGTACAAACTCGAGGTTGCGGGCATAGAAGAGCGCGCCGATACGCTTGAGGGAACCACCAACGCGCCTGCTCATGATCCACTCCTCAGGCTGTGACCCGTCAGGTGCAAGAAGAGATCCTCCAGATTGGGGGATCGCACCTGCATGCCGGTCAACGGCACCCCCAGGCTGAGCAACTGTGGCAGCAAGGCCGCCACATCGGGACAAGTCAGCTCCACCTGATCGCCATGGCGCTGCAGCGGGTGGCCTAGCGTGGCCAGCGCAGGGTGATCCACCAACCGCACCAGCACACCGTCGAAGTGGCGGGCCAGCAGGGCTGCCGGAGTATCCAGACTGAGCAGGTGACCATGATCGACGATGGCGATGCGATCGCATAGCTGCTGCGCCTCGTCCATGTAGTGGGTGGTGAGCACCACCGTCTTGCCCTGGGCCTTGATGGCCTCGATGCGCTGCCAGAAATGGTGCCGCGCCTGGGGATCCAGCCCGGTGGTGGGTTCATCGAGAAACAGCAGCTCGGGATCGCCAAGCAGTGCCAGCGCCAGCAGCAGCCGTTGACGCTGACCGCCTGAGAGCTTGCGGCTGTCCCGGTCGATAAACTCGCCAAGGGCGCACAGCTCGATGAGCAGCTCGCGCGGCAAGGGGTTGGGATAGAGGCTGGCGAACAGGCGCAGGGTGTCACGCACCGTCAAAAAATCCTGCAGCGCCGTGTGCTGGAACTGAATGCCGATACGCGAGCGATAATCCGGGCCTCTGGGGGCCCCATGAAACAGGATCTGGCCACTGTCCGGGGTGAGGATCCCCTCCAGCAGCTCTATGGTGGTGGTCTTGCCCGCCCCGTTTGGCCCGAGCAGACCGAAACAGCTGCCGGCGGGGATGGCGAAGCTGAGCCCGTCCACCGCCTTGACGCCGGGAAAGTGTTTGATGAGGTCGACGACTTCGATGATGGCTGCCATGGTCTCTCTCCCTGAGCTGACCTGACTATATCCAAAACCAGGGTGTCTGCACATTGACCGAAGGCCAGAGACCTAAAAACAAACGGCGACCCTGAGGTCGCCGTTTTTTTGTGTGGTCAAGCCAACTGGATCACAGGATGTCCAGCAGCTCCACTTCGAATACCAGCGCAGAGTACGGCGGGATGGAACCAGCACCACGGGCACCGTAGGCCAGGTCGTGGGGAATGTAGAGCTTCCACTTGGAACCAACCGGCATCATCTGCAGCGCTTCAACCCAACCGGCGATCACGCCAGTCACCGGGAATTCTGCCGGCTCGCCACGAGCGACTGAGCTGTCGAACACGCCACCGTGGGTGAAGGTACCGTGGTAGTGCACACGCACGGACTGACCGGCAACCGGCACGGCGCCATCGCCTTCGACCATAACTTCGTATTGCAGACCGGTGTCGGTCACTTTCACGTCGGCGCGCTTGGCATTGTCAGCCAGGAAGGCTTCGCCATCGGCAGCAGCCGCTTTAGCGACAGATTCCTGCTCTTCCTGCATGCGGGCGGTGATAACCTGGAAGGCATCATTGATATCGTCACGGCTGACCGCGAACTCCAGACCATTCAGGGCATCTGCCAGACCTTGCTGCAGGGCCGGGATATCCAGGCCAGCGAAGGCTTGCTGCGCCAGCTGATCACCCATGTTGCGGCCGATGCCATAGCTGGCCTTCTGTTCGATAGAGTCGTATTGGGACATTGAGATGTAGCTCCAGATCCAAGTAATAGAGGCATGTAAAAGAGACGGGATGATATCAGACTTTTGCACCGGGCGCTGCGGGCGGCGGCGCTGATTTCCCCGCCTCTGGGAGAGCGCTCACATCCGCCCCTCAGCGTGTCACCAGCGCAGCCCCGGCGCCCTAAAGGAAGAGCGCCGTTTCGTCGGTTTCTTCTCAGGCTTGATCCAGCAGGGCCCGCACCGCCGCCACCTTGGCACCGTCGGTAATATTGACCCGGCCATCATCCGAGGTACCCATGTTGACGCCGCGCGGGGAGACACCATGCCACCGCGTCACACCTTTGCTCAGGCTTGGTCCAGCAGGGCCCACACCGCCGCCACCTTGGTACCGTCGGTGATATTGACCCGGCCATCATCCGAGGTACCCATGTTGACGCCATGCGGCACCATGCCACCGCGCCAGCCCATGCCGGACATGTGCACCTCGCTCACGCCAGTAAACTCGAGGATGGTGCGCACGTTGTCGGCATTGACACCGGCGCCTGGCATCAGGCTGGCGCGGCCCGCCAGGGTCTGCTGCATGGCTTGCAGGGTCTCCAGACCCGCCAGGGCGGTCGGGGCATGACCGGAGCTCAGGATCCGCTCACAGCCAGCCGCCACTATGGTCTCCAGATCGGCGCGCCAGTTGGAACTGAGATCGATGGCGCGATGGAAGGTGACCCCAAGGGGACCAGCCGCCTCGACCAGTTGCTGCAGCCAGGCGGCAGGCACCCGGCCGGTCTCATCCAGCAGACCGACTACCACCCCTTGCAGACCCGCGGCGCGGGCGGCGGCGATGTCCAGCAACATGAGTTCGCACTCGGCCTCGCTGAAACAGAAATCCCCCGCGCGGGGGCGGATCATGGCGTACACCGGGATGGTCGCGTGGCGCGCCACCTGCTGCATGAAACCATAGGAGGGAGTGAGACCGCCCAGTCCCAGCGCAGAGCAAAGCTCGATGCGATCCGCGCCAGCTTGCTGGGCGGTAAACAGGGATTCCAGGTTGTCGATACAGATTTCAAGACGGGTCATGATGACTCCTTATTCAGGGGAGATCAGACCCTGTGTCTGATCTCATAAATTGAGCAGGGCCGCGCCGCGCACCCCGCCAGCGCCGCCGAAACGGGCCTGGCGAATAGCCGGCAGGGCAACGCCGGGCAACAGATGGCCGGGCAAACGCTGCGGTAACTGTTCATACAGGGCTGGCAGGCCACTCAGGCCCCCGCCCAGTACCACGACCTCGGGATCGATCACCGAGATGGCGGTGGCGAGCCCGGCGGCCATGATCTCCAGCCAGCAGTCGATGGCGGCCAGGGCGCTGGGTTCACGGGCCTCATAACGGGCGACGATCTGGTGGCCACTGGCACGCTCGCCATGGAAATGATGATAAAGCCGCTCCAGGCCGGTGCCGGAAGCATAGGTTTCGAAACAGACCAGACGGCCGCAGCCACAACGAGGACGGGGCAGCTCGGGATACTTCATCAAGATGGTGGCGGGCAACGGGTAGTGGCCTATCTCCCCCGCCAACCAGTTACGCCCCTGGATGAGTTTGCCCGCCAGGTAGACGGCGCCACCGATGCCGGTGCCAATGGTCACCCCCAGCACGCTCTCGGCCCCGGCGGCGGCGCCCTGCTGCACTTCGGACCAGAGGAAGCAGTTGGCATCGTTGTCGACGCTGACGGTGCGGCCTAGCAACTCGGCCAGATCCGCGCCCAGATGACGGCCATGGATGGCGGGCAGATTCGCCGCCACTATGCTGCGGTCGTGGCGATTGAGAATGCCGGGAAAGCCGATGCCGACCGCCCCTCGGCTGCCAAAACGGGCGTCAGCCTCCAGGACCCGGCTGCGAATAAGTTGCTGCAACCCCTGGTAGTCATCACCCGGGGTGCCCATCCGCTCCTCGTGACAGAGATTCAAGCCGCCGTCATACACCGCAAAAGCAATCTTGGTGCCGCCAATATCAAAGCCGTAATACATGCCCACACTCCCTTGCCGGTGAACCGGTTCACCTCAGCCTGTCCAGATGGGGAACATTGTATTAATTCGCAAAAAAAATAAAGTAACCGGAGGCCAAAAACGAGAGCCAGCTCAAAGCAAACGACACATTTGTCGCTGCAGGCAGGGTTGCCCAAGGCTGGTCAGGGTGCGCTCCTGCCCATCGAACACGAAGCCACGGCGCTGATAGAACCCCTCGCCAATCTGATTGCCATCGAGCAACCACAACCTGACGCACTCACAGCCCGCCCGACGCATCTGCATCGCCACCGCCTGCCACAGCCGTTTGCCATGGCCCTGGCGCCAATGATCGGGGTGCAGGTAGAACGCCCGGATGCTGGCGGTCATCTGGCCAACCTCGTGCACCGGCTGCCAATAGAGCAGGCCGATGACGACCTCGTCTTGGCAGAGCAGCATGGGCCTTGGGCCGGACTCTGCGAGCCGGCCACGCCAAATCTGCAGGTGCGCGGTGACGGCCAGCTGGGTCAGCAGATCCTCCCCCAGCACCTCGCCATAGGCCGCCAACCAGCTGGCCCGCTGCATCACCGTCATGGCGGCGGCGTCAGCGGGGCGGGCCATGCGTAGCGTTATGCCTTGCACTGGGGCGTCAGACCGGCCGCACGAGCCTGCTGATACAGCGGCTGCGCCTCGGCCTGTTGGGCCTGCAGCTCGGCGATACGGCTTGAATCGCTCGGGTGAGTGGAGAGCAGCTGGGGCGGCGCCTTGCCACCGGCGGCGGCACTCATGTTCTGCCACAGCGGAATGGCCTGGGCCGGATCGAAACCGGCGCGAGCCATCAGATCCAGCCCAAGACGATCGGCTTCACTCTCCTGCTCACGACCATAGGGTAAGGTGATCCCCACCTGAACCCCGAGGCCGAGCGCCGCCATGGTGGCACCGCCGCCCTGGCTGCTGCCGATGGCCGCATCCGCCACCGCCAGACCGATGCCGGTCAGCTGATCGCGAGAGAGGCGCTCGTTGGAGTGCTGGGCCAGCACGTGGGTCAGCTCGTGGCCGATGACGGTGGCAAGCTGATCCTGGTTCTTGGCGACCTTGAGCAAGCCGCTGTAGACCCCAATCTTGCCGCCGGGCAGGGCAAAGGCATTCACCTCCTTGGAGTCGAACACCACCACCTCCCAGCTGGTGATGCCGTAGCTGGCCGGCACCTGGGCGGTCACCGCCTTGGCCACGCAGGAGACATAGGCATTCATTTTGGCATCTGTGCTCACCTTCTCCTGCTTCTTCATCTCTTCAAACGAGTCAGCACCCAGCTGATTCATCTGCTGGGGGGAGAAGAGCAGCATCTGGCTACGGCCGGTCGGAGACTGGGCACAGCTGGCCAGCAGGGCGCTGCACAGCGCCGCGAGGCCGAATTTGGACAGGGAAGAGGCACGCATGAAGGGATCCTTTACCATGAAGTTGCCCTATTTTCGGAAATGCTGACCTCGGGTGCAAGCTGGCAGCCATGACATGCGACCAAAAAGATCCCGTCACACCAATAAAAACGAGCCCACATGGGGCTCGTTTGTCTGCGCGGACGAGATGGATGTCTTACATCATGCCCAGTTTTTTCAGGTCAGCCTGCACGACCTTGGTCGGCACCGGCACATAACCGTCCTTGGCGACGATGTTCTGACCGGCCTTGGAGAGGATCATCTTCACAAACTCTTGCTCCATCGGGGAGAGCGGCTTGTTCGGATGCTTGTTCACGTAAACGTACAGGAAGCGCGACAGCGGGTATTTGCCGGTGATGGCATTGTCAGAGGTCGCCTCGATGAAGGTCTTGCCATCCTTGGAGAGCGGCACGGCGCGCACACCCGAGGTGACATAACCGATACCGGAGTAGCCGATGCCGTTCAGGGAAGCGGAGACGGACTGCACCACGGAAGCCGAACCCGGCTGCTCGTTCACGCCACTCTTGAAGTCGCCGTTACACAGGGCGTGCTCCTTGAAGTAGCCGTAGGTGCCGGAAACCGAGTTGCGACCGAACAGTTGCAAGTCCTTGGCGGACCAGCTGCCGTCCAGGCCCAGATCAGACCACTTGGTGGCAGCCTTGGCTTCGCCGCACTTGAGGGTGCTGGAGAAGATGGCATCGATCTGCGGCATGGTCAGCCCCTTGATGGGGTTGTCCTTGTTGACGAACACCGCCAGGGCATCGACCGCGACGCGGATGGCAGTCGGCTTGTAACCGTAACGCTTCTCGAACGCCTCTTCTTCACCGGCCTTCATGGCGCGGCTCATGGGGCCAAACTGGGCGACACCTTCGGTCAGTGCGGTCGGCGCGGTAGAAGAGCCGGCGGCCTGGATCTGCACGTTGACGTTGGGGTACATGCGCTTAAATTCTTCGGCCCACAGGGTCATCATGTTGGCCAGGGTGTCTGAGCCGACAGAGGACAGGTTGCCCGAGATGCCGCTGGTCGGGGTGTAATCCGGCAGGTCTTTATCCACACCGGCAGCCAAAGCGCTGACAGAAAACAGGGTTGCTGCGGTGAATCCAATCACACCGGCCAGTTTGTTGAGTTTCATCCAATCTCTCCAAAGTTACAGAAGGCTATTACCTTGAGTTTCATTCTGTCTCCTCTCTCCAAGGTGACAGAAGGCTATTGCCAATACATGGCGCCGATTAACACTGTCTTGCGGTGATCAACCCGACGGCGTCTGTCAGATTGCTGAGTTTCGTTCCGTCCCCTCTTCTCCAAAGTAGCGGAGGGTTCGTTCTTAAGACGGCGCCAGTATCTGACCTGGCAGTGACAAATTTATGGATTTAATGTGACACTTTAATGACATGGCGGCAGATTATGACAAATGAAAAGAGGGCCTTTGACAGGCCCCCTTGATGAGGATAACTCATTGCTTTGGCTGCTATTTCACCACCATCCGCGCCGGGATGAGGAAGCTGAAGCGACTGCCGACACCGACACGGCTCTCGATCTCGAGCTGGGCATCGTGATGACTCAGGGCATGCTTGACGATGGCCAGACCAAGCCCCGAGCCGCCGGTATGACGCGATCGCGCCTTGTCGACCCGATAGAAGCGCTCGGTGAGGCGCGCCAGATGCTCGGGTGCAATCCCCTCCCCCTCGTCTTGCACCAAAAACAGCGCCATGGCCCCCTGTTTGCGCCACTCCACGGTGATCTTGCGACCCGCCGGGGTGTAATGAATGGCGTTGTAGACCAGGTTGGAGACGGCGCTGCGCAGTTGATCCCGATCGCCACGCACCAGCAGGTCGGACTGCACCTTGAACTCAATCTGATGGGCACTCTCCCCCGACAGCGCCCGCGCCTCCTGCTCCAGCAGCCCCAGCATGGCGGGCATGTCCACCAGGTGGGAGAGATCCACGCTCGGCGCCGCCTCGATGCGCGACAGGGTGAGTAGCTGATTGACCAGGTTATCCATGCGGATGGTCTGCTCCATCATCACCCTGTGCGCCTTGGCCCACATGGCGGGCGGCGGCGGCTCCTCGGTCATCTCCAGATAGCCCTTGAGCACGGTGAGCGGGGTACGCAACTCGTGAGAGACGTTGGAGACAAAGTGCTTGCGGGTCTTCTCCAGACTGCGCAGCCGGGTCACGTCCCGCACCACCAACATGGCCTGATCCGCGGCATAAGGCATGATGCGAAATTCGAGCGACTTCTCCTCATTGATGGGAGAACTCATCTCGAACGGCTCGTCATACTGCCCCTTGTTCAGATAGGCAACGAAGGCGGGATGGCGGATGAGGTTACCGATGTGCTGACCGGCATCCTCCGGCCAGCGAAAACCGAGCAGTTGCTCGGCCAGCCGGTTGCACCAGAGGATGCTGCCGTCGGTGCGAAACACCACGGCCGCATCGGGCAGGGCCTCAGCCCCCTCCCGAAAGCGGCGGATGAGGCCCGCCAGCTCGCGGCGACGGGCCCGGTGGCGCTGCTGCAGCTTGTAGATACCGTTGAAAATGTATTCCCAGCTGCCACTGCCGTTGGGGGGAACCAGGCTGCGATCGTGCCACAGCCAGTCCGACAGTCGTTTCTGGAAGCGATAGTGCCAGCCAAGATGCAGCAGGGTTGCTAGCAGCAGGCAGAGGGTGAGGTGATCTATCAACCAACCGACCAAGACGAAGGGGGCGTAAAAGAACGCCATTCGCCACAACTGTCGCCGC
Source organism: Aeromonas tecta (assembly GCF_000820185.1). Lineage (GTDB taxonomy): Bacteria > Pseudomonadota > Gammaproteobacteria > Enterobacterales > Aeromonadaceae > Aeromonas > Aeromonas tecta. The sequence continues at coordinate 149,400 of NZ_CDCA01000045.1, forward strand.
CAGGCGTAAGGTTGCAACATAACGTCCTCTAAAGGCGGGTTGAGAAGCGATAACCTGCGCCGCGTACCGTCTGGATCAATCTATCGTGTCCGGTCTCCTCGATCGCCTTGCGCAGGCGACGGATGTGCACGTCCACTGTCCTGTCCTCGACATACACATTGGTGCCCCAGACGTTGTTGAGCAACTGCTCACGGCTGTAGACCCGCTCGGGGTGAGTCATGAAGAAGTGCAGCAGCTTGAACTCGGTCGGCCCCATCTCCAGCGCCTTGTCTTCGGCGCTGACACGGTGGGACACCGGATCCAGCTTGAGCCCCTGCACCTCGATCACCTCGTCCACCGAGGTGGGGGAGACGCGGCGCATCACGGCGTGCAGGCGAGCGGTCAGCTCCTTGGGAGAAAACGGCTTGGTGATGTAGTCGTCGGCGCCGGCTTCCAGGCCACGCACCTTGTCCTCTTCCTCACCACGGGCGGTCAGCATTACCACCGGGATCTGGCGGGTCACCTCATCCTGCTTGAGTTGTTTGATGAACTGGATGCCACTGCCACCTGGCATCATCCAGTCCAGTACGATGAGTTCAGGGTAGGGCTCACGCACCTTCGCCAAGCCATCGGCATAGTCTTCCGCTTCAACCGTCTCATATCCTTTTTGCTCGAGCACGAAGCAGAGCATCTCGCGGATTGGTGCCTCGTCCTCGACCACCAGAATTCGCTTAGCCATATCCCTTCTCTCTCCTCTGTGAAGATGGGTGCGCCAATTATTAGAACTTTCTGTGACACTTTTATGACTTTATGACAGGCGGGATAATAAACGTTTTCAGTTTCAGTTGGCAGCGGTGCGTTGCAGCAGGTCCCAGCGATTGCCACTGATGTCCTCAAACACCACGACTGTGCCGTAAGACTCGACGCGGGGCTGTTCACAAAAGTGCACACCATAGGCCTGCATGCGGTGGTAATCGCCCCAGAAATCGTCGGTTTCGAGGAACAGGAAGACCCGGCCGCCGCCCTGCTGACCGATGGCGGCCTGCTGCTCGGGATTGGCGGCGCGAGCCAGCAGCAGGGCCGATCCCGGGGCGCCTTGCGGGGCAACCAGCACCCAGCGTTTGCCCGGTTTGCCCGGTTCGTCGAGCTGGCTGTTTTCCAGCAAGGCAAAGCCGAGCCCCTGGGTGAAGAAGGCGATGGCTTCGTCATAATCGGCCACCAGCAGGGTCAGGGCGCCAAGGTGTTGCGGCATAATGATGCTTCCTTATGGGATGAGGAGCAGGCGACGAGCGCCCGAATTGCGGCGCAGCATAACGGGCTTTGACCCGCCGATGCCAGCATTGAACCCTGCACGCCGCTATTGAAATGGAGCTCTTGCTGTCGCCGCGCCTTCGCCGCTACTCCACTTCGACCCGGTTACGCCCCTGCTTCTTGGCCTGATAGAGCGCCTCATCGGCCCGTTTAAGCACCCTCTCCAGTGGATCGCCCCGTCGCTCCGCCACCCCGAACGAGGCGGTGATCTTGAGCCCTAGCGGCCAGTCTGGATACTGTTCCAGCGCCTGCCGGATGCGCTCGGCCAGCGCCTCGGCCCTCGCCTGCTCGTAATGCAGACAGACCAGCACGAACTCCTCCCCGCCCCAGCGCACCAGCCGGCAGAGCGCATCACAATGACGCAGCACCTCGCTCACCATGTGCTTGAGCACCTCGTCCCCCATGGGATGACCGTGGGCATCGTTGACGCGCTTGAAGTGGTCGATGTCGATGTAGACGAAGGAGAGCGGCATCTCGCCAAGCTCGCTGAGCAACTTCTCGCCGCCGAGTCGGTTGAGGGCCCCGGTCAGGGGATCGTAGCGGGCCTCCTCCTCGGTGCGGCGGTTCTGTTCACACAGACTCTGGCTCAGCGCCTCGGCCGCCCGCCGCGCCGCCTTGGCCTTGCGCAACTTGTCGCCGATCAGCAGGTACTGCATCAAAAACAGCAGCACCCCGTAAGTCAGCCAGCCCATCAGCAGGTAACGATAGAAATCCCCCGGCTTGCTCCAGCGGCCATAGAATTCCAGTTGTTCCAGTTCAAGCTGATAGTCCCCCGGCCGCATCCTGTCGCCGGAGGCAAACTCGATGGCATAGACATGTCGCAGATCCGGCCCCTGCTGCGCCAGCGGGATATTGTACTGCTGCACCCACCAGGAGCTGGGAGCGAACACATCCAGCGCCACGTCCTGCACCGTGTTGTAGTCATTGGGACGAAACATCACTTCGTTGAATTTATGGGAGATATCATCCCCCGGCTTTGAATAGCTGGGATCGTAGTTGCGCAAGAACAGCCGCCAGATCTGGGGCTTTCCCTCCTCGGCCCTGAGCTTGATCCGCATGCCATCGAAGTGGGACAGGTCTATTCCCCGTTCGGGCTCGGTCAGGGTCAAGATCATCTCGCAAAAGGGGAACTCGTAGCCTGTTCGCAGTTTGCAGTCGATGGCAGGCTTGCGATCATCGGCGACCAGGGTCGTGACCGAACGCCCGCCCTGAACGCGATCATCCTGCGCCCTGGCGGACATCTCGGCCGTGGCCAGTATGTTCAACCGGCGCTCGGGCCCGAACTCAAATAGCAGGATCGCCAGCAAACTGATGGCCAACAAAAACCAGAACAGCCAATTGGTCACACGAGAATAGGAAGGGATCATCGACATCACACCTAAACAAGAGCTTTGACTCTACACCCTGTTATCCGGAGCCAACCTGATCCAGATCCAAAGGTGTTATTACACGCGCCTCAAATACGCCTTTAACTGCTGGCTCAGCCAGCGCTCAACATCATCCATCCGTTCACGATAGAGCACTCCATGCCATGGAAAAATAACGAAAAAAAGGTGTTCGAACGACTCATACTACACAAGCAAAATACAAAGTGACAGAGGCCTCAATCCCCTTCTTTCAACACCCGATAGAGGGTAGTCCGACTAATGCCAAGGCGCCGCGCCGCCTCGCTCACATTACCAGCGCATGCCACCAGCGTCTGTTGCACCCGCAGCCGGTTTTGCGCTCTCAGAGTGGTGACGCCCTCCCCCAGGGCCGGGAAGTGAAAGGCGGGTTGCCCCTCGGGCAGATGCAGGTGGGCGGGCCCTATCCAGCCCTGTCCCTCCGCCAGCACGCAGGCCACCTCCAGCACCTGCTTGAGCTGGCGCACGTTGCCGGGCAGCGGATGCGCAAGCAGTTGCTGCTCTGCCTCAGCAGTCAGGCGCAGCGCCGGGTCCATCTCCGCAAGCAGACGCTGCATCAACACCTGCCGCTCGGCCAGCGGCCGCTCTCGCAGCGGTGCCAACGATTGGCGCCAACCGCAGATGCGGTAATAGAGATCCTCGCGAAAGGTGCCGGCCTGCACCATGGCAGCCAGATCCCGGTGGCTGGCGCTGACCAGCCAGAAATCCACAGCTTCAGCCTTGTGGCTGCCGACCGGGGTGACGGCCCGCTCCTGCAACACCCGCAGTAACCGGGTCTGGGCCAGCAGCGGTAATTCACCAATCTCATCGAGCATCAGGATGCCGCCGTGGGCCGCCCGCAAGTAGCCCTGACTGCCCTGGCTGCGGGCACCGCTAAAGGCGCCACCCACATAGCCAAACAGCTCGGCTTCCACCAGATCCGCCGGCAGGGCGCCGCAGTTGACGCACACCAGCGGTTGCGCCTGCCGGCTCGACTGGCGATGCAGCGCCCGCACCAGATGCTCCTTGCCACTGCCGGTCTCCCCCTCGACGAGTAAAGAAATGCCCCGCTCCAGCATCTTGAGAGACACAGGTATCGCCACTTGGCGAGCCGATGCCAAAGGCTCTGGCACCAAGTGCAGACCACGGCGCTCACGCAGCAGTTGCCGCCCATTGAAGGGATACTGGCCGAGCCAGAGACGCCCGGTCCGGTTGGCGCCGAGCAATTTCCCCGCCTCCCCCAGCAGCAACCGAGCCGACCAGAGGCTCTGGGGCTCCAGATCCACCAGCCAGCCCGGTTGGCGAGCCAAAAAGGCATTCTCGAGGGTCATGGCCAGCAGCCGTACCGTGCCCAGCATGTCGCCGCCGTGATGGGCCGCATCGGTGGAGATGTCGAGCACCCCAAGCAGGCTGCCATCTGGGCCGAGCAGCGGGCTGGCGCTGCAGCTGAGAAAACTGTGTTGGGCGAAGAAGTGCTGGGCGCCGAGCACCTGCACCTCGCTCAGTTCGGCCAGCGCGGTGCCGATGGCGTTGGTACCCTTGCTCGCCTCCCCCCAGCGGGCGCCGCTGCGCAGGAAGATACGCTCGGCGTGACGGGCGAAGCCATCATCGCCACTGGCCGCCAGGATGGCCCCCTCGGCGTCGCAGAGCAGCAGCCGGCAGGGCCGCCCGGCCAGCAGCTGGGCAAACAGCGGCAGCACGAAACGCTGGAAACAGGCGATGAGCTCGCGGCTCGCCTCCAGCCGGGCCGACAACTCTCCCTGGGGCAGCAAGTCCAGCTCGGCGCTCTGCTGACGGCTGAGCCCCTGATGCAGACAGCGCTGCCACGAGCGTTGTATGGGGCTGGATACGGGGTGTTCGCTCATCGGGCCTCCTGTTCAAAAAGGGCACAGCTGTTCGGGCACTTGTCCAGAAACGGTACAGTCAGCACTGCGCAATCGGGCTCATTGGTTAATCAAGATACGATGCTACACCCCATTTGATAACGTTTTTGTAACTTTTTATGACTCATCAGACCCGCTGGCACGCCCCTTGCGATAGCCGGTGGCACAGTGACGATCCGCTCTCGCAGACCCCAAGACCACACATAAGGATAATGAGATGATTTATACCGCTCCCGGCCAGGCAGGCGCTCTGGTCAGCTTCAAGTCCCGTTACGACAACTTCATCGGTGGCGACTGGGTGGCACCCCGCGCCGGGCGTTACTTCGAAAACATCTCCCCCGTGGATGGCCGGGTGTTCTGCGAGGTGGCCCGCTCCGATGCCGCCGACATCGAGCTAGCGCTGGATGCCGCCCACAAGGCCTTCGCCAGCTGGAGCAAGACCAGCGTCACCGAGCGCAGCAACCTGCTGCTGCGCATCGCCGATCGCATCGAGCAAAACATAGAACGGCTCGCCGTCGCCGAGACCTGGGAGAACGGCAAGGCGGTGCGCGAGACCCTGGCCGCCGACCTGCCGCTGGTGGTGGATCACTTCCGCTACTTCGCTGGCTGCATCCGCGCCCAGGAGGGCTCAGCCGCCGAGCTGGATCAAAACACCGTGAGCTACCACTTCAAGGAGCCCATCGGCGTGGTCGGCCAGATCATCCCCTGGAACTTCCCGCTGCTGATGGCGACCTGGAAGCTAGCCCCCGTGCTCGCAGCCGGTTGCTGTAGCGTGCTCAAGCCCGCCGAGCAGACCCCGGTCACCATCATGTTGTTGATGGATCTCATCAAGGATCTGCTGCCCCCTGGCGTGGTCAATGTGGTCAATGGTTTTGGCAACGAGGCCGGTCAGGCCCTCGCCACCAGCGATCGGATCCAGAAGCTCGCCTTCACCGGTTCGACTGAAATTGGCGCCCATATACTGCGCTGCGCCGCCGACAAGATGATCCCCTCCACCGTGGAGCTGGGCGGCAAGTCCCCCAACATCTACTTCGCCGACGTGATGCAGCACGAGAGCCAGTACATCGACAAGGCGGTGGAGGGTATGCTGATGACCTTCTTCAATCAGGGGGAGGTGTGCACCTGCCCCTCCCGCGCCCTGGTGCAAGAAAGTATTTATGATGACTTTATGGAGCGGGTGCTGGCCCGTGCCCACACCATAGTGCAGGGCAACCCCCTCGACACTGCGACTCAGGTGGGGGCCCAGGTCTCCCGCGAGCAGTACGACAAGATCCTGAGCTACATGGAGATTGGTCGTGGCGAGGGGGCAAAGATGCTGATCGGCGGCAACGCCGCCAAAGTGAGCGGGCTGGAGGGGGGCTTCTACATCCAGCCCACCATCTTCCACGGCCAGAACAAGATGCGGGTGTTCCAGGAGGAGATCTTCGGCCCGGCGCTCGGGGTCACCACCTTCAAGAACGAGGCGGAGGCACTGGCGATTGCCAACGACACCCAGTATGGCCTCGGTGCGGGGCTCTGGACCCGGGACAGCAACTTGGCCTGGCGCATGGGCCGTGGCATCCAGGCCGGCCGGGTCTGGATCAACTGCTATCACGCCTATCCGGCCCACGCGGCCTTCGGCGGCTACAAGAAGTCGGGGATAGGCCGCGAGACCCACAAGATGATGCTGGATCACTACCAGAACACCAAAAACCTGCTGGTAAGCCACGACATCAACCCGCTCGGCTTCTTCTGATTACAAACGGAGAGGCACATAGCCAGAGGGCGCCTAGCAGGCTCCCTCTTTTTATTCGTTTAATCCCGCTGGCCGCTTTTGCCGTGCGGCCTGCCTGCGTTTAGCTGCCCGGGTGGGCCAGCTGCTGGCGGTAGCGCTGGGGAGAGCAGCCGAGCTCCCGGTTGAACATGGCGATAAAGGCGGAGGTGGAGCCGTAGCCGAGGCGCCAGCCAATTTCTTGAATGGGCAACTCCCCCTTGAGCCAGGCCAGCGCCTTCAATAGCCGCAGCCGCCCCCGCCACTGACCGAAATTCATCCCCAATTCCCGCACGCAGCGCCGGGCCAGGGTGCGCTCGGTGCTGTGCAGCTGCTCGGCCCACTGGGCCAGGGTGCGCGGATCGGCGGGGTCACTGCGCAGGGCCGCCAGCATGGGAGCCAGCAGCTTGTCCTGACTCATGGGCAGATAGCTCTCCTGGCAGCGGGTGTGGGCGAGTTTTTCCACCAGCAGCTCGGCCTGCCGCTGGTCCCACTCATCCTGCATGTGGCCGAGTCGCCGTTCGCAAAAATCCGTCAGCATGGCGCGAATGAGCGGCGTCATCTCCAGCAGCCTGGGCTCGCTGGGCAGCCTGGCGGCCAGGGCATGATTGACGTAGATGGAGGTGTAGGCCAGCGCCTGCTGGTTGTAGGAGGCGTGCTCCAGGTTGGCGGGCACCCAGATGAGGTAATCCGCCGGCGCCACCAGCCGCTGCTCGTCCAGCACGATCTCCATCACCCCGAGGCTTATCATGCTGAGCTGGCCCCAGGGGTGGCTGTGGGGGGCACAGGCGCTGTCGGCCTGGATCTGCTGATAGCGCAGGTAGAGCGGATTGGGCTCCGGCAGCTCCAGATCCCGCGGGTGATAGTGGTGCGCCATCAATCTTGCCTCTGGTTGGGAAAATGACCCGCGCTCCCGCCGATGCGGATGCCATCCCTGTTGGATGGCACTGGCAGAGCAGACGGGACGAGCCCCGTTTCGCAGCTGGCCTCTGCCTCTGACACAGAGGAGCTTGGACATGGGTTGTCCTTTCTGCGGGATAGATTGTCAGTTTTACGTTACTTCACAATAGAAAGACAGGGGTAGACTACCAACCTGACATTAAAGGAGTCATCCATGCGTCTCTTCTCCCCCCTCCTGTTTCCCCTGATGGCGGTGCTGATCTGGGCCACCAACACCGTGGTCTCCAAGGCCGCGGCCGGCGTGGTCGACCCCGCCGCCATCTCGTTTTATCGCTGGGTGCTCGCCGCCCTGGCCCTGTCGCCGTTCTGCCTGCCGCAGCTTTGGCGCCGCCGCGCCGAGTTTCGTCCCTGGCTCGGCAAGCTGCTGGTGCTCTCCCTGCTCGGCATGGTGCTCTATCAGTGCCTGGCCTACTACGCCGCCCACAGCACCTCGGCCACCAACATGGGGGTGATAGGCTCCCTGCTGCCGCTGCTGACCCTGCTGATCGGCGCCGGCTTCTTCGGCCAGAAGCCCGGCAAGCAGGCGCTGGTGGGCATGAGCGTCTCCCTGTTCGGGGTGTTCTGGCTGCTGAGCCAGGGCCAGCCACTGGCGCTGCTCCACAACGGCATCAACCCCGGGGATGGCATGATGCTGCTGGGGGCGGCCAGTTATGCGCTCTATGGCCTGTTGATCCGCCGCTGGCAGCTGCCGTTCGGCCCCTGGCTCAACCTCTATGTGCAGATCCTGCTGGCGGTGCTGCTGCTCGTCCCGGTCGCCTTCAGCGCAGATTCGCTGGTAGTGCCGCGGGAGGGCTGGAGCATGGTGCTGTTCGCCGGGCTCGCCTCCTCCCTGCTGGCGGCCTACTGCTGGATGCGTGGCCTCGCCAGCCTCGGGGCGGAGCGCACCTCGGTGTTTATGAACCTGATCCCGCTGTTCACCGCCATGATCGCCGTCACCAGCCTGGGGGAACCCATCCACGGCTATCATTTGCTCGGCGGCGGCCTCATTCTCGGCGGTGTCATGTGCTCCCAGATCAAGATGAGGCGGCGAACTCCTCTATTGGAGGAAGCTTAAGCAGCAGAAGTGGAATGAATTTCCATAAAAATCGATAGGGTACGCTGCCAGATAGCGCTAAAAACAACGAGGGAGCCTGGGCTCCCTCGTTGTTTTTACTCCTGTGACCGCGACTCGCTTTTGCGACTCAGCCGCTGCGGCGCCAGTGATAACGCCGCTCCGGTCGGCCGCGCTGGCCGTAGTTGAGATCCACATCCAGCTTGTCCTCGGACTCCAGAAACTCCAGATAGCGGCGCGCCGTGGTACGACTCAAGGAGAGGCGCAGCGCCACCGTGTCGGTGGAAAACGCCGTGTCCGGCTCCCCGGCCAGCAACTCCAGCACCTGGCGCAGGGTGATGGCGTCGATGCCCTTGGGGGTATCGCGCACCTCCCTCGACTGAATGCGGCCCTTGCCCATCAGCCGATCCAGATCGCTCTGCTCCAGCAGGCCACGCTCGCACAGGCGGCGATGCAGGGTCAGGATCTCATCCAGGCTCTGCTGGATGCGAAACAGCCGCAGCGGCTTGATGATGTAGTCCTGCACCCCGAGATTCAGAGCCTGCTGTATGGTCTCCACGTCACAAGACGCGGTGACCATCACCACGAACACCTCGCGGTTGTGGTTGCGCAGCCGGTTCACCCACTCCAGCCCGGAGCCATCGGGCAGGGAGATGTCGACGATCAGCAGTTGAGGTTCGGTGGCGCGCAGCATGAGATCGGCCTGGGCCAGGCTCTCGGCCCGCCCCAGCAGGGAGTAACCCGCGTTCGAGGAGACCAGCTCGCCAAGGATGGCCCCGATCCGCTCGTCGTCCTCGATAATAAGCGTGAAAATTGGCTTCATGACTCACACCAATTGGTTTTTATTCAAATAGATACCGAACAATGTGGTCTGTTCGGCGGTGCGTCGCCATTCTATCACACCCCCACGGCGGGCCACGGTCTTCTTGACCAGAAAGAGACCTACGCCATGATCTCCGGTCTGGCGACTGATGCCGTAGTCAAACAGATGGTCCGCCAGCGCCTCGTCCACCCCCACGCCACTGTCCTCCACCTCGATCACCAGCCGCCGGCCGAAATCGTCGATGGAGAGCAGCACCCTGGGAGGACAATGCTCGCGATTCGCCCAGGCTGCGCGCAGGCCGTTGTCCAGCAGGTTGCCGATGCAGGTAATGAGGTCCGCCGACACCTCGGCCGGGTACTCCCCGAGCGCAGAGCCGGGATCCAGCACCAGCTCGACCCCAAGCTCCCGCGCCCGACTGAACTTGCCGAGGATGAGCCCGGCCACCGGCTTGTTCTCGATGGCCCGCAGCAAGTCCTGCAGCATGTTCTGGCAGGCCTCGTTCTCCTGCTGGATGAGCTCCACCGCCTCGTCCACGTGGCCGAGTTGCAGCAGACCGGAGAGGCTGCCCAGCTTGTTGGCAAACTCGTGGGTCTGGATGCGCAGCATCTCGGCGTACTGGCGCAGGTGAGTCACCTGCATGCCGAGGCTGCCGGTGCCATCCGGTCGGCTGAAGATGAGCATACGCCCGGGCTCGCGGCCGCTGAGCTCCTGCCAGTGGCCGACGAAGTCCTCCCCCTGCACGGTGAAGTGCACCCCGCCCTGCTGACTCAGGGCTGGCAACAGGCTGGGGGCCAGCTCGGCGAGGGATTGCCCCAGCAGGGCATGGCGGCCGGTGCCTGGCAGCCGCAGCTGATAGAAGGCCGCGCTGTTGAGCATCTTGATCCTGTGCTGGCCATCGAGGGCCACTATCCCCTCCGAGATCCCCTCCAGCACCAGATCCTGCTGGGCGAAGCGGTTGACTATGGTCTCCGGCTCCAGATCCAGCAGGGTGCGCTTCAGCCGGTGCTGCAGCCAGAATGCCAGCAGCAGGCCACAGCCCAGCACGGCGCCGATGGCGCTGATGAGCAGGGCGATGCGCTCCAGATAGATACCCTCCACCGTCTGCATCAGGTAGCCGACCACCACGGCGCCGATGGTGCGCCCATCCGCCCCGACCACGGGGGAGAAACAGCGAATGGACGGCCCCAGCGTGCCCACATCCTTGGAGCAGTAGCTGCGCCGCTCCTGAATGGCCGGCCAGATATCCTCCCCACGGAAGGTCTGGCCCACCAGCTCCGGTGAGGGGTGGCTGAGGCGGCGGGCATGCTCGTCGGTCACCACCATGTAAGCGGCATCGGTGCGCTTGCAGATCCCCTGCACATAGTCCCGCAGGCCCGGATCCTTACCCAGCTGCAGGGCCTGCACCACCCGGGTATCTGCCGCCAGCACCCGCGCCAGATCGCTGCCCTTCTCCTCCAGGCTGTTCTCCAGCAGGTGGCGAATGAAGAGGGCGAGCAGCCCGCCCAGGATCAGGACCAACAGCAGCGACATGCCGAGAGAGAGGGTGACCAGTTGGTGGCGCAGTTTCATCGATTAACCTTGCAGACTCAGGGGACGGACCAATAGTGAGGGCGCCACCAGGTCTGGTCAATCAGCGGCGCAGGATCCCCCATAAAATCGGCCAATCCTTCCTCGCGAGCGCAGAGCGCCACCGCCCTGGCCACGGCGCGGGCCACCTCCCCCACCTGCTCGATGGGAGGCAGCAGTCGGCCCTCGGCCAGAGGGTAAGCGCCCACCGCCCGCACCGCCGCCTGCAACATGCCATCGCTGATGCGGCGCGCCTTGACGGCGCAGGCGCCGAGGCCGATACCGGGGAAGACGTAGACGTTGTTGCACTGGGAGACCACCCGCGCCTCCCCCGCGACAACCACCGGGGCAAAGGGGCTACCGGTGGCGAGCAAGGCACGCCCAACCGTGGCCTGCCACACCTCGGCCGGGGTCGCCTCGGCGCTGCGGGTCGGGTTGGAGAGCGGCAGGATCACCGGTCGCTCGCACACCTCCCCCATGGCGCTGAGCACCGCATCGGTGAAGAGGCCACCCTGGCCGCTCACCCCTATCAACACCCCTGGCCGCAGCCGCTGAATAAGCTCTGGCAGGGACAGGCACGCTTCCTCCGGCGCCCTGGCGAAGGGCTGCTGAGAGGGGGTCAGATTGAGGCGATCCCGGCACACCAGGCCGTCTTGATCAAACAGCTGAACCAGCTCAGGGCTGCCCGCCAGCTGGGCCAGCATGGCGGCGATGCCGCAGCCCGCGGAGCCCGCGCCGACGATCAACACAGGGGTCTCGGCAAGCGTGCTGCCCGCCTGCTGCAAGCCCGCCAGCACGCAAGCCGACGCCACCGCCGCCGTGCCCTGAATGTCGTCGTTGAACATGCAGAGCTGGTCCCGATAGCGGGCCAAGAGGTTAGCGGCGTGCTTGCCGGCGAAGTCCTCGAATTGCAGCACCACCTGAGGCCAGCGTTTGTGAATGGCCACCACCACCTTGTCCATGAAGCGGTAATAGGGTTCGCCGTCCACCCGCGGCGCCTGCCAGCCGAGGTAGGAGTCATCTTCCAAGAGTTCCGGGTTGTTGGTGCCCACGTCCACGCACAGCGGCAGAGTGCGCGCCGGGTTGATGCCACCGGCAGCCGAGTAAAGCGCCAGCTTGCCGATGCAGATCCCCATGCCGCCGATGCCGAGATCGCCGAGCCCCAGCACCCGCTCACCATCGGAGATGACGATGACATCCACCTCCTGCTCCACGGTCGCGAAGATGTCGTCGAGATCGTCCCTGTCGTGCCAGGAGAGGTAGAGGCCGTGGCTTCGCAGGTAGAGATCGCTGTGGCGTTGGCAGGCCTCCCCCACCACCGGGGTGTAGATAATGGGCAACAGCTCCGGCAGGTGGTGGCGCACCAGATCGTAAAACAGCACAGGGTTGTCCTCCTGCAGCTGGCGCAGCAGCAGGTGTTGATCGAACGGGCTCTGCATAGCAGACACCAGTCGATAGATGCGGCGGCGCTGCTGGGAGAGAGATTCCTCCTTGTGGGGCATGCGCCCCATCAGCCCCTGACGCTTGCGTTCGGCATAGGGCAAACTGGTGCCCATCATGATGTCGTTCATAGTCGATTCCTTATGCCAGCAGCGAGATGAGCAGGGTGGCCAGGATCAACATGACGGCCCCCCCGAGACGAGAGGAGATCTGGGCGAACGGCATCAGCTTCATGCGCTGGGCCGCCGACAACACAGCCACATCGCCGGTGCCCCCCATGTTGGCCATACACAGGCCGCCGGTGATGGCTGCCTCGATGGGATAGAAACCAATCATGCGTCCGACGATGGCTGCCCCCAGGGCGCCGCCAATGACGGTGGTCAGCACCATGATGAAATAGTTGATGGAGAAGGCGCCGATGAGCTCGGGGATGCTGGTGTAGGCGACCCCTATGCCCACCAGCAGGGAGGGGGTGAGGTTGCTCACCACGAACTGGTACCAGTCGGCGGCGGCCTGCTCGTAGCGACGGGGCAACACGCCGCTCACCTTGATGATGGCAACCGCCAGGATCATCAGGGCGAAGGGGTGCATGGGGATGAAGTTACCGAGCAGGGAGCCGATGACAAACATGCTGGAGCTGATGAAGAGGCCGAGCCCCAGGCTCTCCAGCGTCGGTGCCTGCACCTTCTCCTCGGCCACGCTCTCGGCGCCCTCTTTGATCATCAGCTTGCCGTTGCCGGTCAGGGAGGGGTAACGACGGCCGAGGCGGGCCAGCATGGTGCCCACCAGAATGGCCAGGGTGTTGGCGATAACCACCGCCGGTACCATGCGTGACAGCAAGTCGGCGCTGGACATCTGCAAGGGGCCGGAGAGGATCTCCACCAGCGGCACGGCGCCGGCGCCCATGCCACCGCCCATGATGGGCAGGCCGATGAGCAGCACCGCATTCTTGAAGCCGTATCCCAGCAGGGATCCCACCAGACCGACGCTGAGCAGCGCCAGGGCCACGCCCCCCAGGATCACCGGTAGGTAGCGCATGGCGGCATTCTTGAGCAGGGAGCCGCTCATGCCGAACACAGATCCTGTCACCAGACTGGCGATGAAGAAGTTGAGGAAGCCCCCCTCCTTCATGAAGCCGGTGATGACCTGGCCTGCCGCCGTCGGCATGAGTCCGTATTCGAACATGGCCGCGCCACCGAAGATGGCGAGTATGGTGCCGCCCCCCAGGTATTCACGGATGGGGGTGATGCGCTCGCCGAGCTCGGTCAGCAGGGTGCCGAGCACGAACATCAGCGCCAGCGCCCCGACCATGCCGAGCGGCAGGGAGCCGTTCCAGCCGGAGAACAGCACGCAGGTGGCGAGCCCGAGGAAGATCATCATGGGCATGCCGGCAATCTGTTGGTCGCTCCAGGCGGCCTTCGCTTGTACTTGGGGGGTAGAGAGGTTTTTCATTGTTATGCTCCAGCGTGTGGTGTGGCGCTACTCTAGTGATCCCCCTCGGCGCTGTCGGTTAGCGGGCTTACAAAGCCATATAAAAACATTGAAACCTTAAGCACCATCTCCACTTGATGCTGCAAAGCAGGCCCCATCAAGTAGCTCCTGCTCCGCCTAATTCCCGCCCGGTTAACACACTCTTTCCACCATTACTTGAACGTGAGATGTATCACACTATTTACTTAGCCTGCGAAATAAATATAATGCTTAGCAGGCTAAGTAAGTGAGGTGTCAGTCATGGAAAGAGATCTGGATATATTGCGGGAGTTATCCCTCGCCGAGCGGCTGGGGCGACTGCATCGATTGTGGCGCACCGTGGCCGATCTCGAACTGGCGCCCCTTGGCCTGACTCACCCGCGCTGGACCGCGCTGTGGAAGCTCTGCCAGCGCGGCGGCCGTCTCGGCCAGAAGGCGCTGGCCGAGGCCCTCGAGATCGAGTTGCCTTCGCTGATGCGCACCCTGGGTCAGCTGGAAGAACAGGGGCTTATCGAGCGCCACTGCTGCAGCCAGGACAAGCGGGCCCGCATCGTCACCCTGACGCCCGCCGGCCAGGCGCTGCTCGATCAGATCGAGGATCGCATCATGGTGATCCGCCGGGAGCTGCTCACCGGCATCAGCCCGCAAGAGCTGGCGCAATTTGAAGATATCGTCCACCGCATCAGCGCCAACGCCCTTGGCAAGATCGCCGACCAGAATGAAGAGAGAGGATAAGATGACCCCGGATCAACAATTCAAACGCTGGATCAAGTGGGCCATCGCATGCTTCACCCTGGTATTCGGCTACTTCCTGCTGGCCGACATCAAGATGCCGCTGACGCCGCAAGCCATGGCCACCCGGGTGGTCACCAAGATGGCGCCTCAGGTCAGCGGCAAGGTGACCTCGGTGGCGGTGACCAACAATCAGCACGTCAAACAGGGCGATCTGCTATTCGTGCTGGATCCCGCTCCCTTCGAACTCGCGGTTGAGCAAGCCCGGCTCGCTCTGGATCAGGCCGAGCAGCAGAATCGCCAGCTGGATGCGACCTTGAGCGCCGTCTCGGCCGAGTACAGCTCGCTACAGACCCAAACCGCCCAGAAACGGCGGGAAGCGGCACGGATCGATGCCCTCTATGGCCGCCACATGGTGTCAGAGCAGCAGAAAGACGATGCGGACAGCGCCGCCCGCACCGCCCAGGCCAATCTGCTGGCGAGCCAGGCTCGCATGGAGCAGGCCAGGGTCAACCGGGGATTGTCCGGTGACGACAACCTGCTGCTGCGCCAGGCTCGCAATCGCCTCGCCCAGGCCGAGCTCAACCTGACCTACAGCCAGGTGCATGCGAGCCAGGATGGCATCATCACCAACCTGCAGCTCAAACCGGGCAGCGTGGCCACGGCGGGCGCCCCCCTGCTGGCGCTGGTCTCCGAGCAAGTGGACGTGATCGCCGATTTTCGCGAGAAGAGCCTGCGCCATGTCAGCACCGGCAGCCAGGCCCTGATCGCCTTCGACGGCGAGCCCGGTCGGCTCTACCCCGCTCGCGTCTCCAGCCTGGATGCCGGGGTCAGCGCCGGCCAGTTCGATGCCAATGGCCTGCTGGCCAATCCCATCGAGTCGGATCGCTGGGTGCGCGATGCCCAGCGTCTGCGCCTGCATCTGGCGCTGGAGCAGTTGCCCGCCCACCTGCCGGCCGGGGCCCGCGCCACCGTCCAGCTGCTGCCGGACAATGCGCTAAGCGCTCTGTTTGCACGCGGACAGATCCGCCTGCTCAGCCTGCTGCACTACATCTACTGAGATGGCTGCCATGAACCTGTGGCATAGGGCCCTCACCGCCAACGAACTGCGCCAATGCCTGCGCATCGCCTTTGGCTGCACCCTGGGGTTCTTGCTCTGCAAGATGTTTGGCTGGAACTACGGGGTCTTCTTCACCGTCACCCCCATGCTGCTGCTCGGCATGGTGCCGGTGATGAACGGCCACGCCGCTCGCCAGCTCATCGCCGCCGCAGTGATGTGCGGGCTGGAGGTCGGTCTGCTGGGGGGTCTGTTTGGCGGCCATCCCGGTCTGATGATCCCCCTCGTCTTCCTGCTGTTCCTCTATCGCTTCGCCGCCATGTCCCGTGGCAGCCTGTTCCTGTTCGGCGCCAACGGGGTGCTGAGTCTCAGCATCATGCTGCACTTTGCCAGCTACCCCGAGACCGACTTGAACGATCTTATCTTCAGCAACCTGTGGGCCAGCGTGCTGTCCGTGCTCATCGCCTATCTGATGACGGCCCTGCTGCCGGACGTCGAGCCGCGTCCCAAACCGGCCGCCTCCCCCAAGGCGCCGCACCGGATGCGCCACGAGGCGCTGCTCGGCGCCAGCATCGCCACCCTGTCGTTCATGGTGTTCCAGCTGTTCGATCTGCGTGACTCCATGTCGGCCCAGGCGACTACATTGCTGGTGTTGTTCCCCATGCATTGGGATGGGGCGCTGAGCTATGCCCGCAAGCGGGCCATGGGCACCCTGCTGGGGGTGAGTTTTGGCATCCTCGGCCAGCTGGTGCTCTATGACTGGTCCGGTCAGCTCGTGCTGGTCACTCCCCTGCTCTGGCTCGGGGCCATGCTGTTCAGCTACGCCCACGTGAAGGAGGCCAGTGGCTCCGGGGTCGGTTTCGGCGCCCTCACCACCCTCGGCATCCTGTTTGGCCAGTATCTGACGCCGGGCAACGATCTGGTGTTCAGTGCCCTCTACCGGGTCAGCAGCATCCTGTTTGCCATCGTCGTCACCCTGCTGGCCTGCTACCTCATTCACCGTCTGCTCAACCGCTTCGAGGCGACCCGCTTCGGCTACTGAACACTTTTTCCAATGGCTCATGGATGTGCTGTCTTTCGCCCCGATATGCCTACCGGGGCGTTTTTTTGTCCATGCACAGTCCGCTCGGCTGGGACCTATCCCGACGCACCGTTGCCAGCAGAGCATTGCACCCCTCGCTCAAGCTGTTAGGCTCAAGTCCATATGACACCGATGGAGCATCCAACATGAAACACGCCAATCTACTCCTGCTCAGCCTGGGCGCCCTGACCCTGCTCAGCGGCTGCGAACGCAGCGCTGGCAGCCTGGCCGTGACCGGCGGTGATCCGGTCACCTATCTGTGCGAACAGAACAAGAAGGTCCAGGTGAGCTACTTCTCGCTCTCGGATCAGAGCCTCAACTTCATCAAGCTGGCCCTGCCAAACGGCAAGGATTACACCCTGCCACAGGCCGTCTCCGCCTCCGGTGCCCGCTATACCGATGACCATGAGGTCGTCTGGTGGAACAAGGGCAATGAGGGTTTCGTGGAGATGCGCGATCAGAACGGCGAGTGGCAGAGCCTCTACAACGGCTGCAAGCAGCAGTAAATGGTTATTCCCCATAAACAAACACCCCGGCCAGGCCGGGGTATTTGTCATGAAAAAGGCCAACCCAGGGGTTGGCCTTTTTTTGCATCTAGGGTTCAGGCGCGCTTGTCGGTGACCACCAGCCAGAGTGCATGTACCATGCCGGGCAGACCGCCGAGCAGGGTCAGCACTATGTTGATCAGAAAATGCAGGCTGAAGCCGACCTGGATAAAGGCGCACACCGGGGGCAGGAAGATCGCCAGCAGGATCTTGAGCAGGTTGTTCATCTCGGTTCCTCGTTAAAGATGTTGCAGAACAGGGGATGGGCTAACCATAAACAGCCTTGGCCTCAACTGCAAACCAGACAGGGGATCCGCTCCCCATTATTTCGCCAGCCATTGAGGTCATGGATCTGCTGATTGCTGCTGCCGCGCCACAGCAAACCGGGATCCGCCAGCCCCTTCTCGAACTTGCCGTCCACCAGCACGTCCAATAAGGCCACCAGTTCGCGCTGGGCGACACTGAGCTCTCCTAGCAGATAACCGGTCCAGCACCAGATGTCTTTACCGGGGCACTCGGCCCGCACCCGTTGCACCAGCGCCAGCACAAAGGGCACGTTGGCAGGATGCAGCGGATCGCCACCGGAGAGCGACAGGCCCCGCCGCTTGATGCGGCTGTCATTGAGATCCCTGATGATGCGATCGCTCATGGCGGCATCGAACGGTTTGCCACCGTCGAGCCGCCAGGTGGCCTGGTTGTAGCAACCGGGACACTGGTGTTCGCAGCCCGCCACAAACAGGGTGGCACGGGTGCCAGGGCCGTTGATCACATCGACCGGGTAGTACTGGTGGTAATGCATCTTATCTCTCTGTTGCTGCACCTCATCCCCAGCCCTTCTCCCGCAAGGGGAGAAGGGGGCAGATCGGCGTTCTACGGATAAAGCCGAGCTCACTTGCCGATCTTGCTGGCTTAGTTACCTGTACAAGCAGCTACCGTCACTCTTCGGCGTCAACAGCACCTCGATCGGTTCCCTCTTCCCTTGGGAGAGGGTCAGGGTGAGGGATGTTGGCTTACATATGCTTGACCCGGCGTTTGACCTCTTCCTGCTTGCCCGCGTTGAAGGGGCGTGCATCCGGGCTGCCGAGGTAGCCGCACACCCGACGGGTCACCGACACCTTGGCCGGGTCATGGTTGCCACAGCGCGGACAGGTGAAGCCCTTGGAGGTGCATTCGAACTCGCCGGTGAAACCGCAGTCGTAGCACTCGTCGATGGGGGTGTTGGTACCGTAGTAGGGCACCTTGTCGTAGCTGTAGTCCCAGACGTTCTCCAGCGCCTCCAGGTTATGCTGAAGGTTCGGATATTCGCCGTAGCAGATGAAGCCGCCGCTGGCGATGGGCGGATAAGGCGCCTCGAAGTCCAATTTGTCGTAGGGGTTTACTTGCTTCTCCACGTCCAGGTGGAAGCTGTTGGTGTAGTAACCCTTGTCGGTCACCCCGGCCACCACCCCAAACTCCTTGGCGTCGATGCGGCAGAAGCGGGTGCAGAGGTTCTCGCTCGGGGTGGAGTAGAGACTGAAGCCATAACCGGTTTCGGTCTTCCACTCGTCGGTCGCGGCCTTGAGCCGGGCGATGATGGCGATGGCCTTCTGGCGCAACACTTCGCTGTCGAACAGATGGACGTCGGTGCCAAACAGGGCGTTGATGGTCTCGTGCACCCCTATGTAGCCAAGGGAAATGGAGGCGCGGCCGTTCTTGAAGATCTCGCTGACGTTGTCGTCGGCCTTCAGCCGCACCCCGCAAGCCCCTTCCATGTAAAGAATAGGGGCTACCCGTGCCTTGACCCCATCGAGTCGCTCGATGCGATACATCAGCGCCTGCTTGGCAACGCGCAGCGCCGCATCCAGCTTGTCCCAGAAGTCCGCCTCATCGCGGGATTTTAAGGCGATACGCGGCAGGTTGAGGCTCACCACCCCGATGTTGTTGCGTCCCTCGTGGACCAGCTCACCGTTTTCCTCGTAGGCACCGAGGAAGGAGCGACAGCCCATGGGGGTCTTGAAGGAGCCGGTCACCTTGACCACCTGGTCGTAGTTGAGGATGTCCGGGTACATCCGCTTGGTGGCACACTCCAGCGCCAGCTGCTTGATGTCGTAGTTGGGATCCCCGACCTTGTGGTTGAGGCCATCCTTGATCGCAAACACCAGTTTCGGGAACACGGCCGTCTTCTTGTTTTTACCAAGGCCGGCGATGCGGTTGCCGAGGATGGCGCGCTGGATCAGACGGGATTCCCAGCTGTCCCCCAGACCGAAACCAAAGGTGACAAAGGGCGTCTGGCCGTTGGCGGTGTGCAGGGTGTTGACCTCGTATTCCAGCGACTGGAAGGCATCGTGGCACTCCTTCTCGGTACGGGCCATGGCGTAGGCATCCACGTCTGCGATGCCCCACTCCTCGGCCACTTCCCGGTGCTTCTGCCAGCTGATGGTCACATAGGGGGCCAGCACCTCGTCGATGCGGTTGATGGTGGTGCCACCGTAGATGTGGCTCGCCACTTGGGCGATGATCTGGGCGGTCACTGCGGTGGCGGTGCTGATGGATTTGGGGGTATCTATCTCCGCATTACCCATCTTGAAGCCGTGGGTCAGCATGCCTTGCAAGTCGATCAGCATGCAGTTGAACATGGGGAAGAAGGGGGAATAGTCGAGATCGTGGAAGTGCAGATCGCCACTCTCATGCGCCTGCACCACTTCGCGCGGCAACATGTGACTGGTGGCGTAGTGCTTGGCGACGATGCCAGCCAGCAGGTCACGCTGGGTCGGGATCACCTTGGAATCCTTGTTGGCATTCTCATTGAGCAGCGCCGCATTGGTCTGCTCCACCAGGCCTCGGATCTCCTGGGCCAGGCGGCCACGGGCCTCGCGGGCCTGATCCCGGTCGTGACGATACTCGATGTAGGCACGGGCAATGACCTTGTCGTCGGAGGCCATCAGATGGTTCTCGACCCGGTTCTGGATCTCGTGGATGTCCACCTCGCCTCGCCCTTCCAGCTCCAGACTGACGGCGGTGGCAACCCGCGCACCCAGCACCGGATTGGCCTGGCCGACCGCAGCCGCCGCCCGGCTCACCGCCTCGGCAATTAGCTGGGCATTGAATGGTGCGCGGCATCCATCACGTTTGATCACAACCGGTTTCATGCGTTTTCCCCGTTTAAAAGGCCAGGCTATCGGCCTCGGCTTACCCTTGTTTGGTCACCTTCTCCACGCCCAGTCCCCGGCGCAAATAAACTCAGCCGAGGCTTGACAAGCCAAGGCTGACGATGAGAAGGAAACAGCTTGCACACAGCTTAACAACACAATATATGGGTGTTTTTATTAACTTAGACCCTATATGTGGTGCCTATTAGGCACCAAAGCGAAGTCATATTTCTTGATCCAGGACAGGTTTTGGGAGGAGTGGCGCAGTTCACAACCAGCACCAAAAGAGACCACTCAACGCTATCCCAGACGGGGGGCGGGCTGACGCCAAATCAGGACATCCGAAGATGCGCCGCAATCCTCCGACAACAATTGACGAAGGCATGCTTTGGATAAAACGCACATAATGGGTGCAGTGTTCGACCAAGGAAAATGAACATGACCAAGGTGTTGTTACTGCTGGCACTGCTCCCTGTTCGGCTCTGGGCCGTCGAGATCCTGGTGATCAGCAGCTATCACCCGGCCAACCTGTGGGATCAGAGCTACAACGCCAGCCTGCAGGAGCATCTCAAGGGGAATAACCACCTCAGTCATTTCTACCTGGATACCAAGCGCCAGCCCCGTACTGAACTCAACCGGATTGCCGAGCGGGCGATGGGGGTCTATCGGCAGACCAAACCGGATCTGGTGGTGCTCGGCGACGACAACGCCATCAACACCCTCGCCAAACCGATAGCCGCGCTGGGCACTCCGGTGGTGTTTCTCGGCATGAACGAGAACCCGCGGCGCAGCGGGCTGGTTGGCCAGCCCAGGATCACCGGCGTGCTGGAGCGGCCGCTGCTCAAGCGCAACATCAGCGAGATGAGCCAGCTGATGGGGGGGCTCGACAAGGCGCTGGTGCTGTTTGATGAGAGCGACGTGTCGCGTATCGCCATCGAAGATGAGTTCAACACTCCTGATGAGCAACGGGTCGGCCAGACCCGGGTCAACAGCCAGCAGATCGGGGACTATCGACGCTGGCAAGAGGTCGTGCTGGCCAGCCGGCAGAACGGCTACGGGGCGCTCTTCATCGGTCTCTATCACACTCTGGTGGATGAGCAAGGCGCCCATGTGAGCGAGCAGCAGGTGATCGAATGGACCAGCCAGCACAGCCCGGTACCGCTGTTCTCGTTCTGGGAGTTCTCGGTCGGTAAAGGCCGCGCCATCGGCGGTCTGGTGCTCAATGGCCATGCCCAAGGAGAAAAAGCCGCCGAGCTGGTCAATGCCATCCTGGCGGGCACCTCTCCGGGCGCCCTCTCCCCACGCGCGGCCATGCGCGGGGAGTATGTGTTCAGCCGGGGCGAGCTGGCACGCTGGCAACTCCAGCTCCCTCCCAAATGGCAAGCCAAGGCGCAGTGGCACGACTGAGCCCAGAAACAACAAACCCGGCCATCAGCCGGGTTTGTTGTTTCTAACGTTTTGTGACTCAGGACGAAAGCGCCGCCTGCAGTTCCTCTTCGGTCCAGATGGTGATACCGAGCTCCTGCGCCTTGGCCAACTTGGAGCCGGCCGCCTCTCCCGCGACCAGCACATCCGTCTTGGCGGAGACAGATCCCGCCACCTTGGCTCCTAACGCCTGCAACGCCGCCTTGGCATCATTGCGTGAGAGCTGGGTGAGGGTACCGGTCAGCACGAAGGTCTTGCCGGCGAATGGCTGTTCGGCGGCTTCCTTCTTCTCGATGGCCGGCCAGTGAATACCGGCCGCCAGCAAGGCGTCAAGCACCTCGATGTTGTGAGGCTGGCGCAGGAAGTAGTAGACGTGCTTGGCCACCACCTCTCCCACATCTGCCACCGTCAGCAACTGCTCCACGGTCGCGGCACGCAGCGCATCCAGGGTCAGGAAGTGGTTGGCAAGATTGAGCGCCGTCGCCTCACCCACTTCACGAATGCCGAGCGCAAACAGGAAGCGCGGCAAGGTGGTGCTGCGCGCAGCATCGATGGCCGCCACCAGGTTGAGCGCAGATTTCGGCCCCATTCGCTCCAACCCCGCCAGCTGAATGGCAGTCAGGCTGAACAGATCCGCCGGCGTCTTCACCAGTCCCTTGTCCACCAACTGCTCCACTATCTTGTCGCCAAGGCCATCCACGTCCATGGCACGGCGAGCGGCGAAGTGCTTGATCGCCTCCTTGCGCTGCGCCTCGCAGAACAGACCACCGGAGCAACGAGTCACTGCCTCCCCTTCCAGCCGCTCCAGCGCCGAACCACAGACCGGACACTGGGTGGGGAACAGGATGGCGCGGGCGTCGCTTGGGCGCTGGGCCTCCACCACCGCCGCTATCTGCGGGATCACGTCCCCCGCCCGGCGCACGATCACGGTATCGCCGATCATGACGCCGAGGCGCGCGATTTCATCGGCATTGTGCAGGGTGGCGTTGGAGACGGTGACACCGCCGACGAATACGGGTTTCAACTTGGCCACCGGGGTCACGGCGCCGGTGCGACCGACCTGGAATTCGACGTTCTCCAGCAGGGTCATCTCCTCCTCTGCCGGGAACTTGTGAGCCGTGGCCCAGCGTGGCGCCCGCGCCACGAAGCCCAGCTCCTGCTGCAGCGCGATGTCGTCAACCTTGTAGACCACGCCGTCAATCTCGTAGGGCAGATCTCCACGACGGGCCAGGATGTCGTCATGGAAGGCCTGGCAACCGGCAGCGCCCTCTTTCAATTTCACTTCGGCGCTCATGGGCAGCCCCCACTCCTTGAGCTGGCACAACCGCCCGAAGTGGGAATCCCCCAACTCGTCGCCACCGACCCCGACGCCATAGGCGTAAAAACTCAGGGGACGGCTGGCGGTGATGCGGGAGTCGAGCTGACGCAGGCTGCCTGCCGCGGCGTTGCGCGGATTGACGAACACCTTCTCACCGGCGGCCAGCGCTTTTGCATTCATCGCCTCGAAGCCGGCCTTGGGCATGAACACCTCGCCCCGCACTTCCAGCCGTGCGGGCCAACCGCTGCCACGCAATACGAGCGGGATGGCCTTGATGGTGCGCACATTGTCGGTGATCTCCTCCCCGGTGGTGCCATCGCCCCGGGTTGCCGCCTGCACCAGCTGGCCTTCTACATAGAGCAGGCTGACCGCCAAGCCATCGAGCTTGGGTTCGCAGCAGAGCTTGAATTCGACCTGCCGCTTGAGGCGATCGCGCATGCGCTGCTCGAAGGCCTGCAACTCCTCGGCGCTGAACACGTTGTCCAGACTCAGCATGGGGATCTCGTGGCGCACCTGCTTAAAGGCAGAGAGCGGTTGACCGCCGACTCGGACGCTGGGGGACGCCGGGGTTTTCAGTTCGGGATGCTCGGCTTCCAGTGCGATCAGTTCACGCATCAGCCGATCATATTCGGCGTCAGGCACTGTGGGATTGTCCAGCACATAGTACTGATGTCCGTATTCGGTAAGCAGTTCACACAGCTGACGGTGACGGGAGAGGATGTCGCTCATGGAGAAGTCTCGAACTGTGGTTGGAATAATAAGTTAACCGCACAAATAAAAATGCGGTACCCAGGTACCGCATTTTTGATGTCATCGACCCGAGGATGCCTTAGTCGCGGCTGGCCTCGTAGGCGGCCAACTCATTGCGGTAACGGGCAATGGACTCGTCGCTCAGGGGGCTGCGATCCGCATCGGTCAGCATGGCGTCGAGGTCACTTGCCAGCTGATCCGCCGCCTGCAACATGTGCTCGAAGGCAAAGGCGGCGTTGCTGCGCAGGGGCAACTGCATGAACAGAGAAACACCCGGGGTGCTGAACTGTTCCATGCGGTACGGATTGAAGGTGCCCGGCTTGACCATGTTGATCATGGAGAACAGCACTTCACCCTTGCCACCCAAGTCCTCGTGACGGTGGAAGATATCCATCTCGCCAAACTTGAAGCCCAGCGTCAGCAGGGAAGAGAGCAGGGTAGCCCCCTGCAGATCGTGACCGGGGCGCGCCATCAGATTGATGACATAGACATCCTGCCAGATCTTCTCGACCGGCGGCAGTTCCTGCACGGGAGCGGCCATAACCGGCTCGTCATCATAATCCGGCTCCTGATAGACAGGCTCGGGCGCCACATAACGGGGTTTGTGTTCGGGGGCAGGCTCACGGGCACCGAAGGTTGGCGCTGTCGCGTAGGCAGGCTCCACCAACGGCTCTTCGTCCAGCGGCTGCAACATGGGCTCGCGCTGAGGACGGGAACGGTGCACCGGGGTACGACGGATCACCTGAGCAGGCTTGCGCACCGGGGCGGCAGGGGCTTCCTCTATGGTTTCGGCGATCGGCTCTTCGTACTCTTCCTCGTCGTCTTCATAGACGGGAGCTGGCGCCACCGGACGGGCGGCAGGCTTGCGCACCACGGGGGGGGGCAGCTCGTCTTCCTCGTCTTCGTCATCGAAGGCGGGGACGACAGCACGGCGAGTGGCTTCCGGCTGGCGAGCCTCGTCGTGGTGCAGCTTGGGCTCGGCACGACGCCCGCCGCTGACCACGCGAACCTGGCCGATGCCATCGCTGTCGAATGCTTCGCTGTCACGCTCTCGTGACTTGGATTCCATCCGACCCAGAGGTTTCTCTTTGATCGGAACCTGACGGTTTTTCCTGTTGCTCCACAACCCGTGAATGAGCAATGCCGCGATGGCAATACCGCCCAGGGCAACCAAGATGTAACGCAATTCCTGCATTAGCTGCTTCTCTTTCTAGTTTTGCTCAGCCAAAGCGACGGCTTCACCGATGTCGACCGACACAATGCGAGAAACCCCGGGCTCTTGCATCGTGACGCCTATCAGCTGCTCAGCCATCTCCATGGAGACCTTATTATGACTGATGTAAACGAACTGTACTGTGCTCGACATCTCTTTGACAAGAGAACAGAAGCGACCCACGTTCACTTCATCGAGCGGCGCATCCACCTCATCCAGCAAACAAAAGGGTGCTGGGTTGAGTCTGAAGATAGCAAAAACCAACGCAAGGGCGGTTAGTGCCTTCTCCCCCCCGGAAAGCAAGGCAATGGTAGCATTCTTCTTGCCCGGAGGTCTTGCCATGATGCTCACTCCGGCCTCCAAAAGATCGTCCGAGGTCAGCTCAAGCCAGGCACTGCCCCCCCCAAACACTTTTGGAAAGAGGGATTTTAAATCTTCGTTGACCTTATCGAAAGTGTCACGGAAGCGAATTTGTGTCTCTTTATCAATTCTTTTAATGGCTTGGCTCAGGGTTTCCAGCGCTTGCTCCAGATCCTGGCACTGGTTCTCGAGGTAAGTTGAGCGGGTTTTGGCCGCCTCATACTCCTCCAGCGCCGCCAGGTTGATAGCCCCAAGTGCCTCCACTTGCGTCTCCAATGTCTGGATCTCCTGGCGCAACTTGCCACGATCGGCGCCGATGAGTACCGCCTGATCGAGATCCACCAGCCGCACCCCCAGCTCCTCGAACTGCTCATGCAGCCCCTGGCGCCGGGTCAGGTTGCGCTCCCGCTCCAGTCGCAGCGTCGCCAGCTTCTCCTGTAGCTGCACGAGTTGCTTGTGATCGGCACCGCGAGCCTGCTCCAGCTCGGTCAGTTGTCGCTCCAACTCGGTCAGACGTTGATGACAGGCCAGCTGTTGCGCCTCCAGGCTGCGCTGCTCGGCAAGCAAGGGCGACAGATCCTGACCCGGATCGGCCCCCGGTGCCTTCAGTTCGGCCAGCTCCAGCCCAAGCCTTGCCAGCTCCTGTTCACGCAGGGTGATGAGCTGGCTCAGGTTTTGCTGCTCCAGCTGCCAGCGCTGGCAACTTGTCTGTTGCTGCTCCCGGCGCAGCCGCGCCTCTTCCAGCCCTCGCTCGGCACTGGCGAGCTGCTCTTGCGCAAGTTGCCGAGCCTCGGTCAAGGCCTCGCCCTGCTCTTGCAACTCGGCCAAACGCGCCTCATCCAGCTCGAGCTGTTGCAAGGCTGTATTCAATCGCAGCGCCTCATCGGCCTGCTCCTTGTCCAGCCGCAGCAGTTCCTCACCGAGCAGGCCAAGCCGCTGCAGCCGTTCCTGACGCTGACCCTCTCGCAGGCTCCAGGCTTCCCGCAGTTGCTGCCATTGCTGCTCCAGCTCGCACACCTCCCGCTGACTCTGCTCATGGGCGCCGTGCAACTGGGCACGCTCGGCATCGGCCGCCCTCAGTTGCTCATTCAACTGGATCAGCGCCTGCTGGCCCACCGCCTGCTCGGTATGTAACCGTTCACGTTCACCGAGCAGCGCCAGGGTACCCAGCGCCCCAGCCTGACCGATATCAGCCCAGTTTGGACCAAACCAGTCCCCCGTCGGGGTCAGCAGCGACTCACCGGCCGCAAGCCCGGACTGGCGGTCCAGCGCCGCTTCCCGACTATCAACCAGCCAGATGGCATTTAGGAAGGCGGGGATATGATCGCCCCCCAACTGCGCCGCCAGGGTGCCGGGCACCGCAGGCTGCGCCGGGCCAATCCAGAGCCCATTCTGTTCGAGGCTGCACTCGTCACTCGGCTGGGCGGTGAGCCAGCGGCCGAGTACCTTGTCCAGTGCCTGGGCCCACTCAGGCGCCACCTGCAGCCGATCGGCCAGGGTGGCCCCCACCATCTGCTCCCCCAAAATTTGGTCAAGGGTGGTGAGGCGAGCCTCCAGCTCACGCAGCAGGCCACTCTGCTGGCCTTGCTGCGACTTGAGCGCCTCGTGGTGCGCCACTGCGGCTTGCCACCGCTCATCCAGTTCGGTACGCCGGGCACGGGAGAGGGCCAAGGTCGCCGACAGGGCATCCAGCCTGGGTTGCAGATCCTCCCCTTCCCCGCCAAGCGGACCGGCTTGCTCATCCTCCAGCTTGAGCCGCGCCAACCGGGTCTTGGCTTGCAGCTCCTGCAGGCCATTGATCTGGGCTCTGGTCTGGTTGAGTTGCCCCTGCAACTGCCCCATCTGCTGCTGCCACTGTTGCAAGCGCTGGCGGGCCTGCTCCAGCTGTTCACTGGCGGCGAGGCGCTGCGCCTGCTGGTCGGTGAGCAACTGCTCACACTGCTCCAGCCGCGCCGACTCCAGTTCCCCCTTGAGGGAGCCGTCCGCCAGTTGCTCATGCTGACCGGCCAGTTGTACCTTGATGTTGTCGATGCGCTCGCCGAGCGCCTGGCGCCGCACCTGCCAGTCACGACCCAATTCGGTCTGGTGAAGTTGTTGCTGTTCGAGGCGGGCGATGGCCTGGCCACCGAGGAAGATCTGCTGCTGGCGGCTCGCCTGTTCAGCCTGGGCCTCCTGACGGGCCACCGAGAGTGTGACGTGGCGCCCCTCGTCCTGAGTGCGCTTGGCATCCAGCGCCGCGAGCGCCTGCTCGGCCTGAGCCAGTTCGGCCTTGGCTTCACCGAGGCGAGCTTCCAGCGCCCACAGCTCTGAGCCGATAAGCTCGGCTCTTGCTGCGCGCGAACGGCCCTTGAGCTGTTTGTAGCGCTCGGCCGTCTCGGCCTGGGCCCGTAAGTGTTCGAGACGGGAGCCCAGCTCGCCGCGAATGTCGCCGAGCCGCTCCAGGTTTTCCTGGGTATGGCGGATGCGCTGCTCCGTCTCCCGGCGCCGCTCCTTGTAGCGAGAGACCCCGGCGGCTTCTTCCATGAACAGCTTGAGATCCGCCGGGCGCGACTCCACCAGCCGGCTGACGGTGCCCTGCTCGATGATGGCGTAGCTGCGGGGGCCGAGCCCGGTGCCGAGGAAGAGGTCGGTGACATCCTTGCGCCGACACTTCTGGCCGTTGATCTGGTAGTGGTTGGAGCCATCGCGCAGCACCTCCCGGCGCACCGAGATCTCGCTGAAACGGCCGAATTCACCGGGCACCCGGTTGTGGGGATTGTCGAACACCAGCTCCACCGAGGCGCGGCCATGGGCGCTGCGGTTGAGGGAGCCGTTGAAGATCACGTCCGTCATGTTCTCGCCACGAAGATGGCGGGCCGAGCTCTCCCCCAGCACCCAGCGCACCGCGTCGATCACATTGGATTTACCGCAGCCGTTGGGCCCGACCACGGCAGTCATGTCGGCATTGAGTTCGATGCGGGTCGGCTCGACAAACGACTTGAAACCGGCGAGTTTGATCAATTTCAGACGCATGGGAGCCTATCTGGGTCACGGAATAACGAAGAGGTGGGCAATCGACTTTACCAAATCCAACGCAGCCCTGGTGGTAACAGGTTGGCCATTTCCCATTCACGTCTGGCTTGCAGCTGAACCGGGTCGGAAAAGGAATGGCCCACGACTTTACCAAATCAAGGGCTTGTTTGTAATATGCAGGCAGTTTCCCGTTAACAGATGGAGCTCAGATGAGCCAATCCCCCAAGATGGTCAAAGATTCAGTCAGCGGTGCAGACTATTTCCTGCGCGGCTTTTCACTCATCCGCCAACCAGGGATCCGCACCTTCGTGATGATCCCCCTGCTGGTCAACGTGGTGCTGTTTGCCGGCGCCTTCTACGCCCTGTTGCTGCAGGTAGACAGCCTGTTCGCCTGGTTGCATCAGCAGATCCCGGCCTGGCTCGGCTGGCTCGACTACCTGCTGTGGCCCATCGCCCTGGTCACCATACTGGTGGTGTTCTCCTTCATCTTCAGCTCGGTGACCAACTGGATCGCCGCCCCCTTCAACGGCCTGCTGGCGGAGAAGGTGGAACAGATCCTCACCGGTGAGGTGGTGAGCGATGCCGGCATGCTGGACGTGGTCAAGGATGTGCCACGCACCTTTGGTCGCGAGTGGACAAAACTGAAGTACTACCTGCCCAAGGCCATCGGTTGTCTCATCCTGTTCCTCATCCCGGTGGTGGGACAGACGATAGCCCCGGTGCTCTGGTTCCTGTTCAGCGCCTGGATGATGGCGATCCAGTACGTGGATTACCCGTTCGACAACCACAAGATTGACTTCACCACCATGCGCGATGCCCTCAAGCAGCGCCGTGGCAAGTGCCTGAGTTTCGGCGCCCTGGTCACCCTCTTCTCCGCCATTCCGGTGGTGAACCTGTTTGTGATGCCGGTCGCCATCTGCGGCGCCACCGCCATGTGGGTGGATCACTATCGACACGAGCAGCTCCGCCGCTGAGGCCGGCAGCCATAACTAAAAGAGGGGGCGAAAGCCCCCTTTTCATTACTTAATCTAATGCCAATATGAGATAGCTTGTCGCGCCAGCACAGGCTTGTTAGGATGCGGGCCTTTCTCGCACCCTGGGATAACTCATGTTACATGCACTCTTCTTGCTCGGCCTGGTAGCCGAAGGGATGACTGGCGCGCTGGCGGCGGGTCGGCGGCGGATGGATCTGTTTGGCGTGGTCATCATCGCCTCGGCGACGGCCATCGGCGGCGGCACCATTCGGGATGTGCTGCTGGGGCATTATCCCCTGCTCTGGGTCGAACATCCTCACTATGTGGTACTGGTCGCGGGCGCCGCGCTGGTCAGCGTCATCTGCGCGCCCCTGATGCGCTACCTCGGCAAGCTGTTCATGGCCCTCGATGCGCTGGGGCTGGTGGTGTTTTCCATCTTTGGCGCCGCCCGGGCGCTGGAGATGGGCCACGGTGCCGGCATCGCCTGCATCATGGCGGTGGTGACCGGCGTCTTCGGTGGCGTGCTGCGCGACTTGCTGTGCCAGCGTATCCCGCTGGTGTTTCGGCGCGAGCTCTATGCTGCCGTCTCCCTGGTCACGGCCGGCCTTTACTGCCTCGCACTGGATCAGGGCCTGCCCAATGACTGGGCCGCCTTCGGGGCGATCGGTATCGGCTTCGTGTTGCGGTTGCTGGCAGTACGCTTCAAGTGGGGGCTGCCCACCTTCAATTACCAGTACGCCACCCATTGAGCGCGCCAGCTTCTGGCCTGGCCGAGCAAATAACAGCCAATAAAAAAGCGCCCATCGGCGCTTTTTTATTGAGAACTGAGGCACGGATCAGGCTTAGTTGATCCCTTCCGAACTGAAGAAGGTGGCCTTGTCGGCGATGAAACGGATCTTGATGTTCTTGCCATCCTTACCCCAGATGCAACTGGTGGTACCGAGCGCATCGTCGCAGCGCTCCGCCTTGCCGAGTATGGTGCTCGCCTCGGCGTAGCTGATGCCCATCTTCAGCTTGTCGTAGTTCTCACGGTTCAGTTTGCTGCAACCGGTCAACAACAGGGCGATCATTCCCCCGATCAGAATCTGCTTCATCTGTCTCTCCTCTGACTAGTGACCAGAGCCTAGCAGCTGGCATCCCCTCGTGACCAGTGGCTACCAGCTGCGAACGGGGCCTGTGTCCAGGTGCACGAAGTTATCAGACTGGTAATAACCCACGCCGCCGACCTTGAGGTTCAGGGCCGCCTTGCGCAGGTGTGCCAGTTGCACGCCGGGGATCCGTACGTCCACCGCCTGCCCCAGGGTATGGTAACTGTGTTTGGCGACACCCCGGCTGTGCTGCCGTTTCTGGCGATTGGTCGCCGGGGATCGATAACCCGAGATGAGCTGGATTTCCCCCTGACGGCCCAACTTGTGCTGCAGCAGGAACAGCTGATCAAACAGCTTTTTATCGATATTAAACACTTCATTTCTGCGGTAATCGCGGAAGATATGATTAAGCTCGGCCAAGCCATCCCGCAGATAGTGGCCGTTCTCCCAATAGCTGGCCTGCACCCGCTCGCCAGTATTGAGATTGAAGAAACTCAGTTCACGCCCCGTCGTGCTGCGGCTCGCCATCGCCGGAAACGACACCAGGCTGGCCCCCATCAGGCAACCGGCTCCCAGCAGCAGACGACGTCGGCTTATCTCTTGTTCCAGCATCGGTTCGTCCATCGCATCGTTAAGTAAAACTGGTGAATAAATTTGATACAGACGCCTGAAACTACCCGCCGATAAAAGCCCTGTCAAACCGCAAACGCCCATAGAAAAGCCCGGCATGAGCCGGGCTTTTCACTCTGTGGCGGGGATCACAACAAGCGGCTCTGGAAGCTCACTCGATCGAATCCGTAAATATCGTTGCGCAGCTGCTGACGACCCTCGTCATCGATCCAGCTGCTCCAGTAGACGGTGAACACCGGAATAGGGGTGGTCAGCGGCAGCCACTTGGTCTGGGTCTCCTTCAAGATGCTGGCGACCTTGTCCGGCTGATAACGGGAATCCGCCAGCAGCAGCTCGGCCAGATCGTCCGCGTGCTCGACCCGGATGCAGCCGGAGCTAAAGGCGCGAGCCCCTTGCTCGAACAGGGCCTTGCGCGGGGTCGAGTGTAGATAGATGGCCTCGTTGTTGGGCAGATAGAACTTGTAGCGCCCCAGAGCATTGTGATCGCCCGGCTTTTGTCGCAGCCGGTAGGGGAAGCCTGATGCCAGCGCCTGATGCCAGCCATCTTCACTGAACTGCACCGGATTGCCCTCGCCATCGATCACCTCGAACTGCTCCCGATCGAGATAGGCAGGATCCCGGCCCAACTTGGGCAGGATGTCCTTGCTCAGGATGGAGCGCGGCACGTGCCAGGCGGGGTTGAGTACGATGGAGCGGATCTCGCTGGCGAGGATGGGGGTGGCCCGCTGCTCCTTGCCGACGATGACTCTGCTGGTGAAGACCTCGTTGCCGGACTCCACCACGCTCAGGCGATAATCCGGAATATTGACCAGCACATAGCGACCGGCCAGATGATCCACCAGATCCCGGCGCCACAGATTGCGCAGCAACAGGCTGGCGCGCACTTGCGGCCCGGTATTGAGCCAGCTGCGGGTCTGCCGGCCGATGATGCCATCGGCGGTCAGGCCGTGGCGGCGCTGGAACTGCTTGATGGCCGCTTCAGTGTCTGCATCATAGGTGGCGTCCTGATGGTTGGGCGCGCCGTCGCCCAGCTCGTTGAGGATGGAGCGGATCTGGCCGAGTTCGGTTGAGCTCTCACCGGCGCGCAGAGTCGGCATGTCCAGATTGGGCCAATGCTTGGCCATGGGCATAGCCAGCAGCTTGCGCACTTCCTCGCGCACCGCCTCGTACTCGGCGACCTGGGGTCTGAGCTGTTTGACCTGATCCAGCAGATTGTCACCCATCGGCTCATGGGCAAGGGGCTTGGTCAAGTCGAGCTTGAGGGTCTGCATCTGTTCGCGGGCGACCAGATCCATGGCACGCCAGGCCTGCTGGAAGCGAGCAAGCTTGCCAAAGGCTTCATCGTAGAGGGCGCCACGCCGCTCGCTCGGCGTCTTTTGCAGTTGCTGCCAGAGCCGGTAGAAATCCGGGTGCAACTGGGCGAGTACCGCCTCTTGCAACTGGCTCTCCAGCTCACGACGCTCCTGTTCGGCGGTGCTGCTCTGGTACCAGTCGTGTTGAACGCTGGGGCTGGCCACCACTATCTGTTCTGTGCTGGCATGCGCCATGCCAGCAGGCCAGCAGCCCAGCCAGATGAGGTTTGCCAACGCCAACCAATACTTCTTACCCATGCTTCTTACCACGCTTACCTCATATCGGTTCACTTCGGCCTGTCAGGCGCAACGGTCAGATGCCCATGATGCTGGAATGCCAGCGACTTTGCTAGCGGGCGGGCGTGTAACGACGCCAGATGAGCGCATGCTCGTCACTCTTGCCAACGGCGCCGAGTGCCTGGTTGAAACGCGCTACGAAATCGCTCGACAGGGTTCTCTTGCTCAACATGAAATAGGTCGGGGTCTCATAGACCCGCATGGCATGGGGAACTATGCCCTCAGCCAGCCCCTCTTTCTTCAGACCCCAGGGCGTCGCCAAAATATCCCCAAGAAAGCCATCGATCCGCCCCAGCTGGAGTTTGCGGTAGTTTTGCGCGTCGTTGACCTGGCTCACCTGGGCCTGGTAGCGCAGCAACAGCGCGGCAATCTCGGCGCCATAGTAATAATCCTTGGTCACCCCCAATGTGTGTCCTTTGGCGAGCCAGCTGGCCAGGTCCGGCTCGGCATAGTTATCGATCTTGCGCACCCAGAGTGCGCTGCGCCCCGGGTTATAGGCGCTGGAAAACCAGGCGTAACGCACCCTGTCATCAAAGAAATAAGCCTCCATGGCGATATCCAGTCTGCCCTGTGCCAAGTCTTGCAGCACCCGTTTCCAGGGCCGCTCGATATAGACCAGACGGCAGCCCAGTCGAGTCGATATCGCATTGAGATAATCCACCGCGAAACCGCGCAGCTGTCGACTCACGCCATCTTGCTGGTAATAGTGATAGGGCGGCCAGTTGTCGAAACCGACCCGCAAGGGGGTTGTACAGAGCGGCTTGGCCCACGCCAATGAGGCGGGCAACGAGAAGATCAGGCAGAGAAATAGCAGCCTCATGAATCATCCTTGACGATGTGACGCGCCATCTTAAATCTGCACAGGGAAAATGGCGACAGATCCTGCCACAGCAATGTGCAATATCAGCCATTTGCCTGAGAAGGCCGCCTGCTGTAGCGCGGGATGCGTTTGACAATAACCACGGGGCTCTGAAGCCAGTCCTGAGGTGGCACGCCTGCCGCCCAAAGGCATTTGGAGAGCAGGGGTATTGGGGTTAATATGTGAGCAAATTTATTTTTGTGATCTACTATGCTTTTTTTGCAATTGGATTAGCATATGCGCGAAATCTGCCTACCCATCCGTCAGGCGTCGAGTGAGTAATATGACCTACAAAAAGTTCGGTTTTATGGCTGCCATCATGGCCTTGAGTGGTTTTTACCTCTACACCCTCTATCTGGCTGCTCACCCCAACGTGAGCCTGGCTTATAAACTCTATTACCTGGAAGGCAAGACCCGCTTCTGGGAGCACAACTCCAGCATGACCTACCAGCCGGGTAACGAACTCAATCTCACCAAGCCGAGCCGCTTCCTCTCCAGTGAAGGCTGGGCCAAGAAGCCAAGCGCCGACGGTACCGAGCTGAGCGGTCAGGGCGGTCTCTACTTCGTCTTGCCCAAGCATCAGGCACAGCCTGAGCAGGTCACCATCCAGGCCAGGATCAACAGCCCGGAGGCTGGTACCCTGCTCAAGGTCGCCCTGGGTCACGACTTCACCACCACGGTCAAACTGGCCAAGGCAGGCATCAACGAGATCCGGCTCAACCTGCCCGGTGAATCCTTGACCGCCGATCCCAAGCATCCCAATTTCCTGGCTCTCTCTGCCCCGACACCGCTCAACGTACAGTCTGTGCGCCTGACCGTGGCCCAGTGAAGATAAAACACTAAAAATCAGTTCTTAAACGTGATTTTCTAATAAGGAAGTTCCCATGTCGCATGCCGATTTTCGACTCTCTCTGGTCGTGCCCGTTTACAACGAAGAAGAGAGCATAGACGCCTTCATCAGCGCGATAGACAACGAGCTCGCACCGCTCAAAGACCAGCTCGAGATCGTGTTCGTCAACGATGGCAGCCGCGACCGTACTCGTGAGGTGGTCGAGCAGGCCATCGCCCGCGATCCCCGCGTCACCTTGGTCAATCTGGCCCGTAACTTCGGCAAAGAAGCCGCCATGACCGCCGGCCTGCATCAGGCCAAGGGCGATGCCATCGTCCCCATGGACGTGGATCTGCAAGATCCTCCTGCCCTCATTCTGGAATTCGTCAAACTGTGGCAGACCGGCGGCTATGACACCGTTTACGGCATCCGGGTCGATCGCAGCGCCGACACCCCGATGAAGCGCCTTACCGCCGGCGGCTTCTACCGCTTCTTCAATGCGCTCTCCACCAGCACCAAGCTGCCGGAGAACGCCGGTGACTTCCGCCTGATCGACCGCAGGGTAGTCGAGGCGCTCAAACAGCTGCCAGAGCGCAACCGCTTCATGAAGGGTCTGTTTGCCTGGGCGGGTTTCCGCGCCGTCGGCGTTCCCTACGAGCGCCCCGCCCGCCACGCGGGTGAAACCAAGTTCAACTACTGGAAGCTGTGGAACTTCGCCCTCGATGGTCTGCTCAGCTTCTCCAGCTGGCCGCTGCGGGTGTGGAGCTACGTCGGGGTCGGTGTCTCGCTGATCGCCTTCCTCTACATCCTCAAGATCATCACCCAGGTGCTGTTCTTTGGCATCGACGTGCCAGGTTACGCCTCGCTGATGTCGGTGATGCTGTTCCTCGGCGGCATCCAGCTACTCTCCCTTGGCATCATCGGCGAATACATTGGCCGCATGTTCGTCGAGGTGAAACAGCGCCCCGTCTACCTCATCGAAGGGGTCTACGGCCAATACGCCCAGCAAGAAGCAACAAAAGAGCAGCAAGCGGACAACAAACCGCAGGCCGCCGCCCCCGCCAAGGGTGAGCAGGAGTCCGCGCCTCAATGATCTCCCGCGAGGAATTCTGGCGTCTGGTTCGCTTTGGTTTCGTCGGCGGGGGGGCAACCCTCGTCGATCTTGGCACCTCGATTGCGCTGTTTCGTACCTGGCCCACCATCTCGGAGCACCTGGTCACCACCCTGGCGTTTGCGGTGGCGTTCTGGTTCTCCTTCTTTGGCCACCGTTACATCACCTTCCAAAAGCAGGGGGCAGCCAGCAAGTTCCTGCTGGTCGCGCTCTTCTCACTAGTGGTGCGTAATCTGCTCTTGAGCGGCCTGCTGTTTGCGGGCCTCTCCGGCCTGCTCCCCGTGGTGATTGCCGCCTTGGCGGTGACCGTACTCACCTACATCCTCTCTCGCATCTGGGTATTTGCCTGATGAATGACATGACAATGCCTACCCCCGCCACCGCGGGGCCTTATCGCCCGTCCCTGCGGATTAGCAGCCGTGACTGGCTGATGATCATCGCCGCCTTCGTGCTGAGTCGAGCCGCTCTTTATGGCATGGGCTACTTCGGTGTCCAGCTCTACGGAGCCCCCGGCATAGGCCCGCTGCAAGCGTACTGCCAGTTCGACTGTGTCTGGTTCCAGCGCATCATCGAAAACGGCTATGACCTCTACCCACGCTGGCTCAGCAAGGGCAATGCGGCCAACTGGGCCTTCATGCCTCTCTACCCCATGCTGGCCGGCGGCCTCTCCACCCTGCTCAACATCGAGAGCCTGATCGGCCTGATGCTGGTGGCCAACATCGCCTTCTTCATCAGCCTGCCGCTGATGCTGCTGGTGCTGCGTCAGCTCAAGCTAGGGGATGACACGGCCCGGTTCGGGGTCTGGCTGCTGGCCTTCTCGCCCTTCTCTGCCTACTTCGTCTCCGGCTACACCGAGCCCATGTTCATGGCGCTGATGCTGGGCATGTTCCTGTTCGCCTATCGCGAGCAGTGGCTGATGGTGGCCTTCCTTGGCATCTTCATCTCCGGCACCCGCAATCTGGGGGTGATGATGGTGTTCCCGGTGCTGATCCTGGCGCTGCAGGCCTATGGCTGGCGCGAGTTCTTCCGCTTCACCGAGCGGGCCTTCAAGGTGGTGTTTACCCTCTGGGTCATTCCATTCGGTCTGTTCGCCTACATGGTCTATCTCTACCACCTCACCGGTGATGCGCTGGCGTTCAAGCACATTCAGGTCGCCTGGGGCCGTTACATGGACAGCCCCCTTGACTGGTGGCTCAGTGGTTTTGAGCTCGGTGGCCGCAAGGCCTACCTCTCCATCATGGTGATCTTCGGCTGGTGTCTGAACGGCTATCTGTTCAGCCAGAAACGCTGGGCCGAGGCGACCCTGATGTTCATCTGTTGCACCATACCGCTGATGACCGGGCTCAACGCCATGCCGCGCTACATGTTCGGACTCTATCCGACACTGTTGGCCATCATACTGCTGACCCATCGCTGGCCTGCCATTCGCCCGGCCATCCTGTGCATCAGCGGCATGGTTGCCTCCTTCATCGCAGTGGCCTTCGTCAACTTCAAGTTCTTTACCGTCTGACGCCGTCTGACGAAAAAACGCTCGAACAATGCCGGTCACTCGACCGGCATTTTTTATGGGCGCAGCTCAGAGCGGTCGCACGGCAGGCATCACACTTTGTTCCGCTTGAAAACGTAACCATTTGAACTGACCTCACAAATCGGGATTTTACCGATCCAGCCGCTGCCTTTAGCCCCCTAGAATAAGCTCCTCAACGGGATCCGACCCGCTCACCCAGCTCAAGGAATGGCTTATGCGTCCCCCTTTTCGCCTCGATCTCCGCCTGTCGCCACTGTGGCTAGCCATGCTTGCCGGCCCGGCCCTTGCGGCCCCGCAAGTGCACCTCTATGTGGATGGCAAACCGGTGGCCGAGGCGCTGACGCTGGACAAGGGCACCGTCAGCCTGACCCATTCTTTAAGCAAGGGCAGCCATCAGATCCGCATCGGCGATGCCGCCAACAGCTGCGGCACCAGCTTCGGCCCGAGCGAAGCCAAGCCGCTGCCCTTCGGCACGGCCCAGCCCATGGACAAATGCGCCAAGGATCAGAGCTTCACGTTAAGAGTGATGCTGGCGGGAGATTATGAGTTCACCTTCAACCCGGATACCCCGAGCCTCAAGGTCTTGCGGGCTACCAAGAAGAGTGAATTCAAGCGCCAGCCCCCGGAGGAACCCTGCATTGCATGGGATGGCGGCCCGGTGACAGTATCCCTGAAAGGGGTCTGGCCCGATGGCACCAAGCTGCGGGATGCCTACTCAAAGCAGGAGGCTGTGATCAAGGGCGGCAAGCTGACGCTAACGCCATCGAAAGAGAGCGGCGGCCTGCTGCTGCTCGAGCCCGTGGCAACGGTGAAGGCTGAGCCCTTCAGCTGGGATCAGGCCAGCGTCTACTTCCTCTTGACCGACCGCTTCCACAACGGCGATCCCGCCAACGATCACAGCTTCGGCCGCCAGAAAGATGGCCAGGATGAGGTCGCCACCTGGCACGGCGGCGACTTCAAGGGACTGACCGAGAAGCTCGACTACATCAAGGCACTCGGCATGAACGCCATCTGGATCACCCCCATGGTGGAGCAGGTGCACGGCTTCATCGGCGGCGGTGAGCAGGGCAACTTCCCCTTCTACGCCTATCACGGCTACTGGGCGCTGGACTTCACCAAGATAGATCCCAACTACGGCGACGAGGAGAGCCTCAAGACTCTGGTGGACGAGGCCCACAAGCGCGGCATGCGCATCATCCTCGACGTGGTGATGAACCACGCTGGCTACGCCACCCTGGCGGACTTGCAGGATCTCGGCTTGGAGAGCCTGACCCAGAACACAGATAAACTCCCCGCCCGCTGGAACGACTGGCGCCCGAGTGGCGGCCTCAACTGGCATGGCTACAACCAGTTCATCAATTACCAGTCGAACGATTGGACCAAATGGTGGGGCCCGGACTGGGTGCGGGCCGGTCTGCCCGGCTACCCCCAACCCGGTACCGACGATGTGACCGGTTCGGTGGCGGGCCTGCCGGACTTCTTGACCGAATCCAGCAACGCGGTGGGACTGCCTCCCCTGCTTGCGGCAAAAAAAGATACCCGGGCCAAACCACTGCCCAATACCAGCGTGAGCGATTACCTCATCGCCTGGCACACCGACTGGGTGCGCCGCTTTGGCATCGATGGCTTTCGTGCCGACACCGTCAAGCACCTGGAGCCGGCGGTCTGGGCCAGGCTCAAGCAGGAAGGCACGGTGGCACTCAAGGAGTGGAAAGCCGCCAACCCGAGCAAGGCCCTCGATGCGTTGCCGTTCTACATGGTGGGCGAGGTGTGGGATCACGGGGTAGCCAAGGACTTCTGGTATCAGAACGGCTTCGATTCGCTGATCAACTTCGACTATCAGCGCGAATTCGCCCTGCCCCAGGCCCAGTGCATGGCCGGTGCCGAACCCACTTATGCCAGCTACGCCAGCCGCATCAATCAGGATCCCGAGTTCAACGTGCTGAGCTACATCAGCTCCCACGACACCAAGCTGTTCTTTGGCGACTATCAGGATGTGCCGCTGCAACGGCGGGTGGCCAACAGCTTCATGTTGCTGCCAGGCGGCATCCAGCTCTACTACGGGGACGAATCCGGCCG
This sequence comes from Aeromonas tecta, assembly GCF_000820185.1. Classification (GTDB taxonomy): domain Bacteria; phylum Pseudomonadota; class Gammaproteobacteria; order Enterobacterales; family Aeromonadaceae; genus Aeromonas; species Aeromonas tecta. The sequence goes on from NZ_CDCA01000045.1 coordinate 188,383, forward strand.
CGGGCTGGCCAAGGATGGGGGCGTGTTCGATCAGAGCGTGCGCAGCGACATGAACTGGCAGGAGCTGGCGAGCGGTGACAAGGCCGAGCTGGTCAAACACTGGCAGCGTCTCGGCCAGTTCAGGGCCGCTCACCCGGCCGTGGCGGCGGGCAGCCATCAGAAGCTCTCGGATGTCCCCTACAGCTTTGTGCGCGAAAAAGGGGCCGACAAGGTGGTGGTGGTCTTTGCCGGACGGCAGCAGTAACCCGGTTGCGCGTCTCACCAGAAAAAGGGGAGCCATCGGCTCCCCTTTCTATTTCCCACTGACACGCCTCAGACTGATGAGCGGGCCAGCTCCGGCCACTGCAGCCTCGCCCTGACCAGCGTCTCCTGCCACAGCGGCCAGGCCAGCAAGGCTTGCTGATAGGCGCCCGCCTGACCGGGCAGCGCAATACCATAGCTTGCCAGTCGATAGGCCATCACGGCGTAGAAGGCATCGATGATCCCCGCCTCGTCGAAATAGAAAGGCCCTCTCGCCTGGGCCCAGAGCGTCTGCAAGCGGGCCAGCTCGGCGATGGTCTCCACCGGCGGTTCGCTGCGCGTCGGCGCCCCCAGAAAGAAAGGCAAGCGGCTGCGGATCTGGCCAAAGCCTGAATGCAGCTCGGCGCACAGGCTGCGGGCCAAGGCTCGCTCGGCCCGCGCCACTGGATAAAGCCGTCGCTCTGGGCAGAGCTCGTGCAGATATTCGGCGATGGCCAGGGAGTCGTGGATGCGCAGCTCGCCATCATCCAGCCAGGGCACCAGCCCGGCCGGCGCCAGCCGCTTGAGCCGTGCCAGTGCCTTGGTATCTTCCAGATCGAACACCTGCTCCTGCCACTCCAGTCCACTCAGACCGAGTACCAGCGCCGCTCGCATCGCCCAGGTGGAGCCAGTGCCCACCGTCAATACCAAGGATCCCATCTATTGCCTCCTGCTTGGGGTTATTGAGGACCATCGTCGGCCCGGTTGGCACGACATCTTATGGTCGTCTCACATTTGCACGCCTGCGGGTTTGACCCCCTCGAGGCGCGGTGCTAGTTTGATTTTTCAAAACAATCAGTTAGCAATAATGTGAGCAATGGACAGCCAATTTACCATCGTCATCGCAGATGACCACCCCCTGTTTCGGGGCGCCCTCTATCAGGCGGTGCACATGGCCATCGACGAGGCCCGGCTGTTGGAAGCCGACTCCATCGACAGCCTGAGCCAGCTGCTGAGAGAGCATCCCGAAGTGGATCTGCTGCTGCTCGATCTCAAGATGCCCGGGGCCAACGGTTTCGAAGGGCTCGCCTATCTGCGTGGTCAATATCCTGATCTGCCCATCGTCGTGGTCTCCGCTTCGGAGGACGCCGCCATCATCCAGCAGGTATTGCGGCTCGGCGCGCTGGGCTTCATCCCCAAGTCCGTGCCAATGAAGGAGTTGGTCAGCGCCCTCAATACGGTGATCGGCGGAGATAACTGGGTGCCGGAGGGGATCTCCCTGCATCCCGAGTCCGAGGATGGGCCCGATTTCGCCAGCAAGCTGGCCAGCCTCACTCCCCAGCAGTACAAGGTGCTGATCATGCTGCGCGATGGCAGTCTCAACAAGCAGATCGCCTGGGAGCTCAATGTCTCCGAGGCCACCATCAAGGCCCATATCACCGCAATCTTCCGCAAACTGGGCGTCAAGAATCGCACCCAGGCGGTGATCGCGCTGCAGCAGATGGATATCAAAGACGACTGAGCTGATATAGGTGCAACCCGTCCAAGGCTCATATCACAGCTGCCCTTCCGCAAACTCAGGGTCAAGCATCACACCCAGACGGCGATCGCGCTGCAGCTAATGGACATCAAGGGCGACTGGCGTTGACGACCAGACCTTATTCCAACGCGGGTTATCTCGACAGCTAGCACGATCGTGCTTTATGCTGCAGGCAATATTGAGGAGCTGATATGAGCAAGGGCCGGTTGACCCGCGAGAACATTCTGCAGACCGCCTTCGAGCAGGCCAGCCAGCAGGGGCTGGAGAGCCTGACCATAGGCTCCCTCGCCAGTGCGTGCGAGATGTCCAAGAGCGGCCTGTTTGCCCATTTCCAGTCCCGTGACAACTTGCAGATCGCCGTGCTGACCTACTCCGCCGAGGTGTTCCGCGAGCGGGTGATCCAGCCGGTACGCCGCCAGCAATATCAGACCCAGCAGGAGAAGCTCACCGCCTTGCTCCATGCCTGGCTGGCCTGGAACCAGAGCTTCGCCGGCCGTTGCATGTTTCTCGACGCCTGGACCTCGGCCCAGGAGGGCGAGGTCCAACAGGCAGCGCGCCAGCTGGTGCGCTTCTGGCTCGACTACCTGGCTCGCCAGGTGGTACAGGGCCAGGCCCAGGGTGAGTGGCGCAGTGACATCGACCCCTGGCGCGCCGTCTACCGGCTCTATGGCCTCTATCTGGGGGATCAGGTGTTCAATGCGTTGGATCTGTGTCAGGATCCGGCTCGCCACTTCTGGCCCGAGGTGGAAAATCTGCTGATGAGCTGGCGCTAATTTTTAAAAAATAACAAAAAAGCACGACCGTTCGCACACGAAAACGACAGGATGACCATGAGCAGCAAAATCTATTTCAGCACCCGCCGCTTCAGCCCGAGCAAATTGCTGCTAGGGCTCGGCACCCGATTGCATCACGTGCTGGCCCCCGCCCACGCCAGGCGCACCGCCAGCAAGCTGTTGCTGACCCCGCAGCGACCCAGCCACGAGACAGCCGCACCGGCCGGTCTGGTGCAGCAGGCGGTGCATACCCGCGAAGGCACCCTGATGAGCTATCGGCTCGGCAAGGGGCCGGTCTGGCTGCTGATGCACGGCTGGTCCGGCAGCGCCAGCCAGTTCTACCCGCTGATGAGCCACATCGCAGCTCAGGGTTTCACTGCCCTTGCCTACGATCACCCCGCCCACGGCCAGAGCGACGGCCACACAGGTCACTTGCCCCGCTTCGTGCGCGCCTTCGATGAACTGATCGAGCGACTCGGTCCCATCGAGGGTGTCATCACCCACAGCATGGGCGGCGCCGTCACCCTGGCGAGCCATCACCCCGCTCTCGACAAGTTGCCGCTGCTGCTCATCTCCCCCGTGCTCGACTACGTACCCCAGCTCTATGGCATGGTGGCGCGCTCGGGCTACTCCATCCGGCTGTTCGATGCGGTGGTCAAAGACATTGAGCGCGAATATCAACATCCCCTCAGCACGGTGGATCCACTCGGCCAGCTCGCTACCCGCACCGGCAAGGCCCTGATCGTGCATGACGAGGAAGACCGCTTCGCCCCCCATCAGGACTCCCTGCGGGCGGCCCAGGATGGGCGCACCCAGCTGGTAAGCACCCGCGGCCTCGGCCACGGCCGCATCCTCGCCAGCCCCCCGGTGTTTGCCGCCTTCGATCAGCTGGTCCAGTCGCCCATTACGGCCTGATCCCGTCCTCTGAGCTTGGCGTAAACGGGCCGCACCAAAAAATGATGGTGTGGCCCATTTTTATATTTGATACAGCGGCTTATAGTTAAATTGTTCGGTGGTAATACTCTCAAGTGGCAACAATAAGGCGCACCATCATGACCAGAACCGCACATGGTGACTGCTTGCCAGCAACAGCATAAGGGGTAGCGTCATGGCCAGACCCAACACAGCGCTTCTGTTGACCGGGGGCGGTGCCCGCGCCGCCTATCAGGTCGGCGTCCTCAAGGCAGTGGCCGAACTCTATCCTCGCAACCTCGGCATCCCCTTTCCCATCCTGTGCGGTACCTCGGCGGGGGCGCTCAACGTCACGGCGCTGGCCTGTTACGCCTCCTGTTTCCATCTGGGGGTGCGCAAGCTGGAGTGGGTCTGGCGCCGCTTCGAGACCCATCACATCTTCGACTTCCACCCCTGCCAGCTGGCGTGGCGCACCCTGTATCAGGGCTCGGCCGGCCTCATCAGCCCGGGCAGCAACCGTGCTTTTCACCTGTTTGAGAACGCCCCCCTGCGCCGCCTGCTGGATCAGCTCATCGACTACCATCGTATCGATGACAACATCCTCTACGGCAGCCTGGAGGCCATCGCCATCACCGCCTCCGATTATGATGACGGCCTCTCCACCACCTTCTTCCAGGGCCGCGCCGAGCATCAGCCCTGGGAGCGAGCCAGACGGCGCGGCCTGCGCACCCTGCTCACCTCGGATCATCTGCTGGCCTCGGCGGCGCTGCCCTTCGTCTTTCCCGCCACCCGCATCGGCGACAACTTCTACGGGGATGGCTCCATCCACCAGCTGAGCCCCTTGAGCCCCGCCATCCATCTGGGGGCGGAGCGGATCCTGCTGGTGACACTGGACTCGCCGCGCCAAACGGTGATGGCGCCGCACCAGGGCAACCTGACCAGCTCCAACATCGCCGGTCACCTGCTCAATACCGTCTTCTCCGACACCCTCAACTCGGATCTGGAGCGGCTCGGCCGCATCAACCAGACACTTGGGCTTATTCCGGAGCGGGAACGCAATCGGCTGAAGCTGCGCCAGGTGGAGACCTGCGTAATCCGGCCCAGCCAGGATCTGGACCTCATCGCCCTCGACTATCTGCACAAGCTGCCAACCCAGTTGCGCCGTCTGCTGCGGGTGATGGGGGTGACCGGCAACGAGAGCAGCAGCCTGGCCAGCTTCCTGATGTTCCATCCGGGCTATTGCCAACAGCTGATCAAGCTCGGTTATCAGGACGCACTGAACGAACGTCAGCGCATAGAGGTGTTTCTAGACATCGCAGAGCCGGTGCGCGAAGAGGCCTAACGCGGGCAAGGGAACCCTAGTGCCCCTCCAGCAGACGCTGCTCGGCCTGCTCCATGGCCACCGCATTGCCAAACAGCACCAACCTGTCCCCCGCCGCCAACCGCAGCTCGGCTCTGGGCTCCAGACTCTGATCGCCGCGATGAATCGCCTTGATCCGCACCTCGGCGAGGGCCAGCTCCCGCACCCGGCGCCCCACCGCCCAGGCCTGATCGTGCAGCAGCACGGGATGCAGCCGCTCCAGCAGCTGATCCGTCTCCAGATTGCTGGCACTCTGATCCCCCCAGTAGAAGCCGTGCAGGAAGCGATACTGACTGCTGCGCTCGTGCTCCATGCGCCGGATCACCCGGCCGATGGGAATGTCGCAGTTGAGCAGCAGGTGGGAAACCAGCATCAGCGCCCCTTCCTGGGATTCCGGGATCACCTCGAAGGCGCCAGCTTGTTTGTAGTGCTCGAGAAAGCTGTCATCGCGGGTGCGCACCAGCACCTTGACCCCGCTCGCCAGCTCCTTGATCAGCGTCAGCATGGCATCGACCCGCTTGCGATCATCGAAGGTGATGATCACCAAGCGCGCCCGCATCAGGCCGGCAGCCAGCAGGATGTCACGCCGGCTGGCGTCGCCGAACGCCACCTGCTCTCCCGCGAGCTTGGCCTCGCTCACCCGCTCGGGGTCGAGATCCAGTGCGAGGAAGGGCAGCTCCTCGAGTTTGAGAAAGCGGGCGCAGGTCTGCCCGGTGCGACCGAACCCAGCGATGATGACGTGCTGGTGTTTGCTCAGACCCGACTGGGCGACCTCGGAGCGGGAGAGCAGCACGGTATCGGTGAGCGAATGGGCGAGCCCCTGCGCCTTTTGCACCAGCCAGGGGGTCAGCGCGATGGAGGTAACGCCGATGCCGATGAGCAGGGAGACCAGTTGCTGGCTGAGCAATCCATGGTGACTCGCCAGCGCCAGCAGCACGAAACCGAACTCCCCCACCTGGCTCAGCATGATGCCGGCGGCCATGGCGTCGCGCTTGCGCTCCCCCATCAAGCGGCCGGCCAGCAGCACCAGCAACGACTTGAACAAGATGAGCCCAAGCACGCTGGCGAGCACCTGCCACCAGGCATGGAGCACCAGCTGCCAGTCCATGGCCATGCCGATGGTGATGAAGAAAAGCCCCATCAACACGTCCCGAAACGGCTTGATGTCGACCTCGAGCTGATGGCGATAGTGGGATTCCCCCAGCATCATGCCGGCCAGGAAGGCACCGAGTGCCATGGAGAGCCCCATCCACTGGGTGAGCGAGGCCGCCAACAGCGCCACCAGCAAGGCACTGAGCACGAACAGCTCGTCGGAGCGAGCCCGCGCCACCTCGTGAAACAGGGAAGGCAGCAGCCATTTACCCACCGCAAGCAGGGCAAACAGGGCGAACAGCCCCTTGAGAGAGGCCCAGGCAATTTCGACCAGCAGGGCGCTACCCTGCACCTCGGGTTTGGCCAGGATGGGGATCATCACCAGCAGCGGCACCACCGCCAGGTCCTGAAACAGCAGGACGCTCACCCCGAGCTGGGCGCGTCGGGTGTGCAGCTGTTTCAGCTCACCGAGCTGCTTGATCACCACGGCGGTGGAAGAGAGTGCCAAGGTGCCCGCTACCACCAGCGCCTGGGGCAGGGTCAGGCCCCACCACCAGCTCATCCAGAAGAACAGCGAGGTGGTGAGCAGCACCTGCAAGCCGCCGACCCCCAACACCAGCTTGCGCATGGAGAGCAGCCGTGGCAGCGAGAATTCGAGACCGAGGGAGAACATCAGAAAGACGATGCCCAGCTCTCCTATGGTCTGCATCATGGCCTGGCCGGTGACGATGGCAGCGCCATGGGGGCCGAGCAACATGCCGGCAAACAGGTAAGCGAGGATCACCGGCTGGCCGAGGCGCCGGAAAATTGCCACCAGCAAGACGGCGGCGAGCAGCAGGATCAATACATCTGCATACACTTTCACCTCCACTTTCATCTGAATTGTCAGCACAAAACCAGATAACGTATCGATAACCATCACGAGGTGGTGATATCCACTGATCTCCGGCTCCGAAACCGAGCCCCGCCGCATGCCTCTCGTCAACCCCGGCGGCTCACTCAGGGGAGAACAGGCCTCACGCTGCGGGTTCGGTGAGCAGGACAACCCTGTCATCACGGCGCCATTTTTACGCGCTTTTTATGACGTTAAGCCTAGCCAGCCCCCTGTTTCTCATCGAGCATATTTTGGGCACAAGGATTGCAAGACAGGGGGCAATGAGTGGCGAGGCTTAAGGGCTGCAACATGGAAAACACATCATCATTGAATGGCTTCGGACATGGCGTCGAGCAGTGGGTGCAGCAGATGGAGCGGCTCACGCCGCTGACCAGTCCGGATCGCAACCCCTTGCTCGAGCAGTTGCTGGCACAACGGGATCTTGACGCCCTGCTGGCAATCTTTGCCGAGCGGGTGGCAAAGATTGTCCGGATCCATAGCCTTCATCTCGATTGCGGCCTGCCCCATCACCTCATCTCCCTGCCGCCTCAGGCCAGGCAGGTACTGCACAGCTATAGCTTCGAGCTGCGCGGCCAGCATGAGCAGCGACTCGGCCTGCTGCAATACGAGCTGGAGCAGCCCATGACCGGCAGCCAGCAGCGGCTGTTGCAGCAATGTCATCAGCTGCTTTGCCTGCCGCTGCCGCTCTATCTGCGACTGGATGGGTTGGAGCGGCAGGTGCGGCTCGATCACCTGACCGGACTCGGCAATCGCTCCTATTTCGATGAGGCCATCGGCCGGGCGGTGGAGCAGCACTGCCGGGAGTCCCACGGTCTGGTGCTGGTATTGCTGGATTTGGACAGGTTCAAACAGGTCAACGACACCTGGGGGCATCCGGTGGGGGATCTGGTGCTTAGCCGCTTCGCCCAGCTGCTCAATGGCTGCATTCGCAGCACGGATCAGGCGTTTCGGCTGGGGGGCGACGAGTTCGCCCTGCTGCTGCAACCGGCCGAGCCCGAGGCCTGGCGCCCGGTCTGGCTACGCTTGCAACACGTGATGCACAGCCACAAGGAGCTCAGCGCCTTCGCGGTCAGCTGCAGCCTGGGCGCCGCCAGCTGGCAATCCGGGGTGGATGTGCAGAGCCTGTATGAGACGGCAGATGCCCATCTCTATGCTCGCAAAAAAGCCGGTATCAATGGGGCATCAGAGTAACGCGATCCCCTTATCTAAAAACGCCCGCAAGGAAGCGGGAGCGACAGGTCTGTTGGAGTGATGACTCAGCATGGCGCCAGCTTGGCGCGCTGCCAGTGCCAGCCGATACCGCCTGCAGGCGCCAGAAAACCGTCGCAGACGAAGAGCCCGGCCACCGCCGCCACCTGCTCGCCGTAATAGAGGATGGGGATACGGCCCCGTTGCCAGGAGGGCACCCCATATTCTTGCAGCAGCTTCTTGAAGCGCCGGCTGCCAGCCCGGCCCACCGGTTTGAGCATGCTGCCTGCCGCTACCTGAAAGCGTACCGACAGCAGCTCGTCCGCCCGTGGTAGACGCAGCCCTTCTGCTGCCGGTTGTGAATGCACCCTGACCGATCCCAACCCGTCCGGTAGTGCAACCGACTCCCCCACCCAAATGGGCAGCACCTCATGACGAGGCGCCAGATTGGGCCGCACCAGATAGAGCACCCCTTGAAAACGGCGGCACGCCAGGCCTTTGAGGGCAAGTTGCGGGTTGGCATCCTCCCGCGCCAGCGCCACCTCCTGCCAGAGCAGGCCAAGCAGATCCCGCGATGGCATCTCCCCGCCCTGCTGGCGGATCCAGTGGCGCAGCAGGTTGTTGCGCCGCGTCGCTGACAGGGCTTGCAGCGCGGCGATGCGCAGCCCATCCCCCTCCGCGGCCAACTGCCCATCCTCTTCTGCCAACTCGCTGATCAGCGCCTCCTGCTCGGCGCAGATGGCCATGCTGCGCGCCGCGGTCTGGGCCATGGCCGGCCAGCGCGTCTTGAGCTGCGGGATCAGTTGCTGGCGCAGGAAGTTGCGATCGTACTCGGTATCCTGATTGCTCTCATCTTCCACCCAGCCATAAGGCAGGCTGGCGGCCAGCTCCGCCAGCTCGCGTCGGCCCACCTCGAGCAGCGGGCGCAGCAAGTGCCCGGCGGCAAAGGGCTGGCTCGGTACTATGCCCGCCAGCCCCCGCAAGCCGGCGCCGCGCTTGAGGGCCAGCAACAGGGTCTCCAGCTGATCGTCCTGATGATGGGCAGTGAGCAGCCATTCACCCGGCATGAGTTCGGCAGCCAGCGCACGATAGCGGGCCTGCCTCGCCTGCGCCTCCAGGCTCTCGCCATTGCCGCGCACGAGCCGCACCCGCTCGACCACGAGCAGCACCGCCAGTTGCTGGCACACCCCTTCGCAGTGGTGCACCCAGTCATCGGCATGGGGGCTCAGGCCGTGGTGCACGTGCAGGGCGCGCAGTGGCAGCCGATGCTCCCGGGCAAATTGCGCCGCCAGCACCAGCAAGACGGTGGAGTCGAGCCCGCCACTGAAGGCAACCAACAGGCCCCGGGAACCTTCCGGCGCAGGCAGAGTCTGACAAAAGCGAGAATAAATACGAGAAATCATAGGCTTCCCCAAAACGGCTGGAGCGATCTTAGCAGACTCAGGCTTATCAAGCTGTAAGCGGGCTGCTAGAGTGCAATTCCTCCCGAGATGGGCCGGGAAGCTGGATAACCCGAATTGGAATCAAATTGAATGAACAATAAGAAAAGCATACTGGCCGGCCTCATCGGGCTGGTCCTGTTGGCCGGTTGTAGTCAGGTGCCAGATAACACCAACAAGCACTCCGGCCTCGCACTGGCCAACATGGATACCAAGGTCAAACCCGGCGATGACTTCTTCCGCTACGTGAACGGCCACTGGCTCTCGACCGCCAAGATCCCCGACGACAGACCGGCCGATGGCGCCTTCTACCTGCTGCGGGACAAGTCCCTCGCCGATGTGCGCGTGCTGGTGGAAGGGCTGGACGGCAAGGGTGCCGCGGCCGGCACCCCGGCCCAGCAGATCCACGATCTCTACCGCAGCTATCTGGATCAGGGCGCGCGCGATGCCAAGGGCACCACCCCGCTGCTGCCTCTGCTCAGCGACATCGACCGGATCCGCGACAAGACCAGCCTGGCCCAGGCCTTCGCCCAGGCAGGCCGCCTCGGTGGCAACGCTCCCTTCGGCTTCTGGATAGGCGCCGACGCCAAGGCGCCGGACAGCTATGCGGTCTATCTGTATCAGTCAGGGCTCGGCCTGCCGGACAGGGACTACTACCTCAAGAACGATGCCGCCAGCCAGGCGCTGCGCCAAAAATACGAGCAGCACATCGCCGGCATGCTGACCCGCTTCGGCGAGCCGGATGCGGGGCCCAAGGCAAAACGTATCCTGGCCCTCGAGACCCGGCTCGCCCAGATCCAGTGGGACAACGTCGCCCTGCGCGATCGGGAGAAGAACTACAACAAGGCGCCCCTTGGCGAATTGCAGCGCCTCGCCCCGAATATCGACTGGAACGCCTACCTGGCGCAGGCCGGTTTGAATGGCCAGAGCAGCCTGGTCATCGGCCAGCCCAGCTATCTGGCGGCGCTCAATGGCGTAATGCAGCAGACGCCTATCGGCGACTGGCAAGCCTATCTCAAGTGGCACCTCATTACCGATTACGCTCCCTACCTCGACGGCCAGACCGACCGCCAGAACTTCGCCTTCTTCGGCACCACCCTGAGCGGCACACCTAAGCAGCGCGCCCCCTGGGAACGTGCACTCGGCGTGCTGGACGATCAACTCGGCGAGGCGGTCGGCCAACTCTATGTGGAGCGCTACTTCCCGCCAGAGGCCAAGGCCCGCATGGAGCAGCTGGTCGAGAACCTGCGCACCGCCTACGGCCAGAGTATCCAAGAGCTTGACTGGATGTCGCCCGCCACCAAGGCCCAGGCACTGGAGAAACTGGCCAAGTTCAGACCCAAGATCGGCTACCCGGACAAGTGGAAGGATTACAGCGCCATCGAGATCCGTCCCGATGATCTGGTGGGCAACCTGCAGCGGGCCCGCGCCTTCGAATACGCCGACAACCTGGCTCGCCTCGGCAAGCCGGTAGATCGGGACGAGTGGCACATGTCGCCGCAGACGGTGAATGCCTACTACAACCCGAGCAACAACGAGATCGTGTTCCCGGCCGCCATTTTGCAACCCCCCTTCTTCGATCTGACGGCGGATGACGCTGTCAATTACGGCGCCATCGGCGGGGTGATCGGTCACGAGATGGGTCACGGCTTCGACGATCAGGGCGCCAAGTCCGACGGCGATGGTGTGATGCGTGACTGGTGGACCCCCACCGATCTCAAGGAGTTCCGTTTCAGAACCAGCCGGCTGGTGGCTCAGTACAACCGCTTCGAACCCATCAAGGGTCAGTACGTCAATGGCCAGTTCACCCTGGGGGAGAACATCGGCGATCTCGGCGGCCTCACCATAGCCCACAAGGCCTACCTGCTGTCACTCGATGGCAAGGAGGCACCGGTGCTTGACGGTTTCACCGGCGAGCAGCGCTTCTTCCTCGGCTGGGCTCAGGTTTGGAAGGGGATGTACAGACCCGAGCTGATGCAGATGCTGCTCTCATCGGATCCTCACTCCCCGCCCGAGTACAGGGTCAACGGCGTGCTGCCGAACATCCCCGCCTTCTACGAGGCGTTCAACATCCAGCCGGGTGACAAGCTCTATCTGGACCCAGCCAAACGGGTCAAGATATGGTAAACATGAGCCGTCCCGTCGGCGGATGGCTCAGCTCCCACCGCGGAGCCGGACACAGCCGTAACGGCAGGGGAATTGACCCCTGCCTATCACAGCAGCAACAAGGGTCACATCCATGAAAGCCTTATTCCTTACTCTCGGTCTGCTCACTCTGCCCCTGACTACCCAGGCGGCGGAGGGTTTCTTCAAACAACTGACGCTCCCTGCCGGCCAGGTGATCACCATCGCCGAGGGGCGCGGTGAGCCTGCCTCCACCGGCAGCTACGACGTGCGCCTCTACTCCGGCGCCAATCCCCAGTTCCCCCTCGATCAGTTCATCGATGGCAAGGTGATGGCGCGAGACGGCAGCATCAAGGAGATCAAGCTGCAGGATCTCAACGGTGACAAGCAGCCCGAGCTCATCGTCATCGTGGAGAGCGCGGGGACCGGCGGCTATATCAGCGCCGATGCCTTCACCATCAATCCGCAGCAGGGGCTCGACAGCTTCAACCATGTGGAGGGACTGGCCCCCGCCGACGATGTGATCCAGGCACTCAAGACGCCCCGCGATTAACCGACGCAGCCATCCACTAATTCAGCCAACAGCCCCGCCATGCGGGGCTGTTGCTTTACCGGTGGCCCAGGCGCCCCCCAGATGAGCGCACGCCAGCCCCCCCGATAGACGGCTATTTTTTATGCGCCTATAATCGCCCCACCCAGTCATCACGAAAATAAGGAGGTAAAAATGGTTATCCAAGCGTGTCCGATGTTCTCGGCTCGCCTGTTCGGCACATTCGAGCGCTCTTGCCTGCATACCATCGCGCTGCGATAGCGGGTTCGAGCAAAGCCGACTCCCTTCTTGACCGAGACTTTTCTCGACCGTTGTCGCCAGCGCTCCTGATGACAGGGATTTCTGATCCCGCATTTTAGAGAGCAAGAGCATGACAACATTGATGAGTACCCATTCCCTGCAGATGAGCGCAGGACACCTTCCCCTGTTTGACGGTATCGACCTCAGCATCCAGAGCGGCGATCGGATTGGCCTCATCGGCGCCAATGGCAGTGGCAAGAGCACTCTGCTCGCCCTGCTGGCCGGTCAGCGCCAACCCCATGACGGGCGCGTGCAGCATGCCGCCCCCTGCCGTTGCGAATTCGTGGCACAGCAGCTGCCGGTGCAGTTGCAGGGGCTCAGCACCCGCGCCGTGCTGGAGCAAGCCGTGGCCGACGATCCTGCGCTCGGCTGGCAGGTCGACAAGATGCTCGATGAGCTGCAACTGACCGAGCAGGCCAGCTTCCCGGTCAGTGCGCTGAGCGGTGGCCAGCACAGCCGCCTGCAGATAGGCCGCGCCCTGCTGCGCCAGCCCAATCTGCTGCTGCTCGATGAGCCCAGCAACCACCTGGATCTCCCCGCCCTGCTCTGGCTCGAGCACTTCCTGCAAAACTGGCGTGGCGCTTTCGTGCTGGTGTCCCACGATGCTCGTCTGCTCGACCGGGTGACCCAGGACACCCTGATCTTGCGGGACAGGCGCATCTACCGTTTCGCCCTGCCTTGCACTCAGGCCAGGGCGGCGCTGGTAGAGGAGGATGACAACGCCCGTCAGCGTAGGGCCGATGAGCAAAAAGAGATCGACCGCCTGAGCGCCAGCAGCAAGCGGCTCGCCATCTGGGGGCGGGAGTATGACAATGAGAAGCTGGTGCGCCAGGCCAAATCCATGGAGAAGCGGATCGTCAAACTGCAGGAGCAGCAGAGCATAGTCGGAGCGGGTGTCCCCTGGCGGCTCGAGCTGCACGGACTGGGGCTGCAAGCCGACGCCCTGCTACGGCTGGAGGCGCTCGACATATGCCCGGCCCCCGGTTTGCCACCCCTGCTGCGCGCCGAGGAGCTCAGGCTGCGCTCCGGTGACAGGGTCGCCCTGATCGGCGCCAATGGCACCGGCAAGTCCTCCCTGCTGCGCCAATGCTGGCGCGAACTGCGCGATCAGCTGCCGGCAGAAGGTTGGTACCACCACCCCGCAGCCAGCATCGCCTACTACGATCAATCCCTGCAGCAGCTCGAGGACGAGGCGCCCCTGACCGATGCCCTCTACGCCCTGGCACCTCTGCCGGCGGTAGCGCTGCGCCAGGCCTTGATCCGCACGGGCTTCCCCTACTCCCGTCACGGCCAGCGGGTTTCCAGCCTGAGCGGTGGCGAGCGGGCCAGACTGCTGTTTCTCGCCCTGTCGCTGGCGAGTCACCATCTGCTCTGGCTCGATGAACCCACCAACCATCTGGATCTGGAGGGCAAGGAGGAGCTGGCCGATGCGCTGACCGGCTTTGCCGGTGGCGTGCTGCTTGTCTCCCACGATCGGGATCTGATCGAGCGCAGTTGCAACCGCTTCTGGGTGATAAAGGAAGGACGGATCCACGAAGCTCACAGTGCAGAGCGGGCCTATGCCGAGCTGATCGGCCCCCAGCAACTGGGCTCGGCCAATAATTCGCTCGACAGGGCCACCGAAGCACCGGCCAGCATTGAGTCTGACGAAGAGCGGCAGCTGGCGCGCTGGTATGAACTGGAGACCTTGCTGGCAGCCGATCTTGCCCGCAAGCCCAGGCATCAGACCCCAAGGCTGCAACAGGCATGGCGCGATGAGTTGCACCAGCTCACCGCCGGCCTTGGCCTCAACGAGCGTTGATCCGCCACCCCATTCGATCCCATTGACCCAAGGCGGCCAGCAGTGGCCGCCAGGAGACACCTATGTCACCCTCATCCACAACCACCCAGAGGCTAAGCCCCATCCAGGCCAGCGATCTGCCCCACATCTACCGCGGCCTGTCGGATCCCCAGGTCGTCGCCTACTACGGCATCAGCTACGACAGCCTGACGGCCTGTCAGGACCAGATAGCCTGGTACGCCGAGATAACCCGGACCGGCAACGGCGCCTGGTTCCTGATCCGCGACCCGGATACCGGCGAGCCCGTGGGGGCCATCGGCTACAACGGCGCCGACCCACGTCACAAGTGCGCCGAGCTCGGCTATTGGCTCTATCCCGAATATTGGGGCAAAGGGATCATGGGCGAGACCCTGCCACAGGCGCTGGCCTTGATCTACCGCACCACCGACCTGCATCGACTGCTGGCCGTAGTCGAGGAGCCCAATACCCGCTCGGCGCGCCTGCTCGAGCGGGCTGGCTTTCGCTATGAAGGCACGGCGCGGGAGTGCGAGATCAAGGACGGTGGCTTCATCTCCCTGCACCACTACGCCATCTTGCGCAGTGATCTGCCAGGCAATCTGTAGCCAACAATCTGTGGCCAACAAAAAGCCCCGCACTGCGGGGCTTTTTGTTATCGGGTTACCGACTGGCATTATTTGATAGCGAAGAAGTTGCCCTCATCGTGCCCGCGCCGACGGCGACGCCCACGGCGCCACAGGGAGAACAAACCGTAGCCCAGGCTCAGCAGCACCGCATAGAGCACCTCGGAGGCGAGCGCCACCAACACGACCAGGCAGAGCAGCACGCTCAGGCCCGCCAGCCCCTTGCCCACCCCGCCGAGCAGGCGCCAGCCGGCCGCCATGCAGAGCAGATAGACCAGCACGAAGTTACCATTGGCGTAGCGGATGAGGGCATCGAGCGGCAGCTTGAGCCAGAGGATCAGGGTGATGGAGACGAGGCAGATGGCGAGCACCCAGCACAGGGCTGCCAGCGGGGCGCCACGGGCGGAGAGCCGGGAGAGAGAGACCGGCAGTTTGCCCTCCCGCGCCATGCTCCAGATCAGCCGCGCAAAGCCCTGCAGGTAGATGTTGATGCTGGCAAAGCAGGAGAAATAACCGAGGATGGCCACCAGCCACTTGGCGGTGGGCCCGAACAACAGCGAGAGCAGTGCCGGGATGGCGGTGGCGTTCTTCGCCTCATCGCCATAGAGGCCGTATTTGAGCACCACCAGCGAGTGAACCCAGTAGATAAGCCCCGCCAGCAACACGCCGCCGAGCAAGGCGATGGGGTAGTCCCGCTCGGGCCGCTTGAACTCCTCCCCCATGTGGGCGAAGGCTTCCAGCCCCACGAAACACCAGAACATCACCGCCAGCGCCGTGCCCATGGCGGGCCACTCAGCTGCCGTCGGCAACGGCTGGGCCGCATCGCGCCAGCTGAGATCCCCCTTGACCCAGATGAGCAGAGTCAGCCCCAGGATCGCCAGCGCGATCAGCAGTTGCAGGTTGCCGGAAGATCGCGCGCCGCGCAGGCCGAGCAGGAAAACCCCGAGCAGGGTCAGCAGCTGGATGGCCCAGAGGGTCCACTCCCCCAGAGTGAACAAGGATTGCCAGAAACCGGCGGCGATGGTGAGGGCTGCGGGCAGACCCACCGGCAGCACCGCCAGAAACAGGAAGGCGGAGAAACGCTCGGCGCCATTGCCAAAGGCGAGGCCAATCAGGTGCGGCGCCCCGCCAGCGTGGGGGTAACGACGGCCGAGCCGGGCGAAGGTGAAAGCGATGGGCAGCACCAGCACGATGAGCAGCAGCCAGGCCCAGAGGGAGGCCCCTCCCGCCAGCGAGGCCGCGGTGGCCGGTACCACGAAGATCCCGGTGCCAAGCAGGGAGGTGGCAAGCAACCCCATCCCCTGCCAGAGCCCCAACTCTTGTTTTAACGTTGACATGTCCCTTGCCCGAAGTGAAAAACCGCCCACCATGGTAGGCCGCTCCCACCTCTTTGTTAAGCACCTGTGTCTAAAACAAAAAAAGCCGCCTCTTTCGAGGCGGCTTCTTCTTTCAACAGATTAACCGGAGTTATCAGGAAATCAGCTTGTAGATGATACCGGACATGGCGATCAGGCCGATGATGGTCACGAAGCCGTTGCTGATGTTGCCAGCGTATTTGCGCATGGCAGGCACCTTGGTGATGGCGTACATCGGCATCAGGAACAGCAGCATGGCGATGATGGGGCCGCCCAGGTCTTCGATCATGCCGAGGATGCTCGGGTTGATGGTAGCGATGGCCCAGGTGGTCAGGATCATGAACACCGCAGTGACTTTATTGAGCTGCTTGGTGTCAACCTTCTTGCCTTTCTCGCGCAGGGCCTTGGCCATCAGGCCGTTCATGCCTTCTTGCGCACCCAGATAGTGACCCAGGAAGGATTTGCTGATGGCAACCATGGCGATGAGCGGGGCTACGGTAGCGATAACCGGGTTGTCGAAGTGGTTGGCCAGGTAGGACAGAATGGTGATGTTCTGTTCTTTGGCGGCAGCCAGGTCAGCCGGGGAGAGGCTCAGTACGCAGCTGAACACGAAGAACATGACGGTCATGACCATCATGACGTGAGCGCCCAACAGGATGTTGCTGCACTTCTTCTCGGCGCCTTCACCGTAACGACCTTTGTTGTCCACCGCGAAGGAGGAGATGATCGGTGAGTGGTTGAAGGAGAACACCATGACAGGGATGGCCAGCCACAGGGTCTTGATGAAGTCACCGTTGAAGGCGTCAGACAGAGCAGGCGCTTCGGTGATGATGGCACCATTCCAATGGGGGATCAGGTAGAGCGCCAGGCCCATCAGGGTGATCACGAACGGGAATACCAGCACGCTCATCGCCTTGACGATAACCTGACCACCGAGGCGAACGATCGCCATCAGGCCCAGGATCAGTACCAGAGAGAGGATGGCACGGGGCGGTGCAGTCATGCCCAGCTGGTGCACCATCAGGCTCTCTACCGTGTTGGTGATGGCTACTGAGTACATCAGCAGGATCGGGTAGATGGCGAAGAAGTAGAGCAGGGTGATGAACTTGCCTGCGGTCTTGCCGAAATGCTCTTCCACGACTTCGGTGATGTCGCCATCACGGGTGGAGCCAGACAGCACGAAGCGGGTCAGACCGCGGTGTGCGAAGAAGGTCAGCGGCAGGGCCAGGATGGCCATGGCCAGCAGCGGCCAGAGGCCACCCACGCCAGCATTGATCGGCAAGAAGAGCACACCGGCACCGATAGCGGTACCGTACAGACCCAGCATCCAGACCAGATCGGCCTTATTGATGCCACGGGAAGCCTGACTGGCTAAACGACCATCAACTGCAATATTCATGTCGGACATATGTTGTTCCTATCATCAAGGAAAGTGGAATCTCGTTGTTTATTGGCCACCCGGCCTGGTTCCGTTTCCCTGGAACGCCTGCTGTTCGTCCTTGCTCTTCCCTCTCACACCGTGCCAATCAGCGCACCGCTCCCTGCGGTAACGTATTGGCAACAAGTCGGGGCGTGAGATCCTGAACTCGGTTGGAATGCGGCTCTCATTTAACAATTCAGAAACACGCATCTCGTTCGATGGGCTGACTCTAATTAAATGGCCCTATTAATCACAGCGTTTTTTTGAATTAATCAACCAAAGTTTGACTGTGGTCGCCTTTCGGTCGTGCCAGCTCACATTTTGAGTGCCTAATTGTTAGTATTTTTTAACATTTAAAAATTGTTTCAATAGATTCCAATACTTATCGACATCAACAAATGTGCAACATACGCCTCCTTGGTGGCCGATTGTGCGCGCCGCCGCCTTGGCGTACCCTTACTTTTCCTCCTCCATCCGCCGAGCCAAGATGACCATCACCCGCACCGATCTCGCCGAGCTGGCGGTATTTGCCGCCGTCGCCCGCCACCGGAGTTTCAGCAAGGCCGCCCTCGAACTAGGGGTCTCGGCCTCAGCGCTCAGCCACAGCCTGAAGGGATTGGAGCAACGTTTGGGGGTCAGATTACTCAATCGCAGCACCCGGGCCGTGGTGCCGACCGATGCGGGGCAGCGCTTGTTGACGCAACTGTTACCAACCTTGAATCAGCTGGAGGAGGCGCTCGACGAGCTGACCCATCACAGCGATGAACCTGTCGGTCGCCTGAAGATCTGTGCGCCCAGGGCCGCCATTGTGGAGCTGCTGGTGCCGGTGCTCATCGACTATCTGGTGCGTTATCCGCGCATGCAGGTGGAAGTGGTGGAGCTGGAGCTGATGCCGCGTCTCATCGAGGACGGCTACGATGCCGCCATCTTCTATGGGGATCTGCTGCCCAAAGAGATGATCGCCGTGCCACTCGGGCCGCCCCAGCGCTATCTGGTGGTGGGGTCGCCGACCTATCTGACGGCCCGTGGCGCACCCTCACACCCGAGTGAGTTGAGCCAGCACGACTGCATCGGCTATCGCCTCACCCCGCACCACCACTATCGCTGGGCCTTCGCCGCGGATGGCAAGCTGCTGGAAATAGAAGTGAGCGGGCCGCTGACCACCAGTACCCCAGCGCTCTATCTGGGAGCGGCCGAGGCGGGGTTGGGGCTGGCTTACTGTCAGGAGGACGAGGTGAGCGAGGCGCTGGCACAGGGACGGTTGGTGAGCGTGCTGGACGCCTGGAGCCCCAGCTTTGCCGGTTTCAATCTGTTCTATCCCAGCCGGCACCAGCTGGGCAGCGGCTTGCGAGCCCTGATCGACATGCTCAAGGCCTATCATCAACTGCGCTAATTACTGAAAATTGCTCAGCAATTCATTAAGTAGAAAGCCGATTATCAACAAAATAATATTAATCTAGACTGTCTGCTCGATAATCGAACTCCTCAAGAGAACAGATATGTCTGCCTACTTCACCCTGCGCCAACGGGCCATGACCCGCCGTTTCTGGGGCTATGCCTTCCCCTCCATCCTCGCCATGCTGGTCTCCGGCGCCTATTACCTGGTCGATGGCATCTTCGTCGGCCACTACGTGGGCGCCGCCGGTCTCGCCGGTATCAACCTGGTCTACCCGGTCATCATGGTGCTGATCGGCCTCGCCGCCATGGTGGCCATGGGGGCCGCGACCGCCATCTCCTTCCAGCAAGGGGCAAGAAACCTCAAACAGGCTCGCCAGGCACTGGTCAATGCGCTCTGGCTGCTGGTGGGGCTGGGCGTTGTGGCGCCCTTGCTGCTGCACCATTGGCACATCGACATCCTGCTGGCGCTGGGGATTGAACAAGGTACCGAGACCTGGCTGCAGGCCAGCGACTACCTCAGCTGGATTGGTGGCGGCACCCTGCTGCTGGCCAGTAACCTGGCGGTGCCTTATCTGCTGCGCAACGATGGCCGCCCCAAGCTGGCCATGATCCTGGTCAGCAGTGGCGCCCTCCTCAACATTGCCCTCAACTATGTGATGGTGGGCCGGTTGGGATTGGGGCTGGTAGGCACGGCCCAGGCGACCCTGATCGCCGAGGGCATCGTCAGCCTGCTGGGGCTGGGCTACTTCTTCACCTCCCACGCCAAACTGCGTATCTCCTTGCGCGATCTGGTGCCCGAGTTTCCCGCCATGCCCGGCTTGCTGTTCAGCGGTCTGCCGAGCCTGATCGCCCAGTTCAACCTGGGACTCTTGCTGCTGCTGCACAACAGCCAGCTGATGGTCTATGGCTCCATCAAGGATCTGGCCGGCTTCACCGTGGCCGGTTACACCGAGGCGGTGTTCATCGTCATCCTGCAGGGGCTGGCCTTCGGCATCCAGCCGCTGGTCAGCCAGGCGGCGGGGGCCAAGCGCCATCGGGACCTGAAGTTCCTGATGGAGATGGGGCTCAAGGTAACCTTGATCTACGGCATGGTGGTCTGGCTGCTGATCCAGCTGCTGCCGCGCCAGGTGGCCATGCTCTACACCGGCACCCAGGATGAGGAGCTGATCGCTGCCGCCGTCAGCAGCCTGACCCTCAATCTCGGCGCCATTCCGCTGGAGGGGATCATCATGTTCGGCATAGTGCTGCTGCAATCCATGGCCCGCACCAAGCAGGCGCTGATCATCTCCGCCGCCAAGACCCTGCTGCTGCTGCCGCTCATCGTCCTGCTGCCGCTGCAATGGGGCCGCGATGGGGTACTGATGGCTCAGCCCGCCACCGTGCTGCTGCTCACCTTGCCGCTGTGCTGGTTGCTGTGGAGGGAGTGGCGTCGCCTCAAACTGGCCTGCACGCCCAAGCCGCACGCCAAGCCACTCACCGTCCGTCAAGGGGTGCAGCTGGCGCGCCGCGCCGGCTAACTGCCTGACATAAGAGGGGTGGCCCGGGTGCGCACCCGGGGCGCGGCCAGCGCCTGTTGCGCCGCCACCAGTTGCAGCTCATAGGCGCTGGCCAGCCAGGTCTGGGCCAGCACCGCATCCACGCTGGCGTTGGTCAGCTCGAACGCCAGCACGGGATCATGTCCCGTCAGCAGATTGGCCAGCATGGTGGCACTGAGCAAGTCCCCCACCCCGATGGGCTGGCGCGAAAAGGCATAGAGGGGGCGGGAGATATGAAAGGCCCCTGCCTCGCACACCAGCAACATCTCGAACCTGTCCAGGTCAAACGCGGCCCGTCCCAGGTGTTTGACCATCACCAGCTTGACTCCCTGCTCGCGCAGTTGCTGGCAGGCGGCCAGCGCCTCGGGCACATTGGTTATCGTCCGCTCGGTGAGCTGCTCCAGCTCCAGCAGATTGGGCGCCAGCATGTCGGCCTGGGGCAAGGCACGGTTTTTGAAGAATTCGCTGACACCGGGGGCGACGATGCACCCCTTGTCCGGGTGACCCATGACGGGGTCACAAAAATAGAGCGCCTGTGGATTGAGCGCCTTGAGTCTGGCCACTGCCGCCAGGATCTCCTCCCCCTGCTCGGCCGAGCCGAGGTAACCGCTCAGCAATGCATCGCACTGCCCCAGCACGCCGATGTCGGCGAGACCCGCCATCAGCTGGCTGATATGACCGGCGGGCATCACCATCCCCTGCCAACCCGCCTGATACTGGGTGTGATTGGAGAACTGCACCGTATTGACGGGCCACACCTCAAGCCCCATACGGCGCATGGGAAACACGGCGGCCCCGTTGCCGGCGCAGCCGAACACCACGTGGGATTGAATGGAAAGCACTCGCTTCATGATGGCGACTCACCCAAATGAGAAACCCCGCAGGGAAAAACGGGCCTTGCGGCCCGTTGTTGTCTGATTAACGCAGCACCTTGACGGTGTAGCTGCCATCGGCCTGACGATAGAGGCCGTGGATGTCGGTTTCAAAACCCGGGTAGTGAGCCCCGATCTCGCACAGCATCTCCAGGAACTCCAGCACCGGCAGAGAATCGCTGGTCACCATCTCCCCTGGCAGCACCAGCGGTACTCCCGGCGGGTAGGGCAGTATCATGTTGGCGCTGATGCGATCCACCATGTCACGCAGCGGCACCTCCACCACGTTGCCGGCCAGCTCTTGCTGCCAGGCGGCGTGCGGGGTCATCTTCATCTCCGGCAGCACGTCGAACGCCTTGAACATCAGCTCCGGCAGGCGGTACTTGCTGGTCAGCGCGTGGATGTTCTGGGCCAGGGTCTGGATGCGCATCCCTTCGTAGAAGCTCGGGTCTTCGCGATAGAGGCTCGGCAAGATGCTCTTGATGGTCAGGTTCAGGTCATAACCGCGCTTGAACTCGGTCAGGGCGCGCAGCAGCTGCATCGCCTTGGACTGATCGATGCCGATGGAGAACAGGAACAGCAAGTTGTAGGGGCCGGTCTTCTCCACCACTATGCCGCGCTCGTCGAGGAACTTGGAGACCAGCGACGCCGGCAGGCCACGCTCCATCAGCTCACCCTGGCGATTCATCCCCGGAGTCAGCAGGGTGACCTTGATGGGATCCAGATACATGTGGTCATCGTCGATGTCCTTGAAGCCATGCCAGTCATCTTTCGGATCCAGCTTCCAGCACTCGACGGTGTCGATGTCGTCCGGCTGCCAGACGTCGAAGAACCAGCCTTCGCTCTGATCCCGCAGTCGCTTGATCTCTTTGCGGAAGGAGATGGCGCGATCGATGGAGTCCTTGATCAGTCGCTTGCCGGTGTTGCCCCGCATCATGGCGGCGGAGATCTCGGTGGACGCCACTATGCCGTACTGGGGCGAGGTGGAGGTGTGCATCATGAAGGCTTCGTTGAAGGTCTCCTCCTCCACGTCACCCTTGATGTGGATCATCGAGGCCTGGGAGAAGGCCGCCAGCAGCTTGTGGGTGGACTGGGTCTCGTAGAACACCTTGCCCGGCATGGCCTCGCCGCTCATGCCGCACTTGCCTTCATAAATCGGGTTGAAGTTGGTGTAGGGCACCCAGGCACTGTCGAAGTGGATGTAGGGGGTATCCAGACTCTGCTTGATGAAGCCGGTGTTGTAGAGCAGGCCGTCATAGGTGGAGTTGGTGATCACGGCGTAACGCGGCGCCTGGGCACCCGGGGTCGCGGCCACCTTGGCTGCGATGGTTTCACGGCTGAACTCGCTCTGGGGGATGCCACCCAGGATGCCGTAGGCGTTGCGGGTCGGGCGGAAATAGAGCGGGGTCAGGTCGCTCATCATCATCAGGTGCGTCAGTGACTTGTGGCAGTTGCGATCCACCAGCACAGTGCTGCCCGCCGGCGCCGAGAACATGCCGACGATCTTGTTGGCGGTGGAGGTGCCGTTGGTGACGATGTAGGAGCGATCGGCGTTGAAGGTACGGGCGATGTACTCCTCGGCCTCCTTGTGCGGGCCTGAGTGATCCAGCAGGGAGCCGAGCTCCGGCATGGAGATGGAGACATCCGCCTTGAACGCATTGGGGCCGTAGAAGTCATAGAAGATGCTGCCGGCCGGGCTCATCTGGAAGGCGGTACCCCCCATGTGACCCGGGGTGCAGAAGGTGTATTTACCCTCTTCCACGTACTTGAACAGCGCCTTGGTGAAGGGCGGCAGTATGGCATCCTGATATTCCTGGGTGGCCTGCCCCATCTTGAGGGCGATGTCATCGGCCATGCCGAGACGGTACTCGAAGAAGTGCACGTTCAGGCGCAGGTCGGTCAGGTGAATGTCCAGGGTGGACTGGTCGTTGGCGAAGGCGAAGATCGGCAACTTCTCGTTGCGATCGTGGATCTCCTTGCACAGGCCGAGGGAATATTTGTCCCAGTCGAAGATGGCGCCGCAGACACGGGGGTTCTTCTCGATAAGCTTCAGCAAGTCGGCGACGTCGACCGGGTAGACCACCTGAAAGCCCTTGCGCTCGAGGGAGGCCTGCAGCTGGCGAATGGGTTCTTCTTTGAAGAACACGCCAAGGTGATTGAGGATGGCAATGATATTCATCGTGATACTCCACACGTAGAGGGGCGCTCTCCATCAGGGATGGTGAGTGAAGAGCGCTCGGAAAAGGGAAACGGTATTAGTGGCTGGCTTGTTCTTTGAGCAGGGCGTCGTGCTGACGCAGGCCCTGTTTTTTGGCGTAGAACATCAGGATGATGAGCGACACCACGAAGGTGGCCGTGAGGTTGGAGCCCTTGGCGCCCATCAGGGCCACCAGGCAGAACACGCAGGCGACGCCGGAGAAGAGCATGGTGCCGATGCTGCGGGAGGTCATGCCCTCGAAGCGGATGAGGTTAATACTGGAGTAGAAGTAGGGCAGCATGGTCAGCAGCACCGCATCGGTGGTCAGCACGTTGAACAGATCGGCGGCGTGAGCGGAGCGGGAGGTGAAGGCGGTCAGGCCAATCATCAGCGCGGTCATCTTGAGGGAGCCGAGGATCAGACCCTTCTTGGCCACCCCGTTCTTGTCCAGTTCACCGTAGATCTTCGGGAAGTTGCCATCGTGGGCGGCACGCTTGCCCGCCTCGCTCACCAGCATCATCCAGGAACCGAGCGAGGTGAAGCAGGCCAGGGCGGTGAAGGCGGAAACGAAAGGCGCTGACCAGTCACCGAAGATGGCGGAAGAGGCCATGGCAAAGGGCGCGCCCGAGGCCGCCACTTCACCGGCCGGGAACATGCCGCTGATCACCTGGGTGGAGAGGATGTAGATGACGCCGGCGATGCCGGTGCCCAGCATGGTGGCGAGCGGCACGGTGCGCTTGGGGTCTTTCACCATGCCGGAGGAGACGGCGGCAGACTCCACCCCGACGAAGGACCAGAGGCAGATCAGCACGGCGCTGATGACGGCGTGCAGATCGCTGCCGCTGGTGGTATTCCAGTTCTGGCTGTAAATGGTGGTATCAAAATGTCCCCAGCCCACCAGGGCGGTGCCCACCACCGGCAGCAGGATCAACGCCAGTCCCAGGGTACAGAGACGGCTCACCCAGCTACCGCCAAGCAGGTTGACGAAGGTGAAGATCCACACCGCCGCTATGGTGGCCACGGCCGCCGGAATCGGATTGTTGAGGATGGGGAAGAAGACGGAGAGGTAGGAGACGCCGGTGATGGCGATGGCCAGGTTGCCAATCCAGTTGGCATGGTAGTAGAGCACGCCGGTCTGGAAACCGAATACCGGGGAGATCTCGCCGGCATAGGCGATGGGGCCGCCCTCTTGCGGATTCTTGGTGGCGAGGCGGGCGAACACGAAGGCCAGGCCCATGGCGCCGACCAGGCAGATAGCCCAACTGAAGATTGAAATGGAACCGATCGTGGCCAGGGCGGAAGGCAGCAGCGCGATGCCACTCCCCATCATGTTGCCGGCCACTACACCTGTACAGGCGATGAGGCCAATCTTCTTGCTCGTATCTAGGGACATAAAATCTCCGGTGCTATGAAAGGTCGGGCCGCCACACACAGGCTTGGTACAAGGCCCACCAACGAATGGGCACAGCCTAGGCCTCTCGCCACCGGAAAACATAAAGACCCGCTAAGGGATAAAATCATGAGTGAACTTTTTTAAGCTCAGCTAAAGCATTCATAAAACCGATTTAAAAACAGCAAGTTGACTCATTTATCACTCATCACCTTGATAAAACCCTGATATCCCCGCCCTCCCCTTGATGGCCCAGATC
>NZ_CDCA01000046.1 GCF_000820185.1 Aeromonas tecta
TCGCCACCGTGACGGTGGCGGCGGGGCTGCAATCTCTGCTCTGGCATCTGGCCGGGGAGGATGGCCTCACCGCCCTGCTGCTGACCCTGACCGGCGGCCTGACCCTCACCTCCACCTGCATGCTGATCTGGCACTACCTGACCCGCGCCACCTGGGTGCCCCTCGGCCCGGCGCTGATCGATCAGCCGGTGGATTGGCGTTTTCGCCACCTGTTCTGGTATCTGCTGCTGTTCGTGCTGAGCCTCTGGCTGCAGCTCGGCCTGCCGGACTCGCTGGTGCGTTTCACCCCGTTTTGCCTCGCCATCCCCATCATGGCCATGGCCTGGCGTTATGGCTGGCAGGGGGCGTTGCTCGCCACCCTGATGAACACGGTGGCGCTGATGGCGGGCCAGGCCTGGCATGAACATCCGCTTGACCTGCTGCTCTCGCTGCTGGCCCAGAGTCTGACCGGCCTGCTGCTCGGCGCCGGCATCCAGCGCCAGCGCGAACTCAACCAGGCGCTGACCCGTCAGCTCGCCCACAATCGCCAACTCACCGAGCGGTTGTTGGAGACCGAGGAGAGCATCCGCAAGGAGGTGGCGCGCGAGCTGCATGACGACATCGGCCAGACCATCACCGCCATTCGCACCCAGGCAGGGATAGTGCGGCGGCTGGCACCGGACAACCGCGGCGTCGACCAGAGCAGCGCCCTCATCGATACCCTGTCGCTCGGTATCTACGACGCGGTGCGCGGCCTGCTCGGCCGATTGCGTCCGCGCCAACTCGACGACATGAGCCTGGAGCAGGCGGTGCGGGGATTGCTGCGCGAGCTCGAACTCGAACGTAACGGCATCGTCACCCGGCTCGAGTGGCAGCTGACAGATGAGGCGCTCTCCGATGCCCAGCGAGTCACCCTGTTTCGGGTCTGCCAGGAGGGGCTAAACAACGTGGTGAAACACGCCAATGCCAGCTCGGTCCGCATCCAGGCCCACCAGCAGGGCGAGCGGTTGCAACTGCTGCTGGAAGATGACGGCTGCGGCCTGCCCGAGCAAGCCCCCCAGGGCTACGGCCTGCTCGGCATCCGCGAGCGAGTACAGGCGCTCGGCGGCACCTTGCAGCTCTCCTGCCTGCACGGCACCCAGCTGACCCTGAGCCTGCCCAGTCGCAAACGGGAGAGCCCAGATGGCTGAGTTCCCACTCCAGAAGGGTTTTCCATGCTGAGCTTTATCAAGAGCCGACCAGCCGCGCCGCCATTGCGGGATCAGACCGAGATCGATGCCACCTATCGCCACTGGCGCATCCACCTGCTGCTGACCATGTATCTGGGCTACGCGGTGTTCTACTTCACCCGCAAGAGCTTCAACTTCGCCATGCCGGATATGCTTGCGAGCGGCATGCTGGGCAAGGCCGACATCGGCATGCTGTGGACCCTGTTCTACCTCACCTACGGTTGCTCCAAGTTCGTCTCCGGCATCATTAGCGACAGGGCCAATCCCCGTTACTTCATGGGGCTGGGGCTGATGGCGACCGGGGTCATCAACATCTTGTTCGGGCTCTCGTCATCGCTCTGGTTGTTCGCGGCGCTCTGGATTGCCAATGCCTTCTTCCAGGGCTGGGGCTGGCCCCCCTGCTCCAAGCTGCTGACCAGCTGGTATTCGCGCACCGAGCGCGGCTTCTGGTGGTCGGCCTGGAACACGGCCCACAACGTGGGCGGGGCGCTGATCCCGCTCATCGTCAGCACCATCGCCCTGCAGTATGGCTGGCGCTACGGCATGATAGTGCCCGGCGTCATCGCCATCCTGGTCGGGCTCTTCCTGTGCTGGCGGTTGCGTGACACCCCGAGCACCCTGGGGCTGCCCACGGTCGGCCAGTGGCGCAATGATGCGCTGGAAATCGCCCAGCAGACCCAGGATGCCGGTCTCACGCCACGCCAGATCCTGCGCAAATACGTGCTCGGCAACCCTTACATCTGGCTGCTGGCCTGCTGTTATGTGCTGGTTTACGTGGTGCGCACCGCCATCAACGACTGGGGCAACCTCTACATGACCGAGCAGCGCGGCTTCAACCTGATGAGCGCCAACTCGGCCATTTCGATGTTTGAAGTGGGGGGCTTTATCGGCGCCCTGGTGGCGGGCTGGGGGTCAGACAAGCTGTTCAACGGCAACCGGGGACCGATGAACCTCATCTTTGCGGTGGGGATCCTGCTGGCGGTGGGCTCACTCTGGCTGATGCCCTTCTTCAGCTATGTGATGCAGGCGACCTGTTTCTTTACCATCGGCTTCTTCGTGTTCGGGCCCCAGATGCTGATCGGCATGGCGGCGGCGGAGTGCTCCCACAAGGATTGCGCGGGCGCCGCCACCGGCTTCGTCGGCCTGTTCGCCTACATGGGGGCCGCGCTGGCGGGCTATCCCCTGGCCAAGGTGATGGAGATCTGGCACTGGAACGGCTTCTTCGTGGTGATCTCGGTGGCGGCCGGCGTCTCCGCCCTGTTGCTGCTGCCCTTCCTCAAGGCCCAGGCGCCGCGCCCCCTGCTCGCCGAACCGAGTTAATACAGATAGAACTTCAGGCGCTCTGGCAGACCCGGTTCTTGCCCGTCCGCTTGGCCTGATAGAGGGCCCGATCGGCCAGGCTGAACAGGCTATCGAAGTGCCAGTCGTTCAGGCAGGGAACCAGACCGATGCTGGCCGTGATCTTCATCCCATCCAGCGGCAGCGCCGCTATGCCCTGCAAGATCTGCTCGCAGCGCGCCTGCTGGGCGGCGGGATCGCGCTCCGCCAGCAACAGCACAAACTCTTCACCGCCAAAGCGGCTGGCGATAAGCCCAGGCTGGCTGGCCAGATAGCGGCCCACCGCCGCCAGCGCCCTGTCCCCCGCCTCGTGACCGTGGCGGTCGTTGATCTGCTTGAAATCATCCAGATCCAGCATCACCAGCGCCCCGCGCCTGCTCGCCTTGCCAGCGCGTGCCATAAAACCGCGCCGGTTCAGCAAGCCCGTCAAGGGATCCTGGCTGGCCTGCTGGCGCAGCGCCAACGCCCGGTACTGGGTGCAGAGCAGCAAGACACCGAAGGTGGAGAGGTAGTTACCCATCAACATGGAGAGAAAAGGCAGCACATTGACCGCATGCTGATCCATCAACACCTGGACATCACCGCTGAACAGAGCCCCCATTCGCACCAGATTGAAGCCATACAGCAGAATGTTGACCACGGTGAACACCAGCACGGCGGGCAGATAGGCCGGATAGCCGTGACGCCACACCTGCCGCACGATCACCGCCCCCAGCACCATGTAGCTCAGGCAGGCCAGCAGCACCCTGGGTGCCATGTCGTCGTTAAACAACACGCTCCAGCTCAGCACCACCACATAGACCAGCATAAACAGCGTGAACGCCCGCCAACTCGGGGCCTGGCCAAAGAAGCGCTGCAAGGCCAGCGGCATCAGCGCGATGCAGAAGGTGATGAGCAGGTTGGCCAGCCAGATCCCCGCGATGTTGGGGGCAAAGGCCTGCAGGAAGAACAGCGACTGGGCCACCAGGGCGCACAGGCTGGACCACCACCAGAGCCCGAGACCGGGGATCTCCCTGTGGGTTGCCCAAATGATGGAGAGGGTGATGAACCCAAGTCCATAGCCCCCCAACGCCATGAGCATCAGCGTGAATACATCCAGTTCGAGCAATAGTGAGGTGTTCATACCCAGACCTTCCTGTGAGGATGGCTGAGTATATTGGAAGGTCAGGGCAAGACACAGAAGGGGCCCTGCTCCTTCATCAAATAATTCTCATCTGCGCTGCACCTACCACGACCAACGGGGTCATCTGGCGATACCGTTGGGCGCAAACAAGCCCGTTTGATCCCCGCCATCGCCGTGAAAGCACCGCAAAGTGACCCTGATGGCGTTTTGCACTTGAACCCGTGCCATTAGATAGATATGTTGTTTTCATGTGGTTTTATGAGCCAAGCCGCGAGGAAAAACGTTCACTAACTTATTGAGTCATCTGACACAATCGACTTTTGGTACATTTTTCACTCAGCTCTCCCCTCATGGAATCTCATATGGGGCTTTTGCCCAACTCAAGACAATAATCCTGTCTTGCCTGTTGCCGGATGCAGCAGTCTCTTGTGCCATGGAGTCGCACGGGATCAGGTTCAAGGCCGAACACACTTTCGACAGAGACGTCACCTATGATCAAAAAACTCATTCTCTCTACCCTGCTGCTGTGCGGGCTGGCCAACGCCGCCGCCCCCAGCTCCACCCTTGACGCCGTGCTGGAGCGCGGTGTGCTGCGGGTCGGCTTCGATGCCGGCTATCAACCCTTCGAGATGACCAACAAACAGGGCCAGTACATCGGCTTTGACGTGGATCTCGCCAAGATGGTCGCCAAGGAGATGGGGGTCAAGGTAGAGTTCGTCAACACCGCCTGGGACGGCATCATCCCGGCCCTGCTGACCGACAAGTTCGACGTCATCATGGGTGGCATGACGGTCACCCCCCAACGTAACCTGCGCGTCAACTTCGCCGACCCCTACATCGTCGTCGGTCAGACCATAGTCCTGCGCAAGGACAAGGCGGGCGAGATCAAGTCCTTCAGTGACTTAAACGATCCCAAGTACAAGATTGCGGTCAAACTCGGCACCACCGGCGAGCAGGCGGTCAAACGCATGATCCCGAAAGCCACCCTGCTGCAGTATGAAACCCAGGACGACGCCAAGCTGGAAGTGATCAACGGCAAGGTCGATGCCTTCATCTATGACCTGCCCTATAACGCCATCTTCGCCTCCCAAAATAAGGATGCCGTGGTGCATCTGGACAAACCGTTCACCTTCGAGCCGCTGGCCTGGGCCATCCGCAAGGGCGATCAGGACACCCTCAACTGGTTGAACAACTACCTGCGCCAGATCAAGGGCGACGGCAGCTACGACCGTCTCTACAAGAAGTGGTTTGAATCCAACAGCTGGTTGAATCAACTCAAATAACCTCTCAAGGGGCGGCTCGCCGCCCCTTCACGCAGACCCCACACAATAACGACAAGAGAGGTTGTGACAGTGATCAACCCCAAATCCACAAGACAGATGGAAAAACAACCCAATCAGCTGCTCTGGCAAGGCGTCTTCCTGCTGCTGCTGCTGACTGCCATTTTTGGCATCTACAAGGCCGTACAATCGGTGGATTACACCTGGCGCTGGGAACGCATTCCCCAGTACATCGCCTATCAGGCCGAACAGAAGAACTATGCCGAGTTTGACGGCACCGTGGTCACCGACAAGGGCCACCTCTTCCTGCAAAACGATGCCGACCCCCATCAGCGTCAAGCCATCGCCGCCAGCGGCACCCAGGTAGCCGAAGGGGACACCATCTTCCTCGGCGATACCCTGGACACACAATTGAGCTGGACCGCAGGCCCCATCGCCTGGGGCGTCTGGGTCACGGTCAAACTCTCGCTGGTGGCTGGCGTCTTCGCCATCCTGCTGGGCACCCTGGCGGGGCTGGCTCGGCTCTCCCCCAATCCCGCCCTGCGCAACCTGGCTGTCACCTATGTGGAACTCATCCGCGGCACCCCGCTGCTGGTGCAGATCTTCATCGTCTACTTCTTTATCGGCACGGTACTCAACCTCGATCGCTTCACCGCCGGGGTCGCGGCGCTGGCGGTCTTTACCGGTGCCTATGTGGCCGAAATCGTGCGCGCCGGTATCAGCTCCATCCACAAGGGGCAGATGGAGGCGGGCCGCAGCCTCGGGCTGACCGCCGCCCAGACCATGCGCTACATTATCTTGCCGCAGGCATTCAAGCGGGTACTGCCGCCGCTCGCCGGCCAGTTTATCAACCTGATCAAGGACTCCTCCTTGGTCTCGGTTATCTCCATCACGGATCTCACCAAGGCCGGCCGTGAGGTGGTCAGCTCCACCTTCAGTCCGTTCGAGGTGTGGTTCACCGTGGCCCTGCTCTATCTGGTGCTGACCGGCACTCTCTCCTTCCTGGTGCGTCGTCTGGAGGTGAAATATGCGCGCAGCAACTGATCCCACACCCAACAAGCGCAATGGCGCCGATCCCATCATCAAGGCCACCGGGGTCGAGAAGATCTACGCCGGCGGCGTTCATGCCCTGAAAAACGTCAGCACCCAGGTCGCCGAAGGGGAAGTGGTGGTGATCGTCGGCCCCAGTGGCTCGGGCAAATCCACCTTCCTGCGCACCCTCAATCAGCTCGAGACCATCAACGACGGTGATATCGTCATCGATGGCATCTGCCTGACCGAGCCCGGCGATGTCAACAAGCTGCGCGAAGAGGTGGGCATGGTGTTCCAGTCCTTCAACCTCTTCCCTCATCTCAACGTGTTGGACAACATCAGCCTCGCGCCCCAGAAGGTACGCGGCCTGTCGCGCAGCGATGCGCTGGACAGGGCCAAGGCGCTGCTGCTCAAGGTGGGGCTTGCCAACAAGGCAGAGAGCTATCCGTCCCAGCTCTCTGGCGGTCAGCAACAACGGGTGGCCATCGCCAGGGCACTTGCCATGCAGCCGCGCATCATGCTGTTCGACGAGCCCACCAGCGCGCTGGATCCCGAGATGGTAGGTGAAGTGTTGGACGTGATGAAGGGGCTGGCCCGAGAAGGCATGACCATGGTGGTGGTGACCCACGAGATGGGCTTCGCCCGCGAGGTGGCGGACAGGGTACTGTTTATGGAGAGCGGCGAGTTGCTGGTGGATGAGAAACCCACCGACTTCTTCGACAATCCCCCCTCCCCCCGCCTGCGCCAATTTCTGAGTCAGGTGCTATGAGTCGGTTATGAGCCCATAACAACGAAGGGAGCCCAGGCTCCCTTCGTTCATTTAAACAGTCAGCCATCAGAAACGGTAACGGCTCACCAACCCCACATAGTGAGACTCTGGCTGCACCACGGGTGCCAAAAACCAGCGATCCGTGCTGTAGGCCCCCACGGCGGCCCCCAGCGCATTGGCCCCCGCATCGAGGGCAGAGAAATCCCCCTTGCCCGAGGCCAGCTCGATCAGCTCCCCTGCCACCCCAAGACCGGTGGAGACCCCGAAGCCAATCCAGCCTCGATGCTCCCGATAGCCGTAATGATCGGCGATAGCCGTGAACCCAGCCCCCATGGCCGCGCCGCCGGCAAAATGACTCAGCTCGCTGTTGAAGCTGTCATTCGCCTGTGCACTCGCGGTCAACAGGCCGAGCATGACGTAAACATATGTCGTTTTCATCGCGCCTCCCCACCTGACACCTTGCCGCTCATGGCACGCCCCAACCGGGGCGCCCTCTCTTCCAGTGTAAGCGAGGATCCCCGGCAGGGCGGTAGAGGCCTGCCGTGGTGGCGGAGTGAAATGTTAATGAATTTTTAAATTCCTTCGGTATGCTGGAACCCAACTGGTCCAACCGGGTGTATCACATGGATGTGCAACTGCTGCTGCTTTATCTCTCCCCCGTCTTTCTGGCCTTCATCGGCTGGGAGATGTTCTATCTGCGCAAGCACGGGGCGGCCTTTCCCACCGCCACCTACCAATGGCGGGATCTGTTCGCCAACGGGGCGCTGGCGCTGATGCACCAGGGCGGGGATGCGCTGGCGGCCATCGCCATCGCGTACCTCTACGACACCCTCTGGGGCTGGCGGCTGTTTGATATCGAGCTCAACTTCTGGAGCCTGCTGTTGCTGTTTTTGCTGCAGGACCTCTGTTACTGGCTATTCCACTTTGCCAGCCACCATGTGCGCTGGCTGTGGGCCTCTCACGTGGTGCATCACAGCTCCGAGCGACTCAACCTCTCCACCGCCTTTCGCCAGAGTCTGATGTACCCCATCTCCGGCATGTGGCTGTTCTGGATCCCGATGATCGTCATCGGCTTCCCACCCGAGGCCGTGGTCGCCACCGTGCTGCTCAGTTTGGGTTTCCAATTTTTCGTCCACACCCAGGTGGTGGGCAAGCTGGGCTGGCTTGAGACTATCTTCAATACCCCTTCCCACCACAGGGTGCACCACGCCAGCAATGCGAAATACATAGACCGCAACTTCGCCGGGGTACTCATCATCTGGGACAGGTTGTTTGGCACCTTCGTAGAAGAAGATCCCGGCGAGCCTTGCCGCTTCGGCATCACCAAACCGGTGCGCAGCTTCAACCCGCTCACCCTCACCTTCCACGAGTGGCGCGACATGCTGCGCGAGGTGCGTGGTCTGCCCTGGCAAGCGAAGTGCAGAGTGCTGTTTGGCAAGCCGGCTGGCCCCGCCTCTTCCTGATAGCGCTTCGCCACCCATATGACTGAGGCCACCCTGGGGTGGCCTCATCATTTATCCGCTCAGGGCAGCTTAACGCCCCGCCAGCACCCGCTTGGTCTGCTTGACCCAGTCGGAGACACGCCCCTGTAGGGGGAAGCCTTGCCAGATCTGCTCCCACTGAGCGGGGCTCAGCGGGCGACCCAGCCTGCGCTGTACGCCGGCATAGAGGTAGTCATGCGCCGTGGTGCGCGCCTGGGCCGAGGTGAGAAATTTGGCGACTGGATCGGTCAGGCGCACGTCTCGCATGCCGAGCAGCGGGTAGTCGCTGTGCACGGCGGCCAGCATGGTCTCGCGCATGGCAGACTCGATATAGCCACGAGCAAACAGCGCCGTCACCGACTCCAAGGATCCTTGATCCGGGCCATGATACTCCTCATCGAACACCGGGCTCGGTTCGGCCACGGCGCTTTGCACCTTGGCATCGGGATCGGGCTGCGGTACTACCACGGCGGCTTTGGGGGCCGCCGGCTTGGCCACTGTGGCCGGTTTGCGGGGGGCGCTCTGGCTGCAGGCACCCAGCGCAAGGGCCAATGCCACACACGTCAGTGCACGAGAACGAAACGACATCTGCATGATTGCTGATAACTCCTTTTACGATTCCTGAACGACCTTTGCGGTCGCGATGGGTCCCACTCTGGTGACCAGCTACTGGTCAATCTTGTCGATATCGGACACCCGGCCCGCCTGAGGAGCCGGGTATCCGATCACACCGTCGCGTCCGCAGCCTTCTCGGCGGCGATGGGCTCCACTCTGGTGACCAACAGTTGGTCAATCTTGTAGCTGTCGATGTCCACTACCTCGAACTTGTAACCGGCGTACTTAACCGAATCGGTGCGCTTAGGGATCTTGCGCAGCATAAACATGATAAAGCCGGCGATGGTCTCGTAGTTCTGTGCATCCGGGAACTCTTCGATGTCGAAGGCCCGCATCACGTCGGAGATGGGGGTCACCCCGTCCACCAGCCAGGAATTCTCGTCCCGCTGCACTATCTGCTCTTCCACCACGTGGGTGGCCCACTCACCCATGACGGTACTCATCAGGTCATTCATGGTGACGATGCCCACCACCAGGGCGTACTCGTTCATCACCACGGCGAAGTCGCCTCTGTGGTTCTTGAAGTACTCCATCGCCTCGTAGAGGTTCAGGGTGTCGGGGATGATGATGACGTTCTGCACCAGGGAGCCGCTGTTGAGATCGATGCTCTGGCCGCTGATGACGCGGATCAGCAGCTCCTTCGCATCGACGAAGCCCTTGATGCTGTCGAGGTTGTGATCACACACCAGGAACTTGTTGTGGGGGTGTTCGGCAATCTTGGCCTTGATGCTCTCCTCGCCCTCTTGCAGGGTGAAGTAGATGAGGCTCTCGCGCGCCGTCATGGCTGAGGTGACACCGAGGGACTGCAACTCGAACACGTTCTCGATGAGCTGATGCTCTTCGCGCTGGATAACCCCCGCCTCGGCGCCCGCATCCATCACCGCATAGATGTCATCCGAGGTGATTTCGTCGTTGCGCACCATGGAGACCCGCAGCAGGCGAAACAGCGCATTGGCCAGGCCATTGAAGAACCACACCAGCGGCATCAGCAGGGTCACGCACAGCAGCATGGGCCGCACCACTACCACGGCAACCCGCTCCGGCATGGTCATGGCCAGACGCTTGGGCATCAGATCCGCTATCAGGATAAACATGCCGGTGACGAACACGAAGGAGGCTATTGAGCTTATCTGGGAGAGCCAGGGGCCCTGATAGAAGCCGGAGATAAACGCCTTGATGGCGGGGTTCAGGGCGGATTCGCCCAGGATACCGCCCAGGATGGCGACGGTGTTGAGGCCTATTTGCACCACGGTAAAGAAGTTACCCGGCTGGGCCTGGAGTGCCAGCACTTTTTCGGCATGGCGATTGCCCTCGTCGGCCATCACCTGCAACTTGATCTTGCGGGACGCGGCGAGGGAGATCTCGGAAAGCGAGAAGAACACGCTGCTGGCAACCAGCAACATCAGCAAAAATAAACTATCGGCAAAACTCATGATTAACCTATTGCTACAGCCGCCTTAGCACAAGACGGCAAACTGGGCCCAGGATACCAGACCGTGAGTCCATCCGGGACTCACACAGGGGCCATATTCTAGCAGAAAAGTGCCCCTTGGGTGGCGTTATCTTAAGCGATTGCCTATTGCAACAAAAAAGGCGCTCAACGCGCCTTTTTATGCACTCTGCCATCAGATTTACTCATCCCTGCAAACCCAAGGAATACAGCGCGACGCCTTGCTATGTCTGGCTTACAGCAGTATTCCTTCAGCCAAGCGAGAAGCTCTGATGAGCTTTCATTCCCCCTCATGAATGGTCAGGTGTGGTCAATCGTGTGGACACTCCACACCTAACCGGCTCCACCTTTCAGCGGGTTGAACTGCACGGCATCCTGTAAAAAATCAGGGGCGAAATGAGCATAGGTCATCGTCTGCTGGATAGTGGCATGACCCAGGATCCGTTGCAGCACCAAGATGTTCCCGCCATTCGTCATAAAGTGGGTGGCAAAGGTGTGCCGTAGTGCATGCACGGCTTGCCCTTTGGGCAAATCAGGCTTAACAGCCTTCAACATCTCTCGTACCCGTAGGTAATTTGCAGTGGGAAACAACACCCCTCGTTTGTTCGCCACCCATTGAGCCTCAACCTCTGCACTGATGGGGACCGTCCGATTTTTACCGTTCTTGGTAGCCACGAACGTCACCCGTCGGTTGACTACATGCTCAGCCCGAACCGTGGAAGCCTCACTCCACCGTGCGCCGGTGCTCAGGCATAGCACAGCAATTCCTCGATCATCCCCGATCAACCCAGCCAACAAATGCTGGACCTCAAGTGGAGAGAGGTAACTCATCTCTCTAGGGGCAACCTTCAAAGCCTTCAGTTCCCGAATCGGGTTATCACTGCGGTAGAACCCCCCCTCAATGAGGAAGTTGAACATACCACTCAACTCCACCACCAGGCGATTGACGCTATTGGGGGTTATGCCTGCGGCAAGCATACGTGAGCGCAACAAAGTCAAGGTATGGGCATCAAGCTGATTGACCCGCACCTCACCCAGATAGCGATCTGCCCGCAGCAAGGTGCGGCGTGCATGGGTGCCCCATTTTTGATACTGCCCTTTGTGCGCCCACCAGATTTCGATGAGCTCGACCAGTGTGCGGGCATCTGCGAGCTTGCTCTGCCAGGGCTTGTCATGTTGTGTTGCCAGCACATGCCGCTCATAGGCAACTGCTTCGTGTTTCTTGGAAAACCTCCGCCGGATCCGCTTTCCATTGCGACCCGTCGGCCTGACGTCCACTTGGTACTGACCATCATCGAGCTTCTTAATCGACATAGCGAAGCTCTCCGACACTGGCCCGATAACACAGGCCCATAGTTTCTATGACATCAATAAACGCCCAATGAAGGGTTAACCAGTCTTCTGGTCTGAGAGGGATGAGTCGTTGCCCTCCTGCCCAACGTGTGCGAGAACCGGCGCGATCTGGCCGGATTCGGGTGAAACTTCATCAAACATGAACCAATCTCTGTATTTCCTAAATCGCTCAAACTTGAAAAGTTTTGCTCCAACTTCAAAAGACATCTGTGCTTTACCGCTCTCATAGCCGCAATAACTTGTGTAATTAATTCCTGTTAAATCAGTTAGTTCCTTTCTATTCAGTCTCTCCGACTCGCGAATTAAACGCAGTTTCTCTCCTGAGGTGATTGACGGCATTATCATATCTCGTAATAATTACTATAAATGACACATGACCATTGAGGTCGCCAAATCCCCTGAAAGCTCTCTACAGCCGGCAGGGGCAACCAGAGAGGTTATCAGATATGAGTGATCCAACCAAAACCCCGAGCAGTCAGACCGAGGTGCCCGCCAAGTTTGCTGTCGGTCTCACCCCTTCATTGGTTCACACCGATGCCGTGACCGCCGATGCGTTTGCCCATGCCATCGGCAAAACCCGCAAGGCCGTGGTGGAGATGATCAAAGTGGGCAAGCTACCCGGCGTAGAAATGAAGGTCCCAGGAAACCCCAATGCCAAGGGTGACTACTACGTATACCTGCCCGCCTGGAATGCGGGGCTGAAATTAGCCTTCGAAAGCAGGCCCAAGGAAATCCGTGATGGCTGGCTAGCATGGCTTGGGCTGAGTGTCTGAATGAACTGCATAAACACCTCTCGGTTTGTGGCTCGTTTGCCACCAAACCATAGCGACCTTTGGAGGGATATCAGAGTGTCGAATATCACTAAAAGCCTACACCCCCACTACCGCGGAGCCTGTGCCAGCTTCGCGAAGGATCACAACGTAGAGCGGGTGGCCACCAGTATTGGCATGTCTGCCCATGTACTGCGTAACAAGTTCAATCAGGCACAGAAACACAAGCTTTCAGGTGAAGATCTGATTGCGCTCTACCACGCCACTCATGACGAAACTCTGCTTGATGCTTTGTTGCTGGAATGCGGCTTGACTGCTGTCGCGATCCCCAGTACCGAGCGCGCCCCGTCATTGACTCACCAGGTGATCCAACTGAACTCACAGATAGCGAATATCGGCCAGCGTACCCTGGAGCTCACGGAACGGGGCCGCATCACCTGCAACGAACACAGCTCTTTTATGAGTATCGCCACCGCGGCGATGGGTTCTGTTGCTCTTCTCATCAACGATGTCGAGCAGCGATTCCAGGTGATGTCACCTCTTGCTGCATTGGCGATGTAAGGGGTTACGCATGAGTGCTGCAGAGAATTACCCAGCCTTATTAAGAGCCCAGCTTCTTCAAAGCAAATCCCAAGTACCGCGCTACTGGCGTGAGGCAAATCAAAAACAACGTGAAGCTGTCTGTTACATCGCTCAGTTGTCAATTGCGTTAGCGGGTCAGGCATTGCCCATCGGCAGGGCTGACAGAGAGTCGATCCGCCAGGCTGTGATAGCGCTTGGGTTACAGCATCTGTTTCATGGGCGCATATCGGAATACGAGTGGCACACCGGATGTTTACCGGAACGGCAACCAGAAGAGGAAACAAGATCAGCCGATCGGCTGGATAAGAAGAAAACCCTGTTGACTGAGATTGTCAGTGGGCAGAACACCGCAAATAGCGGGCAAAAGAAAACCCCGATCAACGGTGCAGCAAACACCTAACGGGGCTCTTATCAACAACCTAGCAAGGAAAGTTGACATGACAACTTTAGCAATCCCCTGCGCGCTGCGCAACCGCAAGATCCAGCACCGCCGTTTAGCTGGCCCCTATGGTCAGCACTATTCAGCTCAAGACCTGACAATTCTGACCCAACGTGCAAATGCACTGGTTTGGGCATCCCTGTTCGGTCACATCAATCGCATCAGTACCCACCAAGGAGCCTAACCATGTCTATGCCAAACACCGAAATGCCGTCCATGACTGCCCTCAACGACAGCACCCGCCAGCGCCTGCGCCAACTGCGCGAAACCCTGGGACTGAGTCGCCCCAAGTTTGCTGCACAGCTGGATATCCCGCCCACCACGCTCAAGAACTACGAGCTGGGCTATCGGGAGATTGGGGGTGGCTTGTTGCTGCGCATCATCAACACTCCCGGCCTGTCTGATTACACCGTTTGGCTAATGAAAGGCTCACTGATCATCCCTGAGCAAGTACGCCCGACCCAACCCCATTAATCCCATAAGGGGCTGCTCCGGTGGCCCCATCCATTAGGAGAACTTCATGAGCGACGCAATCAAGATCGCCCATCAGGCCCCCAAGCTGATCGAGGGGATGCTGGCCGACATGTTCGCTGCCCGAGCAGATGACAATCGAGTTTGCATGGGTTGCGTCCAGTCTGGTCCGCAACACATCCAGATCCAGCTGGTTGTAACCAGCCGCCTGGATGCGCTGCTGGATGATGACAGCGGAGACGATGACGAGCATGACGCCATTGAGTCAGCCTCGCCGAAAAGCGGGTTGTATATGAGCTGGCTGGTATACAGAGCTGAATTTATTGACACCAGCGGCTGCTCCAGAACAGACACTGATGAGCTCCTGGCCCTGGGGGCGATCCGCTCCATCTACTGGCTGGCCCTGGGGCAAGGGGAAACCTGGCTTGCCACCGAGATCGGCAACTGGTGGGAAGAGTGCGCCCCGCTGCATGGGCTCGGGGAGGTGATCAGATGAGAGACGCTCAACGCAGCATGCCTGACGAGATTGCCCGTCTTCACTATGAGAACGTATACGACGAGAAGTCACTCAGCACATTTTTAGAGCATTTGCGCGAGTATCA
Source organism: Aeromonas tecta (assembly GCF_000820185.1). Taxonomy (GTDB): domain Bacteria; phylum Pseudomonadota; class Gammaproteobacteria; order Enterobacterales; family Aeromonadaceae; genus Aeromonas; species Aeromonas tecta. The sequence goes on from NZ_CDCA01000046.1 coordinate 14,514, forward strand.
GACAAGGTTGCTCGCCTTTCGCCATCCGCGTGACAAAGAACGTGCAAGGGATTATCTGAAAGCCTGCCGTAAAGAGCGTTTCCGCATTCAAGAAGCGCGCAGCAGGATCAGTGGGCGAACAGCCCGTGCCCACTATTTACTCAACATTATCGGGATATTCCAGCGCCCTGATTTCTCCCCTGTAGATAAGTGGTGGGAAGTCTGGCACGAAGATGTGGCCCGCTTGCGCCATTATCAGTGCGAGTTACTCGGCTATCGCTGCCTGTCTCCTCGCCCGCGTGCCAGTGTGGCGCTGGCCCTATCCCTGTGCAAAGAAGCGCGCAAGCAGATCAATCATGCCCGCACGGTGATTGTCGCCCTCACGCCTCGGCATACCATGGGGAGTGCCACCCTATGAGCTCTCCACAGCCAAACACCCCGGACTTTGCAACACTGCAATCGGAAGCGGAGGCCGATATTGCCGCCTTGTCCGCCATCGCCAAGATAAAGCTGGCAACCCTTCGCCAATATCAGCACCAGCTCCTGGCTTTGCGAAAAGCTCACCTACCAAATCCCAGATTCCCCCGGTGCCGCTTGCTGTTTGAATGCAGGGAGGAACGCCGCGCCCGCATCGAAGCGTTATACACCGTAGCTCACCAGGAGCGGTATCTTGCCCACCTGCGCTGTGATGAGCCCCTGCCATTCTGATGCGGGACTACTACGCCGAGCTGTTCGACGCCAAGCCCATCCCACCCAGGCAGCACGCTGCCTGGAAATTGGCCACAGCCGTCAAGGCCCAAGCTAAAGCCATCATGAACACGCGTCGCGTGTCGCTGTGCTCCCTGACTCATTCACGCCTCCCGCCTGCTCGCCGCCCTGCGGCCGCGCTCGATCTCGATAGCCAGATCGCGGCCGTCCGCTCCTACTTTGTCGGGATCCAGGGTGCCTACGATTTGGACTGGGTGCTTGACCTGCTGGAGCGGCCGATCCCTCGCGAAAACGGGGGGACGGGGGTACAACTGCCCAAAGACCTGCGCGCTGAGCTGTTCGTGGGCTACTGCCGTCACCGCGCCCCTGACGTACTCAAGGGGGTGGCCATCACCAAAGAGGCAAACCACTGGCTATCAAGCCGTATCACCACCCTGCGCCAGGTGCAGAATGTCATCCCCGAGCCCCTCGAGCAGCTTCGCACCAAGGAGAGCCGCGAGTGCCTGGCAATCAACTATGTCGAGCGGGTCACCCGATTGCGTAATGCCGCCACCAATTTCGGCGCTGAGCAGGTGTCGCCGATCCGTTTGTGGAACATGTGCAAGCAACCGCTCGACGCCTGGGGCATGCTGCCCCGCCTGCCCAAGTTCAGAACGGCCGAGAGCCGCGACGACTTCATCGCCCACCACCTTATCCGCTGGCTCGATCCAAAATGGTGGGCTAGGCGCCTGCGCAAGATATGGGATCAATACAACGAGCATTGCGCCATCCTGCTCGGCAAGGTGCGCAAAGGCGTATCTGCCTACGTGTCCAGCCAAGGCCTGCAAGCCTTTGTCGAGCGCCAGCGAATGGCCGCCGCCTGGCTCAAGGACATGGAAGCCTATAACGCCGAAGACAACATCACTATCAGCCTGGAGGAGGCGGTTAAAGCCTCCATCGCCAACCCCGAGAACCGCCGCCATGAACTGGTGGTGCGGGCCCGCGGCTTTTCTGATGTGGCTGACGAAATGGGGTATGTGGGCCTGTTCTTCACCTGGACCGCGCCGAGCCGCTTTCACCCCTGGAAGACGGTCAAGGCTTCCCAAGCCGGCAAGGCCGACAGCACAACAGAGAACCCCAAGCACGACGGCTCCTCCCCCCGTGATGCGCAGCACTACATCAGCGAGCTGTGGAAGCGCTGCCGCTCTGCCCTTGACCGCAATCTGACCCGGCGGGGGGAATTCCTGGTGGAAGACCCCATCGACTATTTCGGCTTTCGGGTGGTCGAACCCCACCACGATGGCACACCCCACTGGCACCTGCTGATCTGGGTCAAACCAGAACACCAGCACCGCCTGATCGGCATCTTGCAGCGCTACGCCCTGAGCCATGACAAAAGCGACCTGGAGCGCAAGCGCCATCCAGACAGCAAGCAGCCCTATAGCGACATCACGCCCCGTTTTGACTGGAAGGTGATGGACAAGGAGAAGGGCGGCGCCGTGGGCTATATCGTCAAGTACATCGCCAAGAACATCGACGGCCACCGGGTCGGCGACGAAGGCGATCTGGAGGCCGAGACTGCCGCCACCGAAGGCGCTCGCCGGGTGCGAGCCTGGGCCTCGCTCTGGGGCCTACGCCAGTTCCAGCCCTTGAAGGGCCCGCCTGTCGGGATCTGGCGTGAACTGCGCCGCCTTCCTGGCCGCCTGCAAGAGGCCAAGGGGATCGTCGTTGCTCCTCTGGCCAGCCCCATCATGGAAGAGTGCCGGCGTTATGCCGACGCGGTGGACTGGAAGAACTTCACCCAGGCCATGGGCGGCCCCTGCTGCCGCCGTGATGAACGTCCCCTAAGCATCCACCGCACTGCCCTTGCCGAGCACTACAACCAGTACGGCGAACTGCAAACCAAGCTTGTGGGCGTGCGGGCCGCTGACGGCCTCATCCAGCAAACCCGCGTGGGGGAATGGGTGCTGCGCAAATGCGGTTCACAGGGAACCACTGAGGCCCAGGGTAGCGGGTTTTGGAGTCTAGACGAGTACAGCGAGTTAAGTGTTTGCGAGCAACGCGAGGGTCTTTCCCCCCTTGGAGCTCTGGCAACAACTGTACGCGACGATCTCGAAGGATCTAAAGAGGATCCGTTGGGCGGTATAAATCTATTCCATTTGGGGCTAGGCGGTGAAGAAGTGGCCATGGTCCGACGCGGCTTGATTGTCAGAGCGGGGGACCGGTCAGTTTGCATCCGGGATGGTGAGTTGAAAGTGACCGAACAGCATCCGTTCGAATCACCAAACGAGCCATCACCGTATCAAATTGAAGCCGAAGCCAGACGCCGGGAGGCAAAACGCCAGGCGGAACTCAAGGACGTGCGGGGCCTACTGGCCGAGTCAGGAGATCCAGCAGCCTGGCTGGCAAGCATGAAGGCCGCCGGCACCGAGGATGCCCTGGCGCTGCTGAATGCCCTAGGAGATGGGGATACCGAGGCAGCCCGCGTCCAGCTTAACCGGCTGCGCGATACCGTCGACCTGCGGACGTGGCCACTACCACCATTCGAACGCCGCCAGGAGGCGATCAGTAATGCCGAGTTCTTCGGGCTACCAGCTGATGGCCAGCGCTCAACTGCACGCAAACCAGATGTGCACCACCTCATTGCTGAGACGACGAGGGCGCACTTGGCCGACGTTTGTCCAGAGCATCGAGAGGTGATACTCACTCACCTGATGAGCAAAGCCGATGCCATGACCCAGGGCGGCGGCGACACCATCGCATTCGTGGCGGATCGGCTACTGGCATAACTAGACCAGAAAAGTAAAGAATGTAGATCCGTGCTTACCATAAAACACGTTATGCACACTTCAAAGTCGGGAACCCAATAACAAAAACCAATTCGTTTTGGTATGGGATGCCAACGTAGTCAAATCGCGATTATGTGACCAGTGGCGTCATTTGGGTTTTTTTTGTGAAAATTGCATTATTTGGGTGCACTATACTAAGTATAGTTTGTATGGATATATTTTCTGTTAGGGGGTTGATGCGTATGGGTTTTTTTAATTTATCAAAAGCATTTGATGAAGTTAAGGATGCTTTTGGTGCCAAAGAGACGGCGATAGCCGGAGCTAAATTACTAGGCAAGGGAGTAGTTAATGTAGCTCAGTATGCGACGACAACGGGTCTTGACACCATGCTGAAATCTTCGAGTGAAAAGATTCTAAATAAAGCTGATGCTACCGAAGAACAGCGAATGAGAGCCATAGAAATCGGAGAGCGGGCTAGCAGTCGCATTGCCGCCCGTCAAGAAAAAGAGCGTCTCGAGCGAGAATCTAAATCGTCTACGTCTAAATAACCTACTAGAGGTATGGTAAGTAATGTCAGTTGTATATCGAGCTAAGTGTTCAGATTGTAAGTATGAGTGGACTAGCAGAGCTGGGTTTGGTACTCCAGATTATTGTCCTAAATGCAGAAGTAAACATATCAGCTCATCGCCAATAAAGCGGTAACTTAGGAGCTGCGATCATGACCATAAGCTACGCAATGGTTCAGCATTACTGAGATAATCGATACAGTTTTCTGGTATCCATTATCACTGAGCATAAGGGGTATTACATTAAATTGATGCCCCTTTTTTCTACCTATTATCCTGTAAGATGTCTTGTTTTGCAGGGCAGTATTTTCCATTGTACTCCGCACGAACTCTTATATCAGAGATATCCACCTTGGAAGCCATAACTCGCTCCCCATGTCGGTCAGTTCCTTTCCAGCACTAGCCTGGTATTTGGAGTCTACTGATGCGCTATGGCCTATCAGAGCAAGTCTTGGCAATTCAGTCCAAAAAGCAGATAAGAATCTTTCGCAAACTCGAGCCCTAGGGCTCGACCGACAAGGGATCAGAACTGAGCGTAGTTGTAACGAGACTGGTGATTGACCTGAGGGAGCTTAAAGTGGGACCAATAGCCCCACTTGAATTAAATTAGTTAATCACTAGCGACACTTCTTGCACTGACTTTGCTTTGTTACCGCGTCACTTTGAGTCCGCAGACCAAACAGGGTCAAAAGCTCTTGCGCCGTTTTTGCTACAGTCCCGCATTGAGGACAAGTGTGAGGTAGCTTAATTGTGCCACTCATAAAAAACTCCCTATGACGATTTGTTTAAAATTCAGCCAAGACCACTGGTAGTGGCGCGGCTTGAGTGCCCAAATACAGGACATTGCCAAATATACCCAAATGGACCTATAAAAGCGACAAAGACTGGATCCCAATTTCGCAGGATATAGCCCTAAAGCCCCTCAGAAGTGCCCCCTGCTGGATAAATAGTTAGGAGGCAGCTATATCCTTACGGAATGGTCGTTTAACAGAACCTGCAAAAAATTCATGACTAGCAAAGTCTGTCACCCTCTTATGCTGGCCGGTAAGTAAAGCGCAGCAGAGCTCATGTTTTCATTGATTTTAAAGCCCATACGGTGCAAAAATACTCAAATGAGTATTATTGGTGACTCTTGAGGATCTATGAAAAACATTGTCTTGCTGATGGCATCCCTTGCATTGGGCGCATGTTCACAAACTCCACATAGCGATGCGAATGTGAAGTCATTTGTTGCGAAACCAGGAACATCAACCCCTCTGGATATGAGCAAATGGGAAGAGAAACGTAGCGGGCTGATTCCTGCCAGAAATGGCAATGTCATCTCCGCGAAGTTTTTTAATACGTACCCTGTCCCGGTCACCATCAGTCGATTCGAGTTCCCTGCAACAGAACATGTGGCATGTGCCATCAAGTCAAATGCACAGATCGTTGTACAGCCATACACCATCACTGACATTGACTTGATTGATGCCGCGACTCTGGCGGAGTGCCACCCAGATTTAGTGACTCACAAAGGGGCTAAGTTCATTGGAGTTCCCAATGACCATGATTATGCAGAATCCACTCGCACAACGGGTGTCATGCTGCAATTTGATGAAAAAGTCTATAAAACGACAGGTACCAGTACCATGTCATACCCACTTGTCTTTGATACTCGCAACATGTCATATAATTAAAAAATCAATAAGGGGCGCATTATGCGCCCCTTATTCATTGCCCCAGGTTGAGTTCCCGCTGCAGGGCCTGTCGCCCCTCTTGGCTCAGCGAGTTGATAAGGCTCAATGCCAACTGGCTGGTCGTACGCCCCGATGGGCTCAATGGGTGGCTGTATGACATCTGAGACACCCAGCTGTGCCCGCATTCCGCGTCCGTGCACTGGCAATACAGGTCCGAGGTATCACGGCTCAGGCGGTGCGTTTTGGTGATGCGCCCCAACTCCCCACATTCCCTACAAAATACCCGCACGCTACCCCCTGATACCTTTGATAAAAAGTCGTAGCATTCTACCACTAGACTGTATTTTTATACAGCGCTATGGATTTTCTACGAGGATTCTATATTCAGCCGTAGTTTATGAAGCAGTGTTTATAAGCACTATCCCGCTGTGGCAGCAAATACAAATTTAGCAGTATGTGTGATTCGTTAGTTTCCGTCAGACGCATCAATTGTTAAACGGCCATGTCGAGCATCTACAAGTAAAGCGATGTTTTCTGGTAATCACCAGCAGATACTATCCACTTGAGTTCACACACTTATAAAATCTTCCATATATAACTACAGGTCGTATTTTTTTATTTTTTCGTCTAAAAACAACAATCCAAATATTGACAATTAACACACCATTTATTTTCTTGGTTATCAGTTGATAATTACGTGATAGTTATCACACTATCTAGTAATTTTTAATGATTTAATTCCCGAGCAGATTCAATCACTGCTTAATAATTATATTAAACATAAGGGATATTGTATGAAATTCACTATTAAGAGAGTCGCCATAGCAATGCTATTGTCTTCAGCATGTGCTAATTCCTTTGCATCAACTAATTGGACTCAAGACGAAATTATCGTGAAACCAAAGGGAGCGGATGTCTTTGGCAATGTAATTCCGAATGAGTTGTCATACAAATTTTCCTACAACGGAGATGAACTATCGGCGGTAAATATGCTATTCAAAACCGGCGACAGTGGGTACGATGAAGATAGTATCTATAATGCCATTGTTGGCAGCCATTATTTTAAGTATGAAATGGGCGTAGATGGGAAAAAACGTCTAAAGGCCATAGTTCTGTTTAGCCAAGGACTTGATCGTGTATCAGGCACTAAAGATCAGATTGCTGAAAAATATTCGCTTAGCGCTAAAGTAAAGTCACCCACATTTCCAATGGCCGGAAAATGGATCCTTGTCGTCTCAGAAAGAGATGAACGCGGCCGCGCCTCAGTAGTTAATAAGTTTGGGATTGGCACCAACCTTCTTATTGCTATGCAAAAAAATGTCAATGCGTCAAGGCAGCCTCTTGATGGGATTAACTTTGATGACCCCTCTATTGGTAGCCCTATCGGCGCATTTGTTATCACTTATACCGATAAAGAAAAAACAGATTTCAAAGAGGTAAAAACATACGCTATAAATTCTACGCAGTGTTCTACATGCCCTCTACCACCAGTTCAAAAGCCGATTAAAAACTACTTATATGAACCAAAGATTAGTTATGTGTGGGATTATAAGGCCAATGGTGACTTTACTACCACCTTCAATTATATGATGACAGATGCATTTCAAATAAATGTAGTCCCATTTTATCAACAAGAAATAAAGGTTGAAGATACAAACCCAGATTCAGGAAGAGTTGGTAGAATTATGGAGTATGCTAATAATGTCTATAATCTCTCCCATCAGGCACAGCCAACACCAATGTATGAGTATATTTTGAGGGATGAGTCACTCCCCTCCGTTATTGTAGACGAATACTTGTTTGGCTTGTCTATGATGGGAATCGGAGTACCACAAGAGGACAGTCGAGATATTAACTTCTCCAGTATTATAAGCTCTGTTCCAGACTCAGGTGCTAATAGTGGCGATAATTTCATTACAGATTTATTGGTAAAGTATCTAGACAAGCGTTTTAATGGCCTAGGTTCTTTGGTATCACAAGCGGCCTCCTTTGGACCATCCTCAAATTAGTTATTAGCCTCAATGGGTATCTCAATAGATACCCATTTTATTACCAAATCAACCAATAACAAATGAAAACTCCAGAAAATTAAAAGCACTCTTTCTTAATGACTATACATGATAAAAAAACGACCATAGATAGTAGTTTCCCTCACACATATGGTTTTCAATACATCCACATTTAAAAAAAGGTATCACATGATGGAAGACCTTCAATATATACTCAATGATTTTTCAGAAAATTATAACCTACCTCTCCTACAGCTTAATGAGAACGGATGTTGCCAGCTACTGGTAGAAGATAAATTAATTATCTCTTTCATAGCTCACTCTTATCCCGATAAACTAGAGAAAAACCTCATGCTGGCTGCTAATATTGGTTTTTTAGAAACTGATGTGACGCTCCGTCAGAACACCTTGGAACTGCTCGCAAGCGCAAATTATGCATCTGTTGCGACTCAAGGTCATATTCTTGCATTAGCCCCTGATGACCGACAAATTATACTATTTGGACTCCGCTCATTATCTCAACTAACACTCATTGATTTGAGTGATTGGCTTTTAAGTATCACACAGATCGCCCTCACCTGGCAGACTAAACTAGCCATTTTTTCTGCTCAGAGAACTTTAGATAATAATATCTCTTCCCCAAGAGATGCAATTCGTATTTAGAAGGAACTAAAATGAAAGCAATACCTACCAATTCATCTTCAATACCCAGTTTATCTAGTTTTTCTGCCAAAGCATCTTTCAGTGAGGACCGAGTATTAAGTAAACGCGGGGAGGTGTGCGAACCCGGCATAACTCATCGTGGTTACAAATATGCAGTTTTAAGCGAACATGTTTTACGGTCTAACTTTGATCGCTTTAATAAGGAGAACATCAAAACTCATCTTGATCTAAAACAGGCAATGTTAAACTCTGCTCCCCCAGAGATCGCATTGACCGCCTACTCACTACTTAGTCCCGCTGGTTACCGTGGAGAACCTCTCACACAGATAAAATTACTCGAGGTGACTACTCTGCTAAACGAACTTATGGCAGATCAGACAAGCTTCCCACAGATCAAAAAACTGTTTGATGACGTCAGTCGAGATCCTCGGTTACAAGCATGCCTAGAGCAGCAGTATCCTGGAAAAATGGATGGGTTTGCAGGTGAATTACTCAATATAGGTAAAGAACAGTTACGCACAACAGGTGTTAATACAGCAATCAACCTGATGTTGCCAGGTGTTGGGATGCTGGTTACGGCTGGACGTGCACTACACAAAGCGGCTGAGCACTGTGATCATGAGGCCCATCACCTCCAGGTACAACAAATAGGTCAACTACCTGGACGAGACAGCCGTCTTGCCCGAGTTAGCGAAAGTGCACTTATTTCTAGCCATGCTAAACATGCCATAGAAGGAGCAACAGCTGCCACTTTAGGAATTACACTTGGTGGTTTAAGTAGCTTTGGTGTTGCAGGTGTTGGCACTATCGGTGTATCCCCCTTAGCCACAGAGGTTCTTCCAAAATTTGTCGGTAGTGCCGTTATGACTGGCTTACCAATGGCTGTAAAAAAAGCCACTACTTATGCCATTGAAAAAGAGGCTAGCACGACTCTTGAGGACAAACACCTTTCAGATATTCTTCCTAGACTAGAGGTAAGTAATAAAAAAGGTGACTTCAGCTTCAGTATGTTGGACAGCGCCTCAGTTAAGGCCATGCTCACCTACTTAGGACCGCGAGCCGATGAGGAGCTACTCCATAGTGATTCATCAGATGCAAAAATGATGGAACTGGCTAGGATTGAGCTAAAAAAACAACTGGGTTCACCTGCTAATGAGCACCTCCTGCCAGGTCAACCGCAAGAGAATGCACCAACCCAAGCCCTAAAGTTGAGTCATGATGCATTTAGAAAACTATTAGCAGAAGATTATCATTGGCTACTTCCTGCTGTACAAACCTTAGATAAAAAGACTGGAGAAGATATAAATATAAAACTGTCCTATAGTTTACCACTCGATTTTGATGGTCACACGACCTACCTTAGAAAAAGCCCCGAGCTTACTAATGAGCAATTAGATGCATTGAAAGAAACTGGTTCACCCAGTCAGCTGAAGTTACTCTATTTAGCTGAGGGATGGCTATAAATAGCTTATCTCACAACCTATATTGCTTTGTAAGCGCATCTCAGTTTTAACTTGGTTATTTGTGAGATACTAAAAACCATATTCCTGATGTGTGCAGACTAGTCGTTTTATATTAACAATTAAGTATCTTCGTTTTTAAAGTAGGTGTAATTATAAAGCCAGACCAGAGTAGGGCTGAACTTTTATAAGGCCATCAGTTTATTTTCGGGCATCAGTAAACCAACCAGACTCAACACAAGCTCGCTGATTATTTGAGAGAATAGGCTCAATGCGTGACTAGAAAAGAGTGTGACCACCCTGCAGTGGTCACACCCTTTACTATATACCCTAACCACGTCCCCTTTCTTATCTAAATAAACGTACTATTTTACCATGTTGAATGCTATTTTTTATACAGTGATTCCTATATTCTCCCGAAAATCGATCCATAAAGAACGAGGGAGTCCCGCACTGTTGATGGCATCCTGGATAAGTTCACACAGCGGCAGCACCTCGTTTCGGGCATAGGTGGTATCGTACTTTTCGGGATCCCCGAGCCCTCCCCCGCCATTGGTCGGGATGATACCGGCTAACGCCGCCGGGAAGCGGTGACTGGTCAATACATCCTGAGCGGTGATCCCCTTGATGGCGGCGAACTCGTCCTTGGTGGCGATGTCCCCCACCGGAATGAGCTTGATGCCATCGGGCTTGCCGTCGGGGATGTTGACGAACATGGAGCGGAAGTTCCCCACCCCCTTGGAATTGGCGATCATCTCTTTCATCTCGTCCTCGGTGTCGTCGTCCATGTTCGGGTCGGTGGCGTAGAAGATGAACCCCATGTGGGCACCGTTGAGGAAGTATTTGCGCCGAAACAGGGTGGCGTCTTGGTTGAGCAGGGCCGACTGCAGGCCCCCCAAGTAGTCGGGCATACCATAGACCTGCTGCTCGGGGTCGTACTGGGCCAGCCAGATGACATCCTCCGGCCGGTAAATCAGGTTCGGCTTGCCCTGCTGCAGGTAGACAAAACAGCCATCCTCGCGCCGGCGCAGATAGACGCTCGATAGCGGGTGTAGCCCCACCACCTGGCCAAAGCCATTGCGAATTTTAAGCAGGCCCGCATCCCCGAACTGCAGGTAGTTGTGCACGAACGCCGTGATGGTGGCGCGCTGGTTGGTGAAGCGCCCCGCCACCATGTTGCGCCTTGCCATCAGGATGGCCCCATGGTGGGCGTTGGCCCTGGCCACCTTGGCCAGCCCCTTGCGCTCGATGGGGGGCTGGTAATACTCGCCGTAGGGGTTGTAGAACACCCCGGTGTAATCGGTCATCCAGGCCGTGGGGTCGATGGCCTCTGGCATGCTGAAAGCCACAGCGCCGCGGTTGGGTGAGGCGACCGCCTGGGCCGGTTGGGATTTGTGTCGCTTGGTCATGCTGCCTTCTTCTCCTGGCTGGTTGCCCAGGTGGATTTGCGTTTGCGGTGGGTATCGAGGGGCTCATTGGCCACGGCGTGGGCGATGGCAAAGAACACGTCGGCGTGTCCGGTCACATTGTCCCGGGCGGCGCGGAACGTCATCTGGCCACCGCCAGTGGTGCTGCGCTTGATGGCGAGGAAGGCGAGCGGGATGTCCCTGTCCGAGCTGTCCCACTCGATGCGGTTTGCCTCCACCACGTCGATCATCTTGAGCACCAGCCGCGACTTGCTCTCGATGCTGTAGTTGATGGGGTGACACACCCCTTTGAAGACCGGCTTCAGGAGGTCAAACACCCCGGCGCCGATGCCGGAGACGTCGACCCCGAGGTAAGTGACCCGGAACTTCTTGGCGATGCGGGTGATCTCCTGCGCCTGGAACTGGAAGTTGAGCCCGCGCCAGTAGTGCTTTTCCAGCACCCGGAAGCGCTCGCCAGCGACGGTGGGCGGGGCGACCACCACCAGGGTGGCATTGTCTCGGGTGCGGCTCGGGTCATAGCCCAGCCACACCTCGCGCCGGCCGAACGGATCAAGGCGCCCGGGCTTGTAGTCCTCCCATCGAGTGGGGTCCACCCCTGCCCGCTCCATGTCCTGGAACTTGAACACCGACAAGGCATCATCGATAAACCGGCACATGTAGAGGCGATCGAACACCTCCTCCGGGTACTCATCCTTGAGCTCCTCGATGTCGATGAGGTGGCAGCCCAGCCGAATGGCATCCTCGATGGTAATGACGTAACGCCACTGCCTGTCCGGGCAGACGCGGCCGCCGTCGCGCAGCTCATCTTCGCCCGGAAAGTCGATGGCCACCCGGCTCGGGCGCTGTCCTTTCCAGCGATCCCCTGTCCAGAACCGGTACGCTTCGTGCACCTTGCTCGACGGGGTCGAGAAGTAAGTTTTGCGCCAGCGGCTCTGGGTCGCCATGGCGCTGGCCACGTCCGACAGCTTCTCAAAGTTGGGGATCCAGAAATACTCATCGATGTAGACGTTGCCGGAGCGGGACTGGGCGCTGTTGGAGTTGGTGGAGCAAAAGTGCAGCTCGGCCCCGTTCGACAAGACGATGGGGTTGCCGGTCAGGGTTAGCCCAAGGAAGGTCTGAGCAATCTTGCAGATGTAGGAGCGGAACACCTCCGCCTGGGCGCGGGTGGCCGACAGGAATATCTGGTTGCCACCAGTCAGCACCGCATCTTCCAGCGCCTCGCCGGCGAAGTAGTAGGTCATGCCGATCTGGCGGGATTTGAGGATATTGCGGGTGCGTGGCAAGGCCGGGTCGTTCTTGGCTTCCCGGCAACGCAGCTGGTAGCCGAACAGGGTACCCAGCCACTCGGCAAAATCCGCCTCTGTCAGGTGGCCAACCTCGTTCTTGCCCTTCTTGCCCCCTTTGCGGCTACCGCCATCCTGGCCACCTCTACCCCGCCTGCCACGTTCGGGTGAAGGCTCGCTCCCCTCTTCCCGCTGAGCCTTGAGAGACTGCTCCCGCTCGGCCCACTTGAGCGCCTTCTCCTTGAGGCTGACATGGTGGCCAATCAGCCGATCCAGCTCCTCCTGCTCGCCTTGGGTTTTCTTCTCCCGATGCAGCAGGGTTTGCACCCGGCGGGCGATGGCATCCTCCACCGCCTCATCGGTCAGGAGATCGCGCCAACCGAGCTTTTCAGCCCAGTAGTAGATGATGCGACAGGAGTTGAGCCCCAGTTCGTCCTTGATCTCCTGGGGCGTCCATCGTTTAAGGTAGAGTCCCCGCGCAGCATTGCGCAGCTCTTCGGGATACGCCACGGCGCCTCCATCGATGTGAATGATGGCGCCATCATAGCCAGCCCCCTCTCCCCGCTTATCCCACTGATGTTCTGAGCAATTCGGATTTCCTGCTGGATCCGAATCCACCAGAACACCATCGGGTGAAACCCCCTTGCCGACCCGATAGCCTGAGCCCGCATCACTTGGGAGCAGGCATGAACGAATCAACCTTGAGAACTGGCTTTGTCTGTATCGCCACCGAAGGCAAAGCGGTGGATGGGCGAGACATCACCCGCGACTGGCTCACCGACATGGCCGAGACCTACGACCCCAGCTATTACACCGCCGTCATCTGGCCGGAGCACGATCGCTGGTCCAGCTATGGCACCGTGCAGGCACTCAAGACCGAAGAGGTAGACGGCAAGCTCAAACTGTTCGCCGTCCTCTGCCCGAACCGGGACCTCATCTACTGGAATCAAAGCGGCCAGTATCAGTTCTGCTCCATCGAACCGTTCGAGCAATTCGCCGATCTGGGCCGTACCTACTTGATTGGCTTGGGCGTCACCGACCAGCCCGCCAGCACCGGCACCACCCATCTCAAGTTCAGCAAGAGCAACAAGGGCCAAACCATCGGCACCAGCGAACCGCTGGATCTCTCCATGTTCAAACTGCCCAAGCACGAGAAGCCCGATAGCCTGCTCTCAAAGCTGTTCAACCTGCTGTCCAGCCATGGCGAGCACGAACCACAACCCACCCCCAGCCAATCCGAGGATGAGGAAATGAAACCAGAACAGTTCGATCAGATGCTGGGGGCCCTGACAGGCCTTGGCACCAAGATCGATGCCTTCAGCGCCAAGCTGGAAACCAAACCGACCACGGAGCAGCCCACCGCCCCGGTCACCGACCCCGTCAAGGTGGACGAGCTGCCCGGCGTCACCACCGAGCAGTTCAACCAGCTGCAAACCCAGCTCAGTGAACTGACCGCCAAGATCGACCAGTTCTCCGTTGAAGTGCCGGGCCAGCGCCCGGGCGCGCTCGGCGGTGACGATACCCCCACCGCATATTAAGGAGCGACCGTGAGTCAGACCCTAACCGTCCAGGCCCGTCAGCGCCTCGAAAAATACAGTGCTGCCCTGGCCAAGACCTATGGCATCCCCGTTAACGTGCTGGACAAACAGTTCAGCGTCATCAGTGGCCCGGTGGAAACCGGCCTGCGCGCAGGCCTGCTCGCCTCGGTCGAGTTCCTGAACCTCATCACCTGTATGGATGTGGATCAGATCAAGGGCCAGGTGGTGCAGGTCGGCATCGGCAAGCTGTTCACCGGCCGCAAGAAAAATGGCCGCTTCAACGGCAAGGTCGGCGTGGCTGGCAACACCTACGAGCTGACCGAAACCGACTCCTGTGCCTCGCTCGACTGGGCGACCCTGTGTGTCTGGGCCAACGCAGGCAGCGAGGGCGAGTTCATCCGCCTGGTCGGTGAGTTCATCAACACGGCATTCGCCCTCGACATCCTGCGGGTCGGCTGGAACGGCGTCTCTGCCGAAGAGACTACCGACCCCGAGACTCATCCGCTGGGTGAAGATGTCAACAAGGGTTGGCATCAGATCGCCCGCGAGTGGAACGAAGGCAGCCAGATCATCAAGGCCGGGGCCGGCAAGAAAATCCACTTCGACCCGGACGGCAAGGGCGATTACAAGACCCTGGACGAGATGGCATCCGATCTTATCAACACCACCATCGATCCCCTGTTCCGCCAAGACCCGCGCTTGGTGGTGCTGGTCGGTACCGAACTGGTGGCGGCAGCCCAAGCCAAGCTCTACAGCGAAGCCACCAAGCCGAGCGAGCAGATCGCCGCCCAGAAGCTGGCCGAGTCCATCGCCGGGCGCAAGGCCTACATCCCGCCCTTCTTCCCGGGCAAGCGGATGGTGGTCACCACCTTGGACAACCTGCACTGTTACACCCAGCGCGGTACGCGCAACCGCAAGGCCGAGGATAACCAGGATCGCAAGTGCTTCGATAACCAGTACTGGCGAATGGAAGGCTATGCCCTGGGCGAGCACCTGGCCTATGGCGGCTTTGAAGAGGCCGACATCGAGATCGGCGCCGCACCGGCAGCGCCCGAGGCCTAAGTCATGAGCTCACCCGGTCAACGTCACAAGCAGCGCGTCCAAGCCATGCAAGGGGCCGCGCAAGCCGCCAGCTCCGGCATGGCCACCGGCGCAGTGGCGGACAGCCTGCACCTGCAACTGATTGCCCTGGAACAGGACATCGTCCGGCTGCGCAAGCTGGCGCGCATCGGTGACCGGGTGAACATGAAACGCGACGAGCTGATGCCCAAGTACCGCCCCTATGTGGAGCGCTATCTGGCCGCAGTCGCTGAGTCGGGCCAGCCCTATCAGAACGAGTTGTTTCAGCGCCTCATCATCTGGGCCTTTGACGTCGGCGACTTCGACGCTGGCATTGCCTGGGCGGAGCTCGCCATTGCCCAGGGACAGCGCACCCCGAACAACATCAAGCGCGACTGGGCCCACTTTGTGGCCGACACCGTGCTGGAGTGGGCCGAAAGCCAAGCGGCCTGTGGTCACGCCGTCGAGCCCTGGTTCTCCCGGGTGTTCGACAAGGTGCGCAATGACTGGCGCCTCAACGAGCGGTTGACCGCCAAGTGGTTCAAGGCGGCCGGTTGCCTGCTGCTGCGCGACCACGACGGCCAGCCCCGCCCCAGCGCCGTGGGCGACAGTGCCACCCTGGAGCAAGCCGATCACTGGCTAGCCCAGGCCGACAAGCTGCACGGCAAGGTGGGCGTCGGCACCTTGCGCCAAAAGATTGCCATGCGCCTGCGGGCGCTTAACCCGGAGCAATAAGACTCTCCGCGCCACCGCACCCCGGCGCGAATGCCATGGGCAGCCTTTGGCGAGCCTTGCGGCAATTGCGTGGCTACAGGGGTGCCCCATTTCAACCAACCAGCGAGGCACGCCATGTTTGCAGGCAAGGACATCGACTACAGCGCCGCCACTATCCGCAATGACGGGTTCTGGCCGGATGTGGCCATCGCTGACTTCGAGCGCCGCCGCGCCGTGCCTGCCGATCTGGATACCCAGACCACCGGCGCCGCCCTGCTGGCCGCGGTCTCTGAAATCAACCTGCAGCTCGAAAACCACCAAGCCGCTCTGCAGGGCAAGGGCTACCACACCGCCGCCGAGGTACCCGGGCCCAGCCTGGAAGGCGGCGCCAATGCGCTGACAGAGCAGTATCTGGCCGCCGTGTTTGCGCGCGCCAAGGCGGCCCTGCTGCCCGAGTTCGCCAGCGTCACCGAGCGGGCGACCGCCAACAACCAGTTAGAGCGAACGCCAGACCAGCGCGCCCACCTGCTGGCCGAGAGTCAGCAGTTGGTGCGCAGCATCAAGGGCAAGCACAGGGCGGGGGTCTCGCTGATATGAGCCCAGATAAAAATGCAGTCATGAACGAGCAACAGGCCCAGGGCTACTTCCTGCATGCGCTCCACGCCGAGCTGTTGCGGGTGTTGCCGGCCAAGTGCCACAAGACGCTGGATAGCTGGATGGAGAACGGCACCATCCGGCTGGAGCCCAAGAACATGGGCCCCACCGGAGTGGATGTGGCATGGCTCACCTATCAAGCGGTGTTCACCATCGAGCAGTTGCCGTTTCGCGAGCTGGATCCCGCCATAGTGCTCGCGTCAGTGGCGGCCTGGGTGCAGGAGCATGACGAATTCCGCGAGCGGTTCGAGCTGAGCGATCCCGAGTACGCCGTCACCCCGAACGATGAAAGGACAGCTGACCTTGAGATCCAGCTCCCCTTCACTGAGCCGCTGCGCCTGGTTGAACACGAGCAGGGCCCCATCAACTGGGACGGTAAACGCTGGAACGTGGCCCCCTATGACATCTGGGTGGCCGACCATATCAACCTCAATGTCGGCGACACCGGCCATCACCAGATCGGTGACCCGTCATGATCACCATCACCCTGGACACTCGCCGCAGCAAAGACCAGCTCAACCTGCTGGCCCTGCCACCCAAGAAGCGCAAGCGCCTGGTGTGGCGAGCAGCCAACGAGATGAAAAAGCTGGCCGCCCGTAACGTGCGCCAGCAACAAGACCCCAACGGCCAGCCGTGGGCACCGCGCAAGCGGGGCAAACGCAAGATGTTGCGTGGCCTGCCCAAGCTATTGCAGATCCGCGAGCCTCGTCAGGACGTGGCTGAGCTGGGGTTCACCAAGGGCACCATGAGCGCCCACGCCGGGGTCATCGCCAACACCCACCAGAAGGGGCACACCTACAAGGTAACGGCAGCCAGCCGGCGCCGTATTGCCCCCAGCGACGGCGGAAAAAACAAGCAGGCCAGCAAGGCACAAGCCCGCAAGTTGCGGGAACTGGGGTTCAAGCGCCCGGGCAAGCGCAAGCGGGCATACCGCTCGGCCTCACTGGGCTGGATAACGGGAAACCTCAACTACGCCCAGGCGGGGTTGCTGATCAAGAAACTCAAGGATGAACCGGCGGCCGAGAGCTGGGAGATCCAGCTACCCGCCCGCCCATTCCTGGGCGCCAACACCCAGCAGCGCGCGCAGGCCTTTGCCCGCTCGCTGCAGAGCATCAACTACGGCTGGGACGTCAACAAGCAAGGCATGAAGGGGAAATAACGGCATGTGGCCTTATGTACAGATCAACAACTTGAACCAGATGCAGGGGCCTGTGACGGAAGTCGAGCGTCACCTGCTGTTCATCGGCAGTGCGCCGACCAACACCAACAAGCTGCTCTCGCTCAACACCCAGTCTGACTTTGACAAGCTGCTGGGCGAGGCTGACAGCGAGCTGAAAACCAACCTGCAGGCCGCCATGGCCAACGCCGGCCAGAACTGGACGGCCGCCGCCTTCGTGCTGCCGACCGACATGGACTGGAAAGAGGCGGTGCGCGAGGCCCAGAAGACCCAATCCTTCGAGGGCTGCGTGGTACTGGGGCAGGAGTGGGACAAGGCGAATATCAATGCCGCCCACGCCCTCAACCAGGAGCTGATCGCCAAGTGGGGACGCTGGCAAGCCATGCTGCTGGCGGTACCGGGTATCGTCTCCACCGCCGAGGGTGGTCAGGACTGGAGCGAATACGAGGCAGAACTGGCTGCCCTGCAGGATGGCATCGCGGCTGAATCAGTCTCTCTGATCCCGCAGCTGTGGCCCAACCTCATCGGGGCTTACGCCGGCCGCCTGTGCAACAGGGCAGTGAGCATCGCAGACAGCCCTTGCCGGGTGAAAACCGGCGCTGTGGTCGGCCTTGGCAACAAGCCAACGGACAAAGACGGGATCCCGCTGCCGCTGGCCACCCTGCAGACCCTGGAAGCCAACCGTTACTCGGTGCCGATGTGGTACCCGGACTATGACGGGCTCTACTGGGCCGATGGCCGCCAGCTCGATGCCGAGGGCGGCGACTACCAGGTGATCGAAAACCTGCGTGTGGCTTACAAGGTCGCCCGCCGGATGCGCCTGCGCGCGATCGCCCGCATCGGCGATCGCTCGTTCAACTCCACCCCGGGCAGCACCGAGGCCGCCGTCATGTTCTTCGGCAAGGACCTGCGCCAGATGGCCAGCGCCACCACCATCAACGGCCAACCGTTCCCGGGCGACATTGCCTCACCCAAGGATGGCGACATCCGCATCCAGTGGACCGCCAAGAACCTGGTCTCCATCTATGTGGTAGTGCGCACCGTGGACTGCCCCAAAGGGATCACCGTCAACATCATGCTCGATTTGAGCCTCAACAACGGGGAGGGCTAACCCATGACCCGCCGTATTTCAGGCCAGTCCTTCGACACCACCCTGATGGGCACCATGGTGCACATCGAGAAGGCCAGCCTCTCCATCACCGACAACAGCGCCGTGGCGCAAACCCGTGGCATCCCTGATGGCTATATCGATGGGGATGTGGCCGCAGAGTTGGAGTTCGAGCTCGACGCCAAGAACTTCAAGATGCTGTGTGAGAGCGCCAAGCGTCAGGGCAGCTGGCGCGGCATGAAGCCGGACGATGTGTTGTTCTACGCCGACACCGGCGACGAGACCATGAAGGTGGAAGCCTTCGGCGTGAAGCTGGTGATTTCTGACCTGCTCGATATCGATCCCAAGGGCGGCAGCAAGGGAGTGCACAAAATCAAGGGGTTCGTTACCTCCCCAGACTTCGTGCACATCAACGGCATGCCGTACCTGTCGGATGACGACACCCGTCACCTCAAGGGCTAACCGATGGATCTGATCGACCGCGCCACCCAACACGCCGAGCGGATGCTGGCGGCCCAGCTGGATAGCCAGCTTGGCCGCAGCCACTACCAGGGCGAGAGCTTGCACCTTTGCGAAGCGTGCGATGACCCGATCCCGGAGGAACGCCGCCAGCGAGTACCCGGGGTGCGCAAATGCGTGCCCTGCCAGAGCCGCGCAGAACGTCGTGGCCAATAAGCATCGAGAACGGGATATGAACCCTATGCCAAACAAAGATCCCACCCTCTGGGCTGCCCTGCTGGCCTGGCTGATGGACAACTGGCCCGCTGTCTATGGGGCACTGCTGGCGCTGGCCATCGCCTTCCTGCGCATCACCTATGCCGGTGGGCGGGGTCGCCGCCGGCTGATTGAATCCCTGCTGTGTGGCCTCATCACCCTGGCGGCCGCCACCGGAACCCACTTGCTCGGGATCCCCCAGGAGGCCACACCGTTACTGGGTGGCATGGTGGGACTGCTTGGGATCGACATCATCCGCGACCGTGCGGCCCTGATGCTGCGCAAGAAGGAGGACAACAATGCCGCGCAGTAACTATCACCCGCAAGTGGCCGCCTTTCTCGACCTGCTCGCCTTTTCCGAGGGCACCAAGGGCTGGGGCGATGACGGATACGACAAGCTGGTCAATCCGGCTGGGTTCTTCACCGACTACAGCACCCACCCGAACGTGCTGGTGCAGGTCAACAAGACCATCAGCAGCACCGCCGCCGGTCGCTATCAGCATCTGTCAAAGCACTGGCCCCACTACCGTGACCAGCTTGGCCTGCCGGACTTTGGCCCTGAGTCACAAGATGCCTGGGCAATCCAGTTGATCCGCGAGCGCAAGGCGCTGGCCGATGTGATCGATGGTCGCATCCCCCAGGCCATCAGCAAGTGCGCCAACATTTGGGCCAGCTTGCCCGGCGCCGGCTACGGTCAGCGCGAACACAAGCTGACTGACCTGCTGGCCAAGTTCACCGAATTTGGCGGGGTGCTGGCATGACCGACCTCAAAGGCTTGCTCTCCTCTGTTTTTCTCATGGTCCCGATAGGGGTCATGTTGGCAGTGGGATGGATGTTCATCTCGATGGGGGGTCGCATCAATAGCTTGCGGGACGAACTGGCCACCGCCAACGAGACCATCACCGCCCTGCAGACGGTCAACAGCCAGCAGGCCACCGAACTACAGGAGCAGCAGCTGATAACGGCGAGCTTGCGCCTGCTGCTTAACGACCAGAACGCGGCCTTGGCCGAGCTCGACAACCAGAACAGGAAAACCGCGAATGAACTGCAAGATGCCTTGGCCACGCCGCCGGCGGGCCGCCCGGATTGCGCTCGCGAGCCTTTGCCTGCTGGCGCTTTGCGCCTGCTCCAGCCAGCCCACCACAGTGGTGCAAACCAAGGTGGTAAAGCGGCTACCGCCGCCGGGGCTGGTGCCCCACTGCCCGGAGCCTGACTTTACGGGGACCACCTACGGCGAGGCCGTGCGGTTTATCCCCACCCTGCAGACGGCGCTGCGGCGCTGCCAAACCCAGATCAACACCCTGAACCATTGGATTGAACAAGAGGAAACCACCCCATGAGCAAAAAAATCACCCTGACCATCGCCGGGACCGACATCAGCTTTGAACCGACCATGACCGCCTACAACGGCTTCATCAACGACATGATGCCCAACGACAAGGTAGCGCCGGCTCACAACTACCTGAAGAGGATCGTCTGCACCGAGAGCAAAGAGGCACTCGATGAGCTGCTCCAGCGTCCCAGCGCCGCGCTGCAGCTGGCTGGCGCAATCAACAAAGAGTTCGCCCCTGATCTGGAAATCACCGTAAAAAACTGACCGCGCGTGCCGAGGCCATCGAGCGCAACCAGCTGGAGCAGGTACTGGCACTGCGGCGCTACTACCTGCCCCATGAGGACGACGACATCGAGAGCCTGGCTCGCGCCACCTGGTTAGACAAGTATCACCGAGACTCCAACGCCATCGCCGTGGCCGAGGGCATCGCCAAAGCACTGAACGGATAAGAGACCCCTATGGCCTGGATGGAAAAATTGATGATGCAGGTGGCACTGGTTGACCAGGTCACCAAGCCCCTTGCTGGTATCAATGCCCAGATGGACAAGGTCAGCAAGGCTGGCCGCCAGGGCTGGAGCAGCATGGCCATGGGGGCGACCACCGTCGCCGGCGGCGTCATGGCGATCCAGGGGGCTCTTGGCCCCGCCATCGAAATGGATCGGGCGCTGGCGGAAGTGGCCTCCCTCGATGTGCAAACGGATGTGCTCGGGGCACTGGGCCGTGAAGCCCTCGCCCTGTCGGTGCAATATGGTGAATCCGCCACAGACATCGTCCGTTCTTCTTACGACATCCAGTCAGCAATCGCCGGGCTGGAGGGCAACGAACTGCCCGCCTTTACCCGCGCCTCCACCACCTTGGCCAAGGCCACCAAAGCCGATACCGCCACCATCACCAACTACATGGGCACCATGTACGGCATCTTCGAGCAGCAGGCCAAGCAGATGGGCAAGGCCAACTGGGTCGAGGATGTGGCCGGCAAGACCGCGCTGGCGGTGCAGTTGTTCAAGACCACCGGCCAGGGCATGGCCGATGCCTTTGGAGCGATCGGTGCCAACGCCACCGCCGCGGGCGTTTCGATGGATGAACAGTTCGCCGTGATCGGCCAACTGCAGGCCACCATGAGTGGCGGCGAGGCCGGTACCAAGTTCAAGTCGTTCCTGGCCGGGATCGGTGGTGCCCAGAAGGCACTCGGCATGCAGTTCACTGACGCGGCAGGAAACATGCTGCCGGTGCTGACCATCCTGGACAAGCTCAAGATGCGTTACGGCGAGACCATGAGCGTGGCAGAGGGGGACGAGCTCAAGAAGGCCTTCGGCTCGGATGAGGCGGTGGCCATGATCAAGCTCCTGATGACCAACACCAAGGGACTGGCCACCAACATCAACGCGCTGGCCAACACCCACGGCATGGGCAAGGCCGAGCAGATGGCCGCCTCCATGACCGACCAGTGGGAGCGGGTGACACAAGGATGGTTCGCCATCCGAGCGGCCGCCTTCGGAGTGGTACTGCCGGCCATCAATGCGGTGGTCGGCGTCTTTGCCGATGGCGCCAATGATGTGCTGCGTTGGACCCACCTCTTCCCGAACCTGACCAAGGTGATCAGTTATGCCGCCCTGGCTTTTATCGGTCTGGGTATGGTCACCGGCGCTTGGTTGCTGCTCGTCGGAATGGCTCAGTTGGCCGTCGTGGGTCTGGGTATCGTATTCGGGGCTCTAGCGTGGCCCATTCTGGCCGTAGCCGCTGCCATTGCCGCTCTGGTGATGTGGTGGGAGCCCATCAAAGCATTTTTCAGTGGCCTCATCTCCGCCATGGCCCCAGCTATATCAACCGTATTCGCACCTTGGGCCGCTATTTTGCCGGTGATCTGGGATGGCGTATCCAGTCTGATCGGCATCATCGCCCAGTGGCTTGGAACAACCAGTCAAGCCTCTGGCGCCTTCACCAACATGATCGCACTCGGGGAGGCTGCAGGAACCATTCTTGGAACAGTCTTCAAATTGTTGCTGTCGCCTATCTGGGCCGTGGGTAAAGCCATCCAATGGGTACTGGAAAAACTCAACGTATTACCAGGGGTTGACCTGGATATCAGCTCTTCAATGCCGGATCTCACCATGCCGACCATGCAGCCTATGACGATACCGGTCATGCCCGGGGTGATGAATGTGCCAGCGCAAGAGCGACAACAGGAGACGGTCAACGCGCCCCTCGCCCGCTACCGCCAGCAAGACCAGAGCAAGGTGCCATCCGGTGGCATTGGCCAGCAGCTGATCCAGGCCAACGCGGCCGCGACCTCTGCCAACCAGAAGCCGGCCAAGTCCCTGCATGTCGGCGAGGTGCACATCACCAACCAGAACCCGATGACCCCGGAGCAGATGGCCGAGAACGTCTGGCTGGAGACCAAGTGATGAATGAACCCAAGTACATCGATCTCCTGGTCGTCAACGGTGCCTGGCAACTCGATGCCGGCGGCCAGCCCCGCTACACCCAGGACCGCTACAGCATCGGTCAGGACATCAAGCACCGCATCATGGAGTCGGGGCTCGCCCGCAAGCTCATCGGCGAGCGTAGCCCGACCCTGCGCAGTGACGTGATGACCGAGATTGAACTGCTGATAGAAGACGACGAGCGGCTGGTGCCTGGCACCATCCTCATCAGTGAAGAGGCCCCCGACCGAGTGCTAGTCACCGCTCGCACCTATGAATTCGGCGAACTGAAGGTAACCCTGTGAACCTGCGCCCGACCGTGGACTTTATGGCCCTGCTGGCCGAGACCGGTGTCCCAACCACCGAACAGGCCATGGAGGCCGAACTCAAAAAGGAGGTGGTAGCCGCCGGCTCCCTCATCACCAATGACAGCGACGTGAGCCCGTTCTGGCGGCTGGTGCGCGGGGTGGTCATCACCCCGGCGCTCTGGCTTATCCGCACCCTCTTGGCTGGCCACGTGCTGCCCAACACCTTCGCGGCCACTGCCACCGATGCCTATCTCGACCTCAAGGCATGGGACGTGGACTTGACCCGCAAAGCCGACCAGAAAACCCGGGGCCTGGTCAACTTCGTCAAGGCCAACCCGAGCGAGGCCGTCACCATCCCGGCCGATATCTGGATCGCCACCGAGCGCATCAACGGCACTATCTACCGACTCAAACCACTGCTGGCGGTGGTGAGTCCTGCAGGCGAAGCCGTGGCCAAGGTGGTCTGCGAGGCGGAGTTCGCCGGCGCGGCCTGGAATCTGGCGCCGGGTTATTACAACCTGCTCAGTGAACCGGTGACCGGCATCCTGTCGGCCCGCAACGATGACAAGGAGTGGATCACCACCCAGGGCGCCGATGCCGAGGGCAATGACGCGCTCGGCCTGCGCATCCAGAACCAGTTCTCGGCGGTGGGTCGCTACCACATAGACGCGATTTACCGCTCCATGTTGGCCAGCGTCGCGGGCATTCGTGCCGATCACATATTCTTCGAGCACGAGGCCCCCCGGGGTCCGGGCACCGCCAACGCCTACATCCTGCTGGAGGTGGGTGCGACCCCGGCCAGCCTCATCGACCAGCTCAACGACTACGTGGGCCGCCAGGGCAACCATGGCCACGGCGATGACCTGTTTGTGATGGCCATGCCAGAGACCCAGCACAGCCTGACGCTGGCGATCTGGCCCCAGCCCAACCTCACCGACGAGCAGAAAACCGCACTGAAAGCCGGCGCCGAGAACCTGGTCAAGGCGGCGTTTCGCCAGTCGGCGGACTTTCCGAGCGTTACCCGCACCTGGCCGCGCTCGCGCTTCTCACTCTCCCAGCTGGCCCGCGAGCTGCACAGCCAGTTCCCCCAGTTGCAGAGCCTCAAGTTTGCGCAAGATGACATCGTGTCGGGGCTGGCCATCCCGCGCCTGAGCTCGCTGGAGGTGACCCTGCATGACTGACCCGACTCCGCTTGAACACAACCTACAGGCGCCGGTGCTACCCGATGCCAGCGCCCCCTGGTGGGAAGACGGCTACACCATCAGCCCGGCCCACGCCGAGCCCGAGTTTCTGGCCAAGGGGATCAACACCTTCTGGCAACGGCTCAAGGGCTGGCTGCTGCAGCCACTGGCCCAGCAAGACCCGCTGACCTGCTCGGAGTCCCTGCTGGCGCTGCTGGCCTGGGAGCGCGACATCACCCGCTTCAATGGCGAGCCGCTTGACCTCTTTCGCAAGCGGGTCAGGTTCGCCTTTGTAAACGCGAGGGACGCCGGCGAGGTTGCCGGCTTTAAACGCATCTTCGAGCGCCTTGGCATCGGCTGGTGTGACATCCACGAACGCCAGGCTGGCGCCCCCTGGGACGTCATCACCATCGAGGTGACCGACGGCGCCATCGCGACCAACCAGAAACTGATGGAAACCCTAATCCAACACTATGGCCGCACCTGCCGCCGCTATCGCTTCCAGGTGGTTTATCCGGTCACCTGCACCTTGCACACCGGCCGTATCGACATGAGCCAGCAGGTGTTCGGCGCATCACTCAAGAGGAACGCATGAGCCAGATCATTACCAACGCCTTCTCCCGCTACTGGCAGGAGTGCCTAGCAACTCAAGTGCCAGTGGTACTCGATGAGTTCGTGCTGGCCAACGTGCCGGATCTCGATCCCGATGCCGCCATCAACCCGGACAGCGGCCTGCCGCCGGCGGGCCAGATTGTGCACCGCCACGCGGTGGACCAGCGTGGGCGCATCAACAATGATGCAGTGGCCTACACCATCGTGATGGACACCACGGTTGGCGATTTCAGCTTTAACGCCATGTACCTCATCAACAAGACCACCGGCGTGGTGGGGATGATTGTGCACAAGGGACTGGAAACCAAACTCAAGACCAATGAGGCGACCGGCCAGACCGGCAATTCCTTAGTGAAATCCATGCTGATGGAGTACGACCGGGCCAGCGAGGCCACTGTCACCCAGGTGGATGCCAGCACCTGGCAGATTGACTATGCCGCCCGCCTTCGCGGGATGGACGATGACCTGCGCCTGCAGGCGCTGCAGTTCTTCGGGCCGGCCACCTTCTACGGTAACGGCTTTAACTTGGTCAACGAATCTGGGGTTTACAAGGTGCAGCCCGGGGTGGCCTATGTGGGTGGCCTGCGGGCAGAGCTTAACGAGATCAAGAAGGTGACCCCGGGCGCCAAGCCGGTGGGGCTCTGGCTCGACATCTACCGGGCGGGCTCCTTGCTTGATGCCTGGGTGAATCACTTCAGCCTGACCCTGAGCGTGCCGGACATGGTCGATTACCTCGACAGCAACGGGCACATGCACCACGTCGCCAAGGTGGCCATCATCAATGCAGACGGCAGCGTCACTGACGTGCGCCGCAAGCGCACCATCGAGCTGACCGGGGATGTAGCCGGCAAGGGCATCCTGGAAGACGCCCAGGGTGTCTGCATCGCGGTGGAGATCAAAGACGGCAGTCACCGCCACCAGTGGGGCGAGATCGACAAGGTGCCAGCCACCGCCAGCCGCTGGCCAACCTATAGCGAGGTGACGGACAAACCCACTTTGGAGCAAATGGGAGGATACCCGAAGACCGGCGGCCCCCTGGACGGGGGAGTCGACGCAAAAGACACCATCTACGCCAGAGCTGGGCTGATAGCCCGTTCGCGAGGTGGCAGTAATGGCGGCACCTGGCTTGGTCTTGAAGCCCCGGAAGATGCCGACCCGTACATCAGCGCCAAGGTTAATGCCGAAAATGCCCCATCAAAGGTCATCGGTATTGGCAGAAGTGAGATCACCTTCTACAAGCGCTTTACTACGAACAGCATGCGGATTTCGGACAATGCCGGCCTCAAATTTAGCCCCAATGCTGACCTTTCCGGGGTGAGCTGGGGCTTAGGGATGGACTCATCAAATGGCTACTACGGTTTTCATCGCTACCTTGACGGAACGTGGAAAGATGCGCCGATGCAGTTCCCTGCAAGTGGTGGCGTGACCGTCAGCGGCCCCATGGTCGTGGCCAAGGGCTACGCAAGGATTGAGTCATCCAGTCACAACATCCTTGAACTGAGTCAGCCTGACCATTCGTCCTCATTGATTTACAAACCGGTGAATCAGCAATCTATCCGCTTCGCTCGTGGCAATGGCTCAGCTGGAGATATACATGGCTACGGTGAAGTGGATGGCGATGGCTTCCGTACGCTGTCAGGTCGATTCCGTGCTAACTATCAAGCTGCCAACCGTGCCTGGACAGCGATGGGGCAGTGCCCATTTTGGCTTGAACCTCAACCTGTTGGGGGAAATGGCACGCTGCACGGCCTTATGGGTACTCAATTTGTTTACCCCGGATACTGGGCCGTTGAGATGTATCACGGAGTTTTCAACAACGACACCAACGCGGGCAACCTTGCCCATGTGTTTGTCGGCACGGATGGGGGGAACTTCACCAAAATCTGGCAGCTTTCCAATGCCGGCCAATTGCTCTCTCCAGGTGGTTGGAGAATAGAACCCAATGGCGATCTGTTTAGCCCCCGACTCGGTGGCACTAATGTGGTTGATTGGGTGGTTGGCAACTTCGCAGGCAAGAATGCCGCCAGCGGCAACGCCGATATCGTCGCAGGTGGCTGGGGGCAAGTCGGTACCTATATGTTTGCCGCACTGGTTAACGGCGTGGGCCAGCCCGGGCTCAGTGGCGTGATTGCCGGCGGTTATCTACGCCCATCGGGTGGTGGCGAATGGAGTTATGACAACGGGATTGCCTTACCTGGAACATGGAAGCAGCTCGGCAGCCTTCTCAACATGAACGGGGATGATCGGTGGGATGACCGCTCGACTCTCTTTATCCGCATCGCGTAACACGGTCACTACCATGGAACAGATTCAAATCATCAGTGCATTGCACCCTCGCCACATGTCGGATGACACCACCTCGATCACGTTGGATGTATTGTTTTCCCACCTCCCCGCCCCCGTGCAGTTCACTGCACGAAAAGATGACCCAGAGGCTCATGGGCGCGAGCTCTACAGCCGGGCGGTATTTGGTGAGTTTGGCGATATCGAGGTGCTAACACCTCCCCCGCTAACCGAGGCCGAGCAGCAAACCCGCCTGAATGCGTTACTCAAGCAAGCTGCCACCGCCATGGCACCGCTGGAGGATGCCGACAAGCTGGGCATCATCAGCGAGCCAGAGCGCGAACAACTCACCGCCTGGCAGCGCTACCGGGTCGCCCTCTACCGCTTACCGCAAAGCGAAGGCTGGCCCGCAGAGGTCACTTGGCCAGAGGCGCCGCAATGAGTTGGACACGAGGCCAGCTGGCCTGGCCCGCCAGTGTCGCCAGCCTGCACTCCCACGCCCAGGGCGTGCTAGGCCAGCTCCCGGCCACCCAAGATAGCGCCATCGCGCGCCTGCAGGAGCTTACCGGGCGGGCCCAGTACCGGACCCACCCGCTCAGCGAGCAGGCCGCCACCCTGGCGGGTCTGCGCGCCGAGCTCGACCAGTTGCTGGTCACTGGCCGCTGCCTCACCGTCACCCCCTACCTGCACGGGGTCGGCCAACAGCAGGGCCAGCAGTTCAGCCTAGCTGCCCCCAATGCAGTGGCCACCCTGGCCGCCAAACTGCAAGACGGGGCAGACCCCCTTCTGCCCAGCGGCCAACTGCATGCCCTCGCCTGGCTGGTCACCGGCAATAGCGCCGAGGACTTGGCCAAGCAGCTGGCTATCCTCTGCGCCCTGCTGCCGTTGCCGGAGTGGTGCGCCACCCTGCGCCGCCTCACCGCCAACAACGACACCATGAGCCAGCCCACCGCGGCCAAGGTGCCGCGCTGGCGCGCCGATGAGCCATTGACCTGGGCACCGCTGCGCCCTACCCGCCTGGCTCTGGGGGCAGAGCTAGCCCAGTTAGAGAGCCTGGCCCGGGACAGCCAGACCCCGATTGCCAAGCTGCAGGGGCTGGCGAAGCGCCGTGCCAACCGCCTGGTCACTCTCGCCGAGGCGCAGGCCAAGCTGGGCACCCTCTCCGGCACGCTCTGGCACTGGCAAGGGCAGGGGGATACGGCCAGCCTTGCCGCCCAACTCGGGCAAAGCTCCCCACCAGACCACAGTCAGAGCATGACGGTCGGTGCCCTGCTGCTCTCCCCGTCCCCGCTCACCTTCTGGCAGGAGTTAACCCCATGAGCCAAGCCATGCTGACCCTCGATGGCGAGCCCATCATCATGAAGTCGATGCGGGTGTCCGCATCGATGCAGTTTCAGGACAAGGACCAGAGCGGCCAGACCAGCTCAACCAGCAGCGCCGAACAGGGCGCCAAGGGCAAGGAGCTCGACATCTCCGGCCTCATTCCGTTCAAGGATGAGCGCATGCTGAGCCGGCTGTTTGAGCTGGCCGATGCCAAGGGCAATGGCGGAAAGCGTCACGTCTACCGGGTCGGCTCGCTGTTGGCCAAGTCGGTGAAGGTGCGCCAGGCCAAGTTTGCCGGGCGCATCACCGCCAGCGAACAGGAGGGGCTGCTGGCCTGGCAGGTGCAGTTCACCTTGAAGGAGTTCAACTCGGTACCGGAGAAGCGCGAACAACGCTTGCCGAAGAAAGCCCCCACCGTCGGCCAGGGTACCGCCAACACCAGCGCCGCCAAGCCTGGCACCAAAGGGACTGGTGACGACGAGCAAGACCTCAGCAGCTTCGAGCGCTATGTGCTCAAACCGATGGATGACATGCTGGCATGAAACTCTCCACGTCACTGACCCTCGCCGGCCAGCCTGTGCACCTAGTCGACCATGACCTTGTGCTGGACATCAACGCCGGCGGCCGCGCCGCCCTGACCATTGAAGGAACGGCCAGCAAGGGGCAGACCTTCACCCTGGACACCGGCTATAACGGTGACCTGCGCCGCTGGTTCACCGGTTACGTGTACGACGTGCAGCCTGCCGCCAATGGCGCCAGCAAGCTGCTGTGCCGCGAGCTGGCCGGTGCCCTGGGCTCCCGGCTGCCGGTCAGCCAGCAACACGCCACCCTGCGCGGCCTGCTGGCCTGGCTGACCGACCAAACTGGGCTGACCTTCCTGCTGCCCCAGGGCAGCGACTACACCGACCGGCCGATCCCGAACTTCACCAGCGCCGGCACAGGTTATCAGCTGCTCGACAACGCTGGCCGCGCCTTTGAGGTGCCCGACTTTGTCTGGTACCAGCAACCCAATGGCGCCATCTTTGTGGGCAGCCATGCCGACAGCCGCTGGCATGGCAAGGAGGTGACACTTGATTCCGCCTGGTCAGGCCGCCAAGCGGGCGACACCCTGACCCTGTCGCCGGTCCCGTCCATCCGACCCGGCACCATCATCAACGGCAAGCGGGTGATGCGGGTGCGGCTCAAGGGTGAAGAAATGACCCTGACCACGGCCACCCCTGGCAAGGTCACCAAGTCACCGGAACGGCGCAAGATAGAGGGGGTGTTCCCGGAGCTCGCCGACAAGATGCACCTACCCAAGTTCGGGCGGGTCGAGGCCATCAGCGATCAGGCCAGCGCTGGCCAGCTCAATGACCCCTTTCGCCCCCGCTATGCGGTGGACGTGCAACTGCTGGGTGAGGATGGCCAACCGGACAAGGCAACCCCGCTTTATCGGGCCGTGCCGCTACCGGTGCAGTTCGGCGGGCAGGAGCAAGGGCTGCTGCAGTTCCCCCTCGAGGGGACGCTGATTGAGCTGGGGTTTGCCTTTGGGCGGGCCGACCGGCCCTTTATCCGTACCGTGCTCGGCAGCAGCTGGTCCTTGCCAGACATCGCCCCGGGTGAGCAGTTGCAGCAGCAACGGGCCGAGGTGTTCCACCGCACCGATACCGTGGGCAACCTGCGCCGCCATACCGACCGGCGCCTGCATGACCGAGCCCTGCAGATGCACCACCAGAGTGACGACTACCTGGGGGAACATGGCCAGCATCGGCTGCAGGTGGCTCAGCACAGTATCGAGGAGGTGGGCGGGCTCAAGCTCATCGAAGCGCTGGGGGCCATCGAGCTGCTGGCCGGCGACGATCTCACTCTGGCGAGTCTGGGTAATATGAGCCAGACCACGGCGGGGGATCTGGTCGAGGTGGTGGGACAACTGCGCCGAGCTGTTGCCGGCGAGCTGCAGCACCTGGAGGCACCCCGTTCATGGATGGGGAGCGAGGGTGTGAACATCTTCCGACTGCTGCTGCAGCTGATGAACGTGGTGGAGCTGCTGGCCGCGGCCACTGCCAGCCACACCCACAGCGGCGGGCCAGTACCTGGTAACAACGAGGCCATGACGGGACATGGCCAACAGGCCAAGCAGTTGGCAGACCAGCTATCCCCCATCATCGAGTAAGTCACCAAGCGAAGAAGGCCCCACACCGTGGGGCCTTCTTCTATCTGCCTGACAGCGCCTGAGCATGGCCAGGGAATGGCGCCACATGAAGAGGCAGCCATCGGGCAGCGCTGCATCATACGTGAAGCCTGCGAACGCTCACAGCCTCCCTGCGCATGGCGGCGACACCCACCGCCGCGTCTGCGTCACGGAAACCGCGCTCATCCGCT
This sequence comes from Aeromonas tecta, assembly GCF_000820185.1. Taxonomy (GTDB): domain Bacteria; phylum Pseudomonadota; class Gammaproteobacteria; order Enterobacterales; family Aeromonadaceae; genus Aeromonas; species Aeromonas tecta. The sequence goes on from NZ_CDCA01000046.1 coordinate 45,841, forward strand.
CCCGCCTGCGGGGTTCACCGATAAAATTTTTTGCAAAAGTGGATTACCGCAAAGCCATAGGCCCAGACCGCGCCAGATAAAGGATCTTCGGCTTGGTGAGGATCTGAAAGGATCGAAGGAAAGTGCAGGGTTTTACAGTTTGAAAGAGGTCTGGTTAGCGATACCTAAAACGTAAGCCTTTGAATGTATTAGAGTGGCCGTGTTTTCCGTGAGGATTTGAAAAATCAGGAAGGATCCGGTTTGGTGCGAGGGGACCGCTGGAAGACATTTTGTTTCAGACAGTTAGGTGTAATGAGGGGGGATTTGATAACTGAAACTTTGAAAGGGCTCAGCGACCTTGGATACGCTGGTTGACCTGCCCCACAGAAAATAGATTTTCTGTGGGGCAGGTCACGCTTGATACTGCTCTAGTAGAAGTGGACCCCCTGGCCGGTTACTGAGTTGATTCATAGCTCCACATTGCCATAGCGTGGACACATTTAGGGCGAAAGAAAAGAAAAATCCATTAATTTCAAAAACATAGGAAACAAAAAAAGACAGCCTAGGCAGTCATGGTAACCACAACATCAACGAACTGCGTTGATCATTGGTTTCACCGGTGCGTCCGCCAAACAAAAAAGCCCCAGCGATGACTGGGGCTTTTTATTTCTAGTTTCTCGATGTGGTCACTACGTGGACAAGAATTAAAATAAATCCTTTTATTTCAATTAATTAGCCTGTCAACTCAAGGCGCTCAACGCGCCTTTTTATTCATTTACAACGGATTACTGGCCGATAGACCGCATAATCAGCCGTCTTGGTTGTCGCCGTGCCAGCCGTATTGAGCCAGCAATCAGACTCAATGTTTGCCGAGCAAGTCGCTCAGCTCATCAGCCTTGGTGTGGCGCACGTCCTTGCCCTTGACGTAGTAGACGATGTATTCGCAGATGTGCTGGCAACGATCGCCGACCCGCTCGATGGCGCGCGCCGCCCACAGCACGTTCAGTACCTGGGGTATGGTGCGCGGATCTTCCATCATGTAGGTCATCAGCTCGCGGATGATGGACTCGTACTCCCGGTCCACCTTGTCATCTTCCTTGTAGACGACGATGGCCGCCTCCAGATCCATGCGGGCGAAGGCGTCGAGCACGTCGTGCAGCATCTTGATGGTGCGACGCCCCATGTTCTCGAGCGACACCAGCGGCGGCTGCGGCTTGTTGGCGTTGTCGGTCAGCATGCGGGCAATCTTGTCCGCCACGTCGCCGATGCGCTCCAGATCGGTGATGGTCTTGATGATGGCCATCACCAGGCGCAGGTCGGAGGCGGTGGGCTGGCGCTTGGCGATGATGCGGGTGCACTCTTCGTCGATCGCCACTTCCATCGCATTGACCTTGTGGTCGTTGGCTACTATCTTGCGCGCCGCATCCAGATCCTGGATGTGAATGGCGGCGATGGCATCAGTCAGCTGCTGCTCGACCAGGCCGCCCATCACCAGCACCTGATTACGCACGTTTTCCAGCTCGGCATTGAACTGACCGGAGATGTGTTTATTGAGGTTCATATTGTCCATACAAATAATCCTTATTGCTCCGATTATGCCTTAGCCACTGAACTGACCGCTAATGCGTTTATTGACGTTCAGGCTGTTCATACCAATAACACCCTTTGTCGTGTTTATTGACCTTCAGGCTATTCATATCAATAACCCTTTGTCCCATCGCTCGGGTCTTAGCCGTAACGACCGGTGATGTAGTCCTCGGTCTTCTTCTTGGCCGGGGTGGTGAAGATGGTGTTGGTGTTCGAGTACTCGATGAGCTCGCCCATGTACATGAAGGCGGTCTGATCCGACACCCGCGCTGCCTGCTGCATGTTGTGGGTGACGATAACCACGGTGAACTGGCTCTTGAGCTCGTTGATCAGCTCCTCGATAGTCAGGGTGGAGATAGGATCCAGCGCCGAGGTCGGTTCATCGAGCAGCAAGACTTCCGGCTCGATGGCGATGGCACGGGCGATGACCAGACGCTGCTGCTGACCACCGGACAGGCCGAAGGCATTGTCATGCAGCCGATCCTTCACCTCTTCCCACAGGGCCGCGCCGCGCAGTGAACGTTCGGCGGCCTCATCCAGGGTGCGGCGGTCGTTGATGCCCTGCAGACGCAGGCCATAAACCACGTTCTCGTAGATGGACTTGGGGAAGGGGTTGGGGCGCTGGAACACCATGCCCACCTGACGGCGCAGGGCGGAAACATCCACGCTCTTGTCATAGATGTTGTGGCCGTGCAGCTGGATCTCTCCCTCGATGCGGCAGATCTCCACCAGATCGTTCATCCGGTTGATGCAGCGCAGCAGAGTCGACTTACCACAACCGGACGGGCCGATAAAAGCCGTCACCTGCCCTTTCGGGATCTTCATGTTGACGTTGAACAGCGCCTGCTTGTTGCCGTAATACAGGTTGAGATCCTTGACCTCGAGCGCGGTCTGTTCCGGGCTCAGGTTGAGCAAGTCCAGGGCGGTATGCTGGGTCGAAGTCGGTGTTACGTTGATCATCTGTTACCTCAATCAGTTCAAGGTGGCCGGATGTACTCCGGCGACCATCATGCTGCTGATGGCGGCCGCTGGCCGCGCATCTCTTGTCTCTGGGGTGGCTGGATTAATGCTCCAGCGACCGGAATTTCTCACGCAGGTGGTTACGAATACCGATAGCCGTCAAATTCAGGCCGACGATCACCGTCACCAGCAGGAAGGAGGTGGCATACACCAGCGGCCTTGCCGCCTCGACGTTCGGGCTCTGGAAGCCGACGTCGTAGATGTGGAAGCCCAGGTGCATGAACTTGCGCTCCACGTGCAGGTACGGGAAGTTGCCATCCATCGGCAGGGTCGGTGCCAATTTCACCACCCCCACCAGCATCAGCGGCGCCACTTCACCAGCTGCGCGCGCTATCGCAAGGATAAGGCCGGTCATGATGGCCGGGCTCGCCATGGGCAACACGATGCGCCACAGGGTCTCGGCCTGGGTGGCGCCCAGCGCCAGCGAGCCTTGACGAATGGTACTCGGGATACGCGCCAGCCCCTCTTCGGTGGAGACGATCACCACCGGCAGGGTCAGGATAGCCAGGGTCAGCGCCGACCAGATGACGCCGGGGGAGCCAAAGGTCGGGCTCGGCAGCGCTTCCGGATAGAACAGCTGATCGAGCGAGCCGCCGAGCGTGTAGACGAAGAAGCCCAGACCAAACACCCCGTACACGATGGAAGGCACACCCGCCAGGTTGATCACCGCGATGCGGATGATCTTGGTCAGGTTGTTCTTGCCCGCGTATTCGTGCAGGTAGACCGCCGCCACCACGCCGAGTGGCGTGACGATGACCGCCATCAACAGCACCATGAACACGGTCCCGAAGATGGCCGGGAACACGCCGCCCTCGGTGTTGGCCTCGCGGGGGTCATCGGAGACAAACTTGCCAATCTGATGGAACCAGTGCCCCACCTTGGCCGGCAGGCTCATGTCGTTGGGCCATACCACGTCCAGTACCTTGGACATGGGCATGCTGACCAGTTCGCCACGCATGTCCTTGACGGTGATGGAGTCCCGGTCCGCCTGGGTGCGCAGGGAGAACAGCTCCTTCTCCAGCACCTGGTAGCTATCGTTGAGGGTCTGCCGCTGTTTGGCGAGATCCATCTTGAGTGCGTCAGTCAGTTCCCCTTCCAGCTCGGCCTTGCGCTCTTTCAGGCGCAGCCGCTCCAGCTGGTAGTTGATGCTGCCGATGTCACCCTTTTGCAGATCGTTGGCCTGTTCGGAAAGCGCATTGGCCCGGGCCAGCACCCGCTGCAGAGCGGGGTGCAAGTCTGCCGTCAGCGCCTTGCCATCTTCTTTCACCCCAACGATGTAGCCGTAGAAGTTGCCGTTGGTGGTGCGCTCGACCATGGCGAGCTCGGCCGGCAGGGTCCGGGACTTGATGTCGGTCTCCAGCACCCAGCGAAAATCGAGGTCGACGAATTCGCGGTTGCCGGTCTTGACCAGATAACGGGTCAGCTCCTCGCGATCCTCCCCGGCCAGCGCCTGACCGGCGGAGCGCAGCCGCTCGACCGGAACCAGTTCACGATCGTTGATCTCGCCGATCAGCACGCTCTTGTTGCCATGCTCATCCTGCAACTGCCACTCATAGATGGGGTGCGGCCAGAAGTAGATCAGACCACGCCAGCCGATCAGCAGCAACAGACCCAGTACCGCTATCAGACTCAGGCTGACGGCACCGCCGGTCATCCAGATCCAGGGGGCCCCTGATTTAAACCACTTACCCATTATCGATTCCTTGTTCATATACAGAACGCCGCTTTTTAATAGAACTGCGCATTACAGAGAGCTGTATTTTTCGCGCAACCGCTGACGGATGAACTCGGCCAGGGTGTTGAACATAAAGGTGAAGACAAACAGGACGAAGGCCGCGAGGAACAGAACCCGATAGTGGGAGCTGCCCACTTCCGATTCCGGCATTTCCACCGCGATATTCGCCGCCAGGGTGCGCAGCCCCTGGAACATGGAGAAGTCCATGATGGGGGTATTGCCGGTCGCCATCAGCACTATCATGGTCTCGCCCACGGCGCGGCCAAGGCCCATCATCACCGCCGAGAAGATGCCCGGACTCGCGGTCAGGATCACCACCCGGCTCAGGGTTTGCCAGGGCGTGGCGCCGAGCGCGAGCGACCCTTGGGTGAGGTGCTTGGGCACCGAGAACACCGCATCCTCGGCGATGGAGAAGATGGTGGGAATGACCGCAAAGCCCATGGCGATACCGACCACCAGGGAGTTGCGCTGGTCAAACTTGATACCCATCTCGTTGGTCAGCCAGATGCGCGAATCCCCGTGCATGAAGGCGTTCTCGATGAGCGGGCTCAGGGCGAAGGCGCCCCAACCGATGAACAGCAGCACCGGAATGAGCAAGATGGCGTGCCAGCCGTCCGGCAGCCAGGTCCGGCCGCGCTCCGGCAGGTAGTTCCAGATCAGCGCCGTCAGCAGCATCCCCATCGGCAGCAGGATCAGTAGCAGGATCACCCCGGGTAGCGCCCCTTCGATGATGGGGGCGAGCCAGAGACCGGCCAGGAAGCCCAGGATCACGGTCGGCAGCGCCGCCATGATTTCTACCGTCGGCTTGACGTATTTGCGCAGGCCCGCCGACATGAAGTAGGCGGTATAGATGGCACCGGCCACACCGAGCGGCACCGCGAACAGCATGGCGTAGAAGGAAGCCTTGAGGGTCCCGAACACCAGCGGTACCAGGCTCAGCTTGGCTTCAAAATCGTTGCTGGCGGAGGTGGACTGCCACACATATTGCGGCTCGGGATAGCCTTCGTACCACACCTGTTGCCAGAGCGCCGACCAGGTCACCTCGGGGTGATCGTTCTCGACAGAGAACAACTTGAAGTTGTTCTCCTGCTGCATCATCAACAGGTTATGGCGAGGGGAGATGGCCAGCGCCGCCAGGGCGCCGCCTTCGACCTTCTCGCTCAACAGCTTGGTCTCGCCGGTGGCGTGGAAGAAGCTGACGGTACCGTCCTTGGCGCTGCTGATGAAGCCCTTACGGAAGTGCTCGGGGGTCAGCAGGTCGACCGGGCCATCACCCTTGAAGTCGCGGATCTGGGCGAACTGGCGCTTGCCATCCTTCGCGACTTCGAACCACTGGGAGATGATGCCGTTGTCATTGCCCACCAGCAGAGAAGAGGCGCCGGAGAGCAGCTCGACCTGGGTCACGTTGGCGTTGGGGGCGTTGATTTCCATCACGTCGCGCAGCGAGATGTCGCTGAGGTTGTGAATGTCATAGACCGACAGACGGTTGCCTTCGCGCACGAACAGCACGCGCAGGTTGGGGGTCAGCAACATCTGATCCACATGGCGCGGCAGGGAGGGAATGGCGTAGTTTTGGCTGCTCCACTCCACTTCGCCGGAGAGGAAGTTCTCCTCGCCGCTCAGTACCGTCATCACGCCACGACCGTCTTCAGTCATGGCGGCGGCGGCCATCTTGTCCTTGGTCGCCTCAAATACCAGGTGCTGCAACGCCTTGCCCTGGGGATCGACCACCATGGGCTCCTCACCGAAGGGATATTGCAGGCTGGGTTCGATGACCCGCACGTCGTTGGGATAGGAGACCTTGAAATAAGGCTGAACGACCTGCGCCTTGCCATCGGCAAAGCCATAGGCGATCAGCTTCTGGCCCGGGGCCGGGGTCGCGACGGCGGTGATCTTGCCGGCAATCTGGGTCTGACCCAGCACCTGACCCACCTTGAGGTTGCCATCGGCTTGCACCACGAAGAAGCTGACCTGACCCTGGTCGCTGAAGCGATAACCGATCTCGTTCTGCTCTTCAACGCCAAGCCAGGCGGTCTTGCCCTGTACCGGCAAGGTGAAGGAGGAGGTTGCTTCCATGCTGGCGCCATTGAAGATGGGTTTCACCACATAGAGCAGATAGAAGAATATAAGCAACAGGGCCACCAGTACCAGACCACCCCCTGTGGTCACTCCGTACTTGGCCAACTTGTCCTTGATCCGGCGTTTTCTACTGCCCGCCATGACCAGGTTGATCGATTCCGATGACATGCAAAACCTCAATGTGAGCTAGGCTTGGCGGCATTATATGGCGGTTGCATGACAGTTTTGTTACATCAAGGGTGATGAAGAGCAGGTTCTTTGCAGGAGAAGCGACGCGCTGCAGCGATCAGAAATGATAGCTGCAACTTACTGTTTATAAAGGGGGATTCGATATAGTGAAGCGCAGGGGAAGCCGATGCTTCCCCACATTGATCAGGCGTCTTGGTCGTTTACCTGCTTCAACGCCCGTTTTTCTGCCTTCTTCTCGGCCCGGCGCCGTTTGAAAAAGGCCGAGAGCTGGGCCGAGCAGGCATCCGCCAGCACATCGCCACAGAGCTCGACCCTGTGGTTGTGGCGGGGGTCCTGCAAGATCTCGAACACCGAGCCCGCGGCGCCCGTTTTGAGATCCCGGGCGCCAAACACCACCCGCTTGACTCGACTGTGGATGAGAGCGCCGGCGCACATGCAGCAGGGCTCCAGGGTCACATAGAGGGTGCTGTCGAGCAGCCGGTAGTTCTGCAAGCGCGCCCCGGCGGCGCGGATCGCCATGATCTCCGCATGAGCGCAGGCGTCATGTTCGCTGATGGAACGATTCCAACCCTCGCCTACCACCTCGCCCCCCAGCACCAGCACGGCACCGACCGGGATCTCCCCGATCCCTTCTGCCTGGCTGGCCAACGCCATGGCGCGGCGCATCCAGTGCTCGTCTTGCTCTGTCTGGCTGATATCGTCAGTCTTCTCTGATGGCGTCACGCCCGCTCCTCTTGCTTGTCTCTTTGCTTATCTTTTTGCATGTCTCTGATCCATGTTTCTCTACCGGCTCCCTATTTACCACTGACTGGCCTGCAATCGGTGCCGGGGGTGGTCTGGCATAGGAAGCATGCGGCCCCAAAGAGCCCAGTACGAATGGCCGCCGATTATGCCAAATCCCCCGCTTTAGCCCAAGTTGCATCGCCTCTGAACAATAAAGAAGCAATCGGCATCTCTCTGATAAAAAAGGAGTTGCACCCACTTGGTCATACCATTAGACTCCTTCTCCGTCAGCCGAGCTGACTCCGTCGGTGTGTAGCGCAGCCAGGTAGCGCATCTGCATGGGGTGTAGAGGGTCGGAGGTTCGAATCCTCTCACACCGACCATTTTCCCCGAAAATAGCCCAGTCTCTCGACTGGGCTATTTTTTTGTCTGCACTTTCTTCCCCACGCTATCTTCTTCTCTTATTCTCGTCTGCACCTCGCCATCCTGCTGCCATCGACCACAAACACAGCGCTGGCATGTTTTTTATACAGAACCACTTGAAGCTTTTATAAAGTGTCGCTAGGATACGCAACTTTTCCGCCGGCCATTCATACAAGGAGGTGGATAATCGGGTGAGGGAGTCACCAACCGGCTTGCAATTCAATGAGGCAAGCACCCATGACGCATATAGTTGATACCCAGCCCGACCAGCCCCTTCTCTCGTCTCAGCCCACCGCCATCGAATCCGCTGATACCGAGTACGGCAACATGGTGCACCTCGATGTGATCGATCTCGCCGCCCCGGATGATGACTATTGAGGCAACCCGGTGCCATCCACCCAGTGCCACCACCTGCAACGCTCGGATGGCCGATTGTCGACCCCATCTTGCGCTATATCTCCCGGCAAACTCTCGCCGATAAAAATAACAATAAAATGCTTAATTAATGCTCATTATTAGCATTAATAGCTACCTACATCCCTTGAACGCCCTCCTCTCCCTGCACGGTCCAATGATACAAACCTACGTTTTTGCTCGTCATTTCAATGACGCATCCCCCCTGCGCCCCTCCCCCGCTCATTTCCTTATTTGGTTTTAAACAGCAGTTCACCAACCAACGCCGCTGCGAACTGGATACTCACTGCATTCACAGTCTGTATTTCATACGCACGTTTTTACCAAGCTTGGAGTTAGGTCGGGATTTGTTTTTGCATTGGTAATTTTATTACGTAATTAATTACATTTTGCGTGTCTGGTAGAGCGCCCATCTACCCTGCCTGGGGAGCGGGATGAACAAGAGCATAACCATCTGCGTAGAGCTTTTACGCTAACCAAATAAATCCATTAAAAACATAATCTTAATAACCAACCAAAAACGGCTGTTTAAAAAATGAGGTTGACGGGACGCACAATGTTTTGCACCTTAGTAAGCGTGTTACCTCGCTGTTTCAACGGGGTTAAGAAAAACAGGGATCGACGTTAGTCGTAGTTAATAAGTTCAAAATGTAACTTTCAAAGGAGTGAACCCTATGTCGGCACCAGCCCAGACCATCAGCAGCACCCGTCTGCGTATACAAGGCGAGATGCTTCCCGAATACGCGCAAATTCTGACGCCCGCTGCGGTGGCCCTGGTATCTGAACTGGTGGAGCGCTTTGCCCCTCAACGGGATGAACTGCTGAAACAGCGGGTGGCCCGCCAGGCACGCATCGACGGTGGCGAGTTGCCGGACTTCCTGCCTGAAACCGCCCATATTCGCGAGGGCAACTGGACGGTGCGCGGCATCCCTGCCGATTTGCAGGACAGGCGGGTGGAGATCACCGGGCCGGTCGAGCGCAAGATGGTGATCAATGCCCTCAACGCCAACGTGAAAGTGTTCATGGCCGACTTCGAAGACTCCCTGGCACCGGCCTGGAATAAGGTGATCGAGGGTCAGATCAACCTGCGTGATGCGGTCAATGGCACCGTCGCCTACCAGAGTCCCGAGGGCAAGTCATATCGCCTCAACGCCAATCCGGCGGTACTGGTCTGCCGGGTGCGCGGCCTGCACCTGCCGGAAAAACACGTCACCTTCGACGGCGCCCCCATTCCCGGCGGCCTGTTCGACTTCGCGCTCTACTTCCTGCACAACTACCAGGCGCTGCTGGCCAAGGGCTCAGGCCCCTACTTCTATGTGCCCAAGTTGCAGAGCCACCTGGAAGGGCGCTGGTGGAGCGAGGTGTTCGCCTGGACCGAAGACAAGTTCGGCCTGCCCCGTGGCACCATCAAGGCAACCGTGCTGATTGAAACCTTGCCGGCGGTGTTCGAGATGGACGAGCTGCTCTATCAGATGAAGGATCACATCGTTGCGCTCAACTGCGGCCGCTGGGACTACATCTTCAGCTACATCAAGACCCTGAAGAACCACCCCGACCGTGTCCTGCCGGACCGTCAGGTGGTCACCATGGACAAGCCGTTCTTGAGCGCCTACTCGCGCCTGCTGATCAAGACCTGCCACCAGCGCGGTGCCCTCGCCATGGGTGGCATGGCGGCCTTTATTCCGGCCAAGGATCCCGCAGTGAATGAGCAGGTGTTCGCCAAGGTGAAGGCGGACAAGGAGCGGGAAGCCAACAACGGTCACGACGGTACCTGGGTAGCCCACCCCGGCCTCGCCGATACCGCCATGGCGGTGTTCAATGCCGCCATTCCCGCCGGCGAAAAGAACCAGATCACCGTGCTGCGTGAGCAAGATGCTCCCATCACCGCCGCCGAGCTGCTGGCCCCCTGCGAGGGTGAGCGTACCGAGGCGGGCATGCGCACCAATATCCGCATCGCCCTGCAATATCTGGAAGCCTGGATAGGTGGCAACGGCTGCGTGCCCATCTACGGCCTGATGGAAGATGCGGCCACCGCCGAGATTTCCCGCACCTCCATCTGGCAGTGGATCCGCCACGGCAAATCGCTGTCAAACGGCCAGGTGGTGACCAAGACCCTGTTCCGCCAGATGCTGGCCGAAGAGCAACAAGTAGTTAAAACCGAAGTCGGCGAGGCCCGCTGGCAAGCCGGCCGCTTCGCTGAGGCCAGCGGGCTGATGGAGCAGATCACCTGCGCCGATACCCTGATCGATTTTCTGACGCTGCCCGGTTACGAGCGGCTCTGAATATGAGCCCGGTACTGGGCTCGCCAATAACAAACAATGGACACGTGAAATCAATGAAAGAGGGAACTGATATGGCACTGACCCGTGAGCAACAGATCCAGGCTATCGAGAAAGACTGGGCAGAGAACCCCCGCTGGAAAGGGATCAAGCGCGGCTACAGCGCAGAAGACGTGGTGAATCTGCGCGGGAGCTTGCAGCCGGCACACACCCTGGCCCAGCGCGGCGCCGACAAACTGTGGGAACTGATCCACGGCAGCGCCAAGAAGGGCTACGTCAACTGCCTCGGCGCCCTGACCGGTGGCCAGGCGGTGCAGCAGGCCAAGGCAGGCATCGAGGCCATCTACCTCTCCGGCTGGCAAGTGGCGGCGGACAACAACCTCTCCTCCACCATGTACCCGGATCAGTCCCTCTACCCGGCCAACTCGGTACCGTCCGTGGTGGAGCGCATCAACAACTCCTTCGCCCGCGCCGACCAGATCCAGTGGGCCAATAAAGTCGGCCCGCAAGACGCCGGTTTCATCGACTACTTCCTGCCGATCGTGGCGGATGCCGAGGCCGGTTTCGGTGGCGTGCTGAATGCGTTTGAGCTGATGAAGGGCATGATCGAAGCGGGCGCCGCCGGCGTGCACTTCGAAGATCAGCTCGCCTCTGTCAAGAAGTGCGGCCACATGGGCGGCAAGGTACTGGTACCAACCCAGGAAGCGGTGCAAAAGCTGGTCGCGGCCCGTCTGGCGGCTGACGTCTGTGGCACCACCACCCTGGTGATTGCCCGTACCGACGCCAACGCGGCCGACCTGCTGACCACGGACGCCGATCCCTACGATGCCGGCTTCCTGACCGGTGAGCGTACCGCCGAGGGCTTCTACAAGGTGCAAGCTGGCATCGAGCAGGCCATCTCCCGCGGCCTGGCCTACGCCCCTTATGCTGACATGGTGTGGTGTGAAACCGCCAAACCAGACCTGGACGAGGCGCGTCAGTTTGCCGAAGCCATCAAGGCCCAGTACCCGGACACCATCCTGGCCTACAACTGCTCACCAAGCTTCAACTGGAAGAAGAACCTGGACGATGCCACCATCGCCCGCTTCCAGCAGGAGTTGTCCGACATGGGCTACAAGTACCAGTTCATCACCCTTGCGGGTATTCACAACATGTGGTTCCACATGTACGAGCTGGCCTACCAGTACGCCCGTGGCGAAGGGATGAAGCACTACGTCGAGATGGTGCAGGAGCCGGAATTTGCCGCGGCGACCCGTGGCTACACCTTCGTGGCGCACCAGCAGGAAGTCGGTACCGGCTACTTCGACAAGGTCACCACCGTCATCCAGGGTGGTCAGTCCTCGGTCACGGCGCTGACCGGTTCGACCGAAGAAGATCAGTTCCACTGATAACTTGTTGATAGCAATAAAAAACCCCGGCCTGGTGCCGGGGTTTCTTTTTGCTCGTATTTCATTGGTGGAGGAGCGATACCGCCACCAACGGCGATCAGAGCTCGAGGATCTCTTTCACAAAGGGGATGGTGAGTTTGCGCTTGGCGCGAAAGGAGGCGTTGTCGAGCTGATTGAGGGTCGCGAGCAGGGTACGCATGTCGCGGGACAGCCGGTTGAGCAGGAAACGACCCACGTCGATGGGGAGCTTAAAGCCTCTCAGCTCGGCGCGCAGCTGCAGGGCACTGAGCTTGCCCTCATCGTCGAGCTCGTCGAGGTGAAAACTCACCCCCCAGTCGAGGCGCGAGGCGAGATCCGGTAGTTGCAGCCCGAGCTTGCGCGGTGCGCTGCAGCCGGTGACCACCAGCGTCCCCTCACCCTTCTCTTTCCAGCGATTGTAGAAATCGAACAGGGCCCGCTCCCACAAGGCGTTGCCGGCGATGGCTTCCAGGCTGTCGAGACAGACCAGGGGCAGGCTCTCGAGGGCATCGAGCATGCTGGGATCCAGCTGTTCAAACTGATCGAGGGAGAGATAGGCAGCCGCGGCGTCGCGCGCATTGACCTCGGCGCAGGTGGCGTGCAGCAGGTGGGAGCGACCCGAGCCCTTGGCTCCCCAGAAATAGAGGAAAGGTGAGCCCTGACCAATGGCCGCATTCTTCAGTGCGGTGATCAAATGGGCATTGTTGCCGGGATAAAAACTGACGAAGGTTTCATCATCCGGTAATTGTACGGCTAAAGACAGTTGGGCCGGTTGCTTCACTCGTTGGGCTTTGACTGTGACATTTGTGCCCAAGTGTATCATTGCAACGGCAGATAGAGAACCGCCCGGACTCGGCCGGGCGGTGGGGATAATGGGGAAAGGATCAAGCATGCGACCATTGGTAGCGCAGGCGACTGCTTCTCAGGCCGCTCGGGAGAACCGCACAGCGGCTCTCGGCCGGTCAGCTTGATTCCCACTCAGGATCAGGGCTGAGACCACTGATAGCGCAAACCGCTGTCGGTATCTTCAATCTGACGCAAGCGGCTTTCCAGTTGCAGACCGCGCACCAGCTCCGCCTTGTCGCCCTGCAAAGAGAGATTGAAGGTGATCTTGTCCCCTTCCAGCTTGCCGATGGCTACCTTGGTGACACTGGCCATGCCCTGCAGCATCTTCTGCATCTGTATCATGTCATCGATGCCAGACAGCCCTTCCACCACCAGGGTCTGGCTCGAGATGACGCCCGAGAGACGGGTGCCATAGTTTTGCACCAGCCAGCCGGCCAGGGCATCGGCAACCCCTTGCGCCACCTCGGTCTGGGAGCCAGACCCCTCCCCCTTGGTCAACTCCACCAGCTCAGCGCTCGTCTGGGCACCCGGCTTGGCGCCATAGAGTCCCCAATCGATGCTCCACTTGCCCTCTTCTTTATCGTCGGGCGTCAGCTTGCCGAGCACCACCATCTCGGCGCCGTAACGCTGGCTCGCCTTGAGAATGGGATCGGCGAAACGCCCCCACACATCGGTGGCATTGACCGCCATATTGTCATCGAGATCCATCAAGGGGATGCTGACCGGCAACCCCATGGCCTGCGCCTGGGTACGCAGTGCGGCGGCCCAACCATCGCTGGATTGATCAGGCAGGATGCGGCGCTCTCCCTCATCAAGCACCAGCCAGAGCGCCATCTGCGGACGAGCGGGTCCGAGCAGGGCAAACTTGCTCTGGGCGATCAGGGCATTGACCTTGGCGACGTCGAAATCCGCCTTGAGAAACTTGACCGGCCCCACGTCCTGATAGCTGTAGTGCTGCACATAATCTGCCGGTGCGGCCAGCGCCTTGACCACGTCGGGCTGGGTGACAATGTCACGTCGGCCGGTGACCTTGATCAGCACATCCCCCAGCGCCTGGGACTGGGCGGCGGTCATGTCGCCGCTGGTCGGCGCCTTGCCCTGATAGAGATCGGTCACCTGGGCGGCCGACACCGTAAACGCCAGGGCGCAGCAGAGGAGAGTCACTAAGCGTATAAGCATAAAGAAGATTCTCGAAATGGGAGATGGTGCTTATGGTAGCGGCAAGGCGCGCTTCCCAGCAAGACTGAGCGGTAGAAACAGCGAAGCCGGCGAGGCGCCGGCTCCACACCCGCGAGGCGGGTCATAAGGTCTGCTTACTTGGTGCCGAAGATCTTGTCACCGGCATCGCCCAGACCCGGGACAATGTAGCCTTTCTCGTTCAGACCCTGATCGACGGAGGCGCAGTAGAGCTCCACGTCCGGGTGAGCGGCTTCCAGCGCCTTGATGCCTTCAGGCGCGGCAACCAGCACCAGCACCTTGATGGACTGGCAGCCCTTCTTCTTGAGCAGGTCGATGGTGGCAATCATGGAGCCGCCGGTGGCCAGCATGGGGTCGATGACCAGGGCCAGACGCTCTTCGATGTTGCTGACGATCTTCTCAAAATATGGAACCGGTTGCAGAGTCTCTTCGTCGCGGTAGATACCGACCACGCTGACACGGGCACTCGGCATGTGCTCGAGCACACCATCCATCATGCCAAGACCGGCGCGCAGGATGGGCACGACGGTGACCTTCTTGCCCTTGATCTGGTCAACTTCCACTGGCCCGTTCCAACCATCGATGGTAACCTTCTCCGTTTCGAAGTCAGAGGTCGCTTCGTAGGTCAACAAACTGCCCACTTCTTTGGCCAGTTCACGGAAACGCTTGGTGCTGATATCGCCTTCGCGCATCAGCCCGATCTTGTGTTTGACCAGGGGGTGTTTGACTTCAACGACTTTCATTATTATCTCCTCTCAACCGGCGCAAAAAAATCGCGGAATCATACAACAAAAGCCACCGCTTGTAGAGCTTTTCCACGCGAAAACGCGCAAACGATTTCCTTTCTGCTTTTACCCCGCCACTGTTAGAATACGCACCGAATTTTACCCTCCACTTCTTTATATGACGGGGAATACGCGTGACTGACAAAACCTCACTGAGCTACAAGGATGCTGGCGTAGATATCGATGCCGGCAATGCACTGGTTGAACGTATCAAAGGCGTGTCAAAGCGCACTCGTCGTCCCGAAGTCCTTGGTGGTCTTGGCGGCTTTGGGGCCCTGTGTCAAATCCCTGCGGGCTACAAGGAGCCGGTGCTGGTTTCCGGTACCGACGGGGTGGGCACCAAGCTGCGTCTCGCCATCGATCTCAAGAAGCACGACACCGTCGGCATCGACCTGGTGGCCATGTGCGTCAATGACCTGATCGTGCAAGGCGCAGAGCCGCTGTTCTTCCTCGATTACTACGCCACCGGCAAGCTGGACGTGGACACCGCCGCCGCGGTGGTGACCGGGATTGGTGTGGGCTGCGAGCAATCCGGCTGCGCCCTGGTGGGCGGCGAAACCGCCGAGATGCCGGGCATGTATGAAGGGGAAGATTACGACATCGCCGGTTTCTGCGTCGGTGTGGTGGAGAAGAGCGAGATCATCGACGGCAGCAAGGTCGGTGACGGGGATGCCCTGATCGCCCTGGCCGCGAGCGGCCCCCACTCCAACGGCTTCTCCCTGGTACGCAAGATTTTGGAAGTCTCCAAAGCCGACGTGCATCAGCCGCTGGGGGATACCACCCTGGCCAACGCCCTGCTGGAGCCGACCCGCATCTACGTCAAACCCGTGCTCAAGCTCATCAAGGAGTGCGAAATTCACGCCCTGTCTCACATCACCGGTGGCGGCTTCTGGGAGAATATCCCCCGCGTGCTGCCCGCCAACACCCAGGCGGTGATCGACGAGCAGAGCTGGCAGTGGCCGGCGGTGTTCAGCTGGCTGCAGCAGGCCGGCAACGTCACCCGCCACGAGATGTACCGCACCTTCAACTGCGGCGTTGGTATGATCATCGCCCTGCCCGCCTCCCAGCTGGAAAAAGCCCTGACCCTGCTCAAGGCCGAGGGTGAAAACGCCTGGCACATCGGCCATATCGCCAAGGCCGCCGATGGCGAGGAGCAGGTCATCATTCGATGAATGACCTCATCAACAGCCCGATGACGCCGCATAAACGCATCCTGGTGCTGATCTCCGGCAGCGGCAGCAACCTGCAGGTTATCCTCGACAGTTGCGCCAGCGGCAGGATCCCGGGGGAAGTGGTCGGCGTCATCAGCAACAAGGCCGATGCCTATGGGCTGGTGCGCGCCAAGGAGGCTGGCGTCGCCACCAGCGTGCTGGCTCAGCAGCAGTTTGCCAACCGGGATGACTACGATCTCGCCCTGCAGGCGCTGATGGCGGACTACAAGCCGGATCTGGTGGTGCTGGCAGGCTTTATGCGGATCCTGAGCGCGCCCCTGGTGCGCCACTTCGCGGGGAGGATGATCAACATCCACCCCTCCTTGCTGCCAAAATACCAGGGCTTGCACACCCACCAACGCGCCATCGACGCCGGTGATGTGGAGCACGGTGCCAGCGTTCATTTCGTCACCGAAGAGCTGGACGGCGGCCCGGTGATCCTGCAGGCCCGCGTGCCCATCTTCGAAGGGGATGACGCAGACGAGGTGGCGGCCAGGGTACAGGCCCAGGAACACAGCATCTACCCGCTGGTGGTGCAGTGGTTCTGTGAAGGCCGGCTCGCGATGCAGGAGGGCGCAGCCCTGCTGGATGGCGCCGTGCTCGGCCCGGCGGGTCATGCCAGCGACTAAGCAAACCAGATGTGAGATGTAAAAAAAGGAGGCCGATGGCCTCCTTTTTGTTTCTTCATTCACTCTAAAAGCAGCACAAATGAATAATTAATGTGCAATTAACAGCAAAAACGTTCACAAAAGTGCACATAATCCATTCAATAAACTGCCTTCTCTAGACCGGATTATCGATGTCGATAAAGGTCACGTCCAGCCCGTGCACGGTCGCCAGCCACTCCCCCAGCGCCTTGACGCCATAACGCTCGGTGGCGTGATGGCCGGCGGCGTAGAAGTGCATGCCCATCTCGCGGGCGGTGTGGATGGTCTGCTCGGAGGCCTCGCCGGAGATGAAGGCATCGATGCCCTGCTCCGCCGCCAGGTTGATGTAGCTCTGACCGCCGCCGGTGCACCAGGCCACGGAGCTGATAAGCTCGGGCCCTGTATCACCACTGTACAGTGGTGTACGGCCGAGGCGCTCGGCGATGAGTTTCGCAAAATCGCTGCCGCTGATGGGCTCCTCCAGCTTGCCCACCATGGCCACGCTCTTGCTGTTCCAGGGCTCGAGGCCGCGGCGTACCTTGATGCCGAGCAGCTTGGCGAGCTGGGCGTTGTTGCCGACCTCAGGATGCACATCCAGGGGCAGATGGTAGGCAAACAGGTTGATGTCGTGGGTCAGCAGGGTCTTGAGGCGGCGCTGCTTCATGCCGGTGATCTGGGCCGGTTCACCGCTCCAGAAGTAGCCGTGATGGACCAGGATGGCATCGGCGTTGGCCGCCACCGCCGCATCGATCAGGGCCTGACTGGCGGTGACGCCGGTCACCACCTTGCGGATGCGCTCACGCCCCTCCACCTGCAAGCCGTTGGGACAGTAGTCCTTGATGGCGTGTGGCTCAAGCAGGTGGTTGAGCAGGGTTTCCAATTTTCGATGAGAGATCATCAGGGTCTCCTAACAGGGGCAGCCCCGGCGGTTGCAAGCAACCATCAGGGCTTTGGGATCAATCGTCAGGCCCCCATGATAATCGAGCAAAGCCTGCAAGGCCACGACACAGGCACGCAGCTCAAACCGACAACTCAGGCGGACAGCTCAATGCCGGCGTCCCGCATCTGGGCCAGCTTGTAGCGCAGGGTACGCGGGCTGATGCCAAGCCGGTCAGCCACGGCCTTGCGACTGCCGTTGCACTCTTGCAGGGTGTCCAGAATGATCTGGTGCTCCTGCAGTTTCAGCTCGCTCCCCAGCCCCTCGCTCACCACCGGGCGTTCGAACGGGCGCACCAGTACCTCGTCCGTCTCCTCCAGAATGAGCTGCGCCTCCCCTATCACCCCGTCCGGGCTCAGGATCAGGGCGCGCTGCACCACGTTGTCGAGCTCTCGCACGTTACCGGGCCAGGGGTGGGCCAGCAGCCGTTCACGGGCGGCATCGATCAGCTGCGGGGCGGGCAGGCCCATCTGGCTGGCATGCAGCGCCAGCAGGTGTTCGGCCAGGGGCAGGATGTCGCCGGGCCGCTCCCAGAGCGCCGTCCAGCGCAGGGGGAAGACGTTGAGACGGTAATAGAGATCCTCGCGAAACAGACCGTCCTGCACCGCCTTCTTGAGATCCCGGTTGCTGGTAGCGATGACCCGCACATCGAGGGGAATGAGCTTGCGGCTGCCGAGCCGCTCCACCTCTTTCTCCTGCAATACCCGCAGCAGCTTGGCCTGCAGGCTCAAATCCATCTCGGTGATCTCGTCGAGCAGCAGGGTGCCGCTCTGAGCCTGTTCGAACTTGCCGGGGCAACCCTGCACCGCGCCGGTAAAGGCGCCCTTGTCGTAGCCAAACAGGGTCGCCTCCAGCATGTTCTCCGGAATGGCGGCGCAGTTGATGGCGATGAAGGCCTGCTCGGCCCGGCTGGAGTTGTCGTGAATGTAGCGGGCCAGCACCTCTTTACCTGTGCCGCTCGGCCCCGTCACCATGACGGTGGCCTCGCTTCTGGCGACCCGGGTGGCCAGCTGGAACAGCTCGGCTGTCTTGGGATCCCCGTACACCACGGCCCGCTTCTCGATCTTCTGGGGCGGCACGTAGCGACTGACCTGATTGAGCAGCACCTCGGGGGAGAAGGGCTTGGCGAGATAGTCGATGGCGCCCTCGCGCATAGCGCGCACGGCGCCGTCGATATTGGCGTAGGCCGTCATCAGCAGCACCGGCACCTGGGGATATTGCTGGCGGATATTGGCCAGCAGGGTCAGGCCGTCCATCCCCCCCATCTGAATGTCGGAGATGACCATGTCGAAGCTCTGGCGCGACAGGGAGAGCAAGGCCCGCTCGCCGCTGTCGGCCTCGCGGCACTCATAGCCGCCGAGCAGCAGGGTGTCCACCAGCGCCTCGCGCAGGCCATTGTCATCTTCCACCACCAGAATACGAGCCTGGGTCATGCTATCTCTCCCACCGCTAACAGGGCCTTATCGATATTTATATCCGCGTCCATATTCATGTCCGTCCACGGGCGGGATCCGGCGCGGCTCATGCCACGCCCCCGAGGCGCATTGCTTGCTGATGCAGGGGGAATGAGAGGGTAAAGCAGGTCCCCTCACCGGGCACAGAGGCGACACCGACCTCCCCCTGATGGGCGCGCACCACGGATTGCACCACAGCGAGACCAAGGCCGGTGCCTTGGGAGCGGGTGGTGAAGAAGGGTTCGAAGATCTGGTTGAGCAGGGCGGCAGGCATGCCCTTGCCGTTATCGAGCACGCGCAGCTCCACCCGGTTGCCGCTGCGCACCGCGCTCACCAGCAGGGAGTTGGCCCCGGCCTGCTGGGCGTTGGCGATCAGGTTGTTGATGGCACCGGCCAGCGCATTGCTGTTGGCCAGCAGGCAGAGATCCGGCTCGGGGGCCTCCATGTGCAGCGCGCAGCCCTGCTGTTGGCAGAAGGCTTCGGCGCCGGCCTGCACCTCCGCCAGCAGCCCCTGTACCGAGATGGGGGCGACCACCTGGTTGTCGTCATTGCGGGCAAACAGCAGGATGTCGTTGATCTGTTTTTCCAGATCCTGGAGCCTCGCCATCAGCTTTTGCTGGAACTGGCTACGGGATTCCGGCTTGAGGGTACGGTTGGCGAGGTTGGCCGCATAGAGCATGGCGGCGGAGAGCGGGGTGCGGATCTGGTGCGCCAGGGAGGCGGCCATGTTGCCGAGGGCCGACAACCGCTTCATGTGGTTGACCCTGTCTTGCAACTGGCGGGTCTCGGTGAGATCGGTGATAAACACCAGCTGGCCCGGTTGATCCGGCAGCGGCTGGGTCGAGAGCTGCACCCGACGGCCGTCCCGCAGGGAGATCTCGTGACCATCGTCTTCGCGGGGCTGGAAACAGCGGGCGATGATCTGGCGCCAGAGCTGCCCCTCCAGCGGCTCCCCCAGCAAAGGCTTTCCTAGCAAAGAGTGTGCGGCCGGGTTGGCGCGGGTGATGCGCCCTTCCCCATCGAGCAGCAGTACGCCGGTCGGCAACGCCTGGAAGATGGCGTAGAGCTGGCTCACCTCGTGAGACTGGAGCGGATTGTCCTGCTGCAAGATTGTCATAAACCTGACCTCAAACTGGGTTTGGGATCAGGTTATTCAATTTACATGCCAACAAAATAATAGCTATATATCAATGCATTAGACATTTTGCGTCAAAGCATTGACCTCAGACTTCCTTGCTCATGCCGTATTTTTTCATCTTCTCCACCAGCGTGGTGCGGCGCATGCTGAGCAGGTCGGCGGCGCGGGCCACTACCCCGTCCTGGGATTCCAAGGCCTGGCGGATCAGCTCCACCTCGAGGTCGGCCAGCATCTCCTTGAGATTGAGCCCCTCCTGGGGCAGCTGCATGGAGAGCGAAGCCGTGTTGCCAAGCTCCAGCTCAGGCGGGGTCTGGAACACTGCCGCCAGCGCATCGCGCTCATCCATCTCGGTGAGACGCTCGTCCCTCGGCTCGCAGGGCAGCAGGCGGTAGCGACCCGGCAAGTCCGCCACATCGACGATCTGGTTGGGATAGAGGATGAGTAGCCGCTCGATGAGGTTCGACAGCTCGCGCACGTTGCCGGGCCAGGCGTATTGCATCAAGGACTCCATGGCGCGCTGGGTCAGACGGATCATCCCCCTGTGCTGCTCGACATGGCGGTTGAGCAGCTCCTGCAGCAGCAGGGGAATGTCGTCGGCCCGCTCGCGCAGGGGCGGCGTCTCGATGGGGAAGACATTGAGGCGATAGTAGAGATCTTCGCGGAACCCCTGGGTGCGGATCATCGCCTCCAGATCCCGGTGGGTCGCGGCGATGACGCGCACATCCGCCTGCACCGGCTTGCCGCCCCCCACTCGGTCGAACAGGCGCTCCTGCAGCACCCGCAGCAGCTTGACCTGCATCGGCAGCGGCATGTCGCCAATTTCATCGAGGAACAGGGTGCCGCCCTGGGCCAGCTCGAAGCGGCCGCGACGGGCGGCGATAGCGCCGGTGAAGGCGCCCTTCTCGTGACCGAACAGCTCGCTCTCGAGCAGCTCCGCCGGGATAGCGCCGCAGTTGATGGGCACGAAGGGGCCTTTGCTACGGGCAGAGAGTTCGTGGATGGCGCGGGCCACCACCTCCTTGCCGGTACCGGACTCCCCCAGGATCAGCACGTTGGCGTCGGTATCCGCGACCTGACCGATGAGACGGCGCACCTCCTGGATGCCCCTGCCCTTGCCCACCAGCAGTCGCAGCAGGGCCTGGCCCTTGTCGTGCAATTGCTGACGCGGGTGCAAGGAGATGAAGGCCTGGCAGAAGTGCAGCTGACGAGTCAACGACTCGTAGGTAAAGGGGGCGTCACTGCCACCGATGAAGTTGCTGTTGGGGTGACTGGCCTCAATCAGGGAGAGGAAGGGGATACGAGGGAAGGCGGCGAGCAGCTCGGCGAGGGGGCGCTCCTGCAGTTCGCCCGTCAATATCCCTTGCAGCGGGCCGGAGGATTCGATGGCCACATCAAGCTCGGGCTCGGCCACCTCCTGCCAGGGGATCCCCATGAACGAAAGCACTGTCCCCAGCTGCTGGCGCCGCTGTTCATCGGCATCGACAATCAATACTTCCATTGCCATCCTCTCCATCCTTTTCTGCACCTGAAGCCAAACTGTTGTTTTTTTCGTGCTTAATATGGCTAGCCATGCACGTTATAAGCGGCACAAAGTGCCAAAATTCTGGCGCCTTGTCAAAACTTGTCGCGCCCTGCGCACCGCAACGCGATCGGGCTCACAGAGGACAACGTTTTTCATGTCACCGGGGAGCGAGCGAACCACAGGGGGCAGCAGAAAATGTAGCAGAAAGACGGAGGGTGTGGCTCCGGCCGAAGCCGAAGCCAAACAAGACTCAGTGTTTGATCTGAGCGTGGGAGGCTGCGTAGCGGCACTCAGGGAAACGGCTGCAGGCCAAAAACAGGCGACCGACATGAGGCCCCTTCTTGGCTTCACGCTCCACCAGGGGCGCATCACAGCGCGGGCAGTGGGGGGGCTCCACCGACACCGCGTCTTCCTCATCCGGATCGGCAAACAGGTTGTCTATCAACGCAGGCTCAGATTCAACCAGCGAGGCCTTGTCGGCGCCCGGCAACGGACCCGCCGGTATCTGCCCGTGGCGATTGTCGACCAGATCGACCCCGTCCAGCAGCAGCGGGTTGAAGGTGGGCTCGCGGCGCTCACCCGGCAGCAGATCCTCGACCGGCGCCGCCGTCTTGGAGAGCAGCGGCAGCAACTGCTCGCGCAGCTCTTCCACCTGATAATGGCTGCTCGCCGGGATCTGCAGCAGCGGCAGACCCGCACTGTCACAGGCCGATTTCAGGAAGGCATCACGGGCCTTGCGCTTCTGGTGACGGTGGGAGCTGTCATCGAGCTCGACGGCGCAGAGAAAGGAGAGATCCGCCGGATCGCACAGCAGATAGTCAAAATGCTTGGCGCTGATCTTGTTGAATGCCTGCTGCCACTTGCTCTTGCCCATTTTGCTCTCAGGGGTCAGCACATCGGCCACTCGCACCTTGGCAAAGACCCGCGCCCGATCACCGACCGCCAGATCCAGCACCCCGAGGAAGGATCGCTCGGCCGGGCTGAACAGGGTTTCCTGCAGATCATAGGGCAACGCCTTGGCGTGCTTGCCGCGGGACCAGAAGATGGCCAGCAGGAGCAGTACCAATAACACCAATCCCGATACGACTAGGGTATTCATGAGCGCACTATCCAGTTCACAAAACAGAGAAGGGGCATCACTCTACCACGGGGGCCGCGGTCAGGCAGCGCAGAAATGGCCAGCGCCGCTTGCCAGCGCTTTTTTTCACTAAAATTGCGCGAGGCGGGGCTTCATATGGCCTGCCACTGCAGGCACAATGCTATCAAAACCCAATTCGAAGGAGAGCAGGATGCAAAAGCAATTGGTTGTCACCGTGATAGGGGCAGACAAACCCGGTATCGTCGAGAGCCTGGCCGACATCATCACCCGCCAGCAGGGTAACTGGCTGGCCAGCTCCATGAGTGAACTGGCGGGGCAATTTGCCGGCATCTTGCATGTCAGCGTGCCCGATGAGCATTACCGCAGCCTGTGCGAGGCGCTGGTGATGCTGCCCGGTCTCACCGTCAGCTTCGCCGAAGGTCAGCTCAGCCCCGAGCCCGCCCGCCAGGTGATGCTGAGCGTCACCGGCAACGACCGCGCCGGCATCGTGCACGAGGTCGCCAGCATACTGCGCCAGCTCAACATCAACGTCGCCGATCTCACCACCGGCTGCGAGCCCGCGCCCCACTCCGGCGCCCCGCTGTTCTATGCGCACGCCCTGGTGGCCCTGCCGCCCCAACTCGAGCTCGACGACCTGGTCACGGCGCTGGAATCCCTCTCCGATGATCTGGTGGTCGACATCGATCAGGCCGTGACAGAATAGGATCCGGCATCATCAATCTGTCATCTTTTCACGCCATTACTGCCGCGCAGACGCAACCAGATCACAGAGGCACCACATGAGCACCGACAAGCAGTATGAAGAGAAGGAGCTGAGTTGGCTCTCATTCAATGAACGGGTGTTGCAAGAGGCGATGGACAAGACGGTCCCCCTCATCGAGCGGGTCCGTTTTCTGGGGATCTTCTCCTCCAACCAGGACGAGTTCTTCAAGGTACGGGTGTCTGACGTCAAGCGCCGCATCCTCATCAACGAGGTACACGGCGGCGACGACGAGGCCAAGGTGTTGCTGCGCGCCATCCAGCAGAAGGTGATGGCGCTCGGCGAGGCATTCGACAACACCTACAAAGAGCTGCTGATAGCGCTCGCCCGCCACAACATCTTCCTGGTCAACGAGAGCCAGATCTCCGAGGCTATCCAGCAGTGGCTGCGAGTCTTCTTCCGGGAGAAGGTGCTGCGCCACATCATCCCCATCCTGCTCAACAAAGAGGTCAACCCGGTCAAGTTCCTCAAAGACGAGCATACCTACCTCGCCATCGAGATGAAGAAGGGAGGCCAGGTTATCCAGTACGCCCTGGTGGAGGTTCCGACCGACGATCTGCCCCGCTTCTTCCAGTTGCCACCGGAAGGGACCCGCCGCAAGAAGCAGATCATCATCCTGGATAACGTCATCCGCTTCTGTCTCGACGAGATCTTCAAGGGCTTCTTCGACTACGACGAAATCGCCGCCTACGCGGTCAAGCTGACCCGGGATGCGGAGTACGATCTCTCCGATCAGCTGGACTTGAGTCTGGTGGACAAGATGAGTGACGGCTTGAAGCAGCGGCTCACCGCCATGCCGGTGCGCTTCGTCTACGAGCGGGAGATGCCCGCCGCCATGATAAGCTTCCTGAAACTCAAGCTGCAGATAAGCTCTTACGACGCCATCATGCCCGGCGGCCGTTATCACAACTTCAAGGATTTCATCGGCTTCCCCAACGTGGGCCGGGATTATCTGGAAAACCCCAAGCTGCCGGCGCTCGATTGCCGCGACTTCGACGGCTTCGTCAACGCCTTCGACGCCATCACCAAGCAGGACATTCTGCTGTATTACCCCTATCACAAGTTCCATCACTTCACGGAACTGGTGCGTCAGGCAGCGTTTGATCCGGCGGTGAGCGCCATTCGCATCAATATCTACCGGGTCGCCAAGAAGTCGCGCATCATTCACTCCCTCATCGACGCCGCCAACAACGGCAAGAAGGTGACGGTCGTGGTAGAGCTGCGCGCCCGCTTCGACGAGGCGGCCAACATCGACTGGGCCAACATCCTGACCGATGCGGGGGTCAAGGTGGTGTTCGGGGTGCCGAGCCTCAAGATCCACTCCAAGCTCTGCCTCATCACTCGCCATGAACACGGCGAGGCGGTGCGCTACGCTCATATCGGCACCGGCAACTTCAACGAGAAGACCGCCAAGATCTACACCGACTTCTCCCTGCTGACCCGCCACCCGGACATCACCGCCGAGGTGGAGGGGGTGTTCGAATACATCGAATATCCCTACCGGCGCTACAAGTTCAACCACCTGCTGGTCTCCCCCATCAACAGCCGCCGCCAGCTCTATCGCCTCATCGACGCCGAGCTGGCCAACGCCAAGGCGGGCCAGCCGAGCGGCATTACCCTCAAGATCAACAACCTGGTGGACAGGGATCTCATCAACCGGCTCTACGCCGCCGGTCAGGCTGGGGTGCCTATCCAGATGATCATCCGCGGCATGTGCGCCCTGCGCCCCGGGGTGCCGGGTCTGAGCGAAAATATCCAGGTCATCAGCATCATCGACCGCTTCCTCGAGCACCCGCGGGTCATGGTGTTCCACAACCGGGGTAACCCCCAGCTGTTCATCTCCAGCGCCGACTGGATGAGCCGCAACATCGACGGCCGGATCGAGGTGGGCACCCCCATCTACGACGAGCGCCTCAAACAGCGCATTCTGGACATCCTCCAGCTGCAGCTGAGCGACACCTGCAAGGCAAGGGTCATCGATGCAAACCAGAGCAACGAATACGTGAAGCGGGGCAACCGCCGCAAGGTTCGTTCTCAGGTTGCGATTTACGATTATCTCAAACGCATAGAGTCAAACCATGGACAATAGTCTGTACGCCGCTGTCGATCTGGGCTCGAACAGTTTTCACATGGTCATCGCCCGCCTCAATGAGGGGCGGATGCAGATCGTCGATCGCATCAAGGAGCGGGTCCGGCTGGCGGAGGGGATGGACGAGCAGCGCCGCATGTCGGACGAGGCCATGGCACGAGGCCTCGATTGCCTCGCCCTGTTCGCCGAGCGGCTGACCAACATCAAGCCTGACCAGATCCGCATCGCCGGCACCTACACCCTGCGCCGCGCCAGCAACGCCCGTGACTTCGTGCGCGAGGCGGCCCTGGTGCTCAATCACCCCGTCGAGATCATCAGCGGTCAGGAAGAGGCCCGCCTCATCTATCAAGGGGTGGCGCACACCCAGCATATCGAAGGCCAGGTGCTGGTGGTGGACATAGGTGGCGGCAGTACCGAGCTCATCATCGGTGAGGGGTTTGACCACAAGGCGCTCACCAGTCGCAAGATGGGCTGCGTCAGCTTCACCCAAAGCTTCTTTGGCAACGGCAAGCTGAGCGAGAAGGCCATCAACAACGCCGTGCTGGAGGTGCAACACCAGCTCGCCCCCATCGTCAACCAGTACCGCAAGCTCGGCTGGCAGAGCTGCCTCGGCAGCTCAGGCTCCATCCGTACCGTGCGGGACGTGTTGCAGGGGGAAGGTTGGACCGATGGCAGCATCACCCTGGCGGGGCTTGAGCGGCTCAAAGAAGAGATGCTCAAGCACAAGAAGGTCGAGCAGCTCAAACTCGCCGGTCTGACCGAGGAGCGCCAGGGGGTGTTCGCCGCCGCGGTCGCCATCCTGCTCGGCCTCTTCACCTCCCTGCCCATCGAGCGGATGGAGTATTCCGACGGTGCCCTGCGCGAAGGCTTGCTCTACGAATTCGAGGAGCGGCTGCAACATCACGACATCCGCGAGCGCACCGCCCTGGCCCTCATCAGCCACTACCGCATCGACAAGCGCCAGGCGGCCCGGGTCGAGCAGACCGTGCTCTCCCTGTTCGATGCCCTGAGCGAACCCTGGCAGATGCCCATCGAGCCCTACCGCGCCATCCTCGGCTGGGCGGCGCGGCTGCACGAGATTGGGCTCGCCATCAACTACAGCGGCATCCATCGCCACTCCGCCTACATCTTGCAAAACACCGACCTGCCCGGTTTCAACCAGGACGATCAAGCCCTGCTGGCGGCCCTGGTGCGCTTCCAGCGCAAGGGACTCAAGCTCTCCGAGCTGCCCGCCCTGCCCAACCACGACGAGCAGACGGTGCTGCGCTGCATCCGCATCCTGCGCCTCGCGGTGGCGGCCCACCACAGACGCCAGGACAACCTGCTGCCCCCGTTGAAGGTGCTGGCCGCCGGGGATCAGCTGGTGGTTACCCTGCCCACCGAGTGGTGTGAGGATAACCGCCTGCTGATGCAGAACCTGGAGAAGGAGCACCGCTATTGCCAGGAGCAGGGCTGGCCCCTGCTGTTCCAGCTGAGCTGACCGCTCCTGCATGCAAAGAGGCAGCCCATGGGCTGCCTCTTTGCTATTGCGGGTTCGAACGCCTGCTTACTGCAACTCGGGCAGCAACCACTTGGCGATTTCGAAGTAGATGATGAGGCCGGTGCCATCCACCAGGGTGGAGATGAAAGGGGCCGAGACCACTGCGGGATCGATCCGGAAGCGGCGCAGTACCATGGGGATCACCGAGGCGACGGTGGCACTCCAGAGCACGATGGCGATGATGGTCAGGGTGACCACCATGCCGATCTCGGGGCCCACCCCCAGACTCCAGGCCCGTACCCAGGCCGCGATGGCGATGGCTACCGAGATCAGCAGACCGGTTGAGAGCTCCTTCTTGAGCACGGTACCCAGGTTCTTCAGGCTCACCTCCCCCACCGCCATGGCGCGCACTATGGTGGTGGTGATCTGGGTGCCGCTGTTACCGCCGGTGCCGATCAAGAGCGGAATGAAGAAGGCCAGCGCGATGGCTGCCTCCAGCTGCTCCTCGAATGCCCGTAGCACGGTGCCGGTGTAGGCTTCGGCCACGAACAGGATCAGCAGCCAGCCCACCCGCTTGCGCCACAGCTGCCAGGGCGTCGCCTGCAGATAGGGGGTGTCGAGAGGTGAGGAGCCACCTTGGCGCTCCGCATCCTCGGTGGATTCGAGCTCCAGGATGTCGGCAGCATCATCCACGTGGAAAACCCCCACCAGCCTGCCCTGCTCCTCCACCGGCAGGGTCGAGATGTCGCGGTCGATCAGCAGGCGAGCCGCCAGCTCCTGATCCGCCCTGGCGTTGATGCGCACCGCTTCCCTGTCCATCAGCTCGCTCACCGGTCGCAGGGGATTCGCTATCAGCAAGGACTTGAGGGAGAGGCTGCCGAGCAGACGCTGATCGCCGTTGACCACGTATAGCTGCTGGAACAGCTGGCCCTTGTCCCAGGCGTCGTGGATCAGCTGTTTGGCGTTATCGACCGTCTCCCCCTCATGGATGGCGAGAAACTCGTGACGCATGTTGGCACCCACCGACTCACTCGGCCAGTCCAGCAGGGCGTAGAGGCCCGACTGTACCGGCTCGGGGAAGCGGGAGAGCAGTGTGTTGCGATCGCTGTCATTGAGCTTGCGCAAGATACCCAGCAGATCGCGCCTGGCCATGGCTCCCTGCAGCAGGCTGACGATGCTGGCGTGCAGCCGCAGCAAGAGGCGGCCGGCACAGTCCGGTGGCAAGGAGACGAGCAGCGCCGCACCTTCGGAGGTGGGTAGGGTATCAAAGATACAGTTGAGCTCTTCCGGACGCAGGGTCAGCAGCTGGTCGGCGCGTTGTACCGGATCCAGGTTGCGGGCAAGCCAGCCTTGCAGGGCGGCCAGGTCGAGCAGTTGATGACGATTGAGCAGGGTGTGTGTTTTCTTCATCACAGATATCCTCATGTGATCCCGGGTCGAGCCCGAGAGCAGCCGACAGATGGCGGCCGCCGTTTGCAAGAAAACAGCAATTTGATTGACGAGTAATAGGCAGGAAATGACGCCGTTCGGCGTGTCATCATCCCCACGTACCAGCTTTAGCACTGCATAACGTATCCGGCACGCCGGAAGCCACTTGGGTTTACACCTTAATCCGATGAAAACTGTCCTGATCTTGGGCGTCTCTCGACGTCGTGAGATCAGTGGCCTGTGTTTATGCAGGAGCCTCGCCTAACGAGATGCTGCGAAAAATAGCCACAGCCTTGGGCTGTGCGGGCGGCATCATCGGCGAGTCGCGGGCCTGAGTCAAGCCAAGCGGGCCGCCGGCAATAGGTTGTTACAAATTGAACGACGGGAAGGAAGGCAGATGACGAACGAGAGGAGCTGGCTCCCCCGGGCCGGGGCCGCGGGGGAGCACTATTTCAGTGAATGTCAGCGGATATAGTCAAACAGGGTCAGCTTGCTTATCTTGCTAAACGCCAGCTGGGAGGCGCTCATGGCGGCATCCTCCTTGGAGAGCGCGGCGATCACCTCATACATATCGGCCTCGGAGACCTTGGCTCGCGCCTGCTGATTGAGGGTGCTTAAGCCATCGTTCGAGCTCATCACCTGCTCCAGGCTGTTGAGTCGGCTGCCCACGTCCCCCTGCCCCCTGTCTATCTTGGTTCTGGCGTTGTCCATGTGGGTGGTGGCATTGGCCACCGCCAGCTGGAAGTCATCCGCCGAGATGTTGGGGTCGCGCAGGGCCGAGATGAAATCGGACATGCCGTTGAGCACGTTGTCGCTCTTTGGCGCATCCAGTGCAAAACTTTGCGCCGCGCCGCCGGCCGGCAAGTCCAGGGTCAGCTCCAGCCCGTTGAAGGCTATCTTGTTGCCCGCGCTGTAGTCGCCGCTTTGCACCAGGGTGCCGCCGCTGTCCTTGATCTCGTAGGTATCCGGCGGGCCCACCAGGGTGTTCACGGTGAACGCGTTGCTGGCAAGGGACGAGTCGTAGTTGTTGCGATAAAAACTCTCGAAATTGCCCTGATCCCCCACCCCGACCTTGATGTTGGCACTGGTGGCACTGGCGGTGCGCCGGGTGGCCACCGTCTCGAACAGGTTGAAGCCGGAATCATTGGCCGGGATCTGCACCGTGGGCGAGACCTGGATGCTGCGCTGCCCTGTGTCCCCCTGGAACACGTAGTTGCCGCTCGCATCCTTGACGAAGGGCTGGGTCTTGCTCTGGTTGCCACCGAAGATAAACTCCCCCTGGGAGTTCTTGCTGTTCATCAGATCGAACATCTGCTTTTGCAGCCCCTCCAACTCGCTCGCGATGGCGGTGCGCTCCTCCGAGCCCATGGCCGAGCTGTTGGCCTTCTGGATCAGGGTCTTGGCGCTCAACATGGCGGTGTTGATGGAGGTCAGGACGGTATCTTCGTGGCCCAGGCTGTTCTCCAGCAGGCTGCCGTTGACCGAATATTGCTTGAAGAGATCGATCTCCTTGGTCAGCGCCATCTTCTGGCTCATGCCGGAGGGATCTTCCCCCGCCCGGCTGAACTTGTCACCGGTCATCAACTGCTCGTAAGCGGTGTTCTGGCGTTCGCTGACCTTGCCCATGGTGGCGAGGTTGCGGTCATAGATCATGTTGGTGGTAATGCGCATGACTTACCTCACGGAAGACAACAGGGTGTCGAAGATGGTCTTGGCGGTGCTGACGATCTGGGCCGAGGCCGCATAGGACTGCTGGAAGCGGATGAGGTTGGCCGCCTCCTCCTCCAGGTTGACCCCGGAGACGCTCTCGTAGATGCCGGTGCTCTGGGTCAGCTTGGCTTCATTGGCCTGCAACAGGGTCTTGGCCTGGCTGGTCTTGTTGCCCACCCCGGTCACCAGCGCGCTGTAGGCGTCGTTGAAGGTCATCTTGTCGTTGCTGGTGGCGGCGTTGTTGTTCTTGCGCACCAGCTCCTTGTTTTGCAGCTCCGCCAGGGCCAGGCC
This sequence comes from Aeromonas tecta, assembly GCF_000820185.1. Taxonomy (GTDB): domain Bacteria; phylum Pseudomonadota; class Gammaproteobacteria; order Enterobacterales; family Aeromonadaceae; genus Aeromonas; species Aeromonas tecta. The sequence goes on from NZ_CDCA01000046.1 coordinate 76,269, forward strand.
GTTGGCGTTGTCGGCAAAACCGTTCTTGTTGTAGCTCAGATTGAAGCTGTCCTTGGCCTCCACCTTGCCGGTGATGCTGAAGTCATACCCCGGCGTCGCCTTGGGATCGGCGTAGACCTTGGGGCCCCCCAGCGGGCTCTCGAGGGCGGCCATCAGGTTCTGGCCCTTGCTGGACGCCGGCGCCACCCCGATGAGGGTGGTGCCATCCGCGGCATACACCTCGTAGTTGCCGCTGTTGTCGATCTTGATGACTTGAGGGGCGGCGGGATCCAGGGTATTGGCACCAAAGCCCGACCCCGTACCGGTGTTATAGATACCGGTCATTTTTATCTCGCCAGAGCCTATATTTTGAGCATTTTTATCTGCTTTTACAGGAGAGGCTAGCGCAATATCTTCCGGTCGAGTGATAGCAGCGGCCAGGCCGGCGGCGGCATGCTTGGTCGGCTGCAACAATATCTTGTCGCCGGCGGCCGGGGCGCCGGACAAGTCGATCTCGATGCCATGCCCCGCCACCTCGAACTTGGCGGGCGGGGTGGCCCCCGTCATCAGGGAGGTACGCTTGCCGCTGCCGTCGATGGAGAACACCTCATAGCCGGTGGCGCTGCTGAACTTCACCTCGTAATCGAAGGTGGTGACCTCCTTGCCCTTGCCGGGCACGAAGTTCACGCTGGCGGCGCCGCTGCCGGTGTTGCTGCTATAAGGCAGGCCCTTGCTGGCGGAGAGGGAGAAGAGATCGCTGCCCAGCTCGTTATCGAGATCCATCCCCAGCCGGTTTTGCTGGTTCATGGCATCGGCCATGGCGGCAGCCAGTTGTCCCAGCTCCCGCTTGGAGGGCTCCAGATCCCGGCGCGCGCTGAACAGGCCACCGAGACCGCCACCGATATCCTTGTCATTGACGCTGGCCTTGTTGGAACCCAGAGTGAGCTGCAGGGTCGAGTCACGAGAGTCTGGATCCCCCGCCACCATCTTGAACTGGGCCACGCCACCGTCCAGCACCAGGGAGTGGCCGGTGCTCATGTTGACCAGCATGCTGCCGTTGGGCTGGGTCACGGTACGAATGTCCATCTTCTCGGAGAGCTGACGCACCGCCTCGTCGCGCTGATCGAATAGCATCAGGTTTTCTTCCGGCGATCCATTAGTGCGGACGATGGCCTGGTTCAGATCGTTGATGCTGCTCAGCAGGCTGTTGACCCTGTCGGTCTCGTCGCTGATGGTGGAGTTGATGGTGTCGGACTGCTTGTCGAGCTGGCTGGAGAGGGTCTGATAGCGGTTCACCATGCCGTTGAGCTCGCTCAGGGTGGTCTTGCGCCCCCCGATCTCGGCCGGCGATTCGTTGGCGGTATGAAACGCCTTGAAGTAGGAGGTAATGGTGGTGCCCACGCTGTTGCTGGTGTCACCGAGCAGGCTATCGAGCTGGAACAGTTGATCGTAGCGGGTACCGGAGGCGTGATAGGCGGACGTATCGCGACGCATCTCCCCCTGGGCATAGTTGTTGATGACCCGCTGGGTCACCATGTCACCTGTCCCCAATCCGACGGAATTGGTATACACCAGGGTGCGTTCACGTACATAGCCCTGGCTATTGACGTTGACGATGTTGTTACTGGTGGTCTGCAGCAGTCGCTGCTGGGCCATCACACCCGAGGTTCCGATTCCAAGCAGATCGCTTGCCATAACTTACAGCTCCATCTCTGTGTTTCTGGTTGCAGTGTTGCCGGGCGAGGAGTAGCCGGCGATGGCATCACTGCGCAGTACCTGTTTCAGTTTCCTGGCGTACTGAGGGTCGGTGGCATAACCGGCCTGCTGCAACGCCTCGAAATAGCGGTCAGGGCTATCTGCCTTGGCCAGTGCCCCCTGGTAACGGGAACCGGAGGTCAGGAAATCGACATAATCGTTGAAGCTCTCTTCAAACGACTCATAGGAGCGAAACGCCGCCTTCTGGCGAGATGCCACCCCTTGCTCATATTCGAGGGTGCTGACCACCGCCTTGGGTCCTTCCCAGCGAGGATCGGCCTTGATGCCGAACAGGTTGTGGGTCATCTGCCCCTCCCCGTCTTTGATCACCCGCTTGCCCCAGCCACTTTCCAGCGCGGCCTGCGCCACCAGCACCGCCGGGCTCAGCCCTAGCTTATCCGCCGCCTTCTTGGCCAGCGGCATCAGCCGGTTGACAAACTCCTCCGGGGTATCGAATACCTTGCCGGTCGTGTCCAACGCCTGAGTCTGGTCCTGCGAAGCGCGATTCATGGGTGGAATGGTGCGATGGGTTCTTCTCGGCATGGCCAAGACCGGTTCGGCCCCCTCCATCCCCTTCTCAGCAAAATCTTTGCCAACTTTTGAGGCTTCAATCAAATCGTTCGGGGCCGAGGTGGGAGCCTGATAGGGTTTATGCACCCGTTCGGTGCGCTGCGGCATCTTGAGCACCCGGCCATCGTTATGGGTGAAGCTCTTCTCCGGCGAGAACTGCTTGACCACCATCTCGGCGATGCCAAGGCCGCCCTTGCTCGACATGTCGGCGACCCGCTGCTCGTCGAGCATGCCCTCGTAGAACTGGGTGTAGCTGCTGTTCATGGGGTTGTCTTGGGTCAACACCGCATTGGCCTCACGCATCCCCTTGAACAGGGTCTGGGTGAAGATGGACTCGAACTGGCGGGAAGCCGCCATCAAGGCATCGGCTTTCCCCTCCTTGTTCAGGCTCATCCGGCGCAGTTTGTCCAGATTTTGAACATCCTGCACCATGCCAATATTGATACCGCTTTGGGTGTCGAACTCTGCCATACCTACCTCTTTGCCGCCCGTGGCAAGCCTTTGCCGCTTAACGCTTGCTAAACCGTTACAAAATGACCAACTGTCCCTGGATGGCGCCCGCCTGCTGCAGGGCCTCCAGGATCGCCATCAGATCGCCGGGGGCGACCCCGACCTGATTCACCGCCCGCACCAGATCGTCCAGGGTCGCGCCGGTATCGAGCTTGAACATCCGCCCCGGCTCCTGCTGCACGTTGATGGTGGAGTTATTGGTGACCGTCGTCTGGCCACCCGCCAGCGGATTGGGCTGGGACACCTGCTGGTTCTCGGCGATGGTGACCGTCAGGCCACCGTGGCTGATGGCGGCAGGTCGCAACTTGACCTGGCTGCCGATGACGATGGTGCCGGTGCGCGAGTTGACGATGATCTTGGCGGACTCGCTGGCCGGATCGATTTCAATGTTCTCGATGGTGGCCAGATAGGCGACCCGCTGACCCGGGTCGCGCGGGGCAAACACCTTGATCGAGGTGGCATCCAGCGCCTGGGCCATGTTCGGACCCACCAGATCGTTGATCGCATCGGCCAGTCGCCGGGCGGTAGTGAAGTCGGGTCGGTTCAGGTTGAAGGTGATGGTATCCCCTTGCGCGAAGGAGTTGGGCACCTCGCGCTCGACGGTGGCGCCATTGGCGATACGGCCCACGGTCGGGGTATTGACCACGACCTTGGAGCCATCTGCCCCCTCGGCACCGAGACCACCCACTACCAGGCTGCCCTGGGCAACCGCATAGACCCGGCCATCCAACCCCTTGAGGAAGGTTTGCAGCAGGGTGCCGCCGCGCAGGCTCTTGGCCTCGCCGATGGCGGAGACGGTCACATCAATGGTCTGGCCCGGCTTGGAGAAGGGTGGCAGATCGGCGTGAATGGCGACCGGTGCCACATCCTTGATCTTGGGCTTGATGTTATCGGGCACCTTGATGCCGAAGTTGTTGAGCATGGTCCTGAAGGTCTGCTCGGTGAAGGCGTTGTTCTTCTCCCCGGTGCCGGGCAGCCCCACCACCAGGCCGTAGCCGATCAACTGGTTGTTACGCACCCCTTCCACCGAGCTGAGATCCTTGATGCGGGAGGCGTGCGCCAATCCGAGCGGCAAGCAGCAGCACAGCAGTGCGAGCAGACGAAGTCGATTCATGAGAGCTCCTAAAGTGACCACCAGGGCCCTGAGTACTAAATGGGCCACCAGGGACCATTGAAAAAGCTGGTAAGCCACCCTTGTTCCTGGCTGTTGGCCAGATCTCCGGTACCGCCGTAATGGATGCGCGCATTGGCGACCCGCTGGGATGACACGCTGTTTTCCGAGGTCACATCTTCGGGGCGTACCATGCCGGTGATACGGATGTACTCGTTGCCATTGTTGAGCATGATCCACTTCTCGCCGCGCACCAGCAGATTGCCGTTTGGCAATACCTTGACCACGCTGACCGAGATGTTGCCCTGCAGGCTGTTGCTCTGATCCGCCTTGGCCTGCCCCTTGAAGGCACTGGTCTGGCCGATGGAGGCGGAGAGATCATAAGGGCTCGCCGTCACCGGCACCCCGCCCAGGGTGACGGGCTCCAGCTCCAGCTTGTTGTCCTTGCCGCTCTGGGTGTTGGCCTTCTTCGACGCCGAGGTCGATTCGGCCAGCTGGATGGTGATGATGTCGCCCACCCGGTGTGCCTTGATGTCCGAGTAGATGCCATTGACCTGCTCGGGCTGGAAGATGGCGCCGGTCGGCCGCACCGACACCGGATCGGTCTCGCCGTAGACGGGCGCAAACTCGGGATCGTCGGGCTTGGCGGTATTGGGGGTGCTGGCACAGCCTGCCAGCGTCAGCAGGCTCAGCATCCATAGGGCTTTCATCATGGGCCTCCGCATAGGTGCCTGATTAGGTACGTTGGGTCAGGAAGGACATCATGGAGTCCACGGCCGAGATGACCTTGGAGTTCATCTCGTACACTCGCTGGGCCTGAATGAGGTTCACCAGCTCTTCGGTCACGTTGACGTTGGAGGTCTCCAGCATGCCCTGCTTGACGACCCCCAGCCCATCCGCCCCGGCCGTGCCCTGAATGGGCGCACCGCTCGACTGGGTCTCGAGGAACAAGTTCTCCCCCATGGGTTGCAGGCCGGTCGGGTTGACGAAGTCGGTGGTGTTGATCTGGCCCACCACCTGGGACTGCCCATCCCCCTTGAGCTGCACCGACACCTGACCATCCTCACCCACGGTCACGCTCTGGGCATTCTCGGGGATCTGGATCTCCGGTTGCAGCGGGTAGCCGTTGCCCGGCGTCACTATGGTGCCTTCATCGTTGAGGGTGAACTGGCCGTTGCGGGTATAGGCGGCGCTGCCGTCCGGCAGCTGGATTTCGAAGTAACCGCGCCCGCTTATCATCAAGTCCAGGGAGTTATCCGTGGTTTGCACGTTGCCCTGGCTGTGGTTCTTCTGGGTGGCGACCACCTTGGCCCCCGCCCCCAGCATCAGACCGGAGGGCAACTCGGTATCGGCCGAAGAGCGGCCACCAGGCTGGTTGATGTTCTGATAGAGCAAGTCCTCGAAGATGGCACGGGCCTTCTTGTAGCCGACGGTGCTGGCGTTGGCGAGGTTGTTCGAGGTGACAGAGATGTTGGTCTGCTGGGCATCGAGGCCGGTCTTGCTGATCCAGAGTGCAGGGTTCATTTAATGCTCCTTGATTAGCTGATACGCAGCAGCTGGGTTTGGGCCTCGTCATTTTCCTCGGCCGTTTTCATGATCTTGACCTGAGTTTCAAACTGACGTTGCAAGCGAATGAGGTTGGTCATCTCGTCGACCACGTTGACGTTGCTGCCTTCGAGCGAACCCGCCAGCAGGCCGACATTGGCGGAGGCGGCTTCATTCTGGCCATCTTTGCGTCGAAACAAGCCATCCTGCCCCTTCGCCACCGCATCCGCCGGCGGATTGACCAGCTTGATGCGCTGGTAATCCTCTGCCAGGTTGGGGGCGGCCCCTTCCGGACGGCCGCTGATGGTGCCATCTCTGTTGATCTCGATCTTCTCCATGGGCAGCGGCAGCACTATGGGCTGACCGCCGTCATCCACCACGTTGAGGCCGGTCGAGGTCTGCAGGTTGCCCGCCGCATTGAGCTGCAAATTGCCCATGCGGGTGTAGGCCTCTTTCCCATTGGGATCCTGCACCGCAATCCAGCCCTGGCCGTCGACGGCGACGTCAAGATCCCGCCCCGTGGTCATCAGCATGCCGTGCTGCAGGTTCTGGCCCGGACTCTCGGTCATGGCGAACACCCGCGTGGGCAGCCCTTCGCCAAACGCCTGCATGCTGCGCGCCTGCTCGAAGTCAGACTTGAAGCCGATGGTGTTGGCGTTGGCCAGGTTGTTGCCACGCACAGCCAGGCTGTTCATGTTTTCCTTGGCCCCGGACATGGCGATATAAAGCAGGTGATCCATGGGATCCTCCGTCAAACAGATGACTCTGAACGGACAACTGCAAGTTGGATGCCAAGACAAATAAGGGTGCTGTACAGAGAGGAGAAAATACGTGGAGCAGGTGTAAAAAAGGGCGCCTAAGCGCCCTAATCGTCAGCGGTGTACCTTAGCGGATCTGCAATATGCTCTGCTGCAGCGAGGTGTTGACCTCCAGCGAACGGGAGTTGGCCTGGAAGTTACGCTGGGCGGTGATGAGGTCCACCAGCTCGGTGGTCAAGTCCACGTTGGACTGCTCCAGCGCCGACGACTTGATGGAGCCGAAGGTGCCGGAGTTCGGGGTGCCCGGCAAGGCATCGCCGGAGAGCAGGGACTGACGCCAGGAGGTGTCGCCCACCTGGGTCAGTCCCTGGGAGTTGGCAAATTTGGCCATAGCGACCATGGCGACCTTGACGGTGGTTGCATTGCTGTAAGTGGCGGAGACGATGCCGTCCGCCCCGATCTCGACCTTGGTCAGGCGGCCGACGGTGGAGCCGTCCTGAGTCAACTTGTTGACTTCAAAAGGCGACGAGTACTGGGTCACAGTGCCGAGCTTCATCTCGATCGCCTGGGTGCCGTCGGCACCATTGGTGATGATACCAGCGCCCGGTGTTCCCAATGCTTCTGTCTTGATGACCGCCGGTGTAGTCGGGCTCACCATCTTGCCGGAGGTATCGAAGGTCACGCGGGCGCTCAAGGGTGCTTGGCTGACGCCGGTGGCCATGGTGGTGGCGGTACCGCCTGCGATGTCGATGGGCTTGTCACCCTGATACAGATACATGCGCCAGGCGGTCGGCACGACCGGCTTGGTCACATCCGCCGGATCAGCTTCTTTCACGAAGTACTGAGTGATGGTGTGCGGCTCCCCCAGGGAATCGTACACAACCACCGAAGTGGAGGAGGAGTAGGTGTCCGAATCCTTGGGATCGAACTTAGAGGCGTCAGCGGCACCGTTGCCCGCTGCCAGCGGTAACGCCTTGGAGGGCAGGTTGAAACCAGCATCGATCTGGGATGTCATGACGGGCTCACCGGCCCTGTCCGGGATCTGAATGGGCTTGGTCGCGTTGATGCTGACCGCCTTGGGGGTGCCGTCGGCGTTGGTCTCGTAGCCCTGCAGGTAACCGCCGGAATTGCTGACCATATAGCTGTTTTCGTTGAGCTTGAAGGCACCGGAGCGGGTATAGGTGCGGTCCAGGCTGGTCATGTTATCGGAGGTGACGAAGAAGCCGTTGCCCTGAATGGCGAGATCCAGCGCGTTGTTGGTGAATTGCAGCGCTCCTTGGTGGAACTGCTGTGCCACCGCCCCCGTTGCGACCCCGTTGCCGACCTGGGTCTTGGCATTGACGAAGATGGAGTTGGCGTAGACATCGGCAAACTCGGCGCGGGACTCCTTGAAGCCGGTGGTATTGACGTTGGCAATGTTGTTCGCGGTGACGTTCAGGTCTTTTTGAGCCGCATTGATGCCGCTGAGGGCATTGTTAAATGACATGTCTTTCTCCTTAGATCACTACGTTATATGGTCGGGGTCGGGGTCGGGGT
>NZ_CDCA01000047.1 GCF_000820185.1 Aeromonas tecta
TGCCGCTTGCCCTGTCGATGGAGGCGCATTATAGGGAGTTGAAACTTTCTGGCAAGAGGAAATATGCAGAAAAACCTGTTTTTTACGATTTTCAGGTTCGAATGCCTATTTATCCAACAAAAAGCCCCGCATCAGCGGGGCTTTAGCCAGTCAGGAGGCGGGTTTGCTACCTTTTTGACCAGAATTCCTGCGCAAAACTGCGCACCTTGTTCCAATCGGTAAACTCGATGTCCTTGCTGGTGTCCGTGCTGCCACCGGTCATCTTCATGATCAGCTTGATGATGCGGGTCTGCCAGCAGTTATAGTGGGAGTATTGCAGTGCCCCGGCAAACACCCCCAGGGTCTTCGGCTTCCAAGGAGAGAGGCGCAGGAACTTCTTCATATAGGCATTGGTTTGCGGTGTCTGCTTCTCCGGCTTGCGCGCCGTCAGGTTGACACAGAAGAAGGCGGCATTGGCCACTTCCAGCTGTTCATGGTGGGCATGGACGAAGCTGAGCAGGCTGGGATGGAAGTTGCCGTAACGAATGGAGGCGCCGATCAATACCTTGGCATACTTGCTGAGATTACATTTGGGCAGGGTATGCAGATCCTGCATTACCACTTCGCATCCTGATATTTCCTCCAGCATGACATCCACGATTTTACGCGTTTGCCCGTCCCGGGAAGAATAAAGCACCAAAATCTTGTCCATAGAAACCTCAACTACGCCAGAAAGCGGGGGTAAACAGTACCAGAAGTGTGAATATTTCCAATCGGCCAAACAGCATGGCGACGATCAGTATCCACTGCGCCGTTGCCGAGATCTTGCCGAAGTTGGCCGATACCTCTCCCAAGCCCGGCCCCACGTTGGTGAAGGCGGCGGCCACCGCAGAGAAGGCCGTCACCTCGTTCAGCCCCGTCATCAGCAACAGCAGCATAAAGATGAAGAACAGGATGATGTAGGTAGCGAAGTAGCCCCACACCGCCTCGACGATCCGCTCGGGGACGGCACGACGTCCCAGTTTCAGGGTGTAGATGGCGCGCGGGTGCACCAACCGCTTGAGCTCACGCATCCCCTGCAGGAACAGGATCATGAAACGCATCACCTTGATGCCGCCGCCGGTACTGCCGGCACAACAGCCGATGAAGGCGGAGAACATCAGCAACATGGGCAGGAAGGAGGGCCAGTCCGCGTAGCTGGTCGTGCTGTAACCCGTGGTCGTGCCCAGCGACACCGCCTGGAACAGGCCATGGTTGAGCGCCTCCTGCCAGGTAGCGTAGTGGCCGTGGAACAGTAAGGAGACGAAACAGATTAGGATCAGCACGCCCTGAATACCCAGGAACACCTTGAGCTCTGAGTCACGCAGATAGCTGCTCAGGCGCACCGGCTTGTGGGCGAACACCATGAAGTGCAAGGCGAAGTTGACGCTCGCCAGCAACAGGAACACCACAGTGATCAGGTTGATGGCCGGGCTGTTGAAGAAGCCGATGCTGGCATCATGGGTCGAGAAGCCCCCCACCGACAAGGTGGAGAAGGAGTGACAGATGGCATCGAACAGGGTCATGCCCGCCATCCAGTAAGCCAGCGCGCAGAGTGAGGTCAGCAACAGATAGATGAACCAGAGCGCCTTGGCCGTCTCGGCGATGCGCGGGGTCACCTTGTTGTCCTTGACCGGTCCCGGGATCTCGGCGCGATAGAGCTGCATGCCCCCGATACCGAGCAGCGGCAATATGGCGACCGCCAAGACGATGATCCCCATGCCCCCCAGCCACTGCAGCAGCTGGCGGTAGAAGAGGAAAGCCTTGGGCAGGTTGTCCAGCCCGGTCAGCACGGTCGCCCCCGTGGTGGTCAGGCCGGAGAACGACTCGAAGAAGGCCTCCGACACCGACATGCCGGGCACTTCCCCGAGCAGGAACGGCAATGCCCCCACGCTGCCCAGCACGACCCAGAACAGTACCACGATGAGGAATCCTTCCTTGGATCTCAGGTCTTTCTTCTGATGACGGTTCGGGAACCAGAGCATGGCACCGAGCAACAGGGCGATGAAGAAGGAGTTCACAAACTCGGCACCGCCCCCATCACGATACCCAAAAGCGACCATGGCCGGCAGCAGCATGGTTGAACTGAATAGCGCGACCAGCAGGCCAACGATACGAATGATGCTCAGAATTTGCATTCCGGCTCCCTCTTCAGGCTAAAAGAGCGATGGATTCTAGCCATCTAAGGGACGAAGAGATACCCGGCCGTGGGTTCTGTCGGTCAATTCTTGGGCCACCTGGGTCCAGATTGCCGTATCCCAGGCGATCTGCAGGCTGACCTGCTGGCCATAGTCTGCCGCCAGCAAGTGACCCTGATGGGCGACGATCAAGGCTTCCACCGCCCCCATGTCGGTATAGTCACAGCAGATAAGGGAGGGGCTCTGTTGGCGCTTTATCCGGGTCTCGAGTTGCTTGAGCGCCGTCCCCACACCGCCACCATAGGCCTTGACCAGGCCGCCGGTGCCGAGCAGCACGCCGCCGTAGTAGCGCACCACCACGGCCGCAATCTCACCAATCCCGGACCCCATCAGCTGGGCCAGCATGGGCTTGCCCGCCGTGCCCGAGGGCTCACCATCATCGCTGAAGCCATAGACCTGGTTGTCCTGCGGCGCGCCGGCGACAAAGGCCCAGCAATGATGCCGGGCCGTCGGGTGTTGCCGTTTGACCTCGCTGATCCAGGCCTTGGCTTCCTCAACCGTCGGCGTATGGGCCAACAAGGTAATGAAGCGGCTCTTCTTTATCTCTTCACTCAACTCCAGCGAGGCGGCGGGAATGGCGTAGTCTACCGCCATCAGAGTCCCGCTTGCCGCGTCAGGTTTTCTACCCTGTCGCCGTGCAGCACTATGTTGTCTTCGATACGGATGCCGCCAAACGGGCGCAGGGCCTCGACCTTGTTCCAGTTGACGCGCTTGCCCTGCTCACCCTGACGCAGTGGCTCCAGCAGGCTATCGATGAAGTAGAGACCGGGTTCGATGGTGAACACCTGACCCACCTCCATCACCCGGGTGCAACGCAGGTAGGGGAACTGCTCGGGCGCCGGCAGATGGGTGCCACGCTCGTCTTGCATGAAGCCACCCGCATCGTGCACCTGCAGGCCGAGGAAGTGGCCGAGCCCGTGCGGGAAGAACACATTGGTCACGCCGGTGTGGATCATCTCATCTACCGACATATCCACCAGCTCCACGGCCTGCAGCAGTCGCGCCAGTCTGTGGTGCATCTGCAGGTGCAGCTCGCTGTAGCGACGCCCCGGCTTGATCTCGTCGATGATCTCCTGCTGCTGGGCATCCAGCGCCGCGATCAGGTCGGCAAACTCACCCCGGCGCCAGGCCCAGGTACGGGTGATATCGGAGGCATAGCCGTGATAATCCACCCCGGCATCGATCAGGAAGGAGTGGCGCTCCGTATCCGCAATCCGCTGAGTGGAGAGCTGGGTGTAATGGAGAATGGCCGCGTTGCGGTTGATGGCGATGATGTTGCCATAGGGTGCCTCGTTCGCGCCCTGACCGACCGCCTTCATATAGGAAAGGTTGATCTCGAACTCGCTCGCCCCGGCCATGAAGGAGTCTTTGGCGGCGATGTGGCCACGCACGCCGATGCGGTTTGCCTCGCGCAGGCACTCCAGCTCGTAGGGCGTCTTGTAGGCTCGGTGATAGTGCAGATAGTTGAGCACCGCCTCCGGATTGGGCTGACCCAATCCCAGCAGCTCGGCCACCTCGAGATGGCCCCCAAGATAGGCCCACTCCTGCTTGTCGGCAGGCAGATGATCGGCGACCTGCTCCGGCTTGGTCAGGAAGCGAATGTCGAAGAAGTCGACCCAGAAGGCATTGGGCAGGTCCGCCACCTTGTGCCAGAAATCCACCGGCCGATAGAACAGCAACACCGGCTTGCTCACCCCGTCCACCAGCAACCAGCAGTGGGGGTTATCCAGCACCGGCAACCAGGCCTTGAACTGTGGATTGACCTTGAAGGGGTAGTCCTGATCGTCGAGGAAAATACGGTGGGTCTGGCCAGAGTGAATGGCCAGGCCGCCGAGTCCCTGCTGTTGCACTATGTCGCGGGTGCGTTGCTGCAGGGTATCGAGGTGCTGGGCAAAAAGTTGGCTGTAACTGCTCATGGCGTCCTGCTCCGGGCAAAATGTGGTTTCAGCATAACATCAAGCGGATCCGGGCTCGAGCCGTCAAGCTGTTGCTTCGTGAGGTAACGCATAGGTTACAGGCTTTATGTTATGAAACAAAAACCAACCATTAACAAATAGAGAACAATTCAATACACTGCCCCCAGACAGTAGATATCAGTAGTCAGGAACGATTCATGCAAAACCTTTGTCTGTGGCAGCCGGATCAGGACAGGATTCAACACTCCAACCTTTATCAGTTCATGGCCGAGGTGAACCACTTCCACGGCCTGCAACTGCGCAGCTACGCCGATCTCTATCAATGGTCGGTGGAGAAGACCACCCGTTTCTGGCCGCTGGTATGGCAACACTGCGGCGTCAAGGGCGAGCTCGGCGACATTGTGGCGGAGAACCGCCAGGAGATGCAGCGCGCCCGCTGGTTCCCGGACAGTCGTCTCAACTTCGCCGAAAACCTGCTGCGTCGCCAGGACGAGAGCCCGGCCATCGTCTCTCGCATCGAGGGGGGCGCGAGCCAGACCCTGAGCTGGGCCGAGCTCGGCGATCAGGTTGCCCGCCTGAGCCAGTGGCTGCGCGGCCAGGGCATTGGCCGCGGCGATGTGGTGGCGGCTTATCTGCCCAATATTCCTGAAGCCGTGATCGCCATGCTGGCGGCGACCAGCCTGGGGGCAGTCTGGACCTCCACCAGCCCGGACTTTGGCGAGGCCAGCGTGGTGGAGCGTTTCGGCCAGACCAGACCCAAGGTGCTGTTCGCGGTGGATGGCTATCGTTACGGCGGCAAGGCCATCGACATCCAGGCCAAGGTGGCCAGCCTGGTGGGTCAGCTGGACAGCATAGAGCAGACGGTGATGATCCCCCTGCTCGGCAGCCCCTTGCGGCTCGGTCAGGAGTGGGGCCAGATCCTGGCGAGCCAGGAGGGCGCTACCCTGCAGTTCGAAGCCATGGGATTCAACGATCCCCTCTATATCCTCTACTCCTCCGGCACCACCGGCAAACCCAAGTGCATCGTCCACGGCATCGGCGGCACCCTGCTGCAACATCTGAAAGAGCATCAGCTGCACTGCGACATCAAACCGGGGGAGCGAGTGTTCTACTTCACCACCTGCGGCTGGATGATGTGGAACTGGCTGGTGAGCGCGCTCGCCTCCGGCGCCACCCTGGTGCTCTATGACGGATCCCCCTTCTACCCGGACGGCAACGTGTTATGGGATCTGGCCCGCGACGAGCAGGTCACCCTGTTTGGCACCTCGGCCAAGTATCTGGATGCCTTGCACAAGCAGGGCTATGCCCCGATCAAGACCCATGAGTTGCCCGCATTGCGGCTTATCTGCAGCACCGGCTCCGTGCTTTCCCCTGAAGGATTCGACTACGTATATCAAGGAATTAAGCAGGACGTGCTACTGAGCTCCATAGCAGGCGGCACGGACATCTGTTCCTGCTTCGTCATCGGCAACCCCATCAGCCCCGTCTATCGCGGCGAGAGCCAGGGGCGCGGCCTCGGCCTCGCGGTGCAGGTGTTCAACGAGGCGGGCCAGCCGGTGCAGGGCGAGAAGGGCGAACTGGTCTGCACCAAACCCTTCCCCGCCCAGCCCATCTACTTCTGGGGAGACGAGCGCGGCGACAAGTATCATGCCGCCTACTTCGAGCGTTTCGACAATATCTGGTGCCACGGCGACTGGATCGAGCTGACCGACACCGGCGGCATCCTGTTCTACGGCCGCTCGGACGCCACCCTCAACCCGGGGGGCGTGCGCATCGGCACCAGCGAGATCTATCGCTACGTGGAGCAGCTCGACGAGGTGGAAGAGAGCATCGCCATCGGCCAGCAGTGGCAGCAGGACGAGCGAGTGGTGCTGTTCGTCAAGCTGACCGCCGGGCTCAAGCTGGACGAAGCGCTGCGCGAGCGCATCCGCCGGCAGATCAGCCAGCATTGTACCGTCCGCCACGTGCCCGCCCGCATCCTGCAGGTGGATGCTATCCCCCGTACCAAGTCCGGCAAGATAGTGGAGCTGGCGGTGCGGGAAGTGGTCCACAACAGGCCGGTCAACAACACCCACGCCCTCGCCGATCCCGAGGTGTTGAGCCAGTATCGCGACCGGCCCGAGCTGGCCAGCTGAGCTGTCACCCGTCATATCAAAGGCGCCCTTGGGCGCCTTTTTTCTGCCCTCTCCCCAGGCAAATGCAGTGACATCACAAGTGTTAAACAAATGTTTTAAATAGGTGTTGTAATTGTCTTGTTTTGGATCAATATTGAGCCTCGCCCCCTGCTGGGGAGAAAGGAGCAAAGCCCCCCACCGCGTGGGAACAAGGAGACACTCTCATGATCTACCAAGGCGAAACCCTGTCGGTCAGCTACCTCGAACACGGCATTGCCGAGCTGAGGTTTGATGCCCCGGGTTCAGTCAACAAGCTGGATCGCGCCACCCTGCTCTCACTGAGCGAAGCGATCGCCGCACTGCAGCAACAAGCCGATTTGAAGGGTCTGATCCTCACCTCCGGCAAAGACGCCTTTATCGTCGGCGCCGACATCACCGAATTCCTGGAACTGTTCGATCTGCCGCAAGAAGAGCTGCTCGGCTGGCTGAAAAAAGCCAACGACATCTTCAGCGCCATCGAAGATCTGCCGGTGCCGACCCTGTCCGCCATCAAGGGCCACGCCCTGGGCGGCGGCTGCGAGACTATTCTCTCCACCGATTTCCGTCTGGCCGACAGCAGCGCCAAGATTGGCCTGCCCGAGACCAAACTCGGCATCATGCCGGGCTTTGGCGGTACCGTTCGTCTGCCACGGGTGATCGGTGCAGACAATGCGCTGGAGTGGATTACCACCGGCAAGGATGTCCGTGCCGATGACGCCCTCAAGGTTGGCGCCGTCGATGCCGTGGTCGCCCCCGACGCGCTGCAGGCCGCTGCGCTGCAGATGATAAAAGACGCCATCGCAGGCAAGCTGGACTGGCAGAGCCGCCGCGCCGCCAAGAAGGCGCCGCTGCGTCTGTCCAAACTCGAAGCCATGATGAGCTTCAGCACCGCCGCCGGCATGGTTGCCGCGGTGGCTGGCAAGCATTATCCCGCCCCGATGACGGCGGTAAAAACCGTCGAAGCCGCCGCCGGCATGAGCCGCGACGAGGCGTTGGTGGTCGAGGCACAGGGCTTTATCAAGCTGGCCAAGACCGACGTCGCCAAGGCGCTGGTCGGCATCTTCTTGAACGATCAGCACATCAAGACGCTGGCCAAGAAGGCTGCCAAACAAGCCGCCAAGGCCACCAGCCACGCCGCCGTATTGGGTGCCGGCATCATGGGGGGCGGCATCGCCTACCAGTCCGCCAGCAAGGGCATTCCGGCGGTGATGAAGGACATCAACGAGAAGGCCTTGGCACTGGGCATGGGCGAAGCCACCAAGCTACTCAACGGCCAGCTCGAGCGAGGCCGCATCGACGGCATCAAGATGGGTCAGGTCCTCTCATCCATCACCCCCACCCTGAGCTACGACAACGTCAAGCACGTGGATCTGGTGGTCGAAGCCGTGGTCGAGAACCCCAAGGTGAAGGCGGCCGTACTCGGCGAAGTGGAAGCCATCCTGGGTGACGACGCCGTCCTCGCCAGTAACACTTCCACCATTCCCATCTCCCTGCTGGCCAAAGGCCTGAAGCGCCCCGAGAACTTCTGCGGCATGCACTTCTTCAACCCGGTGCACCGCATGCCCCTGGTTGAGATCATCCGTGGCGAGCAGACCAGTGATGACACCATCAACCGGGTGGTGGCCTACGCCGCCGCCATGGGCAAGTCGCCGGTGGTGGTCAACGACTGCCCTGGCTTCTTCGTCAACCGGGTGCTGTTCCCCTACTTCTTCGGCTTCAACCAGCTGGTTGCCGACGGAGCCGACTTCGCCGCCGTCGACAAGGTGATGGAAAAAGAGTTCGGCTGGCCCATGGGTCCGGCCTATCTGCTGGACGTGGTCGGCATCGATACCGGCCATCATGCCGGTGACGTCATGGCGCAAGGCTTCCCGACTCGCATGAGCAAGGAAGGCCGCACCGCCATCGATGTGATGTATGACGCCAGCCGCTTCGGTCAGAAGAATGGCAAGGGTTTCTACGCCTACGAGCAAGACAAGAAGGGCAAACCGAAGAAGGTGGCCGACGGCGCCGCTTACGAGCTGCTCGCCCCCATTGCCAAGCCGAAGCAGAATTACGACAAGGACGCCATCATCGCCCGCATGATGATCCCCATGATCAACGAGGTGGTGCTCTGCCTGGAAGAGGGCATAGTCGCCACCCCGGCCGAGGCGGACATCGCGCTGGTTTATGGCTTGGGCTTCCCTCCCTTCCGTGGTGGCGTGTTCCGCTATCTGGACACCATAGGTCTGGATCGTTACGTGGCCATGGCCGACCAGTATGCCAGTCTGGGCCCGCTCTACCGCGTCAGCGACAAGCTGCGTGAGATGGCCGCCCAGGGCAAAACCTTCTACTGATTGCGGAAAGGAGATCCATTCATGAAAGACGTAGTCATTGTCGACTGTATCCGGACCCCCATGGGCCGATCCAAGGGCGGCGCCTTCCGCAACGTGCGTGCAGAAGACCTGTCCGCGCACCTGATGAGTTCCATCTTGCTGCGCAACCCCAACCTCGATCCGAACGAGATCGAGGACATCTACTGGGGCTGCGTGCAGCAGACCCTGGAGCAGGGCTTCAACATCGCCCGCAACGCCGCCTTGCTGGCCGGTATTCCAAAGCAGGTCGGCGCGGTCACCGTCAACCGCCTGTGCGGATCCAGCATGCAGGCGCTGCACGATGCCTCCCGTGCTATTCAGGTCGGTGATGGCGACATCTTCATCATCGGCGGCGTGGAGCACATGGGCCACGTGCCCATGAGCCACGGGGTCGACTTCCACCCCGGCATGGCCAAATCCGTGGCCAAGGCCTCCGGCATGATGGGGCTGACCGCCGAACTGCTCGGCAAGCTGCACGGCATCAGCCGGGCGCAGCAGGATGAGTTTGCCGCCCGCTCCCACCGCCGCGCCTATGCCGCGACCCTGGAAGGGCGTTTTGCCAAGGAGATCGTCGGGCTGGAAGGCCATGACGCCACCGGCGCCCGCTTCTTCTACGACTACGACGAAGTGATCCGGCCGGAGACCACGGTCGACGTGCTGAGCCAGTTGCGCCCGGTGTTCGATCCGGTCAACGGCACTGTCACCGCCGGCACCTCCTCGGCGCTGTCCGATGGCGCCGCCGCCATGCTGGTGATGAGCGCGGACAGAGCCAAGGCGCTGGGGCTGACCCCGCGCGCCAAGGTGCGGGCCATGGCCATCGCCGGTTGCGACGCCGCCATCATGGGCTACGGCCCGGTGCCCGCAACCCAGAAGGCGCTCAAGCGCGCCGGTCTGACCGTGGGTGACATCGATCTGTTCGAGCTGAACGAGGCCTTTGCCGCCCAGTCCCTGCCCTGTGTGAAAGATCTGGGATTGCAGGATCTGGTGGAGGAGAAGGTGAACCTGAACGGCGGCGCCATCGCCTTGGGTCACCCCCTTGGCTGCTCCGGCGCCCGTATCTCCACCACCCTTATCAACCTGATGGAAGAGAAGGATGCCACCCTAGGGGTCGCGACCATGTGTATCGGTCTGGGTCAGGGCATCGCCACCGTGTTCGAGCGGGTATAACGAAGCCCCTGACCGGCCGCTCATATCGGTCGTTCAGGGCATTGCCCCCGCCCACGTTCGGGCGGGGGCATGCAATAGACAGCACTCCTCCTTAGAGGGGTAAGCAAAAATTGTCACTTTTGGGGTCGGCCTTGCCGGCCCGTCATCGAGTCTGTGGGTGTCACCACACGGGGAACACCCTGCCGTCGGAATCAGCGCATTGGCCGCCCCGTTTGGGTCGGCCTTTTTTCTTCTCGGCCCCTGATCAGAGGCTATATTGCCCATAACCTCACATTAGAGGGGGGGCTTGCTTGCTTTTTACTCCCTCGACAGGTTCAATCTGCACAAAAAAATGGGTGGATGCACATACATATGTCAACGAGCAAACAACTGCTGATCGTCGACGACGACCAAGAGATCCGCGAGCTGCTCAACGAATACCTGACCCGGGCGGGTTTTCAGGTATTGACGGCGGCGGAGGGCAACGAGATGCGCCAGCAACTCGCCCAGCACAGCCCGGACCTGATTATTCTGGACATCATGATGCCCGGCGACGATGGCTTTACCCTGTGCCAGCAGATCCGTCGCGACTCCCAGGTGCCCATCATCATGCTGACCGCCGCCTCCGATGAGGCTGATCGGGTGATCGGTCTCGAGCTCGGCGCGGACGACTACATCGCCAAGCCATTCAGCCCGCGCGAACTGCAGGCCCGCATCAAGGCGCTGCTGCGCCGTGCCGAATTCCGCCAACCGGAGAAAGAGAAGGAGCCGAGCCGTCGGCTGCGCTTCGCCGACTGGACCCTGGATACCCTGAGTCACCAGCTGACCCACGACGACGGCAGCTTGCTGGATCTCTCCGGCAGCGACGCCCTGCTGCTCGGCATGTTCCTGCAACAGCCAGGTGTGGTGCTGGACAGAGACACCATCTCGGACGCCACCCGTGGCCGCGAGAGCCTGCCAATGGAGCGCGGCATCGACGTGCAGATCAGCCGTCTGCGCCAGAAGTTGGGTGACAACGGCAAGAGCCCGCGCATCATCAAGACCATCCGCGGCAGTGGCTACATGCTGATCGCCGAAGTCCACGAACTGCCATGAAAGACCCGCAGCTCTGGCAGACATGGCTTCATGAAAGCGGCGACATGCTGATCGATAAAAGACGCGAGATCCCATGAGGGGCAAATTCTGGCAGGCGCTGGTGCCGCGCTCCCTGTTGTCACGGATGCTGCTCCTGCTGCTGCTCGCCATTCTGCTCTCCCAGACCATACTCACCGGCATCTGGATGCAGCAGATCCAGAAGCGGGAGCTGGAGGGCATGCTCAGCACCACCCGCAACCTGGCATTGTCGGCCGCTTCCACCGTCAACTTCTTCAAGTCGCTGCCGCTGCAATACCGCCACATCGCGCTGGATCAGCTGCGCAACATGGGGGGCAGCCGCTTCTTCGTCTCCCTGAACGAGGAAGAGATCCACATCAGTGCCATCCCCGAGAGCGAGCGCAAGACGCTGGTGCTGAAAGAGGTGCAGGAGGTGCTCGCCCGCAAGCTCTCCGACGCCATGGCGATCAAGGTGGACTTCTCCCGCCCCGAAGAGCTGCACGTGTTCAACAACGACACCCTGCTGGCGGATTTGCCCTCCTCCTGGGCGCGCTACACCCTGTCCCTCGAACCCATCAATCCGCCGGTGCTGGTGACCCAGATCGAGATCGAACCCGGTGAGTGGCTCTATCTGGCGGCTTTGTTGCCCGCCCCTTACATGACGCTGGATGACACCGTCATGCCGAGCAACCAAATACGCTTCATCGCCCTGATGACGGTGTTCCTCTGCTTCTTCACCTTCATGCTGGTGCGCTGGCAGACCCGGCCCCTGCGCCGTCTCGCCAAGGCGGCGGTCAATCTCGGCAAGGACATCGATCAGCCGTCGCTGAAGGAGGAAGGGGCCTCGGAAATCGTCGCCGCCACCCGCGCCTTCAACATCATGCAGCAGCGCATCCGCCGCTTCATCGATGACAGGGAACGGCTGTTCAGCTCCATCTCCCACGATCTCAAGACCCCCATCACCCGGCTACGGTTGCGAGTCGAACTGCTCGACGACGAGACCCAGATAGCCAAGTTCAACAAGGATCTGGACGAGCTGGAGCTGATGGTGAAAGGGGCGCTGCAGACGGTCAAGGAGACCGACATCCACGAGAACATCGAGCAGATCGACGTCAACGCTCTGCTGGAGCAGATGGCGGAGGCCATGAACCTGCACGAGGATCTGCTCACCATCGAGGGACACTGCAAATGGCCCTATCGCGGCAAGCTGCTGGCCCTCAAGCGCTGCATCGGCAACCTGGTGGACAATGGCATCAAGTACGGCCACAGGGTGCGCATCATCGTCATGGACGATGAGGAGATGCTGATCCTGTTCATCATGGACGAAGGGCAAGGCCTGCCGGACGATCAGCTGGAACGCATCTTCGAGCCCTATTACCGGCTGAGCAAGGACCCCTCCGGGACCGGCCTTGGCCTCGGCATCGCCCGCAACATCGCCCACGCCCATGGCGGCGATCTGGTGCTGGAAAATCGCCCCCAGGGTGGCCTGCAGGCGACCCTCTCCCTACCAAGGCAGTAACCTTATGAAGTGGTTGTCTTTTTCTGTCATAGCCCTGCTATCCCTGCCCATCAGTGCCGCCCAGGTGGAGGTGCTGCACTGGTGGACCTCGGGTGGCGAAGCCAGGGCGGTGGAAGTCCTCAAGTCGCAATGGGCCGAGCGCGGCAACCAGTGGAACGACTTCGCGGTGCAGGGCGGCGGCGGCAAGAGCGCCATGACGGTACTGAAAAGCCGGGCGCTGGCGGCTAATCCGCCGGAGGCGGCGCACCTCAAGGGCTATGAGCTGCACGAGTGGGCCAGCCTCGGCTTCCTGCGCGATCTCAGCCCCATGGCCGAGCACCTCGGCTGGTACCCGCAGCTCTCCCCCATGGTGCGCGAGACCCTGAGTCAAAATGGCGCCCTGATGGCGGTGCCGACCGGCATCCACCGCGTCAACTGGCTGTGGCTCAACCGCAAGGTGTTCGAGCGGCTGGGATTGACGCCCCCCACCGACTGGAGCCAGTTCATGGCGGTGGCGGAACAACTCAAGGCGCAAGGGGTGGCGCCGCTCGCCATCGGCAACGAGCCCTGGCAGCTGGCGGTATTGTTCGAAACCGTGGCGCTCGGTGAAGGGGGCAAAGAGTTCTACCGCAAGGCCTTCCTGGAGCAGGATGCGGCCACCCTGACCGGGCCCGACATGGTGCGGGTGCTGACCCGCTTCCGGCAGCTGCGCAGCTATGTGCCGGAGAAATACGCCGGCATGAAGTGGCACCAGGCGACCAACCTGCTGGAGAGCGGCGGGGCCGCCATGCAGATCATGGGAGACTGGGTGAAGGGTGAGCTGAGCGCCGGCAATTACCGGCCAGGGGAAGACATCGAATGCCTGCCAAGCCCGGGCAGCCTGGGCTTGTTCAGCTACAACCTGGACTCCATCGCCATGTTCAAGCAGCGCGATCCCGCCCAGTTGCAGGCCCAGGGCGAGCTGGCCCAACTGCTGATGACGCCGAAATTCCAGGAGGAGTTCAACCGGGTGAAGGGCTCCATCCCCGCCCTGATCAAGCCGGACATGAGCAAGTTCGATCGCTGCGCCATCCGCTCTTACCAAGACTTCCAGCAAGCGGAGCGTGACGGCAGCCTGCTGCCCAGCATGGCGGAGGGGATGGCGGTGCCGACCAACATGCGCCAGGCGATCATGGATGTGCTGAGCGGCTTCTTTAACGACAGCAGGGCCAACCCGGAGCAGACGGCGCTGCAACTGGAGCGGGCCATGCGTTCGACCCGTTCCGGTGCCGAGCAGAAATGACAAAGGCGGAGCATCTCCGCCTTTGGGTACCAAAAGAGCCTGTCTGATTCAGGATTGATCGTTGTCGTCCTCATCCTCGTCGTAGTAGTCGCTGAGCTCGATCCAGAGCCCCAGCCCTATCATCACCATGGCACCGAACCAGGTGCCGGTGTTTCCAATCGGGCTGCCCAGCACTATCATGGCGAAGGACAGGAACCCCATGCCTGCGTAGGCTTGTAATCTGCCGTAGGAGACCTGCATATTCACACCTCCTTGTTGAATATGATTCAATTTTTATATTACTCATCGCGCCGGGAGTGGATAGGGCCAGATCACACTTTGGTTACATATGCTGCTTTTCGCCCTGTAATTTGATTATTTTTTCGCCTTGAGTATCATTGGCAGCTGAATTGGTTGAAGGTTGATTATTGATGAGTGCTTTATTCTGCGACGCGACCCATAAATTGGACGCAATCGGGCTTCGTTGCCCTGAACCCGTGACGATAGCGCGCAAGAAAATACGGCTGAAGGTTGATTATTGATGAGTGCTTTATTCTGCGACGCGACCCATGAATTGGATGCAATCGGGCCTCGTTGCCCGGAGCCCGTGACAATAGCGCGCAAGAAAATACGGCTGAAGGTTGATTATTGATGAGTACTTTATTCTGCGATGCAACTCACGAGTTGGACGCAATCGGGCTTCGTTGCCCTGAACCCGTGATGATGGTGCGCAAGAAAGTGCGGCTGATGGCCGAGGGGGAGACCCTGCTGGTCAGCGCCGACGATCCCTCCACCACCCGCGACATCCCCAGTTTCTGCCGTTTCATGGATCACACCCTGATCGCCAGCGAAACAGCACAGGCCCCCTATCGCTATCTGATCCGCAAGGGTCAATGAGCCCAGCTTCGGAGCAAACATGACAGCCATTACCCGAATTGGCACCACGGCCCGTTGGTCAGATGTGGTCATTCACAACGGCACCCTCTACGTGGTGGAAGTCCCCGCTACCGAGAGCGCCGACATTCACCAGCAGACCCGTGAAGTGCTGACCAGCCTGCAAGGCCTGCTGGAAGCCAATGGCTCCGGTGTTGGCAAGATCCTGATGGCCAACATCTACCTCAAAGACATCGGCGACATCGCGGCCTTCAACGCCCAGTGGGATGCTTGGATCCCGGCGGGCACCGCCCCCGTCCGCGCCTGTGTGCAGGCTCGCCTCGCCCACGAAGGCTACAAGGTCGAAGTGCAGCTGACCGCGGCTGTGTAAGTCGGGAGGGATCTATCCCCGCGATAGGCAGGTAAATCGCCGCCCCCCTCATCCCCAACCCTTCTCCCGCGAGGGGAGAAGGGAGACGAGAGCGCAGCTCCATGTCTCTCAACGGCACAAACAAAAAAGCCCCGCCAGATTGGCGGGGCTTTTTTATTGCCGGGAACCGGACCGCTTAGGCGGTCGGGGTCAGGGTGATGGTCACCCGACGGTTCTGGGCCTTGCCGGCGGCGGTGCTGTTGCTGGCAACCGGCTGATCCGGGCCAACACCACTGGTGGAGATGCGGCTGCCGGTCACACCCTGACCGATCAGTTGGGCGGCGACGGCGTCGGCGCGCTGAGCGGAGAGCTTCATGTTCAGGTCACGGGAACCTGTGCTGTCGGTGTGGCCGACCACGTTCAGACGGGTCTTGTCGAACTCGGCCACCACCATGGCAACGCCAGACAGGGTATTGGCCCCTGCCGCTTTCAGCTGGGCGCTGGAGCTGTCGAAGGTGACGTTGTTCGGCATGTTGAGGATCAGCTCGTCACCGTTACGGGTCACGCTGACGCCGGTGCCTTGCAGCTTCTCGCGCAGCTTGGCTTCCTGCACATCCATGTAGTAACCGATACCGCCACCCAGCGCGGCGCCGGCGGCCACCCCGGTCAGGATGCCCTTCTTGCGATCACCCTTGCTGGAGGAGAGTGCGCCCACGGCAGCCCCCGTCGCGGCACCGGCCAGCGCGCCCCAGGCACCCTTGGAGGTCTGGGATTCACCGGTATAGGGGTTGGTAGTACAGCCGGTCATGGCGATGGTCAAGGCAAGTGCAGGAACGAGTTTCTTGAAATGCATGGAAAAAACCTCTGAAAAAGAACGACGCTAACCAATGGTCGCGCATTCTACCTCAGGGGAGCGCCAGAGTGTGACGCTCGGACATCGCCAAATGAACAAGGGAGCCGAGGCTCCCTTGTTGAACACTATGACGGGATTGCCCCATCAGTCTCGTTTACGGGCAGTGTCTCAATACTTGATGTCGCGAGCCTTGTCGCGCCCTTCCTGCTTGGCATCGCGGTGTTCCTGACGGCAATCGGCGTTCCCGACCAGACCGTTGCGGCAATCTTGCTTGACCTCACGGGAATCCTGACGGGTATCCTGACGCACATCACGGGCCTCACGACGCTGCCGGGCCTGCTCGGTCGCCTGCGAGGGCAGAGCGGTCAACAGGACGGTAGCGGCAAGCAGCATGAATACAGTCTTCTTCATCGGTAACTCCTAACAACAGATAAAACGCATCGGCATGGCGCTTCTTAATTATACACCGGACCTAAAGTGGTATCGGCCGAGGCCCCATGCCGGACTAGCGCTCAATACTTGACGTCGCGAGCCTCGTCACGGTTCTCTTGCTTGTTGTCGCGGTTGTCCTGACGGCAATCGGCATTGCCCACCAGACCCTCACGGCACTCCTGCTTGGCGTCACGGGACTCCTGACGACCGTCCTGACGGATGTCGCGAGCATCCTGACGCTGCTCACCCTGATTGGTGGCGTGCGCCGGCACTGCGGCGAACAGGGTGCAAGCGGTCAGCAGGGCGGCGCTCAGGCGAGAGATGGAAACAGTCATAAGGACTCCAGATTAAGTTAATGCGGCAGCCAGGTTCGGCTGCCGTCATGGAAGATGGGTTCGGCGAGCCCGCGCTCTCGGATCAGTATTTGATATCGCGAGCCGCATCGCGCGCCTCTTGCTTGTTGTGGCGGTGCTCCTGGCGGCAATCGGCGTTGCCCAGGAATTCCTCCTGGCGGCAATCCCGCTTCTGCTCGCGAGATTCCTGACGGACATCCTGGCGCAGATCCCGTGCCTGACGGCGCTCTTGGGCCTGCTCGGTGGCCAGAGCCGGCATGGCCACCGACAGGGTACAGCCGACCAACAAGGCTGACAGCAAGGCGCTGCGAACCGGGTGAGGAGTTGAAATGTTCATGACGAGTCTCCCTGGTTGATCGGGCTGATATCTGTGGTGCGGACTCAGTATTTGACGTCGCGGGCCTTCTCGCGCACGTCCTGTTTCACTTCACGCTTGTCCTGACGGCACTCGTAGTTGTCCTTATTGTTGGCCTGACGACAATCTATCTTGGCCTCGCGGATCTCGGGACGCACCTCCTGGCGCACGTCGCGGGAGTCCTGGCGATCGGTCGCCTCGGCGGGCAGGGTCAACAACAGGGTGCAACCGGTCAGGATCAGGCTGCCGAGGGAGAGGGTGCGAAATGCGTTCAGTGACATGGGGTATCCTCATGATAGTTACCCCGATTTTGAGCAGGTTTGACTGTATGCCGGCTGTACCGGGCGGTGAAAAATAGCGCCAACCCCTGCTGGCACTGGGCGTGGCAGAGGCAGCTCAGCAGATGATCGTTCACCATGCCCACGGCCTGCATGACCGATAGTGCGGCGGCGGCCCCATCGCCACGACAGACGTCGCAATGTCGGGCAGCGCTTGCAATCCCCCAGATGCGGGGTTGCCGCTCAACGGCCAGTAACGCCAGAGTGGAGGACATTCCTCACGGAGCCATCCCCATGTCATCTCTGCCTCACGCTGCCCTGCTCGTCATCGACATCCAGGCCGGCCTCCTTCACGGCCCCGAGGCGCCCCATGCCGGGACCGAGACGCTGCTCAACATCAATCGCCTGAGCCAGGCGGCCCGTGCCGCCGGTGTCCCCGTGCTGGCGGTGCGCCACACGGGCCCGGCCGGTAGCCCCATCGCCGCCGGCAGTCCGCTCTGGCAACTGGCGCCGGAACTGGTTGTCGACGACGCCGATCGGGTGTTCGACAAGCAAAGGCCCAATGCTTTTCATGGCACCGGCCTCGATGGCTGGCTGAAAGAGGACAAAGTGCAGACCCTGATCGTCACCGGCATGAAGACCCAGTACTGCATAGATACCACCTGCCGGGCGGCGGCAGATCTCGGCTACTCCGTGGTGCTGGTGAGCGATGCTCATACCTGCATGGATACCCCGCAGCTTGCCGCAACGCAGATCATCGCCCACCACAACGCCACCCTGGCTGGCCCTTTCGTGCGGCTGATGAGCAGCAACGAGGTGTGTGACGCGCTGGTCCACGCCCTTCAGCCCAGTTGATCCCGGATCTCAAACGAAGAAGGGAGGCTCAGGCCTCCCCTCTTCGTCTGTCCTCCGCGTTACCCCAGTGTCCCTGACTGCTGACATTCCACGTGGCAGGGGCAGCTCACCAGATGATCGTTCACCATGCCCACCGCCTGCATGAAGGCGTAGCAAATCGTGCTGCCGACGAAGGTGAAGCCCAACTTCTTGAGGGCCTTGGCCATGGCGTCAGACTCTGGCGAGGTGGCGGGAATATCGCCGTTGCCCTGACGTTGATTGACGATGGGCGCGCCGCCGACGAAGCCCCACAGATAATCCGCGAAGTCGATGCCCTGGGCCTCTAGCGCCAGATAGGCGCGGGCGTTTTTGATGACCGACTGCACCTTGAGGCGATTGCGGATGATGCCCGTGTCTTGCATCAGCCGCTCCACATCCTGCTCATTAAACCGGACGATGAGCGCGGGATCGAAGTCCGCATAGGAGCGGTAATAGCTGTCGGTGCGTTTGAGAATGGTGATCCAGGAGAGCCCCGCCTGCTGGCCATCGAGGCAGAGCTTGGCAAACAGCTCGCGCGGGTCGCGTACCGGCCGTCCCCACTGTTTATCATGGTATTCAATGTATTCCGGGTCCTTGGTCACCCAGGCGCAGCGCAGTTCCATTCCTCGTCTCCTGTTATTTTTCTCTGCCCGACTCTCTGTCCGACAAGGGGATTTCATCGGCCACATGACGGGGCTTTCATCCCGGGCCGACCAGGCCCGGCGCAGCGCCACCCCATGAATCCGCTGCAATTTCGCCTATTATCCGACCATGCCAGACGGTATACTCCTTCGGTTAACATTCAGCAAATCTTGCTCTGATTTCACTTCGCGCGAAAAACACTATGCAAAAATTCGATGTCAAAACCTTTCAGGGCCTGATCCTGCAGCTGCAGGACTATTGGTCCCGCCAGGGCTGTACCATCATTCAGCCGCTGGATATGGAAGTGGGTGCCGGTACCTCCCACCCCATGACCTGTCTGCGTGCCTTAGGGCCTGAGCCTATCGCCTGCGCCTACGTGCAACCGTCCCGCCGTCCCACCGACGGCCGCTACGGTGAGAACCCGAATCGCCTGCAGCACTATTACCAGTTCCAGGTGATCATCAAGCCGTCCCCCGACAACATCCAGGAACTCTACCTCGGCTCTTTGAAAGAGCTGGGCATGGATCCCCAGATCCACGACATCCGCTTCGTGGAAGACAACTGGGAAAACCCGACCCTGGGTGCCTGGGGTCTGGGCTGGGAAGTGTGGCTCAACGGCATGGAAGTGACTCAGTTCACCTACTTCCAGCAGGTTGGCGGCCTCGAATGCAAGCCGGTCACCGGCGAGATCACCTATGGTCTCGAGCGTCTGGCCATGTACATCCAGGGCGTGGACAGCGTCTATGACCTGGTGTGGTCCGACGGCCCCCTGGGCAAGACCACCTACGGCGATGTGTTCCACCAAAACGAGGTGGAGCAGTCCACCTACAACTTCGAACACGCCGACGTGGACTTCCTGTTCCACTGCTTCGAGCAGTACGAGAAGGAAGCCCAGCACCTGCTGGCACTGGAAACGCCGCTGCCGCTGCCCGCCTACGAGCGCATCCTCAAGGCCGCCCACTCCTTCAACCTGCTGGATGCCCGCAAGGCCATCTCGGTCACCGAGCGTCAGCGCTACATCCTGCGCATTCGCACCCTGACCAAGGCCGTGGCCGAGGCCTACTACGCCTCCCGCGAGGCGCTGGGCTTCCCGATGTGCAAGCGCACTGAGAACAAGCAAGGTTAAGGAACGGACATGGCACAACATACATTTCTGGTAGAGATCGGCACCGCCGAGCTGCCACCCAAGGCCCTGCGCTCCCTGGCCGAAGCCTTTGCCGATAACTTCAAAGCCGAGCTGACCAAGGCCGATCTGGCCTTCGGCGACGTCGAGTGGTTCGCCTCACCGCGCCGTCTGGCGCTGAAGGTGAGCGAGCTGGCCAGCGATCAGCCGAGCAAGAGCGTCGAGAAGCGCGGCCCGGCCGTGTCCCAGGCGTTCGATGCCGACGGCAAGCCGACCAAGGCCGCCGAGGGCTGGGCCCGTGGCAATGGCATCACGGTCGAGCAGGCCGAGCGTCTGGTCACCGACAAGGGCGAGTGGCTGGTTCACAACGCCAAGATCGAAGGCCGCCCGGCCAAAGAACTGCTGGGTGAGCTTGTAGCTTCATCTCTGGCCAAGCTGCCCATCCCCAAGATGATGCGCTGGGGCGACAAGACCATCCAGTTCGTGCGTCCGGTGTTCACTGTGACCCTGCTGCTGGACGGCGAGCTGGTGCCCGCCACCATTCTGGGGATCGACTCCGCCCGCACCATTCGCGGTCACCGCTTTATGGGCGAGCCCGAATTCCAAATCGACAACGCCGGCCAATACCCGCAGATCCTGCTGGAAAAAGGCAAGGTAGTAGCCGACTTTATGGTGCGCAAGGCCAAGATCAAGGCTGACGTCGAAGCGGCCGCCGCCGCCTTCGGTGGTATCGCCGATCTGGACGACGCCCTGCTGGAAGAAGTCACCGCCCTGGTCGAATGGCCGGTGGTGCTGACCGCCAACTTCGAAGAGAAGTTCCTGGCGGTCCCCGCCGAGGCGCTGGTGCACACCATGAAGGGTGACCAGAAGTACTTCCCGGTCTACGACAAGAACGGCAAGCTGCTGCCGAAGTTCATCTTCGTCACCAACATCGAGTCCAAGGACCCGAGCCAGATCATCAGCGGCAACGAGAAGGTGGTGCGCCCCCGTCTGTCTGACGCCGAGTTCTTCTTCAAGACCGATCTGAAGCAGAGCCTGGCCTCGCGCCTGCCGCGCCTCGAAACCGTGCTGTTCCAGCAGCAGCTCGGCACCGTCAAGGCCAAGGTCGAGCGCATCGAGACCGTCGCCGGCTTCATCGCCGAGCGCATCGGCGCCGATGTGGCGAAGGCCAAGCGTGCCGGTCTGCTCTCCAAGTGCGATCTGATGACCAACATGGTCGGCGAGTTCGCCAGCACCCAAGGTGTCATGGGGATGCACTACGCCCGTCACGACGGCGAAGACGAAGTGGTGGCCGTGGCCCTGAACGAGCAGTACATGCCGCGCTTCGCCGGCGATGCCCTGCCGTCCGCTCTGGAAGCCTGCGCCGTGGCGCTGGCCGACAAGCTCGACACCCTGGCCGGCATCTTCGGCATCGGCATGCTGCCCAAGGGTGACAAGGATCCCTTCGCCCTGCGCCGCGCCGCCATCGGTGCCCTGCGCATCATGACCGAGAAGCAGCTGGACCTGGATCTGGTTGAACTGGTGGAAGAGGCGGTACGCGTCTACGGCGACAAGCTGACCAACAAAACCGTCGTCACCGACGTGGTCGACTTCATGCTGGGCCGCTTCCGCGCCGCCTATCAGGACGAAGGTATTGGTGCCGATGTGGTGCTGGCCGTGCTGGCCCGCCGCCCGACCCGTCCGCTGGACTTCGATCGCCGCGTCAAGGCCGTCAGCCACTTCCGCAGCCTGGATGCCGCCCTGGCCCTGGCCGCCGCCAACAAGCGCGTGAGCAACATCCTGGCCAAGGTGGAAGGCGAGCTGCCGACCGTGGTCAAGGCAGAACTGTTGCAGGACGCCGCCGAGAAAGCGCTGGCCACCCAGGTTGCAGCACTGCAAGCCGAGCTGGCCCCGCTGTTTGCCGCCGGTGACTACCAGGCCGCCCTCACCCGTCTGGCCGCCCTGCGCGAACCGGTCGACACCTTCTTCAACGAGGTGATGGTGATGGCAGACGACGAGGCCCTCAAGGCCAACCGTCTGGCGCTACTGAACAACCTGCGCAACCTGTTCCTGCAAGTAGCGGATATCTCCCTGCTGCAGTGATCCTGGTTGGGTTAAGTGATATAAAAAACGGCGCCAAGAGGCGCCGTTCTTTTATTAGGGAGGAAGTGAGGTTAACGCCTCACAAAAATGCCAACAGCATCTTTTAATTGAATGCTTTTCTTAGCAGGATTAATTGCTGCAGGCACCTGACTTGGCAAGCTGCACGTTTCCTTTGGAGATCACGCGCTTGCCTTCAGTGTCGGAAACCGGCTCAAGCTTGGCGCCACCAACAAAGACACCCATCTTTATAATCTGGCGGAAGAAGTAATTCTTACCTGGCTCGGTAAAAACAGAAATCTTGTTATCGGAGAATTCAGATTCGGTAGAGAGTTCGTGAGTTTTACCGCCTGCTACCTGCTTATAGAAGAAAGTCTGGTTGGCAGACTCACCAAGACATTCAGAATCAACAAAAACATCTTTCTTCTGGGCCTTTCCCATATAGCTGTCTCGGTAGACGTAAAGGCCTGCCATATTATCTTTCGGCGCAGGGAAGGCTTTGAGTCTGGCACTTTCCTGAGCACTTTCCATTGGAACACTAGCACAGCCTGCTAGTAACAAGGTGCCCAATACGGTTGACGCCAGCGCCAGTTTTTTAAACATCATGGGGAATTCTCCGTGCAATATTTAGCCTGAAATTTATATTTTAATAAATAATGAGTTGTCTCTGACAACGGCGAATTTGACCATATGAATCCCTGTACCGCCAGCAGACTTTATTGTTTCGCTTCAAAAAATAAAACTGATGTGACACGCATCAAACTGGAATATGGAGAATGACATACCTCTTATGACAACAGGCAACGCTTGGTGCAAAGGACACTTAGGTGGTTGTCTAGGGCTATAGGTTCTATCGCCTGTTGGTTCGATTAGCGCAGCGTAATCGGACTTTCGAGACACCAGCATCCTGGCTCACGCCAACTAAGGATGTCGCTCTGCATCCTCAGTGCCTTGTATCGGCGGTATCAGGCTCCATGGGTATTGAACCGGTGGCAAGGAGTGATGACTTTTCCACCCTCTTATTCAGCTCCAGTCAATATCAAAAACCCATACGTTGATATAATGACCCCGTATGTATCATTAAATTGGAAGATGGTGTCGAGTCAGCACTATTGAGCAATTGAAAAAGGTGATACATCTCAAAAAAATAGATAATACCACCGCTCTGTTGGCGATATTTATTTGACAATAAACGTTAATATCAAAACCACCATAAAATAGATAAACATACTGGCAGTATTGACCATATGTATCACCTTAAAGGACATCTGTATGAAGCGTCACCTTGTCGTTCTTGGCTCCATGCTCATATTGAGCGCCTGCTCTTCCACTCCCGACAGTGAATATATGAAAGAGGGCGCCTCCGAGGCCCAGAGAACGGATGCCCTGTCCGAATGCCAATATCAGGTCAAACTCAACAAGATCGAAGAAGATCAGCAGGAAGAGCTGATCAACCTGTGCATGCAGGGTAAAGGCTTTCGCCTGACCGCCGTGGAGTAACGCTCAACGGCTCTCTTGATCACTCTCTTGCCGCAATAAAGAGCCCCATAGGATGACCATCCTTGGGGCTTTGCTTCATCCGGCTGAGCGCTAGCCGCAACCTGCCACACCAGCACCTCCGCCGTTTCCGTGTACAATCCCTCACTCGTTCCAGCCTCTGTGACCCGACGGCGACCCCATGAACCGCACGCCCCTGTTGTTGATGATCTGCACCACCCTGTTGGCGGCCGCCGGCTGGTTCTTCTCCAAGGAGGCGATCCGTGAGCTGCCCCCCGCCGCCTTTATCGGCAGCCGCTTCCTGCTGGCGGCGCTGATCCTGCTGCCCCTCGCCATCTTGTACGAACCCAGACCCAGCCGTGCTCAGTTGCTGCGCGCCCTCGGCTGCGGCTCCCTGCTCGGCCTCAACCTGCTGCTCTGGGTGACCGCCATCAGTCAGAGCGATGCCCTCGGTAGCGGCGCCTTTATCATGAGCGTCGCCACCCTGATGGCGCCGCTGGCGGCCTGGGCCGGTTTCAAGACCCGGCCGGGCCGCCACTACTGGACCACACTGCCCCTGGCCGTGGCGGGCCTGCTGCTGCTCTCGAGCGGCACCGACTGGGGCGTCTCCCGCTCCCTGCTCTGGTTCTTGGCCGCCGCCATGGCCCTCGGCACCCAGCTCGCGGTCCATCGCCACTTCGCCCAGTCGATCCCGGCGCGCTGGCTCACCTGTATCCAGCTCGCCATGACAGGCCTGATGGGCACCGCTCTCTCCCTGCTGACCGAGAGCTGGCCACCCTTCGTCAGCCCCAGTACCTGGGGCTGGTTTGCCGCCAGCGTGCTGCTCGCCACCACCTTGCGCTATCTGCTGCTGACCCTGGCCCTGAGCAAGATGACCACTACCCATGCGGCCCTGCTGATGCTGCTCGAACCCGTCTGGACCCTGATGCTCAGCACCCTCTGCTATGGCGAAGCCCTCGGCGGTGCCAAGCTGGCCGGCGCCGGACTGGTACTCGGCGCCCTGGTGCTCTATCAGCTGCCCCTGCTGCGCAGCAGTGTGCGCCTGTCGGTAAAGGAACCCAGCCCCGATTAGCGCGGGTAGCAAGCAGCCCCCGACTCGGGGATAGGCAGCCGCCGCCGTCGCTGCTAGGGTAGTGGCATTAATTCATCAACGACCGAGGCACTATGCAACGCAAGACAATTGCCCTGCTGCTGGCCACTCATCTATTGGTGGGGGGCGCGGGCTTTGCCGCCGGCATCTATCTGCTGCCGATCCTGATAGCGCCTGCCGCGCCGAGCAGTGAGCAGGTGGCGGCCAGTCAGGCGCAGGCGACCTATCAAGGCACCTTCAAACGGGACTTGAAGGACAGCGATCGGCTGCACTGGGGGGAAGGCAAGGTGAGCATTGGACCAGACACCATTAGCCTGATGGGCCAGCTGGCGCCTGGGCCCGATTATCAGCTCTACCTGTCGCCGACCTTTGTTGAGACGGAGGCGGACTTCGCCCGCTTGAAAGGTCAGATGGTGCATATCGGGCCGGTGAAGACCTTCGACAACTTTATCGTGCCGCTACCGACCAATGTGAACCCAGCCGACTATAACAGCGTGATCATCTGGTGTGAGACGTTCGGGCAATTCATTACCGCTGCCCAGTATCAAAACCACTGATCATGCTGACTGCTGGTATCTCCGGGGCAGTATAAAATAGCAAAACAGACAAGAATGGCGCCTATTGGCGCCATTTTTACGGCTTGTCGGCCCCTCAACCCGGCGGGAAGTGGCCGCCTATGCTGATCACATTGACCTGTTTCAGGGTGTCGTGGAGAGTAAAAGCCACCCTGTGCTCCTGACTGAGGCGGATGGTATAGATCCCCTTGTTCACCCCGCTGAGCTGCTCGTAGTGCATGTCCCCCACCTTGTCGGCAGCGTGCTTGGGGTGGGCGCCGCGCTCTATTTCCCGCCGCCATTCGTGGTACTTGCTCATGCCCGCAGGGGGTACGGCCACGTGCTTGCCCTTGTTGTAGAGAGGGTCAGACCGGGATCCCGAACTGTCGTTGCAACAGGCGCTGGCCGCCAGTTGTCAGGGTCAGCTCACGGCTGTCGAGTGCGCGCACCAGCGCCCCCTTGTCCAACAGATGGATGAGCAGGCGGGCGCCCAGCTGGCCCCCCAGGTGCATGCGCCGCTCGCTCCAGTCCAGACAGGGACAGGCGAAGTGGCGCCTGCCACTCGGCACGCAGTCGATGCCAAGCTGGCCGAAATGTCGCTCCCCCTCCGGGGTCAGCGCATCGCTGCCAGCATCCAGCCAGCCCTGAGCCAGCAGGGCGTCGTGCAGTCGCACTCCCAGCTCCCCCGCCAGATGGTCATAGCAGGTGCGGGCGAAGCGCAGCCGCGCCGGAGTCTTGCTCTGCAAGGAGCCGGCGCCCTGCGCCGCCAGCCCCATCAGCTGCTCCACCACCAAGGCCACCTCCGGGCTCGCGATGCGGTAGTAGCGGTGCTTGCCCTGCTGGACACAGACCGTCAACCCCTGCCCTTGCAGCCTGACGAGGTGACTGCTGGCGGTGGAGGCCGCTACCTCCGCCACCAGACTCAGCTCGGTCGCCGTCCAGGCCCGCCCATCCATCCATCAGGGCGGACAGCATGCGGGCATGGCTGCCATCGGCGATGGCGGCGGCCACCTGTGCCAGGCCCAGCTCCAGGCTATTTTGCGAATTCATTTCGCCACTTCTCATCGGGGTTGTCCCTCTTATTGCCAGTCGGCGGTCGCCTCCCTGGCCTTGTCCATGTCGTCCGTCACCAGGATCAGCTGATTGGCATGATCGCTGTACAGGGTAATGATATTGACCGAAGCGGCCCCCAGTGCGCTGCAGATGGCCCCCAGCTGACCGGGCACCTCCTGCTTGAGACGGCGCACCAGCACTTCTCGTACCGCCACTACCTCCAGCCCGCCCTCTCTGGCGGCCTGGGCGGCGCGGTCCCCCTCCGCCACCAGAAAATGGGCATGGCCGGCGCCCCCGGCGAGGAACATGCCACCCCCTTCCAGGCTGACGCCCGCTCGGCCCATCAAGACCCCAAACTGCCCCAAGGCACCCGGAGTGTCCGGCAATAACACATGAATATCGTACATCCTTGTCTCTCCTTTGCGATACCAGCCTGCAGCATAGGAGAAGGCAGGAAGAGACGCTTCGATGGTGGCCGAAACGTTGTCCCTGCCTTGATTTTCTTTCACAGGTTGGGCGCCACACCAACAAAAACGGCGCCCACAGGCGCCGTTTTGCTATGTTCCCGACTCGATGCGGGAGCTGAACATCATCTGCTTCAGCCGGTATAGGCCGGCAGCCAGCCCACCATGTTGAGCAGGTGGAAGCTGGCGGTCAGCACCCCAAACAGGATCACCAGGGCGATCATCAGCACCCCGCCCGGGGCGTGGAAGCCCTCGCCCTTGCCACCCTTGGCGGCGCGCACCTTCCAGGCCAGCAGGGGCGGAATGATGCAGGTCCAGAGGGTGGCTACGGCGCCGGCGTAGCCGATGGCGGCCAGGAAGCCGAATGGGAACAGCAGGGAGAGCACCAGCGGCGGCAGGAAGGTCACCGCCCAGGACTTGCTGCGGCCACGATGGCTGTTGTCGAACTTGAACAAGTCCGCCAGGTAGTCGAATACCCCGAGCCCGACCCCGATAAAGGAGGAGAGGATGGCCGCCATGGAGAAGGCGTTGAGGGCGCTCGCCACCGCCTTGGATTCGATGACCGATCCCAGCGCGGTGAGCAGGGCATCCACGTTGCCGTCTTGCGCTATCACCGGACCGAATGCACTGCGCGGCAGGTTGCCGAACACGCTGACCAGCCAGATGAGGTAGAAGGTGAGCGCGATGACGGTGCCGCCGAGGATGGCGCGGCTGGCGCGGCGCTCCTCACCGTAGTAGGCGCGCATGGAGGACACCGAGTGGTGATAGCCGAACGAGGTGAGCGCCACCGGCAGCATCACCAGTGCATAGGGGGCGTAGCTGCTTTCGCTGCCGACCCTGTCGAGCAGCAGATCCAGGCGGATGTTCATGGACATGCCGGAGATACCGAAGGCGAAGCTCAGCCCCATCAGGATCACCAGCAGCACCGAGATGCGGTCTACCGCCCGGGTGGAGTGCCACACCAGACCGGAGAAGGCCAGGGTAAACAGCACGGATCCCCAGTGGCTGCCGAGCCCTGTCATGCCCTCGATGATGAGACCGGCCGAGGTGATGTAGGCGTAGAGCAAGATGCCGCCGACAAAGTAGACGCTTAAGTTGTTGAGGGCGTTGACCTTGTTCCCCAGCAGATCACGGGTCACGGTATCGAAGGAGACGCGCAGCGGGTAACCCTTGTAGGACTCCAGCAGCATCCAGCCGGAGACGGTCATCACTACCATGGTCAGCGCCACCGCGAGCATGGACCAGAGCGTCCATGCGCCCGCGCCCGCACTCGGCAGCCCCAACATACCGGCTCCTACACAGACGCCGGCAATGATGCATGCCCCGCCCACCAACGATGGTTTATGTTCCATTTACTTCCCCAAAGACGATTGTTGATCTGGTCGCGACCGCGGACCGTTGCATTTGCTACGCCGGTTGTCATCGTAAGATCGCGCTCATCCGTACTATCGGTGCCCAGCCGCTTGCTGCTGCATCGACGGCAGAAGCTGTGCTATCGGCGCCCAGCCGCTTGCTGCTGCATCGGCAGCAGAAGCTGTGCTATCGGCGCCCTGGCCGCTTGCTGCTGCATCGGCGGCAGAAGCTGTGCTATCGGCGCCCTGGCTGCTTGCTGCTGCGTCAGCGAGGCAAGACGTGGCTGAGGCTAGCTACCGATCCCAACATGGCAGCAGGGCCGCCATTTTGGGGGTGTGACTTTACCCTGCATGTCCTCGGGTATCAAATCCGCAGGTCCAATGGGGGGATCCAGGGCCGGTTTTGGCGGTTTGTCGGCATTTTCGGACGAGTAAGCCGCAGTTGAAGCCTGCCTGACGACGCAGCCATCGATGGCTGCGGCATGGTGAAGGGATGCCCGCCCGGCGCACTATACTCAAGCCGGTTTTCACGGCAAGGAGCCACCCCATGGACAGGAAGTTCGTCATCAGCGCCCTCTGCTATGCCCTGCTCGGCATGGTGCTCGGCATCTATATGGCCGCCTCCAAGGATCACGGCCAGTTTGTGACTCACGCCCACATCATGCTGGTGGGGTTCGTGGTCTCGTTTAGCTATGCGCTGTGCCACCGGCTGTGGCTCGGCAACCCGAGCGGGCGACTGGCGCAGATCCAGTTCTACCTGCATCAACTGGGGGCGGCGGTGATGACGGCGGGTCTCTACCTGCTCTACGGTCAGTTGCAGCCCCCAGAGCGAGTCGATCCCTTCCTCGCCGCCTCCTCCCTGGCGGTGCTGGCTGCCATGGGGATCATGCTGGCCCAGTTTGTGCGGCGCCCATCATTGCAGCCATAAAAAACGGCGCCCTCGGGCGCCGTTTTTCACCATGACATCTGATAGCTATCCGACCCCTTATTCAGGGCCCTTATTTGGCAGCATAAGCAATTACCACTATTGCCTTTCACGACATAAATCGCTGCCTTTATGCCAGACGTCTTGTTCCATCCTCTGCGAAATGAAGGGAGGCAGCATAGTCCGCCCCTCACCTTCGTCATCATGCTTCGATCAGCTTGCCTTTCTGCTTGCTGACGACAGTCGGCTCCCCTGGCTCCACCTCTTTCAGTCGGGCGGTGAAGTGGCGCAGCACCGCCGGCTCATAGATAAAGTCCAGTCCCTTCACATTTTTGGCGTTCTTCTTCACCTCGCCGAAGGCCTCGATGACGAAGTCCATATGGGTTTGGGTGTAGGTCGCGCGGGGGATGGTGAGGCGCAGCAGCTCCGCCGGGCAGGGATGCTGCTTGCCGGTGGCGGGATCGCGCCCCAGCAGTAGGGAGCCTATCTCCACCGCCCGGATGCCGGCCACCTTGTAGAGCTCGCACGCCAGGGCGTGGGCCGGGAACTGATCCGCCGGAATATGGGGCAGCAGCTTGCCTGCGTCCACGAAGGCGGCGTGACCGCCGGCCTGCTGGCACACCACGCCGATGGCCTCCAGCCCGTTCACCAGGTACTGCACCTGACCGATACGATAGGCCAGCCAGTCCTGACGCATGCCGTCACGCAGGCCGACCGCGAGCCGCTCCATGGCGCCCCCCTCCAGGCCGCCGTAAGTCGGGAAGCCCTCCTGCACCACGCACAGGGTGCGACACTCGGTGTAGACGTCCAGCATGCTGTCGTCCTTGAAGCAGAGCAGGCCGCCCATCTGCACCATGGCGTCCTTCTTGGCGGACATGGCGAGGCCGTCCGCGTACTTGTAGGACTCCATGGTGATCGCCTCTATGCTCCAGTCGGCGTAGCCGGGCTCGCGCTGCTGGATGAAGTAGGCGTTCTCGGCGAAGCGGGCCGAGTCCATGATCACCGGAATGTCGTACTTGCAGGCGATCTCATACACCGCCTTCAGGTTGGCGATGGAGACCGGCTGGCCGCCGGCAGAGTTGCAGGTGATGGTGCTGACGATGTAGGGCACGTTGGCCGGGCCCGCCTCCAGGATGGCCTCCTCCAGCTTCACCAGATCGAAGTTGCCCTTGAAGTCGGCGGTGACCGAGGTATCGAACGCCTCCTTGATATAGACGTTCTTGGCCACGCAGCAGTTGATCTGGGTGTGGCCCTGGGTGGTGTCGAAGAAGTAGTTGGAGAGCGCCACCATCTTCTTGCGATCCAGCCCCTTCTCCTGCTCCCGCTTCTTGATCAGCACAGGAATGTAGATCTGCTCGGCGCCGCGCCCCTGGTGGGTGGGGATGGTGAGCGCATAGCCGAAGATCTCCTGCACCGCCTGCTGCAGCGCGTAGTAGCTGCGGCTACCGCTGTAGGCCTCGTCGCCGCGCAGCATGGCGGCCTGCATGTTCTGGGTGATGGCGCCGGTGCCGCTGTCGGTCAGCAAGTCGATGAACACATCCTCGCTGTCCAGCAGGAAGGGGTTCATGCCCGCCCGCACGATCGCCTCGTCCCGGTAGGCGCGGGTGGTGCGCTTGACCGGCTCGATGACTCGGATACGGAACGGCTCGGGGAGATGCTTGAAGTTTTCCATGATATAGACACTCAACTTTAAATATTCGGGATGAGTCTCAGCCTGCGCCTAAATTAATAGTGAGCGGCAATAACGGCATGAGATCGGGTACACGCCAGCGCCTCGCCAATTAATAAGGCGAGCTGGGTGCAGACTATTTCGATTCAGGAATGTGGGCAGGCTTGGATTATTGTCAGCAATAGCCAAGCGGCCGCGGGGAATTACAGCGGGAAGAAGAAGGCGATCTTGTGATCCAGGGTAAACCACTTGGGGGAAGCGATCAGGGTAGCCATGTTATTGCTCATCTGGTGATTGAATAACGCCGAATTAACAGAAGTCATTATGGGTGGCCTTTATTCGTTCGCAATTGCCGGATGAGCAAATTGGGATGGCGCTAACAGTTTTATCGAGGGAGCGATATATCACCCATCTCGCCGTTAACGCCATTTAGCCAAGTAGAGACTCAATATCTCCCTACAGATCCACTCTCAATGGTTTAGCCAGGGCAGACGCTGCAGCAACCAGTGGCGATCCACGAGGGGTGTCTGGCTGACCCAGATATCCAGCAGTCCATAGGAAAGCAGCGGCAACACCAGCAGCAACAGGCAGAGCAACCCCAGCAACCAAGCCGGGCTGAGCCGCTGCCGCGAGCTGCCAAGGTGCAGCGCATCGGCCCGCTTGGGGCAGGCGGAGACGCAGCTCAGGCAGCTGGTGCACTCCAGACTGCGCACCGCGATCAGCTGATGCACCTGGATGCGGGACGGGCAGGCCCGGCTGCACTTGTCGCAGTCGTGGCCAGCACTTCGCAGGCAGCGCGCGGGGTCGCGGCGGATACGCAAGGGAGTGAGCAGACCGAGCAGGGCCAACAAGCCACCGTAGGGGCAGAGGTAGCGGCAGAAGCCCTGCCGGAAGGCGACGGTGAGCAGCAACACCCAGCCCAGACAGAGTCCGGAGAGCAGGGTCAGGTTGAAGAAGAAGGCCCCCATCTTCATGTCTGCCGCCTGATGGTAGGGGCTGGTGAAGTAACCGGGCAGGGCGGCGCTCGGCACCGCGATCAGTACGATAAACAGCAGGAAAGCCAGCACCAGAAACTTCTGGCCACGCAGGACCAGATCCAGCCAACGTGGTGGCACCCACTCCCCCGGCAGCAGGCGTGCACGCAGGCCGTGCAGCCACTCTCCTACTAGTCCGAGGGGGCAGAACCAGGCGCAGAAGGCCCGCCCCAGCAGCAGGGCCGACAGGCAGAGCACCAGCACCGTGATGGTCGCCGCCGGATGATGGGGATCCACCAGCCCTTGCGTCAGCCAGGCCCGCAGCCCCAGACCGCCGGCAATGGGCAGGAAGCCATCCACCACGTCCGGACGCATCAGCCAGGGGGTCATTCCCTGCCCCAGCTGCCAGATATGGACAGCATATTGCGCCGCTACCAGCCCCCAGCACAGCAGCAATAGCTGCCTGGTGGCCGTTCGCAATCGCTGACTACCTATGCGGGCCAGCGCGGGCAGAGGTCGATAGCGCTGCCATAGCGCCAGAGTCGCAGCCACCAGCCCCAGCGCGAGCCAGAGCATCGAATCCGCCGCCAACAGCCAGGCGGCAACGGCCAGCACGAGAGAGAGAGTCCAGCCCCAACCAGTGCGGCCCTGCCACAACAGCAGGACCAGATAGACCAGACCCGTGGTCATGGTCAGGGCTTCCAACAGGCTCATGCTTCCCTCACAGTGCTCATCCGAATCGAGGGGGCAGAATAACCAACATCTGAGTTGATTATTTTGATCTACATGGGCAGAGGGGGCATTTGCCCGCCCCCCCTTGGGTCACTCCTTGCGACTGTCGAACCCTGTTATTTGCGGCTGTTAAACAGCGGCTTATCCGACTCTGCCTGCTCGGCCCAGAAGTGGATATTGAAGCGGGCATCCTCGGACAGCTCGACCCTGTGCCAGTACTGGGGCGGGCTGGTGGCAAACTGGCCGGCCCGGATCACCAGGCTTATCTCCGGCTGCTCGGCCTGCTCGTCGGCAAAGCCGTGGTAGGTGACGGTGCCTTCCATCACGCAGAGCTGACCGAACACCCCGGCGGCTGTGTTGTGGTGGCTCAAGAGGGCCGCGGGCACGTTGTCAGGGGTGAAGAAGGGGGTGGAGCGACGAACCACCCAGTGGGCGGGAATAAGGTGCAGTGACATAGAAGTTCTCCTTAAGAGTGCCGGGTCGGCCCGGCCTCAATCAATGAATCAACGGGGCAGCTGGCGCAGCAAGGGGAAGGCGGCGCTCATCTGATCGCCCCCCACCACGAAGCCGCATAGCTCGCCATCTTCGCCGCGGGCCTCGGCCACCATGCCGGCGCCGTTCCAGCGGCACTGCCAGGCGAGATCCTCCCCTCGGGTGCGGCCCGCCAGTTGCAACGGGTAGAGCGGCGTCTTCACCTTCACCAGCATGGGGGGCAGGGTCAGCGCCGTCGGCGTGCCGAGCAGGGTGCGCGCCAAGGCATTGGCTCCCAGTACGATTGGTTGCAGGAAGGGCAGCTGCTGCCCGCGCCACTCGATGCCATCCCCCAGCGCAAAGATATGGGG
This sequence comes from Aeromonas tecta, assembly GCF_000820185.1. Lineage (GTDB taxonomy): Bacteria > Pseudomonadota > Gammaproteobacteria > Enterobacterales > Aeromonadaceae > Aeromonas > Aeromonas tecta. The sequence continues at coordinate 33,017 of NZ_CDCA01000047.1, forward strand.
ATCGCTGGTTCGCAGGTAGTCATCGACCCGAATGCCGCGCCCCACCTCGAGCCCGGCACTCTCGGCCAGGGTCAGATTTGGCCTAAGGCCAATGGCGGCGATCACCAGATCCTGTTCACTGATGCGGCCGTCGCTGAGGGTGACCCGCAAGCCATCATTTGGACGATCCGGATCCTGCGGGGTGATGCCGGCAATGCCCTGCCCCAGCAGCAAGTTCACCCCCTGCTCGCGCAGCGCCTGCTGCAACGGCTGACTCAGGGCCGCCGGCATCAGGGTGCTGAGCGGGCTGTGGGCCAGATCCACCAGCATCACTTCCTTCCCTGCGCTCGCCATGTCCATCGCCAGCTCGCAGCCAATCAGCCCCGCCCCCAGCACCAGGATGCGCTGGGCAGCGCCGAGTCGTGGCTCGGCGGCGGCGTACTCCTGTTGGCTATTGAGGGTGATCAGGTATTCGCTGCCCGGTATCTCGGGGCGCACCGCGCTGGCACCGGTGGCCAGCACCAGCTGGCCGTAGGGAAAGGTTCCCTGTGCGGTCAGCAGGGTGCGGCGCGCGGGATCGATACCCAGCACCGGGCAGTGGGGCAGCAGCATGATGCGCTGCTGCTCAGCAAAGTCGCTGCCGCTCAGCCGGGTCATGGCGGCGGCGCTGCAACCCCGGCTCACCACGTGGCTCAAATCCGGCTTGTTGTACTCATCACCGCCGTCGGCGGTGATGAGACGGATGGGCCGCGCGCCATCCAGCTTGCGTAGGCTCTTGACCAGCTGCTGGGCGGCGAAACCGCTGCCGATCACCACAATCTCGTCACTGCCGGGGGCCGCTGTCATACACAAGCCTCCACTGCGCAGGGTTCGAACACCTCCTTGCCGATGCCGCAGCCGGGGCAGAGGAAGCTCTCCGGTACCTGGGCCCAGGGGGTGCCCGGTGCCACCAGCTGATCCGGCTCGCCGAGCGCCGGGTCATAGACCCACTGGCAGACGACGCAGAGCATGCTCTGGTCATCGTCCAGCGCGCTGGCGGCAGGAGCGGCTTGCGACGCCCCGGTCACAGTAGCGGGCATCACAGGGGCTGGTGTAACCACGGCCCGAGTTGTGGTGATCGGGCGGGGCGCTTCCAGCGGATGCAGTGCCCACTGGCGGGCGAGTTGGCGGCCATGCTCGCGGCATTCCGCCAGCGCCGAGCCATCGGGACGCCACTTGGCCTTGAGGGAGATGCTGATGTCGAAACCCGCGTCCATCAACCGGGTCTGGATGCGGTCGACGGCGCCGCCGGTCCAGCCGTAGCTGCCGAAGGCCGAGGCCCGCTTGTTACGAAAGCGCAGGCCGGTGATCTCTTCGAGCATGCCCGCCACCTTGGGCATCATGACGTTGTTCATGGTGGAGGAGCCCACCAGTATCCCCTTGGAGCGGAACACCTGGGTCAAAATTTCGTTCTTGTCGTGGCGGGCCACGTTATAGATCTTCACCGCCACGCCCGGATCCACCTCGTGAATACCCTGGGCGATGGCGTCGGCCATCATGCGGGTGTTGTTGGACATGGAGTCGTAGAACAGGGTGATGCGATCCTCCTGATACTGATCCGCCCACTCCAGGTACTTGAGGATGATCTGGGTGGGATCCTCGCGCCAGACGATACCGTGGGAGGTGGCCACCATGCTCACCGGCAGGTTGAAGCCCAGCACCTCCTTGATCTTGGCGGTCACCAGCGGGCTGAAGGGGGTGAGGATGTTGGCGTAGTAGCGCTGGCACTGCTCCATCAGCTCGGTCTGATCCACCTCGTCGTTGAACAGGTGCTCGTCGCAGTAGTGCTGACCGAAGGCGTCGTTGGAGAACAGCACCGCATCCTCGGTCATGTAGGTCATCATGCTGTCGGGCCAGTGCAGCATGGGGGTCTCGATAAACACCAGCTGCTTGCCGTTGCCGATGTCCAGGCTGTCGCCGGTCTTGACCGGCTGGAAGTTCCACTCCGGGTGGTGGTGGTGGCCGGTGATGGAGTCGATGGCGTTGTGGGTGCAGTAGATGGGGGTGCCGGGGATGCGGGCCATCAGCTCGGTCAGGGCGCCGGCGTGATCCTCCTCGGCGTGGTTGATCACCACGAAATCGATGGAAGCGAGATCGATCTCGGCCGCCAAGTTCTGCACGAACTCCCGGCTGAACTTGTGATCGACGGTATCGATCAGCACGTTCTTCCCTTCGCGGATAAGGTAGCTGTTGTAGCTGGTGCCCTTGTGGGTCTTGTACTCGGTGCCGTGGAAGTCACGCACCTCCCAGTCCCGTTGGCCGACCCAGTAAATGTTGTTTTTGACGTGAATGCTCATCAAGTTGTTCCTCAGAATGCAATAGCGAATGTGCGACTGAATTCTCTATTGCAGTTGATGTGCCAACTTGTAACTCATTGATTTTATATGATACACACATTATTGATTGTCATTTAGACAACCTCTCTTTATAGTCAAAATCACAAAGATACTGTCATTTGGACAACCCCTCGTGATTTCGACCGACCGTCTGGCGCGTATCGCCCTCGACCTGCAACTCGGCATCTCCCACCAGGACAGATTCCACCGCCTGATCCAGAGCGTGCGTAGCCTGCTGCACTCGGATGCCTCGGCCCTGCTGCGCTACGAGGGGGGCCAGTTCATCCCGCTTGCCATCGATGGCCTGATGCAGGACGTGCTGGGCCGCCGCTTCGCGCTCAAGGATCACCCGCGCATGGAGGCCATCGCCCGCGCCGGTGACGTGGTGCGCTTCCCCGCCGACAGCCATCTGCCCGACCCCTATGACGGCCTGATCCCGGATCACGACGACTTCAGGGTGCACGCCTGCGTCGGCCTGCCGCTGTTCGCGGATCAGGCGCTCATCGGCGCCCTGACCATAGATGGCATGAACCCGACCCAGTTCGACGACATCAGCGACGAGGAGCTGCGACTGGTGGGGGCCCTGGCCGCCGCCGCCCTCAGCAATGCCCTGCTGCTGGAGCGGCTCGCCCGCCAGAGCAGCGAGCCGCTGGCTCCCGGCGCCCAGGCAGGTCAGAGCCAGCCGGAGATGATCGGTCACTCCCCGGCCATGGCTCAACTGCGCCACGAGATAGCCGTGGTGGCGAGCTCCGAGCTGAACGTGCTGATTTTGGGGGAGACGGGGGTCGGCAAGGAGCTGATCGCCAAGGCGGTGCATCAAGGCTCACCACGCGCCCAACAGCCGCTGGTCTACCTCAACTGCGCCGCCCTGCCGGAATCGGTAGCGGAGAGCGAGCTGTTCGGTCACGTGAAGGGGGCCTTCACCGGCGCCATTCACAACAGAGCGGGCAAGTTCGAGCTGGCCGATCAGGGCACCCTGTTCCTGGACGAGATCGGCGAGCTCTCCCTGTCCCTGCAGGCCAAGCTGCTGCGGGTGCTGCAATACGGCGACTTGCAACGCATCGGTGATGACACCCCGCTCAAGGTGAACGTGCGCATCCTGGCCGCCACCAACCGGGATCTGAAGCAGGCGGTGGTCGATGGGCAGTTTCGAAGCGATCTCTATCATCGCTTGAGCGTATTCCCGATCCACGCCCCGGCGCTGCGGGAGCGGCCGGGCGACATCCCGCTGCTGGCCGGTTATTTTTGCGAACGCTGCCGGGTCAGCCTGGGGCTGGAGCGGCTGCGCATCCAGCCTCAGGCGCTGCAACTGCTCGGCAACTACGACTGGCCTGGCAACGTACGGGAGCTGGAACACGCCATCCACCGCGCCGCCGTGCTGGCGCGGGCCGAGCAGGGCAGCCAGACCCCGACCCTGGGCAGCCACCACTTCAACCTGGCGGCAGGCTCCCTGCCCCCCTCCACCAGCCCCGGTGCGGCACAGGTTGTCCCCTTGCCCGGCGGGCTCGGGCTGCGCGCCGCCACCGATGCCTTCCAGCTTCGATTGATCGAGCAGACCCTGGCGGCCCAGGCGGGCAACTGGGCCGCCACCGCCCGGGCGCTGGAGATGGACGGCGGCAACCTGCACCGGCTCGCCCGCCGACTCGGCCTCAAAGACTGATACAAAGGCTTAAACCCCCATAAACAAAAACCCCCTCGCGCTGGAGGGGGTTTTTCGTGCAACCTATTATCGCCGTGGGCAACGGCGCGGCCGTCAGCGCAAGGATTTGACCGAGCGACGGACGATCAGCTCAGGCTGGACCGTCATGGACTCGACTTCCAGCTCCTTGTTGCGGATCCGGCTCACCAACTGTTGTACCGCCAGCAGACCGAGCTCGGCCTTGGGGTGACGGATGGTGGTGAGCGGCGGGCTGGAGAAGCGCGCCATCTCGATGTCGTCATAGCCGATCATGGAGATGTCGTCCGGCACCTTGACCCCGGCTTCCCAGGCGGCGCAGATGGCGCCGATCGCCATGGGATCGTCGAAGGCAAACACCGCGGTCGGGCGCGGGGTCAGCGCCAGGATGCGCTGCATGGCATCGAAGCCGCTCTGGCTCTCGTAGTCCCCTTCGAAGATCTGCTCCTCTTTCAGGGTCAGGCCTTGCTCGCCCAGGGCGTCACGCACCCCGTCCAGCCGCTGCTGGGTGGTCGGCTTGTCGATCTGGCCGGTGATGCAGACGATGTTGGTGTGGCCCTGCTCCAGCAGGTGACGCACCGCCATACGCGCGCCGATGCGGGCGTTGTCGTTGATCACGTTGGCGAAATCACACTCGGTACCCCAATCCAGCACCACCTGTGGCACGTTCTTGTGGATCCGCAGCATGTCGCGCAGCGGGGTATCGATGTCGGTCCCCAACACCAGCAGACCGTCGACCCGCTTCTCCATCAGCATGCGCAGATAGTGCTGCTGACGGGGCGGCTGGTTCTCGGTGTTGCACAGGATCAGGCTGTAGCCCTGCTCGAAGCAGTAAGCTTCCACCCCCTGCACCACTTCCGCGAAGAAGGGGTTGGCACTGGTCGTGACCAGCATGCCGATGGTTTTGGTCGAATTTATCTTGAGGCTGCGCGCTACCGAATTGGGCGCGTAGTTGAGTTCTGCCACCGCCTCAAGCACTTTTTGAGTCGCATCTTCGCTGACCCGACGGGTGTGATTGAGTACATGTGAGACGGTGGAGATGGATACGCCTGCACGGGAAGCGACATCCTTGATAGTGGCCATCTCTGTCTCCTGAAGATCAAAAGCGGAACAGTAGCAGATTTCCCGAATAAAGGCTTGGTTTTAACGAGAGCTGCCAGCGAATTGTCAATGTTGGCTAATCTAGGTGGTCATCTCTATTTGCGCAAACGAAATTTGGTCAAAATGAGAGCAGACGCAGAGCGAAATATCGTCAGTTTTTTACTCTGACATTTGTCACCATGACAATTTGTTGTCGGTATGTTAAGCCACCATTGCGATATTAAATTCTAAAACTTGATAGATGACAGGGTGTTTGTTTCAAAAAAGCCCTACCCCACCCTCTCTGGTTAGTATCTTTAACATCTTGTTATTGCCCAGTGAGGAATGATAGAACCGTATCTATTGCCGGGCCGACGGGATACAGGTTCGGAATGATGCGCATAAAATGAAACAATTCACTGATTAAGGGACGAATCAATGCATAACTTGAGCAAAATGGCAGTCAGGGCAGCGGTTTCTTTGGCTCTGTTTGGAGCAGCCTCCATGGCCAATGCTGCCGATACCATCAAGATCGGTATCGCCGGCCCGGTGACCGGCCCGGTCGCCCAGTACGGTGACATGCAGTTCACCGGCGGCAAGATGGCGGTCGAACAGATCAACAAGGCGGGCGGCATCAAGGGCAAGCAGATCGAAGCCGTCATCTATGACGACGCCTGCGATCCCAAGCAAGCCGTGGCGGTCGCCAACAAGGTGATCAACGACGGCGTCAAGTTCGTTGTCGGCCACCTCTGCTCCGACAACACCCTGCCCGCCTCCGACATCTATGAAGATGAAGGCGTGCTGATGATTACCCCCGCCTCCACCAACCCCAAGATCACCGAGCGCGGCTACCAGCTGACCATGCGCACCATCGGTCTGGACAGCGACCAGGGCCCGACCGCCGCCAAGTACATCATCGAGCAGGTCAAACCCCAGCGCGTCGCCGTCATCCACGACAAGAAGCAGTACGGTGAAGGCATCGCCACCAGCGTCAAGGCCGAGCTGGAGAAGGCTGGCGTCAAGGTAGTGGCGTTTGAAGGCATCACCGCCGGTGACAAGGATTTCTCCGCCCTGATCGCCAAGCTGCAGAAAGAGAACGTGGACTTCGTATACTACGGTGGCTACCACCCGGAACTGGGTCTGATCCTGCGTCAGGCTGGCGAGAAGGGTCTGAAAGCCAAGTTCATGGGTCCGGAAGGCGTGGGTAACAAAGACATCTCCGCCATCGGCGGCCCGGCTTCCGAAGGCCTGCTGGTCACCCTGCCCAACAAATATGACCTGGTGCCCGCCAACGCCCCTATCGTAGCGGCGTTCAAGGCCAAGGGTCAGGACTCTTCCGGCCCGTTCGTCTGGACCACCTATGCCGCGGTGCAAACCTTGGCGGCCGGTATCGCCAAGGCGGGTGAAGATGATCCGGCTGCCGTCGCCGCCGCCATCAAATCCATGCCGATCGACACCGTCATGGGCCCGCTGAGCTGGGCACCGAACGGTGACCTGAAAGGCTTCGAGTTCGGTGTGTTCCAGTGGCACGCCGACGGTACCTCCACTCAACTCAAATAATCTGCCGGTTGGGGCGACGTGAGTCGCCCCTCCTTTCTTTGCGGGCAAGTACAGGGAACGCAGTATGTCCGAACACCTTCTTTATTTAGTTCAGCAGTTGCTGAACGGGTTAACCATAGGCAGCACCTATGCGTTGATCGCCATCGGCTACACCATGGTTTACGGCATCATCGGCATGATCAACTTCGCCCACGGCGAGGTCTACATGATCGGCTCCTATGTCGCCTTCATGGTGATGGCAGGGCTCGCCATGATGGGCATCGACAGCACCGTATTGTTGCTGGGCGGGGCCTTCCTGGTCAGTATCATAATCACAGGTAGCTATGGCTGGACCATAGAGCGGGTCGCCTATCGTCCGCTGCGGGGCGGCAATCGCCTCATCCCCCTCATCTCTGCCATCGGCATGTCGATCTTCTTGCAAAACATGATGCGGATGGCCCAGGGCTCGCGCGATATCGCCATGCCCACCCTGATCTCCGGCGGCTGGAACTTTGGCGCCGAAGACGGTTTCCAGGCCAGCCTCTCCTACATGCAGCTCATCATCTTCGTGGTGACCTTCATCACCATGCTGGCACTGACCCAGTTCATCGCTCGCTCCCGCATGGGCCGTGCTTGTCGCGCCTGCTCGGAAGACATCAAGATGGCCAACCTGCTGGGGATAGACACCCACGTGGTCATCTCCATCACCTTCGTGCTGGGGGCCACTCTGGCCGCCGTGGCCGGGGTCTTGCTCGGCATGTATTACGGCGTCATCAACCCCTATCTCGGCTTCATGGCTGGCCTTAAAGCTTTTACGGCAGCTGTGCTTGGCGGCATCGGCAGCATCCCGGGCGCGGTGATCGGCGGCCTGCTGCTCGGCGTGGTAGAGGCGCTCACCGCCGGCTATCTCAGCACCGAGTACAAGGACGTGATGGCCTTCGCCCTGCTGATCGCGGTGCTCTTGTTTATGCCCACCGGCATCCTGGGTCGCCCGGAGGTCGAGAAGGTATGACACATTTCAATCTGCGTGCCCGCGTCGTTTTCCAGCACCAGCCGGAGGTGAAAGCATGAAACGTCAATTTATCCATGCCTGCATCGCCAGCCTGATGCTGATGGTGCTCTCTTTCTGGCTGCTCGGCTTCAAGCTCGAGAGCGACGGCAACCGCCTGCTGGTGGTGAGTCGGCTCGATGTGTCGCTGGCCTGGTTGCTGGGGGGCGCCACCATCGTCTTCTGGTTCCAGATGCTGCGCGGCCAGATAGCCAGGCTGTTCCAGGCCTCCATCAGCGGCTTCTCCGTCGGTTTCACCAAGCTGGTGCTGCCAAGCCCAGAGGAGGCACCCAAGCTCTATAACCTCACCGCCGTGCTGGTGCTGTTGTTCGCGGTGAGCTGGCCCTTCATGGCCTCTCGCGGCGCCATCGACTTGGCCACCTTAGCGCTGATCTACATCATGCTGGGGCTGGGGCTGAACGTGGTAGTGGGCCTGGCCGGTCTGCTGGATCTCGGCTACGTCGGCTTCTACGCGGTCGGTGCCTATAGCTACGCCCTGCTCAACACCTACTTCGGCCTGAGCTTCTGGGAGTGTCTGCCCATCGCCGGCCTGACGGCAGCCACCTTCGGCTTCCTGCTCGGCTTCCCGGTGCTACGGCTGCGGGGGGATTATCTGGCCATCGTCACCCTGGGCTTTGGCGAGATCATCCGCATCCTGCTCAACAATATGACCAGCCTGACCGGCGGCCCGAACGGCATCTCCGGCATCCCCAAACCGACCCTCGGTGGCCTTGAGTTCAACCGCACCGTCAAGGATGGGGGCTTTGGCACCTTCCACGACTTCTTCGGCATCACCTACAACGCCAACCACAAGGTGATCTTCCTCTACCTGATGGCGCTGGTGCTGGTGATTGCCACCCTGTTCGTCATCAACCGCCTGCTGCGCATGCCGCTGGGTCGCGCCTGGGAAGCGTTGCGGGAAGACGAGATCGCCTGCAAGTCGCTCGGTCTCAACCCCACCATCATCAAGCTGACCGCCTTCACCATAGGCGCCTGCTTCGCGGGCTTTGCCGGCAGCTTCTTCGCCTCGCGCCAGGGCTTCATCAGTCCGGAGTCCTTCGTCTTCATCGAATCGGCCATCGTCCTCGCGATTGTGGTACTGGGCGGCATGGGCTCCCAGATCGGGGTGGTGCTGGCCGCCATCGTGATGACGGTGCTGCCGGAGCTGGCCCGTGAGTTCAACGAGTACCGCATGCTGATGTTCGGCCTGCTGATGGTGTTCATGATGATCTGGCGACCACAGGGACTGCTGCCGATGAGCCGCCCTCACCTGGAGCTACAAAAATGAGCGACATGAACAACACAAGCGGCAAGTTGCTGGAAGTCTCTGATTTGTCGATGCGTTTCGGCGGCTTGCTGGCGGTCAACGGGGTCAAGCTGGACGTGGACAAGGGCGAGGTGATCTCCATCATTGGCCCGAACGGCGCAGGCAAGACCACCATCTTCAACTGCCTGACCGGTTTCTATCGTCCGAGCGGTGGCGTCATCCGTTACCGGGGCGAGGAGATCCAGGGCTTGCCCGGCCATCTCATCGCCCGCAAGGGGATCGTGCGGACATTCCAGCACGTTCGTCTATTCAAAGAGATGACAGCAGTGGAAAATTTGCTGGTAGCCCAGCATCGCCACCTCAATACCAGCTTCGTCGCCGGCCTGTTCAAGACCCCCTCCTTCCGCCGCGCCGAGAAAGAGGGGCTGGAGCAATCCGCCTTCTGGCTGGAGAAGGTCGGTCTCAAGGATCTCGCCAACCGCGCCGCCGGCAACCTGGCCTATGGTCAGCAACGTCGACTCGAGATCGCCCGCTGCATGGCGACCAAGCCCGCGCTGCTGATGCTGGATGAACCGGCCGCCGGTCTCAACCCCCACGAAACCGATGAGCTGAACGTGCTCATCTCCAACCTGCGGGACGAGTTTGGGGTATCGGTGTTGCTTATCGAGCACGACATGAAGCTGGTGATGGAGATCTCCAACCGCATCTTCGTGGTCAACCAGGGCACACCGCTGGCCCACGGCAAACCGATCGATATCCGTAATAATCCGGCCGTGATCAAGGCCTATCTGGGCGAATCTTAGGAAGAAGCAAGATGTTAGAACTTCGCAACGTATCGACCCATTACGGCAAGATCCAGGCACTGCACGACGTCAGCGTCGAAGTAAAAGAGGGTGAGATAGTCACCCTGATCGGCGCCAACGGCGCCGGCAAGACTACCTTGCTGATGACCCTGTGCGGCGAACCCAAGCCCAGCAGCGGCAGCATCTGGTTCGAGGGGGAGCAGATTAACTCCCTCACCACAGCTCGCATCATGCGCAAGGACATCGCCGTGGTGCCGGAGGGGCGGCGCATCTTCGCCCGCCTGACGGTGCAGGAGAACCTGCTGATGGGCGCCTTCTTCGTCGACAAGGCCGAGCAACCGGCACTGCTGGATCAGGTGTTCACCATGTTCCCGCGGCTGCACGAGCGGCTGGAGCAGCGGGCCGGCACCATGTCCGGCGGCGAGCAGCAGATGCTGGCCATCGGCCGCGCCCTGATGAGCAAGCCACGCCTGCTGCTGCTGGACGAACCCTCGCTCGGGCTGGCCCCCATCATCATCCAGCAGATCTTCGACATCATTCTGAAACTGCGGGAACAGGGCATGACCATCTTCCTGGTGGAGCAGAATGCCAACCAGGCGCTCAAGCTGGCGGACCGGGGTTATGTGCTGGAAAACGGTCGGGTGGTGCTGCAAGACACGGGCGCCGCCTTGCTGGCCAACCCGGCGGTGCGCCAAGCCTATCTCGGCGGTTAACCATGGGCAGGTCAAGGGAGACGCCGGACAGCCATCGTTTCTGGCACGACCCTGCCCTGCCGTTTATCGAGGCGCGGGCGGTGCAAGATGGCCGCCACGTCTGTTATGACAAGCACAGCCACGCCCACTTCTCCATCGGCGCCATCACCGGCGGCCACAGTCATTACCTCAACCAGCGCAGCAACCAGGAGATCGGCAGCGGTCACCTGGTACTGATGAACCCGGAGGAGGTGCATGCCTGCAACCCCATCGCGGACGAGCCCTGGTCCTATCTGATGCTCTATATCGATCCCCTCTGGCTGCAACATCAGCAGCAAGAGGCCGGTCTCGGCACCGAGTTTCGCCCCTTCGACATGACAGCCAGCCGGGATCCTTATTTGTATCAGGCGTTGCAGCGGCTGTACCAGCAGCTGGTCCATGAATCCGAGCCCCTGGCCAGGGAGGTGGTCTGCCATCAGTTCAGCCGCCAACTGCTGGCCAGGCTGACCCCGGCGCGCTGGGATGACAGGCCTCCGCTGCACCTGCAACGGGCCGCCGAGCTGATGCAGGACGAGAGCGCCAGCCCCCTCAGCCTGCAGCAGCTGAGTGCCGTGGCCGGACTCACCCCTTCTCATTTCGTGCGCACCTTCTGCCACCACTACGGCATGACCCCCCACGCCTACCTGCTGGACAGGCGCATCCGCCACGCCCGCCTCCTGCTCAAGCAGGGGCTGCCCCTCACCGAGGTGGCGCTGGCGAGCGGCTTCGCCGATCAGGCGCACTTCCAGCGCCAGTTCAAGCGGCGGGTCGCCGCCACCCCTGGCCAATACCGATCGCAACTCGCGCCCAGGGCTCAGCGCACCAGGTAAGCGGCACTCATCACCAGCAGCAGGGCCATGGCCCGGTTGAACCAGCGCAATCGATGGGGGGAGAGCAGCGCCTGTTGCAGGCGGCTACCCAGATAGGCCCAGCAGGCGATGGAGCCAAGACAGATCACCAGATAGATCCCGGTGAACAGCATGATTTGACCGAGCCCACCCGCAGCTCCGTAGGCCCCCACTCCCATGCTGGCCGCCAGCCAGGCCTTGGGGTTGAGCCACTGCATCAGGGCGCCGTACAGGAAGGCGGGCGGCGCCTCGCCCTGCCCTTCCACTCGGCCCCCGTCCACCAGCAGTTGCCAGGCCATGTAACAGAGGAAGAGGACGCCCCCCCAGCGAATCGCATCCCCCGCCATGGGCCACTGCGCCAAGACGCCGCCGAGCCCGAGCCCCATCAGCAGGAGCAACAGGATGAAGCCGAGGGTCGCCCCCACCACATGGCGCAGGCTGGCATGAAAGCCGTAGCGGGCGCCCGCCCCGAGGGCCACCAGATTGACCGGGCCGGGAGAGATAGACATGGCCAGGGCAAATCCGGCCATGGATAACAGCAGACTCATTTCCATCAGTGTCACTCGTGCGAAGAATTGACCCCCAGCCTAACCAGCCGCCCCGGCCCGATATTGAAGGAAATTGCGATCCCCCGGAGGAGACGGCTTAGCGCCAGCCACCGCTTGCGGTAAACTGGCTCTCAATCATCTATTTGCAGGACATCTCAATGGACCAGTTTGCCCATATCAGCGCCCAGGATGCCCACCAGAAGCTGGAGGCCGGTGAGGCCCGCCTCGTGGACATTCGCGATCCCCAGTCATTCGAGACGGCCCACGTGGTCGGCGCCTTCCATCTCACCAATGGCACCCTGGTGCGTTTCATGGACGAGGTCGATTTCGACACCCCGGTGATCGTGATGTGTTATCACGGCAACAGCAGCCAGGGCGCGGCCCAGTATCTGCTGCAACAGGGCTATGACGCCGTCTACAGCCTGGATGGCGGCTTCGAAGCCTGGCGCAGGGAGTTCCCCATTCAGGCGGGCGACGCATGACGGGAGCAGGCAACTCACCCTCATCCGGCATGATCCAGCTGCTGGTACTCGACAATGCCCGCATGGCCCAGGCACTGGTGGATTACCTCGCCACCCTCGGCATGTCGTGCGAGCTGACCCAGTCCGAGCTCGGTGTCTCGGTCTGGCTGGCGGACGAGCAACGCTTCGCCCAGGCCCAGCTGGAGGTGAAGCGCTTCCTGGCCGAACCGAATCACCCTCGCTACATGGAGGCCTCCTGGCAGTCCGGCCGGGCCGATGCCCGCATCGACTACAGCAAGGGGATGACGGACCCCATCACCGATTTTCTGCATCAGGCGGGGCCGCTGACCCTGGTGGTCATCATCGCCTGCTTGGCCATCTATGCCCTCAATGCCATCGGTCTTCCCATCTTCGACGAGCTGGCGTTCCACCCGACCCTGGCCCAGTTCACCGACTGGCAGGCCTGGCGCTACGTCACCCCGGCCTTTATCCACTTCTCGGTGCTGCACCTGGTGTTCAACCTGCTGTGGTGGTGGTATCTGGGGGGACAGATCGAGCAGCGCCTCGGCAGCGGCAAGCTGTTTATCCTGCTGATCGTCGGGGCGGCCCTGCCCAACGTGGCGGAATTCTTCGCGAGCGGCCCGCTGTTTGGCGGCCTCTCCGGAGTGGTCTATGCGCTGCTTGGTTACTGCTGGCTGCGCGCCAAGCTGCAGCCGGAGTGCGGCCTCAGCCTACCACCGGCGTTGATGGGCTTCATGCTGTTCTGGCTGGTACTCGGCTTCTTCGACCTGCTCGGTACCAGCACGGCGAACATCGCCCATCTGGTCGGTTTGCTGGTGGGTCTGCTGCAAGGCTGGCTGGACAGACATCACAGACCCGCATGATGCGCTGCCATCCCGAGTTCTGATTGCCGACAACGAAAACGCCGCCCAGAGGGCGGCGTTTTTTATGGCTCACGAAGATAGCTTACTGCTTGAGCAGGGTCCCGTCGGTCACCTTGACTTGGGCTCCGCCGCTCATAAAGAAGCTGCCGAACTGGCCCTGCATTTCGACCGTAACCGCACCGGTCGGATCGAAGTTCTCGTCCGGTGCCAGCAGCGAGCTGTGGCCACCAGCCACGAAACGCGCCGCCTTGTGGTTGGCCGCACCGCTGGCCGTCAATGGCTGCAGCGCCATCACCCGAAACAGCGGCTCGGTTCCCCCCAGAGGGGCAGTGGCGATGCTGTTCGGGATCACCTGATCCGACAGGCTCAGGGCGCCGTCACCGACGATTTCGGTAGCAAACAGTGGGAAGTCCGCCTTGATACCGCGAGCCAGGTTGATCGGATCAGCCGAGTCCAGCACCGATTGGGCTGCGAACACGTAACTCTGCAGCGTACCGGCCGCGCTCGCCTGAGCGGTGGCGTCCAGGCTTGGCAGGAACTCGTTGACGAAGCAACTCGCCACCGCCGTCTTGCAGTTCGGTGCATAGGCGGTGAAGGCCGTCTTCAGCTCGGCGCTGCCACCGGTCAGCACGCCCATCTTGATGGTCGGGCCGAAGGTCGGCGAGTTCAGCAGCAGCGGGGCTATGCCGCCACCCGGCATGGCCAGGCCACCAGTGTCGAACTTGAACAAGGCATCCGCCTGGGGATTGCCGACGGACTGGTTCGCGACCGCTAGCAGATTGGCTCCCGAGATGGCGCCCAGCGAGTGACCGAGGAAGTGTACCTTGACGCCAGCGGCGCCCAGGGCACCCTTGGCATTGGCCAAGCCGACAGCCAGACGCAGGCCCAGCAGATCCGCCACGCTCTGTTTCAGGTTGTCACGCGCCACCGTCAGGTAGCTCAGGTTCAGGTAAGGGGTCGGATTCTCGGAGGTAGTCACGGTCGCCATGCTGCCGCTCAGGGCGAAGCCACGCTCCCCGTGCAGCGGGTGATCGATCACCACGATCGCCACCTTCTTGCCTGCCTGGGCACCGGCCGCAATCTGACCCAGGGCCAGGGCGTAGGCGTTCTCTTTCACCGAGGTGACGCCGTGTTGATAGATAATCACGTCGGTGATGGTATTGAGGTCATCCTTGGCAAAGATGCGCATCGGCACGGATTGCACCTCTTCCAGCTTGGGCAGCGGGTTGAAGCGGCCGATATTCATCTCGGCATCCAGCGGCTTGCCGCCCGAGGTGAGGGTCACCCCGATCAGCTTGCTCGCTTCCGCCAGCAGCTCGGCCTGACGGCTCGGATCGGCGATCAGCGCCCCCAGCAGAGCCGGATCCACACCGGCGCCCACCAGACCGCCGATCACCTCGCTGTCACCAGCTTTCAGGGCATTGGCGATGGCGTACAGGCTGGGGATGGCGCCGTGCCAGGATTGGGTCTTGGCCTTGTCCCAGGAACCGGCAGTGGCCGGCGAGGAGAGGAAGTAAGGCAGCTTGACTGCACCGGTATAAACCTTGGTGATCTGCGCCAGGCCGTTGAGCGGGGTGCCAGTGCCAAAGGCGGCGGCAATGGCATCCTTTTGTTCTTGCGGCAGGAACTGCTCGGCCTCCAGCTGGGTCAGGAAGGCGGCGTTAGCCGTCACCCCCAGGGTATAGGTACCGGGCAGGCTGGTATGGCCAAGAGCATCCTGTTTCCACAGTGCAGCGGCATCCAGGGTCGGGCTCTTCAAAATGGACGCGGCCGCCCCTTTCACAGCCACCAGCACATCGGCGCCGGACTGGGTACCGAACCAGTCGGAGAAGATCACGTGATCGCTGGTGATGCCGGTGGCGGCCTTGAACAGGCCTTCCTGCAGGGTGATCAGGCCATTGATGCTCTGTTCCTGGGCATTGCTGCCGGGATTGCTCTTGTAGTTGCTGTAGTCGGTGCCCATCTTGACGAGGTTGCCGTCGCTGTCTTTGAGCGTATCGGTCGCCACGACCATGTAATAGGAAGAAGGGTTGAGCGGCTTGAGCGGTACCAGGTTCAGCTTGCCGGTCGACTCGGCAACCACGAAGTCCACGCCATAGCTCAGCACCTTCTTCACGCCACTCGGGCGCAGGGCCGTGCTGTCAAATTCCAGCTCCAGCAGATAGAGGGGAGCCACTGAGGCGCCAAATTCGGCGGCGGTCGGTGCCTTGACGGTGATGCCGGAGGCGGTCACCGGCACTATCTGGATGGCCTGGGTCGTGGACCAGCCATCCAGGGTGGAGAGGGCGGAAACGGGATTGGAGAGATCAGCCGTCTCGGTGGAGAACTTCAGGGTGCCGTCGGAGGCACGGGCGGCCAGGGCGCTGGGTCGCACGGCATTGGAGCCGCTCAGCAGGTAATCGAGATAGCTTGAGGTATCGCCTTTATTGTCGTCACTGCCACCACAACCGCTCAGCAGAGCACTGAGGACCGCTGCATAAATTAGCTTTTTTTTCATATCCTTATCTCTTTTTATGTTGTTATCCATGATGAGCCTGACGGGGTAGCGTCCGAACCCGACCGAACCATATTAACAGCAACGCAACAATTTATAAGCATCTGGTCGGTCATCTGATCTGATTTTTTTGTGTACAACATCAAGGAATTGGAATGGGACCCCGGCGCCAGAGGGTAACAGCATCCTGAGCATTACCAGACCCGACCAGAACCAGTTAACGGCAAGAGCGCAAAAAGCCACCCCGATCTCGGCAAAGAGGGGGATTTGTCGGTAGAATGGCGCCATTGCTTAAGGAGAACCCCATGATCGACCCGAAGAAATTGGAAGAGATTGCCAAACAGGTACACAACGCCCTGCCGCCCGGCATTCGTAGCATGGGTGAAGAGGTGGAGAAGAAGACCCGTCAGGTGCTGCAGTCCCAGCTGAACAAGCTGGATCTGGTCAGCCGTGAGGAGTTTGACGTACAGACCAAGGTGCTGCTGCGCACCCGGGAGAAGCTGACCGCCCTCGAGGCCAAGCTGGCCCAGCTGGAGCAGCAACTCGGCGCCAAGGGCGAGTAATCACGCCGAACGTCGGGCTCGAACCACCTGCCTCGACGGCACATAAAACAAACCCCAGCCTGGCTGGGGTTTGTTGTTTCTGGTTAGCCGAAGAGGCTCGACTATCGCCTAGATAAACTCGTAGGCATCGCCGAAGATGCGCTCCGGCTCGGCGCCCAGTACCTTGAACTCCTCTCGCGCCGCGCCCGCCATCTCGAAGCGACCCGCCACGTAGATGTCGTAGTCATGCAGGCTGACGAAGTCGTCCATGATGGCCTTGTGCACCAGACCTGTCTTGCCGGTCCAGTCTGCCTCGGGCTCCTGCACCACAGGTACGAAGGTCAGCGGGGCATAATCCAGCTCCCACTGCAGCATCTGCGCCTGCTCGTACAGCCAGTGCTCCTGACGTACCCCCCAGTAGAGGAACACCGGGCGCTTGCTGTCGGTCGCAATCAGATATTCCAGGATGGAGCGGGCGTAGGAGAAACCGGTGCCGCCTGCCATCAGGATCAGCGGGCGGGGCGAGCTGTCACGCAGGAAGGCCTTGCCCGCCGCCAGTTCAATCTCGATCTCGCCCTGTTCGCGCATGCGGGCCAGTACCTGACCGGCATAGGCATTCTCAGGGGTGGCACCGATCTGCAGCTCCAGCACACCGGAGCGGGTCGGCGAGTTGGCGATGGAGAAGGGACGCTTGTCCGAGTCGCTCATCACCACCAGCAGATACTGGCCGGGTTTGAAGCTGACCTCTTGCTGTGGCGCCAGGGCCACATGCCAGATGGTGTCGACATATTCGCGCAGTTCCTCTACGCGGCACTTGATACGTTGCATTCTTGTCCTTGTGACGGGCTCGCTCGGCCCGCTTCGCTCATTGATTCACTGTGATCTGGCGACCAGCGCGTGGTCAGGTCAGTCGAGCATACCCAATTCAGGCCGGCAATACCGCTCTTTATGCATCGAACGGTCCCCTGGCCTGCTCGGCGGCTAGTCCAGGATCTTCAGCTCATCCCAGATGGCATCGATCTTCTCGGTCACCGCCGCATCCTGGACTATGGGCTGGCCCCACTCGCGATTGCTCTCCCCCGGCCACTTGTTGGTAGCATCCAGCCCCATCTTGGAGCCGAGCCCCGACACCGGCGAGGCGAAGTCGAGATAGTCGATCGGCGTGTGCTCGATCAGGGTGGTGTCCCGTGCCGGATCCATTCGGGTGGTGATGGCCCAGATCACATCCTTCCAGTCACGGGCGTTGATGTCGTCGTCGCAGACGATCACGAACTTGGTATACATGAACTGGCGCAGGAAGGACCAGACCCCCAGCATCACCCGCTTGGCATGGCCAGGGTAGCGCTTCTTGATGGTCACCACCGCCATCCGGTAGGAGCAGCCCTCCGGCGGCAGGTAGAAGTCCACAATCTCGGGGAACTGTTTTTGCAGCAGCGGCACGAACACCTCGTTCAGCGCCACCCCGAGCACCGCCGGTTCATCGGGCGGACGGCCGGTGTAGGTACTGTGGTAGATGGCATCGCGGCGCATGGTCATATGGGTGATGGTGAACACCGGGAACTCATCCACCTCGTTGTAGTAACCGGTGTGATCGCCATAGGGACCTTCCGGCGCCATCTCGCCCGGCTCCAGATAACCTTCCAGCACGATCTCGGCGCTGGCCGGCACCTCGAGCTCGCAGCTCAGGGCCTTCACCACCTCGGTGCGGCTGCCGCGCAGCAGACCGGCGAAGGCGTACTCGGAGAGGGTATCCGGCACCGGCGTCACCGCGCCGAGTATGGTCGCGGGATCGGCGCCGAGCGCCACCACCACCGGGAAACGCTCGCCGGGATGGGCCTCCTGCCACTCACGAAAATCGATGGCGCCACCACGGTGATCCAGCCAGCGCATGATCAGCTTGTTCTTGCCGATCTTTTGCTGACGATAGATGCCGAGGTTCTGCCGCTTCTTGTAAGGGCCGCGGGTGATGGTCAGCCCCCAGGTCACCAGCGGGGCCACGTCGCCGGGCCAGCAGTGCTGGATCGGGATTTGGTCCAGATCGACCGCCTCCCCTTCCAGCACTATCTGCTGGCAAGGGGCGGAGGAGAGGCGCTTGGTCGGCATGTTGAGCACCTGCTTGAAGATCGGCAGCTTCTCCATCAGCTCCTTGAGACCGCGTGGCGGTTCAGGCTCTTTCAGATAGGAGAGCCAGGTCCCCACCTGGCGCAGGGCGCCGACATTGGGCTGACCCATGCCCATGGCGACCCGATCCGGGGTGCCAAACAGATTGGTCAGCACCGGCATGCTGTAACCCTTGGGATTTTCGAACAGCAGGGCCGGGCCACCCGCACGCAGGGTGCGATCGCTGATTTCGGTCATCTCCAGATAGGGGTCTATCTCACGACTGATGCGTTTGAGCTGTCCGTTTTGTTCCAGCTGCGCGATGAAATCACGCAAGTCCTTGTATTTCATGCAGGTACCCTGTGTGCAGGCGATGGCGCATTATAACCCCGGTCGCCCATCCGGTGTACCCGTATCGGGCAGCATGAGGGGCAGGCTGTGACGCTGCTCCTGCCGGGTCAGCCGATTCGCCAGCTGGGCCAGCAGCCTGGGTTCATCCATCTCCAGCAGCAGACCGGCCACCAGCCCGCTGTATTGCTGCTTGCCGAGCTCGGTCAGCAGATATTGCTGGGCCGTGTCGGGCAGCGGCGAGAGCTGGCTTAATTGGCGCAGGGCGGGGATCATCAAACGGCCATTGCGGCTGGCGGCTATCAGCAGATCGCTCGCCTCCTGGCCTCGGTAGAAGCGGGAAACACTGTTCAGGGCCGCCAGACTGTCGTGATCCACTGGCTGGCGCCATAGCCGCTGATAGAGTGCAGGATCGCCGGTCCGGTCGATGAGGTGCAGCAGCAGCTGGTTGTCTGGCAAAAAGATGTTTAGCGATGCGAGTTGTCTGGCCTCACGCCTGAGTACCTGGGTCGGCTGACTATCGAGCACCACCAGCAGCGCCTGTTGCTGCTGCGCCAGATCCTGGTTGCGGCTGTAGTAAAGTTGCTTGAACTCGAAGCTGCCCTGCTCCAGCAGCTGGCGATAGTTGTCCTGCCAGGCGAGCTGCTGCCAGCGGCTCAATACCAGCCGCGCCTCGGCGGCAAAATCATAGGCGGGCAGCTGGACCAGGAAGCCGTCCACCTTCCCCTCCACCAGCCACGATGGTGCCCTGCTGGCCTTGTCCCGCACCCAGGCCAGCAATGCTGGTGTCGGCGTGCCCGCCAGCTTGAGGCCGCCGAGCAGTTGATACAACAGGTACTCGCGCTGTCCCACCGCCAGCGTCTCGAGCAGTGAATCCATGGCGGCAAACTGCCCCAGCTGCAAACGGCTGTTCAGATAATCGAGATGCCCCTGCAGACCCTCGTCCGCCACCAGCGGCGCCTGCAGTTGCGGGGGGGAATCGGCCTGCACGGGCACGGCGGCGAGCAGCCACCCAATCCATAGCAAGAAAATCAGCTTCATGACGTCCCTATCCTTGTGACATCCGGCCTTGTGGCGTCCTGGCCCCATACTACTAAGGGCACCGGCAAATAGATAAACAAAAACCGCGACCTGGGCCGCGGTTTTGTCATTCTTCGATGTCGTTATTTCTGCTGACGCTTCATGGAATCGAAGAACTCGTCGTTGGTCTTGGTGGCTGCCAGCTTGTCGATCAGGAACTCGATGCTGTCGATCTCGCCCATGGGGTGAATGATCTTGCGCAGTATCCACATCTTCTGCAGCTCGTCCGGCGCGGTGAGCAACTCTTCCTTGCGGGTGCCGGAGCGGGTGATGTCGATAGCCGGATAGATACGCTTCTCGGCAATCTTGCGCGAGAGGTGCAGTTCCATGTTACCGGTACCCTTGAACTCTTCGTAGATCACCTCGTCCATCTTGGAGCCGGTGTCGACCAGCGCGGTCGCGATGATGGTCAGGCTGCCGCCTTCCTCAACGTTACGGGCGGCGCCGAAGAAGCGCTTGGGACGGTGCAGGGCGTTGGCATCCACACCACCGGTCAGTACCTTGCCGGATGAGGGGATGACGGTGTTGTAGGCACGGGCCAGACGGGTGATGGAGTCCAGCAGGATGACCACATCCTTCTTGTGCTCGACCAGACGCTTGGCCTTCTCGATCACCATATCGGCGACCTGGACGTGACGGGAAGCCGGCTCGTCGAAGGTGGAAGCGATCACTTCACCCTTGACCATACGTTGCATCTCGGTCACTTCTTCCGGACGCTCGTCGATCAGCAGCACGATCAGCTCACAATCCGGGTGGTTGTAGGCGATGCTCTGGGCGATGTTCTGCAGCAGCATGGTCTTACCGGCCTTGGGCGGTGCGACGATCAGGCCACGCTGACCCTTGCCGATGGGGGACGCCAGATCCAGCACGCGGGCGGTGATATCTTCGGTCGAGCCGTTGCCCCGTTCCATGCGCAGACGCTCGTTGGCGTGCAGCGGGGTCAGGTTTTCGAACAGGATCTTGTTGCGGACGTTTTCCGGGCGGTCGTAGTTGACTTCGTTGACCTTGAGCAGTGCGAAGTAGCGCTCGCCCTCTTTCGGCGGCCGGATCTTGCCGGAGACGGTGTCACCGGTACGCAAGTTGAAGCGGCGGATCTGGCTCGGGGAGACGTAGATGTCATCCGGGCCGGCCAGGTAGGAGCCGTCAGCACTGCGCAGGAAACCGAAGCCATCGGTCAGGATTTCCAGCACACCGTCGCCAAAGATATCCTCGCCACCCTTGGCATGCGCCTTGAGGATCGCGAAAATGATGTCTTTCTTGTGCGCCCGAGCCAGATTTTCTAACCCCATGGATTCGCCAAGCTTGACCAGCTCGGACACAGGAGTGTTCTTTAATTCAGTCAGATTCATAGTGGTGAGAGTCTGTAAGCAAGGATTGAAATGAGGAGACAGTCTGCTGGATTGATGCTAATCGGATTTGACTTGCCAGGCTGATGTTGAGCAAAGAGTCGGGCAAAATGGTTAGCAAACGAACGATAAACTAGCACCAATCGGGATGAGCGTCTAGGTGATAAAACACAAGGAGCGCATTATTGCAATGCGCTCCTTCTTTATTATTACAGGTTACCGTCCAGGAACTCTTTTAGCTGAGTCTTGGACAGGGCACCGACCTTGGTCGCTGCCACTTCGCCATTCTTGAACAGCAAGAGGGTCGGGATACCACGAATGCCATACTTGGGCGGAGTGTCGGCGTTATGATCGATGTTCAATTTCGCCACGGTCACGCGACCGGCATATTCTTGGGCGACTTCGCTGAGGATCGGGGCAATCATCTTGCACGGACCGCACCATTCAGCCCAGAAATCGACCAGGACGGGGCTGTCGGCTTTGATTACATCGGCCTCGAAGCTGGCATCGCTCAGCTGAACAATCTTGTCACTCATCTCCAACTCCAGTCAGTAATTAAGGCTTTATTGACGGATCAACAAAGGCAATAGTTGCCCTATTTGAAATGATCCTGTTTATTATTGCAAGCCTAACCTGATAACCTACCGCCATGAGCAAAACACACCTTACGACCGAAAAATTCGCCCAAATGGGCCTCGAACCCGAAGTTCTGGCTGGTCTGGAATCAAAGGGATTTCACTATTGCACGCCCATCCAGGCACTGTCTCTGCCACTGCTGGTAGAAGGCCATGACCTCGCCGGTCAGGCCCAGACGGGAACCGGCAAGACCCTTGCCTTCCTGGCTGCGACCTTCAACTATCTGCTGACGCACCCGCTGACCCAACCGCGCCTGATCAACCAGCCGCGCGCCATTATCTTGGCACCGACCCGGGAGCTGGCCGTCCAGATTTACAACGACGCTGAAGGCATGGCTGCCTCCACCGGTCTGAAGCTGGGTCTCGCCTATGGCGGCGAAGGCTACGACAAACAGCTGGCCGTGCTGGAACAGGGTGTCGACATCCTGATCGGCACCACAGGTCGCATCATCGATTACTTCAAGTCCAAGGTCATCGATCTCGGCAGCATCCAGGTCGTGGTATTGGACGAAGCGGATCGCATGTTCGATCTCGGCTTCATCAAGGACATCCGCTTCCTGTTCCGTCGCATGCCGCCGGCTACCGAGCGTCTGAGCATGCTGTTCTCCGCCACCCTCTCCCTGCGAGTGCAGGAGCTGGCATACGAGCACATGAACCACCCGGAACACGTGCAAGTCGAGCCGGAACAGATGACAGGCGTGCGCATCAAGGAGGAGCTGTTCTATCCCTCCAACGAAGACAAGATGCTGCTGCTGCTCTCCCTGATGGAAGAAGAGTGGCCGGAAAAAGCCATCGTCTTTGCCAACACCAAGCATGTCTGTGAAGACGTGCATGCGTGGCTGGAGAACGACGGTCACCGCGTCGGCCTGCTGACTGGCGACGTGCCGCAGAAGAAGCGGATGAAGATCCTGGAAGAGTTCACCAAGGGTACGCTGGACATCCTGGTTGCCACCGACGTGGCCGCCCGTGGTCTGCACATCCCGGACGTGACCCACGTCTTCAACTACGACCTGCCCGACGATGCCGAAGACTATGTACACCGTATTGGTCGTACCGGTCGTGCCGGCAAGAGCGGTCACTCCATCAGCCTGGCCTGTGAAGACTATGCCTTCAACCTGCCGGCCATCGAGGAGTACATCAATCACTCGATCCCGGTCAGCAAGTATGATCGCGAGGCGCTGCTGGATGATGTGACCGCCCCGAAACGGGTGTTCCGCAACCGTCAGCCGGTGAACCGCAACATGCGGGATCGCCAGGGCGGTGGCAACAGCAACAACCGTCGTCGCCCGCCCCGCAAGAGCTAAGAGGCCGGCCCAGTTGCACAACTCGCCGCTCTATGCCGCCATCGACCTCGGCTCCAACAGCTTCCATATGCTGGTGGTGCGCGAGGTCGCCGGTGCTCTGCGCACCGTCACCAAGGTCAAGCGCAAGGTGCGCCTCGCCGCCGGTCTCGATTCGGAATTTCGTCTCAGCCGCGCCGCCATGGAGCGGGGCTGGGACTGCCTGCGCCTGTTCTCCGAGCAGTTGCAGGACATCCCCTCCGACAACATCCGGGTGGTGGGTACCGCCACCTTGCGACTCGCCACCAACGTCGATGAATTCCTGAGCGAAGCCGAACGGGTGCTCAACCACAGCATCGAGATCATCTCGGGCGAGGAAGAGGCCAAGACCATCTACGAGGGGGTCTCCTGGACCTCTGCCGGAGAAGGCAACCGGCTGGTGATCGACATCGGCGGCGCCAGCACCGAGCTGGTGATCGGCGAGCATAGCGAGGCGAAGCTGCTTAACAGTCTGCACATGGGCTGCGTCACCTGGCTCAACAACCACTTCGGTGACGGCGAGCTGAGCGAAGCCCGCTTCAAGCAGGCCATCGCCAGTGCCAAAGCGGTGCTGGAGAAGGTGGCGGATGATTATCGCCTGCTCGGCTGGCGCACCTGTGTCGGCGCCTCCGGCACCGTCCAGGCGCTGCAGGAGATCATGCTGGCGCAAGGGAAGAGCGAGCGGGTCACCCTGCCGAAATTGCAGGAGCTGATGGGTCAGGCCATCGCCTGCGGCAAGCTGGACAGGTTGCAACTGGAAGGGTTAGCGGCCGAGCGGCTGACCGTGTTCCCCTCCGGCCTTGCCATCCTGATCGCCATCTTCGAAACCCTCGGTATCGAGAGCATGACCCTCGCTGGTGGTGCCCTGCGGGAAGGCCTGATCTACGGTCTGCTCGGCAACAATCACGATTGTGATGCCCGGGATCGCACCGCCGATAGTCTGATCAGTCGCTACCAGCTCGACAAGGAGCACGCCGAGCGGGTGCGTGACACCGCGGTCGAGGCGTTCAACCAGCTGCAACCGGCCTGGCGTCTCTCCAAGCGCTACGGACGTCCTATCCTGCGCTATGCGGCTCTGCTGCACGAGATCGGGCTCTGCATCGAATACAAGAAGGCCCCGCAACACGCGGCCTATATCATCGACAACATCGACATGCCGGGCTTTACGCCGGCCCAGAAGAAGCTGTTGTCGGCCCTGCTGTTCAATCAGCGGGACGAATTCAAATTGGACACCCTGGAGAAGCAGGGCGCCGTCACCGGTCGCCAGGCGATCCGGCTGGCTCGCATCCTGCGTATCTCGCTCATTCTCTGCATGCGCCGCACCCAGGGCACAGTGCCCAAGTTCATGCTGCAAGCCGATGAAGAGGCGCTGACCCTAACCCTGCCCAAGGGCTGGCTGGACGAACACTACCTGCGCGCCAGTGAGCTACGCATCGAGGTGGAGCGCCAGCAGAAGATGGGCTGGCCCACCCGCTTGCTGGAAGCCTGACTTAAGCCCTTTCACCGAGGAGTCGATGATGACGGATTATCAACCCATCAACTGTGACCTCTACGACTGGCTCGAGATCGCCGCCCGTTGGCAGCTGCCGGTGACCATCAGCACCCGGCAAGGGCGGCAATGGGCGGACAAGGTGCACACCATAGAGGCGAAGGACGGGGTCGAATATCTGCAACTCGAAAGCGGTGAGCGACTCAGCCTGGCAGAATTGGCCACCCTGGAGCTGGTCTGGCAAGGGGAAGCGAAACTGGTACATTTCGCTCCCGCCCAATAACTGACCATCGACCGTTAAAAAAAGAGAGGGCCAGCTATGCTGGCCCTCTCTTTTTCCAAACGTGTTGCTGTGATGCGAGCCTAGCTCGCCAGTGCCGCCATCACGTAGACATCGAAGCGGTTGCTCTTGGTCTCGATGGCCATGCTGGGCTTGTGCTCGTTGAGCCAGCCCGCGTAGTCGGGCCGCTTCACCACCACCCGTTTGTCGGCCATCTTGAGCGCCGCCGGCAGCAGCGCATCGGCATCCAGATCCGGTCCCACCAGCGACTGGAACACCCGCATCTCTTTCTTTACCAGCGCCGATTTTTGCTTGTGGGGGAACATGGGATCCAGATAGATGACGTCGGGCCGCTCGCTCAGTGCCAACAGGTTGTCCACCGCCGGGCCTTGCAGCAGATGCATCCGCTCGCGCACCCAGCCACCAATCTCGGGGTCTTGCGCCGCCCGCACCAACCCGTCCTGCAGCAGGGCCGCGACCACCGGGCTGCGTTCGATCAGGGTCACCTTGCACCCCAGCGAAGCCAGCACGAAGGCATCGCGACCGAGCCCGGCCGTCGCATCCACCACGGTCGGCATCGCCCCCGCCTTCAGTCCCACCGCCTTGGCGATGGACTGGCCACGACCGCCACCAAACTTGCGCCTATGGGCCACGGCCCCTTCCACGAAGTCCACGTACACCGCCCCCAGCTTGGGTTCATCCAGCTTGCGCAGCTCCAGCCTGGCCTCGGTCAGCACCAGGGCGAAGGGGGCAGGAAACTCCACCTCGGCCAGGCGCAGCCGCAAGGCATCGAGCTCAGCCTCGCGGGCGGGCACTTCACTGAAAACCTGGATATTGGGCATAACGAAGACTCATGACGGCATGGAGCCGTGCATCATAGCAGATGAGTGGGATCAGCTCACGATGGTCAGATTGGCCAGGTTCATTCCCTGCCGATTGAGGGTCAGGTATTCCACCAGATCATCGTAGGCCAGTGGGCGGCTCATCAGATAGCCTTGCGTGAAGGCGCACCCCTTCTGGCAGAGGAAGTTAAGCTGCTCGCGGGTCTCCACTCCCTCGATCACCACCTGCATGCCGAGGTTGTGCACTATGTTGATGATGCCGTCAAGCAGCAGTCTGTCTTGCTCGTTGAAGGGAATGTGACGCACGAAGGAGCGGTCGATCTTGACCAGATCCACCGGGAAAGTACGCAGGTAATTGAGGGCCGAATAACCAGTGCCAAAATCGTCGATGGCCAGCTTGCAACCCGCCTCGCGCAGGGCATCGATCCGCACTCGGTGCTGATCGCTGGTCTCCATCAATAGGGATTCGGTGATCTCGATGACGATGTCATGGGGATCGAGGCCGAAGTGGCGGATCACCCTCAGCCACTCGCTCGCCTCGGGATCTATGGTCTGGAACTCCAGGGTGGAACGGTTGATGGACATCTGCAGATCCGGGAAACCGGACTGCTGCAGCCGGGCCAGATCCCGGCAGGACTGCCACAGCACCAGCGCCCCTAATCCTTGGATTAGCCCGGCCTCTTCTGCCAGCGGGATGAAGTCCGCCGGCGAGACCTGACCCCAGTGGGGATGATACCAGCGCACCAGTGCCTCCAGCTTGGCGACCCGGCCACTGCGGTTGTCCCAGATCGGCTGATAGGCCATGGTCAGCTGGGCCAGCTTGATGGCTTCGGCCAGATCCTGCTGCATCTGGTGCCGCTGGCTCACCTCCTCGCGCATGGAGGAGCTGTAAGTGCCGATCGGCCGTCCCTGCCGCTTGGCGACGAACAGCGCCTGTTCGGCATTGCTCAGCAGCTCGTCACCCTCGGTGCCGTCACCGGGACAGAGGGTGATGCCGAGGGTCGCCGTCACATAGAGGTGCTGGTTGGCCAGCATGAAGGGGCGGGCGAAGCCGCCGATCACCTGCTTGGCAAATACCTCGGCCTGACGGCGGTTGACGATGCCAGGCACCAGGAAGGCAAACTCGTCGCCACCGATGCGGGCCACCAGATCCTCGGTCCGCACCCGACTTACCAGTCGATCCGACACCTCTCGCAGCAGCGCATCGCCCACATGGTGATCCATGCTGTTGTTGACCGCCTTGAAGTTGTTGAGATCCAGCACCATCAGCGCGAAGCGCTCGCCCCGCTCGCAGAAGCGGCTGAGGCAGCGGCCAAACAGCCAGCGGTTGGCGAGGCCGGTGAGGTTGTCATAGTTGGCCTGGGTCGCAATCTTCTGCTCCGCCAGCTTGGACATGGAGAGATCGCTGAAGATGGCGATGTACTGACTGATCCGACCCGACTCGCGCAGGGCGCTGATCATCAGTTGCTGGGGGTAGAGCTTGCCGTTCTTGCGCTTGTTCCACACCTCGCCACGCCAGACCCCCACTCGCTCCAGCGCATGGTACATGTCGGCATAGAAGGTCTGATCGTGCAGGCCGGACTTGAGCAGGCTGGGGCGCTGGCCACAGGCCTCCTCCTCGCTGAAACCGGTGATCTTCTCAAACGCCGGGTTCACCGAGATGATGCGGCTGTCGGCGTCACACACCAGGATGGCCTCGGACAAATTGTCATAGACCCGATGGGACAGCTTGAGCTGCTCGGCATGGCGCTTGAGGGGATCGATGTTTTCCAGCACCACCATCAGGTAGTCCGGAAGCTTCTGCTCATTGCGGATCAGCGTCACCGTCACCCGACCCCAGAGCACCATGCCGTCCCGGTGCAGGTAACGCTTTTCCTGAGTGAAGGCAGGGCGCTCGCCCCGCCTGAGCTCTTCATAACAAGGCAGGCTACGCAGCCAGTCTTCCGGATGGTTGAGCTCGGCCACCTGACAGAGCAGCAACTCCTCCTGGCTGTAACCCAGCATGTTACCGACCGCCGGGTTGGTCCAGAGAATACGGCCATCCAGATCGAGTTTGGCG
Source organism: Aeromonas tecta (assembly GCF_000820185.1). Taxonomy (GTDB): domain Bacteria; phylum Pseudomonadota; class Gammaproteobacteria; order Enterobacterales; family Aeromonadaceae; genus Aeromonas; species Aeromonas tecta. The sequence continues at coordinate 60,789 of NZ_CDCA01000047.1, forward strand.
ATGCCGACCGGCGCATGGGACATCATGGTGTGCAGAAAATCGTGGTATTCCGGCTGACTCTGCACCGGTTGATGCTGGTACATCAGCGCCAGTTCACGACCGGCAAGCGGCGCCAGTAGTCGCAGCAGCCCCATGACCTTGTCCATGTTGGGTAAGGCCTGCCGGAACAGCACACTGCAGATGCCGATGGTATTGCCCTGGGCATTCTTGAGAGCGATGCCAGCGTAAGCCTGGACCTGCCAATTGATCAGTGCGGTGGCATGGGGAAACAGCTGTGGTACGCGATCGCTGAACCAGGCTTCCCCTTGTTGCATGACGATTTCGCCGGGGGTGCCATCGAGCGGAAGAGGATGAGTATTGTCTTCGAGAGAAGCGGGATGGATAGCATGAACCTGAAAGAACAGCCCCGTATGATCCCTTCCTGAAATCAGGACGAGATCCGCCCCGACCGCTGCTGCGATTTCACTCACAAAGGTATCAAAATATCCCTTGCCGCTCAGATGAGCCAGGCTTGAGATGATTTGATAGACAGACTCGAGTGCTCGCCTCATGGCAAGGTTCATTCTCTCCTTGGACGGTAGAACCCGACTCTACTCAAGAGGCGGGGCCAGTGCAAACATGCTTACCAGCAAGATATTAAAAACCCTTGAAAAAAGGGACCTTATAGTCCCTTTTTATCTCAAAAATCACGCGGCGATCCCACTATGCCGTAGCAGTGCATCCACTTGGGGCTCGCGGCCCCGGAAGGCCCGGAACAGCTCCATGGGCTCCTTTGAACCGCCCTTCTCCAGGATGTTTTTCAGGAAGGATTGGCCGGTAGCCGGGTTGAAGATCCCCTCCTCCTCGAAGCGGGAGAAAGCGTCCGCCGACAGCACCTCGGCCCACTTGTAGCTGTAGTAACCCGCCGCATAGCCGCCGGCGAAGATGTGGGAGAAGCTGTGCTGGAAGCGGTTGAACGCCGGTGGCGTCATCACAGCCACCTGGCTGCGAACCTCGGTCAGCAGAGCTGGCACCAGATCCGGCCTGGCCGGATCGAATTCCTGATGCAGCCGGAAGTCGAACAGGGCGAACTCCAGCTGACGCAGCATCTGCATGGCCGCCTGGAAGTTGCGGGCGGTCAGCATCTTCTCCAGCAGATCCGCGGGCAGCGGCTCACCGCTCTCGTGATGGCCGGAGATGAAGGCCAGCGCCTCGGATTCCCAGCACCAGTTCTCCAGGAACTGGCTCGGCAGCTCGACTGCATCCCAGGCCACGCCGTTGATACCAGCCACCCCGGCCACGTCGATCTGGGTCAGCATGTGATGAATGCCGTGGCCAAACTCGTGGAACAGGGTCACCACCTCGTTGTGGGTGAACAGGGCGGGTTTGCCATCCACAGGGCCATTGAAGTTACAGGTCAGGTAGGCCACCGGCTTTTGCAGTGAACCGTCCTGACGGTAGCGACGACCCAGGCAGACATCCATCCAAGCGCCACCCCGCTTGTTCTCGCGAGCGTAGAGGTCGAGGTAGAAGCTGCCGCGCAGCTCATCCTCGGCATCGAAGATGTCGTAGAAGCGCACGTCGGGATGCCAGGTATCAATGCCGAGGCGCTCGCGCACCTTCATGCCAAATACCCGCCGCACCACCTCGAACAACCCCTTCACCACCCGGTTGGCGGGGAAGTAGGGACGCAGTTGCTCGTCGGAGATGGAGAACTTGTGCTGTTTGAGCTTCTCGGCGTAGTAGGGGATATCCCAGGCAGCCAGCTCGCTCTGACCGTGTTGCTCGGTGGCGAAGGCGCGGATCTCTTCCAGCTCGGCCTTGCCTTGCGGCAGGGATTTGGCTGCCAGATCGGTGAGGAAACCCACCACCTGTTCGGTCTTGTCCGCCATCTTGGTGGCCAGGGAGAGCTCGGCATAGTTGCCAAAGCCGAGCAGCTGGGCCAGCTCGCGGCGCAAGGAGAGCAGCTCGGTCATGATGGCGGAGTTGTCCCACTTGCCGGCGTTCGGGCCCTGATCCGAGGCGCGGGTGGTGAAGGCCTCATACAGCTCGGCGCGCAGAGCGCGGCTGTCGGCATACATCATCACCGGCAGATAAGAAGGGATATCCAGAGTGAACAGCCAGCCCCGCTGGCCCTTGTGCTCCGCCAACTGGCGGGCGGCGGCCAGGGCACTGGCGGGCAGGCCAGCCAGCTCGGTCTCATCGGTTACCAGCTTGCTCCAGCCCTGGGTCGCATCCAGCACGTTGTTGCTAAAGCGAGAAGCCAGCTCGGAGAGGCGGGCCTGGATCTCGCCGTAGCGCTGCTGCGCCTCGGCGGACAGGCCGATGCCGGACAGGCGAAAATCACGCAGGGTATTCTGGATCTCCTTGCGCTGGGCCGCGCTCAGCAGCGGGAAGTCATCGCTCTCGGACAGCGCCAGATAGGCCTGATAGAGCCCCTCATGCTGACCGACATAGGTCTGGAATTCGGACAGCAGCGGCAGGCAGGCGTCGTGGGCTTCACGCAGCGCCTCGCTGTTGAGCACCGAGTTGAGATGGCTGACCGGTGACCAGATGCGCGCCAGGCGGTCATTGACCTCTTCCAGCGGCGCGATCAGGCTATCCCAGGTGTGGGGCTCGCGCTGGGCCAGCACGTCTTCGATCTTCTGTTTGCACTCGGCGATGGCCTGCGTCACGGCAGGTTGTACCTGATCAGGCTGGATCTGGCTGAAGGGAGGCAGCGAGTCCATTGTCAGCAAAGGGTTGTTCATACCGGGGTACCTCTAAATGCGCTACAGCCCCTGCCGTCCAGAAGCTTGCTTGGACCATCTAAGATGTAGGCAGAAATTCCATTAATCAAGCCTTTGCCAGTGAGAGCGGGGCCAGTTGCCCACTTTTCGAGAAAATCTGGCTATTAAAGCGGCGATCCGGTCACCAGAAACGACGATGCCGGTCCTGGGACCGGCATCGTGGCATGCAGTGGCAGCGGGATCAGCGCTGGGCATCTTCCTTCAGCCACTGGGCGACCCGCTTGGCGAAGTAGGTGAGGATGCCGTCGGCACCGGCCCGCTTGAAGCAGACCAGGGACTCCAGGATGCACTCCTTCTCCTTCAACCAACCGTTCTGGATGGCCGCCATATGCATGGCGTATTCACCGCTCACCTGATAGGCGAAGGTCGGTACGCCGAACTGATCCTTGACCTGACGGATCACATCAAGATACGGCATGCCCGGCTTGACCATGACGCTGTCGGCCCCTTCCTGGATGTCCAGTGCCACCTCGTGCAGGGCCTCGTTGCCGTTGGCCGGATCCATCTGATAGGTGGCCTTGTTGCTCTTGCCAAGGTTGCCAGCGGAGCCGACCGCATCGCGGAACGGGCCGTAGTAGCAGGAGGCGTATTTGGCGGAGTAGGCCATGATCTGCACGTTGACGAAGCCGTTCTCTTCCAGCGCAGCTCGAATGGCGCCGATGCGGCCATCCATCATGTCGGATGGCGCCACTATGTCGGCCCCGGCAGCGGCGTGGGAGAGCGCCTGCTTCACCAGGATCTCGGTGGTGATGTCATTCAGCACATAGCCTTCGTCATCGATGATGCCGTCCTGGCCGTGGGTGGTGAAGGGATCCAGCGCCACGTCGGTGATCACCCCAAGCTCGGGGAAACGGGCCTTGAGGGCGCGGGTCGCGCGCTGGGCCAAACCGTCCGGGCTATAGGCCTCTTCCGCCAGCAGGCTCTTGCTTGCCAGCGGCGTCACCGGGAACAGGGCGATGGCTGGCACGCCAAGCGCCACCAGTTCCGCGGCTTCCTCCAGCAACAGATCGATGGATAGACGATCTACCCCGGGCATGGAGGCGACGGCTTCACGCAGGTTTTCCCCTTCCAGCACGAACACCGGATAGATGAGATCGTCGACGGTCAGCGTGTTTTCACGCACCAGACGACGGCTGAAGTCATTCTTGCGCACCCGGCGCAGGCGGCGGCCAGGGAAGGCGCCCGGAAGAGTTGTAGCCATGAGTCACTCCTGGAGTGGAAGTTGGAAGAACGCGGCTGAGGTGGCCCGGGTGTGGGCCAGCAAGGCCTCGGGCGTCTCACCACGACAGGCCGCCACCACCTTGGCGATGTGCGGCAGATAAGCAGGTTCGTTGCGCTTGGGTCTGGGTTTCAGATCCCGTGGCACCAGATAGGGGGCGTCGGTCTCTATCATCAGCCGACCGGCCGGGATCCGCACCACCTGTTCGCGCAGCAGCTGACCACGACGCTCGTCGCACAGCCAACCGGTCACGCCAATGTGCAGTCCCAGCGCCAGACACTCGTCCAGCTCGGCATCGGAGCCGGTGAAGCAGTGCAGCACGGCTCCCGGCAATTTGGGCAACCAGGGGCCCAGGATCTCGATGAAACGCGCGTGAGCGTCGCGGCAGTGCAGGAACACCGGCATGTTCAGCTCGGCGGCCAGCGCCAGCTGGGCGTCAAATACCGCATCTTGCACCGGACGGGGGGAGAAGTCTCGGTTGTAGTCGAGGCCACACTCACCGATGGCCACCACCTGGGGCAAGGCCGCCAGTTCGCGCAATGCAGGCAGAGTCTGCGCATCGACACTCTTGGCATCGTGGGGATGCACCCCGGCGGTGGAGAAGCAGTAGCCCGGCCAGCGGGATGCCAGCTCGGCGCTCGCATCACTGCCCGCCAGATCGGTGCCGGTGAGAATCAGCCCCTCGACCCCGGCTGCGCGGGCGCGGGCCACCAGTTCGGCTTGCTCACCGGCAAACTGGCTGCTGGTGAGGTTGACTCCGATGTCGATCATGGCGCGGGATACTCCGAACAAAAAGAAGAGATATCAGGTAGTTGAAAACCATCTTCTCGATGGGGCCTCACCATACGCCTGTGCGGGAGGCATGAAAAGAGGAAGGGAGCCTCGGCTCCCCTCGTTATTCTATTCTTGGGGCTTCGTCAGCCTCTCGCCGCCCGGCAGAAAGGTGACGAACAGAGCCTCGGCTCTCCCCATCCTTCTATTTCTGGGGCTTCGTCAGCCTCTCGCCGCCCGGCAAAAAGGATGACAAACAGAGCCTCAGCTCTCCCCATCTGTCTGTTTCTGCGGCTCTTCATCCTCTTGCTTCACGTAGAAACGGGCGAAGAACAGGCCAACCTCCCACAGGGCCCACATGGGGATCGCCAGCAGAGTCTGGGAGAAGACATCAGGCGGTGTCAGCAACATGCCCACCACGAATACCCCGACGATGACGTAGGGGCGCTTCTCCCGCAGGCTCTTGGGATTGGTCACCCCGGTCCAGCACAGCAGTATAGTGGCCACCGGGATCTCGAACGCCACCCCGAAGGCGAAGAACAGGGTGAGCACGAAGTCCAGATAACTGGCGATGTCGGTCGCTACCGTCACCCCGGCGGGCGCCGTGCTGGTGAAGAAGCCAAACACCAGCGGGAACACCACGTAGTAGGCGAACGCCATACCGGCGTAGAAGAGCACAGCACTGGAGGCGACCAGCGGCATGATCAACCGCCGCTCATGCTGATACAAGCCGGGTGCGATGAAGGACCAAGCCTGATACAGCAGATAGGGGATCGCCACGAAGAAGGAGACCACCAGGGTCAGCTTGATCGGCGTGATGAAGGGGGTCGCCACATCCGTCGCTATCATGCTGGTACCTGCCGGCAGCTGGCTGAGCAGCGGCTGGGCCACGAAGTCGTAGATGTTGTTGGAGAAATAGATGAGCGCGAGGAACACCAGCAGGATGGCCGCCAAAGCGCGCATCAGCCGGGTTCTCAGCTCGATCAGATGGGTGATCAGGGGTTGTTCGGCCTGACTCATGACTTCACCTCCCCTTTCACCGGCACCGCGTCTGGCAGCACGGGGGGAGCCGTCAACTCGACCAGCTCTGGTTCGGAAACCGCAGCTACGGGCGCAGTATCCGCCACCGGGGCGGGCTCTGGCTGGGGCGGACGGATCTCGTTTTGCGGCTCAGGCTGTGGTTGATAAGGGCGGTTCACCGACTGGGCGGCCGCCTTCAACTGCTCGATGGATTCCTGCAGATCCGGGCTCAGGTTGCTCATCTGCAGGGATTCGGCCTTCTTCAGGTCATTGTGCAGCTCTTGCAACTTGAGCTCCTGCTCCAGCTCGGACTTGACCGAGTTGGCGGTACTGCGAATAAGCTTGATCCAGTGGGCGGCCGTGCGGATGGCGACCGGCAGCCGCTCGGGCCCCAGCACCACCAGGGCCACCACGCCGATGACGACCAGCTCCCAAAAACCGATGTCGAACATGGCTTAGGCCTGATCTTTGTCTTTCTGCTTGGTGGTGTCGGCGTTGTTCGCCGCCTCATTCAACTGCTTTGGCGGGAACTCCGCATCTTTCTGCTCGGGCTTGGCATCGGCCGGATCGTCCGACAGCGCCTTTTTGAATCCCTTCACCGCCGCGCCCAGATCGCCACCGATCCCGCGCAACTTCTTGGTGCCAAACAGCAGTACGACGATGACTGCGATGATCAACAACTGCCAGATACTGATACCACCCATGATATTTCTCCAAAATTGGCGTTTAAGTACGTGAGTTTGTGTTTAGTGTGAACGAGCCTTCCACCAACCGAGCAACCAGCATACACCGGCACCGGCGAGGGTGATTTGTCCCCACTCAATGTGTTGTTTCTGGGTCAGCAAGAATACACCCGCGAGCAGCAGGCTGGCTCCAACCCCTAAGAGGTAGCGAGCCTGCCCCTGACGACGGCTGTTTTTGCGGAAATCCGCGAACATCTGATCGAAGTGATGCTGCTGATGGCGCGCCTGGCGCAGGGTCTCATAGACCAGCTCAGGCAGCTCAGGCAGCTTCTCGGCCCAGAACGGCGCCTTCTCCTTGATGGCGTTCAGCACGGCCTTGGGGCCCACCTGCTCGCGCATCCAGCTCTCCAGATAGGGCTTGGCGGTCTGCCACAGATCCAGCTGGGGGTAAAGCTGACGTCCCAACCCTTCCACGTAGAGCAGGGTCTTCTGCAGCAGCACCAGCTGCGGCTGCACCTGCATGTTGAAGCGGCGGGCGGTGTTGAACAGGTTGAGCAGCACATGGCCGAACGAGATCTCGGACAGCGGCTTCTCGAAGATGGGTTCCAGCACGGTGCGGATGGCGAATTCGAATTCGTCCACCTTGGTGTCGGCTGGTACCCAGCCGGACTCCACGTGCAACTCGGCCACTTTGCGGTAATCCCGGTTGAAGAAGGCGAGGAAGTTCTCCGCCAGGTAGCGCTTGTCTTCCCGATTCAGGGTGCCGACGATGCCACAGTCGATACCGATCCAGAGTGGATTCTCGGGATGTTCATGGGAGACGAAGATGTTGCCCGGGTGCATGTCGGCGTGGAAGAAGCTGTCGCGGAACACCTGGGTGAAGAACACCTCCACCCCGCGCTCGGCCAGCAACTTCATGTTGGTGCCGTTGGCTTCCAGCGCTGCAATGTCGGACACCGCGATGCCGTAAATGCGTTCCATCACCAGCACCCGCTCGCGGCAGTGCTCGGTGAACACCTCGGGCACATAGAGCGCATCCGAGCCGGTGAAGTTGCGGCGCAGCTGGATGGCGTTGGCGGCCTCGCGCATCAGGTTCAGCTCGTCGAGTATGGTCTTGCGATACTCCTCCACCACCTCGACCGGGCGTAAGCGCGCGCTCTGGGGCGCGAAGCGCGCCGCCAGCCGGGCCACCGCCTGCATCAGGCGCAGATCCGCCTCGATGACGGGTTCGATATCCGGGCGGATCACCTTGATGACGATCTCGCGACCGTTCTCTTTCAATCTGGCGGTGTGCACCTGGGCGATGGAGGCGGACGCCAGCGGCGTCTCGTCGAAGTCATCGAACAGGGTCTCGATGGGGCAACCCAGGCTTTCCTCTATCTGGCGACGGGCGGCCTGACCGCAGAAGGGGGGCACCCTGTCTTGCAGCAGGGCCAGCTCCTCGGCGATGTCCGGTGGCAACAGATCGCGTCGGGTCGACAGCATCTGGCCGAACTTGATGAAGATGGGACCGAGCGCCTCGAAGGCGAGGCGGATGCGGGCACCGCGACTCAGTTCTGGCTGCTGGTTCTTGAGCCAGAACAGGCTGCGCCGCAGCAGGCGGCCCGGCCAGGGCTGGTAGCGGGCGGGCACCAGCTCGTCGATGCCCTGCTCCAGCAGGATGCTGACGATGCGATAGAGGCGTTTGAACTCCTTCGGGGTCATCAGCTCACCTGCTGTTCGAGGCGGGCGAGCCGCAACTCGACGGCCTTCATGTGCTGGGCCAGTTGCTCGACATCGTCGCTGAAACTGGCGACCTCGAGCGGGCCGGGGGCGAGGCGAGCCTCTTCGGTCAGGTATTCGGCCAGCTGACGCTGGGTGCGGCACAGCTCACGCCCGACTACCCGCCGCGCCTGACGGGCACCGCTGCACAGAGTGTGAGCCAGCACGTCACCGGTATAGCGAGACAGCTCCTCTTCCCAGTCGATATCCAGCTCGCCCAGCAGGGCGCTGAACGCCTGCACCAGCTGGGGATCGCCGCTCAGGTCCAGCTTCTCTTCGCGAATGTAGCGAGTCAGGGCGGAGGGGTCTTTGAGCAGGCCAAGGGCCGTCAGGGAGAGGCTCAGCACCGCATCGGCTTCGCCCTCAAACTGGGCCAGCACGTCGAGACGGCGCTCGGAGAAAACGAACCAGAGCGGTTTGAGCTCACGCAGCTCCAGCTTGAGCACCTTGCCCGCCAGTTTGCGCAGCCGCTCGGGGCTTTGCTTGTCGAGGGCCAACAACTGGTTGAGGCTGGTTTCGATCACCGCGGTGACCATGGCATCCATCGGCATAGGCAACCTTAAAACTTGTATCCACGGTGCAGGGCGACGACACCCTGGGTCAGGTTGTAAAAGTCCACCTGATCGAAGCCGGCGTTCTCCATCATGCCCTTCAGGGTCTGCTGATCCGGGTGCATGCGAATGGATTCCGCCAGGTATTTGTAGCTCTCGCCGTCGTTCGCAACCAGCTCGCCCATCTTGGGCAACAGCTTGAAGGAGTAGAGGTCATACAGCTTGGCGATCACCTCGCTCTCGGGCTTGGAGAACTCCAGCACCAGCAGGCGTCCGCCCGGTTTCAGCACCCGATACATGGAGGCGAGCGCCTTGTCCTTGTCGGTGACGTTGCGCAGGCCGAAGCCGATGGTGATGACGTCGAAGTGGTTGTCCGGGAAGGGCAGCGCCTCGGCGTTGGCCTGGACGTAGGAGACGTTGTTCGCCACCCCCAGGTTACGCAGCTTGTCACGACCCACTTTCAGCATGGAGTCGTTGATGTCCGCCAGCACCACCTGTCCGGTTTCACCGACGATACGGGAGAATTTGGCAGTCAAATCCCCTGTTCCACCGGCCAAATCCAGCACTTTCTGACCTTTACGCACGCCTGAGCAGTCGATTGTGAAGCGCTTCCAGAGGCGGTGAATGCCGAACGACATCAGGTCGTTCATCAGATCATACTTGGCCGCCACCGAATGGAAGACGCCAGCCACCAGAGTTTCCTTCTCGGTCGCCGCCACGGTTTTATAGCCAAAATGCGTAGTATTCGTCTGTTCCGACATCCCTCAAACACCCATAGAGCAAAGAATGGCCGCCAGTTTACCAGAGCCGCCAGCGTCCGGACACCTCGGAACCTGTTTACTGCCCGTCACGGGGGCCGGCCGGTAAGATGAGGCGCGGCGCGGTCGCCTCGTCGACCAGCTCATCGCACGCTGGCGAGCCGGTTATCACACCCGGCTCGCGACCAACTGCATCCCCAACACCACCATGGCGAGGCAGAGGAAGACATTGAGCGCCGTGTTGAGCAGTGCCTTCAGATAGGCCCCCTGCTGAGCCAGCAGCACGGTATCCAGGGCAAAGGAGGAGAAGGTAGTCAAAGCCCCCAAAATACCCACCATCAGCAGCGGTTTCATCGGACTCTCCAGCATGTGACCGTGGCTGATGAGCGCAAAGGCCAGCCCCATGATGAAGGAGCCGATCACGTTGACCGCCAGGGTGCCATAGGGAAAGCTGCGCCCGAACAGCAGGGCGAACAGCTCGGTCATGCCAAACCGCAGGCAGGCGCCGATGGCGCCGCCAACGGCCACATAAAACCAGGTTTGCATCGAAACGGACTCCGTCCTGTCAGGCTGATATCGGGGATTATGCAAAAGCGCCGCCGCAAGTGACAGCGCCGGGATCAATCCATCAGGGTTTAACGGCGAAAATCCACCGACTCGGTGGCGGCCAGATGCAACGAGGTTCGGGCCGGTTTGGTCTCGGCGATGATCCGACCGTGGCGGATGGAGTAACGCACCGGCACCTGACGACGCACCGCATCGAAGCCGTTGTCGGCCGGCAGGATCAGCAGGTTCGCGGGTTTGCCCACCTCGATGCCGTACCTGTCCTGCACATTGAGGGTGCGGGCGCTGTGCTCGCCGATCAGCTTCAGGCTGTCGTTGATCTGCTCGTAGCCCATGAGCTGGCAGACGTGCAGCCCCATGTGCAGCACCTGCAACATGTTGCCGGTGCCCATGGGGTACCAGGGATCGAACACATCGTCATGACCGAAGCAGACGTTGATGCCCGCCTCCAGCATCTCCTTCACCCGAGTGACGCCGCGGCGCTTGGGATAGGTATCGAAGCGCCCCTGCAGATGAATGTTCACCAAGGGGTTGGCCACGAAGTTGATGTCGGCCATGCGCAGCAGGCGGAACAGGCGGGAGGCATAGGCCCCGTTGTAGGAGTGCATGGCGGTGGTATGGCTGGCGGTGACCCGTTGCCCCATGCCACGCTCGTAAGCAAGCGTTGCCAACGTTTCGATAAAGCGGGACTGCTCGTCGTCGATCTCGTCGCAATGCACATCGACCAGCACTCCGTATTGCTCTGCCAGATCGAAGATATGATGCAGACTCTCGACCCCATACTCCCGGGTGAACTCGAAGTGGGGGATGGCACCGATCACATCCGCCCCCAGCCTGAGAGCCTCTTCCAGCAAGGTCCTGCCATTGGGGTAGGAGAGGATCCCCTCCTGCGGGAAGGCCACTATCTGCAGCTCGACCCACTCCTTCATCTCCTCGCGCACCGCCAACATGGCCTTCAGGGCGATCAGACCGGGATCTGAGACATCAACGTGGGTGCGAACGAACTGGATACCGTTGGCCATCTGCCATTTAAGGGTCTGGATGGCACGGCGCTTGACGTCCTCGTGGGTCAGCAGCGCCTTGCGCTCGGCCCAGCGCTCTATCCCCTCGAACAGGGTACCGGACTGGTTCCAACTCGGCTCGCCCGCCGTCTGGGTGCTATCGAGATGAATGTGGGGCTCGATAAAGGGGGCGATGGCGAGGCCCTCCTCCCCATCCAGCTCCACTTCTGACTGAAGCGATGCCGTCAGGGGTTCGATAGCCTGGATCTGCCCATCACGGCAGAGGATCTGCCAAAGCCCTTCTCGTCCGGCCAGCCTCACCTTCTTTATCAGCATGTTTTTATTCTCTATTTTAGGAAAATTGCGGCTTTTTCAATCCGTAACTTAGCTTGGATCAATTTAATAGAAAAGCGTTCACATTGAATACATATGAAAACGCTACCATTGATAAAGGACCAAAATAAAGGAGTGCTTGGGATGAAAACAGGATTGACCGAGATCGGCAGCGCCAGTCTGTTTCACGAATATTTACAGATGCTGGGTATTCGCAAACCCCCTCTGACCTCGATCGAGAAGAGCTGGGAATATAAGCGTGGGGAAAAGTTGCTGGCAGCTATCCAGATAGAGCAATCGGGGCAGGCCCGGTTTTATCTCGATGCCAGGCAGATATCGGTAAACTGAGAAATGCGGATACAAAAAAGCCTCCCGATTGGGAGGCTTTAATATTTAGTGGTGCTGATACCCAGAGTC
>NZ_CDCA01000048.1 GCF_000820185.1 Aeromonas tecta
TGGCGCTGGTGGGCCACACCGGCAGCGGCAAGTCCACCGTCATCAGCCTGCTGATGGGCTTCTATCCTATCGGCAGCGGGCAGATCCGCTTCGATGATCACCCGCTCGATACGCTGTCGCTCGCGGCGGTGCGCCGCAGCATCGGCCTGGTGCAGCAGGATCCTTTTATCTTCGTTGGTACTTTGGCGGAGAACCTGCGTCTGGGCCGTGATGGCATTGACGAGGGGACGCTGTGGCAGGCGCTGACCGACGTCCAGCTAGCCGAGTTTGTGCGCAGCCTGCCAGAGGGGCTGGAGACCCTGATGGAGGAGGGGGGCAAAAACCTCTCCGCCGGTCAGCGCCAGCTGCTTTCGTTTGCCCGCGCTCTGGTCGGGGATCCGCGCATCCTCATCCTGGACGAGGCGACCGCGAGTGTGGACTCCCAGACCGAGCTCGCGCTCTCCACCGCGTTGGCCGCCGCGCGCCGTGGCCGCACCACCATCGCCATCGCCCACCGGCTCTCCACCATCGTCGATGCGGACGAGATCCTGCTGCTTTCCCGCGGTCAGGTGAATGAGCGGGGCACCCACGGCGAGCTGATGGCGCAAGGGGGCCATTACGCCCAGCTGTTCGAGATGCAGAGCCAGG
>NZ_CDCA01000049.1:0-351 GCF_000820185.1 Aeromonas tecta
ACCGGGGCGGGCAAGAGCTCGCTTCTCAAGCTGTTGATGCGCCTGGCCAACCCCAGCGCCGGCCAGATAGCCATGGGCGGCGTGCCCATAGCGCGGCTGGCCCTGGCCGAGCTGCGCAGCCAGTTTGCCTATGTGCCCCAGGAGCCATTTTTGTTCTCCACCACCATCGCCGCCAACATCGCCCTCGGCCTGCCCGGTGCCAGTCAGGAGGAGATCGAACGCGCGGCCCGCATCGCCTGCGTGCACGATGACATCAGCCGCTTCCCGGAAGGCTATCAGACCGAGGTGGGCGAGAAGGGGGTGACCCTCTCCGGCGGCCAGAAACAGCGGCTCGCCATCGCCCGCGCCCTG
>NZ_CDCA01000049.1:830-969 GCF_000820185.1 Aeromonas tecta
GGCCAGCACGGCGACCTGATGGCTCATAACGGCTGGTACGCGGACATGGTGCGCTATCAGCGCCTCGAGCAGGACGTGGAGGAGAATCTATGAACTTGATGATGAATAGACGAGTGTTTCCCCTCATCCCCAACCCTTC
>NZ_CDCA01000049.1:1187-2181 GCF_000820185.1 Aeromonas tecta
ATCCCCAACCCTTCTCCCGCCAGGGGAGAAGGGGGTAAAAAGAGTCAGTTCCCTGGGAGCGCTGCGCTGGAGGCAAATCTGTGAATCCAACTATCAAGCGACTTCAGGCGGCCGTAGTGCGCCCTTTATCCGTAACTGAAGCACGATGTGGGGAGAGTCTGTGAATCCAACCATTAAACGGCTGCTGGCTTACTGTGCCCGCTACCCCCGCTGGCTTATCCAGGCGGGTGTCTGCCTGCTGCTGGCCACCGGCGCCGAGGTGGCGGGGCCGCTGCTGATCAAGCTGTTCATCGATGACTATCTGGCGCCGCGCCAGCTGGTGTGGCCCGCCATTGCGGCCATCGGGGCGGGATATCTCGGCCTGCAACTGCTCTCGGCCGCCGGTTTTTACCTGCAATCCTTGCGCTTTAACCGCATCGCCCAGGCGGTGGTGCAGACCCTTCGCGAGCAGGTGTTTGCCACCGCCATCCGCCTGCCGGCCCGCTATTTTGACAAGCACCGCTCGGGCTCGCTCATCTCCCGCATCACCAACGACACCGAGGCGATCATGAACCTCTATGTGCAGGTGATTGGGCTCTTGGTGCAAAAAGTGGTGCTCCTGTGCGGCATCCTGCTCTCCATGGCGCTGCTGGATCTGCGGCTGATGCTGGTGTGCGCCACGCTGCTGCCGGCGGTGGGCGCCGTGATGTGGCTCTACCAGAAATTGAGTGTGCCCGTGGTGCGAGCGACCCGCAGCCTGCTCTCTGACATCAACAGCCGGCTCAACGAATCCCTGCAGGGGATGCCAGTGATCCAGGCCATGGTGCAGGAGCGGCATTTTGCCAACGCCTTTGCCAGCGTCAACCAGCAGCACTGGCATGCACGCCTCAAGAGCCTGAAAATCAACGGTATCTTGCTGCGCCCGCTGATCGACATGTTCTACATGATGGTGCTGATCGGGCTCTTGGCCCTGTTTGCCCACGAAGGCTTAAGCACAAGCGGCGCCATTCAGGTG
>NZ_CDCA01000050.1:0-88868 GCF_000820185.1 Aeromonas tecta
GGTGGTGGATGTGTCGGCGGCGGGGGAGGCGTTGCCCTATTGGGCCGGGGTGGCGGCAACGGAAGAGGCCATCTTGCCCGCCGGACTCGCCCAACTGGCTGTGCCGCCCCAGGAGTATGCGGTGCTCACCCACGTGGGCCCCATTCACCAGCTGGCACAGACTCTCAACTGGTTCATCCTGCACTGGCTGCCCGGCTCCCGTTATCGGGGGCTGGATGGCTTCGAGCTGGAGCGCTACGGCCCTGATTTCAATGGGGCGCAGGCGGATGCCCGCATGGAATACTGGCTGCCCGTCGCCCCCTGTGAGGGGTAAGCGCCCCACACCGATGGCCCTCTATAACGGCTATGTCTGGGGCAGAAAGTGCTGGCTGAACTCGGTCGGCGGCAGGGGTTTGGCAAAGTAGAAACCCTGCTGAAAATCGATGTCGTAGCGGCGCACCATCTCCACCTGGGCCGCAGTCTCCACTCCCTCGGCCACCAGCGCCACCTCCATCCTGCGGGCCAGATCCAGAATGTTCTCGACGATGAGACGAGAGGGCCCTTCCTCCTGAATGCCTTTGATGAAGCTGCGGTCGATCTTGATGATGTCCACATGGAACTTCTGTAGGTAGGAGAGGCTGGAGTGGCCCGTGCCAAAATCATCGATGGCCACCAGTACGCCGATCTCATCCAGGGCATCGAAGATGCTCAGGGTCTGGGCATCCCCATCGAGCATCTCCCGCTCGGTGAGCTCCAGCACCAACCGGATGTCGTGGCCCGCGAGAGCGTTCAGGAAGGCGCGACACTCGGCCACGATATCCTGATTTTTGAAGTGCTGTGCGCAGACGTTGATGGCCACGTGAAAGCCGGGGGGCAGCTTGCCTGCCACCTTGAGCAGGTAGTCCAGGGTTTGCTCCATCAGCTGGCGGGTCATGGGCACTATGTAGCCACACTCTTCCGCCAGCGGGATGAAGTTGCCCGGGGCTATCATGCCCTGCTCCGGGTGGCGCCAGCGCATCAGCACCTCGACGCCGCACAGGCCGCCCTGACTGTTCATGACGGGTTGCAGATAGGGGATGAACTCCCGGGCCGCCAGTGCCCGGGCCAGCTCACGGCGCGGCGAGCCGCCCCGGCCGCTCAGATGAAAGCTGAGCAGCCCCAGCAGCAGTGCCAGCACCGGCGTGGCGAGCAGGGTGTCTCTGTTGTAATCCCAGGCGAAGGCCAGGATCTGCGGGTAGCCGTTGAGGGCCACCAACCGGTAGGGGTGTGCGTGTGAGGGACTGAAGAGCAACTCGCTCTCATCTTGCAGCAAGGGGGCGGCGGAGAGGGTCATACCATGACCGTCAAGCGCCCTGTCCCCCAGGATGAAGAAGAGGTTCTCCTCCCCCTTGACCGCCCGCAGGGCGCCGAAGATGTGAAAGCCATCCAGCTCGGCCAAGAGAGTGCGCTTGCCGAGCTGCTTGCGATAGAGGATGGCGGTCTGGCCCGTGATGGGACTGTGGCTGGCCAGGATCAAGTCCTGCTTGCCAAAGAGATAGTCCGGCAGGTTCTGCGCCTGAATGGGTCTGTGCAGTGTGGTGCAGAGCAGGCGGTTGCCCGCCAGCACGTAGAGCGCCCTGGCATAAGGGGAGGCGGTGATGAGATCCCGCAGCGCCAGGCTGTTCTCCTTGCAGGCGCGCCCGAGCAGGGGGCGTGCCGATTCGATCAGGGCCTGACTGTCGTCGATGGCGGCGTCGATCATGGCCTCGGCGTGGCGCAGGCTGCGCTCGCTGTCCTTGCGAAGGCCTGCCGCTGCCTGCATCAGGTTGAGGACGGTCAGCGCGATCAGCAGGCCGATGCCGAGCAGGGCGGCCAGACGCAGTCGTTGCTTGAGGGTGTCAGTCGGCATAGTGCACCCGATTCTTGCCACTGTGCTTGACCCCATAAAGAGCCTGATCAACCTTCTCGATCAGCTGTGGGATGGATTCTTGTTGCCATTGGCCAAGGCCGGCGGAGAAGGTCACCACCAGATCCGCCTCACGCCATTGATGTGTCTCAGTTCGCTGGCGCCACTGCTCCAGGAGGGCGATAGCCGCGTTCTTGTTGTCACCGGGGATGAGAATGGCCAGCTCCTCGCCACCATAGCGATAGAGGTTGGCCCGTTTGCTGGCACTCTGCATTCCCTCCTGCGCCACGGTTTTGAGCACCGTATCCCCCATCAGGTGGCCCCATTGGTCATTGACGGCTTTGAAGTTGTCCAGATCGACGATACCGAGGAAGAAGGGCTGGCCGCTGGCAAGGCAGGCACTCAGATCCTGATCGAAGCTGCGGCGATTGAACAACCCAGTGAGGGCATCCGTGGTGGAGGCGGTGATCGCCTCCTGCATCTTATCGTGGCCGCACTGGATCTCCTGGCGCAGCAGGTTGTCGGGATTGTCCAGATCGATGCGACCTATGCGCAGCATGGCGACGATCTGGATGATCATCTTGTTGAAGCAGTTACGCAGGGAGCCCCAGCACAGCAGGCAGATCAGCAGGCAGACCGGAATGGCGATCAGCAGCAGGTAGGCATTGGCGCGACTGGCGCTGTTGAAGTCGGCATCGCTGACGGTGTAGATGACAAACCAGTCCGGGTTGGAGAAGGAGTAGTAGTAGATATGGGTCTGATTCTGCCGGTCATGGAGATGATCTTCGCCGTTGGTCATCTTGCTGATGAGGGCAGGATCGACACTGTGGCGAAACAGGTTGCTCACATCCGAGTGCAGCAGGATATCGCCGGCCCTGTCCACCACGTAGAACTCCCCCTTGAGCGGGCTCTTCAACTGGCGCAGGGGATAACTCAGGTACTCGAGATTGAGATCCATGGCCAGGGTACCGAGCGGGTAGCCATCCTGGCTGACGATAAGCTGGGAGAAGGAGACGGTCTGCAATCCCGTCTGGGCATTGGCATAGTGCTTGCTGTAGTTGACGAACAGACTGCGGGAGGTGGAAGACCTGAACCAGGGGCGGGTGGTGGCATCGAAATCGGTGGCGACCGGCAGGAAGGGGACGGTATTGAAGTGCCCCTGCAGGTCCGAGGCGACGATGCTGGTGATGCTCGGGTTGATAGACAACGTTTGTATCAGCACCGTGCGCAAGGAGGACTGCTCCTTGTCGAGGAACCCCGTCAGTTTTGGCCCGTCGATGAAGTTGCTGGTCTCATTGAGGGTGTATTCCAGCGGCTTGAACTGCTGCTCGATAAACTGGGTGGCCATGTTGTGGACGAACGTGGTGGCGATAGCATGGTATGTCTGCTCGGCCGAGCGCTGAATGATGTAACTGACGGTCGTCATGCTGATGGCCATGGTCAGGATGATCACGCTAAAGGAGATATTGAGCTGGGTATTGCAGTGCAGTTCTTTGCTGATGATGTCGTTCATGGGCGCGATCGGGGGGCCTTGTATCGTCTCAAATAGAGCTGATTTTTGGGGGAAGGAGTCTATCTTCATCCCTGTCAGTAGCGCTTGACCCGGATCAAGTGAATTGACGAAAAAAGAGTCAAAACTCTAAATAATATTCATTAAATAATCTGTTTTTCTGTTCTTTATTCTAAGTTGTGGCAGGCCAGCGCCCGAGTGATCCGCAGGCATCAGACCCGATCTGCCCGATGATGGCTCACCCCCTTGCGTCATTGTCATTTGGATATGCTCCCCTCGCACTTGCCACATTTCGCAGTCAGATGGCGCCAATGCGCCGCCATTTCTTCCTCATTGCCCCGCCAACATGCCCCAAATTGTTAATTCAGGGGCGAAATAGAACAATAAAATGCAAATGAGATTTGTTACTATTCACATGCAGTTGGCAGTCGAGGATCAGATGCAACTTGTTCACCCCCCATTGACCGTGGTCGCCGCGACCATTTCCGCCCTGTTGGCAGGCTCAGCCCTAGCCGCCGCGCCCCTCAGCTCGACCGAGCCCCTCAGTTCGACAGAGACGGTAGCCGACGAGACCCTGACCGTGCTGGGCCAGACCTATCGCAACACGGCGACCAAGACCCAGCTTGACCCCATAGAAACGCCACAGGCTATCTCGGTGGTGGACAGCGAGACCCTGGAGCAGCGGGGCGTCAGCTCGGTGAGCGAGGCGCTGCGCTATGTGCCCGGCGTCAACACCGAGCTGCGTGGTGGGGCGGTCAATCGGCTGGATCTGTTCAATATCCGCGGTTTTGACAACTACCAGAACTTCTACGACGGCCTGCTGCTGCAGTACAACGAGTGGAACCTGCAACCCCAGATAGACCCGGTGGCCATCGAGCAGCTGGAAGTGTTCAAGGGGCCAACCTCGGTGCTCTACGGCAGCATGCCGCCGGGCGGCATGGTCAACCTCATCGCCAAGCGCCCCCAGCGCGAGGGCAAACACAGCGTCAGCGTGGCCACGGGCACCGGTGCCTTGAAAGAGATGAGTTTTGACAGCACGGGCGCCATCAACGAGCAGCTCGCCTATCGGGTGGTGGGGCTGGCCCGTCAGAAGGACGGCCAGGCGGTGACCTCGGAGGAGGAGCGCTACGTGTTCGCACCGTCGCTGGATTGGCAGCTCGGCGAGCGCACCCTGCTCAACTTGAACCTCTACTACCAAAAAGATCCGGAGGCGGGCATCTACACCACGGTGCCGGCGAGCGGCTCGGTCAAGAGCAACCCCCTGGGGCAGCTTGGCAGCGACAGCTTCCTTGGCGATGAGAACTGGAACGAGTACAACCGGGATGTGACCCTGGTGGGCTACAAGCTGAGCCACGCGTTCAACGACAACTGGCAGGTGCTGCAAAATGCCCGCTACATGGATGCCTCCGCCTATCAGCGCAACACCTATAACGCACCCCTGGCGGCCGACAATCGCACAGTTGCGCGCAACGCCTACCTGACGGACGAGGATTCTCGCGGCTTTGTCATCGACAACCAGCTGGCGGGCAAGGTGCAGACCGGCACAGCCCAGCACAACCTGCTGCTCGGGGTCGATTATCAGTATCTCGATGCGCACATCCTCTATCAGGACACGCTCGACTACTCGGCCCCCAGCATCGACATGTTCAACCCGAACCACAATCAGATAAAGCCGGATTCCCTGAGCTTCCCCTATGAGGATCGCAAGGTCATTCGCCAGTCCCAGACCGGGGTCTATCTGCAGGATCAGGTGCGCCTGGACAGGTTGGTGGCCATCGGCGGCGCCCGTTATGACAGCTACCAGATGGACACCGACAGCCGCGGCCTCTACATGGGGGCGGCTAGCCAGTCACTGGCCACGATAGATCAAGACAACCTCTCCTTCCGCCTCGGCGCCCTGTACGAGCTGGATTACGGTTTCTCGCCCTACGTGAGCTATGCCGAGAGCTTCGAGCCGGTGCCGGGGGCGGACAAGAACGGCAAGGCGTTTGACCCCTCCACCGGCCAGCAGTGGGAAGGTGGCATCAAGTTCCTGTCCGAGGACATGAGCAAGACCTTCACCGTCGCCGCTTTCCATATCACCAAGGAGAACGCCCTGGTGACGGATCCGGACAACATCTATGGACCCAAGCTGCAGACCGGCGAGATCGTCTCCAAGGGCATCGAGCTGGAAGGGCGGATGGATATCACCGACCAGCTGGATCTGGCGCTGAGCTATACCCGCCAGGACATGGAGATCACTAAGGACACCACAGACCTGCAGGGCAAGACCCCGGTCTGGGTGCCCAAGCAGATGGCCTCCTTGTGGAGCAACTACTATGGCGGCGGCAACCTGCAAGGGATGCGCGTCGGCGCCGGCCTGCGCTACGTGGGGGAGGCCCAGCTCGATGCCGCCAACACCGATACGGTGCCGGATTATGTCTTGATGGACATGTCGGCGGCCTACGATCTGGTCGGGCTCAGCCAGAGCCTGAAAGGGGTGCAGGCGTCGCTTAGCGCCAGTAACCTGCTTAACAAGACCTACTACTCCTGCTACGACCAGAACAACTGCTGGTTCGGTGCCGAGCGTAATGTGGAGGCTCGACTCAAATACGCATTCTAACCCTGCGCCCCGGCCAACGGTCGGGGCTCTCTTCCATCGGCTCGCCACCGCGCAGCGAGCCCCATTCCATCGGCGCCAGGGGCGACGGCGGCGCTCGGCTTGGCGGGTTGGCGACCGAGCAGTCGGCTCGCCTGCAGGCTGAGCACGAGCGGCTTTTTGCCGCCGCCGCCCAGCTTATCGGCTCCCTCAAGGGGCGGCTGGTGGCGGGGGATCCCCCCTTGTTGGCGGCCGGTGACTGCGGCCAGACTTCCGCCGAGGTGGCGCTGGCACTGCACGATCACTGGCGCCTGGCACACCCGGAGGCGGGTCCCGCCTACTGGCTGACCCGCAGTTGGGGCATGCTGTGCTGGCAATCCATCTATCTGGCCATGGTCGCGGTCTATCGAGTCGGCGCCGTACCGGCCCTGGACAAGCTGGGGCAGGGTCATCAGGGCGGGCTGGTGTCGGGTTTCAGCCTGCCGCTGGCGCCCATGATCGAGGGGGAGCGAGAAGTGCTGATCGCTGCGGCGGGCACTCGGCTGCGCAGGCACTGGCAGCAACTGTTCGAGCTGATGGCAAGCGTGCAGCGGCTGAGGCCCGGTTTTATCCGCCCGCTGCTGGCGGACGATCTGCTGGCGGCCCTGGTGCGGGTGCCTGACTTCTTTGGCGAGATAAGCCAAGAAGAGGTGGCGGCCCATGCCCCGCTCTGGCTCGCCGCCTGTGGCCTGCCTGCCGAGCACCTGGCGGGCTGGCGCGAGGCGCGGGGCTTGGACGATGGGATCAGCGCGCTGAGCGCCACCCCCGGCTATGTGCGTCAGCGCTGCTGCCTGCACTACAAACGCAAGGATGGGGAGCTGTGCGATAACTGCCCACGGCGACACGGCCATGCCAGCTGCGGGACGTTGGAAGAGTAAGCAGAAAGAATGAGCAGGAAGAGTTAAGCAGGTAGAACGGACAGGAAGAATAAGCAGCAAGGGTTCGTGATCCCACGACCTTGCCCCTATGACATCAGGCCGCCCCCGTACAGTAGAAGGGGGCGGCCTTTTTATGGGCCGACCTCAGGCACCCATCTTGGCGCGGATCCGCTCGAACAGGCTCTGCAGGCAGGCCTGATCCCGGTCGGCGGCGCGCACGGCGCCATACATATGGCGCCGGATGCCCTGGCCGAGAGGCCTGGATTCGAGCAAGCCTTGGCGCACAAACTCCTCGCTGGCCCAGCGCGGCAGGGCGGCGACCCCGAGCCCGGCGGCGGCCATCTGCAGCATGACGGAGGTGTTGTCCACCGGCTTGCAGCGGGCGGGTTCGACCCCGGCCGGTTGCAGGAAGCGGCTAAACACGTCCATGCGAGCCCGCTCTACCGGGTAGACCAGCAGCACTTCCTGTAGCAGATCTATCGGCTCTATCTGTGTTTTGTGGCACAGCCTGCTATCAGATGCCATCACCATAGTGAGGTCGAAGGCAAACAGCGGCTCGAAGTGCAGATCTCCTCTGGCCTGCACGTCCGAGGTGAGCAGCAGGTCGAGCTGACCGCCGAGCAGGGCACTGATGGCATCGAAGCCGGGCACGGATTCGACTTCCAGATCCACCCCAGGCCACTGGCGGCGAAAATCCGGCAACAGCGGCAGCAGCCACTGGATGCAACTGTGGCAATCGAGCGCCAGGTGCAACCGGCCGGCGTCGCCGCTGTGCAGCGCCTGCAACTGCCGCTCGGTCAGGGCCAGGGCGGGCAGCACCTGACGGGCCAGATTGAGCAACTGCTGGCCTGCCGCCGTCAGCACCAGGGGCCGGCTCTTGCGCAGGTAGAGCTCCAGGTTGAGGCGGGTCTCCAACTCTTTGAGCTGATGGGAGAGGGCGGACTGGGTGAGGTTTTGCGCCAGCGCGGCGCCGGCCAGGGAGCCTTGCTCGGCCAGCGCG
Organism: Aeromonas tecta; assembly: GCF_000820185.1. Taxonomy (GTDB): domain Bacteria; phylum Pseudomonadota; class Gammaproteobacteria; order Enterobacterales; family Aeromonadaceae; genus Aeromonas; species Aeromonas tecta. The sequence continues at coordinate 7,870 of NZ_CDCA01000050.1, forward strand.
CTGATGGTCTTCAAGTGCTTGATATCGATGTTCAAATTACTGCTCGGATAGTTGGGCACACCCATGATCTCGCTCCTTGTTGCATCCATTGCAGGCTGACTTCCATAGGGCCTCAGGGCTCCCTTGCGCGTCAGTTGAGAATTTCTTGAGAGCCAGTTGAAAAGGATTCAATAGCCAGGGCCACCTTATCTCGACATTCTAGATGTGTAAACATCTGGATGGCTAAATCATCCAGTTTCCCATCAGATGAACGAGCATAAGGAATTGGATCTATGACCTGCGCACACACCCTCGGTTTCCCCCGTATCGGCGCCAAGCGCGAGCTGAAATTTGCCCTCGAATCCTACTGGCGTGGCGAGTCCACCCAGGCCGAGCTGGTGGCCGTGGGCAAGAGCCTGCGTGAACGCCACTGGCAGGCCCAGCGCACCGCCGGCGTGAGCCTGCTGCCGGTCGGCGATTTCGCCTGGTACGATCAGGTGCTCGGCACCAGCCTGCTGGTGGATGCCGTGCCGGCCCGTCACCGCCATGGCGATACCGATCTCGATACCCTGTTCCGGGTGGCCCGTGGCCGCGCGCCGACCGGTCCCGCCGCCGCCGCCGCCGAGATGACCAAGTGGTTCAACACCAACTACCACTATCTGGTGCCGGAATTCAGCCAGGATCAACGCTTCAAACTGGGCTGGAGCCAGCTGTTTGACGAGGTCGAAGAGGCCAAGGCCCTGGGGCTGCCGGTCAAGGCCGTGCTGCTCGGACCCGTCTCCTATCTGTGGCTTGGCAAGGAAAAAGAGAGCGGCTTCTCCCGTCTCGACCTGCTGGATCGTCTGCTGGTCGTCTATCAGGAAATCCTGGCCAAACTGGCATCCCAGGGAGTGGAGTGGGTGCAGATCGATGAGCCAGCCCTGGCGCTGGACTTGCCGGATGAGTGGCGCTTGGCTTACCTCAAGGCCTATGAGCGCCTGGCTGGCCCCTGCAAGCTGCTGCTCACCACCTATTTCGGCTCGGTAGCCCATCAGCGCGACATCATCACCAGCCTGAAGGTGGACGGTCTGCACCTGGATCTGGTGGCCGCTCCCGAACAGCTGGAGACGCTCGTCCCGCACTTGCCTGCCCAGTGGGTGCTCTCCGCCGGTGTTATCAATGGCCGCAACGTCTGGCGTGCCAACCTGGCCAAGCTGGCCCCGACACTCAAGGCACTGAAAGCCAAACTCGGCGAGCAGCTTTGGGTCGGCTCTTCCTGCTCCCTGCTGCACAGCCCGGTGGACTTGACCCTGGAGCACGAGTTGGACGGCCAGACCCGCAGCTGGTTCGCCTTCGCCCTGCAAAAGTGCTACGAACTGGGGCTGTTGGCTGAGTACCTGAACGGTGGGGATCTGGAGAAGATCAGCGCCTACAGCCAGCCCATCGTCGATCGGGAATCCGATAGCCGGGTACACAAGAAGGGGGTGCAGTCGCGTCTGGCCAGCCTCACCAACAGTGACTTCGATCGCCACAGCGCTTATCCGCTGCGCGCCGAAGCCCAGCGCCAGGATCTCAAGCTGCCGCTCTTGCCCACCACCACCATAGGCTCCTTCCCGCAGACCTCGGAGATCCGGGCACTGCGCCAGGAGTGGCGGGCCGGTCGCATCGACGGCAAGGCTTACGAGGCGGGCATTCAGGCCCAGATCAAGGATGCCATCGAGCGCCAGGAAGCCATCGGGCTGGACGTGCTGGTGCACGGAGAGGCCGAGCGCAACGACATGGTGGAGTACTTCGGTGAGCTGCTTGACGGTTTTGCCATCACCCGTTTCGGTTGGGTACAGAGCTATGGTTCCCGCTGCGTCAAACCGCCGGTGATCACTCGTGACATCGACCGTCCTACCCCCATGACCTTGGAATGGACCCAGTTCGCCCAGAGCCTGACCGAGAAGCCGGTCAAGGGCATGCTGACTGGCCCCGTGACCATCCTCTGCTGGTCCTTCCCGCGTGAAGACGTGAGCCGCGAGCAGTCCGCCCTGCAGATTGGCTTGGCCATTCGCGACGAGGTGGCAGATCTGGAAGCCGCCGGCATCAAGATCATCCAGATCGACGAGCCGGCCATCCGCGAGGGGCTGCCCCTTCGCAAGCAGGATCATCAGGCCTATCTGGACTGGGCGGTGCGCGCCTTCCGCCTGAGTGCGAGCCCGGTGGTGGACAGCACCCAGATCCACACCCACATGTGTTACAGCGACTTCAACCTCATCATCGAGGCGGTGGCGGCGCTCGATGCTGACGTCATCACCATCGAGACCAGCCGTAGCCAGATGCAGCTGCTGGGGGCGTTCGAGCGCTTCAACTACCCGAACGAAATCGGCCCCGGTGTCTACGACATCCACTCGCCAAACGTGCCGACCCAGGGCTGGATTGAGGATCTGATCCGCAAGGCCGCCGAACAGATCCCGGCGGACAGGCTTTGGGTCAACCCGGACTGCGGCCTCAAGACCCGCGGCTGGGAAGAGACCACAGCCGCGCTGACCGTGATGGTGGAGGCGACCAAGGCGCTGCGCGCCGAGCTGGCCTGAGGCGAGAACAAGAACGAAGCAGAGCAGGGATAAGTAATGAGAGTGGGAAGGCCTGGGCCTTCCCACTTTTTTTGTGTCCCTTTATCACGGCAGTTGGCGGTGACAGTGCCATGGCTGGCCTTTGTGGTGACTCTGCCGTTAATATTGCGCATTTCAAATAAACCTTACCGTCGGGAGCAGGATGCAGTTCAGGGATTTTTTGCCGGTATCGACCAATACCGGCCTCAAAGAGTGCAGTTATGGCGCCCTTGGTGCCTTCATCGGGCTGCTCGGCACCGGCTGGCTGTGCCAGTGGCTGCTGGGGATCGATGCCCATTGGCTGATAGCCCCCATGGGGGCCTCCGCCGTCTTGCTGTTCGCCGCGCCAGCGAGCCCGCTGGCTCAGCCCTGGTCCATCGTCGTGGGCAACGGGGTCTCGGCCCTGATGGGGGTGGCGAGCGCCGCCTTGATCCCGGATCTGGCGCTCGCCAGTGCCTGCGCCGTGATGCTGGCCATCGCCGCCATGTTCCTTACCCGCAGTTTGCATCCCCCCGGCGGCGCCGTGGCGCTGACCGCCGTCATCGGCGGCGAGAGCATTCGCCAGCTCGGGGTGGGTTATGTGTTGCTGCCGGTGCTGATCAACTCATCTCTGCTGCTGGTTCTGGGCTTGTGCTACAACCGCCTGCTGGGGCGGCGCTACCCCAACGGCGGCAAGGCGCAGCCCAATCGCCACCAGACCGCGGATCCTGAACCAAGCGCCCGCCTCGCCGGGGCCGCGGACATCGATTTTGCCCTCAAGCAGCACGGGGAGCTGCTCGATATTAGCCGCCAGGATCTGCAGGCGCTGCTGCAAGAGGCGCAATTGCACGCCCTGCGCGAGCGGGTCGGCACCGTGCGCTGCCAGGAGGTGATGTCGAAAGACCTGGTCACCGCCTCGCCAGAGGAGTCGGCCATGCAGGCCTGGCAGTTGCTCTCGCGTCACAGGATCAAGGCGCTGCCGGTGGTGGACGGTGAGTTGCTGGTCGGGATCATCACGCTGCACGACCTGATGATCGACCGGGAATCCCATCAGCCAAGAGCGGCCAAGGCGCTCGAGGCGCTGAAGGTCATGGATATCATGACCCGGGCGGTGCAGACCGCCCGCCAGGATCAACCGCTCCATGAGCTGGTGGGGGCCTTCTCCGATGGGGGTCTGCATCACATGCCGGTGGTGGAGGGGGATCGACTGGTGGGGATCCTGACCCAGTCGGACATGGTGGCCGCGCTCTTTACCCTGGCGCTGCAACCGAGTCAGGGAGCCGGTGGGGTGCCCATATTCTCACCCGATAAATGAGTGATAAAAAACAGGCCCCTCGCGGGGCCTTTTTTATGACATGAACTGACTTGGCTATCAGGGCGCAGGATAGACGGTCTCTCCCTGGAACACGGTGCGTTCGACCTGGGTCTCGGCAATCTGCTCCGGCGTGCCGGCGTTGACCAGGGCGAACAGGTCTCTGTCCAGCACGATGAAGTCTGCCGACTTGCCCACCTCGATGGAGCCGGTGATGTCTCCCTGACGCACCGCGTTGGCGCCGTTGATGGTGTAGGCGGCCAGCATCTCGGTCAGCGAGGTGTGCTGGTTGGCGCGGTAATCGGCTTTTCCATCCGCGGCTTTCATGATGCCGGCGGCCATGTTCTCAAAGGGTCTAGGGTCGCGGCTGTCAACCGGGGCATCGCTGCCCGCCACCAGGATGGCGCCGGCCTTGCGGGAACTCTCGACCGGGTAAAGGGCCTCGTGCAGATAACCGAGCGGATCGTAGATCGCCTCGCTCAACGACTGGCCCGCCTTGGTCGGCTGGATGAAGGGGCTCACCATCATGTCGTAGGCGAGCTGGGGCGTGGTCCAGGCATAGGTGAAGGTCAGATAGAGGCCGAGATCTCCCAGCCGCTTCTGATCGTCCGGGTGGACCACCTGCAGGTGGGCCAGGGTGTGGGGAATGCCATGATCGCCATTGCTGGCCCGGGCCGCTTCCAGCGCATCCAGCGCCATCCGGGTGCTGCGATCGCCGATGCTGTGCATGTGGATGCTGAAACCCTCCTTGTCCAGCGCGCCCACGTAGCGTTTCAGATCCGCATCCTGGTAGTTGACGATGCCGTTGCTGCCCGCGTCCTCGCTGTCGGCGGTGATGGTGACATCGCTGCTGCCAGAGGCCATGGCCAGATGGGGTCTGTGGTAATTCTCCAGCATGCCGGCATTGGGCAAAAAGACCGGATCCGTGAAGGGATCCCCTTCTATCACGCCGTCGAGGAAGATCTTGACCGCATCGGCCTTGATCAGCGGATCCTCGGCAAAGCTGTCCCTGACCTCTTTGGCCTTGGCCAGGTGACCGGCGAGGTCGAGCTTGCCGCTGAAATCATCGTCGTGGAAGCAGGTGGCGGCGGTGACGCGCATGTGCAGCAGGTCTTGCGCCTCCATGTTGCGCAGGCGCTGGCGAATGAAGTCGCTGGCACAGGCATCCTGAATGCCGGTGATGCCGCGCGACGCCATCAGCTCGGAGATGGCGGGCAGGATCTTGTCGTACTGGGCGGCGGCCTGATCGCTGCTCGCGCTCAGCACGCCATTGTCGGGCACCGGGATGGCGCTGCGGGCCGCATCCCGGATGACGCCGCTGGTCAAATCCACATAGGGAATGAAATCGGCAAACACCCCGCCCGGCGCCAGGGTGGTGGGGTTGAAGCCGACGACATTGCCATCCTTGTCCTGGGCCAACCCCAGCGCCTGGGAGTTGTAGCCACCGGCGTGGCCGTCGACCCCGGCCAGCATCACCGGGTTGTCCGGCGCCATGGCATCGAGCGCCGCGAGGACGGTGGTATAGGTCGCGGTCGGGGTGTTGCCGTCATAGGGGGACCACTGATTGACCACCAGCCAGTCCCCCTTGTTGGGGGCGTAGCGGGGCAGGCACTCTTTGACCTTGGCGGCGAGGGCATCCAGATCGACGCTCTGGCCGTCGAGGTCGCACATATCCAGCGCCACCGTGCCTATCAGGTGGATGTGATTGTCGTGCAGTCCGGGCAGCACCATCTTGCCTTGCAAGTCCACCACCTGGGTCGCCTTGTTCTGATAAGCCTCGGCGCCTTCGCGCGAGCCCACATAGGTGAACTTGCCATCGCTGACCACCATGGCCTCGGCCTGGCTGCGCTGTCCATCCTGGGTGTGGATCTTGCCGTTGAGGTAAAGGGTGCTGGTCGGCGGGGCTTCACTGCTGTTCTCCTGCTGGCAGCCGCCGAGCAGGGCGCCCAGCAGCAGGGCAAGGGTGCTGATCCTCATCTGTTTGCTATCCATAGCGTGCTCTCCTTGAGTTAATTGCAGTTATTACTGCAGATATGAGCACTCTTGTTTATTGCAGCTATCCTGAAAAATGCCAGTGATTGCTGCACTTTTTTTGGCTTGTGTTTAGCGTGTCACATCATGTAGTTATGACAACCAGTCCCGGTGGGGAAACCTTATTGCGGAGAAGACGTGATGGATCATCTATTGCCGGTGGAGCTCTGCATGCGGCGCCAACCCAGGCAGCAGCGCAGTCAGGAGGTGGCGAGTCGCATCGAGCAGGCCACCCTGTCAATGCTGCAGGAGCAGGGCTTTGCGGCGCTCAATACCAATGCCATCGCGGCGCGCGCCGGGGTCGGCATCAAGTCGCTCTACCATCTGTATCCGAACAAGGAAGCCATCATCTGCCGCCTCGCCATGGATTGGCTGGCGGCGGTGTGCGAGGCACAGGAGCACATTCGGCAGCAGGCCCAGAGCTGGCCCCAGACCCTGCTGATGCTGGATCAGGCGCTGGAGGCGCTGGATGAGGAGTTCGTCGGTTATGGCGCGCTCTGGCTGGCGATGGACCTCATTCCGGCTCTGCACGAGGTGGAGCAGGAGCACGAACGGGGCCAGATTGCCTTCTGGTCGGCGCGGCTGCGCCACTTCGGCTGCCGCTGGCCAGAGCCCGAGCTCACCGCCCTGGTGCGTTACTTCTACCGGACCACGGACGTGGCCAAGCAGTGCACCAAGGAGCAGGGGGAGGCGGGGCGACAGATGTGGCTACTGCACCGGCACTGGTGCGAGCAGCTGGTGGGGGCGGCCATCGCAGAGCCCGATCCCACGCGGGTCTGGCAGTCCAACCTTGGGCTGAGCATGGCGCCCTGAACCCAGACTCGGGCGGTACGCGGCTTAAAGCCGCGATTCTATGTTGGCGGGCCGAATTGAGGACAGGCCATCTGCGCCTAGCCTATCTGTACTTAGCCATAGCGCGCCAGGGTCAGCCCCTCGTCACTGATGGCGGTTGGGTTGCCGGTGATAAGATCCGCCAGCAGCTGGCCCGAGCCCGCCGCCATGGTCCAGCCCAGGGTGCCGTGGCCGGTATTGAGCCAGAGCCCCGGGATGGGGCTGGGGCCCACCAGCGGGGTGCCATCCGGCGTCATGGGGCGCAGCCCGGTCCAGAACTCGGCGTGGGCGAGATCGCCGCCTGCGGGGAAGAGATCGCTCACCACCATGGCCAGGGTGTCGTGGCGCCTGGGGTTGAGTGCCAGGTTGAAGCCGCTCAGCTCCGCCATGCCGCCGACCCGGATCCGCTCATCGAAACGGGTGATGGCGACCTTGTAGGTTTCATCCAGCACGGTACTGCATGGCGCCGCCTCGGGATCCGTCATCGGCAGGGTGAGGGAGTAGCCCTTGACCGGATAGACGGGCAGCGCTATGCCGAGGGGACGCAGCAAGCCGGTGCCATAGCTGCCTAGCGCGCAGACGATGGCATCGGCCTGCCAGCGCCGCTCACCGGCGCGCACCGCTACGGCGCGGCCCGCCGCCAGCTCGACCTCATCGATGGCACAATCGAACACAAACTCCACCCCGAGCCGCTTGGCCTCGTTCGCCAGCGCCTGGGTGAAGCGGAAGCAGTCGCCGGTCTCATCCCCTGGCAGGCGCAGGCCTCCCACTATCTTGCCGCGCACCCGCGCCAGGGCGGGCTCCGCCTCCTCGCAGCCGGCGGCATCCAGCGCCTCGTAGGGCACGCCGTATTCTGCCAGCACGGCGATGTCGCGCTTGCTGGCCTCGCGCTGGATCTCGCTTCGAAACAGCTGCAGGGTGCCGAGCTGGCGCCCTTCATAATCGAGAGTCAGTTCATCCCGCAGTGCCTTCATACAGTCGCGGCTGTATTCCGCCAAACGCACCATGCGCCCCTTGTTAGTGGCGTAGGCGGCGGGGGTGCAGTTGGCGAACATCTGCAGTATCCAGCGCAGCTGGAAGGGATCCGAGGTGGGGCGCACCCTGAAGGGGGCATGTTTTTGCAGCATCCATTTCGCTGCCTTGAGCGGAATGCCGGGCGCCGCCCAGGGGGAGGCGTAGCCAGGGGAGATCTGACCCGCATTGGCGTGGCTGGTTTCAAGCGCTACCCCGCTTTGGCGCTCAAGCAGCGTCACCTGATGGCCCGCCTTGGCCAGATACCAGGCGCTGGCCACCCCGATCACCCCTCCACCCAATACCACTATCTTCATCACCTCATCCTTGTTGTGCATGGCAGATTGGCCGACGACCCCGGCTCTGCTGGTCGGGATCGCCCATTGGGCATCACGTTACCATCGGCAGCGGGATCGGCAAATCCGGTCGATTAAAAATGCGATCTCTCACCTTGTTAACATTAAAAGCCAGTGTTTCATCATGTTTATTGAGGTTTTATTAACGTTTAATGCTGTTAAAAACGGGCGGGATCCGGTGTGTCGACAGAGCCAGAGGATCGCGTTGCGCAAAAGGGAGTATGGGGGGAGCGTCGATAAGGCCACAAAAAACCGCAGGCGAGATGGCCTGCGGTTTAGGGTCGGAGCATGGCGAGCTTATTGCGCCGAAAAGAGCTTGGCCGGTGGGGTGGATTGGGCGGTCAGACTCATGCGGCCGGAGGTCTCCAGCCAGGTTTTGATGCGCTTGGCATCGGCGACCCTGTCATCTGTGGTATCGGCGTGCAGCAACACCATGATCACGGGTTCATTGCTGACCGTGGTGCCCATCACCAGGCAACGCCCCGCCTCGCGGATATAGCCGGTCTTGGAGACCAGAATGGGCCAGCTGCCTTCGCGCACGATACGGTTGGAGTTGTGGTACTGCATCTGGCGTTTGCCGTTGCGCACCAGTCTGTGCTCGGTGGAGGTGTATTGGCGAATGAGCGGGTAGGTGGAGGCGGTGGCCGCCAGCTTGGCCAAGTCGTGGGCGCTGGAGACGTTGCGCGGATTGAGTCCGGTGCTGTCGGCGAAATGGGTGCTCCACATGCCGAGCATGCGGGCCTTGGCGTTCATTGCCTCGACAAAGGCGCTCCGACCACCTGGGTAGTTGCGGGCCAGGGCGGAGGCGGCGCGGTTTTCCGACGACATCAGCGCGATGTGCAGCATGTCGGCGCGGCTCAGGCGTGAGCCGATGGCCAAGCGGGAGCCGGTGCCCTTGATCTTGTCCACGTCATCCATGGTGACTGTGATGGAGTCGGCGAGCCGTTGATTGCCATCCAGCACCACCAGTGCCGTCATCAGCTTGGTGATGGAGGCGATGGGCATCACCCGGTTGGCGTTGTGCTCGGCCAGGATCTCGCCGGTGCGGGGATTGGCGACCACGAAGGCATCCGATCGCAGGGTGAGGCTGCTGCGTGATTCGAGGAAGCTGTTGTGGGGGGCGGCGTGGGCAGTGTCTATGCTGGCGGGAAGGAGAAAGGCGCCGAGCAGCAAGGGGAGAAAAGGACGCATGTTCATGATGAGGCTCTACCGTACGACAATCGAGGTTATTTGGCTAAGTTATATGACGGGAACTGACGCTTAACAACGTCAAAAGTTCCATTATTTTAATTTTATGGGGTGGCGCACCTTGAAATCATCGACTTGGCGGCTATGGGCCTATCCCATTTGATAAAATTGGGCCATGGGTGGATCCGCTTATTGTCAAGATCCTCCCCATGGCGGTGCACTATATGCCGATTATGGTCACCCGTTACCACTCTTTTTTGCACCCTTTTACGGCTCATAGTTATCAGCGTGCTGTTCCTCTTTATCTCCACTAGCCCTCAGCCATCTCAGCCGAGCACCACTCGCATTAATGCCGAGGGGCGGCTCTCGACAAAATAACGCCAGACATGATCATACAGTGCCTGTTGGCCGGGAAAGCTCACCAGCGCCTTGGCCTCGGCCAGCGAGCACCAGCGATACTCGGTGTGTTCGTCATTGAGTTGCACCGCTTGATTGGGTGGGCAATAGACCACAAAGACCGGCACGACTGTCACCACATTCGGGCCGCTCTCGTAAAACTGTTCCAAATATTGGCCGTTATAGAGCTCGGTTACCTGAATGCCCGTTTCCTCGCCAAATTCGCGAATGATGGTCTGCCAACCGGTTTCACCGGCTTCAACTGTGCCCGCCACATGGCACCAGAAACCGCCCTTGACCCGATGCATCAGCAGCATTTTTATCTGACTATCTATTTCAGATAAGGCCACACCGGCAACGGCGTGACAGCGGATGGGGATCATGATTCGTCCTTGTGGTCGCGAAATGAAGCTCTGCATTATGGGGGTGGATGGGCGCCGTAGATCAACCTCTTATACCGGATGTACTGAAATTGCAGAGCTGCACTTATCCTCCCATGATACGAGCGCTCTGGATGGCCTGGATAAGTGCGGCCCGGTTGATGCGAGGGCGTTCGTCATCCAGCAGTCGTTGCCACAGGGTGATGGCCTCGCCGTAGCGGCCGTGCAGGAAGTGATCGGAAGCGAGCAGCATCAGGGCGCTCACTTCGCCGCCGTCGAGTGCAAGGGAGGCATCTAGCAGGCGGCGAGCCTCCGGGGTGAGCCGCTGGCCCGCCTGGTAATAGCGCACCGTGGCCTGAGCCGCCAGGGTGGCGGCACTGGCGCCCCCTTCCAGTCGCGCGAGCCGCTGATAGGCGAGCCAGGCGTTCTCGTACTCGTCCCGATAGAGGTAGAGCTGGCCGAGCTCGGCCCAGGCCTCGAGATCCGCCGGATTGCGCTGCAGTCGCTGATGCAGGGCGCCGAGCTCCTTGTCCTGCAAGTCACGCTGGCTTAGGCCCGCCAGGGGATCGGGGCGTTGCTGCCAGCGTTGCCAGGTCTGATAACGGTCGGTGCTGGCGTAAAACCCTACTGCCGAGCCAATCAGCACTAGGCCGAGCAGCAGCCAGAACAGAGGGTTGGGAGTCGACACCTTGGCCGCGAGTCGTGACCGCAGTCGCTGCTCGTCCTTCGGCGTGGCATTGGCCAGCCTCGCCTGCTCCAGCTCCCGATAGAGGCGCGAGTGGGGGGCAAGCCCTGCCTGTTGCTCTGTCATGATCAGCCGGTTGAGTTCGGCCCTGGGATCCTGGGGATGTGCCCTGTGCGGCTGGCATCCGATCGACTGATCCCGCCCCCCTGATCTGTGGCCAAGGTTGCGGCCAAGACGACGGCGCAGCGACAGCAGTGCCAGCAACAACAGCAACAGAGGGCCAGCCCAGAGCAGGAGGGTGGCGGCCTTGAAAGGGGGATCGTAGCGCACGAAATCACCAAAGCGGCTGGTCATGCGGGCGATCACCTGCTCATCGCTCTGCCCCTCATCCACCCAGCGATAGACCTCGAGCCGCAGATCCCGGGCGATGGGGGAGTTGGACTCCACCAGGTTCTGGTTCTGGCACTGGGGGCAGCGTAAGGATCGCGCTAGCTCCTGGGCGCGGGTCTGCAATTGGGGGTGGCGGAACTGATAGGTGTCGACGCTGCTGGCGGAAGCGGCAAGGCTGAGCATCAGCAGCCAGGCGGTGAAGATGGCGCGTAGCATCATGGTTTGTCTCCCTGGGGGTTGAGCCGGGGCAAAGCGGCGGCCTTGGCTCTTGCCTCGGCCAGCAGGGGGACAAACTGACGCTGCCATATAGCCCGGGTCAGCTCGCCAGTGTGGCGAGCGATCAGGGAGCCGTCGGCGGCGAACAGATAGGTCTCTGGCGTGCCATAGACGCCGAGCTCCAGTGCCAGCCTGCCGTCAGGATCGGCCAGCACGGCGCGATAGGGGTTGCCTGCATCCGCTAGCCAGGCGCGGGCGGCATTCCCCTTGTCTCGGTAGTTGAGGCCGTAGAGGGGAACAATATAAGCCAGCTCGTTGAGCAGTGGGTGTTCGGCGCGGCAATTGGGGCACCAGCTGGCCCAGACGTTGAGCAGGAAGGGCTCCCCCTTGAGGGACTGGGTATGAATGGGCGGCCCGCCGAACAGATCCTCACTCTGCCAGTGCGGCAGGTTGCGGCCCAGGGTCGCCTCGTCCTGACGGTAGGGGTTGTTGCCAAGGCCAAGCCAGAGCAGGGCGCCGAGGCCGAGGCTCAGCAGCAAGGGGAGAAAGAGTCGCAGACGAGATCTCATGGTGCCTGCTCCTGCAGGGCTGGAGCGATCGGAGGCGCACAGGCTGGCCGTTGTTCACCGAGCAAGGCACGTCGTCCCAGCAGACGCAGGGTGCCCCCGGCCATCATCAACAAGCCGCCGAGCCAGATCCAGCGCACCAGCGGCTTGTGGTGCAGGCGCATGGCATACGCATCTGGCCCCATCTTCTCCCCCAGCACCACGTAGAGATCCCCAAACAGTCCCCACTTGATGCCGGGTTCGTTCATGTTCATGGTGCGCACGCTGTAGTGGCGCCGCTCCGGCATCAGCCTTGCGACCTCCTTGCCCTCCTTGTGCACGCTGAGGGTGATGCGCTCGGCGGTGTAGTTGGGGCCGAGCAGCGGCTCGCTGCCCTCATAACGAAACTCGTAGGCACCGAGCCGGTAGGGGGTGTCTGCGCTGAGCACTGTGCCCCCTTCCTGGCTGTGGTGACTCACTTGGGCGATGCCGAGGGCGCAGACAGCGACCCCAATGTGGGCCAAAAGGCTACCCAGCCGATTGGGGCTGTACCAGGCCCCTTGTTTGACGGGATGATTGAGCAGCAGGCTCGCAAGCAGCCAGAGGCTGATCAGATTGGCAATGAGACCGGTCCAGCTGAGGGTGCCCTGCTCGCGATATGCGAGGCTGAGCAGGCCGCCCCCCAGCATGCCCAGTAGTAATGGCATCAGAGTCTTGAGGGAGGATGTGGTTTTCAACCCTTGCCAGCGCAGGCGCGGGATCTGGGTCATCAGCGCCATCAATATCAGGGCCAGCGGCACGAAGATGGCATTGAAATAGGGGGCACCGACCGACAGGGATCCCAGATGAAGGGATTGGAATACCATGGGATAGAAGGTGCCGAGCAGCACGCTGGCGCAGGCGACCGTCAACAGCAGGATGGCGGCGCCAAGCAGTCCCTCCTTTGACCAGAAACCGAAGCGGGCGTAAGGGGCGCGGGTATCGGCCCGCAGCGCGAACAGGGTGAGGGCGCCGGTCAATAGCAACCCCAGCAGCAGCAACAGGGTGAGGCCGCGATGGGGATCCACTGCGAAGGCATGCACCGAGGTGAGCACCCCGGAGCGCACCACGAAGGTACCGAGCAGACTCAAGGCGAAGGTGAAGATGGAGAGCAGCAGCACGCCGTGGCCATAGGCGCCGCGCTTCTCGCAGACGATAAGGGCGTGTAAAAGCGCGGTTCCCAGCAGCCAAGGCAGCAGGGAGGCGTTTTCCACCGGATCCCAGAACCACCAACCGCCCCAGCCCAATTCGTAATAGGCCCACCAGGAGCCGAGCAGGATGCCGGCGGTGAGAAACACCCAGGAGCCGAGCGCCCAGGGGCGGCTCCAGTGCGCCACGGCGCCGTCCAGCCGGCCGGAATGCAGCGCCGCCATGGCGAAGGCGAAGTTGACCGCAAAACCCACATAACCGAGATAGAGCAGGGGCGGGTGGATGATGAGGCCGATGTCCTGCAGCATGGGGTTGAGATCGCGCCCCTCCAGCGGTCCCGGGAAGGCACGATCAAAGGGACTAGAAAACGCGAGGGTGTAGAGGCCGAACAGGCCGACGATAAGTCCCATGATGGCGAGCACCCGTACCCGGATCAGCGGGTCGACCCGCGTTGAGCACAGTGCCACCAAGACGCCCCACAGCGCCAACGCAAACACGAAGAACAACATGGAGCCCTCGTGGCCGCCCCAGACTGCCGCGAGCTTGAAGCCAAGGGGCAGGGCGCTGTTGGCATGCTGGGCCACATAAATCAGGGTGAAATCATCCTGGCCAAAGCAGATTGCGAGCAGTGCCAGCGCCGTTCCCAGCAACGTGGCACTCAGCAGCGCAAGCGGCCGGGCACAGGCCAGCAGGGTGGGCGAAATCAGCTTCAGACCCAGCCAGGGCAGGGTGCCTTGCACCAGGGCGCACAGGGTCGCCAGCAACAGTGAGAGATAGCCGAGTTCAGCCAGCACACAACCTCCAACATCCAGTCCCGCCATGCCACACCCGCCGCGACTTGGCGCCGCAGGGGGGGTATGGCCAGAAAAACCACGGCTTCAATAACAAACAAGCGCCAGTCGCCTCAAGGCGGCTGGCGCTTGTGAGGGCAGCGTTATGCCACCGTCATCTGACCGGCGTAGAGCACAAAGTAGCGCAGCAGCAGTATGCCCAGCAGGCTCAGGCTGCACAGCAGCACCAGATGGGCAGGTTTTTCCCGCAGTGGCGCCGGTGTCAGGGTCGCCAGCAGCTGAGGCAGTAGCATGCCGATACCGACCACCCCGAGCCAGAACACCTGTGCCCAGAAGCCGCTGCCGATGGCCGCCCACATGGCCACCTCCTTCTGACCGCCGCCAAAATAGAGGCCGGTGAAGAAGCAGACCAGCAGCAGTACTTCCACCGCCAGTATCGGCCGCTCGAGGCGGTGCACGAAGCTCACTCCCTGGCTGTGATGGCTCTCTTTAAACAGGGTCACCGCCAGCAGGCTGGTGGCCGCGATGCCAGAGCCGATGCCGGACACCAGAAACAGCACCGGCAGCACCGGGTTGTTCAGGAGCGGATAGGTCTTTAGCGCCGAGAGCAGAAAGCCGGTGTAGGCGCCGAGCAGTACCGCCAGCAGCAACAGCAGCGGTGCCAGCAGTGACTCGAATCTGGCCAGCAGGCCGATGAGTCCATCCACAAAGGCCAGCTTGTCGCCAAGCAGCTTCCGGCGCAGCGCCTCAACCTCAGTCCTAAACACCACCGCCAACCAGGCAAGCAGCACCGCCATATAGATCTGGAACAGCATGACCCCCATCGACATCACGGAGTCGAACTGGTAGTTGAACATCAGCTTCCAGAAGGTCCAGGGGCGGGCCAGGTGGAAGATGAGGATCAACAGGCCCACGATCACGCACAGCGGCGCCAGGATGGCGGTCGCCTTGATGATGCCGCTCTCGCTGCCGGCGCCTTGCCTGCGCAGCAGCACCGACAGGGCGGTGGCCCCGGCTGAGATGCCAAGCAGGAACAGGTAAATCGCGATGGGCCAGTCCCAGACAAGGGAAGGGAAGTGAAATGCGTCATGCCACATGGTCAGTCCCTCCATGCATTACTGCCAGGGTAGATGGCGATGGGACAGGTCCCCGCACCAGGGTGAGGAAGAAAAATGCCGCTTGCATCGTCATGATTTGATCTCCCCTTTGGGCACGCGATACAGCTTGGGCGAGGTGCCAAGCGCCTGCTTGTAGCGGTAGGTGGTCTCCTTGACCAGCCGCTGGGCGATGGGGCTCTGTGGGTCATCCAGATTGCCGAATACCAGCGCCTTGGTGGGGCAGGACTCGACACAGGCCGGCTGTTTGCCCTGAGCCAGATTGGTCTTGCGGCAAAAATCGCACTTGTCGGCCACCCGGGTGACCGGGTTGATGAAGCGCACCTGATAGGGGCAGGCAGCGAGGCAGTACATGCAGCCGACGCACAAGTCCGGATTCACATCGACGATGCCATCCTCGGCGCGTCTATGGGAGGCGCCGGTCGGGCAGACGTGGACGCAAGGGGCGTTGTCGCAGTGCTGGCAGGACTTGCGAAAGAAGTGGTACTCGGCATCGGGAAATGTGCCTATAGGGCCGGTGCGCAGGATCTCGAGACGCGAGACCCCCTCCGGCACCTTGTTGACGTCCCGACAGGCATCCATGCAGGCGGTGCAGCCGATGCAGGCCGTCTCGTCGTGCAGCATGCCGTAACGCACCCCGTCGATGGTCTGGCTGTGGGCGAGGACGCCGGTGCCGGCGCGTACCGGGCCCGTCATCATGATGAGGGCCCCCGCGCTCATCCCCGCCAAAAATTCACGGCGAGAGCAGCTCATGGCGCCTCCTTGCTCACGCCGGCCTGCGGGTTGGCCAGCTTGGCGTCGTGTTGCTTGCTGTGACAGTCGACGCACAGCTTGATGCGGGATGTTTCCGGGATCCCCACCATGGGCTCCTTGGCCGGGTGCAGCTGGTGGCAGCTGGTGCAGCTGAGTTTGGTCATGTGTACATCGTGGGCCCAAAGCGCTTCGCGCAGGGGCTTGGGCTCATGGCAGCTCATGCAGACGCTGTTCTGCTCGGCGATGGGATAGCCATCCTTGCCTTGCGGCTGGTTGAAGCTGTCACTGAAACGCATCACGTCCTTGACCCCTTCCCGGTGCTGGGGAGAGGGGAGACCGTGGCAGTTGGTACAGGTCACCGGGGCCAGGTTGTTGGGGTTGGTCGCCTTGGCATGCTTGCCGTGCATGCCGTCCGTCTGCTCCTTGTGGCAGTCGGTACAGGCCTTGTCGGCGCTGCGCAAGAACTCAACATCATGCATGGCCGGCGCGGCAGCGGGGGTCGTTGCCGACTCGGCGGCCTGGCCCTGCAGGCTGGTCAGCAGCATGGCTGCCATCAGCATCAGTCGTAAGAAATCCATCGTTAAATCACCCATAGGAAGCCTCCATCCGTGGCGGGCACGCGCGGTGCCCGCCCGCATCCATTACTGCGCCAGTCGTCCGGCCGCTTTGGCCTCGGCTTCCCAGGCAGGGACTGTGGTCTTGAGGAACTGGGCCTTGTCGGCATTCATCTGTTTCATGTCCATGCCAAGGGCGGCCTGGGCCTTCTCCTTGCTGGAGATGTCAGGAATGGCGATCTCGTGGCTGATCCCCTTGGCGGCCAGCAAGCGAGCGAGCTTGGTGCGCGCATCGGCCGCCTTGTCCAGGGCGCTGCCCAGCATTCTCAAGGCCACTTCCGGCGCGTGGGCCTGCACCCCGTGGGAGGCGATGGAGAAGTCCCAGCGCCATTGGGCGTGACGGATGTCTTGCAGGATGTCTTTCATCTCGGCTTCGGTGGCGCCGGCATCCCAGGCCGCCTTGGCTTCGAAGTGGGCGTGCACCAGCTGCTTCTCGACCTTGAGCTTGATCTCGGTGATCGCCTCTTTGCGTTGATGGACGATGTCTTGCAGCATCTCCTTGCTCTGGGTGTGACAGTTGCGGCAGGTCTGCTCGAAGCGATCAAACGGGTTGCCGACCTTGTGATCCGTGTAGACCTTGCCCTGCTCGTTTTGCACCTTGGGCATGTGGCAGTCGACACAGGCGACGTTGTTCTGGCCGTGAATACCGGCGCGCCAGGTTTCGTACTCGGGGTGCTGGGCCTTGAGCATGGGGGTCTTGGAGAGGGCATGTACCCAGTCGGAGAAGCCAATCTCGTCGTAGTACTCTTCCATCTGTTCGACGCGGGTGCCCTTGTCCCAGGGGAATTTCACCGCCTTGGTGGGGCCGTTGAAGTAGTACTCCACATGGCACTGACCGCACACCTGGGATTGTTGATCGAAGCGGCCCTGCTCCTTGAACGGCTTGCCGATGGCGGTCATGGCGCGGTCCGCATAGGGGCGGGAGAGATGCAGGGCAGGCTTGCCCTCCTTGAACTCTTTCGAGGCGGTGTCATGGCAGTCGGCGCAGCCGATGGTGTTGACTATCTCGGGGCCACCCTTGGCCCACATCCCCTTGAAGTAGCCGTCCTCGCCCCGTTCATCGATGACCCGGGCAACGTCCGGCCCCTTGCAGCTCCAGCAGGCCATGGGCAGGGGACCATCCTCTGCGGTCTTGGGGGCGCCGGTACGCAGGCTCTCGCGCACGTCGGTCAGGGCGTAGAAGTGGCCGCGCGGCTTGTTGTAATCTTTGGAGAAGGGGTAGCCCGCCCAGAGCACCACCATCTGCGGATCTTCTGCCAGGGCGTCGGTGCGCTCCTTGCTCTCGCTGGTCGATTCCCAGCTACTAAATTGGTCGGCATGATCCTTGGCGAACAGATCGTTGCGCGCCTCGACCTTGTGGCTGGCTTGGGCCTCATCGGCCTGTGCCCAGCCGCCGATGCTCAGCAGGCTGGTCAGCAGCAGGGCGCTGAGGCCCGGCCTGAATAGTTTGTTGCGTGAACCCACGGTCATCACTCCCCAGATAATGTCATTGCCAGACCTGACCGTTCCATCTTGCTGTGTGGACATCTGTGCTCATCGTCGATGGGCATGGCAGGTCGATTAATTGTTATAAATGCATAAACCATGCTTTTTATACGGTTGCTCGAGGGGATAATACCAAATGGGTAAAATGGATAATGATTAATCCCCGGCGCACTTGCGCTAGATCAATTGGCCATGCCGTCAAATGCCAGAAATGGGATCCAGGTTGAATTCTTTAGCGATGCTGGGGTGTTAGTACACATAGCCAGGTTGATGCCATGGTGATGGCGGCCTGGGAGGGGACCAGTGTCAGATGGCCGAGGCGAGGGGGTGATAACGACGTCGACATACCCTTGCCGGAATCAAGTTTGAATTTTAATTCATTATTTGTGCTGTTCAGAGGTGGCAGGGCCACCCTGTTGAAATAATGGAATGCTACCTTTGCTTGGCATTGATGTCAGGAGTTGTCGTATAAATGGGTGCCAAGAGGGGCATATTCAGCCCTGATAAACAGCAAATGAAGTTATCTACGGTACTTTTGGCGAAATGACATCGTTTTACTGAATTAAATAGGATGTTTTGCCGTATTTCCTTTCGATATTTTCGAAAATGTCGAAGGGATCTATTGTGGCTGAGGCGGTAAAATAGTCGCCTATCACGGCGGTCACCCTTTGCTCCAGTCTTCTGGGTGGCCTGTGTTTATGCGTTGGAGGATGTATGGCTGAGTTGCGAATCGAGAAACCGACCCTTATCACTCAATTGGAAGGAACAGTGTTTGTCATGGATGCCGAAGGCTCCTTGCGCCGCGCCGCGGTGGGCATGCAGCTGCAATCTGGCGAGCGCCTGCTCGCCGAATCCAACGGGCGATTCGAACTGGCCGACTCGACCGATGAGACCCATGATCCGAACCAGATAATGCTGGCACAGGCAGATCAGGGCGATGCGCTTGATCCCGAGCTGGCCAGCCTGCAAGAGGCCATCCGTCAGGGCGCCGACCCGACGGCCTTGTTTGAAGAGACCGCGGCCGGTAATGACGCCGCCGGTACCGCGGGCGGTGTGGTCGGCTCCAGTGCCGGCGGCTTCGTGGTGGTGGATCTCAACAACGACTTCACCGTGGTGGAGGCCGGCTTTGATACCGACCACCAGACACTCCCCCAGGGCAATGAAGATCCCTATGTGGAAGATCAGGATCAAGTCGCCGAGATCACCATCACCGAGCCCCAGACCCTCGACAACATCATCAACGCCGACGAGGCGACCGGCGTCATCATCCGCGGGACGGTAGAAGACGTCGAAGTGGGCCAGACGGTGACCGTGACCCTGACGGATCAGAATGGCAACAGTCTGACCATGACCACAGTGGTGCTGCCCGGCTTCGTCTGGGAGGCGAACTTTGGCGATGTCACCGGCAAGCTGGTGGATGGCCCCTTGACCATTCAGGCCGATACTCAGGACGCCGCCGGCAACCGGGCCAGCGACATTGGCGAGACCCTGCTCGACACCATCACCACCATCACGCTCGACTTGGCCGATGAGAGCGACACCGGCGCCAGCCAGGTGGATGACCTGACCCGCGACACCACGCCGCTGCTGCAAGGCAAGGGAGAGCCCGGTGCCACCGTGACCCTGAGCCTGGGTGGCGCCGTGCTGGCGGTGCTCACCGTCGATGGCAATGGCAACTGGCAATACCAGATCCCGAGCGACATGGCAGACGGGGCCTATGATTTTCGGGTCGACTCGGTGGACATCGCCGGCAACCGTGCCAGCGACACCCTGACCGTCACCGTCGATACAAAGGCCAGCATTGACATCGACGATCTCGATACCAACAAGGTTCTGGGTCATGACAATGTCACCCTGAGCGGCACCACTACCCAGGTGGAAGCGGGCCAGAGCGTCACCATCACCCTCATCGGTCAGAATGGCCAGACCCTCTACAGCGGCACGGCCCTGGTGGGCAGCGATGGTCGCTGGCAGCTCAGTGGCCTGGATCTCTCCACCCTCTCGGGCCCCTATGAGGTGCGTGCCGAGGTGACCGATCTCGCGGGTAACCGGGTGATCGACGGGGCCCCCCTCATCGGCCAGAGCGATGTGCTGACCCTGTCTGAAGCGGATCTGGCCAAGGGCCCGGTCAGTGCGACTGGCTCCCTGCATACCGGCGCCGGACTGGATGGCAACCTGCAGGTGAGCTTCGCCGCCGATCAGAGTGCCCTCGAGCAGCTCGGCCTCAGCAGCCACGGCTCGGCGCTCAGCTATCAGATAAATGGCCAGACCCTCACCGCCAGTGCCGGCGGCATCACCGTCTTCACCCTGACGCTCTCCAATGACGGCAGTTATCAGATCGTCTGGAACCAGAGCCTGGATCACGGCCAGGACAACCTGAATCTGCCGTTCTCCCTGGAGTATCGCGACAGCGACGGGGATCTGGTTCACGCCAATCTCAACGTCAACCTGGTGGACAGCACGCCCCCTGACTTCACTCTCTCACCCATCACCCTCACCGAGGATGCGTTCACAAATCAAGGGGTCGTGGTGGGCCAGAGCCACTTCGTGGTGGGCCACCAGTCCGATCCCTTGCTGGCGGACTCTGTCGCCTTCGCAGATCAGGCCAATACCCTGGCCCGTCTCAACGGCAGTGGGCTTAGCAGCGACGGTCATGTGCTGAGCTTCGAATTCAGCGGCGATCGCCTGCTCACCGGTTATTACATCGATGATCAGGGCAATCGCGTCGAGGTGATCAAGGCCGAGCTCAATGCCAGCCAGGCCGGCAGCGATATCAACGGCACCGTCACCGTCACCCTCAATGGGCCGCTGGATCATCAGGGCAATGATGAACTCTCGCTGGGGCTCTCCGTGTCGGCCAAGGAGATCGACGGCGATGAGACCCGCGCCGATCTGGTGGTCTCCATCAACGACGGTGTGGATCCCAACCTTGGCATCGACAGCGGCATCAGCCTGCAGGAAGGGGGCGCCAGCCAGTCTCTGGATGGCCAGCTGCCGGTCAATGTGGGCAGCGATCGCCTGGTGTCCCTCAATTTCGAGGCGAGCCAACCCGGCCTCGAGGGCCTGACCAGTGGCGGTAAAGCCACTACTTATCAGGTCAACGGCAATCAGATCACACTGCTAGATGCCGGTGGCAAGGTCATTTTGACTGTCACTTTGGATCTCGACGGTAAATACCACCTGCAACTGGACGGCGTGCTGGATCAGCCGCTCACCAGCAACAGCGTCAACCTGGGGCTGCAGGTACAGGGCACCGATTTTGACGGGGATCAGAGCAACCTCGGTACCCTCAATATCGCCATCACCGACGGTGCCTTGCCAAGCGTGGATGCGGTCACGCTGGATCTGGTGGAAGACAGCGACTGGAGCGCAGGGCAAAGCCTCTCCGGGGATCTCAATATCACCGTGGGCAGCGACCCTCTTGCCAACATCAGCTTCGATGCCAATCAGCCCGGCCTGCAAGGTCTCACCAGCGGCGGCCAGCCGGTAGTTATCAGCGTCAGCGGCAACAGCATCAGCGGCACCGTCAACGGGCAGAATATTTTCACCCTGACCCTGGATCAGCAGGGCCACTACGTCTTTACCCTCAACCAGCCGCTGGATCAGGGCAGTGCCGACAACCTGCTCAAGGCGGGCTTCACCCTGACCGACAGCGATGGTGACAAAGTCTCTTCTTCCCTGAGCGTCGCCATCGGTGATGGGGCCAATCCGGTGATCAGCGCCGTGACCGGTACCGAGATGACCGAGGCCAACCAAGGGGCGAAGGATGTGGTTAGCCACATGAGCTTCACCGTGAGCCATGGCTCCGATGCCCTCGAGCAGAGTAGTCTCAAGTTTGATATTGCGGCCATCCAGCAGAGCCTGGACGGCAAATACAGCAGTCACGGCAGCCCGGTGACCTTCACCCTGGATGCCAACGGCGAACTGGTGGGCACCACGGCCGACGGCCGTGAGGTGCTGCGCGCCGAGCTGGAATTGGTCGACAACAACGGTAACTGGAGCGTCACCGCTAAGGTGACCTTGAGCGGTGAGCTGGATCATCAGGGCAACGAGTCTCTGGACCTGCCGCTGACCGTGACCCTGACCGACAAGGACGGGGACAGCGTCTCCACCGACCTGCCGCTGGTCATCAAGGATGGCAATGCGCCCGGCTTTGTGGCGGGCAGCGGGGTGAGCCTGGATGAGGGGGATCTCAACGGCGGCAACACCCTGACCGGCACAGGCCATTTCGAAGTCAATGCGGGCTCGGATCGGGTGAGCGAGGTGTCGTTCGCCGACATAAGTCAGCAGCCCAAGCTGACCGCCCTGGGCCAGAGCGTTATCTATGAGCTGGTCGACGGGGATCCCAGCATCCCGGGCAACCAGATCCTCAAGGGCTACGTGATGGTCGACGGCCAGCGCGTCGAGGTCTTGGAAGTCGAGATCAGTGGCAGCCTGGATAATGCCGCCAGCAACGGTTTCGACTACAAGGTGACCCTGTATGAAGGGGTGCACCAGGAGAACGGCAGCACCAGCACGGATCTGCCGTTCCAAATCAATGTGATCGATAGCGACAAGGGGGCCGGCAACAACGACAGCACCGGCGGCACCCTCAACGTCAGCATCGGCGAGGGGAACAACCCGACCATTTCCCTGACTGGCGTGACCTTGAACGAAGGGCGCTTCGACGGCGCCGGCAGCAGCCAGACCGCCGATGATCAGCAGGCCACAGGAAAACTCACCATCAAGGCGGATTCCGATCCCGTGGTGGATGTGCGGCTGACCCTCGCAGGCAAGGTATTGGATGCGAGCGGCAACCCCATCACCCACAACGGTGAAACGCTCACCTGGAAAGAGGTGCCGGGCAGCAACGGCCACATCTTCCAGGCCATGACCGCGAGCGGCACCCTGGTGCTGACGGTCACCCTGCCGAGCGTGCCGGGTCGCATAGAGGCGCACACAGATGCGACTCTGGATTATCAGGTGACGGTGCACACCAACCTGGATCATGGGGCGGATAACAATCTCAACCTGACCCTGCCGGTGCAGGTAACCGACAGCGACGGCTCTGTGATCAACGGTAATACCAACGTGGTGATCAAAGATGCCGCCGATCCGCTGATCTCGAACATCGAGTCCGTGCGGGTCGAAGAGGCGGATCTGGATGCGAGCAATACCCAGCACCCCGGCACCACCCCGACCGAAAATGGGGAGGCGGCAGGTGGCAAGGTGACCATCAGTGCCGGCTCGGACCGGGTTGCTTCTCTTGAACTCGATGTGGCGGCCTTCAACCAGGCGAACCACCTCACCTCAGGTGGCAAAGAGGTGACCCTGGCCGCCCACAGCAATCCGGGCTGGTATCTGGCGAGCACGGCGGATGGCAAGCCGGTGTTCTGGATCCACCTCGACGTCAACGGCAGCTACAGCTTCCATTTGGTAGGCCAGCTCGATCACGGTGCCCAGGGCAAGGATGAGCTCGGCATCGAGATACCCCTGTACGTGACAGACCACGACGGGGACCGCAGCCCCAATGTGACGGTCGAAGTGCATGTGCAGGATGACATGCCGATTGGTACCAGCCTGGCCCATACCCTGAACGAGACCGGCAGCAGCGTGAACGGCGATCTGCTGCCCCCCGCCAACGAGGGGGCCGATGGCGCCAGAGTCGTCTCGGTCACCGTCAATGGTCAGGTTCATGCTTTCAACGGCAGCTTGACCCTGGACGTGATGAGCCCGGATGGCAAGCAGGTGATGGGCTCCCTGACCATAGGTGAGGACGGCAACTACAGCTTTACCCCGAGGCCCGGCTTCGATCACGATGCCGCCAGCCTGAGCCAGGTCATCACCGCCCAGATTGTGGACGGTGACGGCGACACCGCCGAGAGCACCCTGACCCTCAATATGGAAGACGAGGCGGTGCGCTTCACCGTGAATGCCGCGACCGGACAGGAAGATCAGGGGGCGCAGGATCCGAGCCAGGGCATTCCCATCAACATGCAGCTCGATATCGGTGACTTTGACCGGGGCGAGCATGTGGATCAACTGCTGATCCAGGCGCCTGCCAATGCTCATGGCACCTTCTACTACAACGGGGTGGCGCTCACCACCACGGCCGATGGCAAGTGGTTCATCGTGCCACCGGCTGCCATGGTGACCAGCGACAACGTTCACTACAGCACATCGGGTCTTACCTTCGTACCGGCAGATGACTGGTCGAGCTGGAGCAACAACAAGCAGCCGCTGCACTTCCAGGTGCAGGTCGACGTCGGGGTGACCGAAGGGACGCCACCGCCACCGGTGACTGGGGATCTCGCCATCACGGTGCAAGGCATCGCCGACAAGCCGGAATGGGATTCCAGCACCGCCAAGCACTACAGCATCAATGAGGATGGCAACGGTGTTGCCCTGAATGTGCAGGCCAACCTCACGGATCTCGATGGCTCCGAGACCCTGAGCTATCAGATCAAGTGGGCATCCGGCCAGGGCAGCCTGACCCTGAACGGCCAAGAGCTCAAACCCGATGCCAACGGCGTCTATACCGTCTCTGCCGGTGACATCAACAAGATCACAGTGGTGCCTGGCAAGGACTACAGCGGCGACATCAAGCTCTCCATCACCCCGGTCAGTACCGAGAAGACACCTGTGGTGAGCGGCCAGGACAAGGCGCTTGGCGACAGCATAGAGCTGGTGATCAACGTCAACCCGCAGGCGGATGATGCCAAGCTGACGGTGCGCGAGATCCAGAGCAAGGAAGACACCCTGATGAATCTGGGCAGCAAGATAGTGCTTGCCCATCTGGGAGACACTGCGGACGGCTCGGAGCAGATGTTTGTGCGCATCAGCGGCCTGCCCGCCGGCGCCACCCTGCTGCTCGGCGGTGTGGCGGTTGTCATGGATGCGAACGGTTATTACGAGGTGCCCTACGATCGCATCAATGAGCTGCAGATGCAGCCGCCCAAAAACAGCAACGTGGACTTCGATCTCACCATCAAGGGGGTTGTGAAAGATACGGCCACCCTGACCGATGCCAATGGTCAGACCCATACCGTGGTCAACGAGAAGGAGACCGGCTCCCAGAATCTGCACGTGGACATGGTCGGGGTGGTGGATGAGCCGCACTTCAACCTGGACAGCACGGGCTGGACGCCGGAAGGCAATGGCTACAGCATCACCATCGCGGAAGATGGCCGTGCACCGCTCGATTTCAGACTGGAGTCGGGGGAGAAGGTCGATACTCCGCTCGATAACTCCGAAACCCTCAACCTGGTGCTGGAAGGCTTGCCGGAAGGGGCCAAGGTGTTCGATGGCAATGGCAACGAGCTGACCCTGACCTTCGCCGGCCTGGATGCCAACGGCAAGCCCATCTATCAGGTCAATGTGTCGGATCTGGGCAACCTGCAGATCCAGCCGCCGCCCAACAGCACTGCCGATATTCACCTCGTCGGTCACGTGGTGGTGACCGAGAACGACGGGGATCACAAGAGCTTCGATGTGCCGCTCACCATCAAGGTGGAACCCGCCATCGACGCCGGCGACTACGCCAAGACCAGTAATGGCCTGGAAGACGAATTTGTGACGCTGAACTGGCATCCCGACTTGAGCGACAGCGCCGAGAAGGTGACCCACCTCAGTCTCTCCGGCATCGAGCCTGGCTACGAGATCTGGGTCAAGGATGCCAACGGTACTCACCAGCTCACGCTGGGGAGCGATGGCAGCGTCACCCTGAGCGATGCGGATCTGCAGAGTCTGCTCAGTGGCGGCCAACTGCTGGTGCGGGCCCCGGAGGACAGCGACAAAGACACCAATATCCAGAGCCATGTGACCGTGACTCAGCATGACGTGGACTCCAGCGTCGTCGTCGACAAGGTCATCAACGGCAATCTGCACGTGGATATCCAGGCCGTGGTGGAACCCGATGGCAATCTGGTACAGACCGGCGGGGCACTGGAGAGCCCGGACGGGCACGATATCCCGCTGGATGGAGTCTTCGTGTTCCAGGATCTGGACCCCAGCAGCGTCGAGACCATCGACTACCTGGTCATCAGCGATCTGCCGCCCGGCTTCGTGGTGATCGGGGGGATCAACGATGGCTACGGCAACTGGACCGTGCCTCACGATGCCCTGGGCAGTTATGCCTTGCGCTCGCCTGATGGCTTCACCGGCACGGTGACCTTCAAGGTGAGTGCCCAGGTGCATGATCTCAGCGACGACGGGGATGTGAGTGCCAGCGTGCGCAAGGACTTGAATGCCAGCGCCGACTTCCATGCCGCGACCAATTCCGGTCAGGTGGCCGCCACGGTTGATCTGGATAACAGCCAGCCCATCACCGGAGTGGAGGATCACAGTGTCAACTTCGGTACTCAGCTCAAGAGCATGATCACCCTGGGCACGGCGGATATCGGCGATGACGAGCTCAGCATCGTCCTCACCGGCCTGCCCCCCGGCGTCAGCGTGCAGGGGCTGACCTATGACTTCGTCAACGGCGAGTACCTGATCAAACTGCCCAATGGGCTGAGCGATCTCGACAACCTGACCCTGACCCTGCCGGAAGACTATGCCGGCGACGATCTCAGCCTGCATGTGCGGCTGGTCAATACCGATACCGTGAGCGGTGACACCAAGACGGCGGATCAGGACATCCGCCTCTCCATCACCCCGGAGGTTGACGTCAATGGCGGCGCCGACGGCATGCCGAGCCTGCAGTTGGAAGTGAAAGATGTGAACGGTGATGGCCAACCGGACAACCTGGAAGACACCGAGATCCACCTCGATCTCTCGGTCAAGCTGGCGGACATCAGCCCCTCTGTGGCCAATGGCGGCCTCGAGACGGTGGAGCGGGTAACCGTGACCGTCGATGCCAAGTACGGTCACTTCCTCGATGCCAATGGCAATCCCGTCCAGTCCCTGGTGGTGGATGCCAATGGCCTCAAGGATCTGGTGTTTATTCCCAAGGAGCACTACAGCGGTCAGGTGCCGCTCGATGTGACCGTGGATATCCTGGATACCGCCACCACGGGTACAGATCGCGGCAGCTGGAGCGGCCAGGTGGGCTTCGAGGTCAAACCGGTCAACGATCCGGCCAAGATCATCGTGCACGATGTGAAGGGTGACGAGGATGGCCGCGTCAATCTGGGGGGCTTCGGCGCCGAGCTTGTCGACACCGACGGCTCCGAAAAAATAGTGGGGCTGCAGATCACTGGGGTGCCGGATGGCTTCACCCTCTCTGCCCCTGCGGTCAACAACGGCAACGGCGTCTGGCAGATCCCCGTGGGGACCGATTTCTCCACCCTGACTCTGATCCCGCCGGCGGATTTCAGCGGCAGCGTGGATCTGACCCTGACCGCTTACACCCTGGACAATGGTCTGAGCGTACCGCTCGGCACCAGTGGCAACTTCACCGTCACCGTCAACCCGGTGGGGGATGTGATCATCGCCGACATCATGGACAAAACGAGCGGCACCGAGGGGGATGTGATCACCCTGAACCTGGGGCTGGAGACCCGGGATACCCAGGCCACCGGCGGCAGCGCCGGCAACGTCCATGAGAATGGCCCCGAGCAGGTGCGCGTCACCATCGAAGGGGTCCCCGATGGCGCGCAAATCCGTCTGCCAAACGGGGTCAATGGCACTGTGGTGGATCTTGGCAACGGTCGCTGGCAGGTCACCACGGATGGCACCAAGCTGGGTGCCATCGAACTGGTGACCAACGATGCCAACGGCGCCCTGGATCTGAAAGTTACGGCCCAGAGCCTTGACAACGGCGCCCTCGGCCCCGAGGTCAACGGCACCATTCACGTGGATATCAGCCCGGTCAACGATGCTCCTATCAACGTCTTGCCAACGGATCCCCAGGTGGCGCAGGAAGATCAGCCCTTCGTCATCAAGGGCCTGCAGGTGCAGGATGTGGATGCGGGCAGCGGCGACATGAAGGTGACCCTGTCGGTGGAGCACGGCACCCTCAATATTCCGGCAGGCAGCGGGGTGACAGTGGTGGGTAACGGCACCGGCTCCCTGGTGCTGAGCGGATCGCTGGATGCCATCAACGCCTTGTTAAACGGTGGTCTGACCTATCAGGGCAACCCGGATTACCACGGCAGCGACAACCTGACCATGGTCACCAATGACAATGGCAACACAGGCAGTGGCGGGGCGCTGAGCGACACAGACGTGCTGCCCATCGAGGTGCAACCGGTCAACGATGCGCCCGTCAACGTCTTGCCAAGCGATCCCCAGGTGGCGCAGGAGGATCAACCCTTCGTCATTCACGGCTTGCAGGTGAGCGACGTGGATGCGGGCAGCAGTCCCCTCACAGTGACCCTGTCCGTCCTGCATGGCACCCTGAACCTGGTAGCAGGCAACGGCGTGACAGTCACTGGCAACGGCACCGACTCTCTGGTGCTGAGTGGCTCGCAGGATGCCATCAATGCGCTGCTAAACGGCGGCGTCACCTATCAGGGCGAGCAGGACTTCAATGGCCAGGATGCTCTGACCATGGTGACCAACGACAACGGCAGTACCGGCAACGGTGGCGCCCAGAGCGATACCGACGTGCTGCCCATCGAGGTGGAAGCGGTCAACGATGCCCCGGTCAACCAGGCGCCTGACACAATGCAGGTGAAGGAAGACGGTGCACTGTCGCTCTCCGGCATCAGCGTCAAGGACGTGGACGCCGGCAGTGCCCCCATGTCCATGGTGCTGCGGGTCGAGCATGGCGTGCTGACCCTGCTCGGGACCATGAGCGGTAACGTCGTGGCAACGGGCACGGGGACCAATGAAATCACCCTGGTGGGATCCCTGGCAGAGCTCAACGCGCTGATCAGCGGCAACCTGCACTATGAGCCGGCCAAGGACTTCTGGGGTCAGGACAACCTGACCATCATCACCTCGGATCAGGGCAACACGGGGGCGGGTGGTGCGCTGACCGATACCTCCACCGTTGGCATCACCGTCACGGCCGAGGCCGATGATCCCCAGCTCAGCCTCGGGGCGCACGACATCCATGCCCTGCAAGGGGCCTGGGTACCGCTGAACCTCAGCGCCAGCGTGGTCAACCCGGCGCCGGGTGAGCTCTCGGTGCGGATCCAGAATCTGGGCGGTGCCCAGGTGGTGGACGAGCACGGCCAGAGCGTGGGTCATGCCGATGGCAGCGACTGGCTGTTGCCCATGGATCAGTCGGTGCCCATCTACCTCAAGGATCTGCCTACGGGGGATCACGCCCTGATCTTGACCGCCGAGTCGAGCGCGGGGGGCAATACCCAGGGTTCAAGCCAGGAGACCCTCAATATCCACAGCCAGAGTGGCAACACCCTGACCGGTACGGACAGTGCGGACTGGCTGTTTGGCTCAAGTGGTGATGACAGGATCCTGGGCGGTCAGGGCAACGACATCCTGACCGGTGGCGAGGGCAGCGATCTCTTCGTGTGGGGCAGCGGTGATGAAGGCACCACCGGGCAACCGGCTCTGGATACCATCACCGACTTCAATCCGACCCAGGGGGACAAGCTCGATCTGGCGGACCTGCTCCAGGGGGTGACCGACAACAGCGTGGACGGGCTGCTTAACCACCTGTCTGCCTCTGTCACCTCCGGTAACGGTGGCCTGAGCGACGTGAATCTGTCGGTCTCTCCGGCGGGGGATGGTCAGGTGACCCAGCAGATAACCCTGAAGGACGTGGACCTGAGCGACTGGAGTCTGAGTATCGGCTCCTCCTCCCACGACATCCTCCAGTCCCTGCTGGATCAAAATAGCCTGATCATCGAACACCCCTGATGGTGAGAGATGAATGAAAAGAGCCGGCAATTGCCGGCTCTTTGTTTTTCTGGGTGACTGTTTTTAGGTTATATCGTTATTTTTGTATGTGGTGGATGCTTGGCGCATCAAGATGGCAAATAAGCAGTGTTTATTTCTTATATAAACGCCTTAGCCAGCATATGGATGGGGCGCTCGCAGTGGGGGATGGATGTGCTCATCTTGTCCCCCATGGGCCAGCTCTCATCCATATCCGTCAGACCAACGCCTGTGCCAGCAGATGGATGGGGTGCTCGCAGCGAAACGCCGTGCTCATCTCTATCTGCCACTTGCAGGTCTCGCAGTCGGTGATGACGAGATCAGGATTGAGTCGATTTATCTGATCAAACAGCCCCTCGCCGATATCCTGGCTGGTCTGGTAGTTCTCCGATTTGAAGCCGTAGGTGCCGGCGATGCCGCAGCACTGGGAGTCCAGCACCGTCACCTTGACCCCGGGGATGGCGCGTAGCAGCTCGAGTGTGTAGATGACGCCCCCCATCTTTTCCATGTGGCAGGGGGTGTGGTAGGCGATGTGCAAGCCGAGCGGCTTCATGGCCGGCTTGTTGCCGCGGTAGAACTCGTTCCAGATAAAACGCGTCACCAGCGAGATGCGATCCCGCACCTTGCGGTTGTCCTGCTCCAGCAGGTGGGGGTATTCGTCCCTTAGGGTGAAGCCGCAGGTGGAGGAGGTGGCCAGGAGCGGCATCTCGTTGCCGAGCAGGCTGTTCTCCATCTGCTTGATATTGAACGCCGCCTGCTGCTTGGCCTTGTCCATGAAGCCGTTGGCGATCAGCGGCACGCCGCAGCATTTCTCCCGCTCCAGCAGTTGCACGCCGATGTTCATGGCGTTGAGCACCTGCACCAGCTCCTTGCCGAGCTGTGGGTGGTTGTAGTTCACATAGCAGCCGTGAAAGTAGGCGATCTGGCGCACGAAACTGGCCTGAACGTCTTTCTGCTTCTTGTACCAGCCACGGAAGGTGCCTTGGGAGTATTTTGGCAGGTCGCGGTGGGAGGAGACCCCAAGTACCTTGTCCAACACCTGCTTCACGGGCTTGAGGCCGGTGGTGAAGTTGACCACCGGCGCCATCAGGGTAGACATGCTGCCCATCAGATCCGTGTGGGAGAGCACGAATTCGCGGATCCCGGGCTTGATGCCGCCGTACTGGTGCTTGGCTTTGGCGATGATGTCACCGATGCGCACTCCGCTTGGGCAGGCCACCTCGCAGCGTTTGCAGTTGGTGCAGTATTTGAGGGCGCTGTCGAACAGCTCCGGGCTCTTGATGCGCAGCCGCTCACCGTCCGGGCCGGCCTGTTTCGGACCTGGGTAGGCGGGATTGGCCTTGGCCACCGGGCAGTAAGCGGTGCAGACGGTGCATTTGATGCACTGATCGAATGTTTGGTTGGCGTGATCCAGTAGCATGTCAGTTCTCCTCCCGTCGGCGATGAAGGCACGGGATATGGGACAAATAAATCATTGGGCCGCATCCAGGATATGACCGGCGACTTGCCAGCCGGTGGCGACGGCGACCCCTGAGCCCGATCCCTCTTTCACCGGGTCATAGTGGGCCAGCACGCTGCCGGCGCCGTAGAGGTTGCGAAGTGGCTTGCCGCCGCGCAGCACCCTCAGCTTGTCGTCCGTTTTGACCCCGAAGCCCATAAAGGGGTGGTGGTCGAACAGGCGGCGACCGGCCCAGGCGTCGCGCTCCGGCAGGCTCAGCACGTCGGCATCGAAGATGGGCTCGCGAATGCCGCCGAGGCGAGACTCCAGCCCACGGCTGAAGAAGCTGCCGGAGGCGAGCACGAAGTGCGCCGCCTCGAACAGCTGATCGTCGCCGTTCTGGCTATGAACCCCGATCACCTTATCCCCCTCGTAGCGGGCGCCCAGCACCCGCTCGCTGGTGAGGAAGGTGCCGCCGAGGCGTTGGAAGCGGCGCTTGAGCGCCTCCTGCATTCGCATGCCGATGAGTGACGGCGGCATGGTGGCGACTTCGCGGAGGGTGCAGCCGGTGCGTTGCTCAAGCTCCGCCAGGCGTGGGCCGACCAGCCCCAGGGACAGGCAGGCGGGCAGCACCAGCTGGTGGCAAGCGGGCTCGCCACTCTCTCGCACCATGCGGGTGATCTCGCGGGCGAGATCTGCCAACAGGCTCGGCTGTTTATCCCCTGTCTGTCTATCAAATAGGCGAGCGATGTCGGCGGAGCGAAACTCGTGGGGATTGCGGCTGAATTCGCCGAGCTGAGGTAGGCGAATTTCGCCGGTCAGGATGCGGCAGTGGGCGAAGCGCGGCTGGGCTCCGAGATTGGCCGCTGCCAGCGCCGGGTGAAAGTCGCGAAAACCTTCCAGGGTCGCCAGCAGCAGGCTGTTGGGGACCGGGGCCTCGGTGACATAGGCGCAGGTCGCAGGGGAGATCCAGGTGCGCTTGAGGGTACCTATGGGGGTGATGCGCTGGTGATTGTGCTCCTCGCGATAGAGCGGCAGCCCCTCTTCGGCGCAGTGGCGCTGCAGATCCGCGAGGCTCGCTGCTATGTTGGCGAGCCCCACCTTGGCGTAGGGATGATCAGGGTGCGTGACCATAAAGGCGGGCAGGGCGGCGCGAGGATCCCCCTGGGTGTCGAGCAAGTCGATGGAGCCGGAGGAGAAATGCAGGGCGCTCTGGCCCGAGGCCATCAGTAGGGTCTTCTGGCCCGCCTCGGCCAGGCGCAGGGCGGCGGAGAGGCCTGCCATGCCGCCACCGATGACGATGGTATCGAATTTCATGATGGCTCTCCTTGAGTCGAAGGGGTGGCCTGCCCATGAGAGGCAGGGGCGGCGACCAACTGGGGCGCGGTCCATTCACCGAGGCCAAACAGCCCCTCATAGATCCAGTAGGTAAACTCGGTCTCCCGCAGGGCATCCCCCCAGAGCACGGGGCGGGTCCCCTTGTGGCGCTCCTCCAGGAACTGGCGCAGCATGACGCAGGCCTCGCGGCCGTCGGCCTTGCCGTACTCCTGCATCAGGCCGGCGGCGCGGTAGGCGCACAGCTCCCCCTGACAGGGGCCCATGCCGAGCCGGGTGCGGCGGCGCAGATCCACCAGGTTGTCCACGTCCAGCTCCCGCAGGGCGTATTCGATCTCGCCCGCGGTCACCATCTCGCACTCGCAGATGAGGGCGTTGGCCTTGGGGTTATCCCGGAAGAACGCGATGACCCGCTCGCCGTGACGATACTGGGCCGAGCCTTCGACCGGGACGCTGAGGCCGGGGGCGGAGACCTTCTCCGGCTCCCGGGAGCCTGGCAAGGAGAGCTCGGCGGTACGGCAGGGCCGGCTGTTGCCGAGCTTGTTGGCGATGAGATCCGTGGCCCACTCGGCCATCAGCCGATAGGTCATCAGCTTGCCGCCGGTGATGGTGTTGAAACCCTTGAGGCCGTCCCGCTCGGCGTGATCCAGCAGCACTATGCCGCGGCTGATGTTGCGGCCCGTCTCATCCCCGTCCACCGCCACCAGGGGGCGCACCCCGGCGTAGGCGCGCAGCAAGCGGGTGCGGGCCATGACGGGGGCGAGCTTGATCCCTTCCCGCAGCAGCACCTCGACCTCTTCCGGATCCACGCTCAGCTGATCGATCTTGTGATAGTCGATGCGACTGGACGTGGTGCCGATGAGGGAGATGGTGTCGCCCGGTACCAGGATGTCCGCGTCCGCTGGTTTGCGGGCGCGGTTGAGCACCATCTGGTTGATGCGGTAATCCATGATGAGCAAGGAGCCCTTGGCGGGGAACATGCGTATGCCGAGATCCGCGTACTCGCAGATCTGTTGGCCCCAGATGCCGGCGGCGTTGATCACCTCCTGACACTCCACTTCGAACTCCTCGCCGGTGCGGGTGTTGATGGCCTTGACCCCATGGACTCTATCCTGCGTGCGAATGAGCCCCAGCACCTTGCTGTGGGTGAAGATGCGGGCGCCGTGCTCCTTGGCGTCCAAGACGTTGGCAGCGGCGAGGCGGAAGGGATCGACGGTGCCGTCAGGCACACGAATGGCACCGATCAGCGCCGGGTTGACGTTGGGTTCGAGGCGCAGCGCCTCGCGAGGATCCAGCTGCTGGGTCGCGATGCCGGCCTGGGCGCAGGCGGCCATGAAGGTAGTTTGAAAGCCGATGTCATCTTCCGGCAGGGTGACGAAGAGGCCGCCGGTATCCTCGACGCAGTGGCTGGCGATCCGCTTGAGGATGCGGTTCTCCTGAATGCATTCCCGGGCGGATTCCGGGTCCGTCACCGCGTAGCGGGCCCCCGAGTGGAGCAGGCCGTGATTGCGGCCCGTGGTGCCTGCGGCGATGTCATCCCGCTCCAGCAGGACGCAGTCGATGCCGCGCAGCGCGCAATCGCGCATGATGCCGGCGCCGGTGGCACCGCCGCCTATGATGACGACTTCCGTGGTTATTCTTTTCATTCTTGCCCGTCTCATCTCTTCCAGATAGCGCCAGTGTGGCGCCTTCCCGGTCAAAAATGTTTGATATGGGCCAAATTAATGTTCGCAAACGCTCAAAAATGCCAAGCTAATGAACAAAGTGTGATTGTTATCACAGAGGAAGAATGGAAAAGGGGCCCGGGGCCCCTGTTCTCTGGCGCCATGATGGCCAGTTTGGTTGTTATTTATGCTGTTTAAATCAGTTTTTCATGTCGTTTTCACTGCCACGGGCAGAGTGCCCGGGATGTCCGCTCATCAGCCGCAGCATTTCTTGTGCTTCTTGCCGCTGCCACAGGGGCAGGGATCGTTGCGGCCCACCCGCAGCGGCGCCGGATCCTGCTCGCCGTCGGTGTAGACCCAGCGACCCTGATAACGCACGAAGCGGGAGCGTTCGTGCAAACAGTGGCGCTCATCCCCCTCCACAAACCAGGCCTTGAACTCCACCGTACCGGCGTCATCGGCTGGGCCGCCTTGGGCTGCGAGGATCTCCAGCCCATCCCAGCGGGTATCGGTCTGGGAGAGCTGCTCTGCCGTCAGTGTTCCCAGGAAATCCGGGTGCCAGCTGTGCACCAGATAGTCACCAAGCCCCAGCACGAAGGCACTGTAGCGCGAGCGCATCAGTTGCTCTGTGGTGGTGGCGTCTTGGCCGGCGTGCAGCGCACCGCAACACTGGGGGAGAGAAAGGGCGGAACCGCAAGGACATTGGCTCATGAGTCAGTTTATCGGGTCGATATAGAAGGTGGCGGGATTGTAGCGAAAGCGGCCCCCCTTCGGCCAGCAGGTCGAACTGGTAGGAACGGAACACCCACATAAAAATGGCTAAAGGAAGTACAAGATGACTCTGAAACAGAAGATCCTGTTATTGGGCGCTCTCCCCGTGCTGCTGATGGCCCTGGTGGTCAATCTGAGCAACTATCTGATTTCCAAGAACTCGCTGGAATCTGAACTGGTAGTGGCACGGGACAAGGCGCTGTCGGATCGCAAGGCGCTGCTGAGCAGCTACCTGATGCTCACCAAGACGGCCATCGACAAGGAATATGCCGCGCCGGACAGCCCAGAGGCGCGCGAGCGAGTGAAGGAGATCCTGCGGCCCCTGCGTTATGGCAGTGATGGCTACTTCTTCGTCTACGACTTCCAGGGCAATACCCTGCTGCTGCCCACCCGCCCCGAGGTGGAGGGCAAGAACCGCTGGCAGGACAAGGATGCCAAGGGCACTTTGCTTATCCAGGAGATCATCAAGGCGGCCCGGCAGGGGAATGGTTACTCAGAATACTGGACCAACAAGCCTTCCCTCGGCCGCGATGCCCCTAAACTCTCGTTCAACCTGGTGCTCGACAAGTATCAGTGGGTGGTGGGGACCGGTTTTTACATCGATGACATCGACAGCGAACTGGCGGCCCTGCGCAGCGAACGCGAGAGCAACATGCACGCCTCCCTGCAAACCGGGGTGCTGCTTATTCTGCTGATCCTGGGGGTGACCCTGGCGGCGACCGTGGCGATCGGCAATAGAGTCACCCGGCCGCTGGCGGAGGCGGTCTCGGCCCTCAACGACATCGCCGATGGGGACGGGGATCTCACCCAGCGCCTCAAGGTACAGAGCAAGGATGAGGTGGGCCAGCTGGCCAGCGCCTTCAATCGCTTCGTCGAGCGCATTCAATCTGTGGTGAGCCAGGTGGGGGAGACCAGTCATCAATTGCTCGGCGCCGTGGAGAAGCTGCATCGGCTGAGCGAGCACTCGGACAAGCAGATGCACGGCCATGGCCGGGAGACGGATCAGGTGGTCACCGCCGTGACCGAGATGAGCTCCACCGCCCAGGAAGTGGCGGCCAGCGCATCCAATGCGGCCAGCGCCACCAGTGACGCGGCCCGCGAATCTGACGCCGCCCGCGAGGTGGTGGGCAGCGCCATCGGCAGCATCAACCGGCTGGTGGGCGAGGTGCACACCGCCGCCGGGGTCATTGAGCAGCTGGCTCAGGAGACCGGCAAGATAGGATCCGTGGTGGAGGTCATTCGCGGCATCGCCGAGCAGACCAACCTGCTGGCCCTCAACGCCGCCATCGAGGCGGCCCGGGCCGGTGAGCAGGGCCGCGGCTTCGCGGTGGTGGCGGACGAGGTACGATCCCTCGCCGGCCGTACCCAGCAGAGCACCAAGGAGATCAACGAGATGCTGCAACGGCTGCAAGGGGGGGTGAAGCAGGCGGTGGAGGTGATGCAGGCCAGCGAGGCGCGCAGCCAGGAGACGGTGCAGGAGGCGGGCCACATCGCAAGCTCCCTGGACAGCATGGTGGCCGCGGTCAGCACCATCAATGACATGAACATCCAGATAGCGACCGCCGCCGAGGAGCAGCATGCGGTCTCCGAGGAGATCAACAAGAACCTGGTGGCCATCCAGCAGATCGTCAGCGAGCTGACCGAGGCGGCCGGCGAGTCCAATTCCACCACCCGCGACCTGGCGGGCACGGGTGACAAATTGCGCCAACTGGTCTCCCGCTTCCGTTATTGATCGCATTTTTGCCGTCTGGTGGTTATTTCCAGACGGCAAATTTGGGGATCGCCGCAGAATGTGGGAAAATCGAGCCATTCGTTCTTTTCGTTAGCCCCATACCCTATGAATGAGATCGTGAAAGGCAGTATCGATTTGATCCGGCAGCTTAACTACGGTCTGGTCTATGCCAGTCTGGAGGAGCACAAGGAACTGTCCCGTACCGATCTGTCCCGTTTGACTGGCCTGTCGCCGGCCAGTATCACCAAGATCACCCGCGAGCTGCTTGATGGCGGCCTGGTCGTCACCTGTGGCGAGAGCTCGGTGGGGCGCGGTCGTCGCCAGACCCTGCTGCGCATCAACGAGCGCCGCTTCCAGTTTCTCTCCATGCGTCTCGGTCGCGGTTACGTGGACATGGCGCTGTTCGATCTGGCGGGTCACTCCCTCGCGCGGCATCGCCACCTGTTCAGCGAGGATGAACGCGCCGATCTGCTGGCCAGTCTGGTGCGTGCCATCGATGTCTTCTTGCCGAAGAAGGCGCTGCGTCTGGCCTGCATCGCCCTCTGTCTGCCGGGTCAGGTGGAGCGCCACTCCGGCATGGTCAAACACTTCCCCTTCTACGATCTGCGCAACTGGCCGCTGGGCCCTACCTTGCAACAGGCATTCGAGGTGCCGGTGCTGGTGAGTGGCGACGTGCGCACCTGGATCCAGGCCGAGCGCGAATGGGGCGCTGCCAAGAACTGCGCCGATGCGGTGCTGGTGTTCGTGCACAACGACATCGGGGTCGGCATGGTGGTCAATGGTCAGCTCATCGAGAGCGAGTCGGCCCTGCTCGGGGATCTCAGCCACCTGCAGCTCGAACCCTATGGCCAGCGCTGCTATTGCGGCGGCTTCGGTTGCGCTTGCACCCTGGTGACCAATCAGGCGCTGGAGGCCCAGTACCGGGACCTGCGCGAGCGCATGCAGGAGCACGATCTGCCCGAAAGCGTCAACATCCGCGAGCTGTGCGAGCTGGCGCTGGCGGGCAACAGCCTCTGCCAGGACATCTTGCATCAGGCGGCGGGGCGCCTCTCCCGGGTGCTCGCCAACCTCATCTGCCTGCTGAACCCTGGCAAATTGCTGCTGGGGGGGGAGATCACCCGCGCCGATCGATTGTTGTTCCCCATGTTGCACCAGTCCCTGGCGAGCCAGCTGCCGGCCGATTACCTGGTGCGGCTGCAAATCGAGTCCACCCATTTCTACGAAGACCCGACCAAACCCACCTCGGTGCAGGTGCACAAGGCCCTGCGTGACGGCAGCCTGCTGCTCGATTTGTTGCGAGGTGACAAGGAGGCATGAGACTCGGGTTGCAAGGACGCATCCTGCTCATGCTCTGTCTGGTCAGTCTGTTGCAACTGGTGTTGCTGAGCGGGGCCAGCTACTACTACGTCTCCGAGCAGCGCTATCGGGAGGTGGGGGATCAGGCTCTCGACGTGGCGCGGCTGGTGGCGCGTGAACCCGGTGTCATCGCCGGGGCGAAGCGTGGGGACAAGGCGCGGCTCAACGTGCTGGTGGAGCGGATGCGCGCCGAGGTCGGCGCCAGCTACATCGTCATCGGTGACACCGAGGCGCGTCGTCTGGTCCATCCCAATGCGGACCGGCTCGGCAAGCCCATGGTGGGAGATGATCCCTTGCGCGCCCTGCAGGGGGAGTTTTACGTCTCCCGGGCGCAGGGCTCCCTTGGCGGCGCGCTGCGGGGCAAGGGGCCCATTCGCGACGAGATGGGCAAGGTCATCGGCGTGGTCTCGGTCGGTTATCTGGTGCGCGACATTGACGCTGACTTGCGTGGCTTCCTGCGCTTTGGCCTGCTCTGCACCCTGCTCATCGTGCTGCTCAACAGCGCCGCAGCGGCCTGGCTGGCGCGGCGCTACAAACGGGCAATTCTCGGCTTTGAGCCCGAGCAGATAGGCCGCCTCTATGCCGAGCTCGACTGCACCCTGCGCACGGTGCGCGAAGGGATCCTCACCATCGACGAGCAGGGCCGGCTCACCTCCCTCAACCCCAATGGCATCCGGCTGCTGCGCCTGGACGAGCAGGCGGCCAAGGCGGCCATCGGCCAGCCTATCAACCAACTGCTGCCGGGCAGCCGCATGCGCTCCCTCATCGAGGATCCCAGACCCCAGTTTGATGAGGAAATCGTGCTCAACGGCCAGCCCCTCATCGTCAACCGGCTGCCTCTGGTGCAGGACGGGCGCCTCATCGGCGCCGTGTCGAGCTTTCGGCGCAAGGACGAGCTGGCCGAGCTCAGTGCCCAGCTCTCCCAGGTGCAGGCCTACAGCGATCTGCTGCGGGTACAGACCCACGAACACAACAATCAGCTCGGCACCATCGCCGGCATGATAGAGCTCGGTGCCACCCAGGAGGCGCTTGCCTTCATCGGCCGGGAGGCCGCCACCGAGCAGACCCTGCTCAGCTTTTTGATGGGGGCCATCGCCAAGCCCAAGGTGGCGGGTCTGCTGCTTGGCAAATACCACAGGGCTCATGAGCTCGGGTTGGTGCTCGTTGTCGATCCCGACTCCAGTTTGCAGGACATCCCCGCCAGGGTGAGCGGCTCCCAGTTGGTGACCCTGCTTGGCAACCTCATCGACAATGCCTTCGAGGCGACCCGTCGCCATGGTGCCCCTTATCAGCCCATTTGGGTGGCGTTAAGCGATCTGGGTCAGGATCTCATCCTCGAGGTGGAGGACGGGGCCGGTGGGGTAGATCCCGCGTTGGCGGACAGATTGTTCGAGCAGGGAGTCAGCAGCAAGTCTGAGCCCGGTCATGGTATCGGCCTCGCCCTGGTGCGCAAGACTCTGGATGCCTTGCAGGGGCAGATCACTATTGAAGGCACGACGCAGGGAAGTTGCGTCGTTTGTTACATTCCCAAGGAGGTGTGAGTGATCAAGATCCTGATCGTCGAGGACGATCCGGCCATCGCCGAGATCCACCGCCGCTTCGTGCAGCGGCTGGACGGATTCGACGTGCTGGGGGTGGCGTTGACCCTGTTCGATGCCAGGGAGCAGATCGATATTCTCAAACCGGATCTGGTGCTGCTGGATGTGTGGCTACCGGACGGGGAGGGGTTTAGCCTGCTGCGTGAATTGCGCCAGGCTGGCGCTTGTCTGGATGTCATCTTGCTCACCGCCGCCCGGGAGGCCAGCGCCCTGCAGGAGGCGATGCGGCTCGGGGTGGTGGATTTTATCCTCAAACCCGTGGTGTTCGAGCGATTGCGGGACACCCTGGAGAAGTACCGTCAGAGCAGCGCGGCTCTCGCGGCCCTTGCCGACATCGATCAGCAGGCAGTGGATGCTTTGCTGGGCTCCCCGCTACAACAGGTGGCGGCCGCTGGCCTGCCCAAGGGGATCGACGGGCTCACCCTGCAGCGGGTGCTGGCGGCCTTGACGGGTGAGGGGGCCAGTGCCGAGGAGATTGGCAGCCGGGTGGGGGTCAGCCGCACCACGGCGCGTCGTTATCTGGAGTTTCTGGTGGGCCAGCAGTTGGCGAGCCCGGAGCTCGAATACGGCACCGTCGGGCGGCCGGAACGGCGTTATCGCCAGCACTGAGGAGGCGCCTCAAGGCGCCTTGTTGCACAAAAAGAAAGAGCGCCTGTTGGCGCTCTTTCTATCAGGGTTTGCTCCCACTTGGGGTATCAAGGTCTCTGCTCATATTGGGTAGGATCAGAGGTGGCAGAGTCTCATGGATTCAGTGGCTGGTGGCCGGCTCTCCCTTGGGTTCCTTACGCGCCTGCCACCACTGCCAGAGCGGCAACAGCAGCATCACCAGGGTCACCAGGGTGAAGCCGAGGGTGATGGGCCGCTCCCACAGGAAGCTCAGGGAGCCGTCGTTGATGACCAGGGCGCGGCGCAGGTTGTCCTCCAGCATGCCACCCAAGATAAAGCCGAGCAGCATGGGGGCCATGGGGAAGTCCAGCAGGCGCAGGCCGATGGCGATGAGCGCCACCAGTGCCATCACATAGATGTCCATGGTGTTGAAGGAGACCAGATAGACCCCAATCAGCGAGAACAGCAGCACCATGGGGATGAGCACGGGGCGCGGTACTTGCAGGATCTTGGCGAGATAGGGAATGAGCGGCAGGTTGAGGATGAGCAGCACCACGTTGCCCAGATACATGGAGATGATCACCGACCAGAACACGTCCGGGTGCTCCATGAACAGGCGTGGGCCCGGCTGGATGCCATAGGCGATGAGGGCGCCCAGCATCAGGGCCGTGGTGCCTGATCCCGGGATCCCCAGGGTCAGCAGCGGCACGAAGGCGCCGCTGGAGGCGGCGTTGTTGGCCGCTTCCGGTGCGGCGACGCCGGTCAGACTACCCTTGCCGAACTCATCCCGCTTGTTTTTACGGGCGAAGTTTCGCTCGGCGCCGTAGGCCATGAAGGAGGCGATGGTGGCGCCCGCACCCGGCAATACGCCGATCAGGAAGCCCAGCACCGAGGAGCGGGCAATGGGAGGCGCTATCTCTTTCACCTCTTCCCGGCTCAGCTTCAGGGATCCCAGCTGCTGCATCTTGCTGGCCTCTTCTTTGCTGTTGTCCTTGCCCGGGCGCAGCACCGTCATCAAGATCTCCGCCAAGGCGAAGGTGGCCATGGCCAGCAGCAGGAAGGAGAAGCCATCGCGCAAGTCAGGCAGGCCGAAGGTGAAGCGGTCCACCCCGACGCTGCGGTCGATGCCGACGGTGGAGAGCATGATGCCAAACAGCGCCATGATCAGTGCCTTGAGCACCTGTCCCTTGCCAGCAAAGGCGGCCACCGCCGACAGCCCCAGCACCATGAGGGCGAAGTAGTCTGCCGACTGGAAGGAGAGGGAGACTTTGGCGAGCAGGGGCGCCGCCACCATCAGGAAGATGGCTGACAGGGTGCCGCCGACGAAGGAGGCATAGGCCGCGATGGCCAGCGCCTTGCCCGCCTGGCCCTTGCAGGCCAGCGGATAGCCGTCGATGGCGGTGATCATGCTGGCCGAGCAACCCGGGGTGTTGATCAGGATGGAGGCGGTGGAGCCGCCAAACATGGAGCCGTAATAGACCCCGGCCATCAGGATGATGCCGGAGGCCGGATCCAGTCCGTAGGTGATGGGGATCATCAAAGCGATGGCGGTGACCGGGCCCAAGCCCGGCAGCATGCCGATAAAGGTGCCGACGAAGCAGCCGACCACCACCATGAAGAGGTTAATGGGCATCATGGCGGTACCGAGCCCCTGCAGAATTCCGTCTAACATGTGATCTCCTTATCCCATCAACTGGGTGAACAGCCAACCCGGCTCGAGGTAAACGTTGAGCCCCTTGGTCAGCAGGGCCCAGAAGATGAGGGTAAAGGGCACGCTCACCTTGCAAGCAAACCCCAGGCTGCTATTGCCCATCAGCAGGATCCCGCCGATCAGAAACAGCATGGTGGCGATGACAAAGCCGAGCCAGGTCAGGGCGGCTCCGTAGACCAGCATCAGCAACAGCAGGGCGAACACCAGCCGCCAGTTGCCGCGCTCTTTGTGCAGCCGCTCCCCACCGGGGGAGCAGATGAGGATCAGCGAAAGCAGGGCGCCGACCCCGGCCAGGGCATAGGGCAGGGTACTGGCGGTAAAGGGTTCATATTCGTCCCCCGGGTAACCCGGGATCTGGGTGGCGTGATAGCCATAGGCGAGGGAGAGCAGCAAAAACAGCAGCCCCCCGAGCCGCTCCTTGGTCAGGTGCATGGTGATGACTCCGATATGGGCGGGCCGAGCCCGCCTGGGGGTTATTTGATGAAACCGAGCTCGCGCATCAGGCCGCCGATCTCTTGCTCCTGGCTATTGAGGAAGGCGGTGAACTCCGGGCCGGATTGATAGAGATTGGTCCAGTTGTTGCGTGCCCGAACCACTTCCCACTCCGGCTTGTCATACATCTGCTTGAGCAGGGCGGCGAACTCGGCGGATTTTTCCGGGCTGACGCTGGGGGAGGCGAAGTAACCGCGCCAGTTGGCAAACACCGTAGGGTTACCCTGCTCGCTGAAGGTGGGCACCTCTTTAGCATCTGGCATACGCTCGGCGGCCGTCATGCCGAGGATCCGCATCTGGCCGGATTTGACGGCTTCCATCGCCTCGCCAAAGCCGGTGGAGAGCACCTGGGTTTCGCCCGCCAGCACCGCCGCCATGGCGCTGCCGCCGGCGTCATAAGCCACGTAGCGCAGCTTGCTGGCATCGGCTCCCGCATTCTTGAAGGTCATGGCCGCCACCAGGTGATCCAGGCTGCCCCGAGCGGAGCCGCCTGCGATCTTCACCTTGGCGGGGTTGGCCTCATAAGCAGCCAGCAACTGGGCCCAGTTCTGGTAGGGGGAATCGAGTGGCACGGCCAGCGCCTGGTAGTCGGCGATGATGGCGGCGACCGGGGTGAGATCCCGGAACGATTGCGGCAGCTCCTTGGAGAGGGACTTGACGATGATGGGGGTGGAATTGACCATCAGGGTCTTGTCGGACTGGGCCGAGGTCTCGATTAGGTGAGCGATGGCCTTGGCGCCGCCCCCGGCGGAGATGTTCTGGAAAGAAGCTGTGGTGATGAGGCCGGACTTGGTCAGCGCTTCGCCGGTGCCCCGGGCCGTGTTGTCCCAGCCGCCGCCGGCGCCGCCCGGGATCAGGAAGTGAATTTCATCTATCTTGGCCTGCACGCCGAGGCTGGCGCCCAGCAGGCAGCAGAGCAGGGTGCGCTTGAAGGTTCCTTGCAACATGATGTTCTCCTTGTGATTGTTGCGAGGAGGTTAATTAATCATTGCGACCAATAAAATAATCTGACCGTAATGGCTATTAAGGTTGTTCTGCCCATTGTGTTCATTCTGGTCACGGCTGAGTCTTCTGAGACGAGACGCCCGTGACGATCTGTGATGCCTAGAGAACGGAGGAAGAAGAAGCGAAGTCAGAAAAAGTGAAGGAAGCATAAGCACAGGAAGAACAAAGAGAGCGGGGCACACCGAAGAGTGCCCCGCCTTCTGCTGACGATGATGGCTGGAAAGCCGCCGTCAGGATTTATCCTTGGTTGCCTTCGTCTCCTTGGCTGGCTTGTCCTGGGCCTTCTTGTTTGTCTCTTCCTGCTGCTTGATGGCGTCTGTGACCTTCTGCTTGAGCGCCAGCTGCTCCATCACCAGCTTGTAGGCGATGTAGTACTTGTAGATATTGCCGACATAGGTGACGGTTTCCGGGCCTATTTTCTCCGCCGCCACGTACTCGACGTTATGGAACCAGACATTGGGATCCATCCCTCGCTTCTGGGTTTCGGTGCGCAAGCGCGCCACCCTGGCGGGACCGGCATTGTAGGAGGCGAATGAGAACAGCGCCTTGTCGAGGGGGGTCATGGGCTCGTCGGCATAGTAGTGATCTATCATCCAGCGCATGTATTTGACGCCGCCGTGGATATTGGGCTCGATCTGGCGGATGTCACCCACCTTCAAGCCTTTACCGGTGGCAGGCATGATCTGCATGATGCCGATGGCGCCGACGTGGCTGCGGGCCTTCTGGTTGAGGGCCGACTCCTGATAGCCCTGCGCCGCCACCAGCAGCCAGTCCACGTCGTATTTCTCGCCGTATTCACGAAACAGCTCGACCACCTGCAGGAACTTCTTGCGCTCGGCGTCGGCGGCGGCACTCTTGACGAATTTGTTCTGCTTGAGATAGCGGGCAAGGATGGCCTCACCGGTCGCCTTGCCCCGCAGGGCCGCGATTTGCTCGTTGAGTATGGCGAGTAGTTGGGTGCTCTCCTTTCGCACCGCCCAGGCGATCACGCCCCCATCGCGAAACACGGGCTCTTCGTGGATCTGGATGGCGGGAAAGATCTTCTTCCAGAAACGGGCCTTGTGTTCATCCATGACGATGAAGGGCAGTAAACCGGCGTTGACCATTTCCACCAGATCTTCATCCTCCAGCACCTCGGAGGCGGGCTTGATGTCGATGAGGGGCTCACCTGCTGCCTTGCGAGCCTCGTTATAGGCCACCAGGCTCTCGTAGTAGCTGGACGACGGCCTGACATAGACGCTCTGGCCACCGAGATCCGCGGCGCTCTCCACCTTGGGGGAGTGGGGGCCCGAGATCAGCAGCTCGCGCACATTTTCGATCAGGGGTGCGCTGAACTCTACCC
The DNA here is from genome assembly GCF_000820185.1 of Aeromonas tecta. Taxonomy (GTDB): domain Bacteria; phylum Pseudomonadota; class Gammaproteobacteria; order Enterobacterales; family Aeromonadaceae; genus Aeromonas; species Aeromonas tecta. The sequence goes on from NZ_CDCA01000050.1 coordinate 52,507, forward strand.
CCTGCTGTTTGCGCTTGTCGGTGATGGTGAGGTTGGCGGCGGCGATGTCGCCTTTACCCGCGAGCAGGGCGGGCAGCAGGGCCTCGCGAGCCACCGGGATGAAGACGAAGTGCAGCTTGAGGTTGCGCTTGATGGCCTTGTCTTTGCGCAGCTGTTCGTTGAGGCGCTTTTCCACCTGCATGAAGGCGTCGTAGGTGACACCTCGTTGTACGCCCTTGTAGATGAAGTAGCCGGTCTTGTTGTAGGTGGTCAGCACCCGGATGGCCCGTCGCTCCAGCATGGCATCGAGATCCCCCAGCATGGGTTTGGAGAGCTCATCGCTGGCGAAGACCAGGGCACTGCGTTCCTCTTCTTCCTTGTTGGCGGTTGTCTGTTTGTCTGCTTCGGCACTCCAGGCCGGGTTCAGGGAGCAGAACAGCCAGATCATGACAATCCATAAGCGTTTCATAACGTACACCTCACTCGTTTTATAGAGTGTAAGCGGCGCCTCGGGGGCTATTTAGCTTATTGGGTTTGATAGGAAAAGGTCGATAGCACGATTTCCACTATTCGAAAATGGGCGCTCGATGACCTGCACATATGAAAAAAGGAGCCCGCAGGCTCCTCTTGTCGTCAGGGGTAGTGGCTTGGCTAGAACCAGAAACCGATGATGAAGGAGCCCGCCAGGGTCAGCATGACGTTGGCCACGGCGTAGGTGCCCGCATAGCCCAGTGCCGGGATGGAGCTGTTGGCGGCCTCGTTGACCACGTCCATGGCCGGGGCGCAGGTGCGGGCACCGGTGATGGCCCCGAGCAGTAGCGCTGGATTCATCTTCAGTACCCAGACCCCGAACAGGTAACCCACCAGCACCGGCAGGGTGGTGACCAGCATGCCGGAGAAGAGCACCACCATACCGACTTCGCTCAGGTGATCCAGGATGCCGCCACCGGCCTTGAGACCAGTGCTGACCATGAACACGGCGAGGCCGAGATCCTTGGCAAGGCGCAGGGCGCCTGGCGGCACGTAACCGACCGTGGGGTGGTTGGCCCGCAGGTAGCCCATCAGGATCCCCGCCAGCAGCAGGCCGACGGCGTTGCCGAGGCCGAACTCTATCTGGCCAAACACTAGGGAGACGGAGCCTATCAGCAGACCCAGCACGAAGAAGGTGGTGAAGGCCACCAGATCCGTGGTCTGGCTGTGGATGCTGATAAAGCCAATCTTGTTGGCCAACAGCTTGACCCGCTGCTTCTCGCCGCTGATCTGCAGCACGTCGCCTTTTTGCAGCATGATGTTGCGATCAAACGGCATCTCGATCTGGGAGCGCACCACCCGGTTGAGGAAGCAGCCCTTCTCGGTAAGGTTGAGTTCCACCAGATGGCGGCCGACCACGGAGTCGTTCTTCACCACTATCTCTTCGGTGACGATCTGCAAGTCCAGCAGGTTGCGGTCGAACACCTCTTTGCCGTTGCGATAGTTGACGTCGAGCTTCTCGTGACTCTCCGGATAGCCAACCAGCGCTATCTCATCCCCTTCCTGGATGATGGCGTCACCGTCGGGGCTTGCCAGAATGCCGTTGCGGCGAATGCGCTCCACGTAGCAGCCGGTGTGGGGATAGATGCCGGTTTCCCGCAGGGTACGCCCGCCAATCCAGGCGGCGAGCTCGGGGCCAACCCGGTAGGCGCGGATGATGGGCAAGTAGGTCTTGCGGCTCTCGTTGTCAGACAGTCCCCGCTCGCGGGCTATCTTCTGGGCCTCGGTGCTGAGGTCCAGCCGCGCCAGCGCGGGCAGGTAGCGCACCACCAGCATCAGGCCGACCAGACCCACCAGGTAGGTCAACGCATAGCCGATGCCCATGTTGTCGAGTACCGACTGCATGTCGGTCTGGTGAGGGAGGTTGAGCAGGCCGCTGCGCAAGGCATCCTGCGCCCCGACCAACGCCGGGGTCGAGGTGAGCGAACCCGCCAGGATCCCCGCCGCCATACCGGGCCCAAGATTGAAGAACTTGGCGAGTCCCACCGTCAGCAGCAGTGCGGTCAGCAATATCACCAGGGTGAGGGTGATGTAGTGGATGCCGTCGCGCAGGAAGACGCTGAAGAAGTGGGGACCGGCCTCGATGCCGACGCAGAAGATGAACAGCATGAAGCCGACGTTTTCTGTGGTAGCGGAGAACTCGAAGCCCATCTGGCCGAACAACAGGGCGGTAAAGAGTACGCCTATGGTGTTGCCAATCTGGAAGTTGCCGAGGCGTACCTTGCCCAGCAGCAGGCCGAAAGCCAGTACCACGAACAGCAGCAGGGAGTCGCTTTGATGTAGCAGTGTCACGAAATCTATGGTCATGCCCGGAAAAACCGAGGAAAAAAGTGGGGCCGATATTGTGCCGTATCCCATGACAAGAAAGAAGCGTCAAAGCGGATTAATAGGCAGTTAAGTGGCCCTCTTCCCATCGGTGGGGCGAGATGCTGGGGGGGGAGAGCTGAAATACCTCATGTTCACGCTGCCAATCTCGTTGTCAATTAGTGATTTATGCTATCCAGAGGGAAGGGCGTGGCGCCCCTGTGGACAATTTATTACCTGCTGTCAGGGGCACAACTGAGCATGCTTTTCAGCATATTTGACTGGGGTGAAAAGGGGGCAAGCCGAGCTCGCTCGGCACTTCAGTGAAGGAGATGACCCATGGCGTGTGGCATAGGGAAAAAAGATCCCGACAAGGGCGGCGCAGTACCAGGGTTGAGCCCATTTAGGGGGGATCGCAAAAACAGGAGAAAATGGGGAAGAGAGACGCAGCTGATGCCGAAGCAGGAGGACAGGCTGCCAGGCTAGGCTGCCACTGGCTTTGGCACACTTACCCACAGAAACTGTGGATAACCCTGTTCATGAAACTTGGCGATCAGCCTGCAGGCCGCGCCAATGCTGGGATGCAAGCGCTGTTCAAAAAATACCGGAAGAAAAATGTTTCTATAAAAATCATATAGTTATACGCAGCAGAACAAAACGCTGCTGGCCAGGAGATGGGAATGAAATGAGGAGGTTACCGCGAGAGGCGGCTTGTGCATTAAAATCGGCAGAGGAAAGCACTAAAGTGGATAACTTGCACCGAGATGGTGAGGAATTGGCTCCCCCGACTGGACTTGAACCAGTGACATACGGATTAACAGTCCGCCGTTCTACCGACTGAACTACGGGGGAACATCAGGCAAGGAGACGCACTATACAGAGCTCGCTTTTCGGGGTCAATAGCTGCTTGGCCAGAGAGAGTGGATACCCAGGCCACCCCAAGTCGGAGTACACTTGCCTCTTGCCGTTTTTTTGCCGGGAGTCGTCATGAGCAAGTTATTCCAGTTGGTCAGCCAGTTTCAACCCGCGGGGGATCAGCCAGAGGCGATCACCCGGCTGCTTGATGGCATCGAGTCCGGGCTCGCCCATCAGACTCTGCTCGGGGTCACCGGCTCGGGCAAGACCTTCACCATGGCCAATGTGATAGCGACCCTGAACCGGCCCACCATGATACTGGCGCCGAACAAGACGCTGGCTGCCCAGCTCTATGGTGAGATGAAGGAGTTCTTCCCCGAGAACTCGGTGGAATATTTCGTCTCCTATTACGACTACTACCAGCCGGAAGCCTATGTGCCGACCACGGACACCTTCATCGAGAAGGATGCCTCCATCAACGATCACATCGAGCAGATGCGGCTGTCGGCCACCAAGGCGCTGCTGGAGCGACGCGACGTGGTGATCGTTGCCTCGGTCTCGGCCATCTATGGCCTGGGGGATCCCCAAGCCTATCTCAGCATGATGCTGCACCTGAAAGTCGGCGATATCATCAACCAGCGGGATATCCTGCGTCGCCTCGCCGAGCTGCAATACACCCGCAACGACATGGCGTTCCAGCGCGGCACCTTCCGGGTACGGGGGGAGGTGATCGACATCTATCCGGCGGAGTCGGACAAGCTGGCCCTGCGGGTGGAGCTGTTTGACGAGGAGGTGGAGCGGCTCTCCCAGTTCGATCCCCTTACCGGTGCCATCGAGCAGACGGTGGTGCGCTACACCATCTACCCCAAGACCCACTACGCGACCCCGCGCGAGACCATCCTCGGTGCTATCGATCACATCAAGGAGGAGCTCAAGGGGCGGCGTGAGCAGTTGCTCTCCCTCAACAAGCTGGTAGAGGAGCAGCGCATCAGTCAGCGTACCCAGTTCGACATCGAGATGATGCAGGAGCTGGGCTATTGCTCCGGCATCGAGAACTACAGCCGCTACTTGTCGGGGCGCGCTCCCGGCGAGCCGCCACCCACCCTGTTTGATTACCTGCCGGGGGATGGTCTGCTCATCATCGACGAATCCCACGTCACGGTGCCGCAGATCGGCGCCATGTTCAAAGGAGACCGCTCCCGCAAGGAGACCCTGGTGGAGTACGGTTTCCGGCTTCCCTCGGCGCTCGATAACCGGCCGCTGAAATTCGATGAATTTGAAGCCCTGATGCCGCAGACGGTGTTCGTCTCGGCCACCCCAGGCCCTTACGAGCTGGAAAAATCTGGCGGCGACGTGGTGCAGCAGGTGGTGCGGCCGACCGGTCTGCTCGATCCGGAGATCGAGGTGCGCCCGGTCAGCACCCAGGTGGACGATCTGCTGTCCGAGATCCGGCTGCGGGTCGCGGTGGAGGAGCGGGTGCTGGTCACCACCCTCACCAAGCGGATGGCAGAGGACTTGACCGAATACCTGGCGGATCACGACGTGCGGGTGCGGTATCTGCACTCGGACATCGATACCGTCGAGCGGGTGGAGATCATTCGCGACTTGCGGCTCGGCAAGTTCGACGTGTTGGTGGGCATCAACCTGCTGCGCGAAGGGCTCGACATGCCGGAGGTCTCCCTGGTGGCCATCCTGGATGCAGATAAGGAGGGTTTCCTGCGTTCCACCCGCTCCCTCATCCAGACCATAGGTCGTGCCGCCCGTAACCTCAATGGACGGGTTATTCTCTATGGGGATCGCATCACCAACTCCATGCAGGTCGCCATCGAAGAGACCGAGCGGCGCCGCGCTCTGCAGCATGCCTATAACCTAGAGCACGGCATCACTCCCAAGGGCCTCAACAAGGCGGTGGGGGACATGATGGACATGGGCGGTAGTCGCAGCGCCGGCAAGACGGGCAAAGGGAGTCGCAAGGCGGCGGAGCCGCAAGGGGAATACCATCTGCGTTCTGCCAGCGAGATCGCCAAGGAGATCAAACGGATGGAAGAGCAAATGTACCAGCATGCACGGGATCTGGAGTTCGAGCAGGCGGCGGCCATGCGCGATCAGATCCAGCGGTTGCGCAGCGAGTTGATCGAGAGTTGAACAACAAAAAACCGAGCGGCAAGCGCTGGCTCATCTGGCGGCGGCTGCGCCGCCTTTACTTCGGCTTTCGCCATCCCGCCACCCCCTGGTGGGCCAAGGGGCTGGTGATCTTAATCCTGCTCTACGGCATCAGCCCGGTGGACCTTATCCCGGACGTGGTGCCCATCTTTGGCTGGTTCGATGACATCAGCTTGCTGCTGGTCCTGCTCTGGGGCTGGGAGTCTTGCCTGCCTGCGGCGGTCAGGCAAGGATTGGATGCGCTGGAATAAGGGCGCTGTTTCCCTCTGATGCATCCTTTGTTGCCGGGAGATGGCGCCATGCAAGGCATTGGCGTAGACTCCACGCCGTTCACTTCATGGGTATGAAAAAATGGATCTGATCCTGTTTGCAGTAGATTTTATTCTGCACGTCGACGTGCATCTGAAAGAGCTTTTTGAACACTATGGGGTCTGGGTTTACGCCATCTTGTTCCTCATTATCTTCTGTGAAACCGGCCTGGTGGTGACCCCCTTCCTGCCTGGCGACTCACTGTTGTTTGCCGCCGGTGCACTCACCGTGGGCAGCGTGCTGGATGTACACACCCTGGCTGCCGTGTTGATCGTGGCGGCGGTGCTTGGCAACGTGGTGAACTACACCATAGGGCACTTCTTCGGGGACCAGCTGTTTCGTAATCCGGATTCGAAGATCTTCCGCCGCGATTATCTGGTCAAGACCCACGCCTTCTATGCCAAACATGGTGGCAAGACCATCATCATCACCCGTTTCTTGCCCATAGTGCGCACCTTCGCCCCCTTCGTGGCCGGCATGGGCGCCATGACCTACCCGCGCTTCCTGGCGTTCAACCTGATTGGCGGGCTGCTATGGGTACTCTCCTTCGTCTATGCGGGCCATTTTTTCGGCAACCTGCCGGTGGTGCGCCATAACTTCACCTTGCTCATCTTCGGCATCATCGCGGTGTCACTGCTGCCCATGATCATCGGGATGATCAAGGCTCGGCGCAGTGGCGGCAAAACCGCCCCTTGAAACGAAGCGATAGGTAAAAAGGGAGCCAGTGGCTCCCTTTTTGTTGCGTGCTCGTCAGCATCAGTTGCAGCAGCGGCCCTTGACCAGGTTGCCAACGGCGACCACCACGAACACCAGCAGGTAGGCGGCGAAGATGGCGACCAGCCACTGAGGCATGGAGAAGCTGAGGAACTGCCAGGTGATCTCGCTGCAGTCGCCATCTGGGAAGAACAACCAGGGGACCCACTGATCGAGCGGCGCCCAGCTCGGGAAATCCGCATAGGGACTGCAGACGTTGAACGGGGAGGGGTTGACCTGATAATCCACATGCTGCAAGGCCAGTTGCAGACCGCGGAAGGCACTGTAGCCCCAGAGCAACAGGGCGCTCCAGCGCAGGTACCACTTCTGGGGCGCCACCATGCCGAGCAGGCCAGCCGCGATCACCCCCAGGATGGCGATCCGCTCATAGATGCACATGACACAGGGGTGCAAGCCCAATACATGCTGGAAGAAGAGGGCGCACAGTTCGAGGAACAGGGCGGAGGCTGCCAGTAGCCCCCACGCCAGCCGATGGCTGGCAATACGACGCAGAAACTCGATCATCTGATTGATCTCACAGAGAAAATAGTGGCTGAATTAGAGCAGAGCAGGGCATAAAAGGAAAGGGCCCTCATGGGCCCTTTCATCATCAATGTGTCGCCGGAACCAGAGTGGGTACGGCGCCGCTCTGTATCAGCCAGCCTGCCTGATAGAACCACTCGGTGGCAGGCGCCAGCAGTTGCTCTACCGCGAAGAAACCCATCAGACCCAGCACTATGGTGTAGGGCAGCGCCATCCATACCATGCGGCCATAAGAGAGCCGTAGCAAGGGGGCAAGGGCCGAGGTCAGCATGAACAGGAAGGCGGCCTGGCCGTTGGGGGTGGCGACCGAGGGCAGGTTGGTGCCGGTGTTGATGGCCACGGCCAGCAGATCGAAATGTTCACGGCTGATGGCGCCGTTGAGCAGCGCCGTCTTCACCTCGTTGATGTAGACGGTGCCGACGAAGACGTTGTCGCTCACCATGGAGAGCAGGCCGTTGGCCACATAGAAGAGGGCGAGCTGATCCTCTGGTTTGGCGGCCAGCACCCACTGGATCACCGGTTTGAACAGCTGCTGATCGATGATCACCGCCACTATGCTGAAGAAGACGGTGAGCAGGGCGGTGAAGGGCAGTGCCTCATGGAAGGCCTTGCCGAGGGCATGCTCCTCGGTGACGCCGGTAAAGGAGGTGGCCAGCACGATGACGGTCAGCCCGATCAAGCCGACGGCGGCCAAGTGCAGGGCCAGCCCGGTGATGAGCCAGATGGCGATCAGGGCCTGGACGATCAGCTTGGCCTTCTCTTGCGGGGAACGCTGGGCATCTTCGTCACGATCGTAGGCTTCCATGATGCGGCGTACAGGCTCGGGCAACTTGGTGCCATAACCGAACCAGCGGCACTTCTCCACCAGAATGCAGGTGAGCAGACCACAAAGGAAGACCGGGATGGTGACCGGCGCCATGCGAATGGCGAATTCGCCGAAATGCCAGCCCGCCTGCTCGCCGATGATGAGGTTCTGTGGTTCACCCACCAGGGTGCAGACACCTCCCAGCGCGGTACCGATGGCGGCGTGCATCATCAGGCTGCGCAGGAAGGCGCGAAACTCATTCAGGTGCTGGCGGGTCGGTTCATCGATGCCATCGTCGTCATCCTGAGGATTGCCGAGCTCATCATTCGAGGAGACTCGGTGGTAAATGGCATAAAAACCGGTGGCGACGCTGATAACCACGGCTATCACAGTGAGTGCGTCGAGGAAGGCAGATAAAAATGCTGATACCAGGCAAAATGCCAGCGAAAGTAGCGTCTTGGAATGGATGCGGATCAGCATCTTGGTGAAGACAAAGAGCAGCAGCTGCTTCATGAAGTAGATGCCGGCCACCATGAACACCAGCAGCAGCAGCACCTCTATATTGGCAACCAATTCATGCTTGATTTGATTGGCCGAGGTCATGCCTATCAGGACGGCCTCGATGGCCAGCAGACCACCGGGTTGCAACGGGTAGCACTTGAGCGCCATGGCGAGGGTGAAGATGAACTCGACGACCAGCAACCAGCCCGCCAGGAAGGGATCATAGTGGAAGGCGATCGGGTTGATCAGCAGGAATGCAACGATGGCAAGCTTGTACCACTGAGGGGCATTGCCCAAAAAGTTCTTCGCAAAAGCGCGCCCTAAGCTGATTGGCATAATGGTGGTTCTCTGTTCTGTTGTTGATATCTGCTCTGTGCAGTCGAATTCTTACTCGAACCGAGCGTCAGGATAATCACCCTTATCAGATTGATTGCACATGATTTTAATCAAGGGAGCGCTAACTATAAATAACGCTGCGATGCTTGCCCAGACGTGAGGGTCATTTATCACCTTGATGGGGTGTTGGCTGGCTCTCGTATCTTGGTGTGGGAAAGAGCGGCTACTGTATCGCACCGGATCGGCCTGATAATTAGCCTTTCATTCTCAACACTGTCTCGATTATTGAAACAATAGAGAGAGCTTCGTTGCTTGTATCAGGCTATCTATCGCCACCAATCGCCTGTCAGTCAGGGTGAGTGTGGATGGTTCGATTGTTCTAGAGCGTTGGCGGTGCTTGATGATTACATGGGTAGGAGATGAGGGCTAACGGATCTCAATTGAATAGCAAGAAACATATTTTTAACAAAAACTTCGGGTTTATGTGAGCAGAGGACTGACCTTCTGCTTGCCAGCATGTCCGGCTTTGCTATTATTCGTGAGCCTTTTTACGCACTACAACAGAGTCACTACATGGTCATAAAAGCGCAGAGCCCCGCAGGGTTTGCCGAGGAATACATCATCGAGTCCATCTGGAACAATCGCTTTCCTCCTGGATCCATTCTGCCGGCGGAGCGCGAACTGTCCGAACTGATTGGCGTGACTCGTACCACCTTGCGCGAAGTGCTGCAGCGTCTTGCCCGTGATGGCTGGCTCACCATCCAGCATGGTAAACCAACCAAGGTCAATAATTTCTGGGAGACCTCAGGTCTGAATATCCTGGAAACCTTGGCCCGTCTCGATCAGGATAAAGTACCGGATCTGGTGGCCCAGCTGCTGTCGGCCCGTACCAACATCTGCACCATCTTCATTCGTGGCGCCATTCGCAACAACCCGGAGCAGGCAGCCGAGATCCTGCGCGCTGCGCAAGGGGTGGAAAACTCTCCGGAAGCTTACGCCGAATTCGATTATCGTCTGCATCACCAGCTCTCTTTTGCCTCAGGCAACCCTATCTATGCCTTGATCCTCAACGGTTTCAAGGGGCTGTATAGCCGCGTCGGGCGCTATTACTTCTCCGACAAGCAAGCGCGTGAGACGGCAGATGCCTATTACAAGACTCTGCTGGGGCTGGCCGAGACCAAGAACCACGAAGCCGTGTTCATGACGGTACGTCAGTACGGTATCGAGTCTGGCAAACTGTGGACCCGTTTACGCCAGGATATGCCGAGCAACCTGTGCGATAACTGAGTCGTTTCTACAAAGAAAAACGCGCCTGATGGCGCGTTTTTTTATGCTTGTTACTCGCTTATCAGGATACGCTCTTGCGATCCGGGCAGCGGCCTATGATGTCGGCGGGTAGCTCCCCGTTGTCCTGCTCCAGCACCACGTCAAATCCCCACAACTGGTGCAGATGCTTGAGCACCTCGTGGCGCGATTCCCCGAGCGGGATCCGGTTGTGTGGCACATAGCGCAGGGTGAGGGATCTGTCCCCCTTCACCGCCACGTTGTAGACCTGAATATTGGGCTCCAGGTTGCTCAGGTTGTATTGAGCCGACAGGGTGTTGCGCACCAGTCGATAGCCTTCCTCATTGTGAATGGCCGAGACTTTCAGATAGTTCTTCAGATCGTCATCGTCGATGGCAAACAGCTTCATGTCGCGCATCACCTTGGGGCTCAGGAACTGGCTGATGAAGCTCTCATCCTTGAAGTTCTGCATGGCGAAATGCAGGGTATCGACCCAGTTGGTGCCGGCATAATCGGGGAACCAGTATCTGTCCTCCTCGGTGGGATGCTCACAGATGCGGCGCAAGTCGGTAAACATGGCAAAACCCAGCGCATAGGGGTTGATGCCCGAGTAGTGTCGGCTGTTGTAGGGAGGCTGATACACCACATTGGTGTGACTGTGCAGCACCTCTATCATGAATCTGTCGCTGATCTTCCCCTCGTCATACAGATGATTGAGGATGCTGTAGTGCCAGAAGGTGGCCCAGCCCTCGTTCATCACCTGGGTCTGCTTCTGTGGGTAGAAGTATTGACTGATTTTTCTCACTATTCGCACTATTTCACGCTGCCAAGGCTCGAGTAATGGCGCATTTTTCTCTATGAAATAGAGGATGTTCTCCTGTGGCTCAGGGGGGTAGCGTCTGTCCTCGACACCGGAGGCCTTGTGTTGTTTGGGCAAGGTACGCCACAGTTCGTTGACCTGGGTTTGCAGGTAATCTTCCCGTGCCTTCTGGCGCCGTTTCTCCTCGGCAAGCGAAATCTTCTGGGGCCGTTTGTAGCGATCCACCCCAAAGTTCATCAGGGCGTGACAGGAGTCGATCAGTCGCTCGACCGCGTCTATACCATGTTTTTCTTCACACTCGGTGATGTAGTTTTTGGCAAAGAGCAGATAGTCGATGATGGAAGAGGCGTCGCTCCAGGCTTTGAACAGATAGTTGTTCTTGAAAAAAGAGTTGTGGCCATAGCAGGCATGGGCCATCACCAGTGCCTGCATCGGCATGGTGTTTTCTTCCATCAAATAGGCAATGCAGGGATCCGAGTTGATGACGATCTCGTACGCTAGCCCCATCTGGCCACGCTTGTAGTTACGCTCTGTGTGGATGAAGCGCTTGCCAAACGACCAGTGTTGGTAGCCGATGGGCATGCCCACACTGGAGTAGGCATCCATCATCTGCTCGGCGGTGATCACCTCGATCTGGTTGGGGTAAGTATCTAGCCGATAAAATTTGGCGACCCGGGCAATCTCCTGGTGATAGATCTCCAGCAGATCAAAGTTCCAGTCAGGACCATCGTCCAGCGGCGCTATTTTTCTCGCGGTTTCTACCATATGACGTCCCTCAAGCCGCTTGCTTCTTGAACAGCTCCCGGAAGACCGGATAGATGTCCTCCACCTTGCGAATGTGTTCCATCGCGAAGTGGGGGAATTGGCCAGCTACCGACTCATATTCGTGCCACAGCGTCTGGTGGGCACGGGTGGTGATCTCGATGTAGGAGTAATAACGCACTCGCGGCATGATATCGCGCATCAGGATCTCCCTGCACTGGGGCGAGTCATCCGCCCAGTTATCTCCATCTGATGCCTGCGCCGCATAGATGTTCCACTGGTTGGCGGGGTAACGCTCGTTGATGATGTCGTTCATCATCTTGAGAGCACTGGAGACGATGGTGCCGCCAGTTTCTTGGGAGTAGAAGAACTCGTGCTCGTCCACCTCCTTGGCCTGGGTGTGGTGGCGAATATAGACCACCTCCACGTTTTTGTAGGTACGGCTCAGGAACAGGTAGAGCAGGATATAGAAACGCTTGGCCATCTCTTTGGTGGCCTGATCCATGGAGCCGGACACATCCATCAGGCAGAACATTACCGCCTGGCTTGATGGCACCGGGCGTTTGACGAAGTTGTTGAACTTGAGATCGAAGGTGTCGATGAAGGGCACGGCATCGATGCGCCGCTTCAGCTCCCGGATCTCCTTCTCCAACTGCGCCATTTCGGCAAAGTGATCGTTGGGCTCACCAGCGAGCAGGGCGAGCCGCTGCTCCAGCTCGCGCAACTGACGTTTCTTGCCTGCCTGCAGCGCCATGCGACGGGCCAGGGAATTTTGCAAGGATCTCACCACGTTGATGTTGGCGGGCACGCCGTTGGAGGTGTAGCCCGCCCGGTAGGTTTTCATCTCCATCAGCTGGTTGAGCTGGGTTTTCTGCAAGCGGGGCAGCTCCAAGTCTTCAAACAGCAAGTCCAGATACTCATCCTTGGAGATTTGGAAGACGAAGTCGTCGGCGCCTTCTCCCTGATCCGAGGCCTGACCTTCGCCACCCCCTTGACCGCTGCCCCCTCCCTTGGGGCGGTCAATCTTGTCGCCAGAGACGAATTGATCGTTGCCAGGGTGAACCATCTCCCGCTTGCCGCCTTGCCCCTGATGAAAATGGGGTTCACCGATGTCTTTGGTCGGGATGCTGATGCTCTCGCCCTTGTCCACATCCTGAATGCTGCGCTTGGAGACAGCATCCGAAACCGCTTGTTTGATCTGCTTCTTGTAACGGCGGATGAAGCGCTGCCGATTGACAGCGCTTTTGTTTTTGCCGTTGAGCCTGCGGTCGATAAAATGCGCCATAACTCCCCCTTGAACTGATCAGGGTCAGGATGACTTGCGTACCCTGAGGTACCACTCGGAGAGCAGGCGCACCTGTTTGCGGGTGTAGCCTTTCTCCATCATCCGTTCGACAAAGTTATCGTGCTTCTTCTGCTCCTCGGCTGAGGTTTTGCTGTTGAAGGAGATAACTGGCAGCAGCTCTTCCGTGTTGGAGAACATCTTCTTCTCGATCACGGTGCGCAGCTTCTCGTAACTGGTCCAGTTGGGGTTACGGCCTGCATTGTTGGCCCGTGCTCGCAGCACGAAGTTGACGATCTCGTTACGGAAATCTTTCGGATTGCTGATCCCCGCCGGTTTTTCGATCTTCTCCAGCTCGCTGTTGAGAGATGCCCTGTCAAACAGCTGGCCGGTTTCCGGGTCACGGTATTCCTGATCCTGGATCCAGAAGTCGGCGTAGGTGACGTAGCGATCGAAGATGTTTTGGCCGTACTCCGAATAGGATTCGAGGTAGGCGGTCTGGATCTCCTTGCCGATAAACTCCACGTAGCGTGGGGTCAGATAGCCCTTGATGAACTCGAGATAGCGATCGTGCAGCTCTTGCGGGAACTGCTCGCGTTCTATCTGCTGCTCCAGCACATAGAAGAGGTGAACCGGGTTGGCGGCCACTTCCGCATGGTCGAAGTTGAACACCCGGGAGAGGATCTTGAACGCGAAGCGGGTCGAGAGGCCATTCATGCCCTCGTCCACGCCGGCATAGTCACGGTATTCCTGATAACTCTTGGCCTTGGGATCCGTGTCTTTCAGGCTCTCGCCGTCATAGACCCGCATCTTGGAGTAGAGGCTAGAGTTTTCAGGTTCCTTGAGCCGTGAGAGGACGGAGAATTGGCCGAGCAGCTCCAGGGTGCCGGGTGCACATTTGGCGTCGGTCAGTTCGCTGTTGATCAGCAGTTTTTCGTAGATTTTTACCTCTTCCGAGACGCGCAGGCAGTAAGGCACCTTGACGATGTAAACCCGGTCGAGGAAGGCCTCGTTGTTCTTGTTGTTACGGAACTGCTGCCACTCAGACTCATTGGAGTGAGCCAGCAAGATACCGTCGAAGGGCAGGGCGGAGAGGCCTTCGGTACCGTTGTAGTTGCCTTCCTGAGTCGCAGTCAGCAAGGGGTGCAGCACCTTGATGGGGGCCTTGAACATCTCCACGAACTCCATCATCCCCTGGTTTGCCTTACAGAGCGCACCTGAGTAGGAGTAAGCATCGGCATCATCCTGGGCGTAATGCTCCAACATGCGGATATCGACCTTGCCAACCAGAGAGGAGATGTCCTGGTTGTTGTCATCGCCAGGCTCCGTCTTGGCGATGGCAATCTGATCCAAGATGGATGGATTGACCTTTTCTACCTTGAACTTGGTGATGTCACCGCCAAACTCGTGCAGCCGTTTGGCCGCCCAAGGGGACATGATGGGGCGCAGGTAGCGGTGCGGGATGCCGTACTCTTTTTCCAGGATCTCGCCGTCTTCCTCAATGTCGAACAGGCAGAAGGGGTGATCGTTGACCGGCGACCCCTTGATGCGATAGATGGGCACCTTCTGCATCAGAGATTTGAGTTTTTCGGCCAGGGATGACTTGCCGCCGCCGACCGGCCCCAGCAGGTAGAGGATCTGCTTCTTCTCTTCCAGCCCCTGGGCCGAGTGTTTGAGGTAGGAGACGATCTGCTCGATGGCCTCTTCCATGCCATAGAAGTCTTTGAAAGCGGGATAGCGTGCGACGACGCGGTTGGAGAAAAGGCGGCTGAGGCGCGGATTGACCGAAGTATCGATCATTTCCGGTTCGCCGATGGCAACCAGCAGACGTTCGGCGGCGGAGGCGTAGCAGGATTTATCCTGTTTGCACATGTCCAGGAACTCCTGGATGCTGTACTCCTCCTCTCTGGCCTTCTCATACCGCTGTTGATAGTGCTCGAAGATGCCCATAACTTAGCCCTCGTTATAGTCGCTTACCCTGAAAAAGAGTGGATCACTACTTTTGTTCTGTTTGCCTCTTAAGCCTAGTCAACAGCCCCCAGTAATCCATCGCCATCATAGGTTTAAGTTTGTACGGGAGCTTCCCGATCCTGGTACGGGAAGGTGCAGCCAATGACATATCTATGTTACTGACTGTTAAATTATTTTTGCCATGATCGTGATGCAAATGTCAAAGACATAAAAAATAAATGTTTGTGTGATATAGGCAGGGTAGTGGCGACCCAGGTTCTGGTGTGAGCCAAGTGCAGGCGGGGTAAGGCGGGCAGCATCGGATCATACAAATTGCATTACGTTTACGTGAGCGTAATGTACTTTGTTTGGTGTTTAAGCTCTAATTTTTACATTGACGCTACATTCTGGCTGCTCTAGATTGGCCCTGTGTCGAGCAGCCATCGCTTTAGCAAGAAAGTGATGGCTGTACAGATACTAAGCTCTGTTTAAGCACGTTTCCGTTGGCTTGACCCTCGCATTCGCGGGGGTCTTCTTTTTTTGGCGTTTGGCGTTTGGCGTTTGGCGTTTGGCGTTTGGCAGATTGGCGTGTCACGGCGTGACGGGGTAGATACGGGAGACTGCTGCCAACACATCTGCAAACGGATGGGCAGCAAGCTGGCTAAAGCCTGCCAGATTCTTTGCCTTGACCTTGGTGGTCAAAGGGGTGGCGATGCCACACAGGAAACGGGTCAGGATCCGGGGCTCCTGGCTATGGCACAGCGCCACCAGCGGATCGCACCAGGCACGCAAGCCGTGCTCGTTGGGTAAGGCCGGGGCTGGCAGCAGAGGCAGGATGGCAATCTCACCCCGACAAACGGAGCAGTGCCCACATTGGCTTGGCGCTTGCTCATCGGCAAAGTAGATGGCCAGCTCGTAGCTCAGGCAGTGGCTCGAGGTGAAGAAGGCCAGCAGGGCCTGCAACCTTGCCAGCTCACTCTGCTCTTTCTGCTCGAACAGAGCGTGCAGCTGTGTCGCCAGCGCTGCTACATCCAGATCTTGACGTAATACCCGATACACCTCCGTCATCTGCTTGCTCTCGAGCTCAATCCAGCCCTGCTGCTGTAGATAATCCAGCGCGGCGGCGGCGCGATGCCGCTCTCCCTGATAACCCTGCCAGAGTGCGTCGAAATCCATGGTGCACCAGCTGCGTGCCTGCGGGGCGCAGGCAAACAGCTGCTCTAGGAACTGGTGGCGATCCGGATTGAAACGGCTCAGGATCTCCGCTTTTTCCAGCACAAACTTGAAACGGTACTCGGCAAAGTAGCTGTAGGCCGGCGCGATGACTCCGGCCATCTCCAGATAGACCAGCAGGGTCTTGAGGGGCAGCTGGCGAATGTTGGTGTCATTTGACAGGCGCAGCAGGCCAAATTCCCACTCGGCGCCGCTTTGTTGCACCGTCTCGAGCAAGGTCATGATGGCAGCTTTGTCCGGCGTATCCCCGTAGACGAAGTTTTCCAGCACCGGCAACTGGGCCCGGCTGGCCAGGACGAGGCAGCGGGAGGAGAGGCCATCGCGCCCGGCACGGCCTATCTCCTGGCTGTAGTTCTCGATGGATTTGGGTAAGTCATAGTGGATCACTCGGCGGATATCGGCCTTGTCGATGCCCATGCCAAAGGCGATGGTGGCGACGATGCAATCCACCTTGCCTGCCATGAAGTCGTGCTGGATCTGGCTGCGCAAGGTCGAGTCCAGTCCGGCGTGATAGGCACAGGCCCGGATCCCCGCTCGCTGCAGTCGCTCTGCGCACTGCTGCGCCGTGTGTTGCAGGGTGACATAGACGATGGTCGGCGCCGCGGGATCGCGCTGCATCTCCTGTTGCAGCCAGCTATCGCGGGCGCTGCCAGCCAGGGGGACGACGGCGAGATCCAGGTTGGGGCGATAAAAACCGGTCACCACCAGACCCTCTTTATCAATGTCGAACTTGGCCTGCATGTCCGCCATGACCGCCGGGGTGGCGGTAGCGGTGAGCAGCAGCACCTGGGGGATGGCGAGCTCGCGGCGATGATCCGGCAGCTTCAAATAGTCCGGGCGAAAATTGTGGCCCCATTCCGAGATGCAATGCGCCTCGTCCACCACCAGCAAGGAGAGGGGAATTTGGGAGATAAAGCGGCGAAAGCGTTCGTTCTTGAGGCGTTCCACTGAGATCATCAGGATCTTGAGCTGACCGTCGCTGGCCTGCTGCATCACCCGCCGGCTCTCCTCCGGCGTCAGGCTGGAATCCAGGGTCGCCGCGGCGATGCCCTTGCTTTTGAGGAAGGCGAGCTGATCGTGCATCAGGGCAATGAGTGGGGAGATCACCAGGGTCAGATGGGGCAGGGCAAGGGCGGGCAACTGATAGCAGAGGGATTTGCCGGCGCCGGTCGGGAAGATGGCCGCCGCACTCTTGCCGTCCAGCAGGCGACTGATCACGGCTTCTTGGCCGGGCCTTAACCGATCAAAGCCGAAGTGACGGGTCAGAAGAGAGGTGATCATGGCGAGGCTCCAGCACAGATAAAAGAGCGGCATGATACCACTGTTGGGGCTGCCCGGCCGATGATCGGACTGGGATGGCGACATTTTAACCGTGGTTGATATTGTGTTATCACATTGTTGTAGATTTTTTGTGAGGTAACCCTGATATTTTTCAGTGATTAAGTGGAAAAAAACGCCGACTGATGGGATATTCCTTGTCCGCAGCCCCATGCGTCTTGGACAGATCCAGAAGAAGATTTGCCAGCAGAGATCGTCGTCAATATGCCGGTATCACGGCGTGTGGCAGGTTGCCAACAGGACTAATGATTCACGCACTTCACGTGCACAGGGACTATTTGATGACACAACAACACCCCCTCATAAAACTGGTCAACAGCACCAGTCTGGTTAGCCAGATCCTGGTCGGTCTGGTACTCGGTATTTTACTCGCCTTGTTAATGCCTGAATGGGCCAAGGCGGCAGGTCTGCTCGGCAGCCTGTTCGTCGGCGCCCTGAAGGCGGTGGCTCCGTTGCTGGTGTTTGTGCTGGTGATGGCGGCAATCATCGGCCATAAACAGGGCCAAAAGACCAACATGAAGCCAATTCTGCTGCTCTATCTGCTGGGTACCTTCCTGGCGGCGGTGGTGGCGGTAGTGGCGAGCTTCCTGTTCCCCTCCAACCTGCATCTGGTGGCGAGCAGCGCCGAGATCACCCCGCCGGGTGGCATCACGGAAGTGCTACAAACCCTGCTGTTCAACGTGGTCACCAACCCGGTGAAGGCGCTGATCGATGCCAACTACATCGGCATCCTGGCCTGGGCCATCGGTCTTGGCATCGCCATGCGTCATGCCAGTGAAGGGACCAAGGCAGTGATCACCGATCTCTCCCACGGGGTCTCCACCATCGTCAAGGCGGTGATCCGTTGTGCGCCGCTCGGGATCTTTGGGCTGGTCGCCTCAACCCTGGCCGAGACCGGCTTCGGCGCTCTGCTCGGGTACGCCCAACTGCTGATGGTGCTGATCGGTTGCATGCTGTTCATTGCCTTCGTGGTCAACCCGCTCATCGTGTTTTGGAAGATCAAGCGCAATCCCTATCCGCTGGTGCTGACTTGCCTGAAAGAGAGCGGCGTAACCGCCTTCTTCACCCGCAGCTCCGCCGCCAACATCCCGGTCAACATGGCCTTGTGTGAGAAGCTGCGTCTGCCGGAAGACACCTATGCGGTCTCCATTCCGCTGGGAGCCACCATCAACATGGCCGGCGCCGCCATCACCATTACAGTGCTCTCCATGGCGGCGGTGCACACCTTAGGGATGGAAGTGGATCTGGCGACCGCCGTGCTGCTCTCCGTGGTGGCCACCGTCAGTGCCTGTGGCGCCTCTGGTGTGGCTGGTGGCTCGCTGCTGCTGATCCCGCTGGCGTGCAGCCTGTTTGGCATCAGCAACGACATCGCCATGCAGGTCGTTGCCGTGGGCTTCATCATCGGGGTGCTGCAAGACTCCGCCGAGACGGCCCTCAACAGCTCCACCGACGTGCTGTTCACCGCGGCCGCTTGCATGGCCGAGGATGAGGCGCTGCTGGATGCCGCGCCGCTTGCTCGCCGCGAAGCCTGATAATCCGTCACTTCATGCATCGAAAACGCCCTCAAATGAGGGCGTTTTTTATTGATCGGCAGAATAGCCTTCATCGCAATCAATATTTGAGCCAGGCTCCATGCAACAGCATCTACTAACAAGTTTCATCGAATGAGAGAGGTCTGTTGTCTATTGCTATTTAATAAAGCTTGAGAAATATTATCCCAGATCAAATTCTATTTTTATTGATGGAGATTGTTGTCAGGAATAGAAAAACACGATGATACCAATAGATAATTTACAGGCTACGACTTTCGCATAGTGCCGTATCATGGCGAAAACTGGAGGTGGCAATGATTATCTATGGGAAATACGGAGGTGCCGCGTTAAGAGCCGTGCATATCATGGTGCAATATAATCATCCCCATGCCGCGGCATGGGACATGGCAATATACGAAGCCTTTGGTGATTGCACAAACGTTCAAAAATTCAAGAACAACCCCAAGGTGACCTTTCTCACCTTGTGCAGCCTGGGGGCGATCAGCTGTGTCATGCCCATAAAATATTCGGCTGCTGCCAAAACCAAGAAATATGTGGTCAGCGCGCTCGGTATTCTCTCAGGCAAGGATATATCTAAACCGATCTGTGCCGATGACCTGTGGGCAGAGGTCATGGCAGACTGCAAAGTGATAAAGCCCCTGAAGCATAACAACCAGATGGATGTGATATTGACACTCTGGTATTCAAATACGCTGAGCCTCGATGAGGTCGGGGCGAAATTGGCACTGAAAGAAAATATTTTATAAGCCTGTTACCAGCAACATATTAAATAAAAGCCAAGGCAGTGGACGCCTTGGCTTTCTTTATCACCCTATTAGTTGACCTTGCTTAACGAGCCGCTGTCGGTATGGGCGAACGGTTTGCCATAGACATTCAGGCTGGTGGTCTGGCTGTACTTGAGCAGGCCTTTCTCGGAGAAGTCCAGCGACATGGCAAAGTCGGTCGTGGTGTCGTTGGCCGTCATGTAGCTGCTCTCCGATATCCCTCGTTTCCCTGTTTTGAAGTCAATCTTGTTGCCGGCCTTGCCCTCGGTCACGACGCAGACCGCACGGGGGATGCAGTAGGAGTTGTAGACCACCTGATTCTGCTTGTCGTAAATCAGGTAACCCCGCTGATCATGGAACTTGCCATTGTCGCTCTTCCTGAATACTTCCTGCTTGTAATACATGGCCACTAAATATTGCTTGCTGGCATTTTTGGCATCGGCGGCAGGCTCAAAGGTAATGACTTCATAAAAAGGCTCGACGGCAGGCCCGCCCTTGCCAACTTTACTGCCCTCTTGTCCCGGCGCTACATCGACGCCGCCGGATTCAATGCTTTTCCAGGTGCCCGCCAGCGGTGCCAAGGGACCAAAATCCAGACCATTGATCATCCCATCGGCCTGGGCATATGTCAGGGTGGAACTGGCCAGCAACAGTGCAGAGATAATATGTTTGTTCATAAATCACTCCCATCGGAATTGAATAATTTTTTTATACTCGGTTCAAGCCGGAGTGACGTTATAAGTTTGAGAGGTTGCTCGTCAATTAAACTATTCTCTGGATATTAATTTCTGTGAGGAGAGTATATATTTTACGTCCAATAATAAACTGACTTTGATTTGGCGCAATAAATATCAGACTGGAATTAAATAGCCATATGATACAGATCAAGTTTATATTTTATGCCGAGAGAGGATAAGAACTTAACCCTATATTGATCTAGACAGGGTATCGAGTTCTCATACCTATGATTAACGGGTTACTTTGAGTCTCTTTGAGTTGAATGAATCATCCTTATCTGTTAATTGTTCTAGAATTATTATTGCGAGCAATACTATTGCTGAAGTAATGACTTGCATGCTTGGAGCAATAGTCATATTCAATAATGTCAGGCAGCCATATTAATGACTATATTCACGATATTAGATGGACGCGCTCTTGAACTCATTCATATATAAATAAATCAGCCTGACAATATAAATATCGACCAGAATAGGGTCTTGCCAGATGATGCCGCATTTGCGCCTGAATGGCGTTGCTTGCCGGTACTGTGTGAAGCCGCCTTGGCATCAGGCATGGCAGGTGCTGCCTGAGTGGACGGTGATGTGTAGGCTCGCCGCCGTGCGCGAGTGCCGTCAGGCGGGGACCTTGGTTACACCATAAAAAATGCCCGCCAGGGTGGCGGGCATGGATGGGTCAAAGGCTGACGAGATTAGAACAGCTGGTACAGGATGGCGGAGATGGCAATCAGGCCCATGGTCGCCACGAAGACGTTGCTGATATGGCCCTGGTACTTGGCCATGGCGGGGACGCGCTTGATGGCGTACATCGGCATCAGGAACAGGATGGTGGCGATGATGGGGCCGCCCAGGGACTCGATCATGCCGAGGATGGAGGGGTTAATCACGGCCACGGCCCACAGGGTCAGGATGAAGAAGGCAATGATGAACAGCTCGACCTTCCTGGTGTTCGGGGTCTTGCCGGATTGGCGCATGTTCTGGACGATCATCCCCTTCAGACCTTCACGGGCACCCAGGTAGTGGCCGAAGAAGGAGGAGACGATGGCGACGAAGGCAACCAGCGGACCGAAGTAGGAGATGACAGGGCTCGCATGCTGGTTGGCCAGGTAGGAGAGCACGGCGATGTTCTGGGACTTGGCTTCTGCCAGCTGGGCCGGGGTCAGGCTCATCACGCAGGAGAACACGAAGAACATCACGAAGCCCAGCAGGATCATGGCGGTGCGCTTCAAGATGGCATCGGACTTGGCGACGGCGTCGTCACCGTAATCGCGGCGCTGAGCCAGGGCGAAGCTGGAGATGGCCGGGCTGTGGTTGAAGGAGAACACCAGTACCGGGATGGTCAGCCACAGAGTAGTGGCGAAGTCCTTGGCAGAAGGCACCTGGGCCAGGGCGGCGCCGGTCCAGTCCGGGATGAGATACAGGGAGATACCCGCCAGGATGGCGATGAGCGGGTACACCAGCATCTCGGTGACTTTGAGCATCAGTTTCTCACCGGCCAGCATGACCGACATCATGCCCATGATCAGCACGATGGAGAGGATCCAGCGCGGCGGCGCCGTCATCTGCAACTGATTGACCAGGAAGCTTTCCACGGTGTTGGTGATACCCACGCCATAGATCAGCACGATCGGGTAGATGGCGAAGAAGTAGAGCAGGGTGATTAATTTGCCGGCGCCGACGCCAAAATGCTCTTCCACCACCTGGGTGATGTCGGCATTGGGATTCTTGGAGGAGAGCACGAAGCGCGCCAGGCCGCGGTGGGCCAGGTAAGTCATGGGGCCAACCAGCAGCGCCATCACCACCAGTGGCCAGAAGCCACCCATGCCGGCGTTGATGGGCAGGAACAGGATGCCGGCGCCAACGGCGGTACCGAACAGGCTGATCACCCAGGTGGTGTCCTGCTTGTTCCAACTACGAGCGTGGGTGGAGCGGTTTGCTTGCTCCAGTGTGGTCGCGGCGTCTGGTGCGCCGGTGACAGTATTAGACATGTGTCTCACCCCGAATGTGTGGTTTTAATTAGTCGGCGAAAGAATACTTTTTTTTTAATCAAAAATGTTGATCAGATTCACCTTTATGAGGGGCAAACCCGTACTTTCTTATGAAAATGTGATCAAAAGAATAAAAAATCAAAATTTCTTTATCATATGCAATGTTAGTTGAGTGTTAAATGGATAATTTTTCAGCTCAACGAGTTATCAGGATGTTATTTTGATAGGTGCTGGGAAAGCTGACGGATCATGCTGGCGGTCGCCCCCCAGATGAAAGATTGTTGCCAGGGGATCCAGTAGATGGTGTGGCTCTTGCCGGCCCTGGGGATGGTCAGGGCGATGTGGTGGGCCGGATTGAGCACATGGCTGAGGGGCACCTCGAAGGCCTGCTCCACCTCGTCCGGGCTCAGGGTGAGCTGGTAATCGGCGTCGACCATGGCGAGTACCGGCAGCACATCGTAGAGGGAGATGGTATTGAGCGGCGTGAGGCTGCCGATGACCCGGATTAGGGCTGCGGGGATCCCGAGCTCCTCTTGGGTTTCTCGCAGCGCCGTCTGGATCAGGCTCTCGTCTTCGGGATCCTGGCGCCCGCCAGGGAAGCTGATTTGCCCGGGGTGATGGCGCAGCTGTGTGCTGCGACGGGTCAGCAGCAGTTGCAGCCCCTGTGGGCGCTCCACCAGGGGTAGCAACACGGCCGCCGGTTTGAGCCCGGCCAGCATCAGCCGGTGCGCGGGGGCGGGGCGCTGCAGCAGGAAACGGGTCAGCAGCTCGGCACGGCCAATCTCGGTATCTATCTCGATGATCCTCTCCTTGAAGGTCGGTGCGGGCGGGGCGGCGTTATCACTGACGCAGGGCATCCAGCAGTGGCAGGATGCGGGCCACCTTGTCGTAGGTTTCCTGATATTCGCTGTCCACCTCCGAGTCGGCGATGATGCCACCCCCCGCCCAGCAGTGCAGCTGGCCCTGTTCGGCTATCAGGGTGCGAATGCAGATGCTGGTGTCCATGCGGCCATGCTGGCTCAGGTAGCCGATGCTGCCGCAGTAGGCATTGCGCCGCTGGGGCTCCAGCTCTTCGATGATCTCCATCGCCCGGATCTTGGGGGCCCCGGTGATGGAGCCACCGGGGAAACAGGCCCGCAGCAGATCCACCCCCTGCCAGCGCGCATCCAGCTCGCCATGTATGGTGGAGACCAGATGGTGAACGGCAGGGAAGGACTCCACCGCAAACAGGTGCGGCACGCAGACCGAACCCGGGCGGCTCACCCGGCCGACGTCGTTGCGAAGCAGATCCACGATCATCAGATTCTCGGATCTGTCCTTGTCGGCGCTGGCCAGTTCCTCAGCCACCCGACGGTCGATGACGGGGTTTGGGTGGCGGGGGCGGGTACCCTTGATGGGTTTGGTCTCGATGTGACGGCCATCGAGCAGCAGGAAACGTTCGGGCGAAAGGCTCAAGATAGCGCTCTCTTCCAGCCGGATAAAAGCCGAGAAGGGGGCCTTGTTGGCGGCACTGAGGGCGCAATAGGCCGACCATTCGTTCCCCTGGTAGGGGGCGCTGAAGCGTTGGGTGAGATTGATCTGATAGCAATCCCCCGCCGCCAGATAGGCCTGGATCCGCGCGAACTTGTCACCGTATTCGGCCCGGCTCATGTTGCTCTGCCAGGGGCCCGTCAGAGAGAACGGCTCCTGAGAGGTTGACGGGAAGGCCGTGTGCGCCTCGAGCCAGCGCAGCCGGCTGGCGAGTCCGGCCTCGTCTCCCCAATGTACCAACTGCCAACGGCCCGTCGCGACCTCTCGCAGCAAGGCCCAGTCGTAGATCCCCACCGCCATGTCCGGCAGTTGGATGTCCGGGATTGCCCAGGTTGGCAGGCGCTCGAAGCGTCGTCCCAAGTCATAGCCAAACAACCCCAGGGCGCCGCCGATAAAGGGCAGCGCCGAGTCGTTTTGATCCAAGGAGCCCAACAAGGCTTGCTGGGTGCTGGCGAGCAGGGCGAGGGGATCGCCAAGCTGTTGCTCGATGTTGTCGCCGTGGCGCAAGCAGGTAGTGGCTCCCCGGGTCTCCAGGGTGGCGAGCGGATCGGCGCTGATGATGTCGAAGCGGTTATCCGCCCCTTGGGGGCCTGCCGACTCCAGCAAGATGGCCCAGGGTTGGTGTTGCAGCCGGGCAAACAGATCGTGGAGCGATGTTTGCGGGGTGAAATGGTGAATATGCAGTCTTGGTTTCATTTTTTGTTACACAGGCAACAGTTTGCACCCAGCTCCCTAGCCGGTACGGGAGCCCAAGCGTATCATGGCGGCCGGCATTTTCAGAAAACACCGTTATAAAAACACGCCGTTGTCTGTCGGCTCTGTGCGCATCCGCCGCCAGCCGAAGGCTCGGCTCATATGGAAGCCCTCGCTCGCATTGATTGAGACGAGGACCAGTGAGGATGATATGAGCATCATTAAAAAACAGGACTTTATCGATTCCATTGCCGACGCCCTACAATATATCTCTTTCTACCACCCCCTCGATTTCGTCCAGGCCGCCAAGGCAGCCTATGACCGTGAGATCAACCCGGCTGCCAAGGATGCCCTGGCCCAGATCCTGATCAACTCCCGCATGTCCGCCGAAGGCCACCGCCCCCTGTGCCAGGACACAGGTATCGTCACCTGCTTCGTCAAAATTGGCATGAAGGTGCAGTGGGACAGCGACATGACGGTGCAGGAGATGGTGGATGAGGGCACCCGCCGCGCCTACACCAATCCGGACAACCCCTTGCGCGCCTCTGTGCTCGCCGATCCGGCCGGTAGCCGCAAGAACACCAAGGACAACGCCCCGGCCGTGGTACATATCGACATGGTGCAAGGCGATAAGGTGGAAGTGAGCATAGCCGCCAAGGGCGGCGGCTCCGAAAACAAATCCAAGATGGTGATGCTCAACCCTTCCGATGATGTGGTCGAGTGGGTGCTGAAAACCGTGCCGACCATGGGCGCAGGCTGGTGCCCGCCCGGCATGCTGGGGATTGGCATCGGCGGCACCGCCGAGAAGGCGGCCGTGCTCGCCAAGGAAGCCCTGATGGAGCACATCGACATCCAGGAGCTGATCGCCCGGGGTCCCGAGACCACCGAAGAGAAGCTGCGGGTCGAGCTGTATGACAAGGTCAACAAGCTGGGGATCGGCGCCCAGGGCCTGGGCGGCCTCACCACAGTGCTGGACGTGAAGGTAAAATCCGCCCCGACTCATGCCGCCTCCAAGCCAGTGGTGATGATCCCCAACTGCGCCGCCACCCGTCATGTGCACTTCGAACTCGATGGTTCAGGCCCGGCCGAGCTGACCCCGCCGAAACTGGAAGACTGGCCGCAGATCACCCGTGAAGCCGGAGCCAACGTGCGCCGCGTCAACGTGGATGGCATTACCAAGGCCGAGCTGGCCAGCTGGAAGAGTGGCGATACCGTGCTGCTCTCCGGCAAGATCCTGACCGGTCGCGACGCGGCTCACAAGCGTATCGCCGACATGCTCAAGAAAGGGGAAGGTCTGCCGGAAGGGGTCGATTTCACCAACCGCTTCATCTATTACGTGGGCCCGGTCGATGCGGTGCGTGACGAAGTGGTTGGCCCGGCCGGCCCAACCACCTCTACTCGAATGGATAAATTCACCGACATGATGCTGGGCGAGACTGGTCTCATCGGTATGATAGGCAAGTCAGAGCGTGGCCCCAAGACGGTCGAGAGCATCAAGCAGCACCAGGCTGTCTATCTGATGGCCGTGGGCGGCGCCGCCTACCTGGTGGCGAAAGCCATCAAGAAGGCGCGGGTGGTGGCCTTTGCCGATCTCGGGATGGAAGCCATCTACGAATTCGAGGTGGAAGACATGCCAGTGACGGTCGCCGTCGATTCCCAAGGCAACAATATCCACGAAACCGGCCCGGCCTATTGGTCGGCCAAGATTGCCGAGCTCGACGGCAAGCTCTCCTGAGTCACTCGCCGTTCTGGTCTGAATCTGCGCGAGTATGACCAGCGACAAGCACAAACACAGTGAACAGCGTGAATAAGGCGACCCCAGGGTCGCCTTTTCCATGTCTGCGCATTGTATGACTGCGTGCAGCAAAGGGGGCAGCCCGCTGCAGGGGAGAAAGCAGGCGAGGGGAATATGGGCCTTTGAGCCATCACTGCCAACTAAGTTTGCTTTTCTCGTCGGCACCCACCTCATCGGATGTCAATGGTTGAGGTAGATATCTTGCCCACCATAGGCCACGGCACCACTGTGTGGGGGGAGGGGGCTGGCCTT
The DNA here is from genome assembly GCF_000820185.1 of Aeromonas tecta. Classification (GTDB taxonomy): domain Bacteria; phylum Pseudomonadota; class Gammaproteobacteria; order Enterobacterales; family Aeromonadaceae; genus Aeromonas; species Aeromonas tecta. The sequence continues at coordinate 79,066 of NZ_CDCA01000050.1, forward strand.
CGGCTCGAAGAAGCGGGTCAACACACCGGCGCGTTGCCCCAGTTTGCTCAACTTGATGCGATCCAGCGTCACCTGCTCGGGCAGCCAAGTCAGTACGGCGGCACAATGACCATTGCCTAGGCTCTGCTCCAGCATGCGTTGCCAGTTCTTGATCTTGGGGCCATGCACGACCAGCACCCTGTCCGGGTTGATGCCCTGTGCCTGCCACTGCTGGGCAACGGGTAATCCCGGAGGGGCGATAAGCAGGATCCAGCCATCCTTGCCCTGACTCAACCGCCCCAATTCATCCAGCAGATCGCTTTCATGAGGTGCAACCGCCAGCCGATGATCGTGCTCCAGCTTATCCTGATGGCGGGTGGGCCAGAGGTTGATCAGGCCGACAGAGGAAGCGAGGGGGCGGTGACTCAGGGGCTGGCTCATATGTTTGTCCTGTATGAATAACCATGCTGTATGTGTATACAGTAGTTGTATCTCATGGCAGTGACAAGTCATTTGTGGTGAAAAGTGTGAGCTGATTAACAGGATAATCAGCTATACGATTGAATATAAAGGAAATTTACACCAATCTGAGGTTGTCTGTTTTTTGAACTATAGACAAAGCGGAAGCAGGCGCTCATGGTTATACAGTATGTATAGGAAGAGGAGAGACCAAGATGGATGTCAGCACCTTGCAACGGCTGGACGCCAATATTCTGCTCGGGATCATCAACGAGAAGCTGCGGCTGGAGTGCGATGGTCTGGAAGAGTTGTTGGCCTACTACGACATGACCGAAGATCAGCTGGCCACGCGGTTACAGCAGATTGGCTACCACTATGATCCCATGAGCAACCAGTTCAAGGCCCATGGTTAATTCGGTGACGAAGAGTGCCCCAACTGGGGCACTTTTTCTTTTATTGAGATTCCGAGCCAACGAGAATTGAAATCGGTTTCAACGCATGCCGGATTTGATGTTATTTTCACGTATTTTCAGCCACTGGCAACCATTGAAAACCTATTCATGGAATTATCTTCGCTGTTTATTTTTAATTGCATGATTTTTATCGATATTTTAATTTTGTTCAGTCAAGTTTAAGGAAAGGGTTTTCATGCTTGAACTGTCATTTTTATACGTTAAAGTGTGACTCATGTTAACTTTTAAACCATCGGCTTTAGCTAGTATGCCCACGCCGGAACATATTCTGAGATAACAACAGCGCCGGTCCCCAAGGGGATAACAATTTTTTATTTGTAACGAAGGAAAATGGTTTATGGCTACCAAGAAGAAGACAGACCAGGATCTCCAACTGGATAAAGATCAGCTCAAGGCGAGTATCGTGCGTCACCTGCGTTCTACCTTGGGGACAAGCGAACAGAAAGCCTCGCCAGAAGCGTGGTGGAAAGCGACCGCCGCCGCCGTCAATGAACAGGTGTACGAGCGCCTGACCCGTACTCAGCAGACGCATTTCAAGAAAGATACCCGTGCCATTCACTATCTCTCTGCTGAATTCTTGATGGGGCGCCTGACCTCCAACAACCTGCATAACCTCTCCCTCTACAAGGTCTGCGAAGAGGCCTTGGGCGAACTTGGTCTGGAACTGACCGACCTGTGCGAACAAGAGCCCGACATGGCGCTTGGCAACGGTGGCCTGGGTCGTCTGGCGGCCTGTTTCATCGATTCACTGGCCACCCTGAACTACCCGGCGGTCGGTTACGGCATTCACTATGAGCACGGCCTGTTCCGCCAGGAGATCCAGGATGGTCGTCAAATCGAGCGCCCGGACTCCTGGCGTGAATATGGCAACCCCTGGGAGATCTGCCGCCCCGAGTCGGTGCAGGAGATCCCGCTCTACGGCTACGTTGAGACCGTGTTTGGTGACAACGGCGGCCTGAAGAAGGTGTGGCACGCCGGTCGCAAAATCAAAGGGGTGCCTTGGGATATCCCGGTGGTCGGTTTTGGCGGGCACACCGTCAACATACTGCGACTGTGGGAATCCCGTGCCTCCGAGTTCTTCGACTGGGATGTGTTCAACGCGGGGGGCTATATCGACTCCCAGGCGGAAAAAGCCCAGGCCGAGACCATCTCCAAGGTGCTCTATCCGAACGATGAGACCGATGCCGGTAAAGAGCTGCGCCTGATCCAGCAGTACTTCTTCTGCGCCTGCTCCATCAAGGACATCATGCGCCGCTACAAGCGGGTTCATGGCAGCGATTTTACCAATTTCGCCGCCCAGATCGCCATTCAGCTCAACGACACTCATCCGACCGTGGCGATCCCCGAGCTGATGCGAGTGCTGGTGGATGAAGAAGACTTGCACTGGGATGCCGCCTGGGCCATCTGCTACCGGGTCTTCTCCTACACCAACCACACCCTGCTGCCAGAAGCGCTGGAGAAGTGGTCGGTCAGCCTGTTTGAGAAGGTGCTGCCTCGTCACCTCGAGATCATCTACGAGATCAATGCCCAGTTCCTGAACAAGCTGGTGGAGCCGAAGTGGCCGGGTAACGATGCCATCAAGGCCAAGCTCTCCATCATCGAAGAGGGGGATGTGCGCAAGGTCCGCATGGGTAACCTGTGCGTGATTGGCTCCTCCAAGGTTAACGGCGTGGCCGAAATTCACTCCAAGCTGGTGAAGGAAGATCTCTTCCCCGAGTTCGCCGCGCTCTGGCCAGAGAAGATGTGCAACGTCACCAACGGTGTCACCCCCCGTCGCTGGCTGCTGGCCTGCAACCCCGAGCTTGCCGAGCTGTATAACGAGGTGGTGGGCAAGGAGTGGCCGCTGCAACTGGACAAGCTGCGTGCCGTCACCAAGTTTGCCGACGACGAGGCGTTCCAGCAGCAGTTTATGACCATCAAGCGTCATAACAAGGAGAAACTGGTCAAGGTCATCAAGGCCGAAACCGGCATCGATGTCAGTGCCGAGGCGATCTTCGACGTCCAGATCAAGCGTCTGCACGAATACAAGCGTCAGCAGCTCAATCTCATTCACATCATGGCGCTCTATCGTCGCCTGCTGGCCAACCCCGACTATGACATGCACCCGCGGGTGTTCATCTTCGGCTCCAAGGCGGCGCCAGGCTACAAGCTGGCGAAAGACATCATCTACGCCATCAACAAGCTGGCCGAGCGGGTCAACAATGACGCCCGCATCCAAGGCAAGCTGAAGGTGGTGTTCATGCCGAACTACCGCGTCAGCCTGGCCGAGAAGATGATCCCGGCGGCCGATGTCTCCGAGCAGATCTCCACCGCCGGTTACGAGGCGTCCGGCACCGGCAACATGAAGATGGCACTGAACGGCGCCATCACCATCGGCACGCTGGATGGGGCCAATATCGAGATCGCGGAAGAGGCGGGCGTCGAAAACTGTGCCATCTTCGGTCTGAACGTGGACGAGGTGAAGGCGTTGAAGACGCGGGGCTACAACCCCTATGACTTCTACTATGCCAACTCCGAGCTCAAGGCGGTGCTGGACTGGTTCGATACCGACTACTTCACGCCGGGTCGTCCGGGCGAGCTCTCCTCCATCAAGCGCTCCTTGTTGGAAGGAGGTGATCCTTACCTGACGCTGGCGGACTTTGCCGCCTACTCGGATGCACACAAGCTGATCGATACCTGGTATCGGGACCCGGCGCTGTGGGCCAAGAAGGCGATCATCAACTCGGCCACCATGGGCAAGTTCAACTCTGACCGCTCCATCCAGGACTATGTGGACAGGATCTGGAACCTGAAGGCCTGCGACATCGGTTAATCACACCAGGACAACAAGCAACCCCCGCACTGCGGGGGTTTTTTATTCTGCTCTTATTGGGTTTTTACTGTGCAATTGACTGCTTTGTTTAGCCTTGGTGGTGTAGTTGGGTAGTTTTTAGATGTGGAGCAGTGAGAGATAAGGATAAAAAAGGGCCCCGTTGAGGGGCCCTGGCATCCGGTATGGGCAGAGGATCAGTGCAGGATGTCGCCGAAGCAATAAGCCAGCAGGGTCAGAATGACGGTGAACACCAGGTTCAACACCAGGCCGGCCCGCATCATCTCGCGCTGCTGGATATGGCCGCTGGCGAAGACGATGGCATTGGGCGGTGTGGCCACCGGCAGCATGAAGGCGCAGGAAGCGCCGACGGCAATCAGCACCGACATGACGATGGGGGAGACGCCGAGCGCCTCGGCCACACCGGCGAAGAGCGGCACCAGCAGGGCGGCGGTGGCGGTGTTGGATACCAGCTCGGTCAGGAAGATCACGAAGGTGGCAAGACACAGCAGGATGATGAAGATGGGCATGGTGGCGAGGGCGCCGGACAGGTGCTCCGCCAGGAAGGCGTTGGCACCGGTCTGCTTGAGGATCGCACTCAGGGTCAGGCCACCTCCGAACAACAGCAGCACACCCCAGTCGGTGTTCTGGTTGATGTCATCCCAGCTGGCGACCCGGCTGACGGCGATGGCCAGGATGGCGCCCATGGCGATCAGGGTATCGAACTGGGGAATTCCCCCCAGCGCCGCGGCGATGGGTTGTGAGCCGATCCACAGCAGCACGGTCGCGAGGAAGATGAGCAGGGTGGTCTTGCGCTGTCCGGTCCATTCTATGGTGACCTTCTCGGTGCTGACCTGGTGGGAGAGGTTGGGGCGCACCACCAGATAGAGCAGACCTATGCCCACCGGCATGAAGATGAGCACCACAGGGATGCCAAATTTCAGCCAGTCGGTGAAGCCGAGGCCCATCTGGGCGGCGGCGATGGCATTGGGGGGGCTGCCGACCAGGGTGCCAATGCCGCCGATGCTGGCGCTGTAGGCGACCCCCAGCAGGACGAAGACCAGGGTGCGGCGCTCTTTTTGGGTATCGATGCCTTTGAGCATGCCGAGGGCGAGCGGCATCATCATGGCCGCGGTGGCGGTGTTGCTGATCCACATGGAGAGGGCGGCCGTGATGGTGAACAGCACGATGGCGGCCCAGCCGAGGTGCCCCTTGGCGAGCTGCATCACCTTGGCGGCGATCTGGGTGTCGAGTCCCTGTTTGGAGAGGGCCGCGGCCAGTGCGAAGCCGCCGAAGAACAGGAACAGCACCGGGTTGGCAAAGTCGGTCAACGACTTGCTCATGTCGAACACCCCGAGCAGGGTGGCGAGTACCGGAATGGCGATGGCGGTGATGGTGATGTTCACCGCTTCGGTCAGCCAGAGGATGGCGACGAAGATCAGAATGCCGAGGCCCTTGTTGATCATGGGATCAAACGGGAGCCAGGCGAGCATGGCGCAGAGCAGCAGGACGTCCAGAATGACGATCCCTGCCTTGATGTCCAGCCAGCGTGGTGGGGTGGAGGGGAGTGCAGAGGTGTGCATGTTGTTCTCTCGGTTAATTTATGGTTGTTGTTGTGTTGCCGAGGTTACATTTATCCCCCTATTTGAAACAGGGGGATATCGTCAAAGCATGTGTCGTCTCACAGAGTCAACTGAAAATGGATCTAATCAGAAACACAAATCCAACAAATTTTTTTCATTCTGCCGGTGTCGTCAGGTTGAGCAGCCACTCCCGAAACAGACTGGGGGGCAGTGAGCCGCTGCGCTGAGCCAGGATCTGGCCCTGCTTGAAGACCATCAGGGTGGGGATGCTGCGAATGGCGTAGCGACTGGCAATGGCCGCCTCTTGTTCGGTATCGAGTTTCACGAAACGGATGCGGGGCTCGAGTTCCTGGGCGAGCTGCTTGAACACCGGGGCAAACTGTAGGCAGGGGCCGCACCAGCTGGCCCAGAAATCGACCACGACCGGGATGTCGGAGCCGATCAGGGTATCGAACTGCGCCGTGCGCCCCACCACGGGGCTGACCCCGAACAGGGTCGCGCTGCAGCGGCCACACTTCGCATTTGAATCCATTTTATCGCCGGGTAGACGGTTGCGCGTAAAGCAGTGGCTACAATAGGTGGTGATAAGTGACATAATTGGTTCCTCAATCCAGGTCCGGCAACATCTTTATTGCATTTATAGAACTGACTAACGGTAACATAGCCGCCAGTTATTTTTCACAGTCAGCGATCCGGGGAGCAGGGTGTCACCGGATGGCTGACCATGACAAGAGAATCGAGACGGGATGAAGAGTGTTGTGCGCGTCAATCGGGTTGTCTTAAGCCTTATCATCGTATCGCTGCTGGCGTTTTCGACCTATTGCTGGCAACTGCTCAGTCAGCAGCAACGTGCCTCCGAGTTGAGTGTGGCCGCCGAGCTGGTCTTGAATCGCATCAACACCGACACCGTGTATCTGCTGGGCCGGGAGAAGGCCAGCGATGGCAGCGTGCAGCTGCGGCTCAGCCAGTTGTCAAACAGCCTTGATCATTTCGTGAGCCGGGTGCGTGAAGACCCCGACTCGGTCGATGATCCCAAGTCGCAAGAGTTGCAGCGTGACATCGACGATTACCTGTTGGACTTGGCCAAGCTCTACACCATGGAGATGACGGTCGAGTATCTGGAGCCTCGCTTCCAGAGCCAGCTCAAGGCGCTGATGGCAACCATCTCGGTCGAGACTGCGCTGCACCGGAATCTCGCCGATCTGGTCAGGCTCAGCCATTACCTCAGACGCAGTTGGGACATCAGCGAACAGCGTGAACTGCTGCAACTGCAGCAGCGCATCACCGAGACTTATGCGCAGCAACCCCAGGTCATGGCCATCAATCAGCTCAGTCAGGACCTCAATCGCCAGGTGATGGAGTATCACCGCTTGCGCAACCAGATCATCGAGATGAAAGAGCTGGACTCGTTACCGGTGTGGAAGCAGAGCAAGATGGACCTGGCCTCGTCGCTCAAGAGCCGGTTCTACCTGATGGTGCTGGGCGGCGCCCTGCTCTGCTTCTCGCTGGTGGCCGTGACCCTGTGGCGCCGTAACCAGAAACTGAGCGAACTGTCCCGTCATGCCGGATTGCTGGCCCAGGCCAAGAGTGACTTTCTGGCCAACATGAGCCACGAGATCCGCACCCCCATGAATGCCATCATAGGGTTCAGTGCCCTGGCGCTGCAGACCGATCTCAGTCAGCAGCAGCGGGATTATCTCAACAAGATCAAATCCTCTTCGGATACCCTGCTGCTGCTCATCAACGACATCCTGGACTTGACCAAGGTGGAGTCCGGCAAGTTGACCCTCGAAGAGATCGATTTTGACTTGAGCGAGCAGCTCGACTCCCTGGCGGCCATGTTTGCCGACCTGGCCGAGCGCAAGCAGGTCGAGGTCATCATCAACAAATCGCCGGCCGTGCCCGATTTTCTGCGTGGCGATCCGCTGCGCCTCGGTCAGGTGCTGGTCAATCTGGTCAACAATGCCATCAAGTTCACCGAGCGGGGTGAGGTGGAGGTGGCCATCACCCTGGTCAACCAGCATCCCATGCGGGTGCGCTTCAGCGTGCGCGATACCGGGATCGGCATAGCGCCAGAGAAGCAGACGCAGCTGTTCCAACCCTTCACCCAGCTGGAGGCGGGTAATACCCGCAAATACGGTGGCTCCGGCCTTGGGCTGAACATCTCCCAGCGGCTGGTGGGGCTGATGGGGGGGGAAATCAGCGTACAGAGCAAACCAGGCATAGGCTCGACCTTCTCGTTCGACATCCCCCTGTCCCAGGCCGTCTACGGCGTGTCCGGGCGGCGGGTCTTCTTCGAGCAGCAGCCCCTCATCCTGATCATGGATGACAACGAGCTGGTGCTGGAGCTTGCCAAGGACATCCTCAGTCGGGCCGGCGCCACCGTGACGGCGGTGAACACCGTGTCCCGTGCCCGTCAGGTGCTGCGAGAAGAGGGCATGAATATTCGCCTCGCGATCCTCGATTGGCGCATGGGTCAGGAGGATGGCCTGGATCTGGCGCTTGAGATGTATCAACACAGCCAGTGGCGGCGCCTGCCCATCCTGATGACCAGCGCCTGGGCCAGAGAGGGGCTGCACGGGCGCATGGAGAGCATGGGACTGACCCATTTCCTCGCCAAGCCCATGACCGAGAATGCGCTGCTGGCCAAGGTCGATGAGCTGCTCAATGGCAGCTCTCACGATCGCAACATGCGCCAGGCCGAGGCGCAGGGCGATCAGCAGCATTTCCGTGAGCTGCTGAGTGGCACCCGGGTGCTGCTGGCCGAAGACAACAGGGTCAACCAGCAACTCATCATGGAATACCTGCGCCGGGTGGAGGCGGTGGTCACCGTGGTGGATAACGGCCGTGAGGCGGTAGAGCAGGTGGCGGAGCAGCCTTTCGATGTCATCTTGATGGACCTGCAGATGCCGGTGCTCGATGGCTTGGATGCGACCCGCCAGATCCGCAAGATGGTGGACAAGCACGACGTGCCCATCATTGCGCTCACCGCCAGCGCCATGCCGGGGGACAAGGAGCGCTGTCTCGGGGTGGGCATGAACGGCTATGTCACCAAGCCGGTCAGCAAGCTGGATCTCTACAACAACCTGCTGCAGTGGGTGAAGAGTGCCAACAGCGAACGCCGGGCTCAGCTCGAGGTGAAGCCGCCGGATCTGATGGGGGTGCTGGATCTGGAGGACGCGCTGCGTCGACTGGAGCAGGACCGTGAGGCACTGCAAATTTTGTTTAAGTTGTTCCTGTCCGAGCACAAGGACGATCTGTGGGAGATCCGCTCCGCCCTGCGCCGTCAGCAACCCGAGGTGGCGTGCCGCTTGCTGCACACCCTCAAGGGAGTGTCGGCCAATATCTCCGCCTCCCGCCTGCAACTGCTGGCCGGTGAGCTGGAATGGCGGCTGCGGTTGCAAGAGGAGCTGGGCGAAACCGAGTTGGCCCAGTTGCAGCAAGTGTTCAACCAGACCCGGGAGGAGGTATCCCACTTCCTGCTGACTGGCGAACAGCAAGAGTCGGGCACCTCCCTGTTCGAATCGCGTGACGGACGGCTATGAGACAGGGGAGATAGCAATCGTTCTCAAGCCAGCCACTTCAGGCTATGATGACCGGCTCCCATCGCCCCCACCTCGGGGGCGATTGTTATTGGGCTTCTCTTATTACCCGCGGCCGCCGGTGCGCCGTGAGAAAGGATGTTGATGTGAGCGTATTTTTACGACTTGGCTGGTTTTTCAAGGATCAGTGGCGGCGTTATCTGACCGCCATCTCGCTGCTGATGATGGTGGCGCTGTTGACCGTGATCCCGCCCAAGGTGGTGGGTTGGGTGGTGGATGGCATCGCCAAGGGGGATCTCGATCAGGGCACCCTGATGGGGTATCTGGCGGGGCTCTTCGTGCTTGGTCTGCTCATCTATCTGCTGCGCTATGTGTGGCGGGTCATGCTGTTTGGCGCCTCCTATCGCCTCGCCTATGTGCTGCGCAACCGACTGTTCAGCCATTTCACCCGCATGAGCCCCGATTTCTACCAGCGCCACCGTACCGGCGATCTGATGGCCCATGCCACCAACGACATCCAGGCTGTGGAGATGACCGCTGGGGAGGGGGTACTGACCCTGGTGGACTCCTTCATCGTCGGGATCCTGGTGCTCTCCATCATGTGCAGCCAGTACTCCTGGCAGCTGACCCTGCTCTCCCTGCTGCCCCTGCCGGTGATGGCCTTCTTCATGAACCGCTTTGGTACCCAGATCTACAAGGAGTTCAAGGCGGCGCAAGGGGCCTTCTCCAAGCTCAATAACAAGACCCAGGAAGCCCTCTCCGGCGTGCGGGTGCTCAAGTCCTATGCGGTGGAGTCTCTCGAAGATCAGGGCTTTGCCGAGCTGACCCGCCAGGCGGGGGAGCGCAACATGGCGGTGGCCCGCATCGATGCCAAGTTCGATCCCGTCATCTACCTGTGCATCGGCTGCTCCTATTTCCTAGCGGTGGCGGGGGGCAGCGCCCTGGTGCTGCGTGGCGA
>NZ_CDCA01000050.1:89040-89357 GCF_000820185.1 Aeromonas tecta
GCCCTGGTGCTGCGTGGCGAGCTGACCCTTGGGCAGCTCACCAGCTTTACGATGTACTTAGGCCAGCTTATCTGGCCCATGTTTGCTATCGCCTGGTTGTTCAACATCATCGAGCGCGGCAGCGCCGCCTATTCGCGCATCGAGAGTCTGCTGGCCGAGAGTAGCGACATTCAAGACCCAGTCAGTCCGCAGCCACTCACGGCAAGCTTCCCCCTTTCCATGAAGGGCGTGGATTATCGACTGGAGCAGCGCAGCCTGCTGCAAGGCATCGACTTCACCCTGCAAGGGGGCGGCATGCTCGGGGTGGTGGGCCGCAC
>NZ_CDCA01000051.1 GCF_000820185.1 Aeromonas tecta
ACCGGACTACCGGACTACCGCGTCTGCCCGAAGCTTATCTCCCCCTCCAGATACAAGGCGGCTATGCCCTGCATTGATGATCACTATTGCTTGAAACGGGCGTGACAAGACCGGTGGGATCCATAGACTGGGTGTTTCATACACAAGGAGCTGTCTATGTTGGGGATCCACGATCTGGCGTTGTTTATCGTCTCGGGGCTGCTGCTGAACATGATGCCGGGACCGGATTCCCTGCTGATCATGCTGCGCAGCGGTGCCCAGGGTTGGCGGGCTGGCTCGGTGGCGGCGCTGGGGATCGGGACGGGCACCATGGTACACGTGCTGGCGGCGGCGCTGGGGCTGTCGGCATTGCTCAGTGCCTCGGCCGAGCTGTTCACCGTCATCAAGCTGATGGGGGCGCTCTATCTGGTGTACCTGGGGATGTCACTGCTGCGGCAGGGGGCAACGCCTTCCACCTCTATCGAGCCCGCTGTGACGCTGCCAACGCTGTCCTACGGCCGTATCTACCGGCAGGGGCTGCTGACCAATGTGCTCAACCCCAAGGTCGCGCTGTTCTTCCTGGCCTTCGTACCGCAATTCATCGATCCAGCGGCGCCGCAGAAGGCGCTGGCCTTCATCGTGCTGGGTTGCATCTTCAACCTCAACGGCATGATCTGGTGCCATCTGCTGGCCTTCTCGACCGCTTATGCGAGCCGCAAGGTGCGCTTGCCCGCGCGAGTGGGGCTCTGGTTCAATCGCTTGATGGGGGGCTTGTTTGTCGGGCTCGGCCTCAAGCTGGCGACGGAATAAGGCTCGGCCATCACATCGGTCATCGTAAACGCCGGCCATAGAAAAAGGCGTATCCCATCGCTGGGATACGCCTTTGTCTGCACTGCAGCAGGAGACTGAAAATCAGTTCATGCCGTAGCGTTTGAGCTTTTTACGCAGGGTGCCACGGTTGATACCCATCATCACGGCGGCGCGAGTCTGGTTACCACGGGTGTACTGCATGATCACGTCCAGCATGGGAGCTTCGACTTCGGAGAGAACCATATCGTACAGATCAATCACTTCCTGACCGTTCAACTGGGCCAGGTAGTTACGCAGGGCCTGTTGCACAGAGTCACGCAGGGGGCGCTGGGTCGGCTCGGCAGCGTGATTGTGAGTAGTTGTTACCAATGCATCAGAAGTCAGGGTTTGTTCGAACATATTCGGTCGGCTCTTTAGTTATGCGAGTTATGCGTTAACCTAATCCATCGAAATACACTTCAAGTGCTTCCAGTTGTGCATCTGCACAATCCAGCGCATTGAAATGTTTACGGAATTCTCGGCCCGTCTCTTCTTCATCCAGATACCAGCCCACGTGTTTACGGGCAATGCGCGCTCCCAGAAATGCACCGTAAAACTGGTGCAGGTTGGTAACATGCTCGTTCATCAGGGTGCGAACCTCTTCCCTGTCGGGAGGCGGCAGCTTGGTGCCCGTCTCAAGAAAATGACGGATTTCCCGGAAAATCCAGGGTCGTCCTTGCGCAGCACGGCCGATCATCACGGCGTCGACGCCGGTATAGTCGAGGACATACCGGGCCTTCTCCGGGCTGTCTATGTCGCCATTGGCGACCACAGGAATCGATACGGCCTGCTTAATCGCCCTGATAGTGTCGTACTCCGCTTCCCCCCGGTAGAGGCAGGCACGGGTACGACCATGCACGGCAAGGGCCGCGATACCGCAATCTTCGGCGATTCGGGCGATCTCCTCGCCATTGCGGTTATCCGGATCCCATCCTGTGCGGATCTTCAAGGTGACAGGCACCTCCACTGCATTCACCACGGCCCGGCAGATGGTTCTGACCAGATCGGGTTGGCGCAGCAGGGCAGAGCCCGCCAACTTCTTATTCACTTTTTTTGCAGGACAACCCATGTTGATGTCGACGATCTGAGCGCCCTGCTCCACGTTGTAGCGGGCGGCAAACGCCATCATCTCCGGGTCGGCTCCGGCAATCTGGACCGATCGCAATCCACTTTCGGCAGAATGGCCCATTCTCATCCTGGTTTTCTGGGTATCCCAGACATCCGGGTTGGCCAGCAGCATCTCGGAAACGGCCATGCCGGCGCCCAAACGTAAACAAAGTTCACGAAATGGTCGGTCTGTTACACCGGCCATGGGAGCCACAATCAAGGGAGTTTCAAGCGTGTGGGGACCTATCTGCATTCCACGGTTACCATCGGCTTAGGGCGGCGTATATTACGCATTTTTTAGTCAGGATAAAAGGTTAGTATTTGAGCGTCAGCCATTTTTTTCTGAAAAAAACGTCGCGCCAAGGCTTGCAAATCCAGGAGTGCTTGAAAATCAGGCATATTGTCTGTGAGCATACTAGGGGCCAAATGAGTGGGGGACTCAATGATTTGTCTGTCTCCCCCCACCACGGGTTTGCGTTATGATAGCGAGCCTGAATCGAGCAAAGGCTCCACACAATTTTATTACAAGCAAAAATTGGGGATGTATGACGTCAAGGTTCATCAAATCGCTCTGTCCGTGTCTGCTGGGAGCCATGCTGGGCTCTGCCGAGGCGCAGACGGTGAGCTTCACCGAGGCCTGGAGCCGGGTCATCCAGCAGGATGACGGGCTGGCGGCGGAGCAGGCCGGTGTAGATCGGGCAGAGCAGCTGCGCGAGGCTGCCAAGGCCATGTACCTGCCCAAGGTGGATCTGGGGGCCAGCTATACCCATCTCGATCAGCCGATGGAACTGGACATGCTGGACTTGAACCCCATCGCCAATCATCCCGAATTTGGCAAGGTGTTGGGACCCGTCATGCAGGCGCTGAACCTCAGCCCGAGCGACTTCGTCACCCCGCTGACCAAACAGAACGTGGTCACCAGCTCGGTCAAGATGCTGTGGCCGCTGTTCGTCGGCGGGCGCATCGATGCGGCGCAGGATATTCGCAAGGCCCAGGTGAACGAGGCGCAGCAGCTGCTGGTGCTCAAGCAGCAGTCGACCTTTGAGAGTCTCTCCCAGACTTACTTCGGCGTGGTGCTGGCGGCCCAGGTGGTGCAGACCAAGCAGGAGATTGAGCAGGGGCTGGCCCATCATCTGGATCACGCCCAGAAACTGGAGGTGCAGGGTCAGATCGCCAAGGTCGAGCGACTCTCCGCCCAGTCGGCCTATGACAGGGCCCGCATCGATACCCAGAAGGCGCGGCGCAGCCTGGAGATCGCCCAGCTGGCGCTCGGTCATATGCTCAAGTTGAAGCAGGCCGAACCCAACACCCGGCTCTTCATCAACCAGGGCATGCCGCAACTCGATCCCTTCGTGCAGGAGACCCTGGCGGTGCACCCCGGCCTCAAGCTGCTGGCGGCCAAGAAGGAGCAGGCCCAGGGCATGATCAAGCTGGAGAAGGGTAAATACGCTCCCGAGCTGTTCCTGTTCGGCAACTACAACCTCTACGAGGACGACTCCATCGTCTCCAAGACCACGCCGGACTGGCTGGTCGGGGTGGGCGTTAGCATGCCGCTGGTGAGCCGTGACGGCCGCTCCGAGACGGTGCAGGCGGCCAAGAGTGCCGAGCTGCAGGTCAATCTGCTGCAGGCCAAGACCCGCCAGGATCTGGAGCTGCTGGTCGAGAAGACCTGGCGCGAGGCGGCGCAGGGGCTGGAGGAGTATCAATCCCTCTCCTCGACCCAGGCGCTGGCCGAAGAGAACGTGCGGCTGCGAGACAAGGCGTTTGGTCAGGGGCTCTCCACCTCGCTCGATGTGGTGGATGCGCGCAACCAGCTGGCCGGTGTCAAGACCCAGCGCGCCGCTGCGGCTTATCAATACGTGATCTCGCTGGCTCGCCTGTTGGCGCTCTCCGGTCAGATGAACAGTTTCAATCAATATCAGCATGGTCAGGCGATTGAGGTGAACTCATGAGAACGACTCTGCTTGCCCCATTTTCCCCCTGTGTTTCGACCGCCAAGGGTCGCCCGTTTGCCGAGGTGAATTCATGAGCCATCCCCCCATCAAGAAGAAGATGAGCCAGGGTAAGCCGCTGTTGCTGCCATTGGCGCTGGTGCTGCTGGCCATCTGGCTGGGCTGGCGTTTCTGGCTGGCCTACCAGCCGGAGCCGGTGCGGCTGCAAGGCCAGATCGAGGCGCAGCAGTACTCTGTCTCCTCCAAGGTGGCCGGGCGCATCGATGAGGTGCTGGTCAAGAAGGGGGATCAGCTGGCCCAGGGTCAGCTTGCGTTCACGCTAGCCAGCCCCGAGATCGAGGCCAAGCTGAGCCAGGCCAAGGCGGGCCAGGCGGCGGCTGGTGCCCTGGCACAAGAGGCAGAAAAGGGCGCGCGGGCTCAGCAGATCGCGGCGGCCAAGGATCAGTGGCAGCAAGCCAAGACGGCGGCCCTGCTGCACGGCAAGACCTATGAGCGTATCGCCAACCTGCATCGTGAAGGGGTGATGCCGCTGCAAAAACGCGATGAGGCCTGGACCGCCTGGCAGGCGGCCCGATACAGCGAAAGCATGGCCTGGCAGCAGTATCAGATGACCCTGGAAGGGGCGCGGGAAGAGACCAAGATTGCGGCCCGCGAGCAGGCCAAGATGGCGGCAGGCGGGGTGGCCGAGGTGGAGGCTTATCTGGCCGATACTCGTATTGTCACTCCTCATGCCGGTGAAGTGGCCCAGGTGCTGCTGCGCAGCGGCGAGCTGGCCCCCCAAGGCTTTCCCGTGGTGACCCTGCTCGACATGGAGGATGCCTGGGCCCAGTTCCACGTGCGGGAAGACCTGCTGCCCCGCTTCCCGGTGGGGACCGAGTTCGATGCCCAGATCCCGGGTCTGGGTGACCAGACGGTGCGCTTCAAGGTCACCCACGTGGCGGTGATGGGTGATTTTGCCACCTGGCGTGCCACCGATAGTCGACAGGGCTTTGACATGAAGAGCTTCCAGGTGGAGGCGCGTCCCTTGCAACCGGTTGAAGGGTTGCGGGTCGGCATGAGCGTGCTGGTCGAACTCTGATGGGGCGTGAATGGCGGCTGCTGTGGCAGGACCCCTTCGGTCGAGCGCTGGTGAGCTGGGTTCCCCTGCTGCTGATAGGGATCCTGTGCTGGATCTTCTCGGCGGGTCTTGCGCGCGATCTCAAGGTCGGTCTGGTGGATCTGGACAGGAGCGCACTCTCCCGCCAGCTGGCGTTCTCGCTGGATGGCTCGAGCGGACTCAAGGTGAGCGACCAGTTCGATTCCATCGACGAGGGTGCCCACGCGCTGCGTGGTGGCGACATCTACGCCCTGGTGGTGATCCCCGCCCATCTCGAGCGGGATGCCCGCGAAGGTACCCAACCTCAGATTACGGTATTCAACAACGGCCAGTTCATCCTGATCGCCAAGCTGGTCAGCTCGGCCCTGGCTCAGGTGGTCGGTACCCTCAACGGCCAGGTCGGCGTGCTGGCCGCCATGGCCGATGGCAAGGCGTTGCCCAGTGCCTTGGGGCAGTCCGTGCCCATCGCCAGCCAGATCACGGCGCTCTACAACCTCAACTCCAGCTATGCCCAGTTCCTGCTGAGCGCTCTGTTGCCTGCGGTGTGGCAGATCCTGGTAGTGCTCTACGGTCTCAATGCGCTGGCTCGCACCGACCGACTCGGACTGGACTGGACCACGCAAGGGGTCTGGTTCGGCCTCTGGCGTACTTTGCTGCCTTATGTGCTCATTGGCTGGGCCTGGGGGCTGGGATGGAGCCTGCTGCTGTTCAAGGCGCTTGGTTACCCGATGCAGGGCAGTTGGCTGGTATTGACGCTGGGGTTGGGGCTGGCCTCGGCCGCCTGCGTCAGCATGGGGGCCTTCTTCTACGCCGTCATTCGAGATCCGGCTCGGGCCCTGTCCATCGCGGGCGCCTATACGGCGCCGGGCTTTGCCTTCATGGGGGTGACCTTCCCGGTCAGTGCCATGGGTGACTTTGCCCAGTTCTGGCGTAGCCTGCTGCCGATCTCCCATTACGTCGAGCTGCAGATTGGGCAGACCAACTACGGTCTGCCGCTGGCTGCGGCCTTGCCCCAGTTCGGGGCCCTGCTGCTGTTCCTGCTGCCCCTTATCGTGGTGATACGCCGTTATCAACCCCAGGCGCATGCCGCCCGCCAGCTGGCCAGCAAGGAGCCGGAATCATGATGGGTTTCTGGGATCTGGTACGGCTCGAGCTGCGTACTTTGTTGGCCGACAGGGCCATCATGCTGACCCTGTTTGGCGGGGTGTTTTTCTACTCCTTCCTCTACCCGCAGCCCTATCTGCACCAGTTGCCACGGGAAGAGGCGGTGGTGGTGGTCAACGACGATGGCAGTCAATTCTCCCGCCAACTGGAGTTCATGGCCGATGCGACGTCCCAAGTGAAGCTTGTCGCTCGGGTTGCCAGCCTGGATGAAGCGCGGGAGTGGCTGCTGACCGGCAAGGCGAGCGGCATTCTGCATATTCCCCGTCATTTCTACCGGGATCTGATGCTGGGCAAGAGCGTGACCCTGAGCTATGCCGGGGATGCCTCCTACTTCCTGGTTTATGGCACCATCGCAGAAGGACTGGCCCAGGCGGGGGGCACTCTGGCGGCCCAGATCAAGGTGGCGCGCCTGCTCAGCCATGGAGAGGCGCTGCCGCAGGCAGCCATGGGCTGGAATGCGGTGGGGCTCAACGTGCTGCCGGTGTTCAACCCCAGCATGGGCTATGTGAACTACGTGGTGCCGGCGGTGTTCGTGCTGATCCTGCACCAGGTGCTGCTGATGGGTGCCGGCATTCTGGGGGCGACCCAGAACCAGCGCAGTGGGCGTGGCGAGCAGGGCTACTGGCAGAAAGTGCCGGTACTGGCGCTGCTGCTGGCGCGTACCCTGGTGCTGGGCGGGCTGTTCGTGCTGCCGGTGACCTACTTCTTCGGCTTCTGCTTTGATTATTACGGCATTGCGCGCAACGCAGAGCCAGCCGAGTTGTGGCTGCTGATCCTGCCGTTCTTGCTGGCCACCACCTGGCTTGGCGTCGTGCTGGGGGCGCTCTTTACCCGCCGCGACTTGCCGACTCAAGTGGTGCTGATCTCATCACTGCCGCTGGTGTTTCTCGCTGGTTTTATCTGGCCTATAGAACTGATACCGACGCCTCTTAACTGGCTGGCCCAGTGGGTGCCAAGCACCCCGGCCATCGAGGGATTCCTGCGTCTGAATCAGATGGGCGCCGATTTTACCCAAGTCGCCCCTTACTGGTGGCGGTTGTGGGGCTTGGCGCTGCTCAATGGCGGGCTCGCCTGCTGGCTGCTGGCGTGGCGCCAGCGGCAGATGCCGGAGACAGCAATAAAAACGGTCAGCTGAGGCTGACCGTTTTTTTGGGTACAGGCGAGGATGGCTTAGCTGCGTTGCAGGCCGGGCTCACCGATGGCGTAGATCTGGCCGAGGGCCTGCTCGCTGGTGAGCAGTTGCAAACCCTGCAGCGCTACGTCCTGGCGACGCACCAGACCGTGCACCTCCTTCCCCTGGCTCAGTACCGCCTGATTGGTGGCCTCGCCATCTTGCAAGCCGGCCGGGCGCAAGATGGTCCAGCTCAGCGCGCTTGTCTGCAACCAGCTCTCTGCCAGGCTCTTCAAGCGCACCTCGTGACCGAAGGCTTCCCGCGCCCGCTCGGGCAGATATTGCCAGCTGTCACCGCAACCGAGGGAGGTCACCAGCAGCAGGCGCTTGAGCCCGGTTTGTTCCATGGCGTCTATCACATGACGGTTGCCCTGGTAATCCACCGGCTGGGTCTGGCGAAAGCTGCCCAGGGTGGAGACGACCCGGGCGTCGCGGCCTGCTTGGGTACAGGCTTGGCTGACTGCCGCCGGATCCAGGGCATCTCCCTGAACGACTTCGACTCCCAATCCATGCAGCTCGGCGACAATCTCGGGGCTGCGTACCAGCGCCACGACCCTGTGGCCCTGACGCAGGGCCAGATCGGTGAAGGCACGGCCCAGTCCGCGGCTGGCTCCGAAGATGAGTGTGGTTGGCATGAGAGAGTCCCCTTGAAGAAAAGGGCTAGCCTAGGGGCTTGGTGGTGTGATGTAAATGAGAGTTGTTTTTATTTGTGAGGCGAGAGAGTAAAGAGGGGCCAGACGTCGGTGACGCTGGCCCGACTGATCAGCCGTTGTAGTGGCCGATGCTGGGACGACGGCTGGGGCCGCTCAGGTGAATATCCACCGGGTTGAACGCCTTGATGGCCTCGAAGCTGAAGTCACCAATGGCCTGATGCAGGCTCTGGGGGTTGTGGTTGGTGATGATGATGACGCTTTTCGACAGGTTGCGACGACGACGCAACAGGTGGCCGAGGAAGCTGGACTGACTCTCCGCCATCTTGGCGCGATTCGCCGCGACTTCGTCGATGATCAGCAAATCCACCTCTTCCAGCGCGCGGCGGTATTGGTTGCGCTCCTCCTGATCCTGAATGACGTTGAAGAACAGCCGATCCACCACCGAGGCCCACTGCTGGAAGATCACCGATTTCTGATGCAGCTCGATCAACTCATGGGCCACGGCGCCTGCCAGGGTGGATTTGCCGGTACCATAGTCGCCGTAGATCAGCATGCAGCCGCCACCACTCTTCTCCCAGTGCTCGAAGCCACTGATGAAGTAGCGGGCGGTCTCAATGGGATATTGCAGTGCCGGATCGCTGGCATCCATTTTTTCAAATACCCAGTCCGGGTTGAGATCGGCCTGGGCGATCAGCTTCTGGATCCGCTCCTGGCGCGCCGCCTTCTGCAGTTCGCGCACCTCGGCGTTGGCCTTGGCATCATATTCTTTGCGCAGGGTCTCGTAGTCGTACTGGCTGCCGCCAGTCTGGGCTTGTAGGCGGCGAATGCGCTCAAGCAAACCACCCACATGCTGGCTCAGTTCGGGATCGTGGACACGCTGGTCCTGTTTGGCTTTGGCGATCTTGCGGCGCTTGGCCTCGATCTCCTCCAGCTCCTGGCGCAGGGGGTCGTGCGGGTCAGTCATGGAAGGCTCCTTCTGCTGGGGCTGGGTGGCAAGGGGTTGATGGTGCGGCCGATGGCGCGACTAATAGTGCCTGCTGCGGGCATTTGGGATCAATCATTATCCGGCCCCTGAGCCAGGCGTTTGGCCTCTTCGATCATCTCCTGTGCCCGTTTGCTCGGGCCCGACTCGACGGGCGCCGGGGTGACTTGCTGGTAACCCGCCACTATGGTCGGCTGGCGACGAGCGTAGCGGCGGCTCTTGAGGGCACGGATAAACCGCAGCATCCACTGATGCTGGGAGTCGAACACCTCGGGGCGGCCCAGCCAGTAGGCGATGAACTCCCCGAGATCTTCTTCGTTGTAGCTGGCATCGATCACCCCGCACAGACGGGCGAGGGCGGGCAGCTCCTCATCCGGTCGCCACTGCAGGTGCATCTGGAACGGTCGCTCAGGCAGCGGACTGCGCACTCGCTGGCTCAGCAACGGCAGCTGAAACGGGCACTGATGGTAGTGCTCACTCTCGGGCTGAGCCTCGACCTGTAGCAGTCCAGCCTCCATCAACTCATCGAGCAGCTCGGTCAGTTGGCGGGCATTGACCTGGAAACAGAAGCCGCTCGGATCGCTGGGATCCACGACCGCCAACGACCGTCCGAGCTCGGGGTAATTGAGCCTGGCCAGCTGATGCTCCAGCACCAGTCTGCGCAACTGCAAGGTGTAGAGACTGCGTGCCGGATGGGGCAATCTGGGATGGGCGAGGGCGCTGTATTCGGCTGGGGTCATGGTGTTCTTCACGATCTGGAATGGGGGCATTATCCCTCATGGCGGGGCCTCATACAATTCATGGCTGAGGTGCATGATGAGGCGAAGGCTCATCCACCGTGCTCGCTTTGGTATGCGCGGGTAAGAGGCCGATAGTCGTTTTTCAAGGCAGAAAATATTGGCGAAATAATCCGATAATTTCAAATGGTTGGAAGGCATTGCCCCGCTTTCAAACGACTTGCGGCGACATCGGGCTGGCTAAATTGACCACAGCTAGACTAGGCTTAATGCTCAAATAACCGTTTGACTAATAAGAGCTTTGTCAAGATGTCAGAAGCCGGACTACGGATCTTGGTGGTGGAGGATGAGGCGGTTTTTCGCCACTCGCTGGTCTCTTATCTCGAGCATGATGGAGCCTGTGTATTTCAGGCCGAAGACGGGATAGAAGGTCTCTCCGCCGCCGCGTTATATCACCCCGATATCGTGTTATGTGATCTGAACATGCCCAACATGGATGGGCATGAGGTGATCGCCTGCCTGACCGCCCGCTACCCGGAGGTGCCGGTCATCGTCATTTCGGGTCAGGACAAGATGGCCTCGGTCGAGCGAGCGCTGCGAGCGGGAGCCAGGGACTTTTTCATCAAACCGGTGTCCGACTACAGCCAGATTCGGCGCAGTATCGATCAGTGCCTGGCGGGCAACCTGCACCATAGTCAGCAGCTGGAATTGATGGAGCACATGGATTTCTTCCGGGCCCACGACCGGGCCTCCAGTCGGCTGCTGGCCTGGCTGACCCCGCCGGGTTTACAGGAGTGGGGCCCCTGGCAGGTGACCTTCGCTGGCATGGGCAACCTCTTCATTCCCGACACCTTCAAGCTGGATGACAAGTTGCTGGTGCTGGTGATGGAGCTGCCTGTTCTTGGCATGGATGCTGCATTCTGTGGCGCTCTGGTACGCTCTTTGATGAATGGGCCCTACCGCCAGTATCAACAGCAGGAGAGTCTGCTGCTGACCCAGCCACATCGCCTGCTCGATTACTTGAATCTGCAACTACTGGAGTCTGGCCTGCGCCACTCGTTTTCCATGGCGGCATTGCTGTTTGATCAGGAAGACGGTCTGGTATTTGCCAATGCGGGCCTGACCTCGCCTCACTGGCTGATGCGCTCGGGGGGCTTGCCGCTCGGGCTGATGCGCAGTACCCGCTATGCGCTGCATAGGCGTAGCTGGCATGAGCCGTTCGAGCTGCAGTTTCGCAGCGACAGTGGCAGTGCCCTGAAGATGCAGGTGCGCCATCACTGATGGATGAATATAAAAAAAGGGCGCCCACTGGGCGCCCTTTTTTTGCTGACAATCCAGACCGCTTAGACGGCGGCAGACTGCAGGTTTTTGTCGTGCTCATCAGACTCTTTGGCGGGGCCTTCGGCGCCGTGCATCCAGTAGACCAGGCGATTGGCCATGGTCAGCAGGATCAGGGCACTGATCACGGCAGCGATGGCGATGCCGCCGAAGATGGCGATGGCACCGGACTCACCGACGAAGGAACCCACGAAGCCGGCGATGTAGTTGGCCAGGGCGACGAAGCCGAACCAGGCACCCATCATCAGGGAGGCCAGGCGCAGCGGAGCCAGCTTGGTCACCATGGAGAGGCCGATCGGGGAGAGGCAGAGCTCGCCCAGAGTGTGGAACAGGTAAGCACCAACCAGCCAGAACATGGAGGTCTTGACGGCCTGATCGCCACCTTGCTCCAGCACGGCACCGATCATGAACAGGAAGCCGATGGCCAGGAAGAACAGACCCATGGCGAACTTCACCGGAGAGTTCGGCTCTTTATTGCCGAGCTTGATCCAGATAGCCGCCACAATCGGAGCCAAGGTGATGATGAAGAAGGGGTTCAGGGACTGGAACCAGGCGGTCGGCACTTCGAAGCTGCCGATCATGCGGTCGGTATATTCCTGCGCGTACAGGTTCATCAGACCACCGGCCTGCTCGAAGCCTGCCCAGAAGATGATGGTGAACAGACCCAGCACCAGAATGACCTTGATGCGATCCACTTCTTGCTTGGTCAGCGGGGCTTTTTGCTCTTTGGAGCGTTGCTCGGCGGCGCGTTGGGCGGCCGGTACACGACCGATGTCACCCAAGAAGCGCTGGGCCATGGTGGCCTGCACCACCAGAGAGAGCAGCATGCCGATACCGGCGCTGACGAAGGCAGCCTGCCAGCCATAGGCAGTTGCCGCGGCGCCACAGATCACGCCAGCCAGCAGGGAGCCCAGGTTGATGCCCATATAGAAGATGGTGAAGGCACCGTCACGACGGTGATCACCTTCCTTGTAGAGATCACCGACCATGGTGGAGATGTTCGGTTTGAACAGACCATTACCCAGGATCAGCAAGCCGAGGCCTGCGTAGAAGACGGTGTTGACCATGTCCGGGAACATGGCGTGCGGCAGGGCCAGGGTGAACTGGCCTGCGGCCATGAAGATGGCACCAATCAGGATCGCGCGACGCTGACCCAGGAAGGTGTCTGCCAGCCAGCCGCCGATGATCGGGGTGATATAGACCAGGCCGGTATAGATGCCGTACAGCTTGAGGGCGTCGGCTTGGGTCCAGCCCATGCCGCCGTTGGCGGTCATGTCAGTCAGATAGAGGACGAGTACGGCACGCATGCCGTAATAGGAGAATCTCTCCCACAGTTCGGTACTAAAGAGCAAAAAAAGCCCTTTAGGGTGACCTAAAAAGGTCCCTTTGGACGGATTATTCATTGGAACTTCCACCTGTGTCTTATATTTTTTTAGGAATTTTATGCAAGGGCTAGGAACAAGCCATATTCCTTATAAAACAAGCGGAATCGAATTACAACGAGCGTTTTTGACGTTATTTTATCTATCAATGGTTGATTTTATGTTTATTAAATGAAAAAGGGCATCGAACGATGCCCAGTTTTTTATTCTACAGATTGTGCAAATATTCAGCGATTACAGCTGTTTGACGAACTGCTTCAACCAGGTCGTGAATTCTCCGTTGAGCTCTGAATGGCGAACGGCATATTCCACGTTGGCTTTCATATAACCCATCTTGCTGCCGCAATCGTGGCTGCGGCCCTTCATGAAATAGGCGTTGACCTGCTCGTGCTCCATCAGCATGGCGATGGCATCGGTCAGCTGGATCTCGTCCCCGGCTCCGGCTGGGGTCTTCTCCAGCAGGGGCCAGATATTGGCAGACAGCACATAGCGACCGACCACGGCCAGGTTGGAGGGGGCTTCATCGCGCGGTGGCTTCTCGACGATGGCCTGCATCGGCAGGGACATGCCGGCACTGAGCGCCTCGCCCTTGATGTCGGCGATGCCGTACTTGTCCACTTCGCTCTCGGGCACGGCTTCCACCATGATCTGGCTGATCTGATCTTCCTCGAACAGGTGCACCATCTCCGCCAAGTTGTCTTGCTTGAGATTGCTGGCGACTTCGTCGATCAACACATCCGGCAACAGTACGGCAAAGGGCTGATCGCCGATCAGCGGGCGGGCGCAGAGTATGGCATGACCCAGCCCTTTGGCCTCCCCCTGGCGTATGTGCATGATGGTCACATCTTTCGGGCAGATGTGCTGCACCTCTTCCAGCAGCTGACGCTTGACCCGTTTCTCCAGGGTCGCTTCCAGCTCGAAGCTCTTGTCGAAGTGGTTTTCGATGGAGTTTTTACTGGAGTGGGTCACCAGAATGATCTCCTTGATGCCAGCGGCGATGGCCTCGCGCACCACATACTGGATCAATGGCTTGTCGACCACTGGCAGCATCTCTTTCGGGATGGCCTTGGTGGCGGGCAACATGCGGGTACCCAGACCGGCGACGGGGAGAACGGCCTTGCGTACAACGAGCGGTGTCTTTTTCATGAAAGTGAGTCCGAAGGTACAAAGTGGGCTCATGATACCCGAAGAAAAATAGGGCAGCCACCGGCTGCCCTCATCATGAAACGGGTCTTGATCTGTTATTTGACGATAATCATGTCCCGGTTGGCATCCAGAGTGGCGGGCCCTATGCCACTCACGTCAGCAAGCTGATCCACCGAGGTGAACTTGCCCTGCTTCTCGCGATAGTCGACGATGGCTTGCGCCTTCTTCTCGCCAATCCCTTTCAGTTCCGTGAGTTCATTGGCACTGGCGGTGTTCAGGTTGATCTTGCCGACCTCCTTGGCGCTGGTAACGGTCGTGGCAGGCTTGGCTGCCGGCTTGTCGGCAGCCAGCACCGGTTGGCTCAAGAGCGGCAGACAGCCCAGCAACAGGGCGGCAGTGAGTGTCTTGTAATTCATGGGTTTCACATCCTTGTGTAGTGCCGATTGGCTATAGAAAGCTAGTCGAGCTGCGCCACTTTTCGTCTGTCAGAATTAACAGGGAATAACACAGTTCAATCAGCTATAAGCCACGTACCGCTAGAATCGGTACACTGGCTAACCATTTGAGTGAGATGCTTTTTCCATGTATTTACCCGCCATTTCCGAGCTGGAACCCATCGCCCGCGCTGCAGGCCGCACCATCATGGCTATCTATCGTCAGCCCTTCGCGGTGGAGTACAAGCAGGACGAGAGCCCGCTCACCGCCGCCGACAAAGGGGCTCATGAGGTGATAGTGCAGGCGCTGGCCAGTTTGACCCCTGATATCCCCGTGCTGTCGGAGGAGTCGGATGTGGGCGTCATGCAGGCGCGGCTCGGCTGGTCCCGTTACTGGCTGGTGGACCCGCTGGATGGCACCAAGGAGTTTGTCTCCCGCAATGGCGAGTTCACGGTGAACATTGCCTTGATGGACCATGGCAAGCCGGTCTGGGGGCTGGTCTACGCCCCGGTATTTGACAAGCTCTGGTATGGCGGCAAGGGGCTGGGCGCTTGGCGGATTGAGGAACATGGCTCTGTCGCGATCCAAACCCAAGCTCATCTGGAGGGCAAGCCGTGGCGAGTGGTGGGCAGTCGCAACCATCTGTCCCAGGCTACCCTGGATTACCTGGCCCAGTTTGGTGACATAGAGAGGGGGGAGATTGAGTTGGTCGCCATGGGTAGTTCACTTAAGTTCTGCATCATCGCAGAAGGCGGGGCCGAGGTTTACCCGCGTCTGGCTCCGACCTGTGAATGGGATACAGCGGCGGCGCAGGCGGTGCTGGAAGGGGCGGGAGGCAGTGTGACCCAGCTCAATGGCGAGCCCCTTGCCTACAACAAGCCGGATATCCTCAACCCCTGGTTTGTGGCCAAGGCCTGATAAGGCATCACAGAGTCCCACAGTATCGATATGAGAGTGTTGATCTGAAAGTGTCTAGGTGAAACCATGCAGAGACGAGAAGGCCGGACATTGTCCGGCCTTCTGCATTTTTATCTGCCATCGAATCAATAGCCGAAGGTCAGAACACCTTCTTGTAGGGCTTGATGGTGACCTTGGCGTAGACGCCCGCCGCCACGTAAGGATCGGCATCCGCCCAGGCCTTGGCCTCTGACTGGCTGTTGAACTCGGCGATCACCGTGCTGCCGGTGAAGCCCGCATCGGCGGGATCCTCGGCATCGATGGCCGGGTTGGGGCCGGCGGTCAGCAAGCGCCCCTCATCCTGCAGCGCCTGCAGACGAGCCAGGTGAGCGGGGCGAGTCAATTTACGCTGGGGCAGACTGCCTGCGACGTCTTCGGAATAGATCAGATACCACATGAGAGAATCCTTTTCTGGTAGCGGTTATTTTTTCTGTTCTGCCTTCTGCTCGGCTGGCAGGTGGCGATAGAGGTAGACACCGCTCAGCAGGGTGAACACCAGCGTCATGCCGAGCAGACCAAACACCTTGAAGTTGACCCACATCTCCTGTGACAGGTTGAAGGCCACGTAGAGGTTGAGCAGGCCACAGATGGCGAAGAAACCGACCCAGCCGAGATTGACGTTGTCCCAGATGCGATCCGGTGCCTGCAGCTCCTTGGCCAGCATCTGCTTGATCAGATTCTTGCCAAAACCGTAGCGGCTGATAAGTAGCGCCAAGGCAAACAGCACGTTAATGACGGTCACCTTCCACTTGATGAAGGTATCGTCATGGAAGAAAACCGTCAGGCCGCCGAAGAAACCAACCAGCAAGAAGGTGAACAGCTGCATCTTCTCGACCTTGCGATAGCGCACCCAGCTGTAGAGGAGTTGTAGAGCGGTCACCACCACCAGGGCACCGGTGGCGGTATAGATGTCGTAGAACTTGTAGACGGCAAAGAACACGATCAGGGGAATAAATTCAATAAACTGCTTCATGCTGGGCTCATTAACCTCGAAATTTTACTCAGTGTACCTGCCTGTTAGGCAACGGCAAATGAATAAGACCAACCGGATTGCCGTCGGTTCCATCAGCTTGTTGTGCCGTAGGCAGAACCCTCGCTGCCGGACACCGAGATCTGCCGGCGAGCCCGGTTTATCTATGTCGTCACGCCAAAGAGCTGCTCTGCGATGACGTCGCCAAGGCGTAGCTGATCGGCGAGCAGCTCGCGAATATGGCGCTCTTCTATCAAGGGATTGAGCAGCACGGCACGCAGCAGAGTGAGCGGCAGCTCGCCGTAACGCCCCACCGCCCGCTGGGTACGGGAGACGAAGCTGTGTCCCTCGGCCCGCTGCGCTTTTTGCAGCGCCACGTTGAACTGGTTGATCTGGCTGTTTGCCGCCTCATCCAGCACCTTGCCCTGCAAGTGGGGTGGAATGCAGCGGTAGGAGAGCAGGTTCATCACCGGCGCCGACATCAGCTCGAAGGCGGGGCTGGCCTCGATCAGGCTGGCCATCAGTCGGGCCCTGTCATAGTTGGCCTCGATGAGTTCGGCATAGCCCTGCTGGCCCAACAGCTGGAAGGCGGCGTCCAGGTAAAGGGCGTTGGCGGGGCGGGTTCCCTCCAGGGTGAAACGGCCCTGATCGAAGGAGGTCGCGCGAATGGCGTAGGGGGCCTCTCGCTTGACCGTCATCATCAGATCCGGCTGGCGACAGAGCAGCATGCCGGTGCCGAGCGGTACCAGCAGCTGCTTGTGGCCGTCCAGGGTCACCGTATCGGCCCGCTCGATCCCGGCCAGCAACCCCTGATAGCGAGGCGAGTAGAGGGTCGGGCCGCCCCAGGCCGCATCCACATGAAAATGGATCTGCTCACGGGCCGCGATGGCGGCAAGTTCGGGCAGGGGATCGATGGATCCAAAATCCGTGCTGCCGGCAACCCCGACCAGCGCCAACACCTTGAGCTTCTGCTCCTTGCAGCGCGTCAGCGCACGCTCCAGCGCCTGGATGTCGAGTCGGTTGTCGACGTCGGTATCGAGGCGCCAGACGTTCGCGGCCCCCAGTCCCAGCAGATCCATGCCCTTGTCGAAGGAGTAGTGCATCAACCGCGATCCCAGCACCACGGCGCCGCGGTAGCCCTGTTCATAGAGGGCAAACAGGTTGTCGCCACAGACCCGGTTACGGGCCAGCCAGAGGGCGGTGACATTGGCGATGGTGCCGCCGCTGGTCATGACGCCGAGGGCGGCATCCTTGGCATGCATCTGCGTCTCATAGAAGCCATCATCGGCGCGATAGATGAGGCGGTGCAGTTTGGCCAGCACCTCCCGCTCCAGGAAACTGAGCAGGCGGGAGGACTCCATCTTCATCGGGTTCTGGTTGAGCATCACCAGCAGGCGGGAGAGCTCGGCGGTGAAGGCCGGCAGTGGCGCCGTCATGTGCCCCATGTAGCGTGGGGAAGTTAGATGGGAGGCGCCGGGTACCAGGCTGGCCAACCGAGTGAGGTACTCTGTCGTGTTGATGCCGGCGGCGGGCATGCGGGACTGGTCGAGTTGATGGGTGAAGCTGCCCCGCTGATAGGGTACCTGACTGTCATCCGAGTGGAGGAAGGTCTCCAGCAGGGCCGTCATGGCCTGGCCGAAGGCAGGGTCCAGTTGTGTAAACAGTTCAGTCAGTTTCATCAGGTTCTCCAGACCGGCATGTCGGGCAGAAAGTACCGGGCGACAAGGGCGCCTGGTATGCATTGCCATCTGCACGGGGCATAGGCATCGGGCGCAGAGCATACACCAAAGGGGCATAGGGGGCAGCCATCTCCGATGGCGAAGAGCCCAGGGTTGCCCGTTCCTTTATTTTGAGCTAACACTTGTAGCCTGAAAAAAGGGCCGCTAGAGTGAGCCGAGTCTGGACGGGCGTCTGTCAGGAGTAAGCAATGAGTGAAGTGACGGGTTATTCCCCCAAAGAAGAGTGGGCCAATCGCCTCAGCCACGGGCTGGGGCTGGTGCTGGGGATCATTGGTCTGATCCTGCTGCTGCACAAGGGCTGGGATCAGGGCCCGCAGGCTTTACTGAGCTACGGCCTCTATGGCGCCAGCCTGGTGTTGCTCTATCTCGCCTCGACCCTCTACCACAGCATGGCGTCAGGGGTGGCCAGGCGTTGGTGCAAGGTGTTCGATCACTGCGCTATCTATTTGCTCATCGCCGGTACCTACACCCCCTTCCTGCTGGTGGCGCTCGATACCCCGCTGGCCCAGGGGCTGATGGTGGTGATCTGGGCGCTGGCCTTGGCAGGGGTGGTATTCAAGCTGCTGTTTATCAACCGTTTCAAGCGGTTGTCACTGTTCACCTACCTGATGCTGGGCTGGTTGTCGCTGGTGGTGGTCTATCAGCTCTATCTGCATATGGCGGGAGAGGGGTTACTGCTGCTGGGGCTGGGGGGGCTGGTATACAGTCTGGGGGTACTCTTCTATGTAGCCAGGCGAATTCCCTATAACCATGCCATCTGGCACTTGTTTGTGCTGGGGGGCAGCCTGTGTCACTTCGCGGCCATCTATGGCTATGTGGAGTAGTTAACCCTTTGTTGGTATTTTTGTGGCCATGAAAGCCTGAATTCGTGCGGCATCCCACAGTCGGCCTCCTCGTTTGCTGACAAGCTAGGGTCAGTTCAGCTTGGAAAGGATGCACACATGAGTGAAATCGCGCTTTCCATCAGCATGTTGTCGCTGGTGGCTGTGCTGGGACTCTGGCTGGGGAACTGGCGAGTCTATGGCGTTGGTTTGGGGATTGGCGGGGTGCTGTTTGGCGGCATCATAGTGGGTCACTTCGCAGGTCTCTCCGGCCTGCAATTAAATGAGCAAACCCTTCACTTTATTCAAGAATTTGGCCTGATCCTGTTCGTCTACACCATCGGCATCCAGGTCGGGCCCGGCTTCTTCTCGTCCCTGCGCAGCTCAGGCCTCAAGCTCAATGGCTTCGCCGCCCTGCTGGTACTGCTCGGTTGTGTGGTGGCGGCGGCCTTGCACCAGTTGTTTGATGTGCCGCTGCCGGTGATCCTCGGGGTCTTCTCCGGCGCCGTCACCAACACTCCTTCCCTTGGGGCGGGGCAACAGATCCTGGCCGAACTCGGCGCCGATCCGGGCATGACCGGGTTGATGGGGATGGGCTATGCGGTGGCCTATCCGTTCGGGATCTGCGGCATTTTGCTCACCATGTGGCTCATACGCATGTTCTTTCGCATCAAGATCGAGGAAGAGGCGGCCGCGTTTGAACAGCAGGCGAGCAAGGGCAAGGAGAGTCTGAGCACCATCAACATCGCGGTGCGCAACCCCAATATCCATGGCCTGATGCTGCAAGAGATCCCCAGCCTGGATGAGACCGATGTGATCTGTTCACGCCTCAAGCGCGGTGACGAGCTGATGGTACCGAAGCCGGATTCGCGCATCGAGCTTGGCGACTTACTGCACCTAGTCGGGGAGCAACATGCTTTGCGCAAGGTGTTGCTGGTGCTGGGGGAAGAGGTGGAGACGTCTCTTTCGACGCGTGGCACCGATCTGCGGGTCGAGCGGGTGGTAGTCACCAACGAACAGGTGCTGGGCAAGCGGCTTCGCGATCTCGACATCAAGCAGAAGTACGATGTGGTCATCTCACGGCTCAATCGGGCTGGGATCGAGCTGGTGCCGACCAGCCAGACCAGCCTGCAGTTTGGTGACATCCTCAACCTGGTGGGACGCCTCGAGGCCATCGAGGCGGTGACCAGCGTGGTGGGCAACGTGCAGCAGAAGTTGCAACAGGTGCAGATGCTGCCGGTGTTCATCGGGATCGGCCTTGGGGTATTGCTCGGCTCCATTCCCTTCTATCTACCGGGGTTTCCGGCCGCGCTGAAACTGGGGTTGGCGGGAGGACCGCTGGTGGTCGCCTTGATCCTGTCTCGCATCGGCAGCATCGGCAAGCTCTACTGGTTCATGCCACCGAGCGCCAACCTGGCGCTGCGGGAGATTGGCATAGTGCTGTTTTTGGCGGTGGTGGGATTCAAATCCGGGGCCGGCTTCATCGATACCCTGATCAACGGCGATGGCCCTGCCTGGATGATGTATGGCATGGCGATCACCCTGATCCCGCTGCTGGTGGTCGGCGTGCTGGCGCGCCACTATGGCAAGCTCAACTATCTCACCCTGTGCGGTCTGCTGGCGGGCTCCATGACGGATCCACCCGCTCTGGCCTTTGCCAATGGCATGCATCCCACCAGTGGGGCCAGTGCTCTGTCTTACGCGACCGTCTATCCGCTGGTGATGTTCTTGCGGATCATCTCGCCCCAGCTGCTGGCCATCCTGCTCTGGGCCGGAGTCTGAGCCCAGGGAGGGCGGGTACCCATGGGGTGCCCGCTTTCCAATTGTCACAGTCGATATTATTGATTTAACTAATTTTATTCCTTTCTACCTCCCTTCGTTTTTAGCGCAAAACTCAGCCTCATATCAGTCCATTCATTCGATTTTTCTCACTGGTATATAGCCTGTATCGCAGGCACATTAGACGCTGGAAATGTATGCCCATAGATATTCAGGAGAAAACATGAGCAGCCACAATATCGCATTGGATCAGGATGTCGTCGTTACCCAGCTTAAAGGCAAAATCTATCTGGTTGCCGCGGATGGGAGTCAAACACTTCTGACTGAAGGCGATGTGCTGCCCAAAGATGCGGTAGTGCTCACCCCGGACGGCGCCAGCTTCCAGGGTGGAAGCGAGACCTTCACGCTGAGCCCGACCAAGGAACCCACCTCCGCTGCAGAAGATATCTTGCTGGCACAAAACAATGCCGCGCAGACTCCTGACGATATCGCTGCCCTGCAAAAAGCCATTCTGGACGGGGCTGACCCGACCAAAACCTTTGAAGCCTCTGCCGCGGGTGGTGCGCCTGCCGCCGGTAACGTGGGCGGCGTCGCCGGTGCCAGCGGCAACGGCGGCTTTATCTCCATCGATAGAACAGGGGATACCACCATCGCCGCTGCCGGGTTTGATACCGCCAATCCGGGCGAGCCTGGCGTCGTTGCCGAGGCACGGGATGGCGAGGACGAGAATGTCGATCTGACTGCGCCCGTCATTACCGTCTCCGCTCCTGACAACACCAATGACAATACCCCGACCCTGACCGGTACAACCGATGCGCTGCCGGGCAGCACTGTGACCCTGTTGGTGACCGATGCCAGCGGCAAGCAACAGACGCTGATCACCACGGTCAATCCGGATGGCAGCTTCAGCGTGGATGTGGTCACTCCGCTGGCCGATGGCCCTTATGACGTCACCGCCTCGGTGACCGACCCTTCCGGCAACACCGGTACCGCTACCGATAATGGCAGCGTGGATAGTACGGCGCCGACGGCACCTCTAGTGGAGATCCAGGATGGAGCGGACAACGTTATTTCCGCCAATGAGCGGGAGAATGGGGTGGATGTCATCATCCGCTTGCCCGCCGACGCCAAGGTCGGGGATCGCCTCGATGTGGACTGGAATGGTGATGGTGTGCCTGACAGCAGTTCCATACTGACGGCCGATGACATCAACAAGGCTCAGGTTAACCTGACCATCCCCACGGCCGATCTGCCGGCCAATGGCCCTGTTTCGGTCGATGCCACCCTGACCGACTCGGCAGGCAACATATCGCCCAAAGGCACCGACAACAGCACGGTGAATGCCCCTCCCTTGCCCGGGAATGATCAGTTCACCATGACGGAAGATGGCACCGTCACCATCAATGTGCTTGGTAACGATACGGATGTGGATGGCGATCGACTGACCATCACGGCCATCAACGGTCAGACGATTGCCGAGGGTGGCTCGGTGGCCATCAACAATGGCACTGTGACACTCAACAATGGCCAGCTGGTCTTCACGCCAGCCCCCGATTTCAATGGCAACATTTCCTTCGAATACACGATCACCGACGGTTTGCACAACGCCAGCGCGGGCGTGACCGGTACCGTCACACCGGTCAACGATGCCGCTATCATCAGCGGTGCCGACCTGGGTGCGGTCACCGAAGACGCGACCAACCCGACTCTGACCGACAGCGGCGTGCTGACCGTGACCGATGCGGATGCGGGCCAGTCGGTGTTTGTGGCGGGCAACGGTGTGGCCAGCAATGGCGCACTGGGCAGCCTGACCATCACCAAAGGCGGCGCCTGGACTTACAACGTGGCCAACGCGGCGGTGCAGTACCTCAAGGAGGGCGAGACCAAGGTCGAGACCTTCACCGTCCAGAGTGCCGACGGCACCACGCATACCGTGACCATCACCATCACCGGCACCAACGATCTGCCGACCATCGCCGGCGACGACCTGGGTGCGGTCACCGAAGACGCGGCCAACCCGACCCTGACCGACAGCGGCGTGCTGACCGTGACCGATGCGGATGCGGGCCAGTCGGTGTTTGTGGCGGGCAACGGTGTGGCCAGCAATGGCGCATTGGG